>NZ_JAGHQQ010000001.1:0-1538624 GCF_017744215.1 Thalassospira sp. A3_1 | reverse complement strand
TTACCACAAACCAATCTGGCCTAAACCAAACCGGTCCGTCGTCTCCAGGATGCACAGACTTTTGCGCCATAACGCTGCCCGCGCATCCCTTCCTACTGATCAACAATGTCAAAGAACTCTAGAGCCGTAGCCCTCTACCTCCTGGTCCGCGTCGCCGTCTAACCAGCGCCGCACCCCGTCGGTGGAGGCGGGTTATAGGGCCCCTCGCCGGACCTGTAAACACCTTTTTTGAAGTTTTTCGGAGATTTTTGCAGATTGTTTTTTTCACCCCCGAAACGGTCCGCACAAACACTGGTCTTTCCGGGGTTTTGCATTGATATGCCTTAATCGAAGAACATCACACCCCCCCTGTGAAACGGTTGTGAAACATCGGAAAACCGATGAAAACAATCGGATCGCTGCGGGAATCCGATATGGAGTCCAATGACTTCGGTGCGAATATGAAAAGAGTTGCGTTCAAATCGACACAAGATTTTCGCTTTTTTACAGAAAGCATCAGGCGTATGAGAATCGCAACGCCGATTTGATGCGTCGGCCCGGGCAGAACGGTTTCGCGTGAAACACGAACTTCCGGGTCCCATGCGCATTTGCCACCCGATATATAAAGGTCCGAACCGTGATCGAGATTCCCCATATTGTCGCCCATCGCGGCGCATCCATCGAGGCCCCTGAAAACACCATTGCCGCCTTTCGGGTGGCTGGCGCACGCAAGGCCAAGTGGATTGAATGCGACGTGACGCTGAGTGCCGATAACCAGTGCGTACTTATTCATGACGACACGCTTGAACGTACGACCAACGGCACAGGCCCGATCCACATGCAGCCGTTAAGCGTGCTGCGGGACCTTGATGCCGGTTCATGGTTTTCAGACATATATAAAGGCGAGCGCATCCCGACACTGAGCGATACGCTTGAAACCCTGTTCTTTATGGATATGGGGGCCAATCTGGAAATCAAGCCATCGGGCTGTGATCCCGTGCGGCTGTGTCAGGAAGTTGCCAAGGAACTCGGCCGGGCAAAGAAGCTTCCGATCCTGCTTTCAAGTTTTGACGACATTGCCGTTGCCGAAATCAGGCGCCTTCTGCCCGATATGCCGTGCGGCTGGCTTCTGGAAACACTGCCCGACAATTGGCATGGCGGATATACCCGGCTTGGTGCGAGTGCGCTTCATATCGATCACAAGGCACTTGATCCGGAAAAGGCCGCAGAAATCGTTGCGGCCAATGTTCCGCTGGTCTGCTATACCGTCAATGATCCGGCCCGTGCCAAAGAGCTGTTTGGCTGGGGTGTGACATCGGTCATCACCGATGATCCCGCAAAGATGATTGCCGCAATCCCGCGTCATCCCAACCCGCAGGGCCGGAACAAATAAGCCGGCAGGCACGATAATAATCACGCGGCGTGCGCCACCCGCCATTGCATTGCCACCGCAATGACTGCCGCGCATAAATGATAACGAGGAAACAAAAACAATGACGATCACACCACCCGGCGCCCCACCGGGTATGCCCCCCAATCATCCGGAAGGGTTGCCGCCAAATGTTCCGCCGGTTCCCCTGTACCCGCATAATCGTGTTCGGCGTCATCTAAGCGAACTGTTCCGGTTGGCGCTACCGGTTGTGATTGCGCGGCTTGGCATGCTGATCATGTCGGTTGTCGATACGATCATTGTTGGCAATTACGACAGTGCCAGTCTGGCCTATCTGAACATTGCCCACGCACCCTTTACATCCTTGATGGTTACCGGCATCGGACTTCTGACCGGGGTAATGATCCTGACATCGCATTCGGTCGGGCGGAACAATCTGCGCGAGGCCGGGCAGATATGGCGGGCTTGCATGCCCTATGCCGTTCTGATCGGCATTGCTTTCATGATCCTTACCTGGAAATCCGACTGGTTGTTTATGGCCACCGGCCAACCAGACGAGATCACCGAGCATGCCAGTACGCTGGCAATGATCCTGTCTATCGGGATGCCCGGTGCGTTGATCTACATTACTTGCAGCTTTTTCCTTGAAGGATTGCAACGGCCATTGCCGGGCATGATCATGATGATTGGTGCCAATGTCGTCAATCTGGTGCTTGATTACGGGCTGGTTTATGGCGCGTTCGGCCTTCCCGAAATGGGGGCCGAGGGTGCGGCGTGGACATCGACCGTCATCCGCTGGATCATGGCAATCAGCCTGCTGGGATATATCCTTTTGATGCGCAGCCATTCCGACTATGGCATCCGCGATGGTTTTTCGGACTGGTGGCGTCATTCACGCGATGCCCGTCATATGGGATATGCCGCCGGAGCGAGCCAGGGCATGGAAACCAGCGCCTTTGCTGCCATGCAGCTTTTTGCCGGTCGGCTCGGCGTTGTTGCTGCGGCAAGTTACGGCATCACGATGACGATGCTGGCTTTGATGTTCATGGTGGCCCTTGGCCTGGCATCAGCAACTTCGGTTCGTGTCGGCATTGCCTATGGCAGACGTGACCGACCCGATATGGCATTGGCCGGATGGATCGGACTTTTGACGACCATGACCGTGATGCTGCTTCTGAGCACGCCGCTATACTTCTTTCCGGGGCTGGTGGCACATCTGTTCAGTCAGGATGCCACTGTTATTGCCACGACTGCGGGTGTTCTGATCCTGATGCCGATCATTTTCCCGACCGATGGCGGGCAGAATGCCGCCATCAGCGCCCTGCGTGGCGCCGGGGATAAATGGGTCCCGACGATCCTGCATCTGGTGTCATATATATGTGTGATGATCCCGGCTGGTTATTATCTGACCTTTGTTGCCGGACTTGGCGTTGCCGGGTTGTTCTGGGGCATTGTGATTGCAAGTCTTGTCGCGGTTAGCGGCCTTGCGATCCGGTTTGCGATTGTATCGGGCCGTCCGATACGGGCCTATCAGCAATAAACAGGCACATCATTACCAAAACAAAAGGTCCGCGCGGTTATCCGGCGGACCTTCTGTTTTGGTCTTCTGGATGAATACAGCGCTACGAACGCACGGCATCGAGTTTAAGCTGCGGCATCAGCAGATCGCAAAATGGCAGGACAAGTGTATCGAGTGCGGAAGCCGCGCGTGCTGCGTCGATACGGATGATATGCTGTTCGATATCGCGCTGGGTCGCAAGATAGCCCAAGGGCGAGAGTTCCGGCAGGGCTTCGACAAGGGTTGCGTAAAATGCGATCTGATCCTCGCGCGCGGTTCCCGCCGCAAGATTGCCGAGATGGTTATAAAGCGCCATCGCAAGGAACCAGCGGCAATAGGGCATCAAGCCTTGCAGGATTTCATCACGTTGCTGCGGCTGAACATATTGCTGCAAATCGGGATCAAGCCAGACCGCATTTTGCACCCCGGCAATGAACGCATTGCGAAGAGCCGGATTGGCATCATTGAAAAAAACCGCCGTCAGCCAACCAGAAAGATCATCAAGCGCAGCGCGCCGCGTGTCCGGAGTTGCCTTGCGATCAAAATCAAGGGCCGGCATCGGCGGCAGACCAGGCATTGCAAGAGTGGCCACCGCCGGATCGATCAGCGCATTGGCAAGCCAAGCCTGATGCCAGATTTGCATCGGTCTGAAATAGGGTTCCTTTTCCGATCCACCGGCTTCGATCCAGCTTTCGAGCAAATGAGCCCGTCCAAGCGATATGCCAATACGAAGCGCGTCTTCAAAGCCCATCCCGCCACGCAGAAATGGATCACCCAGCATATCTTCAAGCAAGGGTAAGGCAGCAAGCACATGATCGGAACGAAGTCCTGCGCCCACCGGCTGATAAAAACCTGATGCATCCCGATGACCGATCAGGCTACGCGCATGCCTACCAAATGCCCCCCAGAAAGTCAGCCGAACCGGTTCGGCACGCTTGCGCCAGAGCGGGCGGGTCATGTGCCAGCTTTCGGTTTCGATCAGGGACATCGTCACCGAAGCAGCCAGCCGGGCAAGAGGTTTTGCAATGGCACCATCAAGTTCATCCACAGAACCGACATGGGCAATAGATAGCCGCCAGCCGGGCCGTTCATGCGGATGACGATCAAGCCATAAATGGGCGAACCCGTTTGAACCACCCCGCTCAGCCGCAGGCACAATCAGATCAAAGAACAGGGAAAGCGATGCCGGTATTTCGGGCACATCGTGATTGCCACGCGGGTCACCAACCTGCCAGGTCCGGATCATCACGTCTTCCGCATCCGGGCGATCCCGGAAGAATGGCGGCAGGAAGCCTGCATACTGATCGTTTGCGGATGTATCGGTCATGGATCGCCTCGCAGTGTCACGGCGTGCCTGGCATCACCGCATTTTCATCAGGGTATATATGCCCGTGCTGATACCCAACGAATTGCGACCGGTCAATTGGCACGGCTTTTCAATCACGCCCATCAGGCCCGCGTCAGGCCCGCATGACCAAGACTTGCTTCGCGATAAACAGAAGGCGGCATTCCCACCAAACGACGGAAATCACGACTGAAATGGGCATTGTCGGTGAAGCCGCACCAAAAGCCGATCTCGCCCACGGTCAGGCTTGTACCATTCAGCAGTCGGCAAGCCTCCCGGACCCGGACGAGACGAAGCAGATCGGAAAACCGGCTGTTGGCCTGTTGCAATCGACGTTGCAAGGTCCGGCCTGATGTATCCAGCGCAGTGGCGACATCATCAATCGTCCAACTGCGCCCGATATCATGTTCCAGCACCGCGCACAGCTTTTGCACGACAGGTCGACTGTTCCCGACAGTTGGGGCCGTTCCGGGCATATTGGCCATGAACGGATAGCCTGATGAGATGGCAACATAGCTTTGCCAACTGATGCGAAAACGTAAAGCGCGTCCGGCAAAATCGAGTTTCTTGACCAGCTTTCCGTTCCGGATCACCGGAATGGCTGGGCCGTGGCTTGGCAGGATCGCACTACTGACATTTTCCACACCAACCGCTTCGAGCAAACCAACCATGAACCCGTGCAGCAGAAGGTTTTCAACCCGTGCCGGGGGCTGCCCGCGCACAGCGCCGCGATGCAATGTCAATGATTTGCCGGTCGCTTGATAATCTGTCCGGCTACGGGCGTGGGAATACCCTTCAAGACGATGCCAGCGATCGGCGATCAGTTCGGGTGTCGCCCCCTGACGCAGCATGGTCAGAACCGGCTGCTGTTCTTTAAGGGCAAGATGACGCCCGAGACGAACCAGCACGGCAGGACCGTTGGTTTCTTCGAGCGAAAGCAGGATGCTGCGCAGGCGCGAACTGGTGATGACGGTGCCATCGGATACCAGATCATAGCCCTTCGGCAACCAGGCCAGTTGCCGGATTAGCGCAACATGCAAACCGAACGATACGAATTCCTGCATTACCCGTCACATTTGGAAATTACTATTTGGCGCGATCATACAAACATATGACTTGGCTGTCAGCTTACCGCTGAAAATGTCACGAAGCTGTTACATTGATCACTTTTGCGCTCTGACATAATGATTTCGAATGGTTCCATCGCATTCCGTTGCACAGATCGGGATGAGTGTGCCAGTCTGTTGGTATTCTCTTTGCAACTGAAAGCCATATCGTGATCAAGGTTCTGTTTGTCTGTACCGGAAATATCTGTCGTTCACCCACCGCCGACGGCGTTTTTAGGACCATGGTCAGCAAGGCGGGGCTTGGTTCACATATCGAAGTCGATAGCTGTGGCCTGTCGGGATATCATGTTGGCGAACAGGCGGATTCAAGATCACGGGAGATGGCCGCAAGCCGTGGATATGATTTATCCCCAATAAGATCCCGCAAAATCAGTCCGGCTGATTACAGCGATTTTGACTATATTCTGGCGATGGATGACGGGCATCTGGCCGATATGCAACGGCAATCACCAGTCCAGCATCACCAGAAACTTTCACTGTTTCTTGATCATCATCCGGATTGCAAAGGCCAAAGCGTTCCCGATCCCTACTATGGCGGAACAAACGGCTTTGTTTCGGTTTTTGATATGATCGAGGAAACATCAAAAGCCCTTTTGGCCCATATTCGGGAAAAGCACGGAATCTGATTGATGGCATTACATCCGGTAACGCAGAAGATTGCCGAACTTACCGGTAGTGAGGTTGTCGCATCCCGCCCGCTTCATGGGGGTTGTGTCGCCGATGTCAGTCAGATGGAACTGCAAGACGGCCGCAAGGTGGTGGTCAAGCAGGGGGGCGAGGCCAACCTTGCGATTGAAGGGGCCATGCTGGCCAATTTCGGTTCGCATTCCCCCATCCCCTGCCCCGCAGTTTTACATGCCGATCCCACGTTGCTGATCATGGATTTCATCGAAAATGATGGCCACGTGAACGGCCAGGTCCAGCGTGATCTGGCTAATCTGCTGGCTGAACAGCATCAGGTTACACAAAAACAGTTCGGGTTGTCGTTCAACACCCTGATTGGCGGCCTTGATCAGCCCAATCATCCGAGAAATAACTGGGTCGAGTTTTTTCGCGATCACCGACTGCTTTATATGGCAGATCTGGCGACCAGGTACGGGAGGTTACCCACCCCTCTTTTTTCCCGGATCGAAACGCTTGCGGCAAAACTTGGTGATCTTCTGCCGTCAGGTGATGCCCCGTCCTTGTTGCATGGCGATTTATGGGGCGGGAATATTCTGTGTCACAAAGGCAAAATTGCAGGACTTGTTGATCCGGCTATTTATTATGGAGACCGTGAGATTGAACTTGCCTTCGGTACATTGTTTGGTGATCTGACACCTGCATTCTTTGACCGGTATGGGGAAATTTTCCCGATCCAGCCGGGATTCTTTGAAGAACGCCGCGATCTTTACAATCTTTATCCACTTTTGGTGCATGTTCGTCTTTTTGGTGGATCCTATGTCGGGTCTGTGGATCGCATTTTGACACGTTTTGGGATATGAGGCCTCAAACCCGTATTCAAACACAAAAAGAAACGAAGCTTATGAGAACCGGAATACTAGTTGTCGCAACAGTTTTTGCCACCGCGATCAGCATTGCTGCTGTTGCACATGAAGGTGCAAAAGGTGTCGTAAAGGAACGGATGGATGGCATGGAAGTCATCGGCAAGCAGGTCAAGATGATGGTGCCTATGTTAAACGGGGAAGTCCCCTATGACCCGGCGAAAGTCGAACTGGCTGCCATGAAAATCAGCAGCCACGCAGGGTCGGCCTTTACCGAACTGTTCCCGACCGGTAGCACCACCGCGCCATCCAAGGCGTCGCCTGAAATCTGGGAGAAATGGGACGCGTTTTCCCGACTGTCAGATGAGCTTGCCATAAATGCCGACATGCTGAAAACGATTGCCGCCAAAGATGTCGCATCGGGCAGTAACGACAGTGGCCAGTTTGACGATGCATTCCGTAACGTGCTGCAAACTTGCAAATCCTGCCATCAGCAGTTCCGTGCCGACTAGGCAGATGGGAAGCGTGAATATGACAAAGGCCGCCCCGGAAGGCGGCCTTTATTCACTAAAATCGAAAAAACCTAGCGACCAATCATCGCAAAAAACTCGCGCCGTGTGATCGGATCATCGCGAAATGCACCAAGCATGCGGCTGGTCACCATCGACACACCGGTCTTGTGAATGCCGCGTGTGCTCATGCATTGATGGTTCGCATCAATCACAACCGCAACACCAAGCGGATCAAGTTCTTCCTGAATGGTGTTGGCGACCTGCGCCGTCATTTTTTCCTGAATTTGCAAACGCTTGGCATAAACCTCGACCACGCGGGCAAGCTTGGAAATACCGACAACACGGCGGCGCGGCAGGTACGCAACATGGGCCACGCCGATAATTGGCACCATGTGATGTTCACAATAGGACTCGACCCGTATATCGCGCAACACGACCATTTCGTCGTAACCGTCGGTTTCCTCGAAAGTGCGGCGCAGAATGTCCGCCGGGTCCTGTTGATAGCCTGCGAAGAACTCGCCGTAGGATCGCACGACACGGTCTGGTGTTCCGCGCAAACCTTCGCGGTCGGGATCGTCGCCTGCCCAACGAAGCAGGGTACGAACGGCTTCTTCTGCTTCTTCACGCGACGGACGTTTAGCGACGCTGGTTTCGCTGCACATATGGTTTCCTCTTTATAACTCTGTCCTGTGGGTCATGTGCTCCCGACCCCGAATTCTGTCAGTTCATTTAATTAACGGTGCGTTGGCTATGCGGACTGTCGAGCGAAAATGCCGGAATTTCAATATCAAACCGGTTTCCATCCATATCAGTCATTTCATAGGTACCAACCATAAAACCGCTTGGCGTCGCCAGTGGCGCGCCGCTTGTGTAATTGAAACTTTCGCCACTGGCCAGAACCGGCTGTTCGCCGACCACCCCCGATCCACGTACTTCCTGTGTCGAACCACGGGAATCGGTAATGCGCCAGTAACGGTTTAAAAGCTGTACGGTTTTCGGGCCCTGATTTTCGATGACAACCCTATAGGCCCAGACATAGCGATGACTGTCCGGGTCCGATTGTTCGTCAAGGAACACCGGTTGCACGGATACTTTAATGTCGCGGGTCACGGATGAATACATGCAAAACTCCAGGCCAATCTTTATGCGGTCCTTCTGCCAAGGGCGTTGCGCTGTTACGGCGTTGCTCAGCTTTTATTTAGACAGTCCGGGTTCCAAGTGCCAGATGTCTGTCATCAAATTAAAATCCCCATCACATTCGATCCGCAAAAGAAAAGGCGACCCGCGCAGAGTACGGACCGCCTGATTTGGGCATTCTGCCGAGTCTGCTGTGTCTTATACGCGCAATGCCGCAGTCAGATCTTCCTTGAGATCGTCGATGTCCTCAAGCCCGACCGAAAGACGCAGCATGCCCTCGGTGATCCCCATCGTGATCTTGTCTTCAGCCGGAACACGCTGATGAGTCGTGGTCCACGGGTGGGTTGCAAGACTTTTGGCATCACCAAGATTGTTCGAAATATCAATAAGCTGCAGGTTATCAAGCAACGAAAAAGCAGCCGATTTGCCGCCAGCGAGCTCAATCGCGATCAATCCACCGCCACGTCCGGACATCTGTTTCATGGCCAACTCGTGCTGCGGATGGCTTTCGAGCCCCGGATAGATAACGCGCGATACCTGCGGCTGTTCCGAAAGGAACCCGGCAAGAGCTGTTGCGTTGCGGATATGCTGATCGACACGCAGACCAAGTGTCTCGAGCCCTTTCAGGAGAACCCATGCGTTGAACGGGCTCATGCTGGGGCCAGTGTGACGCAGGAAAGTCGTCAGGTGATTATCGTGCCATTCCTTGTCATTAAACAGGATCGCACCACCCAGACAGCGCCCCTGACCATCGATATGCTTGGTCGCGGAATAGACAACAATGTCCGCGCCCAGTTCCATCGGCTTTTGCAGGATCGGCGTCGCAAATACGTTGTCGACAACCACCTTCGCCCCGGCCTTATGCGCCAGATCAGCGACAAAGGCGATATCGATAACTTCAAGGGTCGGGTTCGACGGGGTTTCGATAAAGACCGCATCAGCCGGTTTGGACAGTGCCTTTTCCCATGCAGCATGATCGGTACCGTCAACCAATTCGGTTTCAACACCAAAACGCGGCAATAGGGTTGTCAGGATAAATTCGCAGGATCCGAAAAGTGCGCGTGATCCGACGACACGACCACCGGCCTTGGTACAGGCAATAAGCGCATTCCAGACGGCCGACATGCCCGATGCCGTCCCACGGCAATTAGACGCGCCTTCAAGCAGTGCCAGACGTTCTTCGAACATCGCCACGGTGGGGTTGGCAAAGCGGGAATAAACAAAACGTTCCGGGCCGGTGCCATCAAAGGATGCTTCGGCCTCGGCGGCTGTATCGTAGACATAGCCGGAATTCATAAAGATGGCTTCGGAGGTTTCATTAAAACCGCTGCGCGCCGTACCGCCTCGAACAGAACGGGTGGCGGCACGCCATTTGTCGGCAGCCTTTTTATCGGTCGTCATCGTATCGCTCCTATATGCCCGGTCATATTGGCATTCGCCGGACACAAAAAAACCCTGACCGGCACGATGGGTCAGGGCCGAAGCCACGGTTACCCTCTTTAGCGATTTTTTACGTGGCCGCAAGCCGGTCGACAAATCCCACGATGGACGTGACGATACGATCTGCTTTACCCGGCGTCAAGCACCGCGCTTTCGCCTGCTTTGACCAGATACCCTTTGGCTCCTCCGTGCATATGCTCTCTGGACCTTCACGCAATGTTGAAAGCAGTTCATGAGCCCTCCGCGTTTTTTCCCTCTAATGTTCGACCAAGACATGTAATCCTTTGGAGACGGCTTCTGATGCGAATGCCGTAAAGACAATAGAATCAATGGCCAAGACACAAACAATGACGGCAGACCAGCATTCCCACGATACCGCCGATAAAAGTCAGGCAAAAACGGCCCGAACTTCGTCGTGGCGTAAACTGTTGCCGGTTTTGATCCTGATTGCCGGGCTGGTACTGGCGTGGGCAAGTGGTGTTGTCGATTATCTATCGTTTGAAACCCTGCGCGAAAATCGCGAAACCCTTCAGGCTTTCGTCGCTGAGAATCCTGTTTTGAGTGTTGTCGCCTTTATGGCGACCTATGCCATTGCCGTCGCCCTGTCGCTTCCGGTCGGGTCGTTGTTCACCATTGTTGGCGGTTTCCTTTTTGGCGCGTGGTTCGGGACGACCTATGTCGTCATCGCCGCCACCATTGGCGCAACGGTGGTTTACCTAGCGGCACGTTACGCATTTTATGATTTGATGCATGCGAAGGCGGGCAACGCCATCCGCAAAATGGAAGCCGGTTTTGCCGAGAACGCCTTCAGCTACCTGATGGTTCTGCGTCTTGTGCCTCTGTTTCCCTTCTGGCTGGTCAATCTCGTTCCGGCTTTGCTAGGCGTGAAGTTTCGTTCCTTTGTTATGGGAACTGCGATTGGCATTATTCCGGGGACATTCGTTTATGTTTCCATCGGGGATGGCCTTGGGGCCCTGTTTGATCAGGGAAAGACACCCGATCTTGGTGTTATCTTTGAACCCAGGATTTTGACCCCGATCATCGGCCTTGCCATTCTGGCACTTGTTCCGGTGATCTATAAGAAATTCCGTAACCGCAATGGCGGGACCAACACCTGATGAATGAAGTGATCAAAACCGACATCTGTGTGATCGGCGCCGGTTCCGGCGGGCTTTCCGTTGCCGCAGGGGCAGTGCAAATGGGTGCAAGAGTTGTCCTGATTGAAAAGGGCAAAATGGGTGGTGACTGCCTGAATACCGGTTGTATCCCGTCAAAGGCCCTGCTGGCGGCAAGCCATGCCGCAAGTAGCGCACGGGCGGCATCGCAGTTTGGCATCACTACTGGTCCGGTTTTGGCCAACTTTGCGCATGTCATGGATCATGTGCATTCGGTCATCGTCGATATAGCCCCCCATGATTCGGTTGAACGGTTTGAAAAGCTTGGCTGTACTGTCATTCAGGCAGAAGCCCGGTTCACCGGCCCCGGGGAAGTGATCGCCGATGGCAAACGCGTGCAGGCAAAACGGTTTGTCATTGCCACCGGTTCGCGTGCTTCGGTACCACCGATTGACGGCATTGCCGATGTTCCGTTCTTTACCAACGAAACCATCTTTGAAAACCGTACCTGCCCGGATCACCTGATCATCATCGGCGGCGGCCCGATCGGCCTTGAAATGGCACAGGCACATCGCGAACTTGGTGCAAAGGTTACCGTGATCGAAATGTTCACGATCCTTCCGAAAGACGATCCCGATCTGGTTGCCGTGATCCGGGACAATATCGAGACTGCGGGCATAAGCCTTTATGAAAAAGTCAAAACCAAGCGGATCGAAACCCATGAAGACCAGATCCGCGTCATGATCGAACGCGATGGCACAGAAATCACGATTGAAGGCAGTCACCTTCTGATTGCTACCGGACGCAAGCCAACGGTCGACAATCTTGGTCTTGATGAAGCAGGTGTCAAATACAGCCTGCGCGGGATTGATGTCGATAATCGCCTGCGCACAAGCAACCGGAAGATATTTGCCATTGGCGATGTTACCGGCGGCCTGCAATTTACCCATATGGCCGGTTATGATGCCGGTATTGTTATCCGCAATGCATTGTTCCGGTTGCCTGCCAAAATTGATCACAGCGCGGTTCCCTGGGTGACATATACCAGCCCGGAACTGGCACAAGTCGGCCTGAACGAAACGGCTGCGCGCGAAAAGTTCGGCGATGCAATCCGGGTCGTGACCTGGGACTATGCCGAAAATGACCGCGCGAGGGCCGAAGCCCGAACCAAGGGCTTTATCAAGATCGTCACGACCCCAAAGGGAAAAATCCTTGGCGCGGGCATTGTCGGCCATCAGGCCGGGGAACTGGTCGGACTGTGGTCACTGGCGATATCAAAGAAATTAAAGATCGGTGCCATCGCCGGGATGATTGCCCCCTATCCAACACTTGGCGAACTATCCAAACGCGCTGCCGGGGCATGGTATACGCCCAGCCTGTTTAACGACAGAACCCGAAAGATTGTCCGTTTCCTTCTGAAGCTTGGCTAAGGCAGCGGCACCCGAGCAAGCTTCTGAAACGCTATACATTTTTCCCGGTCTCTGGCTAACATTCGTTATGGAACGCCCGCATCTCAAACTGCCCCCATGGGCCAAATCGCTGTCGGCACGTTTGCTGGTGCTGACTGTCGGCTTTGTTATGCTGGCAGAGATTTTCGTCTTTGCACCGTCGGTCGCGCGCTATCGGGTTGACTGGCTCAAGGCCCATCTTGATTCCGGCTATCTTGCCGCCCTGGCGCTGGAAGCGACTCCCGATCAGATGATCCCTGACGATCTGGAGAAGGAATTGCTTTCCAATGCGGGGATCGAGGCGGTTATTTTACGCCGTGATGATCGCAAGCTGTTGCTTCAACGCGACGATATGCCCGCCAAAGTGGATTACGACGTCGATTTGACGACCTTTTCCATCCCGATGGCTTTGTACGATGGTCTTTCAACCCTGACTCAACCACATGACCGGATGTTACGCGTCGTCGGCATGCCCTCCATGGCGCCGGACTTCGAAATAGAAATACTGGTGCATGAAGGGGGACTGGCCCATGACATGCGCAATTTCGGCTGGCGGGTGATGGGATTGTCACTCGTGATTTCGTTCTTCACCGCCGGTCTGGTTTACTTTGCACTGAACCGGCTTCTGGTCCGGCCAATGCGGACATTGACCAGTGACATGATCCGTTTTCGCGAAAATCCGCAAGATCAGGGATCGGTCATCGTGCCGGATGACCGCGACGATGAAATTGGCATTGCAAGACACGAACTTGCCAACATGCAACATGATCTGCAGGCGATGTTAAATCAGCGCCGCCGTCTCGCAGCCCTTGGAACTGCGGCAACAAAGATCAGTCATGATCTTCGAAATGCACTGGCAACATCGATGCTGATGACCGAAAAACTGGCCCAAAGCGAGGATCAGGAAGTCCGCGCTGTTGTTCCGCGCCTATTATCGTCGATGGAGCGTGCGGTTTATATCAGCGAACAAACCCTGTCCTTTGCCCGCGAGGCCCCGCCAACACTTGATATCGCCCGCTTTACCCTGATCGAATTGATCGAGGAAATTCGCGACCAGATATTGCTGCAAAATGGCGGTGAAAATCTTCTGACGCCAGAAAACCCTGATGCGATCAAGGAACCGTGCAAAGCCAAAATCCAGATTGACCTGCCGGCCGAATTGATGATTGAAGCCGATTACGATCAGCTTTTCCGCGCTTTCAGCAACCTTATCCGCAACCCGCTGGATGCCGGTGCAACCAAAGTTACTATCAAACAGGCATCAATCGCAGCTGCAGATAATACGGACGCATTCGTAGAAATCCAGATCATTGATAACGGCCCCGGTCTGCCTGAAAAGGCGATCAAAAATCTGTTTGTTCCCTTCGCCGCCACTGGCAGAAAAGGCGGCACCGGTCTTGGTCTGGCCATTGCGCGCGAACTTATCCTTGCCCACAAGGGGGACCTTCGCCTTAGCTCAACCGGACCGGACGGTGCGATATTTTGCGTGACCTTGCCGGTCATGGCCTGAAGGCAAATGCGGAATAAATAGATTTTATCTATCGAATTTAAATTAACATTCGATTTTACCGGATGACCGTGATTTGGCATTCTTGGCTTAAGGCGATGCTGGACCGATATCCCGATCCCCGATCCGCTCCTGACCCAAGGTCTGGCATCGCCACCTCCCCCAGAATCATGGTCTTTCAAATTCCCGGCGCGCCGCATCGATTACCGGTCGCATAAAGCACCCTTCTGCGTGATCGTTGATCAATCCCATCGCCTGCATGAAGGCATAAACGGTGGTTGGACCGACAAATTTCCAACCGCGCTTTTTCAAATCTTTGGAAATCGCCACCGACGTATCGGACATAGATGCCGTTTGTGGTCGTTCAACAGGCTGTCCCTGTGGCTCGAACCGCCAGAAATAGGCCGCAAGCGATCCTTCTGCTACCACCATTTCGCAGGCACGGTTGGCGTTATTGATGACAGCTTCGATTTTGCCGCGATGGCGAATGATACCGCTATCCTGCAATAACCGTTCAACATCAGATGTTGTGAATTTCGCGACGCGATTAAAATCGAAATCATAAAATGCCGCCCGGAAATTTTCCCGCTTGGCCAGAGTGGTGCGCCAGCTGAGCCCTGACTGAAAGCCTTCCAGACAGATTTTTTCAAACAACCGTCGATCATCACCAACCGGAAAGCCCCATTCCCTATCGTGGTAAGCATCAAATTCCGGTGCTGCATCACACCATTTGCAACGTGTTTTACCGTCTGCGCTGATCGTTGTGGTCCCCATCTTCGCCCCCTTTAGTCATTCGTGAAAATGTCACGCCATCAGGAATTCCAAGCGCGCATCCGTTCTGGCAGGAGTGATTTCAATGATTTCGGCCTTAACAACCTTTTCCGCAACAAACGGGTCTGCGTTTACACGCGCCGTCAGTTCCTCAAACGTTGTGTTATGGGCAAGAATTCCACCACCGAGATTTGGTTGAAGGCTTCCGACAACCAGAAACACACCATCGTCAAATCCCTGGCTGATCCATTGTTTATGGTCCTCCATGAATTGCGGTGCCTTTGCCCGGTTGTCCGAAAACGTCAGTAAAATAGTGAACATTGAGATTCTCCGAATGGCTTGCGTAATATTTGCCCGTTTCAGGTGCGGTTCGAACCAATCTGGGCATCCAGCCAATCGCACATTTGATTGACTTCCTGCCGCACGAATTTCTCATCCCCAAACGCATTGGCAAGAGCCGCAACACCCTGGCTTCGGGCGAGCAAATGCATCGCCAGATCATCAGATCTCTCCGCACAGCCAAGTCGCTCGAACTGGCGACACAACCAGATGCGGAAAAGGGTGAAAAGTCCCGCAGCATCGCTTTGTGCAGCATGGCCAAGTTTTGCCAGTTCGGCAGAAAGTGTGCCGACCGGGCAACCGTAACGCCGGATTTTTTCCCCGTTGACGATCAGAATATGGATGAAGCTTCGGATACGGGCGGCCGGGTCTTCTCCTTCTGCCTCCCAATGATCGAGCATCTGTTCGGTATTTCTCAGACGCCGATTGATCACGGCATCAAGGATCTCGTCCTTGGTTTTGAAGTGATAATAGAAATTACCGCGCGATATGCCGACCTTCCCCGCGATATCGGCGAAGGAGGTCGGCTCGAATCCCTGTTGATAAAACAGCTGATCGGCAGCCTCGACAATCCGGTCCCGTGTACCTTGTTCCACAGCCATTCCTGTTCGTCCCTATTGTGAGTACCTAAAACCCGATTAGGACAATTGACCTATTTTATTAGGTCAATTGTCCTAAATTGTCAATGAGACAAACCACTGCTTATTTGACAGTCCGCCGACAGAGGAAAACAAAAAGAAAACCCCGCATCAAAGCGGGGCATCATTAGAGACTGGAAAATGGAAAACTCAGTCGCGCCAGAAGGCCGGGAAAAGCAGCACCAGAACGGTGAAAACTTCCAGACGTCCGATCAGCATGCCGATCGACATCAGCCACTTCGCCCCGTCCGGCAACGTCGCGAAATTCCCCGACGGCCCCACAATCGGACCAAGTCCGGGGCCGACATTCGCGATAGCCGTGCCGGCACTTGAGACTGCCGTGATGAAATCAAGCCCCATTGCACCAAGGGCAGCAGCCAGAACCACAAAGCAGAACACGAACAGGAAAAAGAAGCTCAGCACCGATTCCGTAACGTCTTCGGAAAGCGGTTTGCGGTTATAGTAGGCAATGAAAACACCATGCGGGCGGAGCATGTGTGAGAGCTGGATTTTGGCGATTTCATAAAGAACCTGAAGACGGAAGATTTTAACCCCGCAGGTCGTCGATCCGGCACAGCCTCCCACGAACATCACAAAGAAAAACACTGTCACAGCAAACGGTCCCCAAAGCCCGTAATCCGTGGTGGCGTAACCGGTGCCGGTCATTACCGATACAATGTTAAAGGACGTGTATCGAAGCGCATCCAGAAACGCGACATTATTTGTTTCCGAATGCCAGATGCTAAGCCCCAGAATGATGGAGCCGGCAATTACCACGAACCAGCGGACCTGCCCATCCACAAACAACGCAGACGCCTTCCCCCGCAAGGTTTGCAGATAAAGAATGAAGGGCAACGCACCAGCAGCCATACCCAGCGTGATAATTACATCGATAGCGGGGTTATCAAAGTGCCCGACCGACGCATCCTTGGTAGAAAAGCCGCCTGTGGCAATTGTCGTCATTGCGTGTGCAATTGCATCAAATCCCGGCATACCCGCCCACCACAACAAAATGGCCCAAATGACGGTGAAACCCAGATAAAGGCTTGCGATCCCCACAGCGATCTGGGTGGCACGCGGAAATGCCTTATCCGACTTATCGGAGTTTTCCATACGGAAAAGCTGCATCCCACCGACACGCAGCATCGGCATGACCGCAATCGCCATAACAATAATCCCGATCCCGCCAAGCCACTGCAAAAGTGCCCGCCACAACAAAATCCCGGGCGGGGCCGTATCAAGCCCGACAATCACGGTTGAGCCCGTGGTCGAAATCCCCGACATGGCTTCAAAAAAAGCGTCGGTATAGCTCATATCGAGGTCGGAAAACGCAAATGGCAGTGCCGAAACTGCGGTCAGAACAAGCCAGCTTGCGGTTGTCAGAATAAAAGCCTGACGCGATGTGATTTTAAGATTGTCGGTCCGGTTCATCATCACCAATGCACCGCCAATGAAAAGCGATACAGCCGATGCCGCCGAAAATACCAGCCAATCCCGCTGCCCGTAATAAAGATCCACAAGAGCCGGGATAAACATCCCGACCGACAGGGTGCATAGCAGAATGCCGATAATAAAAAGGATTGGACGAAAATCGATCAATGAACAGCCCCGCACCATGTTTTACCCCCGGTCTTTGTGAACCGGGCATCACATGTGTTCGCAATTATCTCTGACATTCTGCCTTGCATAACCGAAAAACCGGCCGCGTTACATCTTCTTCCGTCAAACGAAGCGGAATTCTTGGCACATGCCCCGCCAATGTCCAGCTTTTAAACATATGGTTCCTGCGCCGATTATGATTTCATGCCCGCAATCATGCAGCTATGCGAATTGCGTCTATCAGCCTTGGCATAGCTTGTTTGCTGCCAATTCCGGGTTGGCATGACATGCCAAGGCCGCTATATCGCTTGCAGAACAAAATTCAAAACCGAAAGATTCAGCGGAAATGTCCGAACTCGCCAAAACCTTTATTCTGACGATTACCTGCCCGGATACATTCGGGATCGTCGCCAGTGTCACCAGCTTCCTTGCCGAGGAAGGCGCGTTCGTCAACAAGCTGGAGCAGTTCGGCGATCCGCAAAGCAACCGCTTTTTCATGCGCGTGAAATTCGATGCGGGCCGCGCCTTGCGCACGAAGGTCGAGTTTGCTGATAAATTCGCCAGCATTGCCGATAAATTCACAATGCAATGGGAACTTCATGATTTCCATCGGAAGCCAAAAGTGTTGCTGATGGTGTCAAAGTTTGGCCACTGCCTGAACGATCTGCTGCACCGGGTTGCTTCGAACAATGTGCATATCGAAATCCCGGCTATTGTTTCCAACCACGAAGACATGCGCGGCATCGTCGAATGGTACGGTATTCCGTATTACCATCTGCCGGTAAACAAGGAAACCAAGGCAAGTCAGGAGGCAAAACTTCTGGACATCATTGACGAGCACGACGCCGATCTGGTCGGTCTGGCGCGCTATATGCAGGTTCTGTCAACGGATCTGTGCCGTTCGCTCGAAGGACGCTGCATCAATATACACCATTCGTTCCTGCCCAGCTTCAAGGGTGCAAAACCCTATCATCAGGCACATTCACGCGGCGTGAAACTGATCGGGGCAACTGCCCATTATGTCACCGCAGACCTGGATGAGGGTCCGATCATTCATCAAGCCATCGAACATGTCGATCACACGATGACGGCCGAGGATATGGTTGAAATCGGGCGAGATATCGAATCTGTCGTTTTCTCGCGCGCGATCCAGATGCATTGCGAACATCGCGTTTTCCGTAACGGGAATAAAACGGTTGTCTTCCGCCGATAAGAGGCTGGCAAAAAATATCTGACACCAACAAACCACCCGTCGTAATGACTGGTGGTTTATTTTTTGATATGCATTACCGCCTAAGAAAGTAATGAACGCAATCGACAAAATAGCCGATAGAAAACATGCGAATTTTCGAATAAGTTATACTCAGGGACAGTAAAATTCTCTGAATAACAATAACTTGCAACGAATGACGTTGCCCTAGAGCTACCTTGGGGGCTTTCCGTGCCTGGAAAGAAAATCTATTTCGCTATCGTTTTGTGCATTTTGCTGGTTGTCGGCTTTCTGACCACGAGTTTCGTAAGTTTTTACGTCGCCCGGCAATCACTGGAACAGCAAATTGCTGAGAGCACACTACCGCTGACAAGCGACAATATCTATTCCGAGATCCAGCGTGATCTGCTGCAACCGATCTTTATTTCATCATTGATGGCACAGGATACTTTTGTCCGGGACTGGACGCTCGCCGGGGAAAATGATCCGGAACAAATCATCCGCTATCTCGGTGAAATCCAGATGCGATATGATACTGTCACGTCCTATTTCATCTCGGACAAGACCCGGAACTATTATCACCCGACCGGTGTGATCAAGCAGGTATCCGAAGATGATCCAGCCGATTTCTGGTATTTTCAGGCACGCGACGATCAAAAGCCCTATGAAATCAATGTCGATCATGACACCGCGGATCGATCACGTCTGGCGGTTTTCGTGAATTATCAGGTCCGCGACTATGACGGCAATGTCATCGGCATCACCGGTGTTGGCTTATCCGTGAACTCCGTTACCCGCCTGATCGAGACCTATCAGAAACGTTATGGCCGAACGATTTACTTCGTTGATCTGGAAGGGCAGATCACCCTGCACGGCAGCGGCTTCGGAACATCTGAAACACTGCACGACCGGGACGGAATTCGCGCCCATGCTACCCAGATTCTGACTTCTCCGGGATACTCCATTACTTACGAAGACCATGGTGAAACCTATTTCGTAAACAGTCGCCTTGTTCCGGAATTCGGCTGGTTGCTGCTGGTGGAACAGAAAGAACATATCGGTGACCAGAAGATCGAAACCACCTTCCTGATCAATATCGCTGTCTCGCTTCTGATTACCGCGATTGTCGGTATTGCGGCTTATCTGACGATCCGGAACTATCAAAACCGCCTGGAAGAACTGGCATCACGTGACAAGCTGACCGGCGCATGCAACCGGCAGGTCTTTGATCTTGTGTTTGAAGGTGTGGCCAAATCCTGCAAACGGCGTGCGGAACCTTTAGGCGTTGTCTGTATCGATCTTGACGAGTTCAAGGAAGTTAATGACACCTTTGGCCATCCTGGCGGCGACGCAACGCTTAAGGAAGTTGCCACCACCATTCGCCGTCATTCACGTGAATCCGATACTTTGTGCCGCTGGGGGGGTGACGAATTCATCCTGCTTCTGCCCGGCCTTAGTCGCCAGGAAGCAATGACGAAAGCACGGGAAATTTCCGACGCGATCCGCGAACATCCGGTACGCTTCGGGCGGGATAACATTCTGGTCACGGTTAGTGCAGGTATCACCGAATATCGAGACGGTGAAGAGTTTGAAACACTTATAACTCGTGTTGATAACGCACTTTATACTGCCAAAAATGCCGGCCGCGACCATATTTCAGTCGCATGACTGGCCTCGTCACACAAACGAAAACGGCCCCGAAATCGGGGCCGTTTTCATTTAAATCCGTTATATCGTTTAATCCGCGATATAGGCTTCTGCGATCTGGACCGCGTTCAACGCCGCACCTTTAAGCAACTGGTCACCGGCAACAAACAGTTCCAGACCATGATCACCAAAAATCAGGTTGGAACGGATACGGCCGACTTCGACGTCATACTGTTTCGTCGCATTGATCGGCATCGGATAAACATTGTTCGCCGGATCATCTACCAGCTTCACACCCTTGGCATTGGCCAGCGCTTCACGTGCAGCCGCCGGGGTAACAACCTTTTCGGTCTCCACGACAATCGCTTCGGAATGGGTCCGCTCAGTCGGGATACGCACGGCCGTGCAGGATACTGGCAGGTTCGGTTCGCCAAATATCTTGCGAGTTTCCCAGGTGACTTTCATCTCCTCGCGGGTGTAACCGTTCTCTTGGAAGCTATCGATATGCGGGATGACGTTGAACGCCAGCGGATGAGCAAAAACCTCGGCCGGAACAGGTTTGCCTTCAAGACCCGCCGCCAAGCCTTCGCGCAGCTCGTTCATACCCGGCTGACCGGCACCCGATGCTGCCTGATAGGTCGAAACGATGACCTTTTTCAGGCCGAATGCCTTATGCAACGGCCACAGCGCCACAGCTGCAATCGCAGTGGTGCAATTCGGGTTGGCAATCAGCTTGGCGGTCTTGGCAAGGTCACCATTGATTTCCGGCACGATCAACGGCACATCGTCATTCAGACGGAATGCCGAAGAGTTGTCGATCACCAGCGCGCCCTCGGCAATTTGCGGAGCAAATTCCTTGGCGAAATCACCGGAAACTGCAAGGAAGACAATGTCGCACTGTTTTGCTTCTTCAACCGAAAACAGTGCGATGGTCTTAGTGCCGTACTTAGTCTCCACGGTCTTGCCTGCCGAACGCTCGGACGCGAACAGGGTAAGTTCACCCACAGGGAAGTTGCGATCAAACATAACATTGATCAGCTCGACGCCAACCGCACCGGTTGCGCCGATCACACCGACATGGAGATTTTCGGCACTCATAATAATTGTCTAACCTCGTATAAAAATTGTTGTCGTTTTCGACTTACGCGATTGCTCGCGGGCCGCGCATTATAAGGATTTCTTTTGCGTTGGCAAATGTAGCTTGCTGCATCGCACGCATGCACGGCAATCTTGGAACTCAAACGCGCCCCGAAACGAGTTGTTCCATGCATTTCTCTCGGGATTTTGCGCAAATTTTTGCCCTTTGGCAGGTTTCCGGCAAGCCGCCGCCCAGTTTAGTTAGAAACTGGGCCTTGTCGCTGATAACCGCCATACCCCAGCCATTCTACTTTGCCACTCAATCGCGCCAGAACGCTGGCAACAGAAGCACCAGAAGCGTTTCAAACTCCAGCCGACCAAGCACCATCGCAACATCAAGAATCCATTTCGCGGCATCGGGCAGCGACTGGAAATTCCCCGCAGGACCAATAATCGGGCCAAGACCCGGGCCCACATTGGCAAGTGCCGTTGCCGCCGCACTCATTGACGTCACCAGATCAAGACCGGTCAAAGCCAGTGCGACACTGATCGCGATATAGCTGATTGTCAGCAGGAAGACATAGACCGTTACCGCGTTATAGATATCAGACGTGATCTCATGTTTGTCGATCCGGCTTACAATCACCGCCGACGGACTACGAAGCCGCATGAAATGTGCTTTAAGCCCTGTAAACACCACATAAAGCCGGAACATCTTGAACCCGCCCGCGGTCGAGCCGGAACATCCGCCGATAAAGGTCGCAAAGAAGAACAGCATGATCGCGGCCGGGCCCCATTGCAGATAGTCACCCGACGCGTAACCCGTCGTGGTAATCACCGAAACAAGGTTGAACGCTGCCATGGTCAGCGATCTGAAAAACCCATCATCGGAAATATGCATCAGACGCAGGGTCAAAAGGCCGGTAAAAACCGCAATGATCAGCAGGAAAATCCGAATTTGCTGATTATTTGCTATCGCGCGAATATCGCGTTTGCGAACCAGCACAGCATAAGCCGTAAACGGCAAAGCACCTGCGAACATGAAAATGATACCAACCCAGTGCAGCGCCAGACTGGAATCGAATTTGGCAAATGACAGATCGGACGTTGAATATCCACCAGTCGCCAAGGTCGACATGCCATGATTTATCGCATCAAACCAGGTCATGCCGAAAATCCGGTACAGAACCATGCAGATGACGCTAAGACCGACATAAATCACCACGATCTGCAGGCACATATCGCGAATGCGCGGGCTCAGTTTTTCCGATCGGTCTGAACTTTCCATCTGGAAAAGCTGCATCCCGCCGACCCTCATCATCGGCAACAGCGCAAGTGCTGTCACAATAATCCCGATCCCGCCCAGCCACTGCAGGATAGACCGCCACAGCAGAAGTCCCGGCGGCATGTCATCAAGCCCCGAAAGAACCGTCGAGCCGGTCGTGGTCAGCCCCGAAACAGTTTCAAAAACCGCATCGCAAAAGCTGATATCAAGGGACGAGAACCAAAGAGGAAGGGCACCGGTAAGACTGACGGCAACCCAGGAAAACACCGTCAGAACATAGCCCTGACGTGCATTAACACGTGGACCGATTTCCGACCGGCAGGCAAGGCAGGCCATACCCCCAAGACCGATACTGGTCATTGATGCCTGTGCGAAGATCTTCCAGTCGGGATTACCATAATAAAGGTCGACAGCAGCCGGAATCATCATCGAAACACCGATGATAATGACCATTATGCCTACGACGAAAAAGATGGGCTGCAGTCGAAACAAGAACGATGTCCATGCCTAACTCGGGAAATCCGCTTGTACAGCCAATTGACAACGATTGCATCCTGTTATCGCAGACGTGTCGGGGCGAACGGAGTCAAAGCCGCACATTTCCCGGGATTTCAGGACATTATTTTGCCGTTGTTTTCGACTGTTCTTGCGCAAGCCATTCATGTCATTCTGTATCTTGATTGCATCACCTGTGTCCAATCACCAAACCATCGAGGTTGCTTTGAGACGCTATTTTCGTTTTATCCTTCTGCTCGCCATTCCCGTCGCATTTGCACTTGCGATCTATATGCAGGACAAAGAGGTTCATGCTGCTGACGATACCCCGTCAAATGTCGAACAAAAGGCGTTAGAGGCACAGGGCCGGGATGTTCTGGTTATTGATGGCGATACGATCATGATTGATGGTGTCGTTGCAGACATCGCCGGCATTGATGCTCCCGAACTTGGCCAGCAATGCCTGCACAATGGCAATTTTTGGGACTGCGGTATGTCATCAGCCATGCAGCTTCGCAAGTATTTCGCCATGGCTCCCTTTGCCGTGCGCTGCTGGCCCGGCGATCAGGAACATTCCGGCAAAGAGGATGATTTCCCGATTGTCGAATGCGGTATTGGTGAACGCGATGTGGCTGCTGCCATGGTCAGTGACGGTGAAGCCCTTCCGATCGAAGGATATTCCCATCGTTATGACGGTCTCTCGGAAGAAGCCGAAAATGCCGGGATCGGTATTCATGGCGGCGATATGATCCCGCCATCCGAATGGCGGGCTGGCAAACGGCTTGATGGTGAAAGCGGACGCTGCCTTTTCGCGCCCGTTGGGAATGAGCACTATATCGGTACTCTGGACCCCCACTATGAGAACCTTATTGCGGATAAGGCAACACTTCTGTGCAGCGACGAGCAAGCCCGCAAACAGAACCTTTCTTACGCACCGATAGAAAAATAAACCAAACTGACCGAACGGTTTCAATGAGAAATCCGTCCTATACCTAAACAGCGATCTGGCATCAAATTATTCTGGGAAAGCTTGGAGCGGGTGAAGGGAATCGAACCCTCGTATGCAGCTTGGGAAGCTGCCGTTCTACCATTGAACTACACCCGCGAAGCGGCGGTTTTATAGCCCGGTTTCGAGGTCGGTGCAAGCCCGTCCCCGATACCGGGTTCATTTATTTTGGTGACCTAGCCGCCCGTCGGAACCAGTCGCCAGACCGCACTGGCATGGTCATCCGACACCAGTATCGATCCATCAATATAATGCTTTACGTCTACCGGACGACCAACAACCTCCCCGTTGCTAAGCAGGAAACCATCCAGGAAAGGATTGGTTGCCACAGGTTCACCATTGCGAAACTCTACCCGGACAACCTTGTAACCATCCGGGATCGTCCGGTTCCATGATCCGTGTAACGCCACAAGCGCATCACCATCATCAAAGGTCAGCCCCAACGCGGCATTGTGCGCGTTAAAGGTAAAGGCCGGAAAGCTGACTTCAGCCGGGGGTGTTTCATCGGCAAACTGCGGGGATCGCGTATCGTTCCCAGCATACCACGGATAACCGTAAAACAGCCCCTCGGTGGGTGCATGGTTTAATTCTTCGCGCGGAACATCATCGCCAAGGTTATCCCCGCCATTATCGGTAAACCACAAATCACCGGTGTCGGGATGAAAGGTCAGCCCGACCGAATTACGGATGCCGCTGGCATAGATTTTCGGTGCCCCGCCACCTATCGGCATGGAAATGATCGTACCTTCAAGCCCGCTGACCTTGCAGATATTGCACGGCGCGCCAACAGCAATGAACAGACGGCTTTGATCCGGCGAAAGTGCCAGGTAACGCCAACCATGATGGCGCTTGTCAGGCAGGTTGGTAAACAGGATGCGCGGGCGCCCCAAAGCACTTCCATCAAAATTTGAAAGGTCGTAGGACACAACCCGGTGCTGATCGGCTACAAACAAGGTACCGGGCTTATAGGCAATGCCATTGGCCATCTTGAAGTCATCAGCAATCAGATTGACTTCCTCACCCTTGCCATCCCCATCTGCATCACGCACGAAATAAAGATTGGGACCACGCGTCCCGACGAAAATACCCTTCAGTTCCGGGGCAACCGCGATAGAACGCGCATTATTTACCGGGGCAAATAATTCAAGCCGATAACCGCTTTCAGGCCGCAAAAGAGACATGGCTTTTTGCGTTTGCGCAGGTAGCTCTTGTGCGATGACAGGGGCCGATATACCCGCAATCGCAAGGGCGCAGAACCCAAGCCAAAAACAGAAATGCCCGGCCCATCGGACCGTTAATGACGGTTGACGATAGCGGGCCGGGCAATTTTGATTTTGCATCGTGTCCTCCTTTGCGGTCCAACGGGCCTTGAGAAAGATACGATCAGATCTTCAAGACCGATTAGCGAACGCGCTCGGATATCGGCGCGTTGACCGAAAGCTCCATATCCCACGGGAAATAAATCCAGGTATCCTGGGAAACCTCGGTCACAAAGCTGTCGACAATCTCGCGACCAAGCGGCTTGGCATAGACTGTCGCGAAATGTGCCTTTGGCAGCTTTTCACGTACGGCCTTCGCGGTTTTGCCGGTATCGACCAGATCATCAATGATCAGCATGTCCGTGCCATCACCTTCGATCCCTTTAAGCCATTCAAGATCGCCGCGCGTCTTGTCAGAGTAACTGCGAATGCAAACCGTATCAATCAGACGGATATCAAGTTCACGTGCAATAATAGCAGCCGGAACCAGCCCCCCACGGGTAATCGCGATAATGCCCTTATACGGACCTTTTTCCAGCAGACGCCACGCCAATGCACGTGCGTCGCGATGCATCTGTTCCCAGGAAACCGGGAAACCTTTGTTATAAGCAGCTTCGCTCACAAGCTTTCTCCTGCGCAAAAAACGGATCGCCTGCTGACTATCAGCCCCAATCATGGGAAAGATCGAACAGCGGTCGATATTCTTCGTAAATTTAAGGCGCTTTCCTACGCTGAGTCATCGCTAAAGACAAGGGCCGGGACTATTCCTGTTTAAAGAATTGATCAGACGTTCACTGGGTGTTGACCAAAATTTAGCCGCCAATTGTCTTAACTATACCGCCGCTCCCAGCCGCGCCTTAAGCAGATTGGCAAAATCAGCGCCCAGCTTTGCAATCGGGACAGCCCAATCCCCCGGCGCTTCCTGCCGATAAATACGCATTGTCGGATACCACGGACTGTCGGTCCGCCCGACCATCCACCGCCAATCTGTCGTATAAAGCTGCAACATCCAAACCGGCGCACCAAGTGCCCCGGCAAGATGGGCAGGCGCACTATCGATTGTAATGACCAGATCCATCGCCTTCATCAAGGCTGCACTGTCACCGAAATCATGAATATGTTCACCCATGTCGGTAATCAGGGCATTGGCGCCAAGTCTGGCTATGTCGCCCCGCCGCTCATCGACCTGAAAACTGTAAAAACTTGCCCCTTTCTGCGCCATAAGCGGCATCAGCAGTTCAAGCGGGCAGGATCGGTCACGCGGATTAAGCTTGCCTGCCCATATCAGCCCAACCTTAAGCACTGTACCCGATGGCGGGCTTAATCGTGCCTGCTTGCCTTTCGGCGCGCTCAGATAGGGTTCGGCAGACACCCGATGCAGTTCCGCTTCGCTGATTTTCATGACATGCGGCAGGCTAAGGAGCGGGACATGCAGATCAAAGGGGGGCAATTTCGCCCCCTTTTCAACAATCGTTCCGACACCGGCAATCGTGCGCATCACCGGGATCAATTCCGATCTGCATTCAAGAATGATATGCGCGGCCCTCTTCCCTACCAATGGGACAAAACGGGCAAACTGGATCATATCGCCAAAGCCCTGCTCGGCACGCAGCAGCAGTCTTTTGCCGCGTAAATCGGCCTTTCCATCCCATTCCGGAACAGATTCAAGCGGGCGGATCGGATTATCGGCAAGCTTGCGGCGCGTTTCATATCCGGCCCAACCCGCTTCGTACTGGCCTGTTGCCAAAAGTGCCAGTGCCTTGTCCCAGTTTGCATCGACATAATCGGGATCAATGGCCAAAGCCGCATCAAAATGTTTGATAGCCTGCTCGAACCGATTGGTATCGCGATAAACCAAGCCCGCATTGAACGGATGCGATTTGATCGATGCATCAAGTTCCAGCGCCTTGTCATGAGCCGCCGCGGCCTCATCGAACCGCATCATTTCACGCAGGCAGTTACCCATATTTGACCAAAGCCCCGCATTGCCGGGGCGCAGTTCCGCCGCCCTGCGATAGGCGACAAGTGCGGCATCAAGCCGTTTACTGCGCCTAAGCGCGACACCAAGGTTATTCCAGACATCGGGCTGATCAGCGTTTTGCCTGAGAACCGTACCATAAAGCGAAATTGCTTCTTCAATCCTGCCAGACTGATGGGCATCAAGTGCACGGATGAACATTTCCGATTTGCCCGAGCGTGCGGCGATTGCAGGTGCCCCGGGGGATTGATTAGCCACTTTTTTGACTGCGTCGTTTTTTGTCTGCGGCAATTCTGGAGTTTCAGGCTTGGGAACAGCAAAGCCCGGCACACTATCCGCCGAAGCTTGTTGCGCAAGACTTTTTGCAGAACCACTGGCTATCGCTTTTTTGGTTTTTTTGGCCACACGCGGCTTGTTCATGGTTCTGGACTTCGTCATTCGGGTTCCCCGTCCCGTAAAACTGCAATCGCCGGATCATACAATGTCAAAAAGGCAGACGACCATTCCCATATGTACTCGCCCGTTTGCCGGTTGTCATCGCCAGACGATTCGCGCCGCAAAAATCAGCGGACATGCGAATAGCATTATTTTCTAAAAACAAGAACAATACCGGATGATTTTATCGCATTTAGTGAGTTTCGGACAATTTCAAACAAGTCGATTTTAATTATTTCGGTTATGTCGCGCTTTGAAGTAGCTTTTTACGAGGGACTGAAGAAAGGCGTTAAAATACTACCCAGTCCCTGTGGTGTTACACAGGGAACCAAAACAATAAATGACCGTCGGTTTGGCAAATTTCCGGAGCCGTAATTCGGAACGCCAAAAAGACGGCACCAACCTGTTCGAGCAAGCTGCGACGCTTTGAAATGATCGCGGGTCATCGATCAGGTAACGAGGGAACAAACATCATCAGGCTTCAAAGGACGGGAGACCTTAAATGGCCGAAACCAAACGATCCGGCGGCTCTGTCGGACGCAAAGTCATTCTGGTTGTGGTTGCCTTGCTGATTGTCGGCTTTGGCGCAATGATGACGATCCAGACGGTTTCGCAACGCAACGCGATGATCGAAATCATGTATAATGAGTCGGTCGAAAAAACCGAAATGCTGTCGACCGCCGTGCAACCGGGCTTTATTGCCATGGACGGCAACTCGGTCGAAAAAGAATTCCGCAAGATCACTGACAAGGAAGGCTCGCAGCTGGCAACCCTGATTGCTGCCAATCCGGATGGAGAACCGATTGCGACCTATCAATCGGAAAACCTTCCCGAACACGATCTGGCTGCACTTGCCGAGCCCTATCTGGGACGGCTTGAAAACAAGGAAGTCGTCAGCTTCATCTCCGGCGACGCCGTCATTGTTGCCGCGCCAATCACCAAATATTCTAAGCGGCGAGACGAAGATCAGTATCGTGGCATGCTGCTGACCGCATGGAGCCTTGAACGCGTCAATGCCGAGGTAAAACAGGCCGTCATCATCCAACTGGCTCTTGCTGCTGCAATTCTTGTCGTCCTGCTGGGCAGCACCTGGTTTGTCCTGCGCAATCAGATTATTACCCCACTTGTTAAAATCAATGGCGCCATGGCTGCGCTTGCGGATGGCAATCGTGACATTCACATTCCGGGCGTTCATCGCACCGATGAAATCGGCCAGATGGCCGCTTCGGTCGAAGTCTTCAAGGAAAACGCAAACCGCGTTGCACAACTGGATCGCGAACGTGAACAGGAACGCGAACGTGCCGAGGCCAAACGCCGTGAAGCCATGAATGGCCTGGCCGGACGTTTTGAACAAACCGTGATGGGTGTTGTCGACGGTGTATCCGGGGCATCAAGCGAAATGCAACAGGTCGCACAGACCATGGTTGCCGCCGTCCATCAGAACGAAGCCGGTTCACAGGCTGTTGTGGCCGCTGTCGAACAGGCCAATCACAGCGTCGAAACGGTGGCCAGTGCCGCCGAACAGCTTTCCGTTTCGATCCGTGACATCAGCGCACGCGTGAATGACACATCGAACATCACCGCCAATGCCAGCACCGAGGCCAACCGGGTCAATGAAATGGTTCAGGGGCTTGATGTTTCGGCACAGAAAGTTGGTGAAGTGGTACAGATCATTCAGGCCATCGCAGAACAGACCAACCTTCTGGCACTGAACGCCACGATCGAGGCCGCACGCGCCGGTGATGCGGGCAAAGGCTTCGCCGTGGTCGCCAACGAGGTCAAAAACCTTGCCAATCAGACCGCACGTGCAACGGAGGACATTTCGGCCCAGATTTCAGGCATTCAGGGATCGACACAGGAAGCTGTCGGTGCGATTGACGGGATTACAAGCATCATCGCCAATCTGAACGAAATCGCATCCGAGGTTGCGGCAGCCGTTCAGGAACAGGGGCAGGCAACTTCTGAAATCTCGAACTCCGTCCAGCAGGCGGTACAGAGCACACAGGAAGTCACCAGCCACATTCATGAAATGCAGTCTGCAGCCCGCCAGACCGGTGATGCCGCGCGTCAAGTGCTTGATGCGTCCGAAAAACTTGGGGCCCAATCAGGAACACTGCGCAGCGAAGTCGGCAACTTTCTTGATGAAGTCCGCACCAGCTGATTGCGAACTTGCCAAAATCAAAAACGCCGCCCGGTCTGACCGAGGCGGCGTTTTTTTAGAATGTCGGGTTTAATCGCGCCTAGAGCAAAGGTTCCCGATCATCGGATTCGGCATCAAGCCGCATCATGATCGTTTCATTCAGGTCCTCATATCCATGCTGGCGATAAACCGGCTGCATATCATGCGTCGCCAGCATCCAACGTTTGACCCGCGCAATATCGGGATGACCATGCAGGGCATCAAGCATCATGGATGCAATTCCGCGACGACGGTAATCGGGATCAACAAACACATCAGCGACATAAGCAATTGCGATGAAGTCGGTCACGACACGGGCAAAGCCAACCTGCCGTCCATCACAATAGGCGCCAACCGGCACCGACATTTCAACAGACCGATCAAACTCGCCACGCGACCGGCCACGGGACCAATAGGAAGTGGCGATAAAATCATAGCAATAGGCAAGATCAAGCCGGGCGCGGTCACAACTGATTTCAATGTCACTCATGGCCGATCTCTATTTCACGAACAGGGCAACGGCCAGTGCCGCAATCGCCACCCAAAGCAATACTGATTGTTTCGAGATACCGCCGGAACTGCGTTGCCCGTTAGACCGACCGCGCATCGCGGCAACGGTATCGGGATGCAGACGCAATCCCTGATCGGTAAAGACCGCTGATGCCTGTTCGGCGGCCTCAAGAACACGGGGCAACCGGCGCAACATTGTTCCGGCCTGACGGGTGGCTTCGGCGATCTTGGCTTCCGGGCCGAGGTTTTCGCGCATCCATTCCTCGATCAACGGACGCGACAATTCCCACATATTCTCGTTCGGGCTTAAAATGCGCGAAAGCCCTTCGGCAACGATCATGGTTTTCTGAAGCATCAGAAGCTGCGGCTGGGTTTCCATCCCGAAGGTTTCGGTAATCTGGAAAAGCTGCCCCAGCAAACGCCCGACCGAAATATCCGCGAGTTCCTTGCCAAGGATCGGCTCCCCGATAGAACGGCAAGCCTGCTGAAAGTTTTCAAGCGACTGGTTGCGAGGCACATATCCAGCTTCAAAATGAACCTCGGCGACACGTCGATAATCTCGCGTCAAGAAACCCAGAAGCATTTCTGCAAGGTAAAGACGTGTCTGACGGTCAACACGTCCCATAATCCCGAAATCAACGATGCTGACCTTGCCAGTTTCGTCGACAAACAGGTTGCCCGGATGCATGTCGGCATGGAAGAAACCGTCACGGAAAACCTGTTGGAAAAATGCGCCGGCCGCCTTGGCCAAAAGGGCGGAGCGATCAACCCCCATCCGGTCCAGCGCCTCGACATTATCGATACGCACACCCTTGACCCGTTCCATGGTCATGACATGCTCGGCCGTGCGTTCCCAGTCGATCTGCGGCACGTAATAAGTCGGATCAGACTCGAAATTATCGCGGAATTCGGAGGCCGCCGACGCTTCAAACCGCAAATCCATTTCAAGATGCACGCTGTCTTCCAGCGTCTTGATGGTTTCAACCGGCTTCAAACGGCGCAAGCGCGGTTGGGTCAGTTCGACAATTTCCGATACCCAGTAAAACAGATCCAGATCGCGCGCAAATCGGGCCTTGATATCCGGACGCAGCACCTTGACCGCAACTTCGCGCCCATCAGACGTGGTTGCAAAATGCACCTGCGCAATGGATGCGGCGGCAACTGGCGTATCGTCAAATTCGGAAAAAAGGGTTTCAAACGGCCCGTCAAGCTGTTCGGTAATGATCCGCTTGGCAATCTTGGCCGAGAATGGTGGCAGGCGATCCTGCAGGCTTGATAAATCGGCCGCGACATCATCCCCGATCAGATCGGCACGCGTCGCCAGTGTCTGACCAAGCTTGATGAAAGCAGGTCCCAATTCTTCAAGCGCACGGGCCAGCCGCCGCCCCGGCCGCAAATCCGACCGTCTCGAAAACGGAGCGGTCAGGCGGGCAAAAAACGCCAGAACCTTGCCACCCGGAACAAGGGCAAGCGGGAATAGCGCATCGTAGCGCGCCAAAGTCCGCGCCATTCCAAGCAAGCGAAAGCTGTTGCGAACGAACCGTATCATTCAGTCGCCACCTTTACACCCGCCAACCGGAATGGATCGCGGCAATACCACCCGAAAGATTGCGATATTTCACCCGCTCGAACCCGGCATCACGGATCATGGATGCAAAAGTTTCCTGATCGGGAAACTGGCGAATACTTTCAGCAAGATACTGATAGGCTTCACGGTTTCCAGCGATAAAGCGGCCGATTTCCGGCAAAAGCTTGAACGAGTATGTGTCGTAAAGTTTATCAAACCCCGGCACCACCACCTTGGAAAATTCAAGACACTGGAACTTTCCACCCGGTCGCAGCACACGATAGGCTTCGGAAAGGGCCTCGGTAATACGCGTCACGTTCCGAATGCCAAAGGCAATGGTATAGGCATCAACCGAATGATCGGGCAGCGGCAATTTCTGCGCATCGCCAACGGTCCAGTTGATGTTTTTCAGCAACCCGTGATCAACCGCGCGATCCCGACCGACATGCAACATTTCATAATTGATGTCGCATACCGTGACAGAGCCACCGCCATTTTTCAGGAAACGAAACGCGATGTCCCCGGTACCACCGGCAACGTCAAGCAGCTTCATGCCCGGACGTGGCTTCAACTCGTTGATGAACGTATCTTTCCACAGGCGATGAATACCGCCGCTCATCAGATCGTTCATCAAATCATATTTGGACGCGACAGTATCGAAAACCTCGCGCACCATTGATGCCTTCTGGCTTTCGGGAACGTCCCGGAAACCAAAATGGGTTGTCTTTTCGCCGTTTTCGCCCCCGGCTGGGCCTGTGTGCTTGCTCATGGCCGGGAAAATAGCGCAGCAACCGCCATCTCGCCAGTGGAAAGCCACGCAAATTCGTAAATATCCTGTTGGTCCACATCACTTTCTGCTAGGACCAAATGACTTGGACGGAAGTTTGAATTGGCTACAAGACAGGACACCCCGATGAGCTGCATGGTCAAAATCTGTGGAATCAACAGCGAAGACGCCGCAATGGCCGCGATGAGTGCCGGTGCTGATGCGTTGGGTTATGTCTTTTTCCCGCCAAGTCCGCGGCACATATCACTTAACGGTGCCACCACGCTGACCGAGCGTGTACCTGACAGCATCCTTAAAGTCGGCCTGTTTGTTGAAGCCGGTGACGAGGCCCTTGAAAATGCGATCAAGGCCGGTCGCCTTGATATGATCCAGATGCATGGCAAGGAAAGCCCGGAACGGGTTGCGGAAGTAAAAGAAAAATTCGGTTTGCGCGTCATGAAAGCCGTTTCGGTAAGCACATCCGATGATATTGATGCTGCTGCGGCAAACTTCGATGGCGTCGCCGATTTCCTGCTTTTTGATGCCAAACCGCCCAAAGACAGCAACTTGCCCGGTGGCAATGCCGTTAGTTTTGACTGGAATCTTCTTACCGGGCGCAGCTTCAAAAGCAACTGGATGCTGGCCGGTGGACTTGATCCTGACAATGTCACCGACGCGGTCCGTATTTCCGGTGCCCCGTGGGTCGATGTATCGTCTGGTGTTGAAAAAACCAAAGGCGTGAAAGACGCACGCAAAATTGCCGATTTCATTCGTGCGGCAAAGGGTTACTAACGCCCTGCGGCTCCAGATCAGCATCTTCTTTAACCATTTCTGAAGCGATACCGGCAATCATCGAACGATTGCGGGCAGTCTTTCTGGCCCCGGTAGCATATGGGGTCAAATGGAAAGAACGCTTCGATCAAAGGTTCAGAATTTGCTGCATGGGGTTGATCGCCAATCGCGGCTGTCATTGACCATACATCTGATCCTTGCTTCCCTGATCGTGATCAATGTTGTCTGTGTCATTCTCGACACCGTTCATGAACTGGCTGAACAGTTTTTCGTCCTGTTTCTGGTCATCGAACTGATCTGTACCACCATTTTCACCATCGAATACGGCTTGCGTGTCTGGTCCGCACCCGACAACCCGGAATTTTCCGGAAAATGGGGCCGGTTACGCTATATGCTGCGACCGATGGCAATGGTTGATCTGATCGCAATCCTGCCGGTCTTCTTGCTGTTTTTCACGTCGATTGATCTCCGGTTCATCCGCATTGTCCGTCTGCTTCGGCTTTTGAAATTCACCCGTTACTCCACCGGGCTTGAGCTGATGCTAATGGTGTTTCGTCAGCAGATGGGTATCTTTGGTGCCGCAAGCGCAGCGTTGGCCTGCATGCTGGTTTTCAGTGCAGGCGCCATCTATCTTGCGGAACACGAAGCCCAACCTGACGCATTTGGCAACTTGCCCAGTGCCCTTTACTGGAGCGTCATCACGCTTGCCACCGTCGGTTACGGGGATGTCGTACCGATCACAGCATTGGGCAAAGTCATCGCAAGTCTGATTTCACTGACGGGTATCGGCATAGTCGCGGTGCCCGCCGGTATTCTGGCATCGGCCTTTTCCAGTGAACTGCGCCGCCGCGAAGATGCATATCGCCAACAAGCCGCTCATCAGCTTTCGGGAAAACGCCTGACCGAGGCGGTGCGAAGAAGGTTGCGATCCCATCAGGACGAACTGGGCATCAGTGATGAGCAAGCCCAGTCAATCATTTCCGATATCCGCGACATTCATCACGATCACGAAGACGATCTTTTGTCCTGCCCACATTGCCACAAACCGCTGCGTTTTGAGGTTTCCGAACCGGGCGAATGATCATCTGATCAAAATGCTTGACGCCCGCCTGATCGCTGATCATAGTTTGACGCATGAAAACACACGGCATGAACCCGATCCTTATTTCCAATCGTTGGTGGTGGTCCGCATAAGCGGGCGGCCAATTATCATGCCCTGAAACAACCGGCCGCCTGATCTTCGCAGGCGGCTTTGTGTTTTCAGACCTTCTCCCTACTTGCTGAAAAGTCACATTGCTCCTGCGGCAGCGCCCCGCAAATGGAGTATTTGACGTGACCAGCCCGACTTCTGAAATCAGTAGCGAATATCGATATACCACCGATGGCGGCATCGCCGTCATTCGCCGCCAGACAGAAATCACCTATGAAAATGCCACTGAAAGCCTGATTGATGCCCTTGATCGGACCAAAGGTGTTTTGCTGTCTTCAAGCTACGAGTTTCCGGGTCGCTATTCGCGCTGGGACATGGGCTTTGCCAAACCACCGCTGGAAATTACCGGACGCGAACGCGGCTTTGCGATCCGTGCACTCAATGATCGCGGCCGGGTGCTTTTGCCCATGATTGAACATGCCCTTACAGGTCATGCCCATATCGAAGGCCTGACCAAGGGCGATGACGGCCTTTACGGTTATGTCGGCAAAGCGGCGGTCTGGTTCCCCGAAGAAGAACGCAGTCAACAGCCCAGCCTGTTTTCTGTTGTCCGGGCCATTCGCGACCTGTTTGCCCACAAAGGCGAGGAGCGTTTGGGCCTATACGGTGCCTTTGGTTACGACATCGCTCTTCATTTTGAACAGATATCACTAATCCAGGATCGCAGCAGTGATCATAAGGATATCCATCTTTACCTGCCCGATCAGATGATCACGGTCGACCACGCATCCAAGGTCGCCACCCTTTTTGAATATGAATTCATTGCGCCAGATGGCCACAGCACCGTCGGGCTCGACCGCATTACACAGGATCACCCACCGTCACACGGTGCAAACGGGATCGTCGAAAACGACATGAAAGACGGCGAATACGCCGCCGTCGTCGATGAAACCAAGCCACGATTCGCCCGCGGAGAGCTGTTTGAAGTCGTGCCAAGCCGTGTGTTCCGGACCGAATGCAAAACGGCCCCGTCTGAAATCTTCCGCCGCCTTAAACGCCGCAATCCCGCACCCTATGGTTTCCTAATCAATCTGGGGGACGGTGAACACCTGATCGGCGCATCGCCGGAAATGTATGTCCGCGTTACCGGTCAACGTATTGAAACCTGCCCGATTTCGGGGACCATCGCGCGCGGTCGCGACGCGATTGAGGATGCGGAAAATATCCGTACCCTTCTGAATTCGGCCAAGGAAGAATCCGAACTGACAATGTGCACCGATGTTGATCGCAACGACAAGGCACGCGTCTGCAAACCCGGAAGCATCCGTATTCTTGGCCGTCGCCAGATCGAAATGTATTCCCGCCTGATCCACACGGTCGATCACGTCGAAGGCCGTCTTCGCGAAGGTTTTGATGCACTTGATGCTTTCCTGACGCATTGCTGGGCGGTTACCGTAACCGGTGCCCCCAAACGGGCCGCCATGAAACATATCGAAACCGTCGAACGCAGTCCGCGCGCGTGGTATGGCGGGGCCATCGGCGCGGTTCTGTGCAATGGCGACTTGAATACCGGCCTGACATTACGCACCGTGCGCCTCAAACAGGGTGTTGCCGAAGTTCGCGCGGGTGCGACATTGCTGTTTGATAGTGAATCTGCTGCCGAAGAAGCCGAGACAGTGTTGAAGGCATCGGCCATGATTGATGCCGTCACCCGCGATGCCAAGGACGAAGCCACCATTGATCCGACCATTTCGGGCGTTGGTAAACGCGTGCTTCTGATCGACCACGAAGACAGTTTTGTTCAAAACCTTGCCAGCTATATCCGTGCAACCGGTGCAGAAACCCTGACTCTGCGCCCCGGTTTCCCCGATGAGGCGTTTGACGATTTCAAACCCGATCTGGTGTTCCTGTCCCCGGGACCGGGACGGCCCAATGATTACGGTCTTCGCCAAAGCATCGAGCGTGCCCTTGCCGCTGGGCTTCCGGTCTTTGGTGTTTGCCTTGGTTTACAGGGAATTGTCGAATTTTTCGGGGGATCACTTGGTCAACTCGACACACCGATGCATGGCAAACCGTCTAAGGTGAAACTGGACCCGTCTGATCCACTGTTTGAAGGCCTGCCCGATGAAATCGTCGTCGGTCGCTATCATTCGCTATTTGCCGATCTGGCAAGCCTGCCGACTGATCTTAAAGTCACCGCGCGCAGCAATGACGGTGTGGTGATGGGTATACGCCATCAAAGCCTTCCGATCAGCGCGGTACAGTTCCATCCCGAAAGCCTACTGACCCTGCAGGGTGATGTCGGGATGCGAATGATTGCCAACCTGCTGCGCAATCCGCTCGGAATTTTCCCTGAAAAGGCCGAAATTTCCGACGCTGATGAAGGGGATGAGCGAGATGAAACGGCGATAATGGTTGCCTGAAACGACATAGTGAACCCGATTGCCTGACCCATGCCCCCTGCCATCGACCTCCCCCTGTCGATGAAACCGGGTCAGGAAACCGCAACGGCCGCGCTCCTCCCTCGCGGCCGTTGCTTCATTTTCATGCCTTAATCGTCGTCATCCAGCGTTCCGTCTATCACGCTGTAATCCGGCGGCGGGGCCTGACGGAACTTTTCAGGATCGGCTTTGCGTTTGTCACGCGTGCGCGAAATCCAGCCGCCATAAAAGGCTTCCGGTTTTGGCTCGGTCGGGGCACCGGCACGGACCGGGCGCGGGGCAAAACGGCCAAGGCTGATCAGCCGGTCATACATGACGATATTGGCGGCGATCGCGACATTCACGCAGAAGCTCATCGGAATTTTGATGATGAAATCGCACTGATCCTGCATTTCCTGTGACAGGTTGCCACGTTCTGGCCCAAGGATATAAGCCGCACGCGACGGATGCTTGAAACTTGGCAGTTCAATTGCATCCGGTGTCAGTTCAACACCAACCATCCGGCAACCATCAGGCAGGAACAGATGATCGTGATCGGGGAAGTGATAGTAGGGCATCTGCTCGGATGCACGTGATGTGTCGGCCACATTGGCCCGTTCATCACGGAAATCCGCATCCACCGTGAAAGCAAAGCTGGCACCAAACGCATGAGCGGAACGAAACAGCGTGCCCACGTTAAAAGGCTTGCTGGCCCCCTCGATCCCGATCCCGAAATATCCGCGCATATTGTCCTCCGTGCTGCACGCCGATGGTGCGCTCACACACACTCCAATGAAAAAACTGGCTCGGCTATACCCCTGACAGGCGAATATGGCAAGTCAGCGGGCCGCAACCCTGTCTTGGCAGAGGAAGCAATTCGGGTATCTTGGAACAAAAAACACTCCGAACCGTTTTATGACCAAACAGCCGGAAGAGAAGCATGTCATCGGCACGCAGATAAAATTTCCGGACCAAACGAGCAAACAACCCGAAAGAAACAGGAGAATACCTGATGAATTGGGACCAAATCGAAGGCCGCTGGAAACAGATGCGTGGTCACGTCAAACGCGAGTGGGGCCGTCTCACCGACGATGACCTTGATCAGATCGAAGGCCAGCAGGAAAAACTGGTCGGGCTGGTGCAGGAAGCCTACGGCGTTAAACGCGAAGAGGCCGACCGGCAGGTCCGCAACTGGTTTGACCGCCTCTAGAACGTTCACGTCCCGAAATTACCACACATTACAAAGCCCGCAGGATTATTACCCTCTTGATCCTCGCGGGCTTTGTGTTTTCTATGCACACAATCAATCTCGGTACCAGATTTGGAAAATCATGCCTGTCAAATCCCCCTGTATTGGCGTTTGCGTTCTTGACCCCGCCGCTGGCTACTGCACCGGATGCTTTCGTACGGGCGACGAAATTGGTGCATGGATGGGCATGAGCGACGGCAGTAAAAAACGCGTGCTGGAAACCATCCGCAAACGTCGTCTTTCCGTCACGACCGCACCGCTCATCACGACCGGAAATGGCAACCTGTAATCCAGCCAGACCAAACATTGCGGACGGCGACAACCAACCCCAAATAAAAGCCCTGTTCATCAAGGGGACACACCGCATGTCGGACATTGCACAGCACAACGGAAATGCCGCGGCAGAACTCCGGCGTATGACACGACGTGCCGCACATGCAGTCATGGCCACAACCGCCTGCGATCACAAACAGGTTGGCGATGGCTGGCCGGTGACATCAATGGTCGTTCCTGCCGCCCATATTGATGGCAGCCCCATCCTGCTGATTTCCGACCTGGCGGATCATACCCGTCATTTGCAAAGTGATCCGCGAATGTCCCTGCTGTTTACTGACGGTAATATTGATCCCGGACAAAGCGAGAGGATCAATTCGGATAACGCCAGACTGACGATCTTTGGTCGAACAGTTGCCGATCACACACTTAAAACCCGGCAGCGCTATCTGCAATACCATCCCGATGCCGCCCAATATGCCGATTTCGCCGATTTCGGCTTTTATCATGTCACGGTCGAAGCCGTTTACTGGGTCGGCGGTTTTGGCAAACAGCGACGACTGAAAGGCGACCAGTTCATTGTCGACGGTTGTCAGTCGCTGATCACGGGCCATGACGACGTGATCGAACATATGAATACCGACCATGCCGATGCCATAGCCGACATTGTCGAACATTTCGCCGGTCAGAACAGAAATGACTCGTGGAAAATGGTGGCGATTGACTGTGATGGAATGGATTTGGAATGCAATTCTGCCGATTCCCGTCCTTTGCGCGTCGATTTCACCAAAACAATTCGCAGTCCGGGCGATGCGCGCGATATTCTGGTCGAAATGTGTAAAAAAGCGCGCGGTCAAATGACCTGATTTGGGCAACGAAGATTTAATTGTCACTTTCGAAAGGTGACTTTTCGCAAACGCAAAAACGTCTACGTTTTCCTTGGTATTGAGCCAAAGGACAGGTTGCTTTTAAGACACCTTTGTAACAATATGTCGCGACGCAACCGGCTATCCCACATGCCGATTGTGTAGAATTGACTATTAACCCCCAGACTCAATTCCCACCAGGAGAGATCCGTGCTGCAATCAGGACCCGTTGTCAGCCGTGTAGGCCTTGAAACCCATGGCCTCAAAAATCTTGGCGCCGTTCACTGGAATTTGGACGCTGCCGGCCTCTACGAACATGCAATCCGTCGTCAGGAAGGCAAAATTGCCAAGGGTGGCGCATTTGTTGCGCTGACCGGTGAACATACCGGCCGTTCCCCGCAGGACCGTTTCATCGTCGAAGAGGAAGGCACCAAGAACGACATCGACTGGGGCGACGTTAACCGCCCGGTCAGCCCGGAAGTATTCGAGCGCCTGTACCAGAAAGTGCGCGCTTACTTCCAGGGTACCGAACTGTTTGTTCAGGACTGCTATGCCGGTTCAGATCCGCGTTTCCGCCTGCCGGTTCGCGTGATCAACGAAAATGCATGGCACAACCTGTTCGCTCGCAACATGTTCATCCAGCCCGCAAAGGAAGAACTGCGCGATTTTGCTCCGGAATTCACCGTTCTGCATGCCCCGGGCCTGCAGGCTGATCCGGAAGTCGATGGCACCCGTTCCGAAGTATTCGTCGTCGTTTCCTTCGAGCGCAAAATGGTCATTATCGGCGGCACCTGGTATGCTGGCGAAATGAAGAAATCGATCTTCTCCGTTCTTAACCATATTCTACCGGCCAAGGGCGTTATGCCGATGCATTGTTCGGCCAATATGGGCAAGGACGGCGACACGGCGATCTTCTTTGGCCTGTCGGGCACCGGTAAAACCACCCTGTCGGCCGACGCATCACGCACGCTTATCGGTGACGATGAACATGGCTGGGGTGAAGATGGCGTCTTCAACTTCGAAGGCGGCTGTTACGCCAAGGTAATCAAGCTTTCGAAAGAAGCCGAACCGGAAATCTATGCCACAACCGAAACCTTCGGAACGGTTCTGGAAAACGTTGTGATGAACAAGCAGTCGCGTGAGCTTGACCTCGACGATGCACGTCACACCGAAAACACGCGTTCCAGCTATCCGATCGAATTCATCCCGAATGCATCGGAAAACGGTCGTGGCGGCCATCCGAAAAACATCATCATGCTGACCTGTGATGCGTTTGGCGTTCTGCCGCCGATCGCCAAGCTGACCTCGGCACAAGCGATGTATCATTTCCTGTCGGGTTATACCGCAAAGGTTGCTGGCACCGAAAAAGGTGTCAAGGAACCGACTGCGGCATTCTCTGCATGCTTTGGTGCGCCGTTCATGCCACGTCATCCATCGGTTTATGCCAAGTTGCTTGGTGAACTGATGGAAAAACATCAGGCAAATTGCTGGCTGGTTAATACCGGCTGGTCTGGTGGTGGCTATGGCGTTGGTTCGCGCATGAAGATCGCATACACCCGCGGTCTTCTAAACGCGGCACTCAATGGCGAACTCGAAAATGCCGACTTCGCGACCGATCCGTATTTCGGTCTGGCATATCCAACCGCTTGTGGCGATATCCCGGCAGAAGTCCTGAACCCTCGCGACAGCTGGTCGGACAAGGCTGCCTATGACAAGGCCGCCGCGAACCTGACCGGCCTGTTCGAAAAGAATTTCACTAAGTTCGAAGAACATGTCGACAGCGATGTTCGCGATGCTGCAATCCGTAGCAATACCGAAGTCAAAGCCGCTGAATAAGGCGACCGAAAACTGATCAAAAAGGCCGGTGCATGCACCGGCCTTTTTGCTGGCCAAACGGCCCAAGCCTTATCGATCCGGGTATAGATCCCTGTCACCGCGTTCCATCTCGGGCGTCGGGATCACGAAGAAGATCGGGAAAAGAACACATCGCGATATCAACAACACCCCGTATTATTTTTGCATTTCATACAAGGCCGATAATACGGATTTCCTGCTGGACCGGTTAGATCAAGGAATTTCGGTGCTGCGTAAAAACGGGGTTTATGCCGACATTCTGGAAAAACACGGCATTCAGCCCGATGACCCCAAGCCCCCTAATCCGGAAAGCCGCGAATAGCCATTTACTGACTGGCACAATTCAGCGTAAATATTCAAACAGCGACATATCAACGATTTGACCGGCCACCGAATAGGATGCCTCAAGCTGTACCGACAGGGTTTCAAGATTCACCATGGCCTCGGCCAGGTCGACTTCGGAAAGGTCGGTCACAATACCCTCGGCGGTCAGTTGGAAGTCGGTATGCATGTCAACAATCGCCTCAAGCTCATCCTGGGTCAAAGAGACCTGGGTCTGAAGATCTGCAATTCCCTCGACCGCGTCCTCAATCAAGGCCATTGCCTCGGTCAGGGCGGCTTCATCAATCGGATCGGATGATGCATAAGCTGTCAGGTTCAACGCCCGCAATGCCTGCTCGAACGGTTCCTGATCGGCGGTAAGGCCATATTCGATGATGGTGCCATCCGCGACCTTGGCCGATGCAATATCACTATTGCCGGAATAATAGCTGGTATCGGCTGTACTGGGCGTTGTCATGGCCGGGTAATCAGCCACATCGACAGAAACCGGGGCCGTATTTGTGGCCGACCCGGCAAACAGGTAGCGATCTTCATATTGGGTATTAAGCAAAGATGCCATGGTGGAAAGTGCCGCCGACGCAGACTCGTTGATCCCTGCAACATCCGTGCTGCCAGTGCTAAGTGCGCCCGAGATATCGGCCAGCATGTCACTTAACAAATCGACCATATCGTTCAGTGTCGAATAATACATTTCGACACGGCTCTGAATCTGCTCGGCCAGATCGGCGTAAGCCGACGATTCCGATATTTCAGCACTCAGCGTGCTGATCACATAGGAATTATCCGAAACGCCGGAATAGGAATCCGATTTCATTCCCGAGCTGGATTGCCTGGTCGCGTCGGCAAGTTGTGACTGAACACTTCGCATCTGGTTCAGCAGGTTCTGCTGCATGGCGGCTGTCGAAACTCTCATGTTCTTTACCCTTTACCGGACAGCTTCAAGCAAGGTGTCCATCAGCGATTGCGTGATTTCGAGGATCGCGGCAGCCGCTTCATAGGCACTTTCAAGATTGGCCATTGTCAGGGCCTCTTCGTCGGTATTGACGCCATACTGATTGGAAAAACTTTCGACCAGATCACTATAGGCCGTGCTCGCGACACTGGCTTTGGTTTCGGCACTTGAAGCCTGTTGGGCAACATCAGACAGTATTTCCGACGCGTAATCCGAAAGCGTCGTTTTGGTACTGCCAAGGTTCCCGGCCGCATCGAAACTGACATTGGTATCAAAAACATTCGCCAGCGCCTCGGCCACATCCGAGCTTCCCGACGAAATCACACTGTCGCCAACGGCCAAAGCAGCGTCATCCGATCCCGATCCGGTTGGCACCAGACTGGAATCTGCAAGCCACGCGGCATTCACCGAGATATCGTCGGCCCCGGTTCCTGTGAACATGTCGTTCAGACCGAAATAGTCGGAAAAACCCTGCGCATCTGCCCCAACCTCGGCATCCATATTGACAATCGAAACACCGTAATCATCCTCGAAACTGGCAACCGTTAACGTGCCATCGGCATTTACCGTCGCCGTCATGTTGGCAGATGCATTGATCTGATCGACCAGATCCTGAACCGTCGTCACCGTCGTCAGATCAATATCAAGGATTTCAGTCGCGTTGCCATCCTCGTCCGTCGCCACCAACCGCACGGTACCCGTTCCCGAAAAGGCATCCGTCAATGCCGTTGTCTCGCTTGATGTCAGCTCGGTCGGGCCGGGATAGGATGTGCCGAGATTGGTGACGGCATTGATGCTGTCCATCAGGGTCACGGCCAACGCATCAAGCTCGTCCTGAATGCCCGGCAGGGTTTCGTCGCGCAGATCGATAAGCCCACGCAGCTCACCACCGCTGATATCATCCGAGATCGACTTGCCGTTCACCGTAATGTCACCAAATACTGTATCGACATTGACCGTACCGACGGCATTATATTCAAGCTCCTGCACCTGGCTTCCGACGACAAGCGTGCCACCGATATAGACCTGCGTCTGGTTTGACGAACTGGTGTAATAGGTCACGTCAACCAATTTGGACAGTTCCTGAATGGCAACCGCGCGTGCATCTTCAAGTTCGCTTGCCGCCAGTGTCGTTCCATCCGTTCCGGTCAACTGCTCGTTATAGGACTGAATTTCATTCAGAAGCGAATTGATCTGATCAATCGTATCCTCGATCGACTGATCGGCCGCCGCACGCTGATCCTGAACACCGTCCGAAAGGCTGTTAAGCTCGCTTGCGATCTGTTCCGCGTCGGTCAGAACCAGCGACTTTGCCGACTGGCTGTCCGCACTGGCAGCAAGGGATGCAATTGATGTTTCAAGATCGGTAATCAGGGTCGATATCGCGTCATCATCGCCAACTGATCCGAAATTGCTTGAAACGATTTCAAACGGGTCGGCAAACACGGATGCATATCCACTTTCCGATGCGGCTTCGTTGATCGCCTTGATCAGATAACTGTCAACGCTTGACCCTACCGAAGTGACCGAAACGCCCACAGCCGATCCACCGCTGACATTGCTGGCCAGACTGGTCGACTTGGTTGTATATCCTTCGACCGACGCATTGGCGATGTTGTTCGAAGATACGGCAATCCCGGTCTGACTTGATTGCAATGCGCTGAACGCAGCAGATTGGGCAGCACGGATCGACATTTTTCTGACCTGCCAGTTGTCAAAAGTGCAGTTACATCTTCAAATTCAGAATGGCGCGTGTCGATTTGCCGTGCAGATCACCATCGCGGTCATATGAAGTTGCCTGATCACCTGCCGTTGCAGCCCAACCGGCACGAATACGTTTCAGGCAGGCATCACGCTTGGCCATAAGGCGGATATTATTGCGATCAAGCTTATTGCGAAGACTGCGCACCAACTCAAAATTGATGATCTGGCCAGCAAGCGGATTTTCCGGATCGGCCTGTTTCTGAGCATGCAGTTCGGACTTCAGCGCATCTTCCAGCAGAGTCTTTTCCGCCGTGATATCGGGCAAAAGGTCATACTGACCCTGTTCAAGGATCCGCCATTCGACATCGAGAAGTTCTTCGAGACGCGCAATGATCTGCGCGACGGCGTCGCTATCGTTTGGAAGTGCCAAAGCCATTGCTGTCATAACCTGAAATCCCCCTGCTTCACGACTTAGTTCACTGCCGAAATGAGCGTGTCATACATATCGCTGGTCGTTGAAACGACCTGTGCCGCCGCCGAATAGGCCTGCTGTGCGATGATCATTTTGGAAAACTGGCTGGTAGTATCGACGGTGGAACTTTCCAGCGAATAATCCGCCAGCGTCCCGGTTCCGCCATCACCCGGGGTTTTCAGCACGTAGCTTCCCGATGTGTTGCTTTCCTTGTAAACGGTGTCGCTATAGGCAGTCAGACCATCCGCATTCGCAAAGTCCGCCAGTACGATCTGATAAACCGGTTCGCTTTCACCGTTCTCATAGGTGACCGAAACAACCCCGTCGTCCGAGATCGATATCTCGGCGATCTCGCTGTAGTTTGAACCGTTCTGACCGACAGAATACAGCGTCATGTCGCCATCTTCTTCGTCGGACGCAAATTGCTGCAAGCCGTCGTCATCACCGGCCGTTCCAAGATCGGAAACGATAGAGCTATCATTCGCCCCGGTGGTCCAGCCGGTGATGGTCAGAGTTGCGTTGTCGGTCACATCAGTGCCGCTGGTATCCGTAATCGCCGAAAGATTGCCATCCCCGTCAAAGGTAATCGTCAATGGACCACCCGAGGACGTACCCGTAACCGTCGTCCCGTCCGATGTCAGAACCGGATCAGAATAGGTCAGTTCCCATTCGTTCGCTGCGATCTTCTCATAGGTGTAAGTCACCGTATGACTGGTTCCGAGACTGTCAAAAACCTCGACATCGACGGAAAATACATCGCCAACGGCCGCATCTGCCGGAAGATTGGCGACCATCGAAACTTCAGTCGTGGCTTCGGCCGTACCGGTCAGGTCTTCAAGATTGATGGTGGTCAAAGCCGACGTACTTGTCGGGACAGTTCCACTTGCCGGATTGCCATCATCATCCAGGGCATAACCCATGAGGTAATAGCCCGAACTGTTGACCAGGTTTCCTTCGGAATCCGTATCGAAATCGCCGGCGCGCGTATAGTAGACGTCGCCATTGGCATCGGTCACGACAAAGAAACCATCACCCGAAATCGCCAGACTGGTCGCTGTATCATCTGCCTGAATCAGTCCTTGCGAGCTGATATTAGTCTGGGTCGATGTCGTCACACCGTTCGAATAGCCGGTCGTTGTCGAACCGGGGGTCGTTACCAGTGACGAGAAGGATGTCGAACTGTCCTTATAACCGACAGTCTCGCTGTTGCTGATATTGCCCGAAATCACACCAAGCGATGTTGATTGCGCATTCAGCCCCAGAACGGCGGAATTCAGTGCACTGCTTAAGCTCATGACCTTGATCCTTCACTTCAGGAAACTGTTTGCGTGCCCTGAACGCCCGAGATCGAAACATCGACCCCGTTGACATACAGCACGGCTTCATCGCCGGTCAGGTCGATTGCCGACACCACACCGGTCATCAGAGTTTCGGAATCAACGGAATTTCCATCCGCATCGGTCGCCTCAACCGAAAGGGTATAGGTGCCCGACGTCAGCGTGCTACCGCCACCAGTCGTCCCGTCCCAGGTGAAATTATTCGCCCCCTCGGCACCGGTCACTGTCCTCTCATAGACGACATTTCCATCTTCATCGGTGATTTCGATGCTGACATTCGATGCATCATCATCAAGAACGAAATACCATTCGGCCTCGCCATCTTCGAGCGGCGCGGTGTCCCCGACTGCGACAATATCGGTACCAAGATAGGACTGCGCCGCACTGTCATCGATCACGCCCTGCAAGGTCAGAAGCGATTCCGAAAGATCGGACAGCAAAGCATTATTCTGTTCAGCCAGTTCGAGCTGCTCGAAGGTTGCCAGCTGCGTGGTCATCTCCGACACATCTTCGGGATCGGTCGGATCCTGATTCTGAAGTGTCGTCAGCATCAGCGTCATATAGGTTTCGTAGGTCGAGCTTTCGCTCGTACTCGACGAGGTCGATGTGCTTGACGATGACGTCGTCGAAGCCGTCAGGTTATCGTATGTCAGGCCGCTGAGGTAACTCATCACCGCCTCCATAAAGCGAACATTGATCGGGTCTATGTTCGTTTCACGCTGGACGACGGAAAAACTGGCGCAGCAAATTCATTTTTTTGAATAATAAATCCAAAAACAAAAAGGGAGTGTCCAAGCACTCCCTTGTGATCACACGCCGTTCAGTTGACGTCGATGTTATCGCGGTGGCGGCGGCGGTCCCGGACGATGCAACGCCAATTCAGCCCGATCTTCGGGCGACAAGCGGACCGCGACATTGGCCATATGATTCAGGATACGACCGATATCATCACCGATACCGTTTTTCATTCTGCCAAAGACGTCGCGAATCTCGGCGTCCGTTGCATCGTCACGCAACAAAACCTCGCGCAATTCCCTGAATTTTTTCAGATCGTCGCGGCGCTTCACCAAATCCTTTATCACGGGCGCGAACTCGGCATCAAAAACTGCCTGCCCGTCAGGACTGAGCTTTTCGCGCACATCGGCAAGCATACGAACACCTGGTGGTCGGTCATTATCTTGCCCCGGCATCGGTGGCGGAGCCCCCAGAAAACTGTGAAGGATCGTGCTACCTGCGGCAATACTTCCGGCAATCGTCCCGATCAGGAACAGGTTCAGTGCAAGCGAGGCCCACAAAAACTTTCGGGTGGCATTCGGTTTGCGACGATCATCAAAAACCATCATTCCCGCCCCTTTTGTGTGTTATCGCCATTCAAACCAATTCCCATGCCTTGCGACGCCTCATCAAAAACGTGATTTTCCAACGCCTGCACCATCGGCATTTCGGTTGCCTGGACGTCAGTGTGAATTGCCTGTTCCGACGTAAACACAACGCCGACAACAAAACCGAACATCACACACAGCACCATCCCGCAGGCTGATGCAAAGGTCGCGGAATAGTGCAGCAATGCCCGCGATGACTTGACCCGGATACCTGATTTTGCTCGTACCGGGTCTGTCGGTCCGGCCATACCGCTCACCGGATTTGGCGCCTTTTCGGATGGATATGTCCGTCGTTGTGGAGCCGGATCGTCCCCGTGCTCTGCCATTTGCGGCTCGGCACTATGTCCGGGACGTTCGTCGCTAAAGGAAAAGACATCGCTTTTGGCGTCGTGGCGCCGTGGTTCGGTTGCGATTTCTTCGGCCTCAATTGCCGCGAATATATCATCAATCGCGCGATGCTTGCCCATCGGCAACGGATCATCAGCCAGAAAATCTTCAACAGATTTCAGGGACCGGAGCAATTCTGCTGCTTCGTCATTCCGGGCAACGAAAATGTTGGCCTCATGGCGAAGCGGCTCGGGCCAGGACGATATGTCCCATCCGTATTGATCCAGCAATTCTTCAAATTTCTCGATCTTCACAGCACACCGCTTTTTTCTAGGACGAACCTACCTGTTCGAACGCAACTGAAGTTAACGATCTATCCCATCGCTTTCAACTCTTCACGCAGTCGCTTTCGTGCCCTTTTTAATAGTGATTCCATCGCATTGACGGAAACACCCATAATCGCGGCCGCTTCTTGGTTCGACAGCTCGCGGTCATAAAACAGATTGATGGCAATTTGTTGTTGCTCTGACAGCAGCTTGATCGCACTTCGAAGCCGTTTGAATTCCTGATGTTGTGCCAATTGTTCAACCGGTGACATCGCATCATCCGGCATGCTTTCAAGATCACTGCCGTCCACGAATTGCGGTTTGCGTTTCAGGTCGATTACCCGGTTAACCGCAACCCGATACAGCCAGGTTTTGAAACTGGCACCCTCAGGACGCCATTTTTCCCGGTGCAGCCAGACCCGGACAAAAACATCCTGTGCCGCGTCCTCTGCATCGCCAGCGGTCAGCCCCATGCGCCGCGCGATCCCAATGATCCCACGATAGTATCGTTCAACAAGCACGCGATAGGCGCGCTTGTCGCTCCGAACCATCAGGGCCACAAGGTCCTGATCAGCAAGTTCCGACAGGGCAGCCGTCTGCTTTGCCGCCTCGGAGGCTTGCGATCCCGATGTCATTTCGCGACGGATGCCTACACTCAACTGCCCCTCACAACACCTGTTCCACGATATGACGGGTCCCGCGAACCTGTTGTGGCCCGACGGACTGCGGATTGACCGATTTGAAACTTTCCCACTGTTTTGCCAGTGCTTCGAGGTTCCGGTCCACTATTTCATAACGTTCCTCAAGCGGTGTTTTCCGCCCGTTTCGAGCCAGAAGTTTTATCATCCGTGCATAGAATGCATACAGATCACGGGATAATTCCGGTGCTGACTTCGGCGCGACAACTGCCTGCAATGCTCGCAATCGATTGACCGCAATTGCCTTTTCCTGACGTTCAAGATCGAAATGTTTTTCTTCACGGTATTGTTTGGCCGCCCGCAGATGCTGGCGCGTACGAGTGATGGCGATCACCATCATCCCAACCGGTGACGTTGTACGCAATGCATTGTTGTATTGTGCGCTTGCACCGGCAAAACGATAGGCCTGCTGTGCAGTCGTCTGCGAATGCTTATTCATCATCACCCCACAAGGCTTCAAGTTGTTCGCGCAGCAGCTGAAGCTGATACATCTTGGTTTCCAGCGCCGAGTAGCGCTCCGTCAGATCTTCGGCATAAGCCTCGGCAGCAGTTGTTACCTCGTCGATTTCATCCTCAAGATCGGATGTCTGTTCTTCGAGCCGATCGATCCGGGCGGAAATCAGGCCATCCGAACTGTTGGTATATTTGTCGAGTGCATTGACCATTTCATTGGCAAGTCCGCTGGAAATCGTGACATCGACACTTTCGGAACTGTCACCGCCGAAATACAGCTCGACACCTTCATAGACCGACCCTTCAGCCCCGATGATATTGTTGCCGCTGATGGTGAACAGACTGGAATCACCGCCGACACTGGCCGACGTGATATTGCCGTCGGCATCAACTGCAATATCGATGGTAAAGGTGCCGGTATAGGTACCATCGGCTTCTGACACCAGCAGGTTGTCCGAACCGGTATCGGTCGACAGTGAAAACAGATCGGCAACCTCGTCAAAATTCGAAACCAGCGCATCTTCAAGTGTCTCGGAATCAATAACCAGATAGTTGCTTTCATCAAAGGTGATGCCGATCGATGACAGGGACGCATATGTGTCGCTGTCATCGGTAAAGGACAGCGCGTCATAAACCGACGAAACAACAGAACTTAAAAGTGAATCGCCAAACAGGACCGCATCCTCGCTCGCTCCTTCACCGGCCTCATAGGCCTGGTTGGTGATGACGAAACTGCGCAGTTCGTTATATGCGGTAACAAAAGCCTCGATCGCATCATAGACCGAGCTCGCATCCTCATCGATTTCAAGCGTGATTTCCGTGCCTGCTTCCTCGGCATACAGATAAAGCGTGACACCATCAATCACGTCATCAACCGTGTTGCTGCTGCGCGTTACCTCGACCCCATCGACAGAAAAGATCGCCTGATCGGCTGCTACCAGTTCGTTGGCATAACTACCATCGGCATTGATCAGACCCAGCGATGCTGCAATCGTGGTATCGGCTCCGTCTGTATCAAAGGTGATCTCCTGCCCGGTATCAATGGCCGATAGCACCAACATATATTCATCGTCGGATACCTGAAGCACACTGGCGCGTACACCGGTTGCACTGCTCTGGTCATTGATGGCATCCGCAATATCGTCAAGCGACATGTCACCGGATATCTCGATATCCGTCGCAGTATAATCATCCCCGGCCACAAGACTGAAGGTACCTGAGAGGCCTGCCGACGCCGACGCATCGGCATAGGTATCGCCGCCCAATTTGTGGGCAGTCGCCATCTGTTTGATTTCAATCGTATAACTGCCAACAGCAGCCTCATCGTCTACCAGAACACCCAGCACATCCGACGCAGTGGTGTTGGCATCCGACGATGACAGATAGGCCGATTTCCCGACCCAGACATCGTCGCGCAGGCTTTCAAGCTCGGCCGATGCCGTCAGCGCGTCGGCCGCATCTTCCAGCGCTTCCAGCAAGTCCTGCAGATCTTCAAACGCCGCAATTTCAAGTTCAAGCTCATCAACCTCTGCCTCGATGGTGTCGGCGACTTCCATCTTTACATTATAGGCGTCTTCAACCAGTTGGGCCGTATCAAGGTCGGTCAGCCCCGAAACATAGGACGAGGATACGTAGCTCGACGAAGTAGACGAATTGACGGTCGACATCCTGCCCTCCCTTTCATGCGACACGAAACAAAACAGGGCCACCCGGCGGCTCTAAAACCGGATGACCCCACGCCGAGTTAGCTCAGCAAACGCGAGAGCTTCTCGAGATTTTCGTTGGAAACCGACAGAGCCTGGATGGCAGAATCCATCTTCACACCAAGTTCCGTCTGTTCAGCACTCAGTTCCGCGATATCGGCATCCATATAGACGCTCATTGCGGCTTCAAGGTTTGTCTGTGCGGTTTCGATGTTGCCGGACGCATAATCAAACCGCGACATCAGCGCACCGACCGTTGCGCGGCCAGAAGAAACGGTCGTAACAGCCGCCTCGATTGCCGTCAGCTCGGTCGCTGCATTGGTCGAGGACGTCAAATCACCGGCCAAGCCAAGGCTTGCTGCGTCATAGGCCTGTGCAGACAGGTCAACGGCAATTGCAGCAACACTTGAATCGGCCGAAACGGTGAAGTTCTCGTTATAGGTGCCGTCCAGCAGTGAAGTATCGAAATAGGTCGTCGAGTTGACGATAGAATCAACCTGTGCAACCAGTTCCTGATATTCCGCGTCAAGATAGGCACGTTCCGTATCGGTCACCGAACCCGAAGATGCTTCGGATGCAAGTTCATACATACGTTCAAGAATATCGCCGATTTCCGAAAGACCGCCGTCAGCGGTTTCAAGAATGGCCGTTGCGACTTCGGCGTTATCACCAGCCTGTTCCCAGGCGGCATAGTCAACAGACATCGCAGTATAAACGGCAAGACCCGCAGCATCATCCGATGCAGAGTTGATCGACTTGCCGCTCGACATTGCCGTCAGAACAGAAGTCATCTCGTCAGTGGTCTTGTTCAGGTTCGACACTGCCAGTGTCGCCGACATATTGGTGTTAATGCTCGCCATTTTCTGGATCTCCTATATGGAAGAATGGAACTGACATACCTGCCAACCGACCAAAACGGGCCGGTATCCATATCCACGCAGACAAGCGGCAAAACTGGCGATGCATTTGGCGTTTTTTTCCGCACTTGCAGAAACCTGCCCCAAAATGACTGTTTTCAGCGTTTCCCAAGCGAAATTATTTGCGTTTCCGACATTAAAAAAAGGCCGCCGTTGTAGCGACCTTTGCAGTGACTATCGGGTTGAGTCTAATGGCGCTTGGGATCGTGAATATTGCGCCAGTAAAGCGTGATATCGTTTTCAGGTTTGCCAAAAAGATACCCTTGCGCATAGTCGAAACCGACCTTTGTCACCATTTCACGCATGGCATCGGTTTCGATCATTTCCGCCACCACTTCGACCTTCAGTTCATGACACAGATCAACCAGCGACTTCATGAACGCACGACCTTTGGATGATTTCAGGGACTGGCGGATTGATTCTCCGTCGATCTTGACATAATCGACATCCAGCGCACTCAGATACCGGAAATTCGATGCCCCGGTACCGAAATCATCCAGACAAATCTCAACGCCGAAATCCCGAAAACGTGTGATCCAGGTCGAAGCCGTATCGATGTCGGTGATTTCAGCCGTTTCGGTGATCTCGATCATCAGCTGCCCCATCGTATCGCGATTGCGTTCAAAAAGAGCAATTACCGACCGGCAGAAATCCGGGTTTTCAATACTGTGGCCCGAGACGTTAACCGCAACGCGGGCATCAATACCCTCGTCCAGCTGATTGCGTATCCATTTAAGCGTCCGTCGCATCATAGCCAGATCCAGCCTGTGGATCATATTGACCTGTTCGGCAAAAGTGATCAGACGATCCGTTGGAATCAGCTTGCCTTCGTCATCATAAAAACGTGCAAGAACCTCGAAATGGTGAATTTCCGCAGATGGCAATCGCACGATCGGCTGATAAACCGCATCGAATTTCAGCCGATCGACCCGCATTCCGAAATCGCGCATGGCCGAGAATGTGTCATTTACCAGATTGGGGGCCTGTCCGATCAGGCGGGAAAATGTGAATCCGTGCTCCTGCCGGTCGCAGAACCGGCGGATGGAATAAAGCACCCCACGCGCCAGATCGCCCGGCGGGATCATCTCGGCGGTGAAATCGGTAACAGATGTCGAAATATCCACCCCCTTGCCCGACGGATCGGCATCCCGTGCACAGTCGGCAATCCGGTTTTCAAGTTCGCCAACCGGCACGTCCGGCCTGTGTAACATGCCAAACTGGTTGCCATTCAGGCGACCCGCGGTATCCCCGGCAACGGAGTGCGCACGCAGAAACGCACCTATACTGGCCAGCATTTCATCACGTTCGATTTGCTCCATGCGTTTGCACAATGGATCAAACGCATTCAGCGTCATCAGGGTAAATTTATGTTCTGCACCGGTTTCGCGTTGCGCCATAAGACGTTCGGTCACCACCCGGGAAAGGCTTTCCTCGTCCATCAGGCCGGTTGCATCATCGCGCTTGATCGATCGCGCCACATCATGAGGCAATGTGTTGATCGCAACGCGCAGGGCGACAAAAAAATGATCGCCAAGATCAGGAAGGAAATAACCGCTCATGGAGACCGGGGCGCTTAGCTGTTCGTCCGGGCGAATAAACCGCACCTGGATGTTGTCCATCCGGCCACGACGGCGCGCCACATATAACATTTCCTGAACCAGCGGTCTGAATTGCGGGGCCAGCACGGACTGCAGGGTATGGCCTTCAAGATCGGCTGCCGACCGGCCAATCATTCCATCTGCCGCACCGGATGCGAACACGATCCTCAGATCGTCATCCAGTTCCAGCAGAAGATCCCCCCACACAAACGCAAGTGCCGCGAAGCGGTTTCGTTCGTTTCGCAGTTCCGTCGTGCGACTTTTGAGAAGCTTTTCCAAAGGGTCCTCTTGAGCTGCCTCGAAATCCTTGCGCCTTCCTGCCCCCAATTCAGGAAGTCACATCATCCGCAAAGACGAATTCGCCTATCATCTGCATGGCACCCTTAATAACGCCTTTACAGCACCAGCAGATTTCGAACCTGGCGAACATATTTCCGGGTGCATCATGCTCCGTAAACCGGAACATCCCCCTTGGCACCGTCACGTTCCGAACGCAGATTGATTATATCTTTGTTCGGGCGGGGCTTTTTAAACCCCAAACCCGAATTATTCGAGCCTGAAATGATTGCAAAAACCGCATGCCTACAATGATGCACTGCAAAATACATCGCCCTGCCTTTGCAAACCGGCTGTAATCCCATAAGAAAGAACAGCCGAAAGCGTAATGACCACCGTCTGAATTCTCGTCGCCACTGCACACAACCGGATTGATCCAACATGTCGCCGATCGTTTCTGCTGCCACCGCCATGCCGCGCATTGCGCCCGACAATGTCCTGATCTTTGATCTCGACAACACGCTTTATCCGTCGGCATGTGACCTGTTTTCGCAGGTATCCAATCTGATCGGCCAGTATGTGCGCGACACATTGCACCTTCCGGCGGACGAGGCCTATGTCATCCAGAAAAGCTACTTTCATCGCTATGGCACAACGCTGCGTGGTCTGATGACCGAACATGATATTGATCCCGCGGACTACCTGAACAAGGTTCACAATATTGATCTGTCAGTGGTCGATCCTGCGCCGGAGCTGGCAGCAGCGTTGAATGCACTGCCCTGCCGCAAGGTGATTTTCACCAATGCATCACGTGGACATGCTGAAAGGGTGATGGACCGCCTTGGCATTGCCAGCCATTTTGAAACCATCTTTGACATCGTTGATGCCGACTATATCCCCAAGCCTGAACGCCAGCCCTATGATCGGCTTCTTGCGCGTGATGCGATTGATCCGGCACGCGCGATCTATTTCGAAGACATGGCCAAAAACCTGCTTCCGGCCAAGGATATGGGCATGACCACCGTCTGGGTCCACACGGACGAGGAATGGGCGCAGGCCGGAAGCGATGATCCCCGGATTGATCACCAAACCGACAATCTAGTGCATTTCTTGCGCAAACTGGCCATCAGTCCGGTATAAAACCGTTCGCGAGCGAATTTGTCATGGTTCCAAGATTGAGCTTGCCCTCATGATCGGGTAATTCTTTCGCGGGTCAGGATCAGGGAACCCCTAAGTAAACTGGCGGAGTTGACTTCACCACAGGCTTTGACCATTCTCCGCCCGACATGAAATTAAAGCTGACCGCAAGGACTTCTGAAAATGGACAGAACAGAACTTGAAGGCGTGATCAACGTCGCTTGGGAAAACCGCGACGAAATCAGCTCTGCCACCCAGGGTGAAATCCGCAAGGCGGTCGACCAGACGCTTGCCGCACTTGATAGCGGTAAACTGCGTGTTGCTGAAAAAACCGATGGCAAGTGGGTTGTCAATCAGTGGGCCAAGAAGGCGGTTCTTCTGTCCTTCCGTCTCAATGACATGACCACCATTTCCGGCGGCCCCGGCGAAAACACCAACTGGTGGGACAAGGTCCCGTCGAAATTTGAAGGGTGGGGCGAGGCCGAATTCAAAAATGCCGGTTTCCGCGCCGTACCGGGCAGCATCGTGCGCCGTTCGGCCTATGTCGCACCGGGTACCGTTCTGATGCCGAGCTTTGTGAACCTTGGTGCCTATGTTGATACCGGCGTCATGGTTGATACCTGGGCGACCGTCGGCTCCTGCGCACAGATCGGTAAAAACGTTCACCTGTCTGGTGGTGCAGGTATCGGTGGCGTCCTTGAACCACTGCAGGCCGGTCCGGTCATTATCGAAGACAACGCCTTTATCGGGGCGCGTTCGGAAATCGTTGAAGGTGTGATCGTCGAAGAAGGTGCCGTGATTTCGATGGGTGTGTTTATCGGTGCATCGACCAAGATCATTGACCGCACCACCGGCGAAACCTTTATCGGCCGTGTCCCGGCCTATTCGGTTGTGGTTCCGGGCAGCATTCCGGGCAAACCGTTGCCCGATGGCAAGCCGGGGCCAAGCCTGTATTGCGCGGTTATCATCAAACGTGTGGATGAAAAAACCCGTTCGAAAACCTCGATCAACGAATTGCTGCGTGACTGATTTCTGTCACACGATTTGCCAATGATTTATAAGGGGCGAGGCGGAAAACCGTTTCGCTCCTTTTTTGCTCGTCAAATGTTTCCAGTGAAACATTGATAATGGGATGCAAATCCTCGTCCATCATCACGAAGCCAAGAGAATATCAAATGCCCACCGCCCTTGACCTTGCCCAGTCCCTGATCCGCTGCCCGTCCGTCACGCCTGCGGATGCCGGTGCCCTTGATGTATTGCAGGCTGCCCTTGAAGCACGCGGCTTTGACTGCAAACGCAAAGTCTTTCACGAAGACGGCTGGGATAGCATCGACAACCTTTATGCCCGGCTGGGCACCAAAGGGCGCAATTTCTGTTTTGCCGGACATACTGATGTGGTTCCGGCAGGCGATGCCGCAGCATGGACAGTTGATCCATTTGGTGGCGAAATCAAGGATGGCCGTCTGTTTGGGCGCGGTGCGGTTGATATGAAAACCAACATTGCCTGTTTCGTTGAATCGGTTGATGCCTTTTTGGCAGCCCATCCCGATTTTGACGAGAGCATCAGCTTCCTGATTACCGGTGATGAAGAAGCCGATGCGGTGAACGGCACGGTCAAGCTTCTCGACTGGTGTGACAAACATGGCGAGAAACTTGATGTCTGTCTTCTGGGAGAACCGACCAATCCAACTTATCTGGGCGAGATGATGAAAGTCGGTCGCCGCGGTTCCATTACCGGCTGGCTGACGATCTATGGCGCACAGGGGCATGTTGCCTATCCGCATCTGGCCGATAATCCTGTACCACGCATGTTAAAGGTCCTTAATGCCCTTACCACGCACGAACTCGATAAGGGCACTCCGCATTTCCAGCCAAGCAATCTGGAAGTCACCACCGTCGATGCCGGAAATCCCGCGACCAACGTGGTGCCGTCGAAGGTCAGTGCCGCATTTAATATCCGTTTCAACGACCTGCATCAGGGTGTCGATCTGGAAAAATGGATCCGTGAAACCTGTGCCGCACATGCCGGTGCCCATGACCTTAAAGTCAAGATTTCCGGCGAGGCGTTTGTATCCGAGCCCGGCAAGCTTGCTGCCCTGATTTCCGATGCCTCGGAAAAGGTCACGGGCCATCGACCGGATATGAGCACCACGGGCGGCACATCGGATGCCCGCTTTATCCACAAATATTGCGAAGTCGCGGAATTCGGTCTGGTCGGACAAAGCATGCACAAGGTCGATGAGCATGCCATGGTCGAAGACATTGAAAAACTGGTCGTGATTTACGCCGATGTTCTGGATGGTTTCTTTGCGCAATAGGTCAGCGTCGTTTCTACATTTTCAGGCGAGATCTTGAGCCGTGGCACGGTTTTTCGCACGGAGTTCAGGATCAGCTCGGCCGTTTCGTCATCAACAGCCCTGCCAAGCACCATCGCACCTACCATCATTGAGAGCATCGCGGTTGCATTGATGCGGTGTTCCTTACCGATTTCATCAAGTGGCGGACTTTCAAACCAGGCATTGGCTTCTTCGCGGGTCATCGGTGCCATGCCCCGTTCCTCAAGGGCCAGTTTCGCGGCAAGCTTGCCGCATGCCCCGCGAATAACCTTGGAAAAAGCCTTCTGTGCACGTTCGCCCGAACGGGCAACTTCGGTTGAGAGCGTTGGTAATGCACACCCCTTTTCGGGGTGATGCAGATGCTGATTGGACAGATAAAGCTCCGCAAAGGTAGTGGTCCAATCAAGTCCGAATTTTTCGGCCTTGCGCAAACGCGACAGGACCGGTTCGCCAAGAAGATCAATGCCGCTTTCGACGGTAGCGACAAACAGGTCTTCCTTGTTTTTGAAATGGGCATAAAACCCGCCGCGCGTGAGCCCGGCATCAGCCATCACCTGATCAATGGTAACATTTTCATAGCCGACCGTTTTGAAAAGCTTGGCCGCCGAGCGGATGATTTTTTGCCGCGTCTTTGGCTTGTGGTCCGGACTGTAAGGCATGCTTTGGCTCCAATTGGTGTGGCTGGAAACAAGGCTCGCACATTTTTAAAATATGTTCTTGAACATATTATGTGGTCCGCAATCCTGTTGGCAAGTTTCGCGCGTCAAAGCCCTGTTTTGGTTTCATGCGCGTATCACAGATGCAAAGGATTTTGCGATGTCCGAGGTGATTATTTACGGCATGCCGCGCAGCAGCCTGTCGCGCACTGTCCGGATTGCCTGTATCGAGAAAGAGATTTCGTTCGCGTTTCGCACCAAGGGCATTCAAACCCCCGGCTCATCCCCTACGCCCGAATTGCTGCGTTTCAATCCGTTTGGCAAGGTACCGGTTTTGGTACATGACAGTCTGGTACTGTACGAAACAGCCGCGATCTGCCGGTATATTGACGATGCCTTTGACGGACCGCTGTTACGCCCCGTGCGTCATGACAAGGTCGCGCATATGGAACAATGGATCAGTGTCGCGCTTACGCGGCTTGATCCGCATATCCTGCGGCAATTTGTCATCCCGATGGTCTTTGCCGATGAAGAACAGCGCAACGATCCGGGCTTTGCCACACGCATGAGCCGCATTGGCGACCTGATTGCCGGCGACCTCAAGGTACTTGATCCGCATTATGCCGATGGCTGGTTGTTCGGTCCGCGCTTTACCATTCCCGATATGCTGATTATGCCGATGATCCAGTATCTGAAAGCAATGCCCGGCGGGCCGGAAATTCTGGCAGAGGTCCCGAATATCAATGCCGCTTTCAACAATTTTCAGGCCCGCCATTCAGCCGCCGCAACCGATCCGTTATTGCCCGACCGGATTTTAAGGTCGGCATAGGGACACCTAACCATCTTTTTCTTTTCGCCGATGCGCTACCTGGATCACGCATCGGTTCTTGCAGCCGCCCCGATCAGGATGCCCCCATCCGATGACGGGGCGGCTTTTTTTCATCGGCGGATGGAATCAGGGCTTCCACGTGATCGGAACATATCCCGGCAGGGCGGCAATACGGTCAAGCCATGCAAGGATGCCCGGATAGATCGACAGATCGATATCGCCCTCTTCGGCAACGTGGGTGTAGGCGTAAAGGGATATATCAGCGATGGTCAACGCATCACCCACCAGCCAGTTATGCCCCGACAGGCGTTTTTCCATAAGATCGAGCGCCTTCTTCGCACCTGCGCGCTTCATCGGCACGAGAATATCGGCATGTTCGGGCATGCCCTTGATCCCGACCCATGACCGCAAAACGGCAATTGTCGGTTCGTGATCATATTGTTCAAAGAACAGCCATTGCATGACCGCGGTACGTTCCCACGCATCGGTCGGCAAATAGGGCGTTCCTTCGGCAAGGTGGATCAGGATCGCATTGCTTTCGGCCAGAACCCGGCCATCGTCGAACTCCAGCGCAGGGATTTTGCCATTGGCATTGATCCGCGACAGAAATTCAGGTGTGCGGGTTTCACCCTTGGTGATGTCATGCTCGACCAGAGCAAACGATTTGCCGAGAAGGGTTAACAGCAAACGGATTTTGTAACCATTTCCCGAAGGTAAAAAATCATGAAGGATCATTTCGATATTCCTTTGGCACTTGCAAACAGCAATGGCCGGCCAGCGCAGATAATTGGCGCTGGTCGACTGGCAAACAATCGAATAGTTTTGACCAGACAGTTCAAATTTATTGATCATTATTTCTGATCAAAGGATGTTTCATGGATTCCGATCTGCTTCGAAGTTTTGTTGCGTTTGCCGAATGCGGCAGTTTCAATCGTGCGGCAGACCGGATAGGTCGCACCCCGTCGGCCTTTTCCATGCAGATGAAACGACTGGAAGATATTGTTGGCAATACACTGTTTGAACGGGAAGGCCGCAATGTTCTATTGACGGCCGATGGCATCACTTTTGTCGGATATGCAAGGCGTATGCTGTCGCTGCAGGACGAGGCCATGGGAAAGATGCGCGGGCAGGATAGCAGCCGCCCGATCCGGATCGGATGCCCGGACGATTACACCCAGAAAATCCTGCCGGTGGTACTGCGCGCCATACGCAAGACCTATCCCGATGCCAAATTCTTTATTTCCGTCAATCCGACGATATTGCTCCACCGGATGCTTGATCAGGGCGAACTTGATATATCCATCATCAGCCGATCAGAAAAAGGCGAAGAGGGATATTTCCTGCGCCATGAACCCGGTGTCTGGGTTTCGTCGCCGATCCACAAACAACATCTGGCGAACCCACTATCGCTTGTTCTGCCTGCCGAAGATTGCAAATTCCATGCTTGGGCGATTGATGCCATTTCAAAGGCGGATCGTCCTTTTACCCTGTTTGCAACGACCAGACAGGCGGCATCGTTACTGCATCTGGTGCGTGACGGACTTGGTGTAGCAGCACTTGCCGCGGCAAGTGTCACGGACGAGTTTCAGATTCTTGAAAGTCGCGACGGTTTCCCGCCATTACCCGCGGTCGGGGTAGCCCTGATGCTGTCGGATGCGTCGCATCCGCTTGTGGATCGGCAGCTTGCCGCAACGATCCAGAGTTTTGTAAGCGAATATATCAATGATGATAACTTGACCATCCGCGCAACCGGCTGATTGAATAGGGGATAGAGAAAAAAGGGTCGCCGGAGTTTCAATAAATGACGAGTTTGGCAGCAAAGGTCGATGCGCTTCTGGCGCAGGAGAAGTGGCACGAAGAACGCAAAGCGCTAAGATCAATCATTCTTGAATGTGGACTGACCGAAGATGTCAAATGGGGCAACCTTTGCTACACGTTCGAGGGTAGCAATATCCTGATGATTTACGGGATGAAGGATGATTGTGCGCTTGGATTTTTCAAGGGTGCACTGATGGATGATCCAGAGGGTATCCTTGCCAAACCGGGCGAAAATTCGCAGGCCATGCGCCGCATTCATTTCGCTTCGGTTCCAGAAATAACTGCCAAAGAAAACATTCTGAAGGCCTACATAAAGGCAGCAATCGCCGTAGAGAAATCGGGACTCAAGATCGAGTTCAGCGAAAAGAACAAGCTTGAACTTCCGGCAGAGCTTCTGAAAAAATTTGTCGAAAATCCAGATCTAGAACGTGCTTTCAATGCACTGACACCGGGTCGGCAACGGGGATACAACCTTCATTTTTCCGGTGCCAAACAATCGGCCACGCGCACATCCCGAATCGAGAAATGTGTGCCGCGCATTATGGAAGGGAGAGGCCTTCAGGATCGTTAGGCATAACAAGATGACTTGACCGGACAACGGGCAAACTGTTTGGATGCGCGTCCTGCGACCACCTTAACCTTACTGGATGCCATGACCACCAAAGCGCGCCTGAATATCTGCACGACCTGCACTGCTTCCTCGGCCGAGGGAGCTACAGATCCCCGTCATGGCCGGGAACTGTTTGATAAAATGGTCGAAAGCTGTGGCAAGCAAGATATGCCATTTGATATCAGAGCCGTCGAATGCCTGACCAATTGCAAATCGGGCTGCTCAGTTGCGCTTAGCGGGCCGGGTAAATGGGGATATGTTTATGGCAATCTTGATACCGGCATGATCGATGATCTTTGCGAACTCGGCCGTCGCTATGCCGGGACAAATGACGGTATCGTACCATGGCGTGAACGACCTGAGAGTCTGCGTCGTAACGTTATCGCGCGTATTCCGCCGCTAGACTGAATATCATGAAATTCACCGCGGAAAGGTTAGGGTTTGGAAAGGTTCTGATGCAATTCGCGCCAGTTCTTCGCAATATTTCCACTGGTGTGCAGAACGCGAATCAGGTCATTGAACTCGTTGACCGGGATCACCGATTTTTCTGACATCACAGAAACCAGATCATAGCTTGAATCGGGTTTTGGCCCGATGAATACCTGTTCGGACAGTTCAGGCTGCGCCTGAAAGGTTCGGGCAAGAAATCCTGCGGAAACGATACCAACATCGCCAGAACCAGACAGCAATTCTTCCAGTACCTGCTGTTCGTTGTAAAGCAGCGAAACATTGAAATTGTCGCGAAGATAATCCGGGTTGGAATTGAAGCCGGAAAATCCATAATGGAAACCCAGCACGCACAGAATATTGCGCGAGGTTACCTCGTCGAACCAGCTTGGCCCGGGAATGTCCCTTCGCCTTGCGACATACAGGTCATGTTCCGTCACGATTGGATCGGAAAACACAACATTCTGATCGTCCCATTCCCAATCGGAACTTTCGAGCAGAACCATATCGAACATACCCGCAGCCAGATCTCTGTATCGACGGCGCGAGGACGTTTCGACAAGTTGAAAAAAATAGGTTGATTGGATCGCGTTCAGAGCCGCGATCAGTTCGGGCGCAAATCCCGCTGGTTTATCGCCGTCAAAAAAATAGACAACGCCATATTCATAGCTGCCTACCCTGACATTTATCGGATCCTTTGCTTTGGCATCTGCTGAAAAGGCGATCGCCAAGCATGCCGATCCCATCAGATTGCCAAACCACCGAAACACTTGCTTCATCCGAAGACTTATCCTTTCTCCCACCCGTTTATTGACCGAGATGCAACGGCATTCCAAACCATCACAGTACGGTGAATACTTCTCTATATGCGTCCTTCGCACCAGTTTTCCAGAAGGTAGCGCGCAATAGAAATGGGACGGGGAAGATTGACGCCTTTTTCCGGCAGGGCGGCAACCTCGTCGCGATGCACCCACATCGCGAATTCAATTTCCTTTTCATCAATGACGATGTCGGTCGTTTCTGCCTCGGCGATAAAGCCAAGCATCAAGGACCCGGGGAAAGGCCATGGTTGAGATGCAATATAGCGTGCACGTTTGATGCGTATCCCGACTTCTTCGAAGACTTCGCGCGCAACGGCCTGTTCAAGCGTTTCACCCGGTTCGACAAACCCGGCAAGCACGGAAACCGTACCGGGGAGGAATTGCGGGGAACGCGCCAGCAAGACATGGTCATTGTGATGGATCAGCATGATTACCGCCGGATCAGTCCGCGGGAAATGCGGTGTGCCACATGCCGGATTACTGCATTGCAGACGGTAACCGGCTTCCATCACCTGATTGGGATGCCCGCATACACCGCAAAACTGATGTTTCTGATGCCAGTTGAAAATGGCGCGTGCCTGGGCCGCAAGGGCGGCCTCGTCTTCGGAAAGAGCTGCCATACGGCTACGCATATCGCCAAATCCGCCACCCAATCGACGAATGGCATCATCGCGATCAGAAATGATTGGCGCGATATCAATCGCGATGACGGCCTCTCCGCCATGTCGACCGATATAAATCCAATTTGCCCGTTCGATTTCAAGATCAAGATACGGCAAGGCGGGACCTCCGACGACAACAAGCTCGTGCTCGTTCATGTCTTCGGGCCACGCAAACAAAGGGTCGCCAGCATGGCAGATCAGAATTTTAACGCTTTCCTCGGCCAGCAGCAGTTCACGCCAGTTTTCCCGGGTGCGCAACCGGGCATCGCGATCCAGATCGGTTGCTTCGTAAAACAGCCTGTCCATTTCGGGGCAATTCCTTGTTTGGTGCCGCCAGAAACGGGACCGAGTCCCGGTACTCGACATGGCGGATCAGCATATTCAAGTGACGGGCACCGACATTAACCCGACCAAACCCGCCATCAAAGCCACGATCACGCGATTTATGAAAAAATCAAAGCCGGGCCTTGCGTTTTATGGTTCCTTGCGCGATATAGGGGGCGAGAGGCTGGCCGTGGACGGACCGCTCGCCAACCCGGTCAGGACCGGAAGGTAGCAGCCGTAACGAGTTTTTCCGGGTCGCGGTTCAGTCTCTCACCCTTTATATCCCCCCAAAAATCACACGTTTCCGCCATGCTTTGCAGCATCCTGCCTGCCATGGAATTTTGTGTGGGAAATTTCCCACTTGGTCTTTCCCATGCGGGGACGAAGCTGCTAAAACCAAAGCACATTGAAACATGCCGGACCGGATGAATGACGGATCAGATCGACAGCACCGAAACGTCAGCACCAGAAACGCCCGAGGCTGAGGCGCCAGAGCTTGATATGGAACAGGAACCCGCCGCGGCGGCACCCGTCTCTGCGCCTGCCGCAAAGGCCGAAGAAGCGCCCAAAAGCGAATATCAGGTTCTTGCCCGCAAATATCGCCCGAAAACCTTTGACGAGCTGATCGGTCACGGGCCGATGGTCAAGACGCTGTCGAACGCGCTTGAAAGCGGTCGTCTGGCGCATGCCTTTGTTCTGACCGGGGTGCGCGGGATCGGTAAAACCACGACCGCCCGTATCATTGCGCGCGCGCTGAACTGCATCGGGCCGGATGGCAAAGGCAATGCCACCATCGAGCCATGCGGTGTTTGCGAACATTGCCGCGCGATTGCCGAAGACCGTCATGTCGACGTTCTGGAAATGGATGCCGCGTCACGTACCGGTGTTGACGATATTCGCGAACTGATCGAAGGCGTTCGTTATCGCCCGACATCGGCCCGCTACAAGATTTACATCATCGACGAAGTGCACATGCTGTCGAAAAGTGCGTTTAACGCGCTTTTGAAAACGCTGGAAGAACCGCCGGAGCATGTGAAATTCATCTTTGCGACCACCGAAATCCGCAAAATTCCGATTACGGTCCTATCGCGTTGCCAGCGTTTTGATTTGCGCCGGGTTCAAACCGACGAACTGGCCGCCCATTACAAACGCATCGCCGACCTTGAACATGCCGATATCGAGGACGAGGCGCTTGCCCTGATTGCGCGTGCCGCCGACGGATCCGTCCGTGACGGCATGAGCCTTCTGGATCAGGCGATTTCGCATGGCGCAGGCAAAGTCACGACCCAACAGGTCCGTGACATGCTGGGCCTGTCAGACCGGTCGCGGATTTTTGATCTGTTTGATCAGACCATGAAGGGCGAGATCAACGAAGCGCTGGAATTGCTGGGTGCGCAATATGCGCTGGGTGGCGATCCGGCGGTGATGTTGCAGGATATGCTGGATCTGACCCACTGGCTGACGCGTGTGAAGCTGTCGCCCGAGGCGGCAAATGATCCCGGCGTCTCGCAGATCGAACGTGACCGCGGCAAGGAAATCGCCGCCAAGCTTGCCATGCCACAATTAACCCGTGCGTGGCAGATGCTGCTTAAAGGGCTGGAAGAAACCCGCATTGCACCAAGTCCGATACAGGCCGCCGAAATGATCCTGATCCGGCTGGCTTATGCCGCGGAAATGCCGCCCCCGGGCGATCTGATCAAGAAACTGCGCAGTGATCTGAATAAATCCGGTAATGCCCCGCAAGGCGGCGGTGGCGGCAATGGTGGCGGCGGACCGGGTCCGCGCATGCAGGTGGTTAATGGCGGTGCTGCGGCAGTTGCCCATGCCCGCCCCGATCCACTGGGTGAACCCGAGCATGCCCCGCAGCAGGCTTATGCGAAATTGCCGGAAACCTTCGCCGAGGTTGCAGAGCTGCTGTCGAAGGAGCGCGAAACAACCGCGCTTGCGATCCAACTTAAGAACTATATGCATCTGGTGAAATATGAACCGGGCCGCATTGAATATCGTCCTGCGCGCGGCGCGCGTGCGGATTTGGCAAGCCAGTTGATCAAAACCCTGAACAATCTGACCGGTCATCGCTGGATGGTCAGCGTTTCGGAACGCGAAGAAGGTGCGCCGACGCTTAAGGAACAGGAACTTGAGGACCTTGAACAGCGCAAGGCGGATGCATCGCTTGATCCGCTGGTCAAGGCGATCCTTGATGGGTTACCCAAGGCAAAAATCGTTGCCGTCCATCTGCCACCGGGACAGGAAGAAACCGAGGGCGAGCAGGACGAAAGCGGTTCCGTTTACGATGATGCGTTTTATCTCGAAGGAGACGACGAGCTATGAAGAACCTTGCAGGGATGCTGAAACAGGCCCAGCAAATGCAGTCCAAAATGCAGGAAATGCAGGAAGGACTTGTGGCACTTGAAATCGAAGGCCAGTCCGGGGCGGGCATGGTCAAGGTCATGCTGAACGGCAAGGGCGAGATGCGCGGCCTGAAACTCGACAAAAGCATTGTCGATCCCGAGGATACCGAAGTTCTCGAAGACCTGATCGTTGCCGCCTATAACGACGCCAAGGTCAAGGTCGAAGCCGCTGTTCAGGACAAGATGAAAGATGTCACCGGCGGGCTTAACCTGCCGGAAGGTTTCAAACTGCCGTTCTGATCGGCTGGTCTGATATCGAATTGCGGTATTGCCGCATAAATCAAAGGGTGGCATTGCGCCGCCCTTTGTTTTTGATACAAGCTATCAGAGACACCAATCAAAAGATCAACCGCAAGACGGGACCATCATGAACGGACGGGAAATCGAAAATCTGATCAAGCTTCTGTCTCGCCTGCCAGGGCTTGGGCCGCGGTCGGCACGACGCGCGGTTTTACAGATGCTGAAAAAGCCCGAAACCCTGATGATCCCGTTATCCCACGCGCTTGAAGAAACCGCCAATGCCATGACCAATTGCGGCATTTGCGGCAATATTGATGTGGTCGATCCGTGCCATATCTGCGCTGATCGCAATCGCACCCGCGATGCAATTTGCGTGGTCGAGGAAGTTCAGGACCTTTGGGCGCTGGAACGTGCCGGGGCGTTCAAGGGGCAATATCACGTTCTGGGCGGGACATTGTCGCCGCTTGATGGGGTTGGGCCGGATGATTTGCGCATCGATCAACTGATCGAACGGGCACGCGACGAAGCCGTAACCGAAGTAATCCTTGCGACCAATGCCACGGTCGATGGCCAGACCACCGCACATTACATCACCGAACGCCTGATCGAAACCGGGGTCAAGGTTACACGCCTGGCGCACGGGGTCCCGGTTGGCGGTGAACTTGATTACCTTGATGACGGCACGCTGGCCGCAGCCCTTCGATCACGCAGCGCAGTTTGATCACAAACCGTTCATGAAAACAGAAAGGCAGCATTCAATGCTGCCTCAGGATATTGATAAATATACCTTTTCGGTCACGCAAAGCATCGACCGGGACTTTTTTCCGGCTTTTTTGAAAAAAAGTTCTTGATTTGTTCTTTTGGTTGTGGCATAAAGATAAAGTCAACAGGACAAATGGGTCCGGAGACAAAACCCGCAAAGCGTGATTCGCTTTTGCGGGTTTTTGCGTTTCGGGCGGCAAAACAGGAATGGGATGATGATGGGGCAGCGATCTGACGGGATGACATGGCGGGGGTGGTATCGCCGAAGGGACGTTAACGGCGCATGGAAAAGTCATTACGGCGGTGGTGTGTTCGTGCCGTAAGGCTACGCGAAATTTGCGAAAAACGGGTGTTTATCATGACGGGAGAAATGTGTCCTTGGGGCAAGGGCGTTTGTTCGGGGCTGGGATAGCCGGGGCGAGGTGAAGCTGGTTAGGTCCAGCTCAGTCCAGTCCGGGTCCAGTTCGGGGCCAGTCCGGTCAGTGAAGCGTGACAATGCCGAGAATCAGCGGGCCCGAATTGCGCCCGGATTGGATCGGCACGGGGTCGGCTGGCCGGGTTGCCTGGGTGGCTGGGTGGCTGGGTGGCTGGCGGGGAGCGGCTGGCAGGATCGGTTGTCAGCGGGCCGATGGTGCGTCGGACATGCCGAAAGGCCGGTCATCGATGGCGGGATTTGTGTGCCTGCCATTCGGCAACGCTGTGGCCCTTGGGGTGAGGTGCGTTTTGGGGCAACCGAGAGCGAGCGTCGTTCGGGGCAGCGGGGGCCGTCCGGGGCGTGGTCCGTCCGGTCGGTGGCGTTTGGCGATGCCGGGAGCAGAGGGGTTGGTTGGCTGGCGGGATTGGTTTGGCGATTGACCAAAACCGTCATTCCGGGCGAAGCGCAGCGCAGACCCGGAATCCATGCCCCGTTGAAAGAGACTGGATTCCCGCCGTCGCGGGAATGACGATCTGGTTGGGAGGGCTTTGTCAGCGGCCCGTGGTTGGCTGGCGGGGTTGGCTTTGGCGATTGATCAAAATCGTCATTCCGGGCGGAGCAGAGCGCAGACCCGGAATCCATGCCCTGTTGCAGGAGACGGGATTGCCGCCCCGCTTTCACGGGGACAGGCTTTGCGGGAGTGACGATCAGATCGGGTATGCTTTGTCAGCAGTCTGAGGCAGCATTCAATGCTGCCTTTGTTGTTTCGGACCCGGGCACCATCACCCTATTTGGTCTGCGCAATTTTTTCCGCGGCAAGACGCGTTGCCAGTTCATAGCCATAGGCACCGGCACCTGCCATCACGGCATTGGCAACCGGACTGATCCAGCTGTGATGGCGGAATTCTTCACGGGCATGCGGGTTGGAAATATGCAGTTCGATGATATAGCCATCGAATGTTTTCAGCGCGTCATGAATGGCCGCCGAGGTATGGGTATAGGCCCCGGCATTGATGATGATCGCATCTGATCGTTGCCGTGCATCATGGATGAAATCGACAATGCTGCCTTCGTGGTTAGACTGTTCAAACCGGACAGAAACCCCCAGCGTTTCGGCAAGGGATGCGCATTTATCCGCGATACTTGCCAAAGTGTCATAGCCGTAGATTTCCGGCTGACGCTGCCCCAGAAGGTTAAGGTTCGGGCCGTTAATGACAAGAATTTCCGAAACGCTCATGGTTTCCTTATCCCCTGAAATGTTTGCTTATTTCGACGTCTGACTGCGCCGGTTCATACGGGTTTGCGATGCCAGCCTGATCGGCGCATTGGCCGCACCAAACCCGCGATAATCACGACGTTCAACCAGTTCAAAGAAGAACCGGTTGGCGAAGGTCTTGGTATAGACCTGAAAATACTCGCCGTCATCATCACGATCGTAAAGGATGTTGGCAGCTTTCAGTCGATCCAGAAGATCGGGATCAAGCCCGAAGCGCGCCTCGATGTCATCATAGTAATTTTCCGGTATTGGCAAAACTTCAACACCATTTTTCCGGCAAAAATCAACGCTAGCAAAAATATCACCACTTGAAAGTGCGATATGCTGCACGCCGCTTCCAAAGAATTCGCTTAGGAATTGTGAATGCTGGGTATGGGGGCTTTGCGATCCGTTCAGGATCAGCCGCACACCACCATCATCACCCTGAACCACCTGACTTTGTACCAGACCACCGGGATCGGGCACATCGACCGTTGGCATTTTGCCAAGGTCAAAGATCGACGTGAAATACAGCACCCAGGTCAGCATTTCCTCGTACTGCATCGAATAGGAAACGTGATCGACCGATTTCAGGTTGGCGTCATTTGCCGGTTTGCCTGCCGGTTCCGATGCTTCGAACTCGACATCCCAGATGCGCGCCAGTTCGCTTTGATCATCAAGGAAATAAACCAGACTGCCACCAACACCGCGAATGGCGGGCATTTCGATCTCGCCCGCCCCCACCGGCTGGGTAAAGGGCGACGCCAGCAACGATTGCGCGCGTTTAAGCGATGCATTTGCGTCATCAACCTTAAGCCCCACCGCACAGACCGACGGGCCATGCACGATGTTATAAGAATGCGCAAAGCCATCCTTGTCGCAGTTGATGACAAGATTGATATTGCCCTGCTTCCACCATGTGACGGCCTTGGATTTGTGGCTGCCGCGTTTTTCAAAACCAAGCCCGGCAAACAGGGCGGCAAGCTTTTCGGCGTTTTCTTCTTCGACCGCGAATTCAACAAACTCGACATTGCGGGCATGCGCCTTTGGCGGCAGGGCAACCGCCTTTTCCCCAACTTTTACACCATCAATGCCATCACCCAGATAAATCAGCGAACGCAAACCATCCTTGGCAACGTTTTTGGTCGAGCTTGACCGGAATTGATCATTGAAGATTTCAAGTGATAGCGGCCCGTCATACCCGGTTTGCGCCAGATTGCGCATGAATTCATCGAGCGGAAAATCGCCCTGTCCGGGGAAACACCTGAAATGGCGGCTCCAGGATAACGGGTCCATTTCGAGGATCGGTGCATCTGCGACCTGCACAAGAAAAATCCTGTCGCCGGGGATCGATGCAATCGCATCAAGCGGCACCTTACGTGCCATGATATGGAAGGTATCAAGCACCAGACCGACATTGGGGTGATTGGCGCGCCGCACCACTTCCCAACTATCGCGATAGTCGCTGATATGTTTGCCCCAGGACAGGGCTTCGAATGCGACGCGAAGGCCGCGCTTGGCCGCGCGATCGCCAAGTTCGGCCAGATCCTTTGCCGCACGGTCAAGCCCGCCAAGTGAATGCGGTGAAACATTCGAACAGACCATCAAAAGATCGGTACCCAGTTCTTCCATCAGATCGAACTTGCGTTCCGCACGCTCAAACGCACGGGTACGCTGGGGTTCGGGCATGCCTTCAAAATCGCGGAATGGCTGGAATGTCACCAGTTTCAGACCAAGGTCACGAATGGTCTTGCCAACATCCTCGGGGGAGCCATCAAAGGTCAGCAGATCATTTTCAAAAATCTCGACCCCGTCGAAGCCAGCGGCGGCAATGGCATCAAGTTTTTCCTGAAGATCGCCCGATAGCGATACGGTCGCGATGGAAGTCAGCATTTTATCCCTCCGGGATGGTCGTGTGGTATCACGGCGCACAGGTTCGGAAGGACGGCCAGGCGGAAACCACCCGGCAAGATCATGCGATCAGTCCTGCGAACGGCGCCGATAGGTTTCAATGTGGTCGGTCAGTTTTGCCAGCGCGGCATTCTTGTCGCGCGCCAGCGCCAGATCGCAAATGCTGCGATGTTCATCGATGATGTCTTCGGCACGGAAACCATGCGTTTTCAGTTCGATCACCACATAGCGGCGGAACTGGTCAAAGATTTCGCGATGCATCCGCATATGCAGATCTGATCCGCAGGCCGAGATCAGGGCCTGATGAAATTCGCGATCATACTGGCTCCAGCGGACGGTCAGTTCACGGCTGTCCTCGGTCAGCATCCGTTTTTCGATCGCGGAAAGTTTGTGATGGGCGGCCGCAACGCGGCCCTCCCACTCGACATCCCCGGCATCGATAGATTTCCCAAGCCCATCTGTTTCAAGCAGCAACCGCATCGCGGTCAGTTCCTTGAAATTCGAGGGCGATGTTTCGACAACCCGAAAACCTTTCTGGCCTTCGACAAAAACAAATCCCGACGCGACAAGACGATTCAGCACTTCGCGGAGCGTATTGACGCCGGCATTATAACGGTCACGCAGCGCATCAAGCTTCAGCTTCACGCCCGGCTGGAGTTCGCCATACAGGATGTCATCGCGAATTTCGTTATAAACTGTCTCGGCAACTGTGCTGCTCATGGACTTTCCCCTTACCCCGTCAATGCCTCGGGATAGGCATTGAAATATTCGATCCGGGCAGCATCACCGTCGATCTGCGCACCGCTGAAAACCTCGAATGCTTCAATACCCTGAAAAAAGAACAGTTCAAAGCCGGTCATGACAGAAAGCCCCGCCTTTTGCGCGGAATGAAGGAACGCGGTTTCAACCGGCGTGTAAACCGCATCAAACGCCCATTTCTGTCCGCCCAGCAAGGCAGCATCAATCGGACTGCCCGGATACTGGTTCATGCCGACCGGGGTGCAATTGATCAAGCCGTCCGCATTGCGGATCGCATCGGAAAGATCGGCCTCCGCGATAAAGGCAACGTTGGCCCCGCCTGCCTTCAGGGTCGCAACCAGCTCATGACCGCGGTCGGCATCCTTGTCATGGATAAGGATGCGGTCCGCGCCAAGCCCGTGCAATCCGAAGGCAACCGCAAGGCCAACGCCACCAGCCCCCATCTGTAATACCGTCCCCGGTGCCTGATCGCCAAACTGCCCGCGATAGCCCCGCATGAAACCGACATAATCGGTATTGTCCCCACGCCAGCCATCTTCGCGGAACACCACCGTATTCACCGCACCAAGGGCTTCGGGCAGACGTTTACGGCGCTGGATCAGTTTGCGAGCTTCGGTTTTGTAGGGATGGGTGACATTCACCCCGGCATAACCAGCCTTGGCACAGACTGTTAGCTGCCCGATCAGATCAAAATCGGCGATCTTTTCACTGTCGAGATAATCATAGGTCACGTCAATTCCGCACATCCGGCCAAGCAGGACATGCAGTCTCGCTGACTGGCTACGCGATATGCCTTTACCGATAAGACCGAGTTTCAACATGGGGCGAAATCCTAAAATCCGAACAGGTTGGGCATGAAGGTGACGAGCTGCGGCACGAAGGTGATCAGGATCAGAACCGCCAGTTCCACGAGGAACAGCGGCATGATTGATTTGATCATCCGGGCCATACCGACATTGGCGATGGCATCCGCAACAAACAGGCAAAGCCCCATCGGCGGTGTGATCAGACCGATCATCAGGTTAAAGATCACGACGATGCCGAAATGGGTCGGATCAATACCAAGGCTGATCGCTATCGGATGGAGGATCGGCACCAGAACCAGCATTGCAGCAATGCCTTCAAGCACCAGCCCGACTGCAAGCAACATGATGTTAATCAGGATCAGGAACATCGCCGGGCTGTCGACATAGCCAAGAACAAAGGAACTGACAGCCTGCGGAATGCCCGCAAAGGTCATGAACCAGTTTGCCGCGGCAACCGATCCCATAATGATCAGGATGCTTGAAGAATCGCGCATCGAATTGGCGAAAATGCCCGGCAGTTCCGATGCTTTGAGTTCACGGAAAACGAACAGCCCGACAACCAGCGCATAAAACACGGCAAAGCTTGCAGCTTCGGTCGGGGTGACAATACCTGCCAGGATTGAGCCAATCACAAAGACCGGCATGAAAATCGGGATCAGGCCATCCCAAAGCGCACGCAGTTTTTCGCGCACATTCATCCGGTCACGCGGCGTGGCATAGTTGCCCGCAAATATGCGGACATAAACCGACAGCGCAATCGCAATAAGAATGCCCGGAACGATCCCGGCCAGAAACAGCGCAGGAACGGAAACATTGCTGGTAATCAACGCATAGATGATCACGGGGATACTGGGCGGAATGATCGGACCGATTACCGAGGATGCCGCTGTCAGCGATGCCGCAAAATCACGCGGATAACCTTCCTTTTCCATTGAGGGAATAAAAATACGCCCCAACGCGGATGTATCGGCCACCGCCGACCCCGAGAGGCCTGCAAAAATCACGGACGACCATATATTGACCTGTGCCAGACCGGCTTTCGCATGCCCCACCAACGCGTTGGCAAGATTGATAACCCGGTTGGTGATCCCGCTGGCGTTCATCAGTTCACCGGCAAGAACAAACAGCGGAATTGCCAAAATAGTAAAGCTGTCAAGCCCGGCAAAAATACGCTGGGGCAGCAAATCAATGCCAAATGTTGCACCACTGATGTAAATCGCAATCGCCAGCGCGATGGCAAAGGCCACCGGTGCACCAATCGCAAGCAGTGCCAAAAGGCCAAAACCTGTGATCATGCTTCATACTCCGGGCGATTCTTATTCATAAGGCGGGCCAGTCGAAACAGGGCTGCCAGAACCAGGCAAGCGCCCCCAACTGTCATGGCGATTTGAGCCCAATACATCGGGATGCCAAGACCGGACGCCATAATGCCACCGCGCTTTCCCGCAAAAATCAGCCCGGCATAGGCAAGTATTCCCCCAAGAACAAGAGTGGACACGTCAACGATAACGGTCAGCCGCGCACGCATTTTCTTGGATAAAAGATCGGTCACAAGCGTAAAGTTGATTTGCCTGTCCTGCAGATAGGCATAGGCGATGCCAAACATGCAGCCATAAATCATGGCATATTTGGCAACTTCCTCGCTCCATTGCAGCGGAGCAGAGAAGGCATACCGGCTGACACTACCGGCAAAAACAACGCCGAAAACGACGAGGATACTGATCCCCGAAAATCCGGCAAGCAGATGGCGAAATGCTGTCTCTGCTCGATGCATGGTTACCCCCAGGGTGATCGCGGGAAAATCGGCTGCCCGGTGGGCAAGACGTTATTCAGAGAAAAAGGACAGGCCGGGGGCAAAGGAGGGAAAACCACGAGACGGTGTCCCACCCGGCCTGCCAAAGCCAGTTACATCGAGGTTTCAGCGTCGCTGACGGCTGTTTTTAGCTTGTCGATCCACTGCGCATCGATTTCGCCCGAAAGCCATTCAATTACAGCGGGTTGAGCAGCATCACGGAAAGCTGCAAGCTGTTCGGCGGTCGGTGTGGTCACTTCCATTCCCGCCTCAGCCAGTTTGGCAACACCTTCGGCAGAATTGAACTGCTGAATGGCACGACCAACGTTGGCGGCAATTCCGGCAGCTCGACGCAGCAACGCCTGATCACCATCAGACAGACCGCTATAGATATCTTCGTTGATCAGAATGAAATCCGTGCCATAGACGTGACGGTCCAGTGTCAGATATTTCTGCATCTCGTAGAATTTGTTGGCATAGATCACGCTGATCGGATTTTCCTGCCCGTCAACCGTGCCAGTGGTCAGGGCCGTCGGGACTTCAGGCCAGGGAATCGGGGTCGGATCACCGCCCAGTGCCTTGACCATTTCCACATAAAGCGGAACGGTCATCACACGGATTTTAAGCCCATCCATATCTTTCGGCTCGGCAACGGCACGTTTGGAGTTGGTAAAGTTGCGGAAGCCTGTCTCGCCATAAGCCAGCGTGCGGAGCCCGGTTTTTTCAAGGCAGTGTGCGGCCAGTTCCTTGCCAAAGTCTCCATCCAGAACTTTCCACGCCACATTGGCATTCGGGAACATGTAGGGCACATCAAGGACGGCAGCCTCAGGGCAAACCTGGGAAAAGGGACCAGATACCATCGACATTGCCAATGTACCGTCCTGGGTATTCTGGATCAGATCGGTTTCACCGCCGAGCGAACCGGCAGGAAACAGCTCGACCGCGATGCGGCCTGCGGATTCAGCTTCAACAATGTTTTTGAAGACCTGCGTGGCTGCCCCTTTTTTCGAGGTCGTCCATTCCGCCGGATCAACATGGGCAAAATTCAAAGTGATGTCCGCAGCCTGTGCCGGTGCGGCGAAAGAAGCAGCTGCGAGCGAAACAGCACCCAGCAGTGCACTTTTGGAGACGAATTTCATTTTTTCCTCCCGAATGAAAACAATCCCGGCGGCCCGATATTATTCATGATCTTCTGCATCGGACCCTTACGGAATAGGGAGACTTTAAAAAATATAGGAGATTTTGTCAAACATTCTAGAATCAGTATAAAGTAGAGTATGTTGACGCCAGAACTCCCGAAACCGGAACCACACCAAGACCTGGACCCCTGAACGCTTTTGTACATTTCGATATCGGGACCAACAATCCGATCTTCCATGGCAAAAGCATGATCAAATCACCCTAATTCACAGCCATCCCCCTGCCTTCGCAATGGAATTTGCTGTAAAACACTTGCGATGCAGCCGGTATTTCATGCTACTTTGGCCTAGCAACGCATCGATTCGATGATCGAAACGACGCCCTTTTCAAAAGTGAATTCAGTGAACAGCGTTACCGGTACCGCAACACCCCAACTGGCCAAAATTGCCTCACGCATTCTTGCAGGCAGTTTCCTGTTCGAGGACCTTGATCCCGAACTGCTCGCCCAACTTTCAAACCAGGCAAGCGTTCGGCGGATGGATGATGGGGAGTTGCTGTTTGAAAAGGGTTCTCCGGCAGACGGACTGTATGCTGTCGAAGCCGGCAAAATCCGCATTTCAACCGTTTCAGATACCGGCAAGGAAATTGTTCTGAACGTACTGGCACCCGGCGCTGTATTTGGCGAAATCGCCCTTCTGGATGGCGAGCCCCGCACCGCAACCGCGCGTGCCGTTGGTCCGACACGGCTTCTGTTCATTTCACGCGACGATTTTTTTGAAATCTTTGATCGCGAAGCACCGTTGCGCCGCCATATCACGGCACTTCTGTGTCGGCGGTTGCGCTGGGTCAGCGACCTTCTGGAAGATGCCAATTTCCTTGATCTGACCGGGCGACTGGTCAAACGTCTTTTATGGCTGGCCGAACGTCACGGCGGTCCCGACCCGGAGGGAATCCGCATCGCGCTTCCGCTTTCGCAACAGGAACTTGGCCTTATGCTGGGTGTCACGCGCGAAGCGGTAAACAAAAAGCTGCGTGACCTTGAAAAACGCGATCTGATCACGCGCCGGGATGGCCGTCTGGTTATCCGTGACAGGGACGGCCTGAAAAACCTTCTCGCCGATGCAATCAAAAGCTGATCCTTCCCCCAGTTCCCTGTTTGACCGGCTGGTCGCCCGCGAAGAGCAGCGTGGCCTGATACTTGTTGCGTTTCTGCGCATCTGCATGCTCGCCTTTATCCTGCTGCTGTTTTCCAAACCGGATTCCCCGACTGGCGAGCTCTATTCTCTTCTGGAAGTTCTGGGCTGGTTCATCCCCGGGGTTCTGATCCAGCTTTTTGTAGCTTTTAGGGGCAGAAACTGGCGCTGGCTTCTTTATGTTCTGGCCATCGTTGATGCCGTCCTGATCGTTTATGTATCGGTGGTTCCCGATCCTCTGAGCCCGCTAACCGATCATCCGGCATGGATGTACAGCTTTGTCGTTCGTGATCGCGGCGTGGTGTTTTCCATGATCATGATGGCCTTGGTGATCATGACCTTTTCGCCGCGCCTGATCATCTGGTTCGGCTTCTGGCTGTTCATTGCCTGGAGCACCAGCATCGTTTGGTTGATGACACGCCCGGGCGTCATCATTTCGCAGCATTTCGGGGATGACTGGGCGCCAACCCAGGATGAAATCATTACCACCTATAACTTGCCCGAATTCATCGATATTTCTGCTTTGGCAGAGCAGGTTGTGATTGTTGTTGTCTTTACGCTGGCCTGTGCGGTGATGGTTTCGCGGTTAAGGGTTCTGATCAATCAGTTTGCGGCCGCCGAACGTGCGCATGGCAATCTGGCCCGCTATTTCCCTGCTGCCCTTGCTGATCAACTGGCAGATCGTGACGAGCCGATCCGGATCGGCGCAAGGCGCGAATGCGTTATCCTGTTTGCCGACATTATCGGTTTTTCCGGTTATGCGGAAAAACGCGATCCGCAGGATGTCATGCGATTGCTAAACCAGTTTCACCAGATCATGACGACGCAAATCGGGGCTTATGGCGGTATTGTTGAAAAATATATCGGCGATGCGGTCATGGCGAGTTTTGGCGCGTTTGACGATATGGATTGCCCGGCTGCAAATGCATTATCCGCGGCCCAATCAATGGTTTGCCATGTCCGCGACTGGCAAAACAGTGATCTGACGGACAGCACCACACCACTTCAGATCGGTATCGGCCTTAACTTCGGCCCGGCCGTTGTGGGCGATATAGGCGAAGGCGAAGCCGTCACACCGGCAGTCATCGGTGCCAGTGTCAATCTGGCCGCCCGTCTTGAACGCGCGACCAGAACGCTTGATACCGACATCATCATCAGCGACAGTTTTGCGCGAAAACTCCGGTCAGAAACATCTTCGGCAGGATCCGCCCTGCTGCGAAGCTTCGCAAAACAGGATGCCATCCGGGTAAAAGGTTTCAGTCAACCGGTCACGGTTCATTTTCAATCCCGATCAGCCACTTGAAGAATTCGACCGTCGGGATATGCCAACCCCTTGAATTCTGGTGAAACCGGTCCAAAATGCCATTTACTCGTAAAAGCATCAGAATAAGGGAGGACGGTATGGCGGATTCCGCAACACCGCAGTCACCAGAAGCGGGCAGCGTACCGACTTCTGTTACAATCCGCACATTGTTCGGAGACAAGGAATTCTTGTGGGATAAGGCCATTTATTTCCCGACAGGAATCAAGGGTTTTCCTGATCACAACGTCTTTGCCCTCGCCAATTTTCCGGGCGAAAGCAACAATACCTTTATCCTGATGCAAAGCCTGACAGAGCCGGAACTGGCCTTTATCGTTGCCCCCTACAATATGGAAAGCAACAGCATCAAGCCCGAACACCTAGCTCAGGCCTTTACCATCCATGGCATCAAAAAAGACGAAGGTGCGGTTTTGCTGATTGTGACCCTGCACAAACCCGATGACGGTGGCGAGACCAGCATGTCCGTTAACTTGCGGGCACCAATCATCATCGATACATCCCGTCAGGCCGCCTACCAGCATCTGCTACCCGATACGAGTTATTCCTACCACCAGACACTGGGCGGATAACTTTTCGCCAGCCGATCAGGGAAGGACCTTTTGCGGTAATGGTCCTTCCGAAACCTTCATACGTCCTTGATCCTGCCACTTTTTCGCGTAAAGCTCGCTCAAGAACAATACGCAACAAGCGACACAAGGGATTCGAGATGTCATCAGAATTGCGCAACCGTTTTGCCATGGCCACGCTTCTTAGCGCGGCCCTTTTTGTTGGCCCGGTCATAGAACCGGCATCTGCACAGTCCGGTGACGAAAAAACCGAAGAAACCATCACGCTTTCTGGTGAAAACCGCAGCAAGATGCAGTTGACCGTTTACCCCGGCAACCTTGGCATGATTGCCGAGCAACGAAACGGGACGATTCCCAAGGGGGTAAAAACGCTCCGGATCGAAGACCTGCCGCAAACCATCATGGACGACACGTTCCTGATGGGCGCGCAGAAAGATGCCAACCTTGTCTGGCATTCGCTGCGCAATACCGCGAACGGTCCGGCAACCATGTATCGTCTGCTGCAGGATCAGGTCGGCAAAACCATTACCATCCGGCGCAAGGATGACGAACTGGTCGAAGGTACGTTGCTATCGATTGACGGCGGCGCACTGGTTCGCACCCTTGATGGTATTGAACAGGTCCCTGTTGAGCAGATCATTATTTCCGACCTGCCCGGTAACTTCGCCACCAGTCCGGCAATCGAAGCCACCATCGGCTCGGATGCGGCACTTGATCACATCTCGCTTGCCTATCTTCTGGGTGGCGTTTCCTGGCAGACCGCTTATGTCGGACAATATGACAGTGCCCAGAATGTCCTTAACCTGTCGGCAATGGCACGTGTCACCAACCAGACCGGCGCCGCGATCAACGATGCCCAACTGCGTCTGGTTGCCGGGGATCCCAACCGGGTAACGCACACACCAATGGCGAAGGCGGCACGCGGTGAAATGATGATGTCAGCCATGGCCGATAGCGCGCCGGGCGGGAGTGCACCGGATCGTGAAACCATGGAAAACCTGCATGTTTACGGCCCGTTTGATGGGCTTTCAATGCGCAATGGCGATGTTGTCATGATGCCGCTGATCGCATCCCAGGCCCTGCCCGCGACCCGCAAGGTGATTTTTAACGGCAGCGCCAATCTTTACTATGCTGGTCAAAGCGACGTGTCTGAATTTAGCCGCCCGGACCTTGAAATCGAGATCGAGAATGATGGCGGGCCGGACGAAAAAAGCCCGTGGCCCGCTGGCACGGTACGTGTATTTGGCCAATCTGAAAGTGGCGTGACCGGCTTCCTTGGCGAAGACAATCTGTCTTTGACCCCGGTCGGGCGCAAGGCAACCATTCGCCTTGGTCAGGCCAGCAACATTTCAGGGACCCGTAAAGTCACGGCATTTGACCGCAAGGCACGACCGAACATGCCCGATGAAATCACGGCAAATATGGAATGGTCGATCACCAATGGTGGCAAACGTACCGAAACCGTCACGATCCGTGAAAATGTCCCGGCCGACTGGGTTGTGACCGGCGAAGATCACAAACATACCAAACCGCAGCCAGACCTGATCGTCTGGACGATAGAGGTTCCTGCCGGTAAGGAAGTCAATCTGAGCTGGTCAGTGAAAAGCACCCGCTAAGTGTCACGTCGGAAGCATTATCCGGTCTGATTGCTGTCGTAAAAGGCTTTCGCCAGCGGCAGCAACAGAACCGGATCGGGATTTTCGTCGGTTCTGCTGCAAAGCTCGGTATAAAGACAGATCAGTTTCGCCAGCAGGATAAATGCCTGCTGGTTTTTCTTTCCGGCGAATATCGCAAGATTGCCAAGCGCCTCGGCGCAGGTTTCCCGTGCGATCCCGAACCGCCCGGCACCCCGCAATGCCAGAACAAGTGCGCCCTGCGAATAACCAAGATCAAGGCGGGCGGCTTCGCTTTGGCCCGATGGCATATTCGCCAACCGGTCACGACGCAGTTCCACAGCCTGTCGGGCGGCATCAACCGCATCCGCCCATTGCTGTCCATCAATTTCAAGCGCCGCCCGATTGTTCAGGCTATGGGCCAGCCCGGCACGCGCGGCATCCGGTGCCGTTTGCAGATGAGCGGCAAACAGATGATCTGCCTCGTCAAATAGGGAAAGGGCCATCATCCGTTCGGATTTGTCGAGTGCGGTTGCCATTTCAAGATAAAGGCGCGCCAACGTTAACGAGCCGGGCTCCGTCGTCTGCAGGAATGACAAACGCGGCAAATATCCGGCAAGTTTGTCCGACATGTCTGTTTCCTGCTTTTGCCTGAATTCCGGGATCAAAGTGCGCCGGTTAACAGACGGACACGCACCCGTCTTGTGAAGCAGGGTCAAACGGGGATAAGCTGCAAACCGGCCAAGTGGCCATGCCCCGGCTCCGAACTTTCGCCCCCTTATCTGGTCCATTTTGTTTGAAACGACTGCCACCCATGACCATGTCGACTGAAACCCTGCGCGCTCTTTACGGAACCTGGCGCATTGCACGTGGCGATGCCAAAGGCCTTGCCTTCTTTGACTATTCCATCGAGGCGTTCTGGCGCTCTTTCCTTGCCGCCTTTATCGTTTTTCCGGCCTTTGCACTTTTGCGCTGGCATGATCTCGACACGGTTCCTGATGAATTCCCGGTCGGGCGTTACATGCTGGTGGAAACCATTGCCTATGTCATGAAATGGTTCGCCTTTCCGCTGCTGATGCTGCATGTCGCACCGATGATCGACCGGTCGAACCGTTACATCGCATTCATCACCGTTTATAACTGGTCAAGCGTGTTGCAAATGGGGGTCTATTTGCTGGCGCTGTTTCTGGGCGCAATCTTCCCGATGCTCGGTGCAGGCGGCTTTGTGCTTGTCGCGGTTATCGCAATGCTGATTTACGGGGTTTATATCGCAAAGCTGACCCTTGTGGTTCCAACGATGACGGCAAGCGCGATTGTGGCGGCAGACTTCCTGCTGTCATTGACCATCACGACAATCGGCATTCGGCTCGCCCTTGGCCAGCTATTCTGACACAATCGGCAAATAAGCCAGAAAATTCAGGGAGAAAGATCAGAATGAAACCGGTACTTGCCATCACCAGACGTCTGCCGGACGCCGTCGAAAAACGTGCACGCGAAAGTTATGATCTGCGCATGCAGGACGGTGATGACCCGTTGTCGCGCGACCAGATACTTGATCTGTGCAAGGACGCGAACGCCGCGCTGGTTTCGGTCGGCGATCCGATTGATGCCGCCTTCTTTGCAGCCCTGCCCCAAAAGGTCGGCATCGTTGCCACCTTTTCCGTTGGCACCGACCATATCGATCTGGCTGCGGCCAAGGCCAACGGCTTCGTGATCGGTAATACGCCCGGGGTTCTGACCGATGCAACAGCCGATATTGCGTGGCTTCTTATTCTGGGTGCTGCGCGCCGTGCAAGCGAGGGCGAGGCCGAGGTCCGCAATGCCACGTGGTCAAGCTGGCGCCCGACGCATATGATGGGCACGCAGGTTACCGGCAAGAAACTGGGCATTATCGGCATGGGCCGGATCGGACAGGCGGTTGCCAAGCGTGCACGCGGTTTTGATATGGAAGTCCATTATTTCAACCGCCGACAGCTCCCCGAAGATCAGGAGTTTGGCGCAACCTATCACCCATCCATTGATGAGCTGCTCCCCCATTGCGATTTCCTGTCGCTGCATTGCCCGTCGACACCGGAAACACGCGGTATGGTCAATCGCGATTTTATCGCCAGGCTGCCAGACGGGGCGATCATTGTGAATACGGCACGCGGCGATGTCGTCAATGACAAGGACCTCATCGCGGCACTCAAATCGGGCAAACTGACCGCCGCCGGGCTTGATGTTTTTGCCGGGGAACCGAATATCGAACCGGCCTATCGCGGTCTGCCCAATACGTTCCTGTTGCCCCATCTGGGGTCGGCAACTGTGGAAACACGCAACGCCATGGGGTTCAGAGCCCTTGATAACATTGATGCCTTCATTGCCGGCAAGGAAGTGCCGTTCAGGGTTTGATGACTGTTGGTATATCCAGAATGCAAAAGGCGCCCGGTGGGGCGCCTTTTTTCATTCCAGATCGCTTTCCTCACCCGCGGGCAGGATACAGGAAATTTCATGACCATCCCGGCTGACCTTGACCCGGCCACCATGGATTTCGACCACCGCACGAACCATCGCCATGCCGAGCGCCCGGCGTGCAGATGGCGATTCGCCCTCGCGCAATCCTTCAAACAGCATCGGTTGCGGTGCTTCGTCCGACAGTGAAATGCTGATATCGATATCCTCGCCCCGACGACGGGCAACCACGGAAACCTCGCTGCCCTCGGGCGCGGTACGAAGCACGTTGGTCACCAGAATGAACAATGCCTGTTTAAGGCGGCGTTCATCGGCAATCATCCAGCCGATATTGCGCGAACAGTAAAGGCGTAGTGAAACGTTAAGTTCCGCCAGACGCGCCCGCGTCAGCGCCTCGAGCGAGCGCAACAATCGCCTAGGGTCGACCGTATCAAGTTCAAGCGCGACCTGCCCTGATCCCAGCGTTGCCAGATCGCGCATGTCATCCACCAGTGCCAGCATGCTTTGGGCCTCGGCGCGGATGGTTTCAACCGACTGCGCGACATTGCCCTGCAGATGGGGGATAAGGCGGTCTGCCTCGCCATTGATATGGTCAAGCGGCCGGGTTAGTTCGCGCGATACGGTCGAAATGAAGTCGGACTTCATCTGATCGGCGGTCCGCAGGGCTTCGTTGCGTTCACGCAGCGCCCGTTCGACCCGAATCGTGTCGGTCACATCGATATAGGACATCATCACCGCCCCGTCAGGTAGCGGCACGATGGCAAAATCGATGATGCTGTTATCGGCACGTTCGATACGACCGCTCATGGGTTCATGATTGGTGATACGCGCAACCATCCGGCTTTTGAATTTGTCCCAGTCTTCGCGATCATGCCAGTATTCGCGCGCTTCTTCGACCACTTCGCTGATATGGGGCGCACCCGAAAGGAAGCTGTCTTCAAGCCCCCAGACATCAGCAAAGCCATGATTATAAAGCCGCAGCCTTCCATCGCCGCTGATCACGCCTACCGCTTCATGCAGGTTTTCAAGCGTTTCGCGCTGAACTGCGATCAACGTGTTGTAACTGCTTTCGAGGACCAGCTTGTCGGTCACATCCTCGTAGGCGAACATCAGCCCGCCAAACGGGTGAGGCGAAATAAAGCGCCGCAACGTCATGCCGTTTGGCAGATGCATCAGGTCTTCTTCGGGTTTGAGAAGATCGGTAAAGCGCTGGTTTTCGATATTGCGGAACTGCGTAAAGTCGGTGACTTCCGGCAATTTTCGTTCATCGCGCATCCGACGTAGAACATCGTCAAGCGACGGCTCTGCCCAAAGCCAGTCCTCGTCCATATCCCAAAGCTTGGTGAAAGCGGTGTTAAAGAAAATAAGCCGCTTGTCGCCGCCGTAAATCGCAATCGCAGTCCCAAGGTTTTCCAGAACTTCGGCATGGGCACGAATATGGCGAGAGAGGTCTGATTGCAGTTCCTCGATTGCGGTGCAATCAATCGCGAAGCCAATCAGACCATCAAGGTCTTCGGGCGTTTGCGACGGACATTCGGTAATCCGCAGAAGCTTGCGGTCGCCCTTAATCACAATGTGATAATCGCGTGTCATGGTTTCGCTGTTGCGCAATGCCGATGCTGCAAGCGATTTGCCGTGATCGGGGATCACGCCCGTGCCAAGCTCCGCCTGTTTGGCAAGCGCATCACTGACTGTCGGAAGCTCCACCGCCGCCGCATAGGCCGCATTGCAATCAATCAGACGTAAATCGCCATCGCGCCGCCACACCGGGAAAGGCAGACTGTCGATCAAAAGCCGTAGCCCGCTAACCTCGTGCTTAAGGGCTGTAAAATCGCCAAACTGACTTTCACGTTCGCGGGTATGGCGGGTTTCATCGCGGAACCACAACGCATGGGCCAGAACCGGCGAATTGCGGTCCTTGCGGGCCATTGCCCCGGTAACGTGGAACTTGCGTTCATCAACCGCAGTCACCCAAAGTTCAAACCGTTCGTGGGTGGATTTCAGGTTTCGGACACGCTCCTTGAGCGTCTTGGCGTCATCATCACGCAACTGGTCAAGCACATCGGGAAAACGCCCGTCCTTGCCAAGCTGGAACGCACGTTTAAGTGACGGGCTGGCACCCTCGGCAAAACCGGCCTGGCTCCAGTAATAAACCGGGTCAGGCCCGGCAAAGAACAGATGGGTAAATTGTTCGGTTGAATCCGCAAGTTCGGATTCGTGGTCTTCCGCCTCTTCAAGATGGCGGCGCATGCGCAACGATAATCGCCATCCGATTCCCCCCGCGATTGCCGCCCCGCCAATCGCCGCCAGGCCGACGACAAGCCAGTCCCGGTCACTCAGATCCGCGAGACCGCCAAATATCGATGTGCCAGCAGGTTGCGCCGCCGCATCGGGTACGGCATCAGCAGCATTGCCAACACGAAACTTTTCCTGTGCATGCAGGTCGGCTGCGATGAAAAGCGACGTCAGGCCATAGCATCCCCACTGCCACAGTCTGGACAAACCAAACCTTTTTGATTCCCCTTTGCGGGAACCAATTGGTTCTTTCCCCCGTCGATGATCGGATGCAGGCCGTGTCACGTGTTGTTAACCGTTTGTGTTTATGAGCTATTATTATGGTGAAAACGTCTGGCTTTTACCACTGTTTCACGACGTTTTCCCAATACCCGGTCGAACGCCCGTGATCGCAGGAAAAACCGCGATGACATATACCCCAAATCGGGCTATGTCTGCGCTATTGTCGAAACAACAGCTATAACGATCTCGTCATTTCAAAAATGAGTCCCAAACCGCAGCTAGACCTTTTTGCGCCGCGCGTGGCAGCCAGACCGGCCGCGCCCCAAAAGGAGTCTGTCGCAGCCAAACCGACGGGACCGGAAATCCGCGATCTGTTCGACACCAACTTCAGTGCCGATGACATCGCCGAATGGGAACTGCTGTTTCGCGACGCCCCGCAATATAACTATCATTTCAAACGTTCACAGATCGCATCGGCCTTTGATCGTCCGCTGCATAAAAAGCTGATCGCGTCACACGCGTTTGAACGGCTGCGCGAAATTTCGTTCCTTGGTGCCATTGATTACCTGTTTCATCCCAACGGACGCCCGGCCAATATCCGCCATTCCCGATACGACCACACCATTGGTGTCGCCCTGCTGTCGCAGCAATATTGCCGCCTGATGGGCCTTTCGGAAGCCGACCGCGACCTTCTGGGGGCTGCGGCCCTTTTGCACGATATCGGCCATGGCCCGTTTTCCCATACGCTGGAACCGGAATTTGCCCGGCGGTTCAACCTGAACCATCACCAGTTGACCGAAAAGATCATCACCGGCGAAGTTCAGCTTGATCTTTCGGTCAATCATTTACTGGTGAAACACGGTGTTGATCCGGACGAGGTCATTGCCCTTCTGTCGAAAAAATCGACCCACCCCCATGCCAGCCTGCTGTCGGGTCCGGTCAATATCGACACACTCGAAGGCATCAGCCGCACCAAAACCTATGTCCATCCCAATTATGTGCATTGCCATCCGCGCCTGTTGCTTGAGGCGGCGGTAAAGCTTGATGAAGACGCCCTGAAACGACTTGATAAGTTCTGGCAGCTTAAAGAAGACATCTATCGCAATTTCATTTTCGGCCCGATGTGCTTTGCCACCGATCATCTGTGCCGCGAATTTGTTGTGAAAAATGCGCCGGATTTTGCCGCCAACGATTTTCTTCTGACCGAAAAGGCCTTCCTGCAACGCCATCCGGCTTTCAAGAAGTTCCTGTTCAGCCTGAAAAACCGGATCGAACTTGACGGTGTTGCCGAGGTCGTCGACCCTGAAATCAGTGCTGCTGCCGCAATTCTGGACCACAATGCGACCCAGGTCCCCAAACGCGAGTTTCACATCAACACAGATGCCGAAGTCAAAAGCTTTGCCGATCTCGGCAAACGCTATTACGAGGAAAAGAACTCATTCCTGCGACGTGTCGGCAATCTGACAGACCCGGCACAACAGGCTGCTGCAGCAAGCCTGTTTGACTGATTTGCATGCCATCCGGTCCGGAAATTGACCGGGCGAAAATTGCTGCATCGGGCAATCCATTTACAAGGGAGCCAGCGATATGGCCCGTAAGCATCACAGGACGTTCGTCATCATCGGACTTGGAACCGTCGGCAGCACGGTGGCCACCGATCTTGCGCGCAATGGCAATCACGTCATGGGTATCGATATCGACGAAAAATCCGTATCCGCCCTGTCCGGTATTCTTTCTGAGGCCGTCATTGCCGATGGCCGTGATGAAGAAGCGCTCCGCGAAGCCGGGGTCGACAAGTATGACGTTGCCCTGATCGCTATTGGCGAAGACCTTGAGGCCAATATCCTTTGCACCATGAATGTCAAAATGCTTGGCGTGAAAACGGTCTGGGTCAAAGCCATCAACAAAACCCATCATCGGATTCTGACCAAACTGGAACCTGACCGGGTCATTCTGCCGGAACAGGAAATCGGCCAGCATATCGCCCAAAAACTGCATAACCCCGCCGTGCGTGATTATCTAAGCCTTGGCAACGGCATGCATGTCATCAATCTGCAGGTACCCGAATCCCTTATCGGTCAAACCGTTGAATCCCTTGATCTGGAGGCATCGCATGAATTGCGCTGCCTTGGCATTTTGCGCGGATCGGAATTTATCGGTTGCGAAACCGGATCGGTCACGATTGAAGAAAACGACAAGGTCCTGATCCTTGGCCGTCGCCAGAACCTGCGCGATTTCAGCGACGGCATCTGAGGCATGCAGTTCTATTTTCCGAACCGCCCCGGAAAACCGATCAGGATCGCGCCACCGCTTTTGCTGGCGATCCTGTATCTTGTGCTGATCCTGATCGGGGCCGTGGTTCTTTGCCTGCCCGTGTCGCTAACCAAAGCCATCACTTTTTCCGATGCGCTATTTACCGCAACATCAGCGGTAACCGTCACGGGGCTTGCCGTGGTCGACACCGGATCAAACTTCACGCTGTTTGGGCAGGCGGTCATCCTGATCCTGATCCAGCTTGGCGGGCTTGGCCTGATGACCTTTGCCGCCCTTGTTCTGTCCGTTCTCGGTTTGCCGATCGGGTTGCGCCATCACAGTTTCCTGCGCGAAGATTTGAACCAGACCTCGCTGCATCATTTGGGTGGGCTGATCAAAACCATCCTGATGGTCGTTCTGATCTGTGAACTGATCGGCGCGATCCTGTTGCTTTTAGTCTTCGTCCCCGATTTTGGCTGGGCGAAGGGACTCTGGTTTTCAATATTCCATTCGGTTTCGGCATTCAACAATGCGGGCTTTGCCCTGATGCCGGACAGTCTCAGTCAATGGGCAACCAATCCGGTCCTGAACCTGACAATCCCCGCCCTTCTTGTTATCGGCGGGATCGGATTTAGCGTGATATCTGATATTTTCATCCATCGCGGCTGGCGCCATCTGTCACTCCACAGCAAGCTGATGCTGAGCGGTACGCTTGTTCTGGTGATCTGGTCGGTATTGATGTTTGCCGTACTGGAATGGAATAACCCGGCAACCCTTGGCGCATTCTCAAACCCGCTGGACAAACTGCAAATCAGCTGGTTTCAGGGACTGACCACCCGGACCGCAGGGTTCAATACTGTCGATATCGGATCCATGCACGATACCACCGCGCTCATGTTCATTCTTCTGATGGTGATCGGGGCTGGTAGCACATCGACCGCAGGCGGCATCAAGGTTACCACCTTTATCGTGCTGGTTCTGGCAACCATCGCCTTCTTCAAACGCCACAGCCAGCTGCATGCCTTCGGACGCAGCATCGGGCTTGAAGAAGTCATGAAGGTGCTTGCCCTGACCATGATTTCGATCTTCGTCGTCATGACAGGCATCTTTCTGATCACCCTTTCACATGACGGCGATTTTCTTAATCTGGTGTTTGAAGTCACGTCCGCCTTTGGCACGGTCGGACTGTCGCGCGGCACAACCGGGGAACTTGATACAATGGGTCGGATCGTGATCGAACTTACGATGTTTATCGGTCGTGTCGGCCCTCTGACACTGGGATTCTTCCTTGCCCGTCGTGTTCCGCCACGGATTTCCTATCCGTCAAGTCAGGTGTATCTGGGGTAATTCCCGAAACCTTCAGTCTTTCGGTTTTTCGGCTTTTTCACGGATCAGGCATCGATCAACCATGACGAAAAGTTCTTTCGTGGTTGGCGGTTGCCGATCAAACAGAATGCGATAGGTCATGGGTGCGATAATACCGTCAACCAGCTGATCGACGCTGGGGGTCCATTGTCCGCGTTTTTGCGCGCGTTCGACAATCACCGCCAGTCGGCACCGCGCGATTTCCGCGCAACGCATCGTCGTGCCGTTATCCCCGGATGCAACAACATCACGAAGCATCGTCTTGCCAAGCTCAGAACCGGTTTCATCAAGATAGGCTTCTGCGAACTGTTTAAGATCGGTCGCAAGCGCCCCGGTATCCACCGGATCGTCATCCGGGCGCAATCGATCCAGTGCCGCATCCGCCAATAAGGACGGCAAATCACCCCAGCGACGGTAAATCGTTGACGGTGTTACACCCGACATCTGTGCAATCATCGGCACCGTAAGAGCCTCGCGATCATGACTCGATAACAGTTCATGAACCGCTTCATGAACTGCCTTCTGGACGCGAGCACTGCGGCCACCAGTGCGTATGCCTTTATGGACTTTCATGAAACCGACCTTAACACAAATAATTTGCGTTAAGGGAGAATTTCACGCAAACTGCATTAAACGCAAATATTTCGCTTTAAGGACGTTCCCATGCACGCCCCGTCGTCACCACCGACAAATGCACCAGCCAGATGGTTTCTGGCTTTTGTCATTATCATCTTTACCGCTGCGTCATCGGTCCCCACGCCGATGTATCAGCTTTATCAACAGAACTGGCATTTCTCGCCAACCATGCTGACACTTGTCTTTGCGATCTATGTTCTGACGTTACTGATTTCACTTCTGGTCTTCGGATCATCTTCCGACTTTGTCGGACGCAAGCCGGTTATTTTCGCCGCCCTGATAATTGAAATCGCGGCGATGACCCTTTTTATCACGGCGGAAAATCTTACGATGCTGCTAATCGCACGTGCGGTACAGGGCTTTGCCACCGGTCTTGCCACTGCCGCCCTTGGCGCGGCACTTTTTGACAATGACCACCACAAAGGGCCAATCACCAACAGCATCGCCCCCCTGCTTGGCCTTGCCAGCGGTGCTGTCATTGCCGGTGTTCTGGTTGAATATGCCCCTATGCCCCTGCATCTAAGCTATATCGGTTTGATGCTGCTGATGATTGTGCTGGCCCTGTTTCTTTGGGGCTTACCCGAAACCGCGGCACGCCGACCTGGCGTCCTAAGGTCCCTGACACCGCGGGTTTTTGTCCCCCCTGCGGCACGATCAACCATGCTGGAAATTGCCCCGGCAAATGGCAGTGCATGGGCACTGGGTGGATTTTATCTGTCGCTTGCGCCATCCGTTATCGCCAGCGCAACCAATGCTCCACCATCTCTAAGCGGCGGAATTGCGGTCGCCTGCCTGATGTTGTCAGGTGCTGTGTCCGTTCTGTTTGCGCAAAAAAGACAACCGGCTGATGCCCTTCTTGCCGGAACATTCATTCAGACACTGGGCATTGCAGTATCGGTTTCGGGTATCGGATTGGGAATGCTTTGGCTTTTTCTAGCCGGGTCACTTCTGGCCGGTTTTGGCTTTGGTGCCAGCTTCCTTGGATCGGTCAGAACCCTATTGCCCCGCGCGCAGCCGCACGAACGCGGTGGCCTGATGGCAGCGTTTTACGTGATGTCCTATCTGTCATTCTGTATTCCGGCACTGCTGGCCGGCAGGATGGTATCCGTCTTCGGCCTTGTCAGAACAGCCGAAGGATATGGCATCGTCCTTGTATTCGTAACGTTGCTGGCACTGATACTGCAAATACGCAGGCGCCAGCGCCACCTGGCAACTGCGGGCAATATTTGACCTGAAAATATCTGGCGGCCCTGACAAACCTGGGCCGCCGGATTATCAATATCAGTCAACGACAAACAATGTTGCACCCGGCTCTGTTGATGAGCGATGGGCCTCGGCGTTATCAGCCACCTGATAACTCATGCCCGGCTTAAGGGTGAAAACCCGCCCGTCTTCCAGTTCGGTGACCAATTCACCTTCAAGACACAGCAGGATATGCCCCTTCTTGCACCAATGATCGGCAAGATAGCCCGGCGTATATGTCACCATGCGCACCCGGATCGGGCCGAATTGCTGTGTCCTCCAGTATGCCATTCCGGTATCGCCGGAATGTTCGGTTGGCGTGATCGACGACCAGTCGGTCGTGCCGAACGGGAGATCGGAAATTTCCATTGGGGCGTCTTTCAGCGGAATTCATAAGGCAAATATCACCCGGGACCGGATAATATGGCACCGAGGCTATCGCGTTACCTGCCTGAACGTCAACAAATGCCACCAATGAAAAGCCCGGCATTCGAGCCGGGCTTTCTTCAGGTACGGACAGGCGAATTTACCGGTTTTCCAACCCGTTTTCTTCACGCTGTTTGCGGATTTCATCTGCCTTTTCGGTAATCATCTCGCGCAGTTCGCCAAGCCCGGCGCGCTCGGCGGTGAGGATCTGCTCGCACTCGGCCTTGCTGACATAACCATTGGGATGTTCCGCATCCCATTCCAGCACGTCCTCAATCGTGGTGCCAAGTTCATCGACATCCCCAAACGCATAACCGTTAAGCGGCCTGCCGACTGTTTCGTTCAGCGACGCAAACAGGGCCGGGTCCTGATCGGGAGCCAGATCGGGTTTGCAGCCCAGAAGCGTGCGATAGCGCAACTGCCCGGTATAGAACCAGAATACCGCGTCATCGCGTTCGCCCTCGTTAAACAGTTTGGCCGCCAGGATGTAGTAGGCCGATGGATGGCGGTTTTCGATCCCCTCGCGCAACGCATCCGGGGCCATATCCTTCATCACCTCGGGTGATGTTGTATCGGGCGATTGGGCATAGGCAGGCATTGCCATCAGGCCAAGAAGCGGAACGGCAAACAGAGTGCGATAAAGATTTTTGATCGGACTTCTCCGTAATCTGAGGTGATTTCCAATCGGGGAGATATGCGAACAGTATTTTGGCCAACGGCCCCGACGAATGATGTATGGCATCATGGTCATTCACGTTTGAGGCCGTTTTATCGGCAAGTGATGGCAATTATGTGCCTGTCCTCACATTTGGCGGAGGTTCCTTACCTTTCGCCATAAACCCGGTTTTAATCTTTCGGCTTTAGGTCGATACTGGATTTATCAGTGACTTCAATCGGAACCGCTTCAATCTTGTTACCAGATACGATCGCAAGCAATCAGGCCTACACCGCCACCCGGCTGGACGAGATGCGCAGCGCGCTGGCCAATCAGCTGCATGGCAGCGCCTTTTGCGTGGTCGTGACCGGCTCGTTCGGGCGGCACGAGGCATCGGAACAATCCGACCTTGATTACTTCATCATCGGCCGCGAAGTTGATCGTGATCTGGCTCCGCACCGCGATGTTTCCGAAATCCTCGGTTCCATGGTCACCAAAAAGGCAGCCGTTAACGGCCCGTTTTCATCCTATGTCCCGGCCGAGGAACTGGTGAACCGTATCGGACTTGATGGCGACACCAATTCGATCACCACACGCCGCCTTTTGTTCCTGCTGGAATGTGAATGGCTTTATAACGAAGTCGGCAAACGGGCCTTCTTTGATGAATTGATTGCCAACTACGTCACCGAAACGGTTACACGGGAATCCATCGCACGCTTTCTGGTCAATGACGTCATTCGATATTACCGAACCATCAGCGTCGATTTCGAAATCAAAACCCGCGAAGGCGACGCCAGTAAGGCATGGGCCCCCAGACGGCTGAAACTCGTCTTCTCGCGCAAGATGCTTTATTTCGGTGGTATTATCGCGGCCGCAGAAACCGCCGACCGGGATTATGTCGGCAAACGCACCAAACTGTCGGAACTTTTACAGCTTCCGCCGATCACGCGCGTGCAGACTGTCTTTGGTGACAAAAGCCTTCCCGCACTTGAACTCTATGATCGCTTTCTGCGCGAACTGAGCGACCCGGACGTTCGCAAACGACTGGAAAAAGTCGGCCCGAATGATCGCAGTGATGCGGAACTGCGATCATTGCTGGATACGGGAAAACAGTTTTCGCGCGAGCTGATCAAACTGATGAATGATCGTTACGGCCCCGATCATCCGATCCACGAAGCGCTTCTGATGTAATCAGCCAACCTGATAATCAGGCCGATGTCACATGCTTGTGGTAGTTGGCCCGATCCAGATCGTGCACTTCCACGGTGAATTGCACATCGAAATCACCAACCAGATTTTCCAGGTGCGCGCGCAGGGTTTCAAGGGCAATAGCCCCGACATCGTATTTGACGTTGTCCGAACGCCCCGACAGAAGACGCACATCAAGGTGCACCATGCCATGCTTTGGTCCGCCATCGGCAATGACAACATTTTCAAGCGGTGACAACCTGGTCTTGAAACTGGCCGGATCGGCATCGGCGGCCTTGGCAATCTCACGATGCAGGCTGATTGCCAAACTGCGAAGCTGCTCGGTAATCGGCAAGTTGGCGGAATATTCGATTTCAAGCTGGGGCATGGCTTGTTTCCCTGTTGTGATATCCTCTTTCTTACCCGAACGCCCCGCCGCAAAACACAAAAAAGCCGGCCCGAATGAACGGACCGGCTTTGATGACAAACGCGTTTGCGCTTAGTAGCGGTAATGATCCGGTTTGAACGGACCAGCCTGCGGAACGCCGATATATTCGGCCTGTTCGTTCGAAAGCTTGGTCAGTTTCACGCCAAGACGGTCGAGATGCAGGGCTGCAACTTTCTCGTCCAGGTGTTTCGGCAGGACATAGACCTTGTTTTCGTAGTTGGCGTGGTTTTTCCACAGTTCGATCTGGGCCAGCACCTGGTTGGTGAAGGATGCCGACATCACGAAGCTCGGATGACCGGTTGCACAACCAAGGTTCACAAGGCGGCCTTCGGCCAGAACGATCAGACGTTTGCCATCCGGGAATTCGACTTCGTCGACCTGCGGCTTGACGTTGTCCCACTTGTAGTTACGCAGCGAACCGATCTGGATTTCGGAATCGAAGTGACCGATGTTGCAAACAATTGCACGGTCTTTCATCGCACGCATATGATCAAGCGTGATGATGTCGATATTACCCGTGGTGGTGACAAAGATGTCGCCAACCGGTGCGGCATCTTCCATGGTGGTGACTTCGTAACCTTCCATTGCGGCCTGAAGCGCACAGATCGGATCGATTTCGGTCACAAGAACACGTGCACCCTGGCTGCGCAGCGATGCAGCCGAACCTTTGCCAACATCACCAAAACCGGCAACCACTCCGATCTTACCGGCGACCATGACGTCGGTTGCGCGTTTGATGCCATCAACAAGTGACTCACGGCAGCCATACAGGTTGTCGAATTTCGACTTGGTGACCGAGTCATTGACGTTGATCGCCGGAACCTTCAGCGTACCTTTTTTCGCCATTTCATACAGGCGATGCACACCGGTGGTGGTTTCTTCGGAAAGACCTTTGATGTCTTCAAGAAGTTCCGGATACTTGTCGTGGATCAGCTGGGTGACGTCGCCGCCATCATCAAGGATCAGGTTTGGTTTCCAGCCGTTCGGGCCAGTGATGGTCTGCTCGATGCACCACCAGAATTCTTCCTCGGTCTCGCCCTTCCAGGCAAAGACGGGAACGCCGGTTGCCGCAATCGCCGCAGCAGCCTGATCCTGAGTCGAGAAAATGTTGCATGACGACCAGCGAACTTCAGCACCAAGTGCCGTCAGGGTTTCGATCAGAACCGCGGTCTGAATGGTCATGTGCAGGCAACCGACGATGCGTGCGCCAGCAAGCGGCTTGGCCGCACCGTATTCTTCGCGCAACGCCATCAGGCCCGGCATCTCGGTTTCGGCAATCGCGATTTCCTTGCGGCCCCAGGCGGCCAGCGAGATGTCTGCGACCTTGCAATCGGTAAAGTTCGACATGTCGTCTCCAATCAAACAAAAACAGCGCAACCGCCGACCACATGGATCTTGCAGATACGCCCGAAAATTCCTGTGCGACGGTTTGCCCGTTCGCGATGGAAGACATATAAAGATTTCTTTATATCGATTTCAAGTCTTTTCTTCGATGAATTTTCAATGCCGGAAAAATAAACGCAAATACACAGCGCCCATGCTGCATGGACCCATTTCATAACCGATTGATTTATTAAGTATTATGATTGCCGGTCAGGCAAGATCGTTGAAATCATCCAGCATCATGGCGATGCGTGCAGAATCCCATTGTTCCATCACACGCGCGGCCTGATGTTCGGTATTACGCGTATCAAGACGGCGCAGGCGCTGCTTGACCGGCAAAAGGCTGACCGGGGACATCGAAAGATTGCGCAGCCCGAAGCCAAGGAAAAGCGGTGTATATCGCGGGTCACCGGCCATTTCACCGCAAACACTGATCGGGATGTCGCGATCCCGCGATGATTTGATCACATCACGGATCAGACGCAAAACCGATGGATGTAACGGATCATAAAGCCCCGCCACCTGATCGTCGGTACGATCAATCGCCAGTGTATATTGCGTCAGATCGTTGGTGCCGATGGCAAAGAAATCGCTTTCGCGCGCCAAGGCATCAATCGCAAGTGCGGCCGCCGGTATTTCGATCATCGCGCCCAGTGGCGGTAAAACATCCGGTATGGCATGGCCTTCCTTGCGCAGGCGCCTTGCAACGGCTTCGTAAATCTGACGCGCCCGGCTCATTTCATGAACGCTGACCACCATCGGGATCAGAACCCGGATTGGTCCGTGCAGGGATGCCCGCAGGATGGCTGCCATCTGGGCTTCCAGCAATTCGGGCTTACGCAATGACAAGCGAATGCCACGCAATCCCAGTGCCGGGTTTGGCCCGGACCCGATTTCTGCCTGCAATGACACCGCAAGCTTTTCACCCCCGATATCAAGGGTACGGATCGTCACCGGCTTGCCATTCATCCGGGTCACGATATCGGCCAATTCGGCATATTGTTCGTCTTCGTCCGGCAGATAGTCCTTGTTCATGAACATGAACTCGCTGCGCAGAAGTCCGATGCCGGTCGCCCCGTTTTCCAGTGCCGCCGACAGTTCGATGGGCAATTCGATATTGGCATGCAGGTCAATTTCGACCCCGTCGCGGGTCGCCGATGGCACATCACGCAGGCTGGCCAGTTTAGCACGCGCCGCCCGCCAGTCTTCCCGGCGCTGGGTATAATGGGAAAGGTCATCCTCGGTCGGACGCAGGATCACTTCACCCCGACCACCATCGACAATGATCAGATCACCGCCCGAAACCCCGCGAATGATGTCGGCCGCTCCCAGAATGGCGGGGATGCCAAGTGACCGGGCCATGATTGCCGTATGACCCTCCGCCCCGCCAAGAGCGGTGACAAAGGCTGCAAGCTGCCCGGGCTGAAGACGGGCCATATCGGCCGGACTGACTTCTTCGGCAATCAGAATCGCACCCTTTGGCGCGGTTTCAAATGCCCTGTCGGTTTCACCGATCAGGCAGCGCATCAGCCGCAGGCCGACCTCGCGGATGTCGGATGCGCGCGCGGCGATATATCGGTCATCAATGCCCGAAAACTGGCTGGCGATGGCGTCAATAACGTCGCTGACCGCGTGCACCGCATTCATGTTTCGGGTCCGGATCAGTTCCTCGGCCCCGCGGACAAGGCGCGACTGGGTCAGCATATGAACATAGGCATCCAGCAGAAAACCAAGTTCCTCGGACGCGGCCCCGCCAACATTGGCTGATTGCGATTTCAGACGTTTAAGCTGTTCAATGCTTTCCGAAACGCCTTTATGCAAACGTTCGGTTTCCGTCGGGATGGCCGCCGCATCGATACGCGCGCGACTGACATCGACATATTGCCGGTCCATGACAAAAGCCCGGCCGATCACAATCCCGCCCGATGCCCCAAGCCCGCTAATTACCCGGCGGCCGGTCGTCGATTGGTCATCAATTGTGGTCTGGTCTTTTGGTGGAACTTGCAAGCCTGGTTTGCTGCCAACTCGTTCTTGTTGTTTCCAGAAATCCCGCTTTCCGTCCGTGCGGAAATCCTACTTATTCTTTGTATTATTCTTCGTGGAACTTGGCATCGACAAGTTCGTTAAGGGCATCTATCGCCTTTTTCGCATCGGGGCCGGCTGCCTCTATCTCGATTTCCGTGCCGGTCGATGCCGCAAGCATCATCAGCCCCATGATCGATACGCCCGAAACCTCGGTGCCACGATTGCGCACCATGATCCGGGATTCGAATTCACCGGCAAGTTTAACAAATTTTGCGGCCGCCCGCGCGTGCAATCCACGTTGATTGCTTATTGTTACGATCCGCTTTTCCGTCTGCGCCATATTTGTCCCGCCTTAGTCCCGACCTTAAGTCCCCGTCGGCAAACTTTCAAAAGATCCGGGCCATCCCCGATCGCCCGACCTTCTGTTCTTGTTGTTTATTCCTCGCCGCTTAGCAGGCGCGACGCCACATTTATATATTTCCGGCCCGCTTCCTGCGCGGCATTGACCGTCTGGGCCAGCGTGCCATCGATGCGCACCGAAGCCAGTTTGATCAACAAAGGTAAATTAACCCCTGCGATTACTTCGACATTGGCCTGTTCCATAATGGAAATCGCCAGGTTCGACGGGGTCCCGCCAAACATGTCGGTCAACAGCACAACGCCCTTGCCATCATCGACAGCCTCGACACTTGCAAGGATGTCGGCACGGCGTTGTTCCATATCGTCGTCCGGCCCGATGCACACGGCGGCGATATTTTCCTGTTCACCGACAACATGCTGCAAGGCCGACACGAATTCCTTCGCGAGATCGCCATGGGTGACGAGCACCATCCCGATCATGCCGTTTTCTCCATCAATTCACTCCCCCGGTTTTGGTTCATCTGGCTTGTCGCGATGGCTGAGATGAACATCATATCCCAGACCGGCAATCCAGTCGTTTAGCATGCGTGCGATATAAACGGAACGATGCTGGCCGCCCGTACAGCCGATCGCGATAGTCAGATAGCTTTTCCCTTCCTGCGCATAACGCGGCAGAACCGGGCCGATCAGGCCTTTTAACCGATCCATGAAACCGGTGAAATCCTGATCCTTCTCGATATAGGCGCCAACCCGGTCATCAAGCCCGGTCAGCAAACGAAGTTCGGGATCATAATGCGGGTTGCGCAGAAAACGAACGTCAAAAACAAGGTCCGCTTCACCGGGCACGCCCTGACGGAACGAAAAGCTTTTGACAAAGACCGCCATCGCATCCTTTTCGCCAATGGCAAACTGGTCCTGAAGGATCTTGCGAAGCTCGGCCGATTTAAGCCGTGAAGTATCGATAATCATGTCCGCCGTCGCGGCAATCGGCGCCATCAGGCGTTTTTCATGTTCAATCGCATCGACAAGTGGCCGGTCATGGGTCAAGGGATGAGGACGTCTGCTTTCCGTAAAGCGGCGCTGCAAAATGCCGGTTTCCGCGTCGACAAAAACCACCATCGGATTGACACCGGGCTGCTTGCGCAAATCGCTGACAATGTCGACAAACTGATCGACACCAAAATCGCGTGTACGGATATCAAGGCCAATCGCCAACGGCTGATCAAGGTCCGTCCCCCCGCTCAGCAATGCAGGCAATAACCGCAGCGGCAGGTTATCCACCGCGTCAAAGCCGAAATCCTCAAAGATTTTCAGCGACGTCGTCCGACCGGCACCGGAAACTCCGGTCACCAGCACAAGTCGCGTATCCCCGGCAGTGTCGCCGGTGCCATTACCCTCTTGTTTCGGGCCTATTGCATCTGCATCGGTCATGTTTCGAGCTGCATCTCACCTGTTGCCAAAGCCAAGGCTACTTCAATCTTGGCCTCGACGGCCATATCGAATGGCCAGATTTTCCAGGACGGAATCGAAATACCACAAAACGTTTCTGATCGGGGTTCAGGCATCCGTTCGACCCCGGCCGGGTCGGCCACCAGATCAAACAAAACCCGCACATCGCCTGCCGCCTGATGGGCAAGCCCGCGGACGATACCAATCCCGCGCACTTCGCACAATCGTGCAATCTGTATCGGCGCGCTGGCAATCAGTTTGCCCTCATGCGCCACAAGATCGGTTCTGTCATCGGAAACAAGCCGCCCGCCAGCCCGGACAAGCCGCAGAGCAAGGTTGGATTTGCCGCTGCCAGATGGCCCGCGCAAAAGGATCGCATGAGGGCCAAGCGCGACACAATTTGCATGGATTTGTGTCATATCGGGCAAAACGATGCGCGGGTCATCCGGCCTTGTCAAATCGGAAACATGCATATCTATCCTCACGGATAGAAATTACTGCCAATCGGGGAACTCATGCACCTTCTTCAAGCGGCAGGCGCAGGGTAAAGATCGCCCCTTTGACCTCGCCGTTGAGGATTCGGTTTGTCGCCGTCAGGTCGCCGTTATGCGCTGCGGCAATCCGTTTGGAAATCGAAAGTCCAAGACCGGAATGCTGGCCGAATTTCTCGCCCGAGGGACGCTCGGTATAAAAACGATTGAAAATCGCTTCTTCCTTGCCTGGTGGAATACCCGGTCCGTCATCCTCGACCGTCACCACAGCCTGATCCTTGTCACGCCATGCACGCACCCGCACCGACCCGCCTTCGGGGGTAAAGGTGATCGCGTTTGAAATCAGGTTGCGGAACACCTGCACCAATCGACTTTCAAGGGCTGGCACAATCAGGTTTTCGGGAACGGATGCCTTAACCGGCGGACCGTCTGCGTCAGCGTTATAAAGCTCACACAGGGTTTGCAACAGCACGCGCAGATCAACCTCCTCGGTCTCGGCGCGCGACAATTCGGCATCCATACGCGAATAATCTGAAATATCACTGATCAGTCGATCAAGGCGCTGCACGTCTTCGGCAATGATTTCCATCAGACGGCGCTGGCGTTCCGGGTCTTTCAGGCGGGTCGCGGTTTCAACCGCACTGCGAAGCGACGTCAGCGGGTTCTTGATTTCATGGGCAACATCGGCGGCAAAACGTTCAATTGCATCCATGCGATCCCAAAGCGTTTCGGTCATATCGCGAAGCGTCGTCGAAAGATCGCCGATTTCATCGCGACGATCCGAAAGATCGGGAATGGTAAACTGACGGTTCTTGCTGCGCCGGACGCGTTCGGCCGCACGTGCCAGCCGATTCAACGGCCGGGTAATAACCCCGGCCAGATAGATCGACAACAGAACCGTGATACCAAATGCAAAGACAAAGATTTTCAGGATATCAAGCCGCACCGCATGCAGGGCGTTTTCGATTGCATCGCCATTCTTCGTCAGCATGATCGATGCCAGAACCTGCTTGAAGCGCTGCACGGGTACAGAAACCGAAAGTACACGACGGCCCTGACTATCTACCCGGACCACCCCGCGCGAATAACCGGCAAGGGCAGCGCGCACTTCGGGATAATCACTGGCACTGGCAACCGGTGGATCAACGTAAAGCGGAAGCGGCTGTTCGCCTTCGAAAATCGAAAGCACGCCTTCGGTCAGCTTGCGCATGATTTCCGCAAGCTTGTCATCTTCACCCGGCGCTGGAAGTTCTTCTGCCTGAACCGCGCCGGTGCCAAATGTCCGGACATTCCGGCTATCCGCAATCAGCTGGCCATTCGCCCCGAACAGTCGCGCCCTGGCACCGGTAATCCCGACCAGCCGGCGCACCATTTCACGCGCGACTTCAAGCTTCACACGGTTGGTGGCGTCATCCCCCTGTCCGACAGCAGATGTCGACAATGCGGCGGCATACATTTCCGCCTGCACGGCCATGGCTTCAAGTTCGGAATGGATCAGTTCCTGCTTGTAACGGCCAAGATAAAGAATACCCGCAACAAGCACAAAAAGAGCCAGCGCATTCACGGCCAGAATGCGCCAGGTTAACGGGGAAAAAAGTCCGTGACGTTCCTCTATCCGTGCGACACGGATTTCGTGTTGCGGCACGGATTGCTGTTCAGCCGAGGCAGGTAAATCGCTCATTCAGACCCGCAATTCTGGCCGGGCCAATCGGCCCGGCACTGCGACAAGAGTGTTATGCTATCAACCCGCAACCGTTGCCGTATCGCGGTAACGGTAACCGACACCATAGAGGGTTTCGATTTCCTTGAATTCCTTGTCTGTCTCGCGGAATTTCTTGCGCAGACGCTTGATGTGGCTGTCGATGGTACGATCATCAACATAAATATGTTCGCCATATGCCGCATCAATCAGCTGATCACGGTTTTTCACGTGGCCAGGATGTTTTGCCAGCGCCTGAATCAGAAGGAATTCCGTGACCGTCAGGTTCACATGCTGGCCTTTCCAGCTGCACATGTGGCGGGACGGATCAAGAACCAGTTCACCACGCTGAATGACATCTTCCGAACCGCTCGGACGAACACCGCCTGCGCGCATGATTTCGGCACGGCGCAGCAAGGTACGGATACGTTCGATCAGCAAACGCTGCGAGAACGGCTTTTTAATATAGTCATCTGCCCCAAGACGCAGACCGGTCAGTTCGTCGACCTCGTCATCCTTGGATGTCAGGAAAATGACCGGCATCTGGGTCTTTTTGCGAAGATGCGTTAGAAGTTCCAAACCATCCATGCGCGGCATCTTGATATCGAGCACGGCAAGATCGGGTTCTTCCTTGGTCAACGCATGCAGCGCCTCGGACCCGTCGGAATATGTCTGGACCTCATAGCCTTCTTCTTCAAGCGCCATCGAAACCGATGTCAGGATATTACGGTCGTCATCAACAAGTGCGATCTTACTCACCTGAACCTCGTCAGTTGGACAGATTAAAATTTGAAACAAGCGTAACAAAATACATCCCATTGTGGCGAAAAAATAACCACTTGAGGCATATTTGAGGCTTTGTTCATGTACGATACAAAGACCCTACCTGATTTCTGCCGTTCCACCCTATGGGAAAGCGACATTCAATACCGGTATTGCCATGCGTCTTTATTGACTCCCCGTCCCGATGCCACATAACTATCGTGCACCCGAACAGGAAGCCGGAGTCCCGTCACCCGACAGGGCAATCAAAACGTCTGGCCGGATCAACGAACCACACTCTAACGCGCGGGAGGCAGGATTGTTCTACTGGTTAAGCACCTATAGCCGCGCGTCGCTGAGTTTTGCGGGGATTGTCATCGCCGGTCTGGTCGTCTGGCTTGCCGTCAACTCGACCGGAAACCTTGCCATCAGCCAGTTGCAGCAAACAGCCCAGGCCCGTCTTGCACTTTATGAAAGCACACTTCGTGCCGCTGTCGACCGGTATCGCTATCTGCCTTATGTCGTGGCCCGCAATCACGAAATCGTCGATGTCGTTACTGGCAATGGCACTGTGGATATAGCCAACCAGTATCTGCAAAAGGTCAATCAGCGCTCGGGTGCTGCCGCGCTTTATGTCATCGACAGGTCCGGCAACACGGTTGCGGCAAGCAACTGGAACACACCGGACAGTTTTGTCGGCCAGAATTACAGTTTCCGCCCCTATTTCACCGAAGCCTTTGCAGGGCAGGAAGGCTTTTTCTATGGGATCGGCGTTACCACCGGGCGATCCGGCCTGTTTATTTCCCACCCGATTGCAAAATCCGGTGAAATTGTCGGCGTGGTCGCAGTCAAACTTGAACTCGATGAACTAGAGCGGAACTGGCAGGACGGGGGTGAAACCGTTTTCGTCTCGGACGCTGACGGCGTCATCATGCTGACCAGTCGCGGGGACTGGAAATATCGGACCATTCGCCCGCTAACCAATCAGGAGCGCGAGCGGATTCTGCGCAATCGCCAATATTCCGGACAGGAACTTTTACCCCTGAATATGGATGAAAATCCATCTGGCGAGGATGGCTTGCTTGAAATCGGCAATGAACGTTTCCTGTTTGAGGTCAAACCGATCAGTGGCAGCGAATGGAACCTGTTTTACCTGACCCCGATGGATTATGTGTCCGAACGGCGCACCAGTGTCATGCTGATCACCCTGATCGGGTCGGGCCTGATCATCCTGATTGTCCTATTCTTGCGCGAACGTGAATTGAAACTGGCGTCACAGCGCAAATCCATGGAATTTGCCCGCATTCAGGCACTTAACACCCGCCTGGAACAGGAAATAACCGAACGCCGCAAGACAGAGGCCGAGTTGCGCGGCACACAGGACGAGCTGGTTCAGGCCGGAAAACTGGCTGCATTGGGTCAGATGTCGGCCGCAATTGCCCATGAAATCAATCAACCAATTGCCGCGATCAGAACCTTCTGCGCCAGCGCCAAACTGATGCTTGAACGCGGAAAATCCGAAAATCTCGGCCCCAATATCGAACAGATTTCCGCCCTGACCGAGCGCATGGGATCAATCACCGGGCAACTTAAAACCTTCTCGCGCAAATCGACCGGCGTGCTTGAACCCGTCAATATCCGGGCCGCCCTTGATAATGTGATACAGCTGCTGTCATCGCAGTTGCATAACGAGGGCTGCGTACTTGAACAGTCCGATTTTGCTGGCGATCTGATCGTCCATGCCGATCTGGTGAGGATCGAACAGGTTTTTGTCAATATCATCCGCAACGCGCTTGATGCGATGGCCAGCATCGATGACAAGGATCCAAAGGCAAAAAAACGGATCATCATCGACCTGTCAGGAACACGCGATCAGGCCACCATTCGCATTTCCGATACCGGTCCGGGCATTGGCGAGGAAACCCTTGGCTTGCTGTTCGACCCATTCTTCACCACCAAGGATCCGGGTCAAGGAGTAGGGCTCGGGCTTTCGGTGACTTACGGGATTGTTCGTGACTTTGGCGGCAGCATCCGTGCCTACAACCGTGCGGGCGGCGGAGCCTGCTTTGAAATACAATTGCCACTGATGCGGGGGACGCAGAAGTAATGCCGCAACCGACAATCGATACCGCCACTGCAAATCCGCAAACGTCACAGGTAATCATCGTTGATGACGAAGAAGCCCTGCGCCTTTCCCTGTCCCAATGGCTTGATTTGTCCGGATACACCATCAGTGTCCATGCCGATGCGATTTCGGCACTTGAACATATTACACCCGATTTCGCGGGCGTGATCCTGACCGATGTTAAAATGCCAAAGCTTGATGGCATTGCCTTTACCAAATCGGTTCTTGAGATCGACCGCGACATTCCGGTGATCCTGATGACCGGTCATGGCGATGTCCCGATGGCCGTCGAGGCGATGAAAAGCGGGGCATATGATTTCGTCGAAAAGCCGTTTGAACCAACCGATATTCTCGAAAGCCTCGAGCGCGCGATTGAAAAACGCAAACTTGTCATCGAAAATCGCACACTCCGTTCACAAATCGCCCAGCAGGGCACGCTTGACAGCCGCCTGATCGGCAACAGCCCGTCGATGCGTGCCCTCAAGGCCGAAATCGCCAATATCGCCCCGACCGAAGTCCCGGTTCTGGTTTCCGGAGAAACCGGCACCGGCAAGGAACTGGTCGCGCGCGCCATTCATGACCTCAGCACCCGGAATGATCGGCGATTTGTTGCCGTTAACTGCGCGGCAATTCCAGAAAGTACCGCCGAAAGCGAGCTTTTCGGTCATGAAAAGGGAGCCTTCACCGGTGCTGCCAGCCGCCGGATCGGCTGGATCGAACATGCCGATAACGGCACCCTGTTTCTTGATGAAATTTCAAGCATGCCACTGGCGTTACAGGCCAAGCTTCTGCGTGTCATCGAACAGCGCGAAGTCGTGCGCCTTGGGTCAAACACCCCGGTAAAGGTCAATTTCCGGCTGATCTGTGCCACCAACGAAGATTTGCCCACCGCCGTTATCGACAAGCGTTTCCGGGAAGACCTTCTGTTTCGGATCAACACATTCGAACTGGAAATCGTACCGCTCCGCCAGCGTAAGGATGACCTGCCGTTACTTTTCGATATTTTTGCCGAACGCGCGGCTGAAAATTTTGATCGCCCTTATGAAAAACCGCATGCAAGTCTGTGGGGCAGTCTTTTGGGGCATGAATGGTCCGGCAATGTGCGCGAACTTAAAAATCTGGCGGAACGCTATGTGCTTTTGACCGGCATGCCCGAAGAACGCTGGGCACGGTTGTTTGGCAATAATGCTGCGATGGATGCATCTGCTGCATCCGATAAAACCGGATCGCTGGCCGATCAGCTCCGCCATTTCGAGCAGCACATAATTCGTGATGCCCTGATCCGCCATAACGGCAATGTCAAAACGGTCATGGATGAACTCGACATCCCGCGCCGGACTTTGAATGAAAAAATGAAGAAGCTGAATATCCGTCGCGACGATATCGAATAGCAGTAATTTATCATGCGGCCATAAAATGTTACGATGACTGCAAATCGGCTCAATCGGCAAGATTTCGCCGACATGAAAACCATCCATCGGCAACAATCCGCCGAAACTATCGGGCATATATTTGTATCTGCCTGATATATAAAGATAAAAAATCATCTTTGGGTTGGCACAACAATTGCCAATCAGAAGGGCAAAACAATAAAAATATTTCGTCAGGGAGAATAACCAATGTCCGGGAAGGCATGCTTTCATTGCATGACATTTGATCGGCCCAAATCCGGGTCAATCGCATCATACCAGCATCGTGTGCTGTCAGGGTTCTGACATCTGCCTTGTGAAGCTGTTTCACGAGGTGTTTGCGCGTGCCGTATTTTGCAACCTGATCGGACAGGATTTTCATCCCCGACACGATATTCGTTAGAGAAGTAAGACGACCAACAACTGAGGAGATACCAAAAGATAACTGCCAATATTCGATTATTGACCGTTTCTGTTGTTATCAATGCAGTGAACATTGATCCTAGGGAGGACTAAGTATGAAATTGCGGAATCTGCTTTCTGCAGCAGCAGCACTGATGATGTTCGGTGCCCCGGCATTCGCCCAGACCCAGCTTTCCATCGCGACCGGCGGTACCGGTGGTGTTTACTACCCGTATGGTGGTGGTCTTGCCGAACTGATCGGTAAATATATTGATGGCTATGACGCCGTTGCCGAAGTTACCGGCGCGTCGGTCGAAAACATGGGCCTGATCGCACGTGGCGACAGCGACCTTGCCATCGGTCTGGCTGACACCGTTTATGCCGCTTATCACGGCACCGGCAAATTCGAAGACCGCAAGCTCGACAATATCCGCGCAATTGCGTCGATCTATCCGAACGCAGTCCAGCTCGTGACTCTTGCTGACAGTGGTATCACCAGCCTTGCCGATCTGAAAGGCAAACGCGTTTCTGTTGGTGCACCGGGTTCGGGAACCGAAGTTTCGGCAAAAGTTCTGCTCGAAGCCAACGGCATCACCTATGACGACATCGAAGAACAGCGCCTGAACTTCAACGAAACCGCCGATGCAATCCGCGACGGTGATATCGATGCAGGCTTCTGGAGTGTTGGCCCGCCCACCAGCTCGATCCTCAACCTCGCAACCACGCGCGACATCAAACTGATTGCTCTGACCGAGGAAGAGGTTGCTGCCGCCATCGACGCGGAGCCGACCTTTGCACCTTACTCGCTGCGTAAAGGCATCTACGAAGGTGTCGAGGCACCGGTTCTGACGATCTCCACCCCGAACGTTCTGGTCGTCAATGCCGACATGGACGAGGAACTGGCTTATCAGATCACCAAGACCCTGTTTGACAAGGTTGACGAACTGATCGCCATTCACCCGGCTGCAAATGACACCACGGTTGATTTCTCGGTCGGCTCGACCCCGATCGTGATGCATCCGGGAGCAATTCGTTATTACGAAGAAGCTGGTGCACCATTCCTGGATCACCTGCGTCCATGACCTCTGCCATGTGGGGGCGGCCGTTTCTGGCCGCCCTTTTCCTCCTTGCTTTGGCACCCTCCGGTCATGCCGGTGACGCCGCCAAAGAAGAAACCGACAAAACCGATCGCCTTGAAATTATCGGGGCGGATGGTCGCATTCTGGCTGAAACCGGCATCCCGCGTCAGGGGGAGTGGTGTCTTTACTGGAACCATTCAGTCACCGGCGATGGTGTGATCGATTGCTATGTCGACGATCACGGCAAGATGGTCCTGCACCGCGCCTATCAGCCCGATTTTGCTGCAGGACTGGGCCATTATCCGGGACGCGGCAAACTGACCAGCGCGGAAAATGGTGGTTATTGGATTGAAGACATTGATGAAGCCGTGCCGGGAAATGCCTATGTCCTTCGGGTCGGCAGCCTCGCGGTAAATCATCGCATCGTCACCGAAAATGACGAGATCAATCTATCGAAAATGGCCGAACATACCCGTGTCACCATACGGCTTGATACCGGGGATTAAGGATTTTAATTGATGACTGAACCGGCTCCTCTTCCGTCCATGCAGGACACAGTTGCCCAGCCCAAAATTGTTCTGGGGCTGATCACCGTGGTCGCGGTTGCGCTTTCACTGTTCCAGATGTATGGCGCGGGTATCGAACCGCTTGGCCTGTTTTATCAGCGCTCGATCCATCTGGCCTTTGTGATGTTTCTGGCTTTTCTGATGTTTCCGGCATTCGGATCGAACCGTAAACGGGGCGTTCTTGGTTGGGTCATCGATTTGGCATTTCTGGCCGGTGCGTTCGTTACCGGTTTCTATCTGTCCTTCTATCTGGACGAGATTTTCAACCGTGCCGGTTTCTGGACCAGTACCGATCTGATCGTCGGCATCATCGCAACCGTTACCGTCCTCGAAGCCAGCCGCCGTGCTGTTGGCCTTGGCATGACCGTAATTGGCATCGTTGCCATCATCTATGCGCTATCGGGTCCGCGCGGTTCGCTGCCATGGCTTGGCGAATGGCTACCCGGTATTCTTAGCCACCGGGGCGCTGATGTAGACCGCCTTGTCGGTCAGCTTTACCTTGGACAGGAGGGTATTTACGGCCTGCCGATGGGGGTTGCAGCAACCTATATCTTCATGTTCGTCCTGTTTGGTGCGTTCCTTGAAGTGACCGGTGCTGGTAAATTTTTTATCGACATGGCCTATGCCGCGACGGGCAGAAAGGCTGGTGGTCCGGCCAAGGCCGCTGTTCTGGCCTCGGCCGGAATGGGTTCAATCAGTGGTTCGGCCATTGCCAACGTTGTCACGACAGGCGCCTTTACCATTCCGCTGATGAAGCGCCTTGGCTATCGCCCCGCCCAGGCCGGTGGGATCGAAGCAGCCGCATCGACTGGCGGGCAAATCACCCCGCCGCTCATGGGGGCGGGTGCCTTCCTGATTTCCGAATATACCCAGGTGCCGTATCTCGAAATCGTCATGATTTCGATCTTCCCGGCGATCCTGTATCTCGGCACGGTTTATCTGTTTGTGCATATTGTCGCGCTGAAGAACGGTATGCGTGGCATGCCGGTCTCAGAATTGCCGGACTGGAAGCAGGTACTTAAAGAAGGCTGGCAATTCATCCTGCCGCTTGGCGTTCTGATTTACCTTCTGGTGCTGAACATTTCTCCGATGCGCGTCGGTTTCTGGGCGATTATTTCGGTCCTTGCGGTTGCCGCCCTGCGCTACGCGATCTGGTTCTTCTACGTCGCACCACAGAACGGTGAAAAGGCCAGCCATGACCGCCTCAAGGCTGCACTTGCCAATGGCGTCAGGATTACAATCGCTGCCCTTGAACTCGGCGCAAAGAACGCGGTTGCCGTCAGCATGGCCTGTGCCGTTGCCGGGATTATCGTTGGCGTTGTTGGTCTTACCGGTCTTGGCCTGAAATTCTCGTCGATGATGATCGCGTTTTCGGGTGGCAATATCGTTCTTGCACTGGTTCTGGTGCTGCTCGCCAGTCTGATCCTTGGTATGGGCCTGCCGGTAACGGCATCCTATATCGTTCTGATCGTTCTGGTCGGTCCGGCCCTGTCCAACGAGTTCGGCATCCCGTTGCTGATCGCGCATCTGGTGGTGTTCTGGTATTCCCAGGACAGTAACGTGACCCCGCCCATTGCCCTTGCCGGCTTTGCCGGGGCCGCGATAGCCGGGGCCAGTCCATTGGAAACCAGTATGCAGGCGTGGAAATTTGCCAAGGGCCTGTATCTGATCCCGGCCTTCATGGTGTTCAATCCGGAAATCATCACTGGTGGCCCGCTGCCGCTCGTACTGTGGACCGGCTTTACCGCGATCCTGTCGCTAGCTGCCTTTGCCGCAGCACTCGAAGGGTTCATGTTTGCCAAGATCGATCTGGTATCACGCATTCTGATTGTTCCGGCGACCATTGGCATCTTCTATCCGGACCTTCGGGCAGAGATCGCAGGGACAGTCGTCATTCTGGCGATACTGGGCCTGAACTGGTGGAAAGGCCGCCATTCGGATGGTCCGGCAGCCAAAATAGCCACCTGATCTTCCATTAAAACGGCATACTTGATCCAAAAGCCCTCGCAAGAATATTTGCCTTGCGGGGGCTTTTTCACTTTATGCACGCACATAATACCTATGCATTCGGGCAGTAGACGCAATTACCCTCGATCGATAAGATCGGCGGAAAATAATTCCTCATACTATTGATTGAACCCCATGCAATTCCTTAGCCTTTTGCGTCAGGCACCCCGCCCGCTGGCATTCGGGGCGCTGCACAGTTTCGGTTCGTCATTCGGTCAGACCTTTCTGGTAGCCCTTTTCGTTCCGTTCATCGGCGCCAGCCTTTCGATCAATGAAACCGAATTTGCCAATATCTATGCCGGGATCACCATCGCAAGTGCGTTGTGCCTGCCTTTCATCGGGCGATTGATCGACCGCATTGATATGCTGCGATACAGTCTGGCAACCATGGTGTTGCTGACCATCGGCTGCCTTGCGATTGCCTCGGCTCAATCGGTCTGGATGCTGATCGCGGCCCTGTTCATTCTGCGTCTGGCCGGGCAGGGATTAATGAGCCATGTGAGCATGACTGGCATTGCGCGCTATTTTGATCGCAGCCGCGGACGTGCCCTCGCCATTGCAAGCTTCGGCTTTCCGTTGGCAGAGGCAATCATGCCTGTAACTCTGCTGGCACTTATCGCCGGATTTGGCTGGCGGGCGACCTATGCCGGGGCCGGTATTTTTATCGTGGTTATCCTGATGCCGATTGCGATCCTGCTGATCCGTGATAATGCAAAATTCCGCGAGGCACCGGGCAAAACGGAAAAGGATGGCAAAGCCGCCAGTACTGATCACAGCACCGATCAGGACGCATCCCCCGCAAGCAGCCATCCACGCCTGTTCCGGTCACGCTATATCTGGTTCTGCATGCCGATGCTGGCCGCCCCGCCGCTGGTGATGACCGCCCTGTTTTTCCATCAGGGATCGATTTCAGCGAGCAAAGATATCGACCTTGCCTGGTTTGCCGCCGGTTTTACGGTTTTTGCCATTACATCCGTGATCGGGGCGTTTGGTAGCGGTCCGCTGATTGACAGCCATACCGCTCGCAAGCTGTTCCCCTATCACCTGATCCCGGCCATCGGGGCGGTGTCGCTACTGGCGATCACTGAAACACCGGTCATGATCCCGGTTTATATGGGGATGCTGGGCGTCACCACCGGCTTTGCCACAACATTGCGCACGGCAATCATTCCGGAACTGGTGCCACTTAGTGAAATCGGCGCAGTCCGCAGCACATTGACCGCGGTCATGGTTCTGGCATCTGCGATTGGACCTGCGATCTATGGCTGGATGTTTGCCGCCAATATCGATATCGCGACGACGCTTTGGATCACCATCGTCGCAATGGCGGTTGTGTCAATGCTGTCCTGGATGTCGGAACGGCCCGGATTTTATATCCCGCCGGGTGTCGCACGCCAAACCGGCGAATGAGGCAGCGGGATTGCAAAGCCTAAGATCGGCGATGAGACAAAAAAATGGCCCGGAGCTCAAAAGAGCCCGGGCCAGTCGGGAAAACAGCGTCGTCTAGGGAGGAAGACGCTAGAAAAAACGCGGTAGTCCATCGCGGGAGCGTCGTCTGGGGAGGAAGATCAAACGTCGCTCGACCGCGAGGTCGTCAATTAGGCAGCACCGCCAACGGTGCCAGCCGGATGCTTGATGTCGGCGGACTTGTCAGCGCCTTTGAACAGGCTGCGGAACAGGCTACCGATATATTCAGCACGAAGCTGTTGGCCTTTGCGCACGCCAGCTTCAATCTCGCTGGTTTTGATGTTCAGCTTGGTGATGTCAGCATAAGTGGTCATGGCAGACCTCCTTTGAGAATTTGGTTCATTGCGACAACGTGTCGCGTTTGATGAACCCAATCTAATTTCCTTTACGGCAGAAGAGAATTACCTCAATATGCACATTACTTGTGAATATGCGTCATAAATAGGAAACATGCCGATGGATCGCGCCGCAGAAATGGAAATCTTTGTCCATGCCGTTGAAGAAGGCAGCTTTTCAGCTGCTGCACGGACCATGCGTCTGTCACCTTCGGCGGTTTCAAAATACATTTCGCGTCTTGAAGACAGGCTTGGCGCACGTCTTTTGATGCGCACCACCCGCCAGCTTAGCCTGACCGAAGAAGGCCGTGCCTTTTACGAGCGCGCCCGCACGATCCTAAACGAGATCGAAGAAGCCGAAGAAGTCGTAACCCAGCTTTATGCCGCCCCGCGCGGAACGTTACGTATCAACGCATCGGTGGCCTTCACCAAATATCAGGTCGTGCCGCTGATTCCGGAATTTCTGGCGCGTTATCCCGATGTAAGGATTGAATTGACGCTGGATGATAAATTCACCGATCTGGTCAACGATGGTTACGATCTGGCGATTCGCCTGTCCGCCCTTGAAGATTCATCCCTGATCGCACGCAAATATGCGGTCAACCGCCGCATGATCGTCGCATCGCCGGAATATCTGGAAAAGAACGGTATCCCGCGCAAGCCGCAGGAACTTGAAAACCACGACTGTCTGCATCTGTCATCACGCGAAAGCTTTAACGACTGGCATTTCGACACCCCCGAGGGCCATGTTTCGTTCCGCGCACAGGGCAGTTTTTCCGCCAATGACGGCGACGCATTGCACGAAGCGGTGGTCGCCGGCCTCGGTATGGCACGACTGGCAGAGTACCTCGTGCATGAAGATATCCGGGCAGGTCGCCTGACGCCGGTTCTGACGGAATATGTTCACGATCTGGCATGGATTTCGGCTGTGTATCCGCACAAGCGTCACCTGTCACCAAAGGTCCGTGCCTTTGTGGACTTCCTGGCCGAAAAATTCACCCCCATCCCGCCATGGGAGCTTGGCCTGCGCGATGCGCGTTCGGTCCGCAAACCCGAAGCCGTTGCCGAAACCAAGGCCATTGCAGCCCCGGTAACCGAGCAGCAAGGCTAGACGCAGAATAGCTTAGCCAATCCGAAACCGGATATCGCCCGGACGGGCTTTGAAGCAATATTCAGACGAAGCGCTAAGATCATCAAGAGTGCGGGTTTCGCCGGTTCGGGCGAACCCGCATTTTTCATAAAAGCGATGCCCGGCTTCGAACCGTGTGTCGGTCCAAAGGACAAGATCGGTGCAATCGGGATGGGTTTGCTCCAGCCAATCAAGGGCGGTTTTCAACATGCGCTGGGCAATGCCCTTCCCACGGGTGGCGCGATCCAGATAGACCTTGTGCAATTCGGCCTGTTTTTGTGCCGGATCGAATTTGATGCCAAGGCATCCCAGGACACGTCCATGCCCTTCGACCACCCAGATGCAGCCGTGATCAGCGCTAAAATCATCAGCGATGGCATCAAGTTCGGGAAACTCGCCCGCACGATCAAAGATGCAACCGGGATAATCAGCAAAGACCTCCGCAATCAGGGTTGCGATTTGATCACCATCCCGATTGGTGGCTTTGCGAATGTCGAATACCATTTCCATAGACCTAACCCTGTAAGACAATGCCCTTGGCAAGCTTGTCATAACCCCGCAGAACGGCATCGGTATCCATAACCGCCTTGCCCGGCCGTTGAATACGGGTCGGGCGCAGGGCGCCGCTACCGCATGCAATCGTCAGATGATCGTCAAGGATGGTGCCTGCCGGACCGGATTGATCGGTAACGATGGCAGCCTGCACCTTGATGCGTTCCTTGCCAAATTCGAAATAGGCACCCGGCCATGGTGTGAAAGCACGTACTTTGCGTTCAAGTGCCGCGGCATCATCGGTGAAATCAAGCTTGGCCTCGGATTTCTCCAGCTTGGCGGCATAGGTCACACCGTCTTCTGGCTGTCTGATTGGGCTCAGTACGCCACCCGGCAGCTTTTCAAGCGCCTCCACGATCATTTTGCCCCCCAGTTCGGCAAGATCGTCATGCAGGGCATTGGCATAGGTTTCGGACGTGATCGGGATGTCACCAACCAACAGCATATCGCCGGTATCAAGCCCGACATCCATCTGCATGATGGTCACACCGGTTTTGTCGTCACCGGCCAGAATGGCCCGCTGGATCGGGGCCGCACCGCGCCAGCGCGGTAAAAGGGACGCATGAATGTTCAGACAGCCATATTTCGGCGCATCGAGAATAGCCTTTGGCAGGATCAGGCCATAGGCCGCGACCACCGCAACATCGAGATCAAGGTCGGCAAAGGCCTTTTTCTCGTCATCGGATTTCAGGGAAACAGGCGTGCGGACCTCGATACCCTGTTCTTGCGCCCATGCATGAACCGGGGTCGGCGTTTCCTTTTGCCCGCGACCGGCAGGACGGGGTGGCTGGGAATAGACGCAGACAACATCATGACCGGCTGCGACCAGTTTCTTAAGCGCCACAAGGGCGAAATCCGGGGTTCCCATAAAGGCAATGCGCAGCTTGGTCATTGGTCACGTCCTATCGTCATCAATCAGGTAGCTGGCGGCAATTTGGCGTTATCTTGGCCAAATGACAAGCCAAGCCTTAAAAGGCGGGCACCCGCTTTGTCAGATTTCCAAAACAAAAGGGCCGGAAAATCCGGCCCCTGAATTCTGTGATGCGTTTCTGATCAGGCAGATTTTTTCGTCTTTTGCAGCTTCTGCACTTTTTTCAGGATCATGTTGCGCTTAAGCGCACTCAGATAATCGGTGAACAGGATGCCATCAAGGTGATCAAGTTCATGCTGGATGCAGGTTGCGAGAAGGCCGTCGGCCTCGATTTCGTGTTCCTTACCGTTTTCATCCAGATAGCGCAGGCCGACTTCGGCCGGGCGTTCAACATCGGCATATTGTTCCGGGATCGACAGGCAGCCTTCCTGATAAACCGATGTATCCTCGGACTCCCAGATGATTTCCGGATTCACGAGTTTCAGCGGCTGGGGCTTTTCCTTGTCATCGGAAACGTCCATGACAACCAGGCGCTTCATCACGCCGATCTGGGGCGCGGCAAGTCCGATACCCGGTGCCGCATACATGGTTTCAAGCATGTCATCGAGCAATTCACGGATTTCGTCATTCACCTCTGCCACCTCTTCGCATTCCTGCTTGAGGCGGGGATCGGGAACAATGAGAATGTCGCGCAGGGCCATGTGTCTTCTGTCCGGGTTTGGAAATCTATGCGTTCATCGCATTATAGCGAAATCAGCGCTCCGAGATAAGGTTTCGTCGCACTTTAGTCAAGCAAACAGCCCTGTATTAACGCGCAACTCACCCATGATCGGTACCGGTATGGGCCGTTTCGTCGTCATCATCACCGGTTTGGCCCGTCAATAAATCGGAAGGAGCCCCAAGCAATTCGGTTTTGGTGATTTCACGGACATGGGTTTCGGCATGAAGCGGTTCTTCGATGGCGCGATCATCGGCAACGATATGCTTTTCCTTAAGCTTGCGGGCGGACACCAGTACCGTGCCTTCAAGCGTGCCAAGAGTCTTGTTGTAGTTTTTGACCGTACTTTCAAGCGACTTGCCCATAGAGGCAAAGTTTTTGGCAAGGGTCCCCAGACGATCAAAAAGCTGCTGACCGATTTCGCTGATATCGCGGGCATTTTCGGCAAGAGCTTCCTGACGCCAGCCATAAGCCACGGCCTTCAGAAGCCCAAGCAGGGTCGTCGGCGTTGCCAGAATGACGCCATCGCGGAAGCTGTCTTCGATCAGGCGTGGATCGCGTTCAAGTGCTGCCGAGAAGAAGCTTTCACCGGGCAGGAACAGAACAACAAATTCCGGAGAATCGACTGATTTCCAATAGGATTTCTTCGAAAGGTCCGAAATCACCTTGCGCACATTGGTGACATAGGTGCCCATCAGAGCCTCGCGGCGGATATCGTCGTGCTTTTCCTCAATCGCCTCAAGATAGGCCGATGTCGGGGCCTTGGCATCGACGACGATGTTTTTGCCGCCCGGCAGATGAATGACCATGTCCGGCTTCTGCGCGCCTTCATCGGTATTGAAATGTACCTGTTCTTCGAAATCGCAATGTTTGAGCATCCCGGCCAGTTCAACGATCCGGCGCAACTGCAATTCACCCCATTTGCCTGATACCGACGAACTTGACCGCAGGGCGGAGCTTAACGTCTGGGTTTCCTTGGACAGGCGGGTTTGCGATTCAACCAGCTGGCCGACCTGATTGCGCAATTCGCCGTAAGCTTCCTTGCGCGAGTTTTCCAGTTCGTTGACCTTGGTATCGAAAGCCTGCAAGCGTTCCTGAATCGGTTTGACGAGCCCGTCAATTGCCTGCTGGCGTTTTTCCAGATCGCCTTTGGCCCCTTCCTGCATGCGCGAGAAATTCTCACGCGCCAGCTTCATGAACTCGTCATTGTTGACTTTAAGCGCGTCAGACGACAGCGCCTTGAAACTATCAAGCAGTTTGGTGCGCGCATCATCAAGCATTGCGAGCTTTTCGGTGGTGGCCTCGCGTTCCTTTTCCAGTCTGGTTTCGGCAATGGCGCGTTTTTCGGCTTCTTCGGAAAGCCGGTTACGCGTCATTGCCAGTTCAGATACCAGTTCGCGACGGGCTTCATCAGCCTGATCAAGTTGCGCCGCCAGCAGGGCGGTTCGCGACTCTGCCTCGGCCATCGCCGCTTCTTTGGTGCGTTTGACCATCAGCACACTGAAAACCAGTGCGACGACAAATGCCGCAATTGCGCCCGCTGCAAGAGAGATCGGATCCATATTCCCACCGTTTGGTTATAACCTGATTTCTTTGTATCTGTTTTGTTCTTTCAAATCCAGTCTCAGGAAGGGAATTTCCCTCGAGGATTGGCGTGACAGACCTAACAGATCAACATTTCTATTTTAGATAAAATTTGATTAATATTTTCTAATATATATAATTTGCTATCTTTAATATTCAATCTGAGGATGTCATGCCAACAGTCTATGCTGAACTTAGAAATGCAATACAAAACAAGCAGCAAGTTTCTTGCACATACCATGGTCTGCAGAGAGAAATTTGTCCTCATGTTATCGGAACTAAAAATGGACAAAGCAAAGTATTAGCTTACCAATTCGGCGGACGTAGCTCCAGAGGCTTGCCACCAGATGGTGAGTGGAGGTGCATGTTTGTTGATGAAATCACTAACGTAAGTGTTGCCAACGGCGAATGGTACACAGCCGAGAATCACTCCAAACCGCAAACCTGCGTGGACGAAATTGATTTAGAAGTTGCGTACTAAACTTTTCCGCATAAGCCAATGCTGACGCAATACCTTTGCCTCACAATTTCCTGCTACAGATCCGCAAGAGTTGGGGTCTCTAAAATTGTGTCATAGTGAAACCGGCAAATCGCCAGATCGTGACTGGCGAAATTACGATAATATCACTATGTTTCAATTACCTACTTCAGGGAATTCTCGTGTTCCGGTATCCAGACGGGATCACCGGGAGGTATTGGTTGCGCCCCCGCAACCGGACCGGTTACAAGGCAGGGAAAGCAGGACGGTATCGCGCCCATTGCGAACCATTTTGCCCCCCGTCTTAAGTTGTATTCCCTGAAATCCATCAGCGCACTAGCATAGGGCGCAAGCGACAGGAACCGATTTACGCCATGCCGTCCGGCTGATCTTGCATCGCCCGTTCGGTTATCCTGCACCGGTTGTAATAACTGTTATTCCAACTGCAAAAATCGGCATCTGGCACGCACAAGAATATCGTACCGGCCCAAAGACCTTTCAGCGGGCAGGTGACCGGTACGAGCGTACAGACAACAGGAAACGAACAAGAGGCCACATATGTCTGCGAACGTTTATCCCGTCTCCGACGACATCGCGAAGGGCGCGCTGATCGACAAGGCAAAATACGACGCCATGTACAAGCAGTCGGTCGAAGATCCCGAAGGCTTCTGGGGCGAACACGGCAAGCGCATCGACTGGATCAAGCCGTTTACCAAGGTCAAGAATGTCAGCTTTGATGCCAAGGACCTTTATATCAAGTGGTATGAAGACGGCACGCTGAACGTTGCAGCCAACTGCCTTGATCGTCATCTGGCGAAGCGCGGTGACCAGACCGCGATTATTTTCGAAGGCGACGATCCGTCCGTTTCCGAACATATCACCTACAAAGATTTGCATGAACGTGTCTGCCGGTTTGCCAATGCCCTGAAATCGATGGGTGTCGGCAAGGGCGACCGCGTTGTCATTTACCTGCCGATGATCCCGGCCGCAGCGGTTTCGATGCTGGCCTGCGCGCGCATCGGTGCGATCCATTCCATCGTGTTTGGCGGCTTTTCGCCTGAAGCCCTCGCGGGCCGCGTGGAAGATTGCGGTGCGAAGGTTGTCATCACCTCGGACGAGGGCCTTCGTGGCGGGCGCGGTGTGCCGCTGAAACGCAATGCGGACGAAGCCCTTTCCCATCCGGGTGTCAAATCCGTCGAAAAGCTTGTTGTCGTCAAACATACCGGCAAGGACATCGCATGGAATGATGCGCGCGACGTCTGGTATCACGAGGTTTGCGAGGCAGCATCACCTGATTGCCCTCCGACCGAGGTCAATGCCGAAGACCCCCTTTTCGTTCTCTATACTTCGGGTTCGACCGGCAAGCCGAAGGGTGTTCTGCATACGTCGGGCGGTTACCTTGTTTATGCGTCGATGACCCATCAGTATGTCTTTGATTATCACGAAGGCGATATTTACTGGTGCACGGCCGATGTCGGCTGGGTTACCGGGCACAGCTATATCGTTTACGGGCCGCTTGCCAACGGGGCAACGACCCTGATGTTTGAAGGTGTGCCAAGCTATCCGGATGCATCGCGTTTCTGGCAGGTGTGCGAGAAGCACAAGGTCAATATCTTCTATACCGCGCCAACCGCGATCCGTGCCCTGATGCGCGAAGGCGAAAGCTTTGTGAACAAAGCTGATCTTTCGAGCTTGCGCATCCTCGGCTCGGTGGGCGAGCCGATCAACCCCGAAGCCTGGGAATGGTATCACGAACATGTCGGCAAGCGGAATTGCCCGATTGTCGATACCTGGTGGCAGACCGAAACCGGCGGCATCCTGATTACGCCGCTTCCGGGTGCGACCGACCTTAAACCGGGTTCGGCAACCTTGCCGTTCTTTGGTGTTGAACCGGCCCTTCTGGATAATGAAGGCAAGGAACTGACCGGCGCAACCGATGGCAACCTTGTGATCAAGGATAGCTGGCCGGGTCAGATGCGCACGGTTTATGGCGATCATGAACGGTTTATCCAGACCTATTTCAGCACATTCGCCAATGTCTATACCACCGGCGACGGTGCACGACGGGACGAGGATGGCTATTACTGGATCACCGGCCGTGTGGATGACGTGATCAACGTTTCGGGTCATCGCATGGGCACTGCCGAGGTTGAAAGTGCGCTGGTCGCGCATGCCAAGGTGGCCGAAGCCGCCGTGGTCGGCGTACCGCACGATATCAAGGGACAGGGCATCTATGCTTATGTCACGCTGAATGCCGGTGAAGAACCGACCGAAGAACTGCGCAAGGAACTGGTTCAGTGGGTGCGCAAGGAAATCGGCCCGATTGCCAGCCCCGATTATATCCAGTGGTCACCGGGACTTCCGAAAACCCGTTCGGGCAAAATCATGCGCCGTATCCTGCGCAAGATTGCCGCCAACGAATATGACCAGCTTGGCGATACATCAACCCTTGCCGATCCGGGCGTGGTTGATGATCTGATCGAAAACCGTCAGAACCGGAAATAGTCTGATCTGCCTAAATCGCAGAGATCAGAACTTCAGGACAAAACCCGCCGCTATTCCGGCGGGTTTTTCCGTTCCAGACTGGGTTTTGCACAAAATGCCCGGCAAAGATCACGCCCCCTGCGGTTGTGCCATATTTTAAATTGGTATAGGTACAGCCTTCTGCATTGCAATACTGACCGTTAGGGACGGCTTTCATGCCGCCAGATGACACTCCAGCCCCGGGGACAGACTGGGCTGTTTGATACGGAGAAGTTCTGTGAATACCGATTTCCTTCCGCGTTTGCGGGCCGAATGGCTTGGCAATATCCGTGGTGATGTGCTTTCAGGCCTTGTGGTGGCACTTGCACTAATCCCCGAAGCCATTGCGTTTTCCATCATCGCCGGGGTCGATCCCAAGGTCGGGCTTTATGCATCCTTCTCGATTGCAGTGATTACCGCGATCTTTGGTGGACGGCCGGGCATGATTTCGGCTGCCACCGCGGCAACCGCCGTGCTGATGGGATCGCTTGTGCGCGATCACGGACTTGATTACCTGCTGGCGGCAACCGTGCTTGCCGGGGTGATCCAGATGCTGGCCGGGGCGCTTCGGCTTGGAAACCTGATGCGGTTTGTCTCGAAATCGGTGATGACGGGCTTTGTCAACGCGCTCGCCATTCTGATTTTCATGGCACAATTGCCGGAACTGACCGGTGTCAGTTACATGACATATGTGATGGTCGCGGGCGGCCTTGCGATTATTTACCTGTTCCCGAGGATCACGAAAATTGTCCCCTCGCCATTGATCTGCATTATCGTTCTGACGATCCTGTCCCTGTTTATTGATGGTGATCTGCGCACGGTCGGTGATATGGGCGCATTGCCTGATGCCTTCCCGGCGATTTATCTGCCTGATGTGCCGCTGAACCTTGATACCTTCCTGATCATCCTGCCCTATTCGGCGGCGGTGGCGGCGGTCGGGCTTCTGGAAAGCCTGATGACGGCACAGATCGTGGACGAGCTGACCGATACACCATCGAACCGCATCCGCGAATGCTATGGTCAGGGGATTGCCAACTTCTTTACCGGTTTCATCGGTGGCATGGCTGGTTGTGCGATGATCGGCCAGTCGGTAATCAACGTAAAATCGGGTGGGCGGTGCCGACTTTCGACCTTCCTTGCCGGTATTTTCCTTCTGATCCTGATTGTGGTCCTGGGCGATCTGGTGGCGATCATCCCGATGGCCGCCCTTGTAGCGATCATGATCATGGTATCGATCGGGACATTCAGCTGGTCTTCGATCAAAAACCTGCGCGAACATCCGCGCAGTTCATCCATCGTGATGCTGGCAACCGTTGTGACCGTGGTCGGCACGCATAACCTTGCAATTGGCGTTCTGATCGGTGTTTTGCTTTCGGGGATATTCTTTGCATGGAAAATCGCGCAGATCTTCCGGGTTACCAGCACGCTTTCAGCCGATGGCACATGGCGGACCTATGAAGTACGCGGGCAGATTTTCTTTGCCTCGGTCGAGGATTTCACCAAGGCATTCGATTTCCGCGAGGCACTTGATAAAGTCACGATTGATGTCAGCCACGCCCATATCTGGGACATTTCAAGTGTTGCGGCCCTTGATATGGTCGTGCTGAAATTCCGCCGTGAGGGAGCCGAGGTCGAGTTGATCGGTCTCAATGAAGCCAGCGAGACAATTGTTGATAAGCTGGCGATCCATGACAAGCCCGGCGCGCTTGAACGCCTGATGGGCCACTAAGGGGAACGTTCAATGACACGTCTGATCGCACTGATCGATGGATCGGGCTATTCGCAAAGCGTTCGCGACCTGACCTGCTGGGTAGCCAAACGCACCGAAGCATCAGTTGAGCTGATGCATGTGCTGGGCCGTCGTGGCGTGGGCTCCGAACCCGCCGACCTTAGTGGTAACCTCAAACTTGGTGCTCGTACTGCCCTTTTGCAGGAACTGGCCGACCTTGATGAACAGAAGGCCAAGCTGGAGCTGAAACGCGGTCGTTTGCTGCTTGAAGAAGCCAAATCGGGCCTTGAAGAAGCCGGACTTTCATCGGTTTCGACCAAACTTCGCCATGGCGATCTGATTGATGCGATTGGTGAGTTTGAAGGCGATGCCGACCTGATCGTGATTGGCAAGCGCGGCGAGGCCGCCGATTTTGCCAAACTGCATCTGGGATCAAATCTTGAACGGGTTGTCCGGTCCGCGACCAAACCGGTTCTGGTCGCATCGCGCGCATTCAAGCCGATCAACAAGTTCCTGATTGCGTTTGATGGTGGTGAAAGTGCGATGAAGGCCGTGCGCCACATTGCGGGTGGCAAGCTGTTTACAGGACTTCCGTGCGTCTTGCTGTGCGTTGGCAAACCAACTGACAGCCTTCAGGAAAAGCTTGATGACGCAGCAGCCCTTCTGCGCAAGGCGGGCTACGAGGTTGAGGCCAGTTTCGAAGCCGGAGAACCTGAAGACGTGATTAAAAACCGTATCGAAAGCGACAATATCGATCTTCTTGTCATGGGCGCCTATGGCCATTCGCGCATCCGCAACCTGATCATTGGCAGCACGACGACCGAAATGGTCCGGTCCTGCCAGGTGCCGGTAATGATGTTCCGCTAATGACCAAAAGCCCGGCAGTTTTCCGGCCGGGCTTTTGGTATAGCAATATGGATACCGGAACTTAGCGCAACAGGAAACGCCCGAAATTGGCATTGATCTGACGTTCGAGTTCACGATCAAGGTCCATCAGGAGCGTTGCGGTTTCATCATAAACCGCCTTTTCACGTTCGGCGACGGACATCGATTCCGCAAGGGTCCGGGTGCGAACCGCGGTTGCGGCAACTTCGCCCTTCTGGGTGCCATTCGGATCAAGAACCTCAAGCTTGGCCGAAACTTTCATTTCGACTTTTTCGGACTGATCATCGGTAAAGACGCCCGAAAAACCCTTGGTGGTTTTAAGCGCGTTTGAGGTGATGGATGCCTCGGTCACGCTATAACGCAGAATATCACTGGTGCCTGCCGTCTGGATGCGGTCATCGGGCCAGTTCATTGCCATCTTGCCTAGGCTGAACGGCAGATAGCTTTCAAGGTTGTTGTCACCCCCGGCCGGATAGGCCGCCACTTTTTCAATTGGCCCGGCTGCAAATACAATCGGGTCAAGATGGCGCCAGGTCACATCGGGATAGGTCTGCACCGGTGCGCTGGTACAGGCCGCCAGAAGGGCAACAACTGCACCCGCCAGGGCCACGCGCATTCCATTGATGGACAATGCCTTCATCAAGTCTTTCTCCTGCCTCAAATAAAAACGCCACCATACCTTTGTGTGGGCATGGTGACGTTGCTTGATGATTAAGGCAAGGCTGTGACAATCAAAAACCGCGCCGATGCAGCAAGTTATGCGTCATCGCCGGATTTAAGTGCACGCAGGTCGGCCTCGTTGAAGCCATATCGCGTGTTGCAGAACTGGCAGGAAACCGCGACTTCGCCGCTATCGGGTTCGCGCATGTCCAGAAGTTCTTCAAGCGGATAGGACACAAGCGCACCTTCGATTTTCTGACGCGAACAACGGCATTTGAACTGCAACGCCGTCTGATCAAACACGCGCGGTTCTTCGTCGTGGAACAGACGCCAGATCAGGTCATGCGCCGAAAGCGAAATATCGACCAGTTCGTTTTCAGTGGCACTCGCCATCAGGATCTTGGACCGGTTCCAGTCCTCGGTAATCTTTTCGGCTTCTTCCGGAGTTGCCGCTTCGCCCGACGCACTGGCCGGAAGACGCTGCAGGAACAGCCCACCAACCCACCAGTCATTGGCCTGTTCGCCCTGATGGACTTCAAGCTTGAAGGCAGCTTCGATCTGTTCGGACTGACGGAAATAGGACTCAGCACATTCCGAAAGCGTATTTCCTTCGAGCGACACAATACCCTGATAGCGTTCGTGATCGCCGCCCTGATCGACGGTGAAGGCGATGTGGCCATGCCCCATCAGCTTGTGCACCTGCCCGCGCAGAGCATCTTCACCACCGTCTTCGGCCGCAATCATGGTGCTGAGGCAGTCTTCGTCTACACGCACACAGGCGCGAATGTTGCCGTCGCTATCGACGTCGACAACCATCATGCCAATTGGACCGTCAGACGAGGTCTGAAGGGTAAACAGGCCTTCATATTTCAGCGCCGAGGACAGCAGAACAGCCAGCCCGATAATCTCGCCCAGCAGATGATTTGCAAGCGCAGGATAGCTGTGCTGACCGATGATGGTCTGCACGGTCGGGCCAAGCCGTGCGAAACGGCCGCGAATATTGGAATGATCCAGCGTGAAGGGCTGACAAAAATCGACAGCGATCTGCATTTTCGGGTTCCGCGTTTTTACGTGTTCCGGGGCGTATAACAACAGCAGAACCGCATTGTCCAGCCATGTCACGCCAAAACAAAGGGGCGAACATCACTGTCCGCCCCGAAATTCTGATGCTTATTTAGTCTGCACCGTCAGGAAGGCAAGCCATTAAAGCAGTATAGCAGAACCCCTTTCTGCGCATGCAGACGGTTTTCAGCCTCGTCAAACACCACCGATTGCGGCCCGTCGATCACATCGTCGGTGACCTCTTCGTTACGATGGGCAGGCAGGCAATGCATGAAGATCGCATCCTTGTTTGCCTTTGCCATCGCGGCCGAGTTCACCTGATAGGGGGCCAATGCTTCCATGCGGGCGTCGGCGTCCTCGTCCCCCATCGAAACCCAGCAATCGGTAACGATGACGTCGGCCCCGTCCAGCGCGCTGTCCATATCGGTCATGCGGACCTTGCCACCCTCGGCATTGGCCGTTTCGATCAGACCCTGATTGGGGCGATAACCCGCCGGGCAGGCCATATCAAGCGAGAACCCGAATTTCGGCGACGCATGAATAAAGGACGCCGAAACATTGTTGCCATCGCCGACCCAGGCGAATTTCAACCCATCAAGGCGTCCCTTGTGTTCCTTGACGGTCATAAGGTCGGCCATGATCTGGCAGGGATGGCTTTGATCGGTCAGGCCATTGATGACCGGAACGGTGGCATATTTCGCCAGTTCCAGCAGTTTCGATTCGTCCGTCGTACGGATCATGATCGCATCGACAAAGCGCGACAGAACGCGTGCGGTATCGGCAATGGTTTCCCCACGGCCCAGCTGCGAACTTGCCGCATCAAGGATGACAACATCACCGCCTAGCTGGCGCATACCAACTTCGAATGACACGCGTGTACGGGTCGATGGTTTTTCAAAAATCAGAGCAAGTGTCTTGCCCGCAAGCGGCTTGTCACCAAACGGTGCCTTGCCTGCCTTTTCCACAGATCCAAGTTCAAGAATATCGTTCAGCGTTCCCGCCGACATTTTGTCGAGATCGAGAAAGTGCCTGATATCAGTCATTTCAGTCTTCCTTATTGCGCCAAGGCTGCCGCGGCGGCATCGATTGCTGCCAGCGCCTCGTCAACATGGGTTTTGGTGATGTTAAGCGGCGGCAAAAGACGCACCACGTTATCGCCCGCCGGAACGGTCAAAAGACCCAGTTCACGCAGTTTTGCGACAACATCAACATTGGTCGGCACAGTTTTCATACCCAGAAGCAGGCCCATGCCACGGACTTCCGCGATAAAGCCCGGATGTTTTCGGGCAATGGCCGCAAGGCCGTCACGGATCAACTGGCTCATGGCAAGAACATTGTCCATGAAACCGGGTTTAAGGATGACGTCAAGAACCGCATTGGCCGCCGCCATGGCAAGCGGATTACCACCAAAGGTCGTGCCATGCATCCCCGCAGGCAATGCCTGTGCCGCGCGTTCGGTCGCCAGCAACGCGCCAACCGGGAAACCACCGCCAAGCCCCTTGGCCGATGAAATCAGATCGGGCTTCATGTCCGACCATTCATAGGCATAAAGCTTGCCCGTGCGGCCAACGCCGGTCTGGACCTCGTCAAACATCACAAGCAGGCCGAATTCGTCAGCCGCTTTTCGCAGACCCTCAAGGTAACCTTCGGGGGCCTTGCAGATACCGCCTTCGCCCTGGATCGGTTCGACCAGAATACCTGCGGTCTCAGGCGTGATCGCATCGCGCAATTCGTTCAGATTGCCAAATGCCACACGATCAAAACCATCAGGCATCGGGCCAAAGCCCTCGCGGTATTTATCGCTATAACCGGCGGTCAGGGTACCAAGCGTCCGACCGTGGAAGGCATTGGTTGCCACCAGAATCCGGTTCTTTTCGGCATGACCGCTGACATACTGGTAGCGGCGCAGCATCTTGATGCCGGCCTCGTTGGCCTCCGCCCCGGAGTTACAGAAGAACACCGTGTCGGCAAAGGTATTTTCAACCAGACGTGCCGCCAGTTTTTCCTGCCCCGGAATCCGGTACAGGTTCGACGTATGCCAAACCTTTTTCGCCTGTTCGGTCAGGGCTTCGACCAGATGCGGATGCGCGTGGCCAAGGGTATTCACCGCAATACCCGACCCGAAATCGAGGAATCGTCGGCCATCCTGCGCATAGAGATAAGGTCCTTCACCTTTCTCAAAGGCCAGATCGGCCCGCGCGTAGGTCGGCATGACGGGAGTAATCACTTCTTCATTCCTCAATCAGGGATAAAAAATCATTCCTGACCAGAAGGTCAGTTCCGGCAGAATACCGGGAAGCCGCGGAGTATCAAGAGATTCCTGACCTCTGTCAACGACGCAAAACCCCGTATACGAACAGGGCTGATATGAAAAAGAGCAGCATCCGATGCGGAATGCTGCCCTTAAACGGAATTTAATGCTGAAAGCCGCACTGTTTTGGCGATCAGGCCTTAAGCTTGTAGCCGCTTTTGATCATGCGATAGCACAGAATCCAAAGCAGGACATTGACCACGGCCAAGACCACAACTCCGGTCATTACCGTGCCGTCCGAAACCCCGGTAAAACCATAGCGGAACCCGTCAATCATGTAGAAGAACGGGTTGTAATGGACCAGTACCTTGCCAGCTTCGGGCAGGTTTTCGGCGCTATAGAATGTGCCCGACAGGAAGGAAAGCGGAGTAATGACAAAGTTGGTGACAACCGCGATATGGTCGAATTTCTCGGACCATACACCACCGGCAATACCCAGCAGCGACAACATCAGCGACGCCGAAATCCCGAAATACAGGATTGCCCAGATATTATGGACGCCGACATCAACAAAGAACGCCATGACAATGGTGGTAGCAACGCCAACCATAATCCCGCGTGTCACCGCACCGAATGCAAAACCGGCAACCATTTCACCGGCCGAAAGCGGCGGCATCAGAACATCAACAATGTTGCCCTGTACCTTCGAGATGATGATCGAGCTTGAGGTATTGGCAAAGGCATTCTGGGCCATGGTCATCATGACCAGACCGGGGGCAAGGAAGGTGGCGAAAGGAACGCCGTTTACCGTCTCGACCGCGCGCCCGAGTGCCAGAAGGAAGACCGCCATGAATAACAGGCTGGTAACCACCGGTGCTCCGATGGTTTGCAGATGGACGTTCAGAAAACGTCGAACTTCCTTGGCATAAAGCGTCCACAGACCGAGCCAGTTGATCGCGCCCATTTGACGCGGTGCTAGCTCTTGCATGAAAAATCCTTCGGAAAAATGCAGACAATTGCCGGTAAAATAGGGAGAGTTGGGCATCAAGTGCAAGGGTGTGTATTGATCAGCATTGGATGAAATGAAAGAATCACACGAAAACCGCAGTGATTTAGCGCCTGACAGCAAGGCGGAAAAATTTGGCAGTAACGCCAGTTTTTCCCGCAAAAGTGCCGCCAAAGGCAAAGATCGCAACCCGCGCGAACCCCAAAAGCCGCGCAGGGTAACGCGCGACTATCTGATGAATTATGCCACCTGGTATCTGGAACGCTTTGCCACATCACGCGCGCGGCTTGAAAAACTGATGCGCGGTAAAATCAGGCTTTCGATCGCGGAATACGGCACCGATCCCCAGGAAGCCGAAGAATGGATGAAAAGCGTTCTGAACACTTGCGAGAATGCCGGCTTTATCAATGACACCGCCTATGCCAAGGGACGTGCCAGATCGCTTTTGCGCAAGGGCAAGGCCATGCGGGTTATCGCCGCAGATCTGAACGCACGCGGCATTGCATCGCACATGATTGATGACACCATCACCGACCTCAGACAGGAAGCCGATCAGGCGGCCTATGAAGATATCCGGGGTACCGATCCCAACCTTGCCGCCGCCGCGGCCTACGCCCGACGCCGTCGGCTTGGACCATTTCGTCGGCCTGACCAGCGCGATGAAAAACGCGACAAGGATCTGGCCGCACTTGCCCGGCAGGGATTTGGCTATGACACCGCCACCCGGATCATTGATGGCGATCTGGATCACCTGAACGATCTGTTATCCATGATTGACGGCATCTGATTGCTGGGCGGGCGTTTTTTTTTTTCGGGCACCGAAAGACTACCTTTCAGCGTTGCGTGGAACAAATGTCTCCCCGACAAGTTCCATAAAAGCGTAGACCCAAGGGCAAGACGAGAGAGATCAAGTCATGACCGCACATACACGCAAGGCAACGCTTTACCGGATGGTGATGGACGACCATATCTGTCCGTTCGGCCTGAAATCGCGCGACCTTCTAAAAAGGGAAGGATACGCCGTCGATGATCACTGGCTGACCACCCGGAAAGAAACTGACGACTTTCAGGCAGAATACAATGTCGAAACGACCCCTCAGACATTCATTGATGGAGAGCGGATCGGCGGCCATGACGAATTGCGGGAATATTTTGGCAAGCCGGTAAATGATGGCAATTCGGTTACCTATCAGCCGGTCATTGCCGTTTTCGGCATGGCGGCACTTATGGCGCTGGGCCTTAGCTGGGCCGCATTTGGCGATTTCCTGACGGTTCGGGCGGTTGAGTGGTTCATCGCGACGTCGATGTGCATTCTTGCCATCCTGAAGCTTCGGGATCTGGAAAGCTTTTCGAACATGTTTCTGGGTTATGACCTGCTCGCGCAACGGTGGGTACGATATGCCTATCTTTACCCGTTTGGTGAGGCACTGGCAGGGGTCCTTATGATTTTTGGCGCGCTCATGTGGCTTGCCGTTCCTGTTGCCCTTTTCATCGGGACAATCGGGGCTGTATCGGTTTTCAAGGCGGTTTATATCGATAAGCGTAACCTCAAATGCGCCTGCGTCGGTGGGGACAGCAATGTTCCGCTTGGTTTCATTTCACTGACGGAAAACATCATGATGGTCGCCATGGCGATCTGGATGATGGTGAAATAGACAACAACGGGCTGGTGCAATCGGGATCGAGCCCCTAAAAGAGCCGATACAGGCTACCTTTTGCGTGAAGGAGAACCATGAATATGATGGTCCGCATCTATCACAATCCGCGTTGTTCCAAGTCGCGCCAGACCCTTGCACTGATCGAGGAACAGGGAATTACCCCCGACGTGATCCAGTATCTGGATACACCACCCACCCCACAGGAATTAAAAGAAATTCTTGGCATGCTGGGCATGGCCCCGGAAGATATCCTGCGCAAGAAAGAAGCCAAAGAAGAAGGCATTGCTGATCTTCGTGGTGACACATTGATCGAGGCCCTTTGTGCCCATCCGCGCGCGATTGAACGCCCGATTGTGGTCAATGGCCACAAGGCGGCCCTTGGGCGACCGCCGGAAAGTGTTCTGGAAATCCTTTAGAACGACCTGAAATATCGAATGACTTCAAACGCCTGTGCCATTTCCGCACGGGCGTTTTTCGTTATTAATAAAAGTCGAACGGGCGCAAAGTCATTATGTCTAATCCAAAGACATAAATGTCGGGAGGTTGCTGATGATTGCTGCGTTTGCCCTGATCCTTGTCTGCCAGCTGTTTGGCGAGGTGATATCGGAACTGTTTGACCTGCCTGTACCCGGCCCTGTGATCGGGCTTGGGCTTTTGTTTATCGGACTGATCGTCAAACGCCACCCGCCCAAGGTTCTGACCGATGCCGCCGATAACCTTCTGATCCATTTTTCGCTGCTGTTCGTTCCGGCCGGTGTCGGGGTGGTGACACAGCTTGACCGGCTGCGTGGGGACTGGTTGCCGATTACGGCCGCCCTGATCTTTTCTACCTTGCTTGCGATGGTTCTGACCGCCCTTCTGATGTCGAAACTTCTTCCCAAACCGAAGGCATCCATCGGCGACGGGGACGCAAAATAATGGACGAGACAGATATCACGCAGCTTTGGGTTTATCTTTCGACCAAGCCATTGACCGGCCTTACCATTACGCTTGTCGCCTATTCCATCGGGTTCTGGCTGTATCAGAAAACCGACCGCAATCCGGTTTGCAATCCGGTGGTCATCGCCATTGCATTGATTGCGTTGCTGCTCGAAAGCACCGGCACCCCCTATGCGACCTATTTCGAAGGGGCACAGTTCGTGCACTTCCTTTTGGGGCCGGCGACGGTGGCACTTGCCGTACCGCTGTTTCGCCAGATGGAAACACTGAAACGGGCATTGCCGGTGATTATTTTCGGTGTGCTGTTCGGATCGCTGGTTGCGAGTGTCAGCACAGTTGTTCTGGCCTGGATCCTTGGCGCGAGCCCGGAAACACTGGCTTCCCTGGCACCGAAATCGGTCACGACACCGGTTGCTATGGGTATTGCCGATGAAATTGGTGGTGTCCCGGCCCTGACTGCGGTTTGCGTGATCGCAACCGGCATTGTCGGGGCAACACTGGGCCCGATGGTGATGAATTTGGCCCGATTGAAAGACTGGCGCGCGCGCGGATTTGCCATGGGGGTTGCCGCACACGGAATCGGAACGGCACGGGCATTTCAGGTCAATGAAACAGCCGGGGCGTTTTCAGGATTGGCGATGGGGTTAAATACGCTGGCCACCGCCCTGACCCTGCCATTCCTGTGGCATTGGTTCTTCGGGTGAGCCGAAACTCACCCGAAGCCACAAAACCCTTAACCGGCACGTAGCTGTTTGAGGAAGTCGGAGACCGTTCTGTGAAGGGTTTCGATCTGCCCTGACAGGGCACCGACATTTGTATCAAGCTCGCTTGCGGCAGCACCGCTGCTGCTTGCGGCCTGATGGATTTCCTCGATATTGCTGACAACCTCGCTTGAACCGCTCGACGCGGTCGCGGCACTGTTGGCGATCTCACTGACGGCAGCATTCTGTTCGGAAACAGATGCTGAAATACCGTTGGTGATATCGTTGATGGTCGCGATGGTCTGGGTCACTTTTTCGATGGCCTCGACCGTCAGTTTGGTTTCGCTTTGAATCGCCCCGATCTGCTGGGCGATTTCATCTGTCGCCTTGGCTGTCTGATTGGCAAGGTTTTTGACTTCCTGCGCAACGACGGCAAAGCCTTTGCCTGCTTCGCCGGCACGGGCGGCCTCAATCGTGGCGTTTAGTGCCAGCAGGTTGGTCTGGGCCGCAATGTCGTTAATCAGACTAACGACTTCGCCGATCCGTTCCGCTGCATCGGCAAGACCGCTGACCATTTCGTTGGCCCGCGATGCTTCACCCACCGCGGTATCAGCGATTGATGTCGATTCGTCGACCTGGTTTCCGATGCCGGTAATCGATGCGGAAAGTTCTTCGGTTGCGGCGGCAACAGTCTGCACGCTTCGGGCTGACTCGTTGGCCGCTTCGCTGACATGGCTGCTTTGGCGAACCGAATGATCGGCAGAATCCCGCATCTGACGGGTCGAGCGCATCATGCCCTCGGTTGCCTGACGGACCGAGGAAACGATCTGCCCGACAGATTCCTCAAGCTCCTTCGCAAGGCGGTTACGCTGCTGAACGCGTTCATCCTCGTTGCGTTTTTCAGCCGAAATTCTGGCTTCCTCGGCTTCCTTGATCTGGCCTGCTGTTTCTTTCCAGCGAACAAGACCATCAGCAATCACACCGATTTCATCCTTGCGCGCCGTGTAGGCAACATCGCCGGAAAAATCACGATCCACAAACCGGGCAATGGTATTGCCCAAAACATGAAGCGGACCGAGCTGCCAGCGGAGCAGAACCACCAACAGGACACCGGCAATCAGGGCAACGATAATACCCGCAATCGCAATGCGAAGCTCAATAGCCGATGCGACCTCGGCAACTTCGGCCTTTTTGATCCCGACATACAGAATGCCGATCACATCGCCAGCCGGATTGAAGATCGGCGTATATTGCGTGACATAGGCGGTACCAAGAATGACAGCCTCACCGCGGAAGGTTTTCCCCGATGTTGTCGGCGCATAGGCCGCACTGCCATTGCCAAGCATCGTCCCGACCGCGCGCTGGCCATCCGGTTTGATGATGTTGGTGGAAACGCGGATAAAGTCCTTTTCCGCAGGCACCCAGGAAAACACGGTTGCCGTCTGACCGGTTGCCGTTCCGATACGATCAATCAGACTGTGCGATGACAGATCGGGAATTTCGGGCATGACCAGCTTGGTGGTTTCGCCGTCGGCACCGATCGTTACCTTCAAATCCGGATAAGCATCCTGCAGCAACAGGGCCGCAACACGCAGATTGAGCTTTTGCGATTCCAGGCTGGTATCACTTACCTGCTGATCAATACGCTGCATGATAACCACGCCAAGCAGAAAGATACCGCTGACGAGGATGATCAAGGCTGCCAGCGCAACCTTGAAAACAATACTTCTGGACATAATTATTCGTCCCCTGACCCCAATGCATCGAGCCCAATGGGACCAATGCAAATAACTGCCCACAACCCAAAAACCTGACCGATAGTCAGGCTGGATCAGACTTCAACACTACAGCGATTTAATAATCGCACTTATGTCTTTGGAATCTGGTGATCTTTATTTGGCAGTTCAAGAATGTAAAATCAAAACAGCTGAACATTTGTGCAAAAAATGATCAAAACTGCCAGAAATCCGGGACTCACTCAAAACAGAATGCTCAGTAATCGACTTTTACGAAATAAAGCCCATCGGCTGGTGCCGTTGGCCCGCCTGCCTTACGATCGCAAGCTTCCAATGCTGTTTTGACGTCAATCGGCTTCCAGTTGCCCTTGCCCACCAGAACAAGAGTACCGACCATATTGCGAACCTGATGATGCAGGAAGGACCGGCTTTCGGTGTAAACACGAATATCCAGCGGATCGTGTTCACCCCGGGTCACGACAAGCTTTTCCAGAGTCTTCACCGGACTTTTGGCCTGACATTCACTGGCGCGAAACGTGGTGAAATCATGCGTGCCGATAAGGTGGGCGGCGGCTTCGTTCATCGCATCAATATCAAGCGGTTTGAAAATGCCCCATGCAAGGCCGGCATCAACGGTCAGCGGCGCACGACGATTGATGATGCGATACATGTAGTACCGTTTCTTGGATGAAAACCGGGCATGGAAGTTTTCATCGACCTCAACACAGTCAATCACAGCCACCGGATCGGGTTTGAGGTGATGATTGATTGCATTCATCACGGTATCCGCCGGATAGGTGCGCGGCAGATCAAAATGCACCACCTGGCCAAAGGCATGTACCCCGGCATCGGTACGGCCAGATACATATACGCGCACAAATTCGCCGATGAACTTTTCCAGTGCGGTTTCAAAAACCTGCTGGACCGAGATCACCTCTTCCTGGAACTGCCACCCGTGATAGGGACGTCCATTATATTCGACGGTACATTTATAACGCTGCATCGGGTGCTTATAACCAAGCTTCAAAACAAAAACGAGGGGTGATGAACACCCCTCGTTTCGTAACGGATCACGACAGTGAAACTTACTTCACGCCGTCGCGGTCAAAACCAAGACGCAGGCGAAGAGCATTCAGCTTGATGAAGCCTTCTGCGTCGCGCTGGTTGTAAACGGTGTCGGCTTCGAACGTGACATGCTCTTCGGAGTAGATCGAGTTCGGCGACTTGCGGCCGGTAACCGTGACGTTACCCTTGTAAAGATCAAGACGGACAATACCGTTGACGGTTTTCTGGGTTTCGTCGATCAGGCGCTGCAGGGCCTGACGTTCCGGCGACCACCAGTAACCGTTATAGATCATCTCGGCGTAACGCGGCATCAACTCGTCCTTGAGGTGACCTGCGTTACGGTCAAGCGTGATGCTTTCCATTGCACGATGCGCGACCGACAGGATGGTACCGCCCGGGGTTTCATAAACGCCGCGTGACTTCATACCGACATAACGGTTTTCGACCAGATCAAGACGTCCGATGCCGTTTTTGCCGGCAACATCGTTCAGCTTGGTCAGAAGGGTGGCCGGGCTCATACGTTCGCCATTCACGGCAACCGGGTTACCCTGTTCGAACTCGATTTCGATCGTGGTGATCGCATCGGGTGCATTCTGCGGCGATACGGTGCGTTCAAACATCTGTTCGTTCGGCTTGACCCACGGATCTTCCAGCGCCTTGCCTTCATAGGAAATGTGCAGAAGGTTGGCATCGGTTGAATAGGGGGGCTCGTCCCCGCCGAGTTTATCAGCCGAAATCGGAATCTGGTGTTCGCGCGCAAAGTTCAGAAGTGCGGTACGCGAATTCAGTTTCCATTCACGCCACGGTGCAATGACCTTTACGTTCGGCTTAAGCGCATAATAGCCAAGCTCGAAACGGACCTGATCGTTGCCCTTGCCGGTCGCGCCATGGGAAACGGCGTCGGCACCGACTTCTTCGGCGATTTCGATCTGGCGCTTGGCAATCAGCGGACGCGCAATCGAAGTGCCGAGCAGATACACACCTTCGTAAAGGGCGTTCGCACGGAACATCGGGAAGACATAGTCGCGAACGAATTCTTCGCGCAGATCTTCGATGAAAATCTGTTTGACGCCAAACATCTCGGCTTTCTTGCGGGCGGGTTCAAGTTCCTCGCCCTGGCCGAGATCGGCGGTGAAAGTCACGACTTCGCAGTTATATTCTTCGCGCAGCCATTTCAGGATGATGGAGGTATCAAGCCCGCCTGAATAGGCAAGCACCACCTTTTTGACCTGATCGCTCATTGGAGTGACGCCTTTCTTCTTCCGATGTAAACCGGGGCGCGGCACATGCAAGCCAACGTCCCTTGCGGGGCTGCAACAAATACATTGCAAAAGTCCCCTAGACCTTGAGCGCGGAGTATAGGAAAACACTAGTGCCGGGCAAGGGGCAAGATGCCCTTCCGGCCAAAAAGGCGCAAAAAGTACGAAAATTCCACCCCGCTTTTGGAAAAATTCACTCTGAATGCTGCGAAATATCGAAGAAACCGAAATCGATCTGCCGCAAATCGGCCCCCTGCCGGTCCGTTTGCGCCCGAGTGCGCGTGCGACGCGACTCAAATTGCGGATCGATCCGGCGTTTGACGGTGTTGAAATTGTCGTTCCGAACGGCATATCGCGCAAAACGGCGATCTCGATGCTGTATCAACATGGCGACTGGGTCACTGCCCATATGAGCCGCCTGCCCGAACGCGTACAGTTCGTTCCGGGCGCATGGGTGCCTTTCATGGGAAATGAACATGCCATACGCACCGTTCCCGACGCCAAGCGCGGCGTCTGGGCCGAAGCAGGTGTGATCTGGGTTTCGGGATTGCCCGAGCATACCAATCGTCGGGTTTCTGATTGGCTGAAGAAACAGGCCAAACTTGAGATCTCCCCCCGTGCGCATGCCTATGCCGAACGGATCGGCAAAAAAGTAAACCGTATTTCATTAAAAGATACGCGCACACGCTGGGGCAGTTGCTCATCCAACGGTAATCTGTCTTTTAGCTGGCGACTCGTTCTGGCCCCTGAAGATGTGCTGGATTACGTGGTTGCCCACGAAGTTGCTCATCTTCAGGAACTGAACCACAGTGCGCGTTTCTGGGCTGTCGTCGAAAACCTTTATGGTCCATCAAAAAAGCAGCAGCACTGGTTAAAAAAGAACGGTTCAGCCCTGCATCGATATGGCGCAGGTACTTGACCCTAACGGAGTCCCGATATGCTGATCCCGATTGAAACCCTGCTGATTTTCATTCCGACCGCACTGGCGCTGAACATGACACCGGGCAACGACATGCTGTTTTGCCTTGGTCAGGGTATCAAGTCAGGACCACGGGCCGGTCTGGCCGCCAGTTTCGGGATCGCAACAGGTGCCATGATCCATACTCTTCTTGCCGGTCTCGGACTGGCAGCAGTGGTCACTGCCCACCCGGTGGCGCTGGAGGTTCTGCGATGGGCCGGGATTGGTTATCTGGTGTGGCTGGCGTTTCAGTCGTTCCGGGACGGTGGCGGCGTTTTAAAACCGGCGAAAACTGCACCGGCAACCGCCATGAAAGCCTGGCGCGACGGCATCGTGGTTAACCTGCTTAATCCAAAGATCATCGTTTTCGTGTTGGCCTTTATTCCGCAGTTCGTCGATCCGGCACGTGGATCGGTTCTGGCACAGTTTCTGATCCTTGGTGTGATCCTGAATATCGGTGGCACGATTATCAATTGCCTGGTTGGTGGTTTTGCCGGAAAGCTTGGCCAGTTTCTGTCGCGTTCGGCCCGTCTGGCACGCACGTTTCAGATTTTTACTGGTTGCGTATTTCTGGCACTTGCCGCCCGGCTGGCTTTTGACAAGCGAGCATAATCGCATCACAAAACACAACCCGCCTTGCGCAGGTCGGGCAATTCCGCACGCAGGAAGCTTAGAAAACTACGTTCGACCGCGCTGAGTTCGCCTGAAGACCGGAACAGGGCAACGTCCCATTCGATTGCAGGGGTCAGGGGACGGGCAACAACCTTTTCTTCGTCCACCAGCAAAGTCGCAAACGGATCAATAACCGCAATGCCGACATTGCGTTCAACCAACCGGGAAATGGTTCGGATGGTCCGGGCTTCGACCGCAATTTTGCGCGGCCAGCCTGCAATCTGAAAAATGTAGTCGATCTTGGTGCGGAGCGGCGATCCTATCGAGAGTTCGACAAAACTTTCACCACGCAGTAAATCGATATCGATGGTTTCAAAACCGGCCAGCCGATGATTGCGCGGCATCAGGCACACCGCCCGGCATTGCGCCAACGGCATAACTTCCATATTCGGATCCTGAAGATCAAGCGTGATGCCGATACCCAGATCACATTGCCGGGTCGTGACCATATCCAGCATACCTTCAAGACCGGTATCGGCAATACTGACCGAAACGTTGGGGTGAGCACGCTTAAACTTGGCCACCACATCAAGAAGATAGGTGTCAACATAGATCGGTTGTGCCGCAATCCGGATACTGCCAAGCTGCTCATTGGCGATGGCACGCGCCTGTGTTTCGATTTCACGCAGAGAATTGAGCGACCGCAAGACGGTTGTATGAAACTGCAATGCCTCGGTCGTTGGCGACAACTGGTTTCGTTTGCGGTTGAACAACGCGAACCCGACAGATTTTTCAAAACTGTTTAGCAAACGGCTGACCATGGGCTGACTGATATTCATGGCCTGTGCTGCCTTGGTGACGGAGCCATAGGTCATAAAGGCATTGAAGCTTTCAAGTTCGCGCAAATTCATTGTCTGGCTCAAAACTAATTTCAGTATGTAAATTAGTTATACTGAAATTAATTTTTTGCGTCACGAGTTATAGTTTGCGATGAAATGTATACAAAATAAAAAACCGACGAGCTCGGGCAATCCTGCCACCAACCATCCAGGGAGACATGAAAATGTTTCGACAGCTCAAAAAGGCCGCGACATTTGCGGCTGCAGTTCTTGCAACCACAACACTGGTTTCAACCGCACAGGCCGCTGACTACCCGGAAAAAGCCATCACCCTTGTCGTGCCTTATGGCGCGGGCGGTGCATCGGATCTGGCCGGTCGCGCACTGGCTGAAACCGCACGCAACTACACCGACGAACAGCCGGTCGTTGTTGTGAACAAAACCGGCAATGGCGGCATGAACGGTGCACGTTACGTCACCGAACAGAAGCCGGATGGCTATACCCTGCTGCTGTCGCGCGTCGGCATGGCACTTTACCCGGCCGTTTATACCGATAGCCCGGTTGGCTGGGACGATTACACCTTTCTTGGTATTCTGGAATCGACCCCGATGATCCTTGCGGTTAACGCAAACTCGGACATCAAAACCGTCGACGACCTGCTTGCCAAAATCAAATCAAGCAATGGCGCAACCACCTATGCCGCATCCGGCCCCACCGCGATTGACGGCTTTACGGTTCAGGCCCTTCTTGCCGATGCCGACCTGGATCCGCTGTCTGCCTCCACCCTCGTGCCATACAAAGGCGGCAGTGCCCTTGCCGCAGCCCTTCTCGGTGGACATGTCGACTTCCTCGCCATCGCAGCCGGTTCTTTGATGCCCCATATCGAAGCCGGTAAAATGCGGGCGCTGATGGTTTATTCGCCCAAGCGCATGGACGCCCTTCCGGACGTCCCGACCGCCAAGGAACTTGGTTATAACCTGGCCGGTCAGGTTGACGGCTGGAGCGCCTTGTTCGCCCCGAAAAATCTGCCGGAAGACGTTGTTGCAAAGTGGAAAGACATTCTGTCGAACGTTGCAACCAACGAACAGTGGCTTGACCTTGCCAAGAAACGCGGTTCGGTCTCGGTCGTTGGTGACCAAGACCCGGCTGCCTTCGTCAAGAGCCAGTACGAACTCTATAACGGCATGGCCAAGAAGTTCGGTTACATTCAGTAATCCCCATCCCTTAAACATCTGAATGCGAGACGGAACCATGACCCCAAATCGCGATTTTTATACCGGACTGGTTGCAACAGCCTTCTTTGCTTTTGTCCTGTTCGTCCTGATCCCGATCTATGTGAAGGTTCCGTCTTTCATCCCCGGTTTTGCGCCGCCGCCTGATATGTGGCCACGCGTGATTACCGGTGTCGGGCTTGCCATGGGCATCCTTGCCATTATTTTTGCCATTCCCAAAATGCGGCTGGCCAGCGGTGAGCGTGTCACGACCATTGGTCAGACCTTGAACCGCAACCGTAAACTGATTGCGCGCTTTGTTGCCGTACTGATCGGATTTGCCGCCTTTACCTATGGCATGCCGGTGATCGGTTTTGTTCCTGCAACCATTTTACTTCTGGCCTACCTGTTCCTGATGACCGGCAATTACAGCCGGAAAATCTGGATGATCGGATTGTCCATTATCTTTCCGATCCTGCTTTATCTTGTTTTCACCGAAGTCACCCATACGCCTTTCCCCGAAGGCCATCTGTTTTCGGCCTATATCGCCGATTCCGTGACCCTGATCTGATTTGAAAGCGCCCCTTCATGTGGAACGAATTGCTTTACGCCTTTGAAGCCGTCGCAACGCTGCCCAACTTTATTGCCATGGCAGCGGGAATCTGGGGTGGTGTGATCATCGGTGCCATTCCGGGCATGACCGGTACAATGGCCGTGACCCTTGCCCTGCCATTCACCTTCTATCTGCCCCCTGTCACCAGCATTTTGCTGCTGGTTGCCCTATACAAGGGATCGACCTATGGCGGATCAATTTCAGCGATCCTGATCAAGACACCAGGTACCGCATCCGCAGCCTGCACCGTTCTTGACGGTTATCCACTGGCCCAGCAGGGAAAAGGTGGCAAGGCGCTGAATATGGCGCTGGTTTCAAGCTGCATCGGCGACTTCGTTTCGAACATCTCGCTGTTCTTCCTGGCGATGCCGCTTGCGTTATTTGCGCTTCGGGTCGGTCCGCCTGAATATTTCATGCTGATGGCGTTCTCGCTGACGATTGTTGCCAGCATTTCCGGTCGTTCGCTATTGCTGGGTATCATTTCAGCCTGCATCGGTTTGCTTTTGGCGACCGTCGGCGAAGATATCTATGGCTCGTTCCGCTTTGCCGTTACCGAAGACATGAAATCCGGTCTTGGTGTCGTCCCGGTCCTGATCGGCCTGTTTGCCTTGCCCGAACTGATAAAAATGATCGTCTTCCGGCCCGAGGACAACAATGCGGCGATGAAGCTTGGTGATAACCGCCTGACCATGTCAGAATTCCGCGGCAGCCTGAAATCGATCCTGCGCGGCAGTGTTATCGGCGTGGTCCTTGGTGCCATTCCGGGGATCGGCCCGTCGACGGCCGCCTTCTTTTCCTATAGCGAAGCACGCCGCACATCGAAAAACGGTGACAAGTTCGGCGAAGGTGAGCTCGAAGGTGTTGCTGCATCCGAGTCCGCCAATAACGGCTGTTGTGGTGCGACCATGATCCCGCTTCTGGCACTTGGCGTGCCGGGGGATGTGATCACGGGTGTCATGCTTGGCGCGTTCATGATTCACGGCCTGACACCAGGTCCACTGTTGTTCCAGAACAATATCGGCGAAGTCTATTCGCTGTTTATCGGCATCCTGTTCAGTTCCGTCTTCCTGTTTGTTGCCGGAAAACTGACCGCCGGAGCCTTTGCCAAAATTTCGCGTATTCCACAGATGCTGCTTTTACCCTGCATTCTGGTTCTCTGCGTGTTTGGCATCTATTCCATCGGTGCCAGCCCGTTTGACGTCACTGTGCTTCTGGTCATGGGCGTTGTGGGCTTTGCAATGATGATCCTCAACATCCCGGCAGCACCATTCCTGATCGCCTTCATTCTGGGGCCGATGTTCGAAGACAATATGCGCCGCTCGCTCGCGATTTCGCGCGGTGATCTTGGCGTCTTTTTCCAGTCATGGATTTCATGGGGGTTCTTTGCCCTTACCGTTCTGTTCATCGCCCTGACCATTCGCCGCGAATGGCAGAAATGGCGTGAGAAATCCCGAAATACGGCGCAGTCAGCCTAATATTCCGAGAAACGAGAAGCGATAAAAATGAGCAAACCCAACATGTCCCGTCTGCATAATGCCATCGATCTGCTTGGCAAACTTGTGGCGTTTGACACCACCAGCAAGAACTCGAATCTCGGTCTGATCCATTTTGTTCGCGACTATCTGGCGCAGTATGGCATTGAAAGCACCCTGTTTCATGACGAGACAGGTGAAAAAGCAAACCTTCTGGCGACCATTGGCCCGAAAGACGTTCCCGGTATTGCACTTTCGGGACACACAGATGTTGTACCCGCCCTTGAAAAAAGCTGGATCAGCCCGGCCTTCGAACTGACCGAGCGTGACGGCAAACTGTTTGGTCGCGGTTCTGCCGATATGAAAGGCTTTTCTGCATGCGCGCTGGCGATGGTGCCCGAACTGGTCAAACGCGACCTGACAATCCCATTCCATCTTTGCCTGTCTTATGACGAGGAAGTCGGTTGCCTTGGCGTTGGTTCGATGGTTGATCATCTGGCCGCCCTTAAAACCCCGCCACGCCTTGCCGTTATTGGTGAACCGACCGAGATGAAGGTCATCAACGGGCAGAAAGGCAAGTTTTCGATGCGGGTATCGGTTACCGGGACAGCCGGGCATTCGTCCTTCGCACCGCGCCACGTCAATGCCATCGAATATGCGGCACGCGCCATCGCAATGATTTCCGACCTTGCGCGCGAGTTCGAGGAAAACGGCCCGTTTGATAACGACTTCACGGTCCCGCACAGCACCATGCTGACCACCACCATCGGCGGTGGTACAGCAACCAACGTGACCCCGGATTTCTGCGAATTCACGTTTGAAATTCGCCATCTGCCGGAACATGACGCCAAGGCCGTTCTTGACGGTATCAAAGAAAAGATCATTTCGACCCTTGATGCCGAAATGAAAGCCAAGGAAGCCGAAACCGGGTTCGAGTGGGAAGAAATCTTTTCCTATCCCGGCATGGGCGATTGCACGGATGCCGAGGCATTCGCGCTGGTTCGCAACATCATCCCCGAAGTATCGGGCAAGGTTTCCTATGGGTCCGAAGGCGGGATTTTCGAAAAACAGGGCAATATCCCGTCCATCATCTGCGGACCGGGCAGCATCAAACAAGCCCACAAGGCCAACGAATTCATCGAAATTTCGCAGATCGAGGAATGTCTCGAATTCCTCGAGAAGCTCAGTGATCAGGCTGTAGCGGCCTGATGCTCTCGCCGATATACCGCCCTGAACGGTGCATGCGGATATTCATGCGATGCAAGGGAAAGATTGCACCCCTGACCCTTGATCACATCGCGATATTCGACAGGTGAGATCTCCCTCGGCTTCATCGGTCTCCCCCGATGAAGCCATGCAAACTGCAAACTTGATGGCCGGTTCATCCCCCCAGGATACCGGCCATTTTTTCTTGGACGAAACGCAAACGGGTCGATGCATCAGCACCGACCTAAATTACATTTGCAATCAAGACATCAAAGCCAGTTACTGCTTTGTATTCCCGGTTGTGAAGCCGGATGTAAATTCACGCCAACTACCGTCCTCACCGACTTTCTGCGACCGTGCAAGTGCCGCCTTGCCAAGAGAACGAACCGGCAGGTTCTGATGCGCATGAAGCATGAAATCATGCCAAAGCTTGGCTGGCAGATCACCGCCGGAAACATCATCCATCGGGCTGCCGTTGTCGTTCCCCATCCAGACCCCTGCAACCAGTTCGGCGGTATAACCGATGAACCATGCATCACGTGAATCCGACGTCGTGCCGGTCTTGCCCGCAGCAGGGCGATCAATGATCGCATTTCGTCCTGTGCCCTTGGCAACCACCGAAGACAGCATATTGTTCATCTCACCGGCATGCAGCGGGTTCATCAGACGCACAGGGAACTCATCGCTGCGTTCAAACAGAACCACGCCACCCTGACCGACAATTTTACGAATTGCGTGCGGGAAGACGGAAAAACCGCCATTGGCGACGATTGCATAGGCACCTGTCAGATCAAGCATCGATACCTCGCTGGTACCAAGTGCCAGACTGGGTTCCCGTCCAAGCTCGGACGAAACGCCCATATCGTGGGCCTTTTTGATCACATTATCCAATCCGACTTCCATCGCGACCTGAACAGCAATCGAGTTGTTCGAGGTTGCCACCGCGTCACGGATTGACATCGTACCATGATGCTTGCGATCAAAGTTGCGCGGCTCCCAGCCATTGATCGAAATCGCCATATCACGCATCCAGTCATTCGACCCGATGCCTTTGTCCAGCGCCGCCAGATACACAAACAGTTTGAACACGGAACCGGGCTGCCGCCGGGCCTGTGTCACACGGTTATACTGGCTTTCGAAATAGTCACGCCCGCCAACCATCGCACGCACCGCGCCATCCGGCGTCATCGCCAGAAGTGCAGCCTGCCCGACATGTTTTTGCTGGGCAACCGGACTTGCCAAAGCACGTTCAAGGTTGAGCTCCGCGATTTCCTGAAGACGGGAATCAAGCGTTGTATGGATCGTCAGGTCCTGATCGACATAGCCGATGTAATCACGAACGCGATCAAGGACCCAATCTGTGAAATACCGGACACCCGGCCCACTTTTGCCCTGTCGCGTGGTGCGCACGGTGCGCTGCTTGGCACGTTCCGCACGTGCGGCAGTGATGACACCGTTTGATGCCATCGCGTCAAGAACGACGTTGGCACGTTTTGCGGAATCTTCGGGATCAACCAGCGGGTTGTAACGGCTTGGTGCCTTTGGCAAACCGGCCAGAACAGCAGCTTCGTAAAGATTAAGCCGTCGCGGGTCTGTTCCGAAATAATGTCGGGATGCGGCATCAATCCCGTACATCCCCGATCCGAAATAGATGCGGTTCAGATAAAGCGACAGGATCTGTTGCTTGGTAAATTTGAATTCCAGCCACAATGCAAGAAGCACTTCTTCGATCTTGCGCCCGAAATTGCGTTCGGGTGACAGGAACAGGTTTTTTGCAAGCTGCTGGGTAATCGTGCTGCCGCCCTCGGCAATGCGCCCCGATGTCAGATTAACCCAGCTGGCGCGCAGGATGCCCAGAATATCGATACCAAAGTGATCATAAAAACGACGATCTTCAATGGATACAAAAGCCTGCCCGACATGATCAGGCAGATCGGAAACCTCCACCGGACTGCCGTAACGATCACCATAAGACCCAAGTACGGCGCCATCCACACTGATCACACGGATGGATGGTTTACGTTCGCTGGCAACTTCGAAGCTTATCTTTTCCGGTAGTCCATAACCGTAATAGGCAACGATCCCGCCACCAATAACCAGTCCCCAAATACCCATAATGACAATAAAACGTGCAATCGCCTCGGGTCCGGGTATCATCCCGCCGATTTTACTTAAAATACCCGACCCGCTTTTCTTGCTGCCGCTACTGCCCGAACTGCTAACGCGTTTCTTGCGTTTTCGCGGCGTCGTTGCACCCTTGCGTACGGTCTGTTGTCTTTTGAATGGTCTTTGGGCCACTAAGCACCTTTGATATCATATAGGGACGCCGGTTTGTGCCCGTGAACGCCTGATCTGTCAACGTATCTGCCAGACAGGCAGAAGACAGGCGAACAAGGCCTCAAACCGCGCCACTCAGCCATTTCGGCTGAAATTTATATGGTTATGCCCCAACGTCTGCGGGAGACCCCGATCCCCCGGTTCTTCGGCAATTTTACTGCTGTTCATTCAACAAGTCGTGTTTCCACATATCCGTCACGCCATCATTTTCACGTCGGCGTTGCGAGGCGGCACGAATCATCGAACGAATAGGCAAACCGTCATGTGCATCCAGCATAAATAACCGCCAAAGAGACGCAAGCTCTACATCGCCGCGGATCTGAGGAATTCGGCTATTATCATCATTTCCGGCCCAGACAACCGTTATCAGATCGGATGTAAAACCGGTAAACCATGCATCAGATGCCCCGGTATCCTGCGTACCATAGCCCGCAAACGGTCGATCCAGACGAAGTTGCGGATCTGTCACACTGGAAAACAGTGTATAGGCCCCCTGAATGGCTTCGTCAGTCAGACGTTTTTCAACGGTTTGTTCGACCCGCTGATAGACCAGTTCACCAGTTCCGGCGAAGGCAACACGGTTAACCAGACTGAGTTGCACCGGCTTACCCGAGTTTTGTGGCAAGGCATGAATTGAAGCAATGTCTGCCAAGGACACCGGATCAAGCCCGACAACGGTTCGGATATCGTTTGATAGCGGACTTTGAACCCCTATGGCACGGGCATAATCCTTGACATTTAGCAAGCCGAACTGATCGGCCAGATTGACCGGAACAGTATTAACGTCGCGAACGAATGCCTCGCGCAATGAAATCTGGCCACGATATTCGTGATCCGGATTAACCGGACGCCAGCCTCCCACCGCCATACGGTTGTCACGCACCCATTGGGCCGGATCGCTGTTTTCGTTCAGCGCGTAGTAATATGGCACGATCTTGATCATTCGGCCGGGGAAATGGCGCACATCCCAGGCGCGGTTCGGACGGAACGGGCTGTAATTCACCCCACCAACAATCGCACGAATACGCCCGTCCGGGCTCATGGAAAGCAGTGCAGCCTGTTCGACCCCCTTGGGCCTTAGACGCAGATTGGAAACTTCACGCACAACATCCTGTGCCAGACTCTGAATGGTTAGATCTATGCTGGTGATAACTTCGATATCGCGACTGGTATAGCCGATGCGCGCAGCGACTTCGTCCATGACCATGTCGACAACATAGCTTGAAACCACGCCATCCTTGTACTGAACATCCAGCTTGGGCTCCACCAGGGTAAGGGCGGATACGCGATCAAGTTCGATATATTTATAGCGCCCCATATTCAGAAGGATCTCGTTGGCCGCATTGGCCGCATCCTTGGGGTGGTATAAGGGATCAAACTTTTTCGGATCATTGATTGCAGCCGCCAGAACAGCGGCCTGATGCAATGTTATCCGCTCGGCAGGGCTTCCGTACCAGATGCGTGATGCCGCGGTGATCCCGAATATGCCGCGGCCCATATAACTGCGCTCAAGATAACTGCGCAGGATGGTTTTCTTGTTGAACTTGAATTCAAGCCAGAGCGCGACCAGAAGCTCCTGCAGATGACGGCCTGCACTGACTTCAGGGGTTTTAAAGAAGCTTCGCGCAACCCGCATCGTTATGGTCGATCCGGGGATATCGTTGCTTGTGAAAACACGCACGAAATCGCTGGCCGATACACCAAAATGCCCATAAAAACCGGGATCAGTACCTGCGACGAACACATTCTGTATCCGTTCGGGAATGGTCGTCAGCGAGACGTCCTGGCTATAGCGCCCCTGAACAATTTCAAGCGTCGCACCGTCAAAACCCATGATCCGGACTTCGGGGCTTCTGATCATGTTGCGGCTGAAATCAAGATTGGACTGGATTGTCAGAACAATCGCCATCACCGCAGCAAAACCGGTCAACGCGAAAAGACCGATCATCAGCATACGCCGCCGACGACGGCGGCGCCTGATGATGCGCAGTTCACGTTCTGCAATTTCCTGCATCGCCGCATGGGCGGCGTTTGCACCGCCGCGTTGCGGTTCGTCCTGCTCTTCTTCTGCCACGCCCGGTTCCGCTTTTATCAACAGATTGACTATGCCAACGTACAGTAAAGCGCCAAGCTATTAAGAAAGTACTTCATCCAAACGCAAACAGGGCAGCCCGATGGACTGCCCTGTACGAATTGCGCACCTGATGCCACTTATACGTCGAGATTGGCAACTTTAAGCGCATTGGACTGAATAAAATCGCGACGCGGCTCAACGACATCACCCATCAGGGTAGAGAAGACTTCTTCTGCCTCGTCCGCGTGATCAACACGCACCTGAAGGAGCGAGCGGACATTCGGGTCAAGGGTGGTTTCCCAGAGCTGATCCGGGTTCATCTCACCCAGACCTTTATAGCGCTGGATCGAAATACCGCGACGGCCATATTCCATCACCGCATTGACCAGATCGACCGGGCCACTGATTTTCCAGACCTTGTCCTTGGCACCGAATTCGGCACCAGTTTCAAACAGTTCGCGCAACTCGCCAAGCAGGCCGGCAATCGCGCGGCTTTCGGCTGAACGCAAAATATTGCCGTCGATAACATAGCGTTCCTCAACCCCGCGCAGCATACGCCACATGACGATTTCATCCTGCGATGCTTCGCCCTTCCAGCCGCGATCAAAATCTTCCGATAGAAGATCAAGACGACTGGCAAGCGTATTCGCCGCTTCCTGACGTTTGGCATCATCGTCAAGCAATGCCGGGTTCAGGGCACCCGCCAAGACAGCCTGCTCAAGAACCGAGATCGGCAGTTTCAGCGAAAGCGGCTCAAGCAGCCCCTTGGCCTTGCGCGCCAGTTCGACAATCCGGACCAGGTCCGGACCGGCAACCTGAACACCACCACTAAGCGTCAGCAATGCATCTTCGGTCCCCTGCGCAGTCAGGTACTGTTCCATCTCGCGGTCATCTTTGAGGTACTGGACCGAGTTACCGCGTTTGGCACGATAAAGCGGCGGTTGCGCGATATAGAGATACCCGCGTTCAACCAGTTCTGGCATCTGACGGTAGAAGAAGGTCAGAAGCAGGGTCCGGATATGCGCACCATCGACGTCGGCGTCAGTCATGATGATGATTTTGTGGTAACGCGTTTTTTCAATGTTGAAATCGTCACGACCGATCCCGGTGCCAAGGGCGGTAATCAGTGTGCCGATTTCCTGACTTGATAGCATTTTATCAAAACGCGCACGCTCAACGTTCAGGATTTTACCACGCAATGGCAGAATTGCCTGGAAACCGCGTTCACGACCCTGTTTGGCTGATCCACCTGCGGAATCACCCTCCACGATGAACAGTTCGGCTTTGGACGCATCGCGTTCCTGACAATCGGCAAGTTTGCCCGGCAGGGACGAGATATCAAGCGCGCCTTTGCGGCGGGTCAGTTCACGTGCCTTGCGGGCGGCTTCGCGTGCCGATGCGGCTTCGACCACTTTGGTGACGATTTTGCGCGCATCCTGCGGATGCTCTTCCAGCCATTGCTGAAGCCTGTCGTTCACGATGTTTTCGACAACCGGACGGACTTCGGACGAAACCAGTTTGTCCTTCGTCTGGGACGAGAATTTCGGATCCGGCACCTTGACCGAAATCACACAGGTCAGACCTTCGCGGGCATCATCCCCGGAAAGGCTGACCTTTTCCTTCTTCACGATCCCGCTTTCCTGCGCATAGGAATTGATCTGACGGGTCAGTGCCGCACGGAAACCGGCCATGTGCGTTCCGCCGTCACGCTGCGGAATGTTGTTGGTAAAGCACAGCGTGGTTTCGTGATAGCTATCATTCCACTGCAAGGAAACTTCGACGGTAATGCCGTCTTTTTCGCCGACGATCGTAATAGGTTCTTCGATCTGCGGAGCCTTGTTACGGTCGAGATATTCCACAAAGGCGCGGATACCGCCTTCGTAATGCAGTTTGGTTTCAACCGGTTCGCCATGGCGTTCATCACGCAACGTCAGGATCACGCCAGAGTTCAGGAAGGCCAGTTCGCGTAGACGATGTTCAAGCGTCGGCAGGTTGAACTCGGTCATCGTGAAGATTTCGGCATCGGGATAGAAGGTAACCTCGGTCCCGGTCAGCGGCTTTCCCTCTGCCGTCATTGGCGCATCACCGACAATTTCCAGCGGCTTGATCGCATCGCCACCGGAAAATTCCATGTAATGCTCCTTGCCGTTGCGCCAAATACGCAGCTTCAGCAAGGTTGAAAGCGCGTTCACAACCGACACACCCACACCGTGCAGGCCACCGGAAACCTTATAGGAGTTCTGGTCAAACTTACCGCCGGCATGCAGCTGGGTCATGATGACCTCGGCCGCCGAAACGCCTTCTTCCTTGTGCAGGTCAGTCGGAATACCACGGCCGTTATCGCGGATCGTTGCCGAGCCATCGCCATTCAGCTGTACCCAGACGGTATCGCAATATCCGCCCAGCGCCTCGTCAATCGCGTTATCGACGACTTCATAGATCATGTGATGCAAACCGCTGCCGTCATCGGTATCACCGATATACATGCCCGGGCGTTTACGCACCGCTTCAAGACCCTTGAGAACCTTGATCGATTCTGCACCGTAATCCTGCGCCTGTTGTTCGGCGGTTTTCGGAGCTTCTGTTTCGTTGGTCATAGCGTCACAACCTCGGCATTCACGGAGTGGTTTCAGCGGTCAGTGTGGCATCTTCCACGCGAAAGAATTGCGCACGTCCGTCCAAACCTTCAAACAGCGCCCGGTCCGTACCTGTCATCCAGGCCTGGACGCCAAGCGCCACGATTTCATCAAACAGGTAGCTGCGACGTTCTACATCCAGATGCGCCACAACCTCGTCAAGCAACAGCAATGGGCCAGCTCCGCGCGCTTTGCTTTGCAAGCGGGTATTGGCCATGATCATCGATAGCAACAGAGCCTTCTGCTCGCCGGTAGAACACTGATCTGCGGACTGGTTCTTTGCATCATGCCACACCAGCAAATCACTGCGCTGCGGCCCAACGGAAGCCCCGCCATAGGTGGCATCGCGTGACCGTCCGTCGCGCAATGCCGCCCGCATCCTGTCTTCAACCTCGATCGCCGGTAGCTGTTCCAGCCAGTTTTCAAGGTCCCCTGCAAGCGCAAGCCTTGCCGCCGGAAACGGTCCAACAACCATTGTTCCGGCGCGGCCAAGCTTTGCCAGCAACTCAGCACGTGCAACCGCAACGGCAATCCCGTGGCGAACCATCGAGTCTTCGATCGAGGCCAGCCACTTGTCGTCCCCTTTGCCTTCTTTCAAAAGCTTGGCCCGGCTGCGCAGGCTGTGCTCATAGGCCGCTACCCGGCTGCTATGTTCGGGATCAAGGCCGTAAACCAGCCGATCCAGAAAACGGCGGCGCGCCGACGGACCATCCAGAAACAGACGATCCATTTGCGGCGTCAGCCAAACCGCGGCACAAACCCGCCCCAGCGACGCCTGACCGCGCTGGTTTTCACCATCAATACGCACAGCCCGTTTTTCACGCCCCTGCGCAAGAGCCGCAGGATCAAGGCCCGATCCGACCTGATAGTCCCCATCCGGCGTGGTCAGTTGTGCCGACACGGCCCATGCCCTCACGTTTCCCTCGTCTTCACCGGGAACCCTGCGCGATATCTCGCCCAGCTTGGCCCGTCTTAAGCCGCTTCCCGGCGATAAAAGCGATACCGCTTCAAGCAGATTGGTCTTTCCTGCCCCGTTCGGGCCGGTCAAAACCACCGGTGCCCCGTCAAGCGACAGGCGCAGACTTTCGTAACACCGAAAATCACCCAGTTGTATACGGGAAACGGCAAGACGGTTCGTCATGGACGTACCGTCTTGGGGTGGAAGATTATGGGCAAGAACAGCCACAGCAAAAGTGCGCTAACCGTCAGACGCGCATCGGCATCAGAACGTACAATGCCGAAAGATCATCGGTATCACGCAGAATGGTTGGCGATGACCCGTCCGACATCAGAAGGTTCAGGGTGTCCCCCTTTACCTGCTTGGCGATATCGAGCAAATAACGCGAATTGAAACCGATTTCGATGTCATCGGCATCATAGTTGATTTCGAGTTCCTCGGATGCGGTTCCGTGCTCCGGGCTCGACGCGGAAAGGGTCAGGGTATTCCCCGACATGACGACTTTGACCGCACGCGACTTTTCGATCGAAATAGCGGAAACGCGATCAACAGCATCGGCAAAGGCTTTGCACTCGATATCAAGCGTCTTGTCATTGCCAGACGGAATGACACGCTCGTAATCCGGGAAGGTGCCATCAATCAGCTTGGAGGTCAGCACTGCCTTGCCAAAACCAAAGCGAATTTTGGTGTCGGACATGGCTATGTCTACCGCTTCGCCGGTTTCCTCGATCAGCTTGCGCAATTCGCCAACGGTTTTCCGCGGCACAATAACGCCAGGCATGTTTTCCGCCCCATCGGGAAGCGGTGCCTCGACCCGAGCCAGACGATGGCCATCAGTTGCAACAGCACGCAGGATTTTGGTTCCTTCTGCGTCGGTCGCATGGAAATAGATACCATTTAGATAGTAACGGGTCTCTTCGGTCGAAATCGCAAATTCCGCACGATCGATCAGACCGCGAAGTTCCGCCGCGGCAAGGCCAAAGCTGACCGGAAGCTCACCACCAGACATGACCGGGAAGTCATCAACCGGAAGAACCGCCAGATTGAATTTCGAACGACCAGCAGACAGGGTAAGACGCCCTGCACCCGGCTCAAGCGCGATTTGCACCTGCGAGCCTTCCGGCAACTTGCGGACAATCTCGTAAAGGGTATGGGCGGGGGTGGTGGTTGCACCGGCTTCACTGACTTCTGCAGTGGTGGTTTCAATCACCTCAAGATCCATGTCCGTTGCAGTCAAAGACAGCTGATCATTCTCTGCCCGCAGCAAAATATTGGACAGAATCGGAATGGTATTGCGCCGTTCGACCACACTTTGAACATGGGTCAAAGATTTCAACAGAGCCGCGCGTTCAATGGTCAGCTTCATGCCCGTCCTATCCGTCTGTCAGTATTGGTTTAACAAATTGATTTATAATCGATTTTGTCGCTTTTGCTTCACCCTTTCGGGCAAGGCAGGCGCATTATAACATGCATGTCGGGAAATCGAAGGATTTTTACGGCTTAAACCCAAGCAAACAAAACGAGTCGTTGTATATTTTTCCACCCAATGCACGCAAAAGGCGGAACCCCGCGCGGTGCCTGATTTTCAGCCCGTTGGTCACCGTAAAAATCCGATCGGAATCAGAACGGGTCACCGTTTTCAAACCGTGACCCGCCCAATTATTTTCGAAATCGCAATCAGCCTTCAAGCATGCGACGCAGCAGGTCGATGTCCTCGGACAGCGAAGGATCACTCACATGCAGTTCTTCGATCTTGCGAACGGCATGCATGACGGTCGTGTGGTCACGACCACCGAATTTGCGGCCGATTTCCGGCAGGGAATGCGTCGTCAATTGCTTGGACAGATACATCGCGACCTGACGCGGGCGGGCAACGGCCCGGGCGCGACGGGCGGAATGCATGTCCGACACCTTGATATTGAAATGCTCGGCAACTTTTTTCTGGATTTCCTCAATCGAAACCCGGCGTTCGGATGCACGCAGAACATCGTGCAGCACGTCCTGAACCATCTCGAGACTGATTTCACGCCCGACAAGTTGTGCGTGGGCAATGACGCGGTTCAGCGCACCTTCAAGTTCACGCACGTTCGCGGTGATCTTGTGAGCCAGAAATTCCATCACGCGCTGCGGTAGCTCGATATTCTGGCGTTCCGCCTTCGATTCGAGGATGCCCAGACGCAGCTCGTAGGTCGTGGCATGAATATCAGCAACAAGGCCTGAGCCAAGACGCGAACGCAAACGTTCCTCGATATCTTCAAGGTCCGAAGGTGATTTGTCGGCGGATACAATGATCTGACGCCCCTGATCCACCAGCGCATTGAAGGTGTGGAAGAATTCTTCCTGAGTCGAGTCCTTGCCGGAAATGAACTGAACATCATCGACCATCAGCACATCAACAGACCGGAACTGATCTTTGAAATCAACGGTGTTCTTGTCACGCAGAGCCCGGATGAACCGGTACATAAATTTTTCGGCAGACAGGTAAATCACCGTGCGGTGCGGCTGCGTGCGGCGAATGTGCCACGCAATTGCATGCATAAGGTGGGTTTTACCAAGGCCAACACCGCCATAAAGGAACAGCGGGTTGAAAGGCACCGATTCGGCTTCGGCCAGGCGGCGTGCTGCCGCATAGGCAAATTCGTTCGGCTTGCCGATCACGAAATTGTCGAATGTGTAACGCGGATCAAGTGCGGCCGATATGCCATCATCGGACATGGTGCCAATTGCCTTGCGACCACCGGAAACCAGACCTTTTGCATTGCCCGCATAGGATGGACTGGAACCTTCGACACCAGTCACCTCGTTCGCGACTTTATCCAGTCGTGTGACATCGTCACTGATGCGACCACGCGCACTGTCATTCCCGGACTGGGCACCTGAATTCGAAGCGGAGGAAGAAGGCGGGCTTTTCTGACCATTACCATTTGCCGGTTGAACAACAACGATCTCGACAAAATGGATGTTCTCATCCTCGGAATGCCAGAAGGACTGAATACGATCCAGATAGTGCTGAGTTACCCAGTCACGCATTGCACGCGTTGGCGCACCAAGACGCGCAACACCGGCTTCGACCGCGATCAATGCGACGGGATCAAGCCAATAGCGATAAGCTGTCGCGCCAAACTCCGAACGAAGCTTTTCGCGAACAATCTGCCATGTCGCTTTCGCGTGATCGTCTAGTGCCGCCTGCTGGTCACCCGGAATCCCCCCGTTGGACTCCCCGAGTGCCGATTGCGTTCCCCTAACGGCGTGCTGCACTGTTAGAACCTTTCCCCGCTTAATCAATCTTCACTACCAAACAAAACGCGAAAGACAAAAAAGTACTCGCCCGCGTTGATCACAAACATGATCAACACGCCTGTCTTCCACCAAGTCTTGGAAGCGTACTCGCGCCTTTTGTTTTTTGGTTCTTCGTCTTTCGCCGCGTTGCGCGGCCAGCGAAGTCAAAACACTGTACTGATGCGATCCGCATCAGGCAAGGCGATCTTTAACAGAACGTTAAAAGGATTTCGGCACCAAAACAGTCCTTTGTTTGTGCGGTTTTTTGCGATGCCGCAACCAAGGAACAAAAGGTGATTCGACGAAATCCGGGCAGCGAAAAGGCCGTGCTACAAGCACGGCCTTCGACTCGCCATCCCGTAAGGGATAAATTAAAGCGCTTTGACGCGAGCGGTCAGACGCGAGACCTTGCGAGCGACGGTGTTCTTGTGCAGAACGCCGAGCTGCGCGCCACGTGCCATTTCCGGCTCTGCAACTTTCAGCGCAGCCAGAGCGGCATCTTTGTCGCCAACGTTCAGCGCAGCCTCGACCTTCTTAACGAAGGTACGAATGCGACCGATGCGTGCACCATTAACTTCTGCACGTGCGGCGTTGCGGCGAATGCGCTTCTTGGCCGATTTATGGTGAGCCATTGCGAACCTGTCTCTTAAAAAAAATGTTACGTAATTCGGAGCGCGGCTTATAGCTCCGTCGGAAACCCTCGTCAACCCCCGATACCTTCAATCCCGCTGAATATCCGCGGTTTGCGACTCTTTACTACTGCAAGGCAGCAATGCATCGCAGGTATCGGGGTACGATCCAACCCGAATTAGCGATGCTTGAAGTCCGGTTTTCTCTTTTCAGCAAAGGCTTTCATGCCCTCGGCCCGGTCATCGAGCGCGAATGTCGAATGGAACTCGCGACGTTCAAACATCAGACCTTCGGTCAGAGACATTTCATAAGACTTGCTGACACTCTCCTTCGCCTTCATCAGAACCGGGCCAGAGAAAGAAGCAATTTTATCAGCCAGTTTCATCGCTTCTTCCATAAGCGAGTCGGCCGGGACGACTCGTGCGACGAGTCCCGACCGTTCTGCTTCTTCAGCATCCATCATCCGACCGGTAAGGCACATTTCCATTGCTTTGGATTTGCCAATGGCACGCGTAAGGCGCTGCGTTCCGCCAGCACCCGGAATGGTTCCGATGGTGATTTCCGGCTGACCGAACTTTGCCGTATCCGCAGCAAGAATGATGTCGCACATCATCGCAAGCTCGCAACCGCCGCCAAGCGCAAAGCCCGCGACCGCGGCAATAACCGGCTTGCGGCAGCTCGCCACCCGTGTCCAGCCCTTGGTGATGAAGTCGCTCTTATAGACATCCATATAATCATAATCGGCCATTTCCTTGATATCGGCCCCGGCCGCAAAGGCCCGTTCCGATCCGGTAATGACGATGGCGCGAATGTTTTCGTCATTTTCGAACTGATCAAGCGCCCCACCGATGTCGGTGATCAATGCCGCACAAAGCGCGTTCAAAGCCTGGGGACGATTAAGAGTGATCAGGCCGACATTGCCCTTAACCTCGGCAATGATGTTCTCGTAAGACATGCTGCAATCCTTTGTCGGGAATCAATCCGCTTACATTTGCGATCCGATTCGGTCGAAGACATATTTTGATACTGTTTTACCGATTTTATTTCCAAGCCGCAACCGGACCCGACAGAATCACCGGATTATCCGAATTCTGTCACACGCGTTTCCAGCAAAAGAAAATGCAAAAAGCCTATTTCTGGCAGGTAGGGCAGAAGAAGGTTGATCGACCAGCCTGAACAATCCTGCCCACGTCGCTTTCGCAGCCATCCGCGGTGCAGCTTTCGCCTTCCCGACCATAAACCCGGAAGCTGTGCTGGAAATAACCCAGCTCGCCATTGGCCTGACGATGATCTTTAAGGCTGGACCCACCGGCGGCAATCGCGTCCTCAAGAACCAAACGGATTTCACGATAAAGACGTTCGATCTCGTCCTGTTTCAAATCCTTGGCCAGACGGTCTGGTGCGATGCCCGACCGGAACAATGCTTCGCACACATATATATTGCCAAGCCCTGCGACCAGTCGCTGATCAAGCAACACAGTCTTGATCGGGCTTGCCCGCCTGGCGATTCCTGCGGCCAGGCGGGCGGCGTTGAAACTGTTACCCAATGGCTCCGGCCCGATGCCAGCCAGCATCTTGTGGGTTGCAACCTCATCAGCCGCAATCAGGGTGATGACACCGAACCGGCGGGGATCGGTAAACCGAACCACAGCGCCCCCCTGCATAACAAAATCGACATGATCATGCTTTGCCGGAGCTGGAACACCCACAGCAGGATCATCGAAGATCGTCATGCGGCCGGACATTCCCAAATGAACCAGCAGAACCTGCCCGTCATCCAGATAGCCCAGAATATATTTCGCCCGACGGGTCAGCTGATTGATCCGACGTCCCGCCATCCGCCCCACAAAGTTTTCCGGAAACGGAAAACGCAGGTTCGGGCGGCGCTGAACAACGTGATCAACGACAACCCCTTCCATCACCGGCGTCAAACCGCGTGTCACCGTTTCGACTTCAGGTAATTCGGGCATCTGGAAACTCGCAAAATGAAAGGAGAAACATATCTAGAACCCGGCCCGCTGATTGGCAAGCCGGCACACCAAACAACATTGTCGCCATTACAAAGTAACAATGGACGATGACCGCCAAGTACATATGATTGCGTCGCTTATTGCCACCCGGCGCGTCTGCCCCACCTTACGTGCCATCCACAGGATTTCAGTCAATGGAATTTGGCGTTGATCTTTTACTGATACTTTTTGCGGTCGCCGCGTTCGCCGGCATGGTTGATTCAATTGCCGGCGGCGGCGGATTGATTACCATCCCGGCCCTGCTTTGGGCGGGTATTACACCGGCACAGGCCTTGGCAACCAACAAGCTGCAGGGCAGTTTTGGCAGCCTGACATCTTCAATCAACTTTATCCGCAAGGGCTATGTCGATCCACGCGATATGGTATTGGCAATCGTCCTGACATTTGCAGGGTCGGCACTTGGTACCGTCCTGGTGCAGATGCTTGATGCCAGCATCCTGCTTAAAATCCTTCCGGCTCTGTTGATCCTGATTGCACTTTATTTTCTTTTCTCGCCACGCGTTGGCGATATTGACGCGCATCAGGTTATCAGCAAGTCGGTCTTTGCCTTTACCGCAGGCTTTGGCATCGGCTTTTACGATGGCTTTTTCGGACCGGGTACCGGATCTTTCTTTTCCATCGCTTTTGTCGCTTTGCTTGGTTTCAACATGACAAAGGCAACAGCCCACACCAAGGTTCTGAACTTCACATCAAATTTCGCATCGCTTGTGATGTTCATTGCAGGGGGCGAAGTTGTCTGGATGATCGGCCTTGTCATGGCTGTCGGCTCATTGATCGGGGCCCAGATCGGATCTCATCTGGTGATGAAAGTCGGTGCAAGGCTGGTGCGGCCGCTTCTGGTTGTTACCTCGATTGCCATTTCGATCAAGCTGATCATCGATCAGTATGGCAGCACCATCAGCCAGTATTGGGATCAAATGCGGGTCTGGATCGGATAGAAACCCGGTTTCCCCATTCCCAAGCAAACAGCAAAAGCCCGCCGCGACATTGTCCGGCGGACTTTGTTTTTGACATTCAATTCATTCAGGCGCTGGCAGTCGTCTCGATAAAGACTTCGTCAGGACGGTCAATCAGGTGGCTCCAGATCGAAAACAGCAACGCGATCACGGCAATTCCCGCGCCAAGCCAAGGGATATCCTGATAGGAAACGCCCTGTGTAATTGCGATACCACCAAACCAGGCACCCGCAGCATTACCAAGATTGAATGCCCCCTGATTAAGGGTCGACGCAAGGTTCGGTGCATCGGTCGCTTCGTTGACCACCCGCATCTGAAGGGGGGACACCAGTGCAAAGGAAACCACACCCCAGACAAAAACCGTTGCCACAGCCGGGATCACATTGGTGATCGTTTCAGCAAATACGACCAGTATCGCAATCAGCAGAACAAACGTCGCAATGATCGCGGGCATCAGGCGCCAATCACCCAGACGGCCACCGATATAGTTGCCAATCGTCAAACCTGCGCCGAACAGCAACAGCACATAGGTTACCTGTCGCGCTGAAATGCCGGTGATATTCTGCAGCATCGGAGTGATATAGGTAAACACGCTGAACATGCTGGCCGCGGCCAGAACACTGATCAGCATGGCAAATATAACCTGGGTTTTAAGCAGCGCACGGGCTTCCGCCATCAAACTACCACCCGTCGCCGCGATCTTGCGTGGCAAACAAAAATAAAGCGCGACAGCCGCAACCATACCGATCCCAACAACCGCCCAGAAAGTCGAACGCCAACCCAGTTCCTGACCGAGAGCCGTACCAAACGGAACCCCAAGCACATTGGCAAGAGTAAGCCCCGAAAACATCAGGGCAATGGCCTGAACCCGTTTATGCGGTGCAACAAGGTTAGCAGCAACCACCGCACCCAGACCAAAAAACGCCCCATGGCAGAAAGCAGTGACCACACGGGCCGCCATCAGAAGCCAGTAATCCGGTGCAATCGCGCAAAGGAAATTGCCAATGATGAAAATCGCGATGAGCATCATCAAAGCATGCCGACGATCCATTTTGGACGTTGCAATCGCAAGAAACGGCGCACCAAACGTAACACCCAGCGCATAACCGGTTACCAGCAACCCAGCATCGGGAATGCTGACACCAAGATCGGCCGCCACATCCGGCAACAAGCCCATAATGACAAACTCGGTCGTCCCGATCCCGAAGGATGCAAGGGCAAGGGCAAGGATCGGAAGGTTTCCAAAGAAACCTGTGCGGGCAACAGCAGCTGTCATGATCGATACGTCCAAGGGTGCCAAGCACCAATGCGGGATAATGGTGGGCGACAGGATTTCGGGAGATTTTCGAAACGCTTGAACCAACCGAAAATTGAAACGATTCAATTTTGCGTGCAGCGCACAAATTTCACCATCGCAAAATTGGCATAAAAACTATGCAATCCCGTCACAACTGAAACAGGCCCGGTTGAACACCGGGCCTGTCGGAAAAACAAAACGGATAAATCCGGATCAGGAAAGTTCGTCAACGATACGTTTTGCAGCTTTAACCGGATCGTCGGCCTTGGTAATCGGGCGCCCGATCACCATCACATCTGTGCCCATCGCAACGGCATCACGCGGTGTGACAATACGTTTTTGATCATCAGAACTTGACCAGGCCGGACGAATACCCGGGGTGATCAATTTGAAATCCGGTCCACAGGCAGCACGTACCGCGGTAATTTCCTGTGCGGAGCACACAACTCCGTCCAGACCGGCCTTTTGGGTCAGTTCGGCAAGTTTGACGACACGCTCGCTGATCGGTCCAGCCAGACCGACATCATCAAGATCACCCTGATCAAGGCTGGTCAGGACCGTTACGGCAATCACCCACGGAGCATCGACACCCGCCTTGTCAGCAGTTTCACGTGCTGCTTCCCCGGCACGTGTCATCATTTCAAAGCCACCCGTAGCATGAACATTCACGATCTTGAGACCAAGGGGCGTTACGGCGCGGATGGCACCGGCAACCGTGTTAGGAATGTCGTGATATTTGACGTCCAGAAAAATCGGCAATCCGGCCTTGGCGACTTCACGGACACCCTGCGGGCCGTGGGCTGCAAAGAATTCCTTGCCAAGCTTCGCGCCGCCAATCACCCCGGACAGATTTGAAGCAAAATCAATTGCATGAGCAAGATCAGTGGTATCAATGGCGCAAAAAATCCGATCGTGCGGGGCAAGCTTATCGGTCATGGTGTCCTCCGGCGGGCTGGAATTTCATCATCGGCCCACGAAGATGCGACGGACCGGGCATGACTTAGCCGATTTCGCCTGAAATACCAATCCCGAATTGGCCATAACCTTTGGCAGGATTCCTCTCAGGATGCCTTTTGCTGGCTGATCACCTTGTGATCATTCGATATGTCGCTGCCGGTTTCATCCGGACGCAGTCGGCGCAGCTCGCTATCCATCCGCTTGACGGCACGGCGATGTTTGCCATGTACGAACCATTCATACGTCAACCCGATACCAAGCCCGATCAACAATGCCACCATGATCGGCAGGAAAAGCGGCATGTCAATTTCATAAGGCAAGGGCCACAATGACAACGTCACCAGCGCCCGGTTCGACACGGCAAAAATCGCAATCAGGAACGCAAGCGGGATAGAGATGATCCAGTAAAGAATGCGCATTTCAACTCCTCGTGCCGGCATGCAAAAAGGCAGGGGTCATAGCCCACGCACCGGCTGAAACCAGAGAATGGACCCGATATGGTTAAACGGAAACATGTGCAAATGAATTTGCAACCATCCTGCAGAATTTCCACAAGACTGGTTTAGCGCAGTTCACACGCCAACAGCAAGCCGATCAAACAGGCTGCGATCAGTTAAGACGTTCGCGCAACTGCTTGCCAGTTTTGAAATAGGGAACCTTTTTCTCGCCCACAGGTACGGCTTCACCGGTACGCGGATTGCGTCCGACCCGGGAATCACGCTGCTTTACGGAAAATGCGCCAAAACCACGCAGCTCGACACGATCCCCGCGTGCCAGCGCTTCGGTAATTTCGTCAAAGATCGTCGCCACGATCCGCTCAACATCGCGCTGATACAGATGAGGGTTCATCTCAGCCAGCCGGGCGATCAGTTCTGATTTTGTCATATTCAGGCCCCATCCTGTTCGTTCTGACAGATATCCAATCAACCAAAGGTTAGATTACGTCACGTCGGCGCTTTCACTCAGGTTGCCAGACAGTCAGCAAACCGTCAAGTTTAAGCCCCTCAGATGACAGCATTTTTCCGATGTTTCCTTCGAACAATGCCGTCATAAGGGAGTCTTCCGGATAATCAATTTCGAGCGGCACGACTGCCGCATCCGGCGATACTCCCATTTCGTCCTGCAGCCAGCGCAAAGCTTCGCGACGACCACCAATCTCGTCGATCAGACCATTGGCAACAGCCTGCTGACCGGTATAAACCCGGCCATCGGCCAGTTGACGCACGGTTTCGGTATCCATACCGCGTCGTTCGGCAACCATGTCGACAAACACGCCAAACATGTCTGAAATCAGGCTTTCCATAGCCGTTCGCGCGGCATCATCCGTCGGTTCGAACGGGTTCGGAACGGCTTTAAGCGGGCCACTTTTAACCGTCAGCGGCTCTACACCCAGTTTTTCCAATGTGCCGGTAAAGTTCATCGACTGGAAAATCACACCAATCGATCCGGTCACCGTTCCGCGATGTGCGATGATGTGGTCAGCGGCAATTGCCGTCATGTAACCACCAGACGCGGCAACAGTTCCCATTTCGGCAACGATCGGACGGGTTTCGCCAATCCTGCGCAGGCTCTCAAAAAGCGCCTCGCCACCGACCATCGTACCGCCAGGGCTGTTGATATGGACGATCAGACCCGCGACATCGCTGTCTCCCTCAATCTGCTCCAGCGCATCAAGAAGGTAGGGATCCTCGGTAATCACCCCTTCGATATTCACCTCGACAATGCGCGGGCCAATATTGCCCCACACCACGTCGTCCGCACCGCTGCGCGCAAAGGCCACCACGATGGCAATGATGATTGCGACCACCGCCAGCACCCGCCAGCGGAAAATCGATTTTTTCAAACGTCGACGATCAAGAAGGATATCGGCATCAAGTGCCATTTAATGCGCCCCGGTATTCAGTAATGAACTAACAGCTTCAAAAACCTGCCTTTTCAAATGGTTTTTCTTCATTCGCTTGGCAAGGACAAAAACTGTTTGAAATCAAAATTCTCGCTAAAAAATGACATCGCAGCGGCAAAGTCGCGTCCAAACCGGGAATTTTGGACAAAAGCGACAAAAAAACGGGCCGTGCAACGCACGACCCGTCTTTGTGATCTGCCAGAGCAGATCCTGTCCGATCAGGAACAGATGCCTTATTCGGCACCTTCCTGTTTCTTGCGAAGTGCTTCGCCGAGAATATCGCCAAGCGATGCACCGCTGTCAGCCGAACCGTAATCCGCCATGGCTTTCTTCTCGTCAGCAACTTCAAGAGCTTTGACCGAGAGGGTGACCTTGCGGGTTTTGGCGTCGATCGTGGTAACACGCGCATCGACTTTCTCGCCAACCGCGAAACGTTCCGGACGCTGGTCCGAACGGTCACGTGCGAGTTCAGCCTTACGGATGAAGCCTTTAAGATCGGTGCCACCAACAGCAACCTCGATACCACCGTCGTTAACTTCGGTGATTTCACAGGTTACGGTTTCACCGCGTTTGATGCCGGTAACGGCTTCTTTGAACGGGTCACCCGAAAGCTGTTTGATGCCAAGCGAGATACGCTCTTTCTCGACGTCAACATCAAGAACCTTGGCTTTGACGATGTCACCTTTTTTGTATTCTTTGATGACTTCTTCACCAGCGCGGTCCCATGACAGGTCCGAGAGGTGAGCCATACCGTCGATACCACCCAGAAGGCCAATGAACAGACCGAATTCGGTGATGTTCTTGACTTCGCCTTCGATCTCGGACTCGACCGGATGAGCAGCCAGGAAGGCATCCCACGGATTCGAGGTGCACTGCTTGAGACCAAGCGAGATACGGCGTTTCTGTGCATCGACGTCGAGCACCATGACTTCGACTTCCTGCGAGGTCGAAACGATTTTGCCCGGGTGGATGTTTTTCTTGGTCCAGGACATTTCGGAAACGTGGACCAGACCTTCGACACCAGCTTCGAGTTCGACGAATGCGCCGTAATCGGTGATGTTGGTGACACGGCCTTCGAATTTCGAACCGACCGGGTATTTGGCTTCGACACCTTCCCACGGATCAGCTTCAAGCTGTTTCATGCCAAGCGAGATACGCTGGGTTTCGCTGTTAAAGCGGATAACCTGAACCTTGACGGTCTGACCGATCTGAAGAGCTTCAGACGGATGGTTGATGCGCTTCCATGCGATGTCGGTGACATGCAGCAGGCCGTCAACACCGCCGAGATCGACGAATGCGCCGTAATCGGTGATGTTTTTGACAACGCCGTCAAGAACCTGACCTTCCTGAAGGTTCTGGATCAGTTCGGCGCGCTGTTCAGCACGGGTCTCTTCGAGAACGGCACGACGCGAAACCACGATGTTACCGCGCGAGCGATCCATTTTCAGGATCTGGAACGGCTGCGGATTGTTCATCAGCGGGGTAACGTCGCGAACCGGACGGATGTCAACCTGGCTGCCCGGCAGGAATGCCACGGCGCCCGACAGGTCAACAGTGAAGCCGCCTTTAACACGACCAAAGATGGTACCGTCAACGCGTTTGCCTTCGTTGAACTGTTTTTCAAGCTCGACCCAGGCTTCTTCGCGACGCGCTTTTTCGCGCGACAGAACGATCAGGCCATCTTTGTTTTCATAGCGATCGACATAAACATCAACGGTATCGCCGATATTAACGTCGCCTGCGCCAAATTCTTTGAGCGGCACGCGGCCTTCGGACTTCAGACCCACATCGACGATTGCATCGTCGTCGGTGGTTTTGACGACCGTACCGGTCATCACGCGGCCAATAAAGCCTTCGTCTTCAGAACCGAGGCTTTCGGCCAGCAGGGTGGCGAAATCTTCGCCGGTGGAGAATTGTGCTTCTTCAGCGGTTGTCATTAAAGAGACTTCCTTTCGAGTGTATCGTCACTATTCCGGCCAATCGGTTGTATCCGATGGTCTTGCCACAAAATCGTGGCGGGTTTTTGCCAATCGATGTCCCGATCCCGTTCGCGGAAAACCAAACGGTTTTCCATAGACGAAAAGGTGAACGCACATGTCGTTCACCTTAGGGTAGCTACCCCTGAGATCGTTCTGCCGCTTGACGGTTAAAACGCCCGTGTGTCAGTCATTCTCGCCCATATGGGTTCGAATATGCGCCATGACTGCATTAAACACCGCATCAGCATTCAGACGATCCGTATCAATGTGGATTGCGTCCGATGCCATCTTGAGCGGCGCAACATCCCGCGCACTGTCTCGAGCATCCCGTTCTTCAAGCTCCTTGAGAACGCGCTCGTATATAGCAGCGGGATTTTTTTCCTGCAACTGTTTGAACCGACGGTTTGCACGTTCTTCAACACTGGCCGTCAGATAGAACTTGATCGGAGCATCCGGACACACAACCGTCCCGATGTCGCGACCATCAAGAACGGCACCCCGTTTACCACCGGGCGGGCTGCTGGCAAGATTGCGTTGAAAATCGAGCAACACCGCACGAACCCTTGGAATCGCGGCAACTTTTGATGCTGCATTTCCGACTTCTTCACTGCGAAGTTCTTCGCCGTCAAGATCGTTGGCGCCGAGTTTTTCGGCCACCCCGACCGCCACATCCTCGTCCGAGGGATCAAGCCCAAGCGCCAAAACCTTTGCCCCCGTCGCCCGGTACAAAAGTCCGGTATCAAGATAGGCATAGTCCATTGCCCCGGCGACTCGACGTGCCAAAGTGCCTTTTCCCGATGCTGCCGGTCCGTCAATCGCGATGATCATGCGCGGGCGCCCCTATCTGTTTTGATGTCACTTATATTTGTGTGCCAAGAAAGGCTTTACGAGCCCCGGAATGCGAATAACGGAAACCGATCACGAAACAGATCATGAACCAGCCGGGGAAAGGTTTGCCCCCAATTCGCGCATCAATGCCTCGAAACTCGGGAAGCTGGTCGCAATCGGGTTGGCATCATCAACCGCAACCGGATCATTTGCCCCAAGTCCGAGGACAAGGAAGGACATGGCGATACGATGATCAAGATGGGTTTCAACCATACCACCTCCGGGTACCTCGCCACCCGTGACAATCAGGTCGTCACCTTCGATGCGGTGAATGACCTTGTTTGCTGCTAGCCCCGCGGCCACAGCGGCAAGACGATCCGATTCCTTGACCCGCAATTCTTCAAGTCCGCACATCCGGGTTTCACCCTGTGCATAAGCGGCAGCAACGGCCAGCACCGGATATTCATCAATCATCGACGGGGCACGTTCCGCTGGCACGACAATACCGGTCAGGCGATTTTTACCGCTAACGACAAGATCACCGATGGTTTCACCGGCTTCCTCACGTTCGTTAGCGATCGTAATGTCACCACCCATTTCGATAAGGGTCGTAATCAGGCCGGTCCGCAACGGGTTCAGACAAACGTCACGAATGGTCACTTTTGATTCCGGATTGATCAAAGCCGCCACCAGCGGGAATGCTGCCGAGCTCGGATCTGTAGGAACCACAATATCGGCTGCTTTCATTTCGACCGGGCCGGTCAGACTGACCGTGCGCCCACCGTCATCATTGATGCTGACATCAACATCGACACCAAAATGGCGCAACATGCGTTCGGTGTGATCACGCGATGGTTTCGGCTCGATCACGGTGGTCGTTCCAGCAGTATTCAGTCCAGCCAGCAACACAGCGGACTTGACCTGTGCGGATGCCATAGGAAGCGTATAGGTCACCGGTTTTGCCTCATCGGTTCCGATGACGGCCATAGGCGGACGACCGCGTTCGCGCGTGATGAATTGCGCGCCGAATTCCGCCAGCGGATCGGCAACCCGGCCCATCGGACGCTTGCAAAGCGATGCATCGCCGGTAAAGAAGGTGGTGATCGGATGGGTCGCAACAATACCAGCCATCAGACGAATACCGGTTCCGGCATTACCCATATCAATGACGCTATCGGGCTCCCGCAAGGCGCCAACGCCGACACCGGTCACATGCCAGGTCCCGTCTTCGTCACGGGTCACCGTCGCACCAAGTTTGCGCATGGCTTCTGCGGTCGCCAGAACATCTTCACCTTCGAGAAGGCCGGTAATTTTCGTCTCGCCAATGGCAAGGCCGCCAAACATCAGGGAACGATGGGAAATTGATTTGTCACCGGGAACCCGGATATCGCCGTTAAGCGCACGGGACTTCAGCGATTGAAGCGGACGTTTGGTCTGCGAAGAGCTCATCGGGCCTGCCTGTCTATTCTTGTTGTGACCATCAAATCATCGGTTTTCCGGTCATTGAACCGCACTTCGATGCTGCCGCAATTCCGGGCGCAAATCGTACATTCGATTACCGGGGGCAAACTCGTATCATATGCGCTTTTGACGCACCAGTATCGAAGCCAAATTTTGCTTGAAGTTTATAGCGGTGCGTGGCGCAGAATCCCGCCTTTTGGAGGCTTGTGATAAAATCGGACAATTTCCTTTTGACAAGCCCGTCCCAAGATGGCAATTGGGCCAACTAGAAGAAGGTGAATTCGGCCTTCAACCCATTCTTTGATGATAACGGTATTTAAGAGGGTTTGCCGTAATGTCAGCACGCGGTAAGAAACGTCACTGCCAAGCCTGCGGTACCAAATACTATGATTTGAATCGTACGCCGGTCGTGTGCCCCAAATGCGCAACCCCCGACGGGGTGACCAAAATCAAGAAAGCCGCGGTTGCAAAGCCGAAGCCGGAAGAAGACGAAGACCTGGATGATGACGTCGATCTTGACGATGATGTCGACACCGATATCGATGACGATATCCTTGAAGATGCGTCTGATCTTGGTGAAGATGACGATGATCTTGGCGAAGTCCTTGAACATGTCGAAAGCGACGAAGACGACCGCTAGGATTTTTTGAAAATAGGTCTTGCCAAGATTTGGCGAACCTTCTAAATATCCCCCGCGCCGCGACGGAAACACTGGATTTCGTTGCGACGCGGACTAAAATGGGGCCGTAGCTCAGTTGGGAGAGCGCTACAATGGCATTGTAGAGGTCGTCAGTTCGATCCTGATCGGCTCCACCATCAAAACCCGTCGCCTAAAGCGACGGGTTTTGTCGTTTCCGGAAAGAAATTTATCGATCTCGAACAGACCGGAGACAAAAAATTCCAAAAGCCAGCCCAATACCGATTGAATTGGCAAGCCCATCCTCAATGCTAGCAAACCGGCCTGGTATCCATCCTTGGGCAATCTCGATGAAAATGCCATAAATCAGACAGCCAATAACAATCCGCCAGACACGAGCAGGATAAGCGATCAATCCGGCAGCAGTTAACATGCAATAGGCAATCAAATGCTGGATTTTGTCCCATACCTGTATATCAGGCATACTGTCAGCCGATTGAAGCGACAAAAACCCAATTAACACTGCCAATACCCAGAAAATTGCAGCTGCCCAATATCGAAACCGCATTCCCTAGCGCGCTCTGATCGCCAACATGCGTCCGGCCATCCATCGAAACATCGAATAAATTGCGACCCCAAAGTGATAAAGAGTGGGTAAAAGCGCAGACGCCCCCATCATCATCCCAAAATAAATGTTGCAGATATTGTCCGGTGCGAGCGGATTCAGAATCGCTTTCCAGAAACGTCCTTCGTACAGCTCCGTGCGGTACGTCAATGTTTCCGGACGATCAAGTACGATACTGACAACCCAGCCAGAGGCAACAAATGCAAACAGGACCCAGAAAGTAGCGAGAACAGCAATAAAAACATCTACGCTGAGATAGCTGACAAAGCGCACATTGCTTTGTGATGCCAACGCGCGGCGGACGATTGCCAAAGTCACATAAAATGACATCGCATCAAATATTGCCCCCAGTACCGCTACCGGAAAACCCAAAAGGACATATTCGTCCCCCTTCCAGGATGCCAGATGTTGCGGATATGTGGTTAGCAGGGCCCACCAATAGCACACCAGATTGATCAGAACAAAAAGCAGAAAAAGCTTGGGGAAAAAGAACCTGATATGCGCACGCTTACGAAGGAACCAATCAAGAAATTCCTGAAGTGAGTTTCTCCAATTCGCAAACATCGCTTTAAAAGACTCCTAGCCACCCCCGGATTTGCATGACCGGCAACACACACAACAGAAAAGCTGAAACCCTGAGAATAATCAACGAAACTCAATGAACAATTCTGTCGATTGATCGATCAGGATCAGGAAGACGACCCAACTCGCCAATCAATTTTGATATTCCATCCCCTGCACGTACCACCATGATACGACCTGAAACAGGGTTTCCCTTTTCCTGCCGCAGAATTCCCGTGGCATCGGCAACAACTTCGAACTGGCAATCTTTCAGCCAATCATGAATTGCATGTTCATGATGGCGGAACCTTTGCCCCGGGCCAAGATCGAACGGGAATGTATCGCCATGTTCAAGCGTGAAGACCATCAATCCCCCGGGTACAAGCCGCTCATGGGCGGCCCGCAATGCCGGGACAAGATCGCCCAGATAGTTCAGGACATCGGCCGCAACAACCAGGCCATAGTCGCGATCAAGGCCATCAGGCAAATCCGTGATGTCCGCAGCAATCAAATTACGATAAAGCCCCTTGGCACGTGCGCGGTTGATCATGCGCGGTGACAGATCGACACCGTCAATCACATCAACATGCCCGGCAAATACATCCGCAACCAGACCGGTGCCACACCCAAGATCAAGCACGCGCAGCGGACGCAGCAATTCCGGCAAATAGGGCCGAATGGCTTCAAACAGGAGTTCCGGACCACGATAGGCCAATCGGTCGCGTAGCGAGATTTCAAAACGCGGCGCGTAGTCGTCAAACAGCGCCCTTACATAGTCGGGTGGCAGACGATCGCGCATGGCAACCGCGCCCAATAATGTCAGTCGAACTTCCGCGCCCATACGATCAACAGGATCGAGGGCAAGGCACTGACGAAATGCCTCAATCGCATTTTCATGCTGTCCCATGCGCTCGAAGATATCGCCCAGCACAAAATGCGCTTCTTCCCAATCGGGATCAGCCGAAATTGCAGCCCGGGCCACATCGATTGCAGCCTCGGTATCATTTTGCCCGACAAGCGCCAGCGCGACATCAAGCCGCCGACTGGCCAACAAACGATCTTTGCTCATATGTGCGAAGAAATCCGAAAAGGTCCCGGGCAGGATGACCGGAAACATCAAAACCAGATCATCGCTGTATCTTCTGAATCCGGAACTTTGGCAAGATGGATAATATCATTTTTAATCATATACTTAACCAGTCTCACTGTTTGCAGGAGCGCAAAATCATCTTAAGAGGGTGCCTTCCTTCGGAATCGGCAGCAGACTGCATTGCAACTGAATGGCGCCAAGCTTTCCTTCGAACACACCGAATAAATTGATTTAAACATAATATATTAATATTATGTTCTTTCGTTATCGCCTTACCCCGGGAGAAGAGATGGAAAATTTTACGCCTTATTCTGCGCTGCTGGGTGGTGCGCTGATCGGGCTGGCGTCGGGCCTTTATTTTTTGCTCAATGGCCGAATTGCAGGCGTTAGCGGCATCCTTGGAAGCATGCTTGCAAGCAAAACGCCGACATCTGATCGGATTGAAAAACTTGCCTTCATTGCCAGCATGATCATTGCGCCAACTGTCATACTGGCCATTTCATCTCTCAACGCCCAAAGCATCGTAACCGCATCCTGGCCCGTTATCATTATTGCCGGATTGATTGTCGGGTTTGGCACACGACTTGGCAGCGGCTGCACCAGCGGGCATGGAATCTGTGGCCTGTCGCGCCTTTCCGCAAGATCAATGGTTGCGACGCTATGCTTCATGGGCGCAGGCGCTACCAGCACATATATCATTCGCCACGTCATCGGGAGCTAAAACAATGCGTATCCTTGCTTCTGTTCTCTGTGGCGCGCTATTTGGGGCCGGCTTGCTGATTTCGGGGATGACGGATCCGCAAAAGGTCCTTGGATTTCTGGATATTGCTGCAATACAAACCGACCACTGGGACCCCAGTCTTGCCTTTGTCATGGCGGGCGGCCTTGTTGTTGCGTTTCCCTTTTTCCGATTTGCCCAATCACGTAAAAGTGCGGTTTGCGGCGGAAAGATAGAGCTTCCGACACGTCGCAACATTGATCACAACCTTGTCATTGGCGGGCTCCTGTTCGGCATCGGATGGGGAATGGTCGGTTATTGCCCTGGGCCCGCCATTAGCGCGCTTGCATTCGGACACACAGAAACAATCGTTTTTGTCATCGCAATGATCACTGGAATGGTCGTTCACAAACTGATGATGACCACACTGGACAAAACCGCATTCACACGGAAATAACAAAGAACTTTGACAGGTCTTTCAGGCACCTTTTGCAGACCAGCCATACGGTCCAGTTTTCCATGTCGTGAAAAATCAATCTGTTAGCATTCAAAATTCGCACGAACCAGCTTGGAAAGCCTGAAATCTCGCTGCAACATGCTTGTCTTTGCAACAACACTGGCATATGTGCAAAACAGCATCACACCATGATTTCAAAGGCCCCGCATGAAAATCGGCATTCTTGAAACCGGTCTTGTTCCGGAAGAACTTCGCGATGAATTCAAAAGCTATCCGAACATGTTTGAAACGATGCTCGGCCCGCTTGATCCCGAACTGACATTCCAGACATGGACTGTTCTTCTGGATGAATTCCCCGAAAATCTGAATGCTGCCGATGCGTGGATCGTGACCGGATCAAAGCACGGTGTTTATGAAAACGAACCCTGGATGATTCGCCTGCAGAGCTTGCTGCGCGATATTGTCACAGCACAGGTTCCGGTTTTCGGTGTGTGTTTTGGTCATCAAATTCTGGCGGCGGCTCTTGGCGGCAAGGTCGTTAAATCCGGCAATGGCTGGGGCATTGGCGTTCATGAATACACTACCGGCAAGCAGGCACCGGCATGGCTGGGCAATGCACCGGAAAAATTCAAACTTAATGCCTTCCATCAGGACCAGGTTGTCGAACTTCCCGAAGGAGCCACTGTCTGGGCCAGTTCTGAATTCTGCCCTTATGCAGCCCTTCTGTATGGTGAAACCGCTGCATCCATTCAGCCGCACCCAGAATTCCAACGCCCTTACGAGGAAGCCTTACTGAAGGCGCGATATGCATTGCTGCCCGAAGACGTACATTCAAACGCAACGGCGTCGCTTGACGAAACCACGGATAGCGCCCTGTTCGCCAACTGGATGCTGACATTCCTGCGCGGCAAACGGGCTGTAAAGGCCGCCTGAACCAGCGTTCGGACTTGATCGTTTTTTAAACGGGCCGTCACCGACAGGGGCGGTCCGTTTTGCATTTCACCGGATCGCACAGCATTTTCCAAACCTGAAAGCTTTGAACTTTTCCAAAACACCATTTATTTATGATTGCGTCGGATACTGAGTTTCTCGCGCATCAACCGCCCATAATACGGAACGCCATGATCCAGAATTTGCGGCTCTATTCCGGCCTGACGCTTTTTGCGTATGTCTTCATGCATCTGATCAATCAGGCTGCGGGCATCATATCGCCCGAAGCGATGGAAGCCGCCGACTTACTGACAACCGGAATCTGGCAGTTTCCCCCTTTGGAAATCCTGCTTCTGGCCGCGGCAATTACCCATTTCCTGCTGGCCACGACCCGCCTGACCAGCCGCCGGTCCCTACGCCTGCGCAAATCGGAATGGGCACAAATGATTTTGGGCCTTTGCATTCCGTTCCTGTTATTCCGCCATATTATTGCGACCCGGATCATCGAGCTGGGATTTGATGTCGATCCAGCATTTGAACGGGTACTACTTGATCTTGCGGTTTTCCTTCCCAGTCAGGGCATTCTGCATGCCATCGCCGTGATTGTTGTCTGGACACACGGCTGTATCGGCATCCATTTCTGGCTGCGGTTAAAACCGTTCTATCCGAGATGGCGCGGTGCGCTGGGTGCAATCGCTGTTCTTGTCCCCACACTGGCGCTTGCCGGTTTTGGTGCGGCATCGGCTGAAATCATTCGCCGCACCGAAGAAGGCGGTCGCAAATATGTTTTTGGGGTTCTTGATGCTGCCAACGTCAATGATGCGGCTATCAAATTCTATGAAAATGCGGTTCTCCCGGGCACCATAATCGCCATAGCACTGGCCTTTGCGCCATTTGTTGTGCGGCAAATTCGCCAGACCATTGACCGGATCAAACGCGGGCCGATGTTATCGATGCCCAATGGTAAAATGATCCGCGTGGCCCCCGGAGCGACCGCACTTGAAGCCCTTCGCGATGCTGGTGTGCAGATGGCATCTGTTTGCGGCGGGCATGGGCGCTGCACGACCTGCCGCATTCATTGCGGATCGGGCATTGATCAACTCGCCGCACCCGGCAAGATCGAAGCTGCGGCACTCGCGAGTATCCACGCCCCACGTGGCATGCGACTGGCATGTCAAATCCGTCCGTTAAACGATCTCGCCGTTGCACCACTTTTGCCGGCCAACGCCACGGCACAGGATGGAAGACGTCCCGGCGGCCTGTCCGGCAGCGAACGCCAAGTTGTCTCGATTTTTACTGATTTGCGGGATTCGACACGTCTGGGTGAAAAGAAAATGCCCTACGATGTTCTGTTCATATTGAACCAGTTTTTCGCCGAAATGACCGAAGCCCTGCGTGAAAGTGGCGGGCTTTATGCCCAATTTACCGGTGATGGACTGATGGCACTTTACGGTCTTGATACAGATGACACTGAAACCATGATCCGGGACGCCCTTCATGGTGCGGCGGGAATGTTGCGCCGGATCGAAAACCTGAACGAACACCTGAAATCAGAGCTACCCCATACACTACGTATCGGTATCGGCATCCATATGGGCGAGGCAATTGTCGGCGAGATGGGGCCTCCGGGCCGCGAAAATATCAGCGCCATCGGTGATACGATCAATACGGCCGCAAGGTTGGAAAGCCAGACCAAAAAGCATGGTGTACCACTGGTGATATCAAAAGCAATTTTTGACCACGGGCCGATTGCGCTCCCTGAAAACGCAGTAATGCATGAAGTGGCGTTACGTGGAAAGGATCAGACCGTGGCCTATTATGCGCTGGAAAATATGCCGGAACTGCCGGAACGCGTTGTATGATCTTCCCTGATCAGTCATGATCTGCGTATTACACAGGTCTGATATCTCATATTCCCAAGGTTTCCGCGGGTACAGTATCAATCCGGGTCTTGACTATGCGATAGAAAACCACATTTATTCGATTAGATAGATATGTCTGATGCCGAACGGGTCGGGTCAGATGTTCAGACGCCCGAAACGCCAAAAGCGTGGGGTCTGGTCGATATCACACTCGCTCTGCTGAGGAGGTGCTGCCAATGTCACGAATTTCTATGTTTAACAGCCCGCTGCTATTGGGGTTTGACCAGATCGAACGTGTTCTTGATCAGGTTTCCAAAACCAAGGCAGAAGGCTATCCCCCTTATAATATCGAGCAAATCGGCGAAAATCATCTGCGCATTACAGTCGCAGTCGCAGGATTTGCCGAAGATGACCTTTCGGTCACCACCGAAGACAATCAACTGATCATTCGTGGCAAGCATCAGGAAGACGAAAGCAACCGGATTTATATCCATCGCGGGATCGCATCCCGGCAGTTCCAGCGTTCATTCGTACTGGCCGAGGGTATTGAAGTTGTTGGCGCCCATCTTGATAACGGACTTTTGCATGTAGATTTGAACCGGCCTGTTCCCGAACCGGTGGTACGTGAAATTGCGATCAACTCTGCCAAGAAGAAAGCCGTCTCGTCACGCACCATAGATATGACCGTCGATGCTGAAAATGGCGCAGACGCGGTCGAAGATAAAAGCCGCAAGGCGTAACAAGGAGAGTGGTTTTATGAGCAATCGCATCTCAGACCATGACACCAAAGAAGCCCACGGTGCAGAACAGGATTTGAATCTGCTGTCGTCTGGTGATTTTGCCATGCTTGGCATTCACGATTTTGCCTATGTGCGGGCGATGGAAAATCCTGAAGACGAAAGCAACGAAACGGTCTTTGGGGTATTTACCGCCGATGGCACCCATATCGCATCGTTCGAAAGCCAGGCCGTGGCCCATGCGGCAATCCGCCAGCATGACATGGACCCGCGTTCGGTTCACTAACGCGATCCAATCAGGATATCCCGGAAGTCAAAAGGCAGCCAATAGGGCTGCCTTTTTGCTGGGTTTCATCAAGCATAACCCTAACGGATTTCGATCACTTCGCCGGGTACGGCAACCCGCACCTGTGGATTGTCACGCAGAAGTTCGACGATCTCGCGCCTTGCATCACGTTTGATGTGATAAAGCCAGAAACGCGATCCGGGCATATCAGATGCCAATTGCAGAACAGTTTCCAGATCGCAATGTGCGGCATGTCGTGGGTCATGCTTGGGCAAATATGTTTCCTGAAACACCAGATCCGCAGCGGTAAAAAGTGCAGTGGTATCGGCAGTCACGTTGCCATCACCGGAATAGGCAAATCCCTTGTTCTCGAAACGCAGCAAAATTGCATGGTTTTGAACGCTGTGATCGGACCGGGCAAATTTGGTTTCGAACGGGCCAACTTGCGTGGTTTCCGGCACCGCATGCCAGACAATTTCAAACGGCCATGCACTCCCAAGCCCGGCAAAGCCAAGCTCCATGATCTTTTCCAGATGATTGCGTACCGCCGGTGTCGCGATGATATGAATCGGTTTTGATCGGCCGTCATCGCGCCAGTTCAGCATAACCGGCACCAGCCCGAAAACGTGATCAGGGTGCATGTGGGTAAAATAAATCGCATCAATGGCATCCGGATCGGGAAACTTGCGCATCAACAATCCGGGCACCGTTGCCCCACAGTCAATCATCAACCGATAGCCACTTGCACTCACCACAACGGATGAATTTTCAAAGGCAGGATCGAATGCCTCGCCAACACCCAGAACATCTATGCGCATATATTCACTCGACATTCCCCGTCACCGCGTTATTTGCGGATCATTTGCAAAGAATGTCTATTTTTGCTGAGACAACAAACATTAGGCAAGCTGTTCAGATTTGTTTTCGCCATAAAGTCTCAAAACCGTCACCATACAAACGAAACAGGGTGGCCGAACGTGCCGACCACCTTGGAGTTCGATACATCTGTATAGGAAATCAGGCGTTTAACGCGCCAGCACTTCCGCGGCCTTGCGCGTCCGGCTGACCGAGTCGGCTACCATTCCCGTTGTAGACTTGATGTTATCAAGGTTCCGGGAAAGACCATCGACCGCGCCTGCCATCAGACGCATGTTTTCCGAAACACCTTCGGTCACCGCACTCTGTTCCTCTACCGCCGAAGATATGTTTGTAACACTATCCCGTACCGTTTCCACCGAATGACGAATGGTTTCAAGAGCACCGACAACCTCGGACGAGATCGACTGAATGCCTGAAATTTCATCGGAAATCTGCTCGGTCGCACGAGCTGCCTGATTGGCAAGATTCTTGACTTCGTTGGCAACAACGGCAAATCCCTTGCCGGCGTCACCTGCACGTGCGCTTTCGATTGTCGCATTCAGTGCCAACAGATTGATCTGCCCTGCGATGTTCTGAATGACTTCAACAATGCTGCCCATCGATTCGACAACTTCCGCCATTCGCTGGGTAGAATTGTTGGCACTGATCGTCTGATCAAACGCGCGCTCTGTTTCATCACGTGACTGCGCCATGCTGCGAGAAATTTCTGCAATCGATGCCGCCATCTGCTCCGCACTGGCCGCAACAGTCTGCACCGTTTGCGATGTTTCCTCGGACGTGCTGACACTTTGACTTGCCGAATTGCCCAAGGCTGCAATGTTGCTATCGATCTCGGTAAAATTCTGATCAATCATGGTTTTAAGCTCAAGCAACAGGCGGGTTTGCTCGGTAATGTCTGTTGCGAACTTGATTACCTTGAAAGGCTTTCCAACCGGATCAAGAACCGGGTTATAGGACGCTTCAATCCAGATTTCCTTGCCACCCTTGCCGACACGCTTAAATTGGCCCGTATGGAAATTCCCGGTTTTCAGGGTTTCCCAGAACGAGCGATATTCGGCAGAGTCACGATATGCTGGCGCAACAAACATGCTATGATGCTTGCCGATAATTTCATCAAGTCTGTATCCCATGGCATCGAGAAAATTCTTGTTTGCCTTAAGGATAATGCCGTTCAGGTCAAACTCGATCACAGCCTGCGATTTTTCCATCGCATCAAATACACTTTGCAGGACCGCACGTTCAATGCGTCGCGCTGTAATGTCGGTTGCAAACTTAACAACTTTTGTCGGCTTTCCGTCTTTGTCAAAGATCGGGTTGTAAGTCGCTTCAAGCCAGATCATCTCGCCATTTTTGCGCACACGCGGCACGGCACCTGACGAAAATTTGCCGTTGCGAAGCTGTTCCCAGAATTTCCGGTATTCTTCGCCATTGCTGATTTCACGCGGAACAAATATCGAATGATGCTTCCCGACGATTTCCTCAAGCGAGAACCCCATCGTTTTAAGGAAGTTCTCATTGGCAGTCAGAATTTTACCATCGATTGAAAACTCGATGACAGCCATCGACAAGCTGAGCGCATTTACAATCTGCTGCCCCTCGTTCGAACTGCCATTCTTGAAAAGTGACGCAAAACCCATCCGGATATCTTCCTTGTGCTGTCCGGATTTCTAACTGCAAACCCGGTCATTTATAGGCATACATAAAAACAAACCGAACAATTGCGCTTGTTCTGCACAATTGTTCGGTTTGCAGGATACCTATACTTAAGAAGTAATCAACCACCTATTTTGGCGTAGACGTATCTACTCTAGGTCATACCTTCAAGCGGGCCACTTTACAATATACCGGGTCAGATCAGGGTGGGCGTCATCCTCCGAGATCACCATTCCCTTAATAGACATTCCGGCCGAGATAGTTGAATCTGAACGCCCTGTAATAAGTGGGTGCCAGTCAGGTAACCCTTTTCCTTCAGCCATCAAACGATAAGCACATGTTGACGGCATCCAGGACAATGTCGTGACATTCTCCTGCGAAAGTTGCACACAATCAGGGACATGCTGCGTTCGATTGGGATAATCCTTGCAGCTGCAGGTTTCGCAATCCAGCAACCGACAGGCAACCGACGTGTAATAGACAAAGTCGGTATCTTCGTCCTGAAGTTTGTGCAGGCAGCACTTGCCACAACCGTCACAAAGGGCTTCCCATTCCTGCGGCGTCATCTGCTCCAGCGTTTTGGATTCCCAAAACCGGGCGTTTTCCGCTTCATGCGTTGGCTCTCTCATCGTCTCTCTCGTCCGGCACCATTTTATTATTGTTGGATTGTAGCATATGGCGGACTTCCAAACCGCAAAGATCGCCAATCGAAGCTACTGGCAGATCAGATGAAAGAACGAGCCGAAAACACTTCCCTTCATCAAACCGGCACAGCCAAGATCATCACCAGTTGCTGTGGCCATTTTGCCAAGGGGCGTACCTTCGGCTTTGATCGTCGAGGCATAGTGAAACTCATGCCCGCGCAAGATCGTTCCAATCGCCCCCAAAGCTGTCGCCTCGGACAAAACCAGTGTCCGATATCCCAAATGCAGTTTGCGATCCGCAAAACTCGTGACAAGTGGCAGAAGCCCAAGCATCTCGTGATGTTGGCCTGACGCATCAATCATTGCCTCGCCCAGCACCATGTAGCCACCGCATTCACCATAGATCGGGGCATTTTTGGCTGCCATCGCCGCAAGGGTCGCTTTGAAATTCCCTGCTCTCGCCAATCGTTCACCATGCAGTTCCGGATAACCACCGGGCAGATAGACGGCATCAGCCTCCTTGTGGGGGGCTTCATCCGTTAGCGGGGAAAAGAACGATAATTCCGCGCCCTGACGGCGCCAGTCTTCAAAAAGATGCGGGTAGGCAAAGGCAAAGGCTGTGTCCCGCGCGATGGCAATATGCTGCCCCAATGGCGGGATACCGATGACCGCATCCGAAACATTACCAGCCCCCGCTAATAGTTGCCGACCGCTTACCAGGCCGATCAACTGATCAAGGTCCACGTCCTCGGCAATAATCCCGGACGCCTGATCAAGGAACGCATCAAGCGCGTCATGCTCTCCTGCCTGCACAAGGCCCAGATGCCGTTCGGGCAGCGATAACGCATCACTGCGCCGGACCGCCCCGATCACAGGAATTTCCGGTAGATGTTCGCGGCACGCCGTTTCGATCATCACACGGTGCCGATCACTGCCAACCCGATTAAGGATCACAGCCGCAATCTTCACATCCTTGCGAAAACTGGCAAACCCGGCGATCACCGCGGCAGCCGATACCGACTGCCCCTTGACATCAATAACCAGCACAACCGGCCAGTTCATCATCGCCGCAAGATCGGCAGTCGATCCATTGCCGTCCGCCGCCCCGTCAAACAGGCCCATCACACCTTCACACAGAAGAAGGGACTTGTCCCCGGCCTGCCGTCGGGCAAGCGCAGCAAGCTGGTCGCCTGACATCGCCCAAGGATCAAGATTGATACATTTTTCTCGGCACGCCGCGGCCTGAAATGCCGGGTCGATATAGTCCGGTCCGGTTTTTGCCGCCGCCACACGAACACCCCGATTGGCAAGAGCCCGCAAAAGACCAAGTGTCAGAACCGTCTTGCCGCTATTTGACGAGGGTGCCGCAATTATCAGGCCCGGAAGCTGCGCTGCAGATAGTTCCATATTCCGGCTTCCCTGAATGCCGCACAAACTGATCCCGACACAAACGGTGGATCATCCGTTCTTTTTGATGACCTCAGCAATGCCCTTGGCCATATCTTCCGGGGCTGTTCCGTAATTAAAGTGACGGATAAATGATCCATCACGTCCCATCAGATACACAAAAGATGAATGATCCATCAGATAGGCATCCGAATCCTTTGATTCCCCATCGGCATATGCCTTGGCGTAGTACACACGGAAAGTCTTTGCGGCGGTCGTAGTCTGTTCAAGCGTTCCGGTCAGGCCAACCATACGTTCGTGAAAATGCGGAACATAGGCCGCAATCGCGTCAACCGTATCGCGTTCCGGATCAACCGAAATGAAAACCGGCGTTACCTCATTGGCAATTTCTGGATCAAGTGCATCAAGCGCATTGCCCATCACCTGCAATTCGGTCGGGCACACATCCGGGCAATAGGTATAGCCAAAATAAATCAGCATGTATTTCCCGCGGAAATCCTGTTCAGTGCGGGTCTGGCCATTCTGGTCAACCAGTTCAAACGGCCCGCCGATCGCCGCAGCCCCCGAACCGGAAGACGTCGTTTCCGATCCCATCATCATCAATCGATAGGTCAGACCAATACCGAGAACCAGCGCAATCGCCAGAATGATCACAAGTGTTTTCTTGCTCACGCCGTTACCTGTCCTTCTGTTCCGGGATTACGAGCCTGCGCCAATCAACCGGATAAATAAGCCACTGTCTTGCGGGCACTATAAATCCGCAAAACGATCATGCAAGACCCGTAACTGTGCCACGGCTCACAATGACGTCATTGCGAATTCTCAAAATTATCCGATCTGATGAAATGCCAACATGGCAAGGATGACAGCGTTAACGACCATAAGCCCCCGCCCAACCGGGGCCATAAAAGCACGAAACCGTCTGGTGGCATATTGGCCGATCACACCGGTTGCAAACAGCATCGGCACAGTGCCAAGCCCGAATACCGCCATGACAAACCCGCCCGTCAATGCGTTGCCGCCTGCGGCCGCGAGAACCAGCGCACCATAAATCAGGCCACATGGGATAAACCCAAGCATCATGCCTAACAGGTAACCCCGCCAGCCGAACGGCGCACCAAATAACGGTTTGATGCGGTCACCAACCATCCGGTTCCACCATGCACCCGTAGTGTTTCCTACTGTCATGTCTGAAAACAGTCCGGCAAGATGAGGAACCAAACCGATCACCCCGAAAACCAGAAAGAACATCGCTGCACACAAAAGCAATACAGGTCCCAACCACCAGACTTTGGTCAGCACTGTGATGCTGTCAGCAAAAAAGCCAGCTATCACGCCAAGCAGCGTATAAGTCGTCAATCGGCCAAACTGATATGGCAAAAGCGCGGCCCCGGTCAGCCGGCGAAACTCGCTCATTTTCTCAAGCGGCAGCTTTTCCATGCGCGACGTGATCTGACTAATCACAAATGGTCCGCACATCCCGACACAGTGGGTGGCACTGCCGACAAGGCCCGCAATCAGTGCCGTCGCCAAAACACCGCTGTCCTCCTGAAGGACAGTGGCGCATTGTGCCCAGCCGCTTTCGATGATGCGGATCAGTATCTGTTGTTCGTCCATGATCCATCCGGATTAATCAGTTGTTCTGATTGTGACGTCCAGACCGGATAGGAACAACGATATAGATCAATTCAAAGCTCAGGAATTCGAAGCTGTCGGATCACTCGGCACGGTAATGAGATCAAGGACCTGTTCGAACGGCACATGACGCACTGCTTTGACGTCATCCTGCGGTGAAAGCCAGTTCAACCGATCACGCAGATCAACCACCTTACCCAGAATGCAGACCGCAGGTGGTTCAACACCGGCCTTTTCGACATCGTCAGCCGCATTGGCAAGTGTTGAGATCAGAATACCCTGATTGGGCGTGGTCGCCTGGTTGATAACCGCAAGCGGCTCGTCACCGGATCGTCCATTGGCCATCAGTTCCGATGAAATACGACGCAAATGCTTCATCGCCATATACATCACCAATACAGGTGCACCTTTGGCAAGGGCAGCCCAATTGATGTTATCAGGCATTTCGCCACTCGAACCATGGCCCGTGACAAAGGTTACCGATGAATTGCAATCACGGTGCGTTGTCGGAATCCCGGCATAAGCAGCACCGGCAATACCGGCCGTAATACCCGGTACAACCCGGAACGGTACATTATGTTGAACCAGCGTCAGACCTTCCTCACCGCCGCGGCCAAACACGAACGGGTCACCACCCTTAAGACGCAAGACCCGCAACCCCTGCTTGGCATAATCAACAAGCTGCAGAGATATATCCGTTTGCTTTGAGGACGGGCGCCCACCACGTTTACCGGCATAAACACGCTTGGCATCAGAACGCAAAAGATTGAGAATCCGGTCATCAACCAACGCATCATAGACAACGATATCTGCCTGTTGCATCGCATTGACGGCATGGAGCGTCAGCAAACCGGGGTCCCCCGGTCCTGCGCCGACCAGCCAAACCCAACCCGGCTCAAATACCGGAAAATCAAGACCAAGTGTCGTCATTACGGAATTCTTTATCTCTCGGGCAATTGGTCCATCTGTGCAGGACCGGATCGTTTGGATATGTTAAACAGCATCTGGGCGTCAGGTCCAACATATTAGTCCGTATTTTTCTCGTTATTTATCTGATATCACATCAATTTTAATGTTTAATAGAGAAACTCTGACAAAAAAGCATGCAGCCATAATAATGGTTAACCCAGATATTCAAAGCCATAAACCGGGATCACCTGCCGCATGACCCGAAAGCCGGACGGACCACTACGCAAGGGATGGACAACGGGGGCCTGTGCCACCGCCGCAACCCGTGCGGCGTGGCAAGCCCTGCTTTCTGGTGAGTTTCCCGATCCGGTCACCATCACCCTTCCCCGGGGCGAAACACCCTCCTTTAGCCTGATCAAGGCTGAAACAGGAGAAGGCTGGGCGCGGGCAAGTGTGATAAAGGATGCCGGTGATGACCCCGATGTCACCCATGGCGCGGAAATCATCGCAACAATCCGACATGGAAAACAGGGTTCAGGCATCACTTTCCGTGCAGGCGACGGTGTCGGGATGATTACGAAACCCGGCCTGCCAATCCCGGTTGGCGAAGCCGCGATCAACCCCAAACCGCGCGAAATGATGACACAGCAGATCGTCGAACTGGCAAACCGGTTTAACGCAACTACCGATGTCGAAATTGAAATTTCCATTCCCGGCGGGCAGGAGATCGCCCTGAAAACCTGGAACCCGCGGCTTGGAATTGTTGGCGGGCTTTCCGTATTGGGCACCACCGGCGTTGTGATCCCGTTCAGCTGTTCGGCATGGATCCATTCCATTCATCGCGGCATTGATGTCGCGCGCGCCACCGGTCGCAGACATGTGGCCGGGGCCACCGGCAAAACGTCCGAAGCTGCCATTCGGCAATTTTACAGTTTGCCGGACGAGGCGATCCTTGATATGGGCGATTTCGTTGGCGGCATGCTGAAATATCTGCGTCGCCATCCGGTCGAATTTGTCACAATTTCAGGCGGCTTTGCCAAACTGGTAAAACTGGCACAGGGACATATGGACTTGCATAGCAGCCGATCCGAAGTCGATTTCGAAAAACTTGCTGAAACCGTTGCCACGCTTGGAGGTGATACCGGTCTCGTATCCGAAATTGCCAGCGCCAATACTGCCAAGCAGGTTCTGGAACTTTGCACATCCCGAAACGTTGACATAGCACGAACCATTGCCCTTCAGGCCGCTGAAGCTGCCCGCGCAACAATCGACGGTGCCTCCGCCATCGAAATTGTCGTCGTTGATCGCGCTGGCAGGATTGTTGCCCGTGCCGGACATGGCGATTTTGACGCCTTTCTTCCTGCCAAAGCGACAAACCCGAACCTTTAAAATTAACAAAAACAGGCCCGCAACACATGATCCCCCCACGAAGCACAGCTACACCGCTAAACATTCTTATTTTTGGCGGTACGGGGGATGCCAATCGTATTGCTGCTGATCTGTTGCAGGAATTCGGATCGGATGTGCGTCTGCAGCTTTCTCTTGCCGGTCGCACCAGCGCACCAAGATTACCAGACGGCATCCCTGTCCGTATTGGCGGATTTGGCGGGGCCGAGGGCATCATATCCTGTCTGGGTTCGGAAAAAATCGATCTCGTGATTGATGCAACACACCCATATGCCACCCAGATATCCAGTCACATTGCCCAAGCCTGTCACGCGGTGGCAACGCCCTGCATTCAGTTTCAGCGATCTGCATGGCAAAAAACGGATAAAGACCGCTGGATCATGGTCAGAAGCCTTCAAGAAGCAGCCCAAATCCTGCCCGACCACGGAAGACGCGCCTTGATCGCAAGCGGGCGCAAGGATCTTGCCCATTTCGAAGGACTGGAAAAAACATGGCTCCTGGTCCGGACTGTCGAGTCCCCCAAGGATCCGTTCAACCTTGCATTCGGTGAATGGCTGATCGCGCGTGGTCCCTTTACCGCCGAAGGCGAAATCGAACTTTTGCAGCGCTACGAAATTGATGTGATTGTCAGTAAAAACAGCGGCGGGTCGGCTACAGAGGCCAAGATTCTTGCGGCACGCGAACTGAACATCCCGATCATCATGGTAGAACGTCCCGGTGCGGCACCGGTTGAACAGGCTGAGGCCATATATGAAATAATTGAAAAAGTCAGAAACACTCTTGCCAGTGTCTGATTTTCGGCGATATTCCTAATCCCAACTATGGACCTTTCAGGGCGGTCCAGAATTATCAGTCGAGAACGGCAAAAATAGCCGCCGACACCCTGAATTCCATGAGTGGGAACTGTAATGACCGGCAAAATTGGTTTGCGCGGAAGGTTGATGTTGGCGATTGTGCCAATTGCCTTGCTCGCCGTATGTGCCGCCGCTATGGCGGTGTTTTCTTTTAGAATTACCGAACAACAGCAGAAAATCGTTGCGAATGATGCTATCCCGGCCCTGATTTCCGGCCAGGAACTCTATTCCCGCAGCGACGCGGTCATCAGCATGGCGCGCGCCGTCGCCAGCGCGCGCAACGAAGATCAGGTCGCGGCCGCCACCGCAAATCTTGATGAAACCGAAAATGTCATGAACGACCAGATCGCAACATTGGCGATGCATGGCGTTGACGGTACGATTCTGAACGAATTTTCCAGCCAGACCGGTGAAATGATCGTCAATATCCGGTTGTTACAGGACACCATGCGTAGTCTGTTCAACACGCGCAGCGCTCATAACGCCATGCTGGGCGACGTCGTCACATCGACGAATGCCGTTGAACTGATTGCCCGCGAACTGTCAACCAATGCCAACATGCAGTTAACCAATAATGCAGGCGAACTTTACGGGCTGGTCGGCGATCCGGAAAAATCCGACAAAGCATTTGAAATGCTCGACAAGCTTCTCGACGAAGATGCACTGACGTCGCAGAATATGGCGGAACTGCGTGCCGTAGCATTGAAAATCCCCGATCTGGCCCGCATGACGGCAACAGCTGCCAATCAGGAAGACCTTGATCGCATCAAGTTCTGGTCCGGCCCCGTCCTGACCCAGATGGAAAGCAGCATCGCTGAAATCCCGCTCAATACGCCACGCGAAAAGGCACAAGCCGCCTTTACGGCAATTTCAAACGGCCTTAATCCCAATAACGGCAATAACCTGTTCAGCCTGCGCCAGAAGGAAATCGAGGACGAAAAATCGCTTGATGAACTGCTGGCAAAAACAACTGCAACATCGCAAGCAATCGGTTCGACAGCCGACCGTCTTCTGAGCGATATGCGCGCAAAGATCGACGATGCAAACCACGATGTTTCAACCACGATCAGCGCCGCAGAAAAGGCAATGATCGGTGTAGCCGTGGCCGCAATCGTCATTTCTGGCCTGATCATCTGGCTGTATGTGCAACGTAACCTGCTGGCCCGCCTTATCGGGTTAAGTTCTGCGATGGGTAGGCTGACCAATGGCGATCTTGAAACACCGGTTTCCGATCGTGGTAGCGACGAGATTGCCGATATGGCTGCAGCTGTTGAAACCTTCCGCGAAAATGCCCGCGACGCCGAAAAACTGCGCGAGGAAAACAAGGCCGCCGAACGCCGTGCCGAAGAACAGCGTCGCGAGGCTTTGCTCGAAATGGCGAACGGCTTTGAAAGCTCGGTCAACGGCCTTGTCACCGAATTACTGTCACAGGTTGGCGATATGCGCGATGCCGCCGATAACATGGCGCAGAATGCCGGTGACAACGTTCATCGTGCCATCGAAGTCAGCGAAGCATCCCAGAATGCCTCCCAGAATGTCAGTTCGGTTTCTTCCGCGACCGAAGAACTGTCTGCATCGATTGCAGAAATTGAACGACAGGTTTCCAAGGCGGAGGAGGTTTCCCGCTCTGCCGTTTCCGAAGCCCGCAAATCTGATGAAACTGTTCGCCAGATGTCCGAAACCGCGGATCGTATCGGCGAAGTTATCGAGCTGATCACAACCATTGCCGATCAAACCAACCTTCTGGCTCTTAACGCGACCATCGAAGCCGCGCGTGCCGGGGATGCAGGCAAGGGCTTTGCCGTTGTGGCAAACGAGGTCAAAAACCTGGCATCCCAGACACAGCGCGCGACCGAGGATATCGGCAAGCAGATCAATGAAATGCGTGCGGTCAGCACCGAAGCCGTCGAAATGATTTCGACCATCGCCCAGACCATTGGCGAAATCGATACGATCTCAAGCTCAATCGCAGCCGCCATGCGCCAACAGGGAGCCGCCACCGCCGAAATTGCCAGCGGTTCCGAAGAAGCAGCCAATGGTGTACGTCACGTATCAGAAAACATGCTTAATGTTTCACGTGCCGCCGAAGCGGTTCAGGACCTCTCGGGTTCGACCCGCAACACGGCCGAAGAACTTCTGCAAAAGGCACATCGCCTTCAGGACGAGGCGAACAACTTTGTCGCCCGCGTTCGCGCCGGTTAGTTAGCCGAGACCCAAAGAAAAAGCCCCGCCGATGGATTTCGGCGGGGCTTTTTTATCACTTCTGCAACAACATCCGATCAGACAAAGCGGCGGAATTCACCACTTTTGCGCGGCGGGCAGAAACGTTTCAGATAGGTCGGCGCAATCGCTTCAACGCTGTTGGGCGTAATACCAAGTTCGGCAAAACCTTCAGCACCTTCGGAAACGACATTGTCGGTTTTAAGCAACCGAACCTGATCCGGGGTCAAAAGCGGCTTAGGCAGGAATTGCAGGAAGAACGCCTTGATCGATGCCAACCAGAACGGTACGGGCATCAGAATGGCGCGTTGACGAGTCATCTGCAGCATATCGCGCAGAAGTCCCATGAAGCTGTATACTTCCGGCCCACCCAACTCATAGGTCTTGCCAGCAGATTTGCCCTCGACCAGTGCAGTTACGAACGCTTCGGCTACGTCGGCAACATAGACCGGCTGGAATTTCGGACCACCATCGCCAAGCATGTCGACCTTGCCTTTATCGAGTTCGACCTTCGGCAGGCCCGGCGCACCAATAACCGGCAGAACCGGGGAATAACGCGCCATGGTGGCAAACTGGTTCAGGAAATTATCTTCCGGACCAAAAATAACCGACGGGCGGAAAATCACTGCATCCGGGAAAGCTGCGCGAACAGCCTTCTCACCAGCCAGTTTCGAAGTCGCATAAAGCGCATGCGGATTCTTATCAACGCCAAGGGCGGACATGTGCAGGAAGGTTTTAACACCACAGGCCTTGGCTTCTTCGGCAATACGTTTTGCGGCTTTGACATGGATATTCATGAAGCTGCTGCTGCCGCGCTGATACAGAATGCCCAACAGGTTGATCACCGCTTCGGAGCCTTCGATCGCGCCTTTGATCGACTCTTCATTGCGAACATCGCAATGTACCGGAACCACCTGCCCAAGATAGCCCATCGGCTTCAGTTTCTTGACGCGCTCAAAGCTGCGGGTCGGAACGCGGACGATAAAGTCACGCTCAAGCAAACGCTTGACGATATGACGCCCGACAAATCCGGTGCCGCCAAAAACGGTTACGATACGACGATCCATGCTTGCTCTCTCCTTGCCGGCCGACGATGTGGCGATGATCCCGCCATCACGATCCGGCGCTGGGTACCATCAGGGCCAAATGCGGATATCGGCCCGATCAAAATTCCTAAGCGGTTATATACGACCCGCAGGGTGCGTCAACAATGCCCTTTTAAAGCGTATCTGTCCCGGCCCCGTTGATTTTAGCCAATATTTCGTCATGTAGCGCCAGTAAACCCGCCTTGTAGTCGGCAAAACGCAGCTTCACACCAAGCTCGGACTTGATCCGGTCATTGGCCACCCTCTTGTTATCTTCATAAAAGCTTGCAGCCATTGGGCTCAGATTGGCTGTCTCGAAATCCTCCTCCGTTGGCGGATCCATGCCAAGCAAACCACAGGCATAAGCAATTACATCCTGCGGCGGGGCGGCATCATCGTCACATACATTATAAGCTGCACCGGCATTCGGGCACCGGATTGATGCCAGCACCGTCTGGGCAATATCCTCGACATGGATACGAGAAAAAACCTGTCCGGGCTTTACCACACGTCGCGCCCGGCCCGACCGGACGGTTTCAAGTGCATTGCGCCCCGGCCCATAGATTCCGGCCAATCGGAAACTTTGCACGCAAAGACCATGACGTTGCCCCAGATCGAACCATGCCTTTTCTGCGGCCACCCGTCTGCGACCACGTTTGCCACTTGGTATCAGGTCGTCTTCTTCGGTAACGGTCGCACCATCGCGGTCGCCATAAACACCTGTTGTCGACAGATATCCGATCCATGTTCCACCGGGCAGGGCGGCAAGATCACCGGCATGATGGGCCAGAACAGGATCACCATTCCCCCCCGGTGGTACCGAAATCAGGACATGGGTGACATCTTTTAGGGCCGCACGAATATCGGCCACCGGCACGTCATCGGAAAAAATATGGGGCTCGATCCCCTGCGCGCGCAACGCGTCAGCCTTTTCCGCACTGCGCGTGGTACCGGCTATTTTCCAGCCTTCCTCGCGCAGCTGATTGGCAACAAGGCGTGCTGAAAATCCCAATCCGAAGCAAAACAGCTTTTCGGTCATTATCAAATCCATATGCCGGGGAGACTATCTCTAAGCGTGGAACACTATCGGCCCCGGTCGGCCATGACAAAAGCTTTCCGGACCATGTTGCGGAAAGTTTGAAATCACAATCATTTTCTTGCCGCTTTCATGATTTGCAATGCGGACCTGATAAACAGGTTCTGGTCGGTACGAGCAATACACCCGTATGCTGGCCAACGCCTCGTCGCTTTTAAAACTGACGCCAAACTGAAAGGCCTACCATGTCTGAACTGTTTGCACGCAAAACCTTGCGCGCATCATCACTCGTTGCGATGACCCTGTTTGGCATGATGCTGGTTTCGTTTGGCACGCAAAGACAGGCCTTGGCACAAGGCACAAATATGAGTGCCGATGACGCCAGGCAATATCAGGACTGCCTGAAACTCGCTCGCCTCAAACCAGAAGACGGGTTTGAAAGTGCCATTGCATGGCGTGATATGGGTGGCGGGGAACCGGCAAAGCATTGTGTCGCGGTCGCGCTGATTGCGCTTGAAAAATACGAAGAAGCCGCAACCCGCCTTGATGCACTTGCCGATGAAAGCACATCCCCCCAACAGGTCGTTGCCGGGCTTCTGGCACAAGCCGGGCAAAGCTGGATGATGGCTGGCAATCTTGAGTTTGCCTGGCGCGATCAATCACGTGCCTTGGACATGGTCAAAAACGATCCAACCCTTTGGGTTGATCGGGCAATGGTTCTGGGCATGGCCGGGCAGTATTGGGACTCGATCGACGATCTGAACAATGCGCTTGATCTTGATCCAGACAATGTCGAAGCCCTGATCTATCGTGGCACGGCATGGCGTATGCTGGAAACCTACGACCTCGCCATGACCGATATTCAACGCGCTCTGGAACTATCCCCCAACAATATTCAGGCGCTTTTCGAACGTGCAAACCTGCATCGGATTGCCAAAAATAACGATCTTGCGCGTCAGGATTATCTAACTGTCATAGAAAATTCAAACGGAACCCCTGTCGCTGATGCGGCAAGAGCGAATATAGAAAAGATGGATGTTCAGACCGGATCGGAATAGGTTCTGATCCGCATTTGATATGTGCCCGCCGGTTTCGGGACCATATCGCCAGATTTTCAGCCGGGGGACCCCATGCGTCGTTTGATTGCCACGACCGCCATTGCCGCATCCGTAACGATGATGATTGCCGCTAGCACGGCACAGGCCCGCGACCAGATCAGGATTGTCGGTTCTTCGACGATCTTTCCACTGACCACCAAGGTCGCCGAATATTTCGGCAAGACCACCGGTGAACCGGCCCCGGTGGTTGAGAGCACCGGCTCGGGTGGTGGTTTCAAACTGTTCTGCGGTGGAATCGGTTCGGAATATCCCGACATCGTCGATGCATCGCGCCAGATAACCGGTTCGGAAACCGCCATCTGTGCCGCCAATTCGGTGCGCAATATCAGCGAAATCAAAATCGGCTATGACGGCATCGTCCTGTTGGGATCACGTAAAGCTCCGACAATGACGCTGTCGGCCCGCCAGCTTTATCTGGCACTGGCACGCACCGTTCCGGTTCAGGGGGCAAGCGTTCCGAACCCGCATGTCAAATGGTCCGATATCGACGCCAACCTGCCAGACATTCCGATCCGCGTTTACGGCCCGCCGCCGACTTCGGGCACGCGAGACCTGATGGGACAGCTTCTGATGGATAAGGGCTGTGCCGAATTCAGCGATATCGCAAGCCTCGAATCGACCGATCCTGAAAGCTTCCGCCTGCTTTGCCGCACCATCCGCGAAGACGGTGCCTATATCGAGGCAGGTGAAAATGATCGACTGGTGATCAGCAAACTTGAAAAAGATCCAAAATCCTATGGTGTGATGGGTTTCAATAACCTTGATCGCAACCGTGAAGCCATGCAGGGCATTCCGATCAATGGTGTTGCACCTGATTATGACACCATTCTGGATGGCAGCTATCCGGGATCGCGTGCACTTTACCTTTATGTAAAGGACGATCATCAGCAACTGGTCCGCACGCTGGGTGCATTTGTCGCAACCTATACCTCGGACGCCGTGATTGGCGAAGAAGGCCTGCTGGCTGATAACGGCCTTGTTCCCCTGCCCGAAAACGAACGTCAGGAAGCGTTGGCAGGTGCCCAAAAGTTCTCCGGGAATTAGGTTGCGCAGGATTTAAATAAAACGGCCGGACATCAGTCCGGCCGTTTTGCCATCCAGACCTGATTGGCGGCATAACGCGGCGGATTACCTTTGAAGTCAGAAAATTCCGATATCGAAACAAATCCTGAAATCTGCAACATCAACCGCATTTCACTGCGATGAACCCATCGCATATGATGCCAGCAATCCTCGCATCGTAGGACATTGCCCGTAAGATCAATTTCCTCGAACCGCCAATGTTCTTCAAACCGCTGGGTCAGGGGATCGCTGGTTCGTTCCATCGCAGTGATCCGCAATCGGCTGTCTGGCGCACCAACGCCATCTGGCATCGGAAACAGCGGCAGTTCAACACTTTCCGGGTCACCTTCCGGCAGACAATAACGTAAATCCGGATCAATCAGATCAAGAACCAGCATTCCGCCCGGCCGCAAATGAGCAAAGACCGCGGCAAGGCATCGCTGCTGATCATTGCCATCAGTGATTTCCTGAAATCCGCGAAACGGAATAATGATCAGGGCAAATTGCCGCCCCAGATCAAATTTGCACATATCGCCCTTGTGCCAGATCATGTCGGGATATTTCGCGCGCGCCTGTGCCAGCATCGCATCGGAAAGATCAAGCCCTTCAACCCCAACACTGGCCTCACGAATGGCGGCAGTAATCCGGCCGGTCCCGCAGCCCAGTTCAAGAACCGGACCACCGGTTTTGAAGGCAATATCACGATAAAACGGGATCGGATCTTCGAATAATTTGCGATCAAGGTCGGCACGAAGGTCATAGCTGGCGGCGTTAAGGCCACCTTGCGGGTAAAAGCTGTCGACCTTCGAAGAACCCGTCATTCAAAGTCCAGATCGGCATAATGCGGGGATGGAGGGAAGCTTGCCTGCCGGTCCGCCAGAATATCGCGCATCGCAGGGCGGCTTTTGATCCGCATATACCAATCCCTCGCGCGCGGATGTTTTGACCAGTTGATATCACCCATATAATCAATCACGGAAATCTGGGCAGCTGCTGCAATATCGGCCATGGTCAGATGTTCACCCGCCAGCCAGTTCCGACGCTCAAACAGCCAGCCGATATAGTCAAGGTGATACGCCGCATTGGTCCGCCCGGCGCGCAAAATTTTGGTATCCGGCGTGCCGGTCGAAAAGAAGCGTTTCAACAGCTTCTCGCCCAGAAGATGATCGGTGACCTCGCGGTTGAACTTGCCGTCAAACCATGCGACAAGGCGGCGGATTTCCGCACGTTCCTTGGCATCCGCCCCCAAAAGAGGGGTGTCGGCATAAACTTCATCCAGATATTCGCAGATCACGGTTGAATCGCACAGGACCGTGCCGTCTTCTTCTTCCAGAACAGGCACTTCGCCCGCCGGGTTCAGCGACAGAAACGCGTCGCGTCGCTCCCAGACAGGTTCTGCCTTAAGCTCGAATTCAAGCTTCTTCTCGGCCAGAACCAGACGCACTTTGCGCGAAAACGGTGATAGCCAGAAATGATGTAATTGACGCATGGAATTGAAGATACCCAACCAAGGATGAACGTTTTGCAAACCGGGCCGCATATGGCGGTTTGATACCATAGGGCGTCTGTGCGCCATTCATTACAGGACCGGAATTTCAAATTCTCTCAAACCACGCAAATGCGCCAATGTAAAGGCTTTGTCGCGCCAAACAGCACCAATCTTGCGCTTTTTGTCATCCGTTCAATCCGACCGGCTTCGCGCCAACGCCAAAAGCCCGTCAAGATCAAGACACGCTTCGACATGATCGGCCAGTTCATCAAGCGCTGCTTCAATCCCGGCCTCGAAATCGGCACTGCCATCACGCAACCGCCCGGCAAGCCCCGCCAGATAGGCCGACCGGAACGCATCACTGCCAAACAGACCATGCAAATAGCAGCCTGCAACACGACCGTTCACACTTTGCGCGCCATCCGCAATCCCGCCTTCAAGACAAAGCCAGCTTCGGTCGCGATCCGGCCCGGATGTCTCGCCCATATGGATTTCATAGCCACTGACCGGAATATTGACCGCAACCCCGCCAAGTTTCGCCAGCCCGGCGGTTTGACGCAACGTCTTGTCACCGCCCATCACGGTTTCAACATCAAGCAATCCAAGCCCGGCTTCTGATCCCGCCGCACCTTCGATCCCGTCGGGATCATGGACCATGCGTCCCAGCATCTGATACCCGCCGCAAATGCCAATCACGTGACCGCCCCGACGGTAATGCGCCAGAATATCGATATCCCAACCCTGCTCTTTCAGGAAACGAAGATCGGATGTGGTCGATTTGCTTCCAGGCAAAAGCACAAGGTCGATATCGGCCGGAATAACCTCGCCCGGTTTAATGATCAGAAGTTCGACATCCGGCTCGGCCGCCAGCGGATCAAGGTCGTCAAAATTCGCAATCCGCGGCAGATGCGGCACTGCAATCCTAATCAGTTTTCCACCCTTACCGGCCCGCACATAACGTCCGGCTTTTTCAAGCGCGACACCATCCTCGGCAGGCAGGCGATTGGCCCCATGCCAATATGTTGCGATACCGTAACATTCAAGTCCCGTTTGATCGCGGATGATCTGCAAGGCAGACTCGAACAGCGAGACATCACCGCGAAACTTGTTGATGATATAACCACGCAGCCAGTGACGGTCCCCTTCGGACAGCAGGGCATGCGTGCCGACAATCGATGCGATCACCCCGCCCCGATCAATATCCCCCACTAGCACCACCGGGATTTTTGCCGCCTCGGCAAAGCCCATATTGGCAATATCAGCCGCGCGCAGATTAACCTCAGCCGGTGATCCTGCACCTTCGACAAGCACAAGATCGGCGTCCTGTGCCATCAGGTCGAAGCTTTCAGTCACACGCGGCAGCAAATCGCGTTTCAGCCGGTAATAATCCCGCGCCTTCGCACTGGTCAGGACCTTGCCCTGCACCACGACCTGTGCGCCGATGTCACTTTGCGGTTTCAGCAGAACCGGGTTCATGTGGACCGATGTGGGCACCCCGCAAGCTCGTGCCTGTAACGCCTGTGCCCGGCCAATTTCACCGCCATCATCGGTCACGGCCGCATTGTTGGACATGTTTTGCGGCTTGAACGGACGCACCCGAAGCCCGCGCCGCGCAAATGCACGGCATAACCCGGCTACCAGCAGGGACTTGCCGACATCCGAACCGGTACCTTGCAACATCAAAGCAGGAACAGGGCGCGCACTCATTCCGGTTTCAAAACCTTCCTGTATCTGGCTATCCACCGAAGCCGCAGATCAGAACTCGACACCGATCTGTGCCTTGATGCCCTGTTCGCGGAACGGATGTTTGATCATGGTCATCTCGGTCACAAGGTCCGCCGCCTCGATCAGGGTATCGGGCGCATTTCGGCCGGTCAGGACAACGTGCTGGTCGGGCAGTTTATCCGCCAACGCTGCCAGAACATCATCAAGCGGCAGGAAATCATAGCGCAGAACGATGTTGATCTCGTCAAGGATCACCATGGCAAAGCTTGGGTCGCGCATCATCTCAAGCGCCTTGTTCCAGGCTTCACGCGCCAGTGCCACATCCTGCACCCGGTTCTGTGTTTCCCAGGTAAAGCCCGCGCCCATGGCGTGAAATTCGCAAAGATCGGGAAACTTCTTCAAAAGCTTTGCCTCGCCGGTTTCCCAACCACCCTTGATGAACTGCACAACGCCGACTTTCATGTCATGTCCGACACACCGCATCGCCATGCCGAATGCCGATGACGACTTGCCTTTGCCCTTGCCTGTATGAACGATGATAAGGCCCTTTTTGTCGATCTTCTGCGCCATCATCTTGTCGCGCGCGGCCTTGATCTTCTTCATTTTTTCGTCATGGCGAGCATTCAGGTCGGTATCAGGCGTGTTGTTGTCGGTCATTGCTTCATCCCTTTGTATTTCTGTCGGAACAATGCGGCGAAGCGCGCCCCTGATCAAGGACAGTTTTCGGGTTTCTGATCCAGTTCAAGATGCGCGACGATACCCTGGAAACCGTATTTTCGGGCTTCAGGGCAGAACCGGTCTGGATCGGTCCCTTCTTCGATATATTCGACCGCAAAAACCGGCTTTTTCATCTTTGCATAAGGTAAAAACGCATCCATGAAGCCAAACCGAAATGATGATTCAAGCAGGACAAAATCCATCCGGCCGACCAGTTCCGGAACCAGTCCGCCGGCATTCTTCTGCCCGGTGGCAAGCCCGCGGGCATGCGCCTGCTCAATCAGCCATCCGACATAACGAAGCTGATCGGAACGTGTCAGTTCAAACCCGGTTTTCTTGTTCGACCCATCCGCTTCGTAAGCATCGATATTATCCGGCTCGACACCCAGAAAACCCTTTTCCCGACACAGGTCAAACCGTGCCTCCATGATATGGGCGAATTGCTCGAACCGGCTGATATCAAGCCAGTTTTCGCCTTCCCAACCCCAATAGGGGTTGCCAATCACATCCTTGGGGAATTCGGCATAATCGTCGTTCCAGTCCTCGACCGCGCCAACATTGATGTAGCAGATCGGGAAAATACCGGCTTCGCGCCATTCCTGAACCTGATTGGTCGTCGTTTCAAACAGATCGCTATCGGTTACCCGAATATTGCCGCCGATATCAATGTCGCCCTGCAACTGCCAATGCAGCGGCCCGTTCGGGACCTTTGGCCAGTCATGCGCCGCCGCAATGCCGCTCCCCGCACCAAATTGCAAAACCAGACCGGCAACGGCAAAAAACGCGCGCATCCATATACCCCCGGAAAATCAATCTTGCGAGTTTGCCCGTCTGACAGACTATCGACAACCACCCAAAAAGAAAGCGCGGCCGTTTCCAACCGCGCTCTTGCACCCGTAACGGGTGCGGTCCCCCGGAACCCCACCGGGTTCGGTTCACTGACATGTCTGTTACGACTTCAACCTGATGACAATCCAAGATCGCCGGTCACCAGATCGGCCCATTTATCAGGCTCGCGCATGTCGGTATTACGCAATTCGGGGCGGCGCATCCGTGCCTTGTTGAACAATTGTAAACGGTCACCCGGTGACATCTGACGCAGGCGAAACAATGCCTTGCGCACAGCATCATTCGGGGCATGAACCGGTTTCTGGAAACTTTTTTCGATCACTTCAAGCCGACGCTCAAGCCAGTTGCGCGTCGTAACAACATCCGCAATCAGTAACTTCAATTCGCGAACCACGGGAAAATGATTTAACGCCACATGAGCCCTTGAAATGGTTGCCCGCCAGATCTGACGCTCGACACCTTGAAGATAACGCCAGTAAATCCGCACCTTGGCATCGATTTCGATGGCTGTTTGATCTGGTCCCGGCAGATGGCGCGCCAGTTCGTCCAGGCCATCACGAAATTCTTCGATACTGACCGGTGCATGAACACCGTTAAACCGTTCACGCAGGTCAAGAACCGAACGGATCGCACCGCGGGCCGGGCGGTCATGACCCTGACCGTGCAAATCGGCGCGTAACCAGTCAGGAAGGTCGGCATCAGCAAGCAGGAAATCGACAATGTCTGCATGTCCGGCATGAACCGGCAGAGGGGTCTGCAGATAGTCAGGCAAACGAACGTGTTTCGTTCTTTCCATAGTGGCCTCCTAACTCTGTTGCCGATCCGTCTTTTGCGGTTATCGGCTCGATAGGTGTGCCCCGTCCCTCAACCAATTGATTAACACTTGGTTAAAAGAGATATGGTGCGAAAACGAAACGTTTCAACTCCCCGGTTTGTTCCGACTATTCATTTCAACGGTAAAATTCTCGTGATTCACGATGACGGCCAAGGCCCGGTTATGCCGTGCCGTTCCCCATCAGATCGACTGATACGGAATTCCGGCGCGGCTGCCAAAGACCACGATCAATCGCCTCGCGAAGACGATTGCGAATATCGCAAAACGCATCGGGATTGTGATCCCTGATGAATTCACGCACATCCGTATCGCCAAGATACGCATCATAAACCAGATCAAAATGATGATCTGCGACACACCGCGCCGTCGCGGCAAAGGCAAACAGGTAATCCACCGTCGCCGCCATCTCAAATGCGCCCTTGTAACCATGGCGCATCACGCCTTTGATCCATTTCGGATTAACCACGCGGGCCCGGACAACACGGGCAATTTCTTCTTCCAAAGTTCGGATTTTCGGGCTTTCCGGGCGGGAGTGATCACTGTGATAGACCGTCGGCTGCCTGCCGGACAGATGTCGAACCGCCGATGTCATTCCGCCTTCGAACTGATAATAGTCATCGGAATCCAGCAAATCATGTTCGCGGTTGTCCTGATTATGAACAATCGCATCGACCCGCGACAGCCGCGTTTCAAACAGATCACGCGCCGCTTCGCCTTCTGCCCCGTTGCCATAGGCATAACTGCCCCACGCCAGATAGGCATCCGCCAGATCGGTCTCGTCTTCCCAAAGTTCTTCGTCGATCATCGCCTGCAACCCCGCGCCATAGGCACCAGGTTTGGCGCCGAACACGCGAAATGCCGCCTGTTTCCGTGCCTGATCGTGACTTTCCCCAGCCTCACACAGCTTAGCGGTTTCTGCCGTAACCCGAACCGCAATCGGGTTCATGTCCGGCGCTTCGTCCGCCTGTTCGGCCACCGCACGCACCGCGCTGTCAAACAGGTCAATCAAGCCGGGGAATGCATCGCGGAAGAAACCCGATATGCGCAACGTCACATCAACGCGCGGACGCCCCAACAGGGATGCGGGCATAATCTCGAACCCGGTGACCCGGCGCGATGCACTGTCCCAGGTTGGCCGTACCCCCATCAGGGCAAGCGCCTGGGCAATATCATCGCCCCCGGTGCGCATATTGCTGGTGCCCCAAACCGAAAGACCCAGGGCCGCGGGCCATTCACCGTGATCCTGAACATGCCGTTCCAACAACAGTTCGGCTGATTTCCAGCCCAATTGCCATGCCGCCGGGGTCGGAACCGTCCGCGTATCAACCGAATAGAAATTCCGCCCGGTTGGCAAAACGTCCGGTCGACCGCGCGTTGGTGCACCCGATGGCCCCGGTTCGACAAACTTGCCCGCAAGACCGCGCAGCAATCCGGCAATCTCGGCATCGCCACAGGCTGTGACCGCTGGACGAATAGATGTTTCGATATCGGAAAGAACCTCAATTGTCCGCTGCCATGCACTATCGGCCGCGATCACACCGCGCACCAGATCGCGCGCCAAAAGCTCGATCCGTTCCACCGTATCACCCGTGGTGCGCCACGGACCAACATCATATCGCGCAAGGATTTCGGGCTTCAGGCCCGGCCAAAACTCGGCAAAGGCACAATCAAGCGGATCAAAACCGGGATCACCAAGAATATCGGCAGCAAGGGCACGATGAAGCGATGCCTTCGGCCCCTCGCTCGCGCCCCTTGGCAATCTTGCCAATGCGACCAGAAGGTCGGTCAAAAGATCGCCTTCCGGCGCTTTGCCAAAGATGTGCAAACCATCGCGAATCTGAAGTTCCTTCAACTCGCACAGATAGTTATCAAGTTTGGCAAGTGCGCTTTCCTCATCCTCGTCCGGCTCAATCCCGCAGTCACGGTCAAGGCCGATGCGAATGGCAAGTTCAAGAATATCGCGCTTCAGGATCAGCAGCCGCCTTGGGTCGACCGCGGCTGCGTCGTAATATTCATCGACCAGCGCCTCCAGATCCTTGAGCGGCCCGTAACTTTCCGCCCGCGTCAAAGGCGGTGTCAGATGATCAAGGATCACGGCCTGCGCACGGCGCTTGGCTTGTGTGCCTTCACCCGGATCATTAACGATAAAGGGATAGAAATGCGGCGTCGGGCCAAACACGGCCTCGGGGAAGCATTCTTCCGACAGCGCCAACGACTTGCCCGGCAACCATTCCATATTGCCATGTTTGCCGAAATGAATGACCGCATGCGCCCCAAAATGATGACGCAGCCAGATGTAGAACGCGAAATAGTTATGGGGCGGCACCAGATCGGGCGAGTGATAGCTTTCAAGCGGATCGATATTGTATCCACGTGCCGGTTGCAACCCGACGACAACATTGCCCATCGGCAGGATCGAAAGGGCAATCGCCGCCCGATCCGGCAGATAAAACGGATCGCTTTCCGGATCACCCCAGGCATCTGTCACCTGCTGGCGAATGCGCGCTGGCAGGGCGGCAAATGCCGCGCGATAATCCGCAACCGGGATCGTCACCCGAACAATCCGATCAGCCAGCGACTTGTAATCATTGGTCGGCCCGGCCTTAACCGCGGCAATCAGCACATCGCCATTTTCCGGCAGGTCGTCAATCCTGTACCCGGCATCCTTCATCGCACGCAGTGTCTCAATCATCCCGGCCGGTGTATCAAGCCCCACACCATTGCCAAGCCGCGCATCCTTGTTGGGGTAATTGGCCATGATCATCGCGACTTTGCGCATCGGAGCGTCCGTCTTGCGCAATTTGACCCAATTGGCCGACAGTTCTGCAACAAAGGCAACACGATCGCGTACCGGGATATATTTGACCAGATCAATCTGTGTCAGGGCATCCTTGCCCGCCGATCCCTTGAATGACACTGCACGCGACAGGATACGCCCATCTACTTCCGGCAATGCTACATTCATCGCAATATCGCGCGCGGCAAGCCCGTTGACACCATCACGCCAGGACGCTTCACCACCGCCCGACAGCACAACCTGAAAAACCGGTGCGTCTACACCGTCAAACGGTCCGCTCTGGCGTTCGATACCCGGCACCGCAAGGGAAAAACCGGTGGTATTGAGGATCAGGTCTGCTTTGGTTGCCCCCAGCCATTCTTCGACCAAGGCAGCAGCAACCGGATCTTTCAGGCTGGCAACAAAAATTGGCAACGGGTTTAGTTTATTAGTCTGAAGTTCTTCAACCAGTGCATCAATTACGTCCAGATTACCGGCCTGAATTAACGCACGGTAGAAGATTATCGGAACAACAGAATGATTTTGTTTCCAAATTTGTTCAATTTCTTCAAGATTTGCCGTTGTTTTTCCCGGCCAGTACAACCCGGCCTTGACCAAGGGTGCCGCCGGTTTCCAGTTCCAGCTGACAGACGGGTTTAACTTTTCATATATAAGACGAAGTAAATGTTCGGCATTTTCCGGCCCACCTTCGATCAGGTAACGCCAGATTTGCTGATATGTGCTGCCCTTAACCGTCGATAGGGACAGAAGCTCTGCATCGGGTTGATCGTCACCGGGCAACAGTACCAGCGGCACATCGTTGCGAAGGGCCAGTTCGACCAGTTGTTCGATCCCGTATTCCCAATATCCTCGCCCGCCCAGAATACGCACGATGATGAATTTGGCCTCTGCCAGAACGTCGTCGACATAAAGATCGACCGACATATTGTGCCCCAGCTGCAAAAGGCTCGCCAATCGCAGGGAAGGGACATCCTTGCCAAACCCCGCATCCAGCCGTGCCTGCGCACCCGCCAGACAGGCAAGCTCGGACTCTGCAGCCGACAGGATAACAACATCGCCCGGGCTTTGCCCCAGATCGACGGCCTCGCTTCCATCGGTGACCAGTCCCGGCTGGGCGGCAAGTAGATGCATCGGGAACTTCCGTTTCTTTTCTCGGATATCAGGGTCCTGAAATCACCCGGCCTGCACTGGCGCAGCCGGATGATCTCAGTGTTCAAACATGAACGCGCCGCTTCAAGACGCCTTGATGGCCGCTTCGATAGCGTTGCGATCCAGACCATGCAGGCCAATCACTACCAGTTCCGACCGGCGCTTTTCGGTTGCCGCCCACGGACGGTCGAAATAACGCTGGAACCGTTCACCAACACCCTGAACGACCTGACGCATCGGTTTGCCGGGAATATCAAGGAACCCCTTGATCCGCAGCACATCAAACTGACGCACAACATCAATCAAACGCTTCTCAAGCGCTGCGGCATCCTCAACATTATCAAGCGACACGACAAAGCTTTCAAAATCATCATGGTCATGTTCGTGACCATCGTCATGATGAGACGGGCGACTATCAAGGTCGTCCTCGGCTGCCGCACCAAGACCCAGCAACACAGCATTTTCGACCTTTGAATGCGCGGTTGCGATAATCTTGACGGACGGACGTTTCAGCTCGGCCCGGACATCTGCCTCGACCTTGGCAATTTCGGCCTCGCTCAGCAGATCGGTTTTGTTCAGAACCACCATATCCGCACAATGGAGCTGTTCTTCAAACAGCTCCTCAAGCGGGCTTTCGTGATCCAGATTGTCGTCCGCTTCGCGCTGTGCCTGAACCGCGTGATGATCATGGGCAAACAGCCCGTCACGCAACGCCGCTCCATCCAGAACGGCAACGACGCCATCCACCGTGACGCGCGACCGGATTTCCGGCCAGTTAAACGCCTTGACCAACGGTTTTGGCAATGCAAGCCCGGATGTTTCGATCACGATATGATCTGGCGGTGTATCACGATCAATCAACCCCTTGATGGTTGGCAGGAAATCATCGGCCACCGTGCAGCAGATGCACCCGTTTGCCAGTTCGACAACGTCGTCCTCGGCACAACCCGATATGCCACATCCATTAATAACCTCGCGGTCAACACCCAGATCGCCAAACTCGTTGATGATCAGTGCAATCCGCTTACCCCCGGCATTTTCCAGCATATTGCGGATCATCGTGGTTTTTCCTGCACCAAGAAAGCCGGTGATCACTGTTGCCGGGATTTTTCCAAGCTGTGCCATGTTCAATTGTCCTTAAATCCATAAATTCTGTTCTATTTAACTGCCATCGGAATGCCGGCAACCACAAGCGTCACCTGATCAGCAAGTTCGGCAATTCGCTGATGCAATCGTCCTGCGTGATCCCGAAAGCTGCGCGCCATGGTATTTTCCGGCACAATCCCGAAGCCAACCTCGTTCGACACCAGAAGAACCGGAATGTCCAGCCCAGGAAGGATGTCGCATAATCGGTCAAATTCGGCCTCGATATCGCGATCTTCCAGCATCAGATTGGTCAGCCAAAGCGTCAGGCAATCGACCAATACCGGTTTGCTGCCATCACTATTGCAGGCAGACAGGACCGTGCAAAGATCAAGCGGTTCCTCGATCGTTTGCCACATCTCGCCGCGCGATGATTTGTGAAGTTCTATACGGTTTGCCATTTCGTCGTCCCACGCACGACCGGTCGCGATATAGATACCGCCGCCTGCATGGTTGATCCGGTTTTCGGCAAACCGGCTTTTGCCCGATCTGGCACCGCCAAGGATCAGATGGATCCCGGCAAGCTGGCTGTTTTCAGCCATATTCTGGGTCATACCCGTTTTCCTTCGCTTTGACCTCCCACCGAGGCCCGATTGCGTTACCCCATATCCTTGCGAACAGGGATACCGATGGCTGGTTTCCTGGCTGCGGGCATGAAAGCAATCCGCCTTCCCGGCATGTTGGCTACGCATCAACATTACCGGTGGCTGGTGACATCACATCACCCGGATCACCCAACCCGTTACAGTTGCGGGGGCAGCACCGGCATCACACCGGTTTCCCATCACCAAACGGCAGCGCCGAACCTAGCAGCTTTGCCCCTATGACCAAAGCCCAAACTCCGACCTAGCCATAAGGTCAGTATTTGTAAGAATTGACTGCTTGTGAGCGGTTATTCTTTAGGAGAACATAATTTTATCACGTTGGAATCAGAGCTGCCAAAAGCCGCCAGCGTGATCGCCGAACATTACAAAACAAACAAAGTCCGGATGCTGGAACCGCAAAAGGTTTCGGGTCAACTCTTGGGGTTAATTGGAAATTTGCTGATCAAATGGCAATTCATGAACAAATTCAACGAATTCGGAACCTGAAATCAACAACCTGGCAAACCGTATCACGCGAAGACATGTGGCGCGGGTTGCTTGATAGATTGAACTATAATGATCAATCCTTTCCCGAATTCCTGCAACATCATGCCGTGAATGGTGAAATATCATTGGCGCGTCGTGATGTTCGAAACATTTATGCCAGCCGTCCGACCTGTGGTGTTGTCGCGACCATTATCTGGTCGCATGCGCGTGGCATTCGCGTAAATGCGCTTTCGCTTCTGGTCCGTGACCTGACCAAACTCGTGGAACTGTTCGAAAATGACGATTTCGACGAGGATCAAATGTCACAGCTTCTGGGTCAGCCGGGGATATCCATCCCGACCGCCAGCAAAATGCTTTCAGCCTGTGGCAAGAAATACAAGGGCAAACCAGCGGCCATCATCGACGACACGATTATTCAGGTGATAGAGGCACCGGAATTCACGTCCGATTTCACTGAAATCAACGAGCTTCGCGGCAAATCGCGCAGCCGCCCTATTCCCTACTACGAAGCCTATCTCGAAGATGTCGCGTCAATCTGTGGCAGATACGATGTCACTGCCGATATGGTAGATCGCTTTTTGTCGGAATACGCCCTTTCTGGTTCGCGTGAAACCGAACAGCGAAAATCAGCCTGAAACAGATACCCTGCCTGATTTTCGCGCGGGGTTCTTTTCATCCAAAATCGCCAGATCGTCTAATAGCGCAAATTCACACCGGTTACCCGCCAGCCAGGCTGATCGACACCGGCAATATGTTCGATCCGCGTCAAACCGAGTGTATCGACATGAAACGACAACGCCGCCTCAAGTGGCAGACCAAGGGCGCTTGCCAAAGCCGCGCGTACCGTTCCCCCATGAATAACCGCGACAATATCTTTCCCTGCCCAATAGCGCGTCAACCGGTCAAACAACGGGCCGACGCGTTCGACAACATCCCCGAAACTTTCTCCATTCGGGGGGTGCTGTCTGGCAAAATCCGTCCAGAAACGTGTGGTCTCCCCCTTCGGAAGGTCATTCCAGTGCTTCTTTTCCCACGTACCGAAATGCTGCTCGGCAAACCCGGTCTCACGGGTCGGCAGGATGTTTTCATCCATCAGTTCCAGAAGTTTTAACGCGGTATCAAGCGTTCGCGACAAATGACTGGTAACCCAGATCGCCTCGCGAGGCAGTTGACGCGCCAAGGCCCGCAACGCTTTTTCATCCGACAGATTAACCGGCATGTCACTTCGACCATAAACAAGCCGTTCCGGATTTGTCACCGGCGCATGGCGAACAAGCCACCACCGCGTCGTCACTGCCTTCTGCATTCTTCCCCCAAGGAAAAATGTAATCCATGAAATGCCGGTCAATTTGCGCGGCGGTATTTTTATGATCTTATCACCAAGTGACCTGCAACACTGCGATAAATGCAATGCCGACAAATAGCTCGGAAATGATTTGCGTCATACCCAGCACATCACCGGTATGGCCACCAATCTGATGCCGGGCGATCCAGCCGACGATCGATGCCCCGACCATCATGGCAACCAAACACATGAATGCGGTCAATGCCCCTGCAACAATCACCACCAGTATCAAGGCAACGGCAAGTCCTGCCGCGACCATTCTGATGTCGGGACGTCCGGCTCCCTTGCCAAGCCCGTCTTCACGCGCCGGATCAAAAACATAGGTCACAATCGGCATCGCCGCACGCGATAGTGTCGCCATCACAATCAGAATGGCGGCCATGCTGCCGCTTTCACCCGCAGCCGCCAGAACAGCAACACGCATCGCAAGGCATAAAACAAGTGCAACAACACCATATGTGCCGATGCGACTGTCACGCATGATTTCAAGTTTACGCAACTTGTCCTGCCCGCCACCAAATCCGTCTGCGCAGTCGGCAATACCATCTTCATGCATCGCCCCGGTTAACAGGATCAGTGCCAGCGTCGCGACAATGGCCGCAATCATGCCATTTCCGGTGAGAACTTCGGTCAGATATGCCGGGATGATCGCGATACCTGCAATAAACAGTCCCACCAATGGCCAGCACCAGACCGACCGCGCGATCGCAACCGGGCGAAAGTCACATGTTGCAGAAACCGGAACACGGCTCAAAAGGGCCAGCGCCCGCCAGAAATCGGTAACCGGTCCCTTTGGCGACGAAATGTCTTCGTCGTGCTCAATCTTGCTGGCAATGCCCTCGTCATCAGGGCTTTGCGATTTCATTCCGGCTTGATTATGATCATTTGTCACGGGTGATTTCCCATATTCGAACTGGCATTTTGCACGCAATCAGACTAATCATGGGCGCGACAGAAGCCAAGCAGAAGACGCTTTGCATCCTCGTCCGCCAGCCGGAGATTTTCCATGTTCGACCCCAAGCATCCCCCGCAAAGCCTTGATGAAATCCGCACCCTGATGGCCGAATTGCCCGGTGTCGATACCGAGGCACAGGCCGCCGTCAGCGCGCGCGAGCCCGAACTGACCAAACCCGCAGGCGCACTTGGTCGCATGGAAGATATCAGCCTTTGGCTGGCCGGGTGGCAGGGAAATTCACGCCCGAACATGTCACGTCCGCGTGTCACGGTCTTTGCCGGAAGTCACGGTGTTTGCGCCCAGGGCGTGTCCGCCTTCCCGGTCGAGGTCAACCAGCAAATGGTGGAAAACTTCATCAATGGCGGTGCGGCGATCAACCAGATCTGCAAAACAGTAGATGCCGAATTGCGCGTGATGGAAGTCGCACTTGAAATTCCAACCAACGATTTCTCACAAGAACCCGCCATGGATGACGAAGGCTGTGCCGAAGCAATGGCCTTTGGCATGAGCGCAATCGAAAAGGGGCTCGACCTTTTTGTGCCCGGTGAAATGGGAATCGGCAATACCACCTCGGCAGCGGCTATTGCCCACGCACTGTTTGGCGGTGCAGCCGCCGACTGGACCGGACGCGGTACCGGCATTGACGATCAAACGCTTGAACGCAAAACACGCGTGGTAGGCGACGCCATCATCCTGCACAAAAATCAGATGCATGATGCACTTGATGTTCTGCGCTGTGTTGGTGGTCGTGAAATCGCGGCGATGGCCGGTGCCATTCTTGCTGCTCGTTATCAGCGGGTGCCGGTTCTTCTTGATGGTTATGTATCCTGCGCCGCTGCGGCAACCCTTGCCGCCATCCGCAGCGATGCGCTTGATCATTGCATGATCGGGCATGTCTCGGCCGAGCCGGGCCACAAGCGCCTGATCGAAAAACTGGGTAAACAACCGCTTCTCGATTTTGGCATGCGCCTTGGCGAAGGATCGGGGGCAGCCCTTGCCATCCCTCTTTTGCGGGCATCAGCGGAATGCCACAACGGCATGGCAACCTTTGCCAAGGCTGGTGTTGCAAGCTGCGGTGCATAATCGTTTTGACTTCGGAATTAAAAGACGCCAGCTATTTGCTGGCGTTATTTTTTAGTGCGTTCGCTTAGCAGCTGCTCAACATAACGCCCCTGAAACATGGTGATATTGATGCCATGACCGAACTTGATCGCGCGTTCATCATCACAACGGCACATGATCACACGCGTATCGCCTGACTGCGCGACCGCTTCACGCATCGCATTGCCGTGTTCCTCGTCCAGATTTTCCATTTCCGGGTCCCAGATCATCTTGATCATATCAACGCCAAGCTTGTTGCGGTTGATATAGGGCAGCGACAGATGGCTGATGCCATCAATACAAATCCGGTATCCGCGATCACGGCAAAAATCGCGCGCAAAGAAAAACGCCCCAAGATCAGCGAAAATATCGATCTTCTGCAGCTCAAGCACGATTGTGCCGCGCTGGCCTGCTTTGACATTGCTGTCAAACGTCAGGAAATCCGGCGATAGCAGCGTCGAAACATTCAGATTGATACTGACCGAGCCGGTAACCGATGCGTCATTGCTGCGCGTAAGCAGGGATAACATCCGCCGATCAAGAATTTCCGTCAGGTGCTGGAACAGCCAGCGATTCGACAGAACATTGACATCAGGCAGCAACGTCTGCTGCAAATCCTTGATCGAAATGAACAGTTCGTGGAAAACCGGCGTCGGGTTTGCATCACCAACAACGGCACAAATCGCCTGTCGGCGCATCAGGTTCGAAAGATCGGCACGACGCAATGCCTCGTCGATACGACCAAGGATTTTCGGCGTCAGTGGTGCACGACCGTCTTCAAGATCAGGACTATCGTTATGGCGCTCGGCCGCCTTGCTGACCTGACGCGGACGGTTGGCGTTCGATCGCACAAGCGTCTGGGTCAGATGCAGGAAATCCTTGTATTGCTGGGCAACGTCAAAATAGTCGGTAAAGGTCGCCGGTGCGCCACTTTCATCCTTGCCATCACTGATCAGTGGATCGTCATTGAACAGGAATTTAAGCCGGAAGATGACGGCATTGACCTCGTCAATCTCGGCCGCATCAAAGATAAAAATCAGATCCTGATTGGACAGCGTAAAGATGCGCCCGGTAACTTCTGGCACGATGTCTTCGAACGATGCAATTGCCGTGCGGATGTGATGGTCACGCCGGTTGAATGGCAGAAGTTTTGAAAAATGCACATGAATTGCCCCCACGCCATCCTTGCGACGTTCAAGACGCCGCACATAATCGACCAGAAAGGCTTCGGGTGAGGGTAACGTGCTTTCAGACATACAGGATGACCAGATTTTCCAATGTGCAACGCGCGGGGAAAGTCCCGATTGAAATACAATAGTTCGCTGCCTGTTAACAGCTTATGTATTTATCATTGTGATAAATTGAAACCAAACGGGAAAAACGGGCACTTTCTGACGTTCCGCCAATTGCCGCAAACACTGCTTTCCACAACGATAAGTCATGGCAATACATCATCCAAGCTGCTAGTTTCAGCCCGATTTCATCGCCTCGAACATTCCAGAGATCAAAAACATGGATATCAATGCCTTCTTCGATGCCGAATTTGACGAGCATCTTGATCTGGTCGACAAAACCCGCGAAGCAACGCGTGCGCCCTTTGCAAAGCTGGTATCGATCTGCACCAATGCGCTGAATGAAGGCAACAAACTCCTGTTCTTTGGCAATGGCGGATCGGCCGCTGACGCGCAGCATATCGCAACCGAATTTACGGTTCGCTACATCAATGACCGGCGCGCTTTACCAGCCATCGCACTGACAACAGACAGCTCAGCATTGACCGCCATCGGTAACGATTTCGGTTTCGATTATCTGTTCTCGCGCCAAATTGAGGCACTAGGGCGGCCGGGCGATATCGCGATTGGCATTTCGACCTCCGGCAACAGCAGGAACGTCAATCTCGGCCTTGAAAAGGCGCGTGAGATGGGGCTGATCGCCACCGGATGGACCGGTAAAACCGGCGGCGCGATGGTCGATCTGTGCGATCCGCTAATGATCGTGCCCAGCAACACCACCGCCCGCATTCAGGAAATGCATATCCAGATCGGGCAGATGCTGGTTGGCGCGCTGGAACATACCCTTGGCCTGACCAAAGCCTGAGCCGACCAAACACCTTCGACTTAACGAACAGAAGACGATACGAACATGACCGATCTTAGCCATCTGGCCCAACTGGTTGAACAGCTGCCCAATGCCAAGGTGCTTTGCATCGGCGATGTCATGCTCGACCGGTTCGTATATGGCTCGGTCACGCGCATTTCGCCCGAGGCACCGATCCCGATCATTCGGGTCGAACGCGAAAGCGCCATGCTGGGCGGGGCGGGCAATGTCACGCGCAATGCGACGGCCCTTGGCGCATCGGTCCGTTTCCTGTCACTTGTCGGTGATGATCTTCCGGGCCGCGAGGTCATGGAATATGTCGCCAATGACAAGGGCGTCGAACCCTATATCCAGATTGAACGCAACCGCCCGACCACGATCAAGACCCGCTATATCGCAGGCGGACAACAATTGTTGCGATCTGACAACGAAACTACCGCAACGCTTGCGGCGGCAACCATCAGCAACCTTTCGGCTTTGGCTGCACAACTGGCCCCCGATGTCAGCGCTATCGTCCTTTCCGATTACGGCAAGGGTGTTCTGCATGGTGACGTTGTCGCCGCAACCATTGCCGCCGCGCGCAAGGCTGGAAAGCCGGTAATCGTCGATCCCAAGGGTACGGATTATAGCATCTATCGCGGTGCCACGGTCGTCACTCCGAACCGCGCGGAAGCCCAGGCCGCAACCGGCATCGACATTCAAAGTGATGAGGATGCAATTGCCGCGGCCACCAAAATCATCACCGAATGCGGCATTGAAAACGTCCTTCTGACCCGAAGCCAGGACGGCATGACGCTTGTCACCAGCACGGGTGAGGCCATTCACCTTCCAACCGAGGCCCGCGAAGTATTTGATGTTTCCGGTGCCGGTGACACGGTTGTTGCCTGCCTTGCCTCGGCGATTGCCGGGGGTGCGTCGCTTTCCGATGCAGCCCGCATTGCCAATGTCGCGGCAGGCATTGTGGTTGGCAAGATCGGCACGGCTGTTGTTTATCCGGACGAGCTGGTTTCTGTCCTGCATCATCACGACCTGATGATCGGCGAAGCCAAACTGATGCCGCTTGACCGCATGGTGGATCGTGTCGAACGCTGGCGCCGCAAGGGATACAAGGTTGGCTTCACCAATGGCTGTTTCGATCTTTTGCATCCGGGCCATCTCAGCCTTCTGCAACAGGCGCGATCCAATTGTGACCGTCTGATTGTCGGGCTTAATTCCGATGCGTCGGTCAAACGGCTTAAGGGCGAAGCACGACCCGTGCAATCCGAAGCCGCCCGTGCGGCTGTCCTGGGGTCTCTTGAAACCGTCAGCGGTGTGGTGATTTTCGGCGAAGACACCCCGATCACTGTGATCGAGGCCCTCAAACCCGATATTCTGGTCAAGGGTGCCGATTACACCATCGACAAGGTTGTCGGCGCAGATATCGTTCAGGGGTACGGCGGCAAAGTCGTTCTGGCCAATCTCGCCGACGGTTTTTCGACGACCTCCACCATTGCGCGCATCAATCAGGGCAAAGACTAGTCCAGCCCAACCCAGATCATCTTCAGTAATATCGGCCACGTAGCGTTCAGAATGCAGGACGTGGTGTAAAGCTTAAGTGCGCGGTCGATATCGCTGGCATCGGCATCCCGCCTGCCATCGCCAATATAGGGATCCTCGACCAGTTCCGCGCCGTATTGGCGCGGCCCGGCAAGCGACAAGTCAAGCGCCCCGGCAAAAGCCGCTTCCTGCCATCCGGCGTTCGGCGATTTGTGCTTTGACGCATCGCGCAGCATGGTTTTCCACGCATGCGCACCGGAAGTTTTGCGGCCTATCACGGCGGCCAGGCAGATCACCCCACCGGCAATCCGTGCCGGAATAAAGTTCACAACATCATCAAGCCGGGCCGCGAACCTGCCAAAATAAAGATAACGGTCACTGCGATGACCGATCATCGAATCAAGCGTATTGATCGCCTTATAGGCACAAAGCCCGATCGGCCCGCCCAGCACATACCAAAACAGCGGTGCGACCACCCCGTCCGAAAAGTTTTCCGCACAGCTTTCAATCGCCGCCCGGCTGACCCCGGCCTCGTCAAGCGATTGCGGATCGCGCCCGACAATCATCGAAACCTCCGCCCTTCCGCCCGCAAGTCCATCGCGCTTTAACGCGACAGAGACAGCTTTGACATGCTGATAAAGCCCCTTTTGCGCAATCAGGATGGCAAGCAGCAGAATATCGGCAAACCGGAAAATACCACCAAACGAGGATATCAGCTGGATAACGCCACCAAACACCGTCGCACAGGCAATCACCGCTAGACTGGTAAGGCTTCCGCGTAAAAAGCGATCACTGTTGCCATATCGCGGTTTGTTCAGGCGTTTATCAAACCACGCAATCAGATTGCCAACCCAGACCACCGGATGCGGCACCCGCCCGAACAGCCACGGGAAATCGCCAAAAACGGCATCCAGCACCAGCGCCAGTACCAGCACGGTGAAAAGTGGGCCCGTAAAACCGGGCTGCGGGATCAGAAATTGAAGGATCGCGGTTTCCATTGCGGCAATGTGCGTTGCGCACGTATTTCCGTCAATGCTCATACGATGTTAAACGGGCAACCGTCTGAACGAACGGCACGATTTGCCAATCCGACCGGGCTTTGGTAGAAGCAATTTCATACTTTTTATTTTTTCTTCATAACAATGTTGACTATCATGTTTAACATCCGACGTCAGGAAGCCGTCCCCATCCCTATCCGCGTTTCGGACGGCAAGGTGCATCACCACAACATCTGCAAACGTCTGTAAAACGGACCACAACAGTTTGTATTTCCATTCCTGTCTGCCCTCGCGACCATTGTTCAATCAGCTGCGGCTTGCATTCCGCAGTCCAATCGGTGAAAACGGGGGTGGCATCGGGTACCGTGGCGGTTTGTGACCGTCATGCACAAAAACACGAGAGAGACAAAGGAGCAGCCTTTTATGTCCCCCAAAGGCGCCGTAATGATTTGCGGACACGGTTCGCGTGATGAGCGCGCTGTTTCACAGTTCAACGCCATGGTTGAAACAATGAAGCAGACCCATCTGGCCGATTATGATGTCGAAAGCGGCTTTCTCGAATTTGCCCACCCGATCCTGCGTGACGGCTTTGAAAAACTCAAAGCCATGGGCCACAAGAAAATCTATGCGCTTCCGGGCATGCTTTTTGCCGCCGGTCACGTCAAAAACGACCTGCCAAGCGAGGTGAACAACTTCGCCCATGAAAACCCTGATATCGACGTGAAATTCGGTCGCGATCTGGCGATTGATCCCAAGCTTCTGCGCGCAAGTGCTGATCGCATCGAAGAAGCCCTTGCAACGGCTGATGATGGCATCACGCGCAAGGATACCCTTCTGATGGTCGTCGGTCGTGGCACCAATGATCCGGATGCCAATTCAAACGTCTATAAGGTCGCCCGCATGCTGCAGGAAGGCCTTGGTTTCGGTCGTACCGAAATCAGCTATTCCGGTGTTGCGCATCCACGCGTCAATGCTGGCCTGCGCGAAGCCATGAAGCTTGGTTACAAGCGCGTGGTAGTCTTCCCGTATTTCCTGTTTGCGGGCATCCTGATCGACCGGATTTACACCCACACCGACGAAGTTGCCGCCGAATTCCCCGATGTCGAATTCATCAAGGCGGAATATCTGCGCGATCATCCACTGGTGCTGGAAAGCTTTGCCGAACGTCTGGCCGAGATCGATACCGGCGAAAACAACATGAACTGTCAGCTGTGCAAATACCGCGAACAGATCATCGGGTTCGAAGGTGATGTCGGCACAGCCCAGGTCGGCCATCATCACCATGTGATGGGGATCGGTACAGACGGGCATAGCCACGGCCACAGTCATGGACATAGCCATGGACATGGTCATGGGCACCATCACGGACATGGGCATTCACACGATCATGGGCACAGCCATACACATGACCACGCCCACGATCATGCCCATGATGTCAACAAGGCGACCGGCTCCTGACCGGTCGCCCTTCGTTCCTTTGCGAAAGGCGCGGCGATGTTCGACTATCTGCGGGACCCGCAGGAAATCTATCGGCAAAGCTTTGCAACCATCGAAGCCGAAGCCGATCTCGCCCGCTTTCCGGAAGAATTGCGTCCGGTTGCCGTGCGGATCATTCATGCCTGCGGCATGGTTGAAATTGCAGATAAAATTGCATTTGGCGAAAATGTCGCACCTGCTGCAATAGGCGCCCTGCAAAAGGGGAAGCCGATCTTGTGTGACGCGGAAATGGTCCGTCAGGGGATCATTTCCCGCCTGTTGCCCGCCGATAATCCGATCATTTGCACACTGAATGCAGATGGCAATGATGAACGCGCAGGCAAACTTGGCACCACACGGTCGGCTGCTGCCATCGAATACTGGGCAGATCATATCGATGGTGCAATAATTGCCATCGGCAATGCACCAACCGCGCTTTTTCATCTGCTCGAAGCTCTGATTTCGAACCGTCTGGCGAAACCAGCACTGATCATCGGCATGCCGGTGGGCTTCGTCGGGGCCGAGGAAAGCAAGGAAGCCCTGATTGCCCATGCCGGTGACATCCCGTTCGCCACATTGCGCGGCCGGTTTGGCGGCAGCGCAGTCACCGCGGCAACGCTCAACGCATTGGCGCGCCTTGCAGCGCCGGGGCAGACACCGGATGGCACGACCGCAAACCCCAGCGGCGCTGACAAAGGGGATGGCAAATGAACGAACAATCGCCCCTGAACGGCAAGATCACCGTGATCGGCATTGGCGAAGACGGTTATGACGGACTAAGCACGATTGCCCGTCAGATACTTGAAACCGCCAGCGTGATCTTTGGCGGCAAACGCCATATCGCCATGCTGCCCGGATCAAATATTGCCATCCAGAACAGCTGGATTACCCCGTTCGAAGCCAATATGCCCCTGATCGAGGATTGCCTTGATCAGAACCCGATTATCCTGGCCAGTGGCGACCCGATGTTGTTTGGTGTCGGCAACACACTTGTCAATTATTTCGGCTCCAAATCAATTACCGTAATCCCGCATCCCTCCAGCATCAGTCTGGCAGCCGCCCGCATGGGCTGGGCACTTGCCGAATGCGATGTGATCACGTTGCACGGGCGCGAACCGGAAATCCTGCGATCGCGCCTGCACCCGCGCGGTAAACTGATCGCGCTTAGTGCCGATGGCAGTACCCCTGCACTGGTGGCGGTTATGCTGTGCGAAGCCGGCTACGATCAAAGCCAAATGACGATTTGCGAACGGCTGGGCGGCACACAGGAACGCATCACCACCCAAACCGCACAGACATGGCAATCCACCGCAACCTCAATGCCCGATGTCAAACCGGTCGATCCGTTGAACCTGATCATGATTGATCTGGTGGCCGGGCCCAAAAGCCGCGTTCTGGGCAATGGTGCTGGTCTGCCCGATGATGCCTTCATCCATGACAGCATGATCACCAAATCGGAAATTCGCGCCCAGACACTGGCATCCCTTGCGCCATGGCGCGACGCCATGCTTTGGGATCTGGGGGCCGGCTGCGGTTCGATTTCCATTGAATGGATGCGTGCTGGCGGTCAGGCCATCGCCATTGAACGCGATGCAAAACGGTGCGATCTGATCGGCAAAAATGCCATCCGCCTTGGCACACCCGATCTGGTCATCCGCCAAAAGGCAATCGAGGACGCAATTGCCTTCGCCGATCAGCTCCCGACACCCGATGCGATTTTTGTCGGCGGTGGTATTACGATCCCCGGTCTGATGGATCGGTGCTGGGATATCCTGCCGATGCATGGGCGGCTGGTGGCCAATACGGTCACGCTGGAAGGCGAAGAAGAATTATTACGGTTTTACAATAAAAATGGTGGCACCCTGTCGCGCCTGTCGGTTTCCCGGCTGGTTCCACGCGGCAGTTTCAGGGGCTGGAGCAACCTTGCCCCCGTCACCCACTATGTCGGAGTAAAAGTATGAGCGACGCGGCCACCACACCCGCCAGCGCATTGCCCGTGGCGGGTACGGCCTATGGCCTTGGCATCGGGCCGGGCGAACCCGACCTGATCACGCTCAAAGCCTATAACATCCTGCAAAAGGCAGATGTGATTGCCTATCCCGCCCTCGAAGACGGTGCCAGTCTGGCCCGCCAGATCGTCGCCCCGCATGTCCCCGATGGCCGGATCGAAATTGCCATTCGCATCACCATGGGCCAGCCCGCCGACCCGATCTATGATGCCGCCGCCCTTGAAATCGGCGAATATCTGAAAGCCGGAAAAAGCGTTGCCGTCCTGTGCGAAGGCGATCCGTTCTTTTACGGCAGCTTCATGTATCTGTTTGGCCGCCTGGCCGAGGCAGGACATCCGGTTCAAACCGTGCCGGGTGTCAGTTCAATGATGGCCTGCGCCGCCCAGCTTGGCGCACCGCTTGCCGCCAGAAACGATGTGTTGCAGGTCATTCCGGGACCCTTATCCGAAGAACGGCTGCGCGCGCAGCTTGGCGATACCGATGCGGCCGCCATCATCAAACTTGGCCGCCACTTCGCCAAGGTCCGCAAGGTGATCGAAGAACTTGGCCTGACCGGCCGGGCGCGCTATATCGAACGCGCGACGCTTGAAACCCAGAAAATGGTCCCGCTTGGTGACCTTCCGGAAGATACCATCGCACCCTATTTCTCGATGATCCTGATCCACCGTCGCGGAGATGCATGGCGATGACGACCCCGAATTCCCCCGACGCCAGCACGACCAACCCGATCCTGCCGACGGACCCGATTGCGCCGATTGCGGTCATCTGTCTGACACAGCGCGCCCTTGCCACCGCCAAACGCATTACCGCAAATCTGCAGGGCGCATCGGTTCACGGCCTGCGCACGCGCGTTTCGGCAAGTGATGTCGATGTCGCGTTCGACGATACCATTACACATCTGCAACAAACATTTTCAGCCGATCATGTGATTATCGGTGTTTGCGCATCGGGCATCCTGATCCGCGCACTGGCGCCGCTTCTGGCCGGCAAATGGCAGGATGCGGCCGTTATCGCCGTCGACGAAGCTGGCAGCACCTTTATTCCGCTTCTGGGCGGGCATCATGGCGGCAATCGGCTGGCACGCGATCTGGCCGAACGGCTGGGAGGGCAGGCGGCGATCACCACGCCGGGCGATGCGATGCTGGGACTGGCCCTTGATGAACCACCCGTGGGTTGGCATCTTGCCAATCCACAGAACGCCAAACCTGCCACCGCCGCCCTTCTGGCCGGTGAAACCGCCCGGTTCGAGATCGAGGCAGGATCGGCGGCCTGGCTGACCAACAGCAATATCGAACGCAGCGACACCGGCAAGGTCATCATTCGCACCACCGCCAAGGCGATGGAAATGAATAGCGACGACAGGAACAATCACGAGATTGTCTATCACCCGCCGGTTCTGGCGCTTGGCGTCGGATGCGAACGTCATTGTGAACCGGACGAGCTGATCAAACTCGCAACCGAAACTCTTGCCGAAAATGGCCTGAGCGCGCAAAGCGTTGCCTGCGTGGCATCCATCGATCTCAAGGCCGATGAAGCCGCTGTTCACGCACTGGCCGATCATCTGGGCGTCCCGGCACGTTTTTATGACGCTGAAACATTGGAAGCCGAAGCCCCCCGCCTTGCCAATCCGTCCGACATTGTCTTTGCCGAAACCGGCTGCCACGGCGTTGCCGAGGGCGCGGCACTTGCCATGGTCGGCAAGGACGGCACTCTGATCGTTTCGAAACAGAAATCAAAACGGGCCACCTGTGCCATCGGGCTTGCCAGCAATGATATCGACCCGATGCAATCCGGTCGTCCACAGGGACGTTTGTCGATTGTCGGCATCGGCCCTGGACAGCCCGGCTGGCGCAGCCCCGAAGCCAGTCGCCTGATTTCGCGCGCCACCGATATTGTCGGCTATCAGATGTATCTTGATCTGCTGGGACCGCTGATTGACGGCAAATCCTGCCATCATTCCGACCTTGGTGCCGAAGAAGCCCGTGCCCGACACGCACTTGAACTGGCCGCCACCGGCAGGGACGTCGCCCTGATCGGGTCCGGCGATGCCGGGATTTACGCGCTGGCGACACTTGTGTTCGAACTGCTTGATCGCGAAAATCGTTCTGACTGGAACCGCGTTGCCGTGCAGGTATCGCCGGGCATTTCCGCCCTTCAGGCCGCCGCATCGCGGATCGGTGCGCCACTGGGGCATGATTTCTGCGCGATATCGCTTTCAGACCTTCTGACCCCGCGCGAAGATATCCTGCGCCGCCTCAAGGCCGCGGGCGAGGGTGATTTTGTCATTGCCTTCTATAATCCGGTATCCAAACGCCGCCGTGATCTTCTGGCACAGGCGCGTGATATCCTGCTTGAATACCGCGGGCCGGAAACACCAGTTGTTTTGGGTCGGCAGCTTGGTCGCCCGGACGAGGAAATCACGGTCGTTCCGCTTGCGAAACTTGCAGTCGACATGGTCGATATGCTGACCACCGTTCTGGTCGGATCGAGTAACAGCCGCCATATCACACGCGGTGAAAACAGCTGGGTCTATACCCCGCGTGGCTATGCCAAAAAGGGCCCCGACGCAGCCAATGCACCCGTCCACAGCCTCGATAACTCCAAGAATGACCCCAAAAACGATAAGGCAAACTGATGACCGTTCATTTTATCGGTGCCGGTCCCGGCGCCCCCGATCTGATCACCGTTCGCGGGCTTAAACTGATCGAAAAATGTCCGGTCTGTCTCTATGCCGGATCGCTCGTGCCCGAGGAAATCGTCAAATCCGCCCCCTTTGGTGCACGCGTGATTGATACCGCGCCAATGAACCTTGATGAAATCCTGGCCGAAATTGAAACGGCCTACGCCGCAGGGCAGGATGTCGCGCGCGTGCATTCCGGTGATCCGTCAATTTATGGCGCGATTGCCGAACAGATCCGCAGGCTTGATGACCTTGGCATTCCCTATGACATCACGCCGGGCGTTTCGGCCTATGCCGCCACCGCCGCCGAACTGGGCGCCGAACTGACCCTGCCTGATATTTCGCAAACCGTGATCCTGACGCGCACTGCCATGCGGTCATCCGCCATGCCCGAAGGCGAAAGTCTGGCCGAACTTGGCCGTTCGCGGGCGACACTTGCGGTGCATCTGTCGGTCAATAATCTGGTCAATGTTGTCCGTGATCTGGTGCCGCATTACGGCGAAGATTGCCCGGTGGTGGTTGCTTATCGCGTCACCTGGCCCGATCAGCAATTCATCCACGGCACGCTTGGCGATATCCGCGCCAAGGTCAAAGGCAGCGGCATCACACGGACCGCCCTGATCATGGTGGGCGAGGTCTTTGGGCGTAAGGATTTCACCGATTCCCGCCTGTATGCCGCCGATCACACCCATGTCTTGCGGCCGGCAAAACCGTAACCGAACTGTAAAGCGCCCGTTTTTTACGCAATCAACAAAACACGCCAGTTCAATTTTTCATCAAACCCTTATTTTGCCGAAAAAAGAATCATTTCAACCGTGAACATGCTTGACCGCCCCTTGCGACACCGCCTTTAATCAAAGGATAAGCAAGGGGAGTGTGCATGTTCAACGAAATGATGATGAACGATGAAGTACGCGAACCTTATCGCGCACTGGTTGACTGGATGGAGGCCAGCGGGCCCGAGACCCTCCAGCAGAAGCGACTTGAGGCAGAAACACTCTTTCGCAAAATCGGCATCACCTTCGCAGTCTATGGCGAAGGTGGCGATCCGGAACGGCTGATTCCGTTCGATCTTATTCCACGCATTTTCACCGCCACGGAATGGCGCAAGCTTGAACGCGGCGTCAAGCAGCGCGCACGCGCGCTCAACACCTTCCTTTACGATGTCTATCACAACGCTGAAATCATCAAGGCCGGGATTATCCCCGCCGATCTGGTGTTTAAAAACGCCGCGTTTGAACCGGCCGTGATCGGCATTGATCCGCCGCGGAAGGTTTACAGTCACATTGTCGGGGTTGATGTCGTGCGCGTCGGGCCTGATGATTTCTATGTGCTGGAAGATAACTGCCGCACCCCGTCGGGCGTGTCTTACATGCTCGAAAACCGCGAAATCATGATGCGGATGTTCCCGGAACTGTTTTCGAAATTACGGATCGAACCGGTCGAAAGCTATCCGGACATGCTCCATAAGACGCTCAAAAGCATTGCTCCCAAACGGTGTGATCGCGAACCCAATATCGTGGTCCTTACACCGGGTGCGATGAACAGCGCCTATTACGAACATTCCTTCCTTGCCGACCAGATGGGTGTTGAACTTGTCGAAGGTCAGGATCTGTTCGTGTCCGAAGGTCGCGTCTATATGCGCACAACGCGCGGGCCCGCCCGGGTTGATGTGATCTATCGCCGGATTGATGATGCCTTTATCGATCCACTCTGTTTCCGACCCGATTCCGTGCTGGGCGTTCCCGGACTGATGAATGTCTATCGATCAGGCGGGGTTGCCATCTGCTCGGCCCCCGGCGCCGGTGTCGCCGATGACAAGGCGATCTATACCTATGTCCCGGACATGATCCGGTTTTACCTTGGGCAGGAACCGATCCTGAACAATGTCCCGACATGGAAATGTGCCAATCCCGATGATCTGAAATATGTGCTGGAAAATCTTGGTGAACTGGTCGTCAAGGAAGTCCACGGTTCGGGCGGGTACGGCATGCTGGTTGGCCCGGCTTCCACCAAGGAAGAGCAGGCCACCTACGCCGAACGCATCAAGGCCGATCCGGGTGATTTCATTGCCCAGCCAACTCTTGCCCTTTCCGCCTGTCCGACCTTCGTTGAAAGTGGCATCGCCCCACGGCATGTCGATTTCCGGCCCTTCTGCCTTGTCGGCGATGACATTCGCCTGACTCCGGGCGGTTTGACCCGTGTGGCCATGCGCGAAGGATCACTTGTCGTGAACTCGTCGCAGGGTGGCGGGGTCAAGGACACATGGATCATGGCTGATTAGGAAAAGGGAGGTCACACATGCTTAGTCGTACAGCTGACAACCTTTTCTGGTTGTCCCGTTACGTGGAACGGGCCGAAAACATGGCCCGACTGATGGAAATGGGCTATCGCATGGCTCTGATGCCGGCCGCAGGCGACGGCAACCGGTCCGAATGGGCGTCGGTTCTTTCGGCATCGGGCTGCGCACAGGGCTATGATCCCGATATGCCGCTTCGTCAGGCCGAGGTCACCGATTACCTGATTTTCAATCGCGACAACCCGTCTTCGATCCTGAACTGCTTTGAAAATGCACGTGCCAATGCGCGCGCCATGCGCACCGCCATCACCGCTGAAATGTGGGAAGCATTAAACAATGCCCTGATGGAACTGCGCCGGACGGCAATGCATAACCTTGCAAAAACCGACCTGCCGGAATTCATCGACTGGGTCAAACGGCAGGGTGCACTGTTTCGCGGGGCAACCGATTCAACGATCCTGCGTAACGACGGATACGATTTCATCCGTCTTGGGATTTTTATCGAACGCGCCGACAACACCGCACGATTGCTTGACGTGAAATATTATGTCCTGCTGCCGGAAACCAGCATGGTTGGCGATGGCGTCGATAATTACCAATGGACAACGGTTTTGCGGGCGGCATCGTCTTTGCGGGCCTTCCACTGGGTGTATCGCGATGACTATTCCCCCTATCGCATCGCGCACTTCCTGATCCTTAATCCGTTCAGCCCGCGGTCGCTGGCCCACTGTTCCGAACAGATCACCAACCATCTGGAACATCTGGCCCGCCATTACGGACAACGAAGCCCGGTGCACAGTCTGGCTGTGGAAACCTACTCACTGCTGACCCAAAGCCAGATGGAGGAAATTTTCAGCCAAGGCCTGCATGAATTCCTGTCGGACTTCCTGAAACGCAATCAAACCCTGTCATCGGCAATCGCCGAAACCTATTATTTCGGGGGCCAGTAAGATGCGCCTGACTGTTGAACATCGCACCCATTACCGATTTGCCCCTTCGGCCCGCTATGTGGTGCAAAGTCTTAAACTTACTCCGTCCATTTTTGACGGCCAAAAAGTCATCCGCTGGTCGATCAAGGCAGACGGATGCGTGATCAATTCCGAATTTGTCGATGGCAACGGCGATACCATCAGCACCCTGACCGCAAGCGGCCCGGTTGATTCCGTCGATGTCATCGTGTCTGGCGAAGTCGAAACCATTGATACCGCTGGTGTCCTGCGCGGACATAGGGAACGTGCCTTTCCGGCGGTATTTCTGCGCTCGACCCCGGTCACCAAATCCAGCGCCGCCATCCGCAAAATGGCCACCAAGGTCGAAAAGAAAACCAGCGCGGATAACCTGCTTGAACGGGCCCATGCCCTTTCAGCCGCCGTGTCTGACGCCATCGCCTATGTCCCGGGCAGCACTCATGTCCATACTACCGCGGCCGATGCCCTGGCCGATGGCCAGGGTGTCTGTCAGGACCACGCCCATGTCATGATTTCGGCGGCCCGCCATCTTGGCATCCCCGCGCGCTATGTATCGGGTTATCTGTTTGCCGATCAGGATGGCAAATCACACGAAGCATCCCATGCATGGGCGGAACTGCATTTGCCCGAACTTGGCTGGGTCGGGTTTGACCCGGCAAACCGCTGCTGCCCGACCGATTATTATATTCGTCTGGGGTCTGGACTTGATGCGCAGGGTGCCACACCTATACGGGGTGTACATACTGGTGGTGCGAACGAGAATTTGGATGTAACAGTCATCGTTGCGCAATCACAGCAATAGCCGGACCCGAGAATAGAAGATGACCTACTGCGTGGGCTTGATGCTTGATGAGGGGATGGTATTCCTCTCCGACACCCGAACCAATGCCGGGCTCGATAACATTTCGCGTTATCGCAAGATGTTCACCTGGGAAGTCCCCGGTGAACGCGCCATCGTGGCGCTGACCGCAGGGAACCTTGCCATCACACAGGCCGTGATGAGCACCCTTCAGGAAGCCATCGACAACCCGGAAACCGAACCGGGCGACTGTATCCTGAGCGCACCCAGCATGTTCCGCGTTGCCGAACTGATGGGCGAGGCGATGCAGAAAGTGCAGCACAAATATCAGGACACGCTTGAACAGCGCAAGGAAAGCAGCTCGGCCTCGATCATGGTCGGTGGGCAACGTAAAGGCGGGGCACAACGCCTGTTTCTGGTCTATGCGGCGGGCAACTTTATAGAGGCCACCGAAGACACGCCCTATCTTCAGATCGGCGAACATAAATACGGCAAGCCGATCCTTGATCGTGTGATCACCCCGGAAACGCCGATTGCCGATGGAGTCAAGGCCGCCCTGCTGTCGATGGATTCAACATTGCGGTCCAACCTGTCGGTCGGCATGCCGCTTGATCTTGCCGTGCTGCCCGAAGGATCATGCCATTTCTCCGAACATCGGCGGATTGATGCCGAAGATGCCGGGTTCAAGGCCCTTTCAGACGCATGGTCGCAGGCATTGCGCGAAGCATTCGCTGATATGCCTGACGAACATTGTGCGCCGGACTGCTAAACAAACCTTCTGATATCGCACGATTAATTTACCGGTTACGGATATGCGCGCTCGACAAAATCGGGCGCGCAAATTATCTATAAAATCATGAAAAGTGACATCGACAATACCGTTACCGGCAGGATCACTCGCGAACTGGCCGACCGCATCATCGCCGGGCATATCGCGCCGGGCACGAAATTGCGACAGGACCATTTTGCCGAGGAATTCAGCGCAAGCCACGTACCGGTGCGCGAAGCCTTTCGCCGCCTCGAAGCACAGGGACTGGTCGTAAGCGAACCGCGCCGCGGTGTGCGGGTTGCAAGTTTTGACATAGCCGAAGTCCGCGAAGTTGCCGAAATGCGCGCATCCCTTGAAGTCCTCGCCCTTCGCCATGCCGCCCCGCACCTGACCAGCGCCATTCTCGACGAGGCAGAGGCGATCAACCGCGCAGGCGAAAATGCCCCCGATGTCCGGGCATGGGAAGAAGCCAACCGTGCCTTCCATCGCCTGATCCTGACCCCGTGCGGCATGCCCCGCCTGCTGGCAACCATTGACGATCTGCACGCAGCAAGCGCGCGTTTCCTGTTTTCAGGCTTCCGCATGGAATGGGAAGCCCCCACTGATCAGGATCACCGCGCCATCCTCAAGGCACTCCGCGAACGGCAGTTTGATGTTGCCGCAGCCACCCTTGCCCGTCATGTCAAATGGATCGGCACCAAACCGGGCACCAAAACCCGCCCGTAACCCTTTTCTTGAACCCATCCCGAACTGCTCCGAACCCGAAATCCACGGGGCGAACGTGATCCTGCCTGCCTTTTGGCAATGCAGGCCGCTGGCTCGCGTGCAAATTTCCATTTTATAGATAAAAATATATTATTAAAATCAACACTATAGCAGCATACCTTTGCAAATATTCACCAGTTTGACCCAATTATCTATTTTGGGGATTGATTTCACCTCCCAGTCGCGGCGTAATTAATAGATGAGATTCGTTTTTTATCTATAATTTTGAATCCGATCCTGAGGAGGATGAAATCACCATGAGCAATGCAATCTCCAAACCGGCCGAAACCCGCATATCATCGGGAATGAAATACAGCCTGATGGTTCTGGCCGGGGTCGCCATCCTGACCGCAAGTGCGAAGATCACCGTTCCCTTCTGGCCGGTGCCGATGACCCTGCAAACCATGGCAATCATGGCAATTGCACTGGCGACCGGGCCGCGCGTTGCCTGTGCGACGGTGCTGGGATATCTGGCGGCAGGGGCGGCTGGTCTGCCGGTTTTTGCCGGTACCCCGGAACGCGGCATCGGGCTTGCCTATATGGTCGGGCCAACCGGCGGCTATCTGCTGGGTTATCTGATTGCTTCGTGGCTGGTCGGTGCACTTGCAAAGGGACGCGGCACGCTGGCGCGTTTTGGCATCATGATGGCCGGCATGATCCCGGTCTATGTTCTGGGTCTGGCATGGCTTGCCGCCTTTGTGCCACTTGAAAAGGTTGCCGAATACGGTTTCACCCCGTTCATTCTGGGCGACACCATCAAGATCGCCCTTGTTGCCCTTGGCAGCGCGGCCTGCACCCGCCTTGTCAACCGCAATAAAGACGGCAACGCCTGATGAACAGTCTTCCCGCACAAAACCCAGCAGTCGATCAAACCATCCGTCACGACTGGACGGTGGACGAGATCGAGGCGATTTATCGCCTGCCACTGCTTGAACTGATGGGCCGCGCCAGCGCGGTCCACAGGACCCATCACGATCCCAATGCCTTGCAAAAGGCCAGCCTGCTATCGATCAAAACCGGCGGCTGCCCCGAAGATTGCGCCTATTGCCCGCAATCGGCCCACCACCGCGAGGTCAATCTGGGCAAGGAACAGTTGATGGACCCCAGCATGGTTTTGAAAATGGCGGCGCGCGCCAAGGCGGCCGGGACGGATCGTTTCTGCATGGGGGCCGCATGGCGACGCGTGCGCGATGGCGCGGCCTTTGATGCGGTGATCGAAATGGTGCGTGGTGTGCGCAATCTTGGTATGGAGGCCTGCGTGACCCTTGGCATGCTTGAAACCCGCCATGCCGAACGCCTCGCCGGAGCGGGATTGACCGCCTATAACCATAATCTTGATACCAGCCCGGAATATTACAGCCAGATCATCTCGACCCGGACCTATCAGGACCGGCTCGATACACTGGCTGCCGTGCGTGGTGCCGGGATTGACCTGTGTTGTGGCGGGATCATCGGCATGGGCGAAAGCATCCGCGACAGAGCATCAATGCTTCAGGTCCTCGCCTGTTTCGCGCCCCATCCCGAAAGTGTGCCGATCAATGCACTCGTACCGGTGGCGGGAACGCCGCTTGCCGACCGTGATCCCGTCGATGCCCTTGAATTGGTCCGCATGGTCGCAACCGCGCGCATCACCATGCCAAAATCAACCGTCCGCCTTTCAGCCGGGCGCACCGACCTTACGCGCGAAGCCCAGATCATGTGCCTGATGGCCGGGGCCAATTCGGTGTTCTATGGCGAAAAACTTCTGACCACGCCAAACCCGCAGGAAGATTGCGATACCGCCCTGTTTGCAGCACTCGGCCCGGTTCCGGCGTCGGCGGCCTGACAATACCCAAATCATCCCCCGAACTTGTGCGCCCCACCCGCGCAAGGTTCACCTTGGCGAAGCGTCCCTCAGTCGGGCCTTCGCCATTTTTATAAATGATCGGAAAACAGCAGGGAAAGGACGAAAAACCTAGTGGGCTTCGGCGGTTTCGTGTGGTTGATAGATAAAGCCATGCGCCGGATAAACCCGGCCGAATGTGCCAATCGTGTTCATCATCCGCACTTCCGACCAGTCATTATTGGGCGAAACATCGACAACCGGCTGGCGATAATGCACCTTGCCCCGCGTACGCGAATCACTTCCCCAGTTGGCATGATTGACCATGATCTTGCGGCTGTCGAGGATGGCGGCAACCACCGCAACATGCCCGTATTTCAAACGCGATGTTTTCTTGAGCGCCAGAACGGCACCGACTTCGGGTTTTTTGCCGCGGTTATAAGTATTTTTCGCCTGATCCCACCAGGTCCAGGCATCACCATAAATCTCGATCCCGGAAACCGCGCGTGCATAGGGTACGCATTGCAAAAATTCATCGGTGGGCGCAAAAGGCAGCAGGCGCGACGACGGCAGGCTGACATTGGTGACAGTCGAAACGCCGTCACTTTCAAGGCCGCTATTGGGTTTCGGCGTACTTGCGGATGCAAAACATCCCGATACAAGCATACAAAATCCGATAACGACGGCCAGCCGCATACGATATTCCCCCAAAAGGCACGATGATTTAAAAGGTCCTGACTCTGGCACCGTAACCCGACGAGTTTTAAACAAGCGTTTACGAAGCACGCCGAAAAACCCGATCATTTTGCCGTTTCTGTGGCAGATTTCGCATCAGTTGTACCAACACGATATAAACGCCAAAGTCCGACAATCGCCGCGCACAGGATCAATGCCCCCGACCCGCGCGCCGTATATTGAATATGCCCTGCCTCGGAAATCGCGCCAAGCATCGTGCCGCCAACAGCAATCCCGCCAAAACTCGTCGCACTCCAGAAGCTCATCACCCGGCCACGCAATTTATTATCGACGGTCAATTGCAATGCGGTTTGCGACCCGACTCCGACCGCTGTCAGACCAAAACCGGTAATCGCCACCAGCATCACCGCAAGCTCGTACCAAGGTGCAAAACCAAGCCCCAGCATACCGCACCCCGCAGCAAAAGCCCCGATGATCGTCACCCGCTGAAAGGCGGCCGGATCGGATTTGACCCGCGACAACATGAATGTCGATGCCACCGCACCGACCCCGCTTGCCGATGCCAGCATGCCAAGCCCGGTGACGCCGCGGTCATAGACCGCCTCGGCAAAGACCGGCATCAGTTCCACCATGCCCGTGCCCACCAGTGCGACAAAACAGGATAGCGCCAGAACCGAGCGGATCATCGGATGATGAATGGCGTAATTTGCCCCGTCGACAAGCGCCGCCAGCACCCGTTTGCTTTTGGCATCGGGTGCCCGTTCGACATGGATTTTGACAGTCGCCAGAACGAAAACCATCGGGATATAGGATGCCGCATTAATCATGAATGCCGCCCCGGTTCCCCATGTCGCTATCACCACACCACCAACCGCCGGGCCAACCAGACGCGATATATTGAAATTCATCGCCGCATAGGCCACGGCGCGACTCATAAACTCCCGCTGGACAATCACCGGCACCAGTGAAAGCCGAACGGGCGTCATCGCGCTAGCCAAAATCCCGTTCGTCCCGGCCAGAACCACCATCCAGAGAAGGTTTATCTGCCCTGCCATCGACAGGATCATCAACAGAAATGCGGTTGCTGCCATCATCAGGTTCAGGGTCACCGCCGTTTTGCGCAGATTGACCCGGTCCGCCATCACGCCAAAAACCGGCCCCAGAATGAAGGCCGGGGCGAAATTAAGGGCGGCAATCAACCCAGTCCAGAATGGTGATCCGGTCAATGACCATGCCAGCCACGACATGGCGATTTTCTGTACCCAAAGTCCCTGGGTGGTGATGCATTGGCCGACCAGAAACAGGACAAAGTTTCGATCCTGAAAGATTGATTTCCGGGGTGGCTCGGCGGTTGGTGGCAGCACGGATTTTCCAGTTTTCATGACGGGGCGGGATCATCTTGTACCGGACAGCTATATTAACAACGATCTTTGATGGCCATATTTGGGGCGAAATGGCCTGCTATCCGGACAGAACGGTATTTGAAATGTCGCGATGAGTATAGGGACAGGCAAAGGCACGTACCATAGATTGTTCGCCTGATGCGTGTATCTGGCCTTCTCAAACCCCTCAGGAAAACACATATTTGTTTTAGGCATCAGGACCTAAAGGAAACGACCGCAGTTAATCATAACGCCGATCAATTTGGCATTCAGGCCTTCGGGGCGGAAACACCCATGCATCAGAACTTCCGGGAAATCGAACGCGAGCAATTCGCGATCCGCAACCAGACTTGCGAATGGACCATTCGGGCCATGACGGCGTTGCGCGCCAAAGTCGACATCAATATCAAGATGCATGGCGACCAGGATCATCTGGCGCAGGGCGATATTTTCATGTTCAACCATTTCGCCCGGTTTGAAACCTTCATCCCGCAATATCTGATCGCGCTCGAAACCGGAGTGTTCTGCCGCTCTATCGCATCGGGCGAGTTTTTTGTCGAAGACAACCGGTTTTCACGCTATCTGCGCGCACTTGGCGGTGTCCCCAACGATTACGAACGTCTGCTGCCGTTCCTGGCCGAGGAAATCCTGCGCGGCGGCAAGGTCGTGATCTTTCCCGAGGGTGGCATGGTCAAGGACCGGCGCGTTCTTGCTGCCGAACGCCCGCATCCCAAACGCCCGGATTACAGCATCTATTCCCGTTCTGCCGATCAACGGCGCGCCCATCATACCGGGGCGGCGCTGCTTGGGCTTTGCATTGACGGCTTCAAGATCGGTTTGTCGATGCTGCTTGATAAAGGCAAACACGATGAGCTTGATCGCTGGGCAGACGCGATTGATACCACGCCCGAAACTCTCAAAGCCGCCCTTGCCAAGCCAACATTGATGTTTCCGGCCAACATCACCTTTCACCCGTTGCGTGTTGACCAGAACCTTCTGGCGCGGGGCGCAGATCTTTTTGCTGGCGGGCTGAGCCCCAAGATGGCCGAAGAACTGATTATCGAAGGCAATCTTCTGTTCAAACGCACGGATATGGATATCCGGCTTGGCGATCCGGTTGATCCGCGCCATCAGTTCAACTGGATTGACCGGCGTATGCTGGCTCACCGGGTTGAAACCGCAAACAGCATCGATGATCTTTTCCGTCCGGCCAAAGCGCTTGAGAAAATACCCGACCGCATCACCCAATATGCCATTAGCCGCCATATCAACCCGCTTCGCGATCATTGCATGGGTGTGATGTATTCCAACCTGACACTCAATGTCAGTCATCTGGCATCGCGCCTGATCATGATGTGGCTGGCTGATGGCGTGACCGAGGTCGATATCGCCCATTTTGACCGCACACTTTATCTGGCGATCAAGAATGTCCAGCAGGCCGAAGGCATTCATTTGCATCGCGGCATGCGCAACCCGGCCGACTATATCGGCATCTTTGATCTGAAATGCCCGCAGATTCGCGAATATATTGATGCCGCGGTTCATCTTGGCCTGATCGAACGGTCCGAAGGCAAATATTGCTTCCTGCCGAAATTGCAGGAAGAAGCCACCTTTGATCAGATCCGCATGGACAATCCGGTGATGGTCTATGCCAATGAAATGGCACCGATCAACGCCGCATGGACTGCACTTGAAAAGGCGCGGGACGAAGTCGACCATCTGACACCACGCGATTTTGCCAAACGCCGTTTTGATGATGAAATCCGGGCATGGCAATGGAACCGCGCCAAATACCAGAAACCCAAATACGCCGCGATCAATGATCAGGAAACTGCAACCGCCGATAGCCGCCCCTATCTGTTGCTGCCTAATGGCAACGAACATTTCACCACCGGCGTTCTCGTCGTCCACGGGTTCCTTGCCTCCCCGGCGGAACTTCGAAATCTTGGTGATCGCCTGGCCGCACGCGATTATGCCGTGATGGGAGTCCGCCTTGCCGGGCACGGCACATCACCGCACGAGTTGCAAAAACGTCCATGGGGAGACTGGCTGGCATCGGTTCGGCGCGGCTATGAAATCCTGTCGGCCTTTTGCGAGAATATCATCATTGTCGGCTTTTCAACCGGTGGGGCGCTTTCGGCTATTCTGGCGGCTGACCGGCCCGAAAAGCTGGCCGGGCTCGTCATGGCATCGACACCGCTTAAATTCCGCAATCGCAATCTGATGTTTGTGCCGCTGCTTTATGGTGCGAACAAACTGATGGGCTGGGTACCCTCGGCACAGGAAATGCTCAGTTTCCGGCTTAACGAATCCGAACATCCCGATATCAATTACCGCAACATCCCGATTGGCGGTCTGCACAATCTCCGTCAGGCGGTTGCCGAAATGCAAAACCGTCTGCCCGATGTTGCCTGTCCAATCCTGATTTTACAGGGCGATGGCGATCAGGTCGTAGATCCCGCCAGTGCGACCCTGATCAAACGCCACGCCACCGGATGCAGCCATCTTGATATCCAGGTCCTGGGCTCCGATCGCCACGGCATCCTGAACGAGGATATCGACAATGCGGTCAATCGCGTGATCGACTTCGTCTCCAAAACCGCCCCGGCCAATAGCACCCTGACCGCAGCCATCCCGGCCCAATAACCCGAGGGAATGCTTGCCGAAGCCCCCCTTAGCCCCCAGAGCCCTTGAGCATCCCTCGGGCAAACGCCCAATGCCCACGCCACCTCCACAATGCCGCGGGTAAATCCTCATACAAATAAAGTGCGCGCGGGATTTACGATGCTGTCGCATCAAATTTCGGGTGAACTCACGCCAACGGAACCCACTTGACTCTTTCGCGAATTTGCACGACTTTGGATCCATGGATCCAAATAAAATCACTGAAACGCTTCAAAGCGAAATCGAAAACGGCACCCTTGCGCCCGGCACAATCCTGAAACAGGAACGGCTGGCCGAACGGTTCGGCGTCAGTCGCCAACCTGTGCGTCAGGCGCTGGAACGGCTGCTGGCAAACGGGTTGCTAACCAAACGATCCGACCGAAGCCTCGCGGTAAACGGTTTAAGTGCCAACGAGGCCCGCGAACTGTCGCAAATCCGCATTTCGCTGGAATCAACCGCCCTGATCCTGTCGATCCCGCATCTGACACAACGCGACCTGCGCAAGGCGATCCGTTTGAACGACGATCTTTTTGAAGAAGAAGCCCCGGCCATCATCGAGGAGCTCGATATCGCGTTTCACCGGACCCTGTATGCCCCGTGTGGCAATGGTCGCCTGTTACAGATGATTGACGAATTGCGCCGCGAAGCCCGCCGTTCCTATCACCGGCAGCCCCCGGGATCACAGGCACGCAAAGCGTTTTACGAAGAACATAATGACCTACTGGCCATATGTAACCTTGGCGATGTTAGCAAGGCCGTTGAAATCATTGAAAAACACATCGGCATCACCTCACGACAACTTGTCGAGCACCCCGAAAATGGAGCCCCGCAATGAGCAGTTTTGGCGCAGAAGTCAGATGGCAACGCGACGGTGCAAACTTTGCCGACCGCCGTTATAGCCGCGGTCATCTTTGGCGGTTTGACGGCGGGGTCGAAGTCCCCGCATCGTCATCCCCCCATGTCGTGCCGCTGCCCTATTCCGTCGCCGAAAATGTCGATCCCGAAGAAGCCTATGTCGCCGCCCTTTCAAGCTGCCACATGCTGTTCTTCCTTGATTTCGCATCGCGCCGGAAAATCATTGTCGACAGCTATGTCGATGCTGCAACCGGCGTCATGGAAATGCAGGACGGCAAAACAGTCATCACCCGGGTCGAACTTTGCCCCAAGGTCACCTATGCCAGCACAGCCCCGACGGCAGAGATTGAGGCCGAACTGCATCACGCCGCCCACGAGGCCTGCTTCCTTGCCAATTCGGTCAAAACCGAAATCAGCATCAAACTTGATTAGGCTCATTACCTGCCAGGTAATCGTTTTGCTTCCCGGTCTGTCATAACCTGCCCCGGTCAATATCGAAATCAGACCGAAGGCCGAGATCATGAATGCAACCGTTAACACCGAAACAGGCCCGATTGCCGGCACCGTTATCCTGACCATCAAACCGGGCAGGAAAGACGAATTTCTTGACCTGCTTCACCCGGTTCTGGATGCGATGCGCTATGAGGCAACATTCATCAATGCCTTCCTGCATCATCATCCGGACGAACCCAACCGTTTCATGCTGTATGAAACATGGACCGATCTGGAAGATTTGATGGAAGTACAGATGCACCGTCCCTATCGGCAGGCCTTCTGGGACAGTTTGCCGGGGCTTCTTGCGGTCCCGCGCGAGATTATCGTCTGGACCCCGATGCGCAGCGACATCGCCCTGTTTTCAGGCCGCTCATAACCGGCCCAAGTGGCCTTTTAAGGCTTGGTCGCGCAGATGGCGTAACGATGCTGGGCACCACGTTCCAGACCCTTGGCAAGCGTAAGATGCTTTGACTGGGCGCGGTGAATCTGGCGCATGTTGAAATCGGCCATCACCGGGTCGAACCCGGCGGTTTTCAGCATTGATGTCACTTCGTCAGCACGGGCACCCTGGGAAAAATGAACGCGCGCAAGAATATCGCGATGGGTCTTGAGCTGCGGGATTTCGGCAACATCGCGTTTCAACCCGATGGATTGCAGGAACCCCGTCATCGCCTTGTTTAGCTTACTGATCCAGGTGGGCGAGACGAAATCGCCATCCACCACCAGAAGCTTGCCCCCCGGTTTCAAAACCCGGAACCATTCAGCAAAGGCCGCCGCCGGATCCACCAGAGTCCAGACCAGATGCCGTGTGACGATGACATCATAGCTGTTATCGTCTTCAAGCGTGTTTTCCGCATCGCCAAGGATGAACCGGATATTGGACTGGCGCAGTTTCGATTTGGCCCGCGCCTTTTCCAGCATCGCTTCGGACCAATCAAGCCCGGTAACCTCGAACCCCAGATCATGCATCAAATGGCTGATGACGCCGGTACCACTGGCAAGGTCAAGCGCACGTTTGCCGGTCCCGTTCCCCAGATGACGACGAAACAGGTCGTGCCACGCCAGACGTTCCTGATCTGAAAAAATCTCGTGCCCGGGCTGTTCGTCGAACGTTGCCGCGCGCATGGACCAGTATTCCTTGATCTCGTCACGCAGATTGAAATTGCTTGAATGCGTTGTCATCGTCCGGTCGTCCCCCAATGGCCCATATCTGCGAAAAGTTTGCGCGATCTTGCGGGAACCGCACACCGACAGATATCGGCACAAATACCATCCAATCCATAAAAAAATCAATTAATGCGAAAAGTATTGATTTGCATTCTCATTAAATGATAATGCCGCGGTCAGGCAATCCTAAACAAGGGTACGGGAATGAAATTTTTTGGCGCTATTGCTGCGGTTGCGTTGATGGTCGCGGGGACCGTCCACGCAGCAGAAACCGTCACGATCACCGATGTGGCCGGACGTGAAGTTTCGGTCAAGGTTCCGGCAGAAAAGCTTATTCTTGGCGAAGGTCGCCTGATTTACGGCCTTGCGACGCTTGATAGCGCAGAACCGTTCAAGCGAGTCGTTGGCTGGCGCGATGACCTGAAAAAGGCCGATCCGCAGACATATGACATCTATGCCGCCAAATACCCGTCCATTAACGATCTGCCGACCTTCGGCGGAATCAAGGATGGCACATTCGATATCGAACAGGCCATCGCCCTGAAACCCGACGTCATCGTGATGAACCTTGAAGCCAAGGGAGCCACCGAAGACGCGGCCCTTGACGAAAAGCTGGCTGCGGTCGGCATTCCGCTGGTTTATATCGATTTCCGCGAACGCCCGATTGAAAACACCGATACCAGCATGCGCATTCTGGGCACCATCACCGGTGACCAGGACCGTGCCGAGGAATTCATCAAATTCCGCAACGATAAAATCGCCATTGTGACCGATCGCCTTGCCAAGGCCAATCCAGCCAAACCTAACGTTTTCATCGAACGCGCAGCCGGTTTTTCCGATGAGTGCTGCATGTCGTTTGGCAATGAAAACTTTGGGAAAATGGTTGAGATTGCCGGTGGTACCAACATCGCTGCAACAATCATTCCAGGCACCTTTGGTACGATCAACCCCGAACAGGTTGTTGCATCAAACCCCGATCAGGTCATTGCAACCGGCGCAAGCTGGGAAGCCTATTCACCGGGTGGTGCATGGGTCGGACTCGGCCCGAATGCAGACATGAAAGAGGCCCATCGCAAGCTTGAAAACCTTATGAACCGCCCGGCATTCACCGGCATCAAAGCCGTTGAAAACGGTAAAATTCATGCGGTCTGGCACCAGTTCTATAACAGCCCCTATCAGTTCGTGGTCATCGAACAGATGGCAAAATGGCTGCATCCGGATCTGTTTGCCGATATCGACCCGGAGGCATCGTTCCGCGAACTGCATGAGCGGTTCCTGTCAACGCCGTATCAGCCGGGTTATTTCGTTTCCGTTAGCGATCAGAACTGATTTCCATGATCTCCGATCAAACCACCATTCCGGCAGGGAGCGCGCATTACAAGGCGCGCTCCCTGCGTCGTGTCCTGATCCTTACCGGCATGACGATTGCGCTGTTCCTGTCCTTTGCTGTCGATCTGGCAACCGGACCGGCCAATTATCCGCTGTCTGACGTGATCTTTGCCTTATTAAACCCATCGGATGCCAGCGATCAGTTGCGCGTCGTGATCTGGGAAATCCGCATGCCTGTCGCCCTGATGGCGCTGACCGTCGGTGCCGCCCTTTCGACCGCAGGCGCCCAGATGCAGACCATCCTTGCCAACCCGCTTGCCAGCCCCTTTACGTTAGGCATTTCGGCCGCAGCCGGTTTTGGCGCTGCTCTGGCGCTGGTTCTTGGCGTTGCGATCCTGCCTGCCTTTGTCGAATTCATCATCCCGATCAATGCCTTTGTCATGGCAATGGGAACCGCGCTGATCATTCATTTTTTCAGCCGCATGCGCGGTGTTACGGTTGAAACCATCGTCCTTTTGGGGATTGCGCTGGTCTTTACCTTCAACGCGCTTCTGGCCCTGCTGCAATATCTTGCCAGCGAACAGGCATTGGCCGCAGTTGTGTTCTGGACGATGGGCAGTCTGGTCAAGGCGACCTGGTCCAAGGTCGCGATCACGGCCATTGCGGTTGCCATCGCCCTGCCGCTGTTTACCCGTCAGGCCTGGGCACTGACCGCCCTTCGGTTAGGCGATGCCAAGGCGGAAAGTTTCGGGGTGAATGTCCAGTCGCTGAGGCTCAAAACCATGTTGCTGGTCAGTATGCTGGCGGCAATCCCGGTTTCCTTTGTCGGGACCATCGGGTTCATCGGTCTGGTCGGGCCGCATATCGCCCGCATGCTTGTCGGCGAGGATCAGCGTTTCTTCCTGCCGGCATCAGTCCTGTGCGGGGCGTTGATCCTGTCGGCGACGTCGGTACTATCCAAGCTTCTGATCCCCGGCGCAATCCTGCCCATCGGGGTGATTACCGCACTTGTCGGCGTGCCGTTCTTCTTCTCGCTGATTTTCGCAAGCCGGAGGAAATCATGGTAACAACACTTCGCCTTGAAGACCTTGGCACCCGCTACGGCCGTACCCATGTGGTTTCCGGTGTCAGTACGCCGGTTCTGACAGGTGGCGACGTGATTGCCGTCATCGGGCCGAACGCAGCAGGCAAATCAAGCCTGTTCAAACGCGTTGCCGGTCTTGCCAAGGGCGGCGGCAAAGTGCATGTCGAAACGGCGAATTATAGCCGCAACACGATTTGCTACATGCCACAGGATACCGGGTCGAACGCCGTTCTTTCGGTGTATGAGTCGGTTATTCTGGCCGCCAAACAGGGATCGTCACTACGCGTTCAGGCCGATGAACTGGCTCGGATTGACGATATTCTGGCCGCCCTTCGAATTTCCGATCTGGCCGCGCGCAATCTGGGCGAGCTTAGCGGCGGTCAGCGGCAGCTTGTTGCCATTGCCCAGACGCTGGTGCGTGAACCCGAAATCCTGCTGATGGACGAGCCGACCTCGGCCCTTGATCTGCATCGCCAGATGGAGGTCCTGTCCTTCATGCGCGATATTGCCAAGCGCCAGAAAATGATTGTCCTGATCGCCATTCACGACCTTAACCATGCCCTGCAATATTGCGATCACGCCATGGCAATCCGCAATGGCCGTATGGTGGCATTTGGTGAATGCGCCAAGGTTATTGACCGTGATCTGCTGCGCGACGTTTATCAGGTTGACGGGCATGTCGAACACAATTCGCTTGGTCATCCCCATATTGTCCTGCGCGGCCCATTGACCCCCGGCACGGTTGCCGAATATCCGGCGGAACGCATCGCCGCCCAATAACTGGCAATAGTCATCCAATCCGGCAGGCTGAATTCGTTCAGCTTGTCTCTGCCGCGACGCGGTCAATTATATCGGCCATCAAACCATGCAACCGGTCACGGTAACCAGTACGCGCCGACGGTTTGGTTTCGTCCGATGTCATCGCCACGGTCAATTCAAGTGCGGGAACGATGTAAAGCATCTGCCCGCCATATCCCCAGGCATAGATGACATCCTGCCCGGCAATATCGCGCATGAACCAGCCATACCCATATTCATCACCGGTAAAACGCGAATTTGTCCGGTGCTGCCAGCTTTGATCAATCCAGTCCTGCGTGATGATCTGTGTCCCGTCCGGAGCACGCCCGCCATTGCGGTAAAGTTCGCCAAAAGCCAGAAGGGATGTGGTGCTCATCGCCATCTGGTTACCGCCAAAATAAATTCCCTGCGGATCGCGATCCCAGGCCGTAATGGCAAAACCATTCAGCGGCCCCAGCCATTCACGCGCCAGTTCCAGTGTGGTTTTTCCGGTTTCACGGATCAGGATGGCCGATAGCAGGTGGCTTGAACCGGTTGAATACAGCATATCTCCGCCCGGATCGTCGGCAAAAGGACGGGCAAGGGCGGCACGCACCCAGTTTGATTGCGCGACCCACTGGCCGTAATACTGCCCCGATGTCCGCCCTAGACCGGCCTGCATCGACAAAAGATGCCCGATGGTAATTTCAGACAGCCGCGGGTCAGGATCAGCTGGCAACTGATCACGCAGCAAGGGGGCGATTTTCTGATCGGTGCCGGTTAAAACACCCCGTTCAATCGCGATGCCAACCAATGCCGAGATAATCGATTTCGATGCGGATTTGATATTGGTCGACTGACCGGGGGAATTGCCGTGATAGCCCCGCCGTGCGATCACCTCACCACGGTGAGCGACCATCACCGCCTGCAGGGGTTCAAGACGCCCGGTATCGGTCAGAATATCGTCAAGCTCCACGGATTGTGCCATGGCGGCAATGGGTGTCATTACCGCCACAAACAGCAGAACCGTGCTATATCTGTAAAAGCATCGTCGAATTGTCTTCAACCTTATTCCACCGGTTCGGAAACAGTGCCAAAAGATGCCAGTGCGCGTTCCATCCGCGAAGCGTGGGCATCTTCGACCCGCGACAGGCTTTCGAACCAGTCGGCGATATCGTTAAAACCCTCTTGGCGGGCGATACGGGCCATTTCGGGATAACGCGATTTGGCATCGTTCTGTTCGTCGGCAAATGCAGCTTCAAGATTAAGCCGGGTGGTACCGATCGGCTGCCCGGTCACAGGATCCCCGACCTGTTCGAGAAATTCGAGATGACCAAATGCGTGGCCTGTTTCGGCCTCGGCCGTTGCACGGAACATCTCGGCTATTTCAGGATAGCCTTCGATATCGGCCTGTTGCGCAAAATAGAGATATCGGCGATTGACCTGGGCCTCGGCGGCAAATGCCGCACGAAGAAGTTCCTCGGTCCGTGTTCCCTTGAGCACCATTACGGGCTTCCTTATTTGTCGTTGAAGTCTGAAATTTGCGGTGTTGCTGTCACACACACATGGGCAAAAAAAGAGCGACAGTTCCAGACGGGACCGTCGCCTCTGTATTTGTCTTGAAAACCCTGCCCGTCAAGCACTGAAGGGACGTTTTGCGCCATTTCAGGCGGTTTTCATCGACCCGTCATTTCGTTGTCACCGCGCCGCTACAATTGAGACACATCACTGCCCGATACAGCAATCAGGCGGCACTGCGTGCCGATTGGCGACGCAAACGAAACACCAGATCAACCGATGCCAATTCGGTACCGCGCGGCATATTGGGAACACGTGCAAGCTGAACCGCTTCGGCCGGTATATCGCTTAGCATGCCATCTTCTTCGCAATAGAAATGGTAATGCGGGGCCGTGTTCGTATCGAAATAGGACCGACCGGAATCGATCACGATCTCGTTCAGAAGTGCCGCCTCGGTAAACTGATGAAGCGTGTTGTAAACGGTCGCCAGTGATACCTTAATATTCTGGCTCATGGCTTCGGAATGAAGCTGTTCGGCGGTGATGTGCCGATGGCCGTTATCAAACAGCAGACGGGCCAATGCCAGACGCTGGCGGGTCGGACGCAAACCGGCCTCTTTCAGACGGTTCAGGGCATGGGTGTAAGGACGCGGGTTCGTCGTCATGAAATTGTCCCTTCATACGCTTTTCAGGACCGGTCAATTCCCGGTTCCCGATCAAATCCAAGCGTATATTAGGGAACCAAGACGCGCCTTTCTTTGATTTTGATCAACTCCAATCATCCCAATTTTAGATGCCGTTTCATCGGCAAGTCATTAAAAAAGGGGCCGAAAACCGGCCCCTTTTTCTGATTTCGATCCATGCAGGACCGGCATTTGGCTTAATCGCCTGTGGCAATCCGGTCGACCAGCTCTTTGACAGTCGGGACAAAGCCATTGGTGTAGAACGGGTCTTCACCAAATTTATAGGCATTGTGACCGGCAAACATCAGTTCGTTTTCAACCATCGCGCCATGCGCAATGTTCTGAAGCGTTTTCTGAATGCAGAACGAACGCGGATCGGCACGTTTGCCGGTAGTACCGCTATGCTGTTCCCAGTTCGAGAACTGGCACTGCGACAAGCAACCCATGCAGTCGATCTGGTCTTTCTTGATCGTAAGCGCACTGTCAGGCGTGACAAACACCATGGTTTCATCGGGTGTCGGCATGCCTTCGGTATAACCGGCATCAAGCCATGCCCGAACCTTGTCGGCGTCATCTTCGCGAACATAGATCGGACGACCGCGACGGCCCAGCGGAATACCGACATGCAGGTCGGCTTCTGCGGTACGCGAATAACGGACCTGACGATCAGAACGCTGATGCAGATCTTCAAGGAAGTCGTTGCGAACAGCCGAACTGTAAAAACCGGTCGGGCTAAATTTATGCAGCGAGACGTCGCCGTCCTGCAGCGTCAGCAAACGGTTTTTCCATTCTTCGGAAATCTCGCTTTCCTTGGTCAGAAGCGGACGGGTCCCGAACTGGAAGGCCACCGGGGCGACTTCCGGATTGTCGAGCCAGTCTTCATAGTCACGCAGGAACCAGACGCCACCAGCCATAATGATCGGAACGTCGTTCAGGCCGACCGAATTCATGTATTCGCGAAGGGCTGCAACACGCGGGAACGGATCTTCGGGCACCAGCGGGTCTTCGGAATTCGAAAGACCGTTGTGACCGCCAGCGCGCCACGGATCTTCATAGACCACACCACCAAGCCATTCCGGGGTGTTTTTGTACGACCGCAGCCACAAGGCACGGAACGCACGCGCAGAAGATACGATCGGGTAATAATGCACGCCATACTGGGCTGCGATCTGCGATACCTTGTAAGGCATGCCCGCGCCACAGGTCACCCCATGGACAAGACCCTTGGTCCCCTCAAGCACGCCGCGCAGAATTTCTTCCGCACCGCCCATTTCCCACAGAACGTTCATATGCAGGCGACCTTCGCCGCCGCGCATTTCATGTGCGATCTGTGCCTGGGCGATACCGCCGCGGATGCCATAGGCGATCAGTTCCTGATGGCGCTCACCACGGGTTTTTCCGGCATATTCGACCGGAACCAGATTGCCATTTTCGTCATAAGAATCGGCATTGACGGCGGAAAACGTCCCGATGCCACCAGCAGCTGCCCACGCGCCGGAACTTTTACCCGTCGAAACAGCGATACCTTTACCACCTTCAATCAGTGGCAAGACCTCTTTTCCCGACATGACGAGCGGTTTAAGGGCTTTCAAATTCGTCTCTCCCATTCGGCTTTTCATCGCCAGCGATGCCCCGGCATCGCATTTGGAAAACCGGACGGCGTGTTGTTGTTATCGCCGTCCGGTCTATCAGATCGGATTATTCAGCGTCGCCGACTTCGAGATCGGCACCGGTTTCCTGGTCAACGCGTTTCATCGACAATTTGATCTTGCCGCGATCATCAAAGCCAATGACCTTGACCTTGACCGCATCGCCTTCCTTGACGATATCCGAAACCTGCTTGACGCGTTCCTGCGCCAGTTCGGAGATGTGGACCAGACCGTCGCGTGCGCCAAAGAAATTGACGAATGCGCCAAAGTCGACAGCCTTAACAACCTTACCATCATAGATATGGTTCAATTCAGGTTCCGCAACGATCGATTTGATCCAATCGACGGCCTGTTTGCCTTTTGCACCATCGGTATGTGCAACAGTGATCGAACCATCGTCTTCGATATCGACCTTGGCACCGGTTTCTTCGCAGATTTCGCGAATGACCTTGCCGCCCGAACCGATAACGTCACGGATCTTGTCACGCGGGATCGAGAACTGGGTGATGGTCGGCGCATTGCCCGAAACTTCACCACGTGCTTCCGGAAGCGCTTTGGACATTTCGCCAAGGATGTGCAGACGGCCGTCGCGGGCCTGGCCAAGTGCGATCTGCATGATATCCGGGGTCACCGAGGTGATCTTGATATCCATCTGAAGCGAGGTAATACCGTTTTCAGTACCGGCAACCTTGAAGTCCATATCGCCAAGGTGATCTTCATCACCCATGATGTCGGACAGAACAGCAAAATCATCGCCTTCCTTGATCAGACCCATGGCAATACCGGCAACCGGACGTGCCAGCGGAACACCGGCATCCATCATTGCAAGCGAGGTTGCGCAAACAGTCGCCATCGAGGACGAACCGTTCGATTCGGTGACTTCGGAAACGATACGGATGGTGTAAGGGAACGCATCCTTGCCCGGCATCAGCGGGTGCAGGGCGCGCCATGCCAGTTTACCGTGACCGATTTCACGACGGCCCGGCGAACCCATGCGGCCAGCTTCACCGACCGAGTAGGGCGGGAAGTTGTAGTGCAGCATGAAGTTTTCGCGGTATTCACCATCCAGCGCATCGACGATCTGCTCGTCCTGACCGGTGCCAAGGGTGGCAACGGCAAGTGCCTGGGTTTCACCACGGGTAAAGATCGCAGAACCGTGCGCGCGCGGCAGAACCGAAACTTCGCCAAGGATCGGGCGAACGTCGGCACCGGTACGGCCATCAATACGTTTGCCGGTCTTCAGGATCGCACCGCGGACGATGTCTTTTTCCAGATCCTTGATGATCGACGAAACCTTGCCTTTCAGGGCATCGGCGACTTCTTCTTCAGCCAGTTTCTCGGCAATGGCAGCTTTGGCGTCGGAAACAGCAGCCGAACGCTCCTGCTTGACGACATGGCTGTATGCCTTGGTCAGACCATCGGTGCCAAGGGCAGCAACTTTTTCGACCAGTGCATCATAGCCTTCCGGCAGTTCTGCGATATCGCGCGGCTCTTTCGCGGCATCTTCGGCCAGCGAAATGATCAGATCGAGAACCGGCTGGAACTGCTCGTGACCGAATTTAACGGCACCAAGCATGATTTCTTCCGAAAGCTCGCTGGCTTCGGATTCAACCATCATCACACCGTCACGGGTACCGGCAACAACCAGGTCAAGGTCGCTTTCCTTAACTGACTCGGTCGCCGGGTTCAGGATATATTCGCCATCTTTGTAACCGACGCGTGCGGCACCGATCGGGCCGAGGAACGGCAGACCGGAAATGGTCAGCGCAGCAGATGCGCCGATCATGGCAACCACGTCCGGATCGTTTTCCATGTCATGCGACAGAACGGTACAAACGATCTGGGTTTCGTTGCGATACAGCGGGTGGAACAGCGGACGGATCGGACGGTCGATCAGACGCGAAACCAGGGTTTCCTTTTCCGAAGGACGGCCTTCACGCTTGAAGAAACCACCCGGGATCTTACCGGCAGCGAATGCCTTTTCCTGGTAGTTCACGGTCAGCGGGAAAAAGTCGATATCCGGGCGCGGTGATTTCGCGCCAACAGCGGTACAAAGCACAACGGTCTCGCCATAGGTGACCATGACGGCACCATCGGCCTGGCGCGCGACCTTGCCGGTTTCGAGAACCAGCTTGGCATTGCCCCACTGCATTTCCTTGCGGACGACATTAAACATTATTTTCTCTTCCTCTTACAAACCTTCAGCGGACCCGGATAGTCTTACACGAGTTCCGAACACATTAATTATGAGGCTTTCATAAAAGCTGCATAATTAATGGGTCCGGACCAAGCAAAGAGGTCGGCCCATCCGACCCTGCTTCCCCGTGTTTCCCGATCCGCTCGGGACATTAAAAAACGACGGCGGAGGGGATCAACCACCTCCGCCGCAGTTCGATATCAGCGGCGAATACCGAGGCGTTCGATAACGGTCTCGTAACGCGACTGGTCTTTGCGCTGCAGGTACTTCAGCAGACGACGGCGCTGGCCAACCATCATGAGAAGACCACGACGGCTGTGGAAGTCGTGGTTATGTTCTTTCATGTGTTCGGTCAGGTTCTTGATCCGCTCGGTCAGGATTGCAACCTGGACTTCGGGGGAACCGGTGTCACCGTCTTTCTGAGCATATTCTTTGATCAGCTCAGCTTTGCGTTCAGCAGTAATCGACATCAGGCATCCTTTCGCCTTTAGAGATTAAAAACACGTACAGGCCGGATTTCGCCGCCACTGATCTCCGCCAACGCAACCGCGCGGTCATGGAGCATGGCGCAGACGATATCGTCCTGCACGACGGGGTTTTCGAGGGCACTGCGTTTTGCCACCGGCAACAACCCGACAGGTTGTCCACTCGATAGCCGCTGCGCCTCGACTTCGGTCAGGGCCAGCGCCGGGATGTCGTCCAGCGCGGTCTCGACCGGAAGCAATTTCTCCAACACCGCATCCGGATCCATTTCGAGCAATTCCGCAAGCGGAATGGAACTCGTTTCAGGAAACGGCCCCGCCGATGTCCGGCGAAGGGCGGATATATGGCCGACAGAACCAAGGCGCAGCGCGATATCGCGCGCCAAAGACCGCATATATGCCCCCTTGCCCGAAACAACTTCGAGAACGGCATGATCGCGATCCGGCATATCGACCAGTCGAAGATCCTTGATCAGAATCGGACGCGGTTTAAGCACCACGTCTTCATCGCGACGCGCAAGATCATAGGCACGCTTGCCATTGACCTTGATCGCCGAAAACTTTGGCGGCACCTGCTGAATTTCGCCAATAAACTCACCCAGCACGGCCTTTATCTCGTCTGCATCCGGACGATGATCCGAGGTGGCGGTAACTTCGCCCTCGGCATCGTCGGTGCTGCGTGCTTCGCCGAACTTCAGCGTCACACGATAACTTTTGCTGCCATCCATGACATAGGCAACCGTTTTTGTCGCCTCGCCAAATGCAATAGGCAGGACACCACTCGCCAATGGATCGAGTGTCCCGCCGTGACCGGCCTTTGCCGCATCAAGCAGACGACGCACCTGATTGACCACCGTCGAAGACGTGATTTCCAGGGGCTTGTCGACCGCCAGCCAGCCATTGATGCTTCTACCGCGACGCCGACGCGCCATCAGTCGTCCTCATTCTCATGGTCGTCCGACCCGTCCGCCGCAAGATCCTGAGCAACATGCGGGTCACGCAGGAGGGCACCGATATGGTCGGCGACATCGAAACTTTTGTCTTCAACAAAACGCAATGCCGGTACGTACTTCATGTGAACCGTGCGCGCCACATGGGTACGCAAATGGCCCTTCTGACGCGTCAGCGCCTTGAGCGAGGTTTCCGCCTCGCCCCCGCCAAGCGGCGTAAAGGATACCATGGCATTGCGCATATCCGGACTCAGACTGACGCCGGTAATGGTTACCGGGCGCCGGGTCAGGTCCGGGTCGTAAATATCTCCGCGCTCAAGTGCCTGCGACAGGGCCTGGCGGATTTCCTCCGCCACGCGCAACTGTCGCTGACTTGGTGCTTTGGCCGGTTGCTTCGCCATATCGTCAATCCACCGTCTTAAAGTTCGACGGCGATTTCCTCCTGCTCGAAGCACTCGATCATATCGCCGACCTGCAGGTCATTATATTTGGCGAATGACATGCCACATTCATAGCCCTCGCGGACTTCTTTTACTTCATCCTTGAAGCGACGCAGTGTGGACAGCTCGCCCGAATGGATCACGACGTTGTCGCGAAGCAGGCGAACACCCGCACCACGCTTGACGGTACCTTCGGTAACCATACAACCGGCAATCTTGTTGCCCGAGATGGTGAAGATATCGCGGATTTCCGCGTAACCCAGGAACTTCTCGCGGACTTCCGGCGACAGCATGCCCGACAGCATCTTTTTGATGTCGTCTGCAACATCATAGATGATCGAGTAATAGCGAATGTCGACATTATCGCGACGGGACTGTTCGCGGGCCTGCTGGTTGGCACGAACGTTAAAGCCGATGATCAGCGCGTTCGACGCACGCGCCAGCGTGACATCGGATTCGTTGATCCCGCCAACACCGCTATGCAGGACGCGAACACTGACTTCCTCGTTACCCAGCTTCTGCAGGGTACCGATAAGCGCTTCGACAGAACCCTGCACGTCACCTTTGATAAGGATCGGCAGTTCCTTGACCTCGCCCGAGCTCGAGAACATGTTTTCGAGTGCCGATTTCTTCATCGCAGCAGCCTGCGTTTCGCGGATGCGACGCTGACGATAATCGGAAATCTCGCGGGCTTTAGCTTCGTTTTCGACAACGACAAAGTCATCACCAGCCGACGGCACGCCGTTCAGACCGGTTACTTCGACCGGCATGCCCGGAATGGCTTCTTCGATACGAACGCCATGGTCGTTGACCAGCGCACGAACGCGACCCCATTCAGCACCCGTGACAAAGATGTCGCCGTTTTTAAGCGTACCGCGCTGAACCAGAACCGTGGCAACCGGGCCGCGGCCTTTTTCCATACGGGCTTCAACGACAACACCGTCAGCAACACGTGCCGGGTTGGCTTTAAGGTCAAGAACCTCGGCCTGCAGCAGAATGGCTTCTTCAAGTTCGGTCAGGCCAAGACCCTGCTTTGCCGAAACTTCAATACACTGAACTTCACCACCCATTTCCTCGACGACGACTTCGTGCTGAAGCAGTTCGGTTTTAACCTTGGTCGGGTTTGCGCCCTGCTTGTCGATCTTGTTGATCGCAATGATCATCGGCACGCCAGCCGCTTTTGCATGGCTGATGGCTTCGATCGTCTGCGGCATGACCGAGTCGTCAGCAGCAACAACCAGAACGACGATATCGGTAACCTTGGCACCGCGCGAACGCATCTCGGTGAATGCAGCGTGGCCCGGTGTATCGATGAAGGTGATCTTCGAACCGGTTTCCATCGTCACCTGATAGGCACCGATATGCTGGGTGATGCCGCCGGCTTCACCACTGACAACGTCAGTTTTGCGCAGGGCATCCAGCAACGAGGTTTTACCATGGTCAACGTGCCCCATGACGGTCACAACCGGCGGACGACCGATCAGCTGATCTTCGTTGTCGTCTGCAGTGACCAGCGCTTCTTCAACGTCGGCATCCGAAACGCGTTTCATCTTGTGACCGAATTCCTCGACAACCAGTTGTGCGGTATCGGGATCAAGGCTCTGGTTGATGGTTGCCATAACGCCAAGGCCCATCAGGCACTTGATGACGTCGGCAGCACGTTCGGCCATACGGTTGGCAAGTTCCTGAACGGTGATCGCGTCCGGAACAATAACATCACGTACGATTTTCTCTTTCGGCTTCTGCTGACCCTGCATACGGGCCTTGGCTTTTGCCTGCTGACGCTTGATCGAGGCCATCGAACGACGACGGCCACCTTCGTCACCGGTCATCGCATTGTTGATCGAAAGCTTGCCACGACGACGGCCTTCGTCGCCTTTCGTGCGCGCGGCACGGCCAAGAGCTTCCTCTTCGGCGCGTTTGCGTGCGGCTGCACTACGGGCTTCTTCCTCGTCCAGTTCCTTGCGGCTTTTCGGCTTGACGGTGGACGGGTCGGCACGACGGCGTTCTTCCGGAACCAGCGGCTCTGCCGGTTCACCAGGAATGATTTCTTCCTGTTTTTTCGCAACAGCAGCGGGTTTCGGCTTGGACTTGCCTTTGGCGGTCGATGCTTCAAGGGCCTTTTCGACTTCTTCAACAGAAACCGGGGCTTCCTTTTCAAGCACAGGAGCTTCTGCCGCAGCAGCTTTTGCTGCCTCGGCTTCTTCCTGTTTGCGACGTTCGGCTTCTTCTGCCTTGCGTTTGCTTTCCTCGGCGGCACGTACAGCTGCGTCGGCTTCTTCCTGCTTACGGCGCTCTTCGGCTGCTTTCAGGGCGGCCATACGGGCTGCGCGCTCGCTATCGGTCAGATTGCTATGGTCTTCAACCGGCTCAGGTTTGGCAACCGGTTCAGGTTTGGCAGCCGGTGCCGGTGCGGCAGGTTGCTGCTGCTGTTCAGCAACCGCATCCTTTTTCACTTCACGGAAGCGGCCGGATTCGTTCTTTTCGAAAGTCCGCTTCTTGCGCACTTCGACAGTCACAGATTTGGACCGTCCATGCGAGAAGCTCTGACGTACCTGCCCAGCCTCGACCGTCTTGCTCAGTTCAAGTTTCGATCTGTTGAGGCTCAGCGGTTTCTTCTCCTGATCGCGATCACTCATAATCCGTCCAACTTCCTCATTTCCTGCGGGACCGGCATCCTTTGCCTGTCCTGTCCTGTCCGTTCTGCGCAAGCCTGCCTTCAGACCGCGCGAAATCCTTCTAGCCGTCCAAGCGAACGACTTAACTGCTTTGCCAGTCCACCCGGCGCAACAGCCACATGTACTGCTTTCTCGCGACCAAAGGCCGCGCCAATCTCGGCAGCATCCAGAACGGTATAAATCGGCAGATCCCGGGCCTTCGCCTCGATCTTGGATTTTCCGTCCGCAGCACCATCTCGGGCTGCCAATATCATTGCCGCGCCCTCATCAATCTGGGCCCGGACTTTTTCGTAGCCAGCAACCGCCTGACCGGCTCTACGCGCAAGCGACAGCAGATCAAGGCTTTTCTGAAGCAAAAGCTTCTCGATCCGGTCTGCCAGCGCAGGGTCAATCACGACTTTTTGCCGCGCCGCCTTGGCAAAGGCATTTTTTGCACAGGCGGTATTTATCACATCCCGCGACGGGCACAACCATAATCCCCGTCCGGGCAACCGTTCCTCAAGATCGGGAACAACCGTGTCATCCGGTCCGATCACAACCCTGAGAAGGTCTTCCTTGGGCCGGACTTCGCCGGTGACGATACACCGGCGTTCCGGAACCTCGGCTACCTTGCCGCCTTTACGGTGCGACATGGCGTCCTCCGATCAGCCCTCAGGCTTCTTCGCCTTCTTCGGCATCCTCGGAAACTTCTTCTTCAAGCCCTTCGAACCAGCCAAGCTGACGACGTGCATCCATGATCAGGTCATTGGCCTGGTCCATGGTCATGTTGTCTGCATCACCGACATATTCGATCAGCTCGTCACTTGCGAGATCTGCGAAGTCTTCAAGGGTTTTGACGTCATTCTCGCCAAGGCGAACAACAACGGCCAGCGACAGTCCGCCAAACTCGACGAGGTCATCGGCAACTTTGAGCTCTTCGCGGCGCTTCTGAAGACGTTCGGCTTCTTCGGCAAGGAAGGTGCGTGCGCGGGTGCGCAGCTCTTCGGCGATTTCTTCTTCAAAACCTTCGATCTCTGCCAGTTCGGCCAGCGGCACGTAACCAACCTCCTCGATCGAGGTAAAGCCTTCGGCGACAAGAAGATGGGCAATGACTTCATCAACATCAAGTGCCTTGATGAACATTTCCGCCCGTTTACGGGCTTCTTCCTGGCGACGTTCGCTTTCGTCTTCCTCGGTCAGGATATCGATATCCCATCCGGTCAGCTGCGATGCCAGACGCACATTCTGGCCACGACGGCCAATGGCAAGGCTCAGCTGATCATCGGGAACGACAACTTCGATACGGTTGGTTTCTTCATCAAGAACAACCTTGGTGACCTCGGCCGGAGCCAATGCGTTCACAACAAAGGTTGCCGGGTCTTCCGACCACTGGATGATGTCGATTTTCTCACCCTGAAGTTCGCCGACAACGGCCTGAACGCGCGAACCACGCATACCGACACATGCCCCGACGGGATCAATGGAATTGTCGGACGACTGAACCGAAATCTTGGCGCGCGAACCCGGGTCACGGGCAACCGATTTGATTTCAATAATGCCGTCGTAGATTTCCGGCACTTCCTGGGCAAACAGTTTTGCCATGAAAGTCGGATGGGTACGCGACAGGAAGATTTGCGGACCACGCTGTTCACGACGCACATCAAGGATCAGCGCACGAACGCGATCTCCCTGACGGACGGTTTCACGCGGGATTAGTTCTTCACGGCGCAGAATGGCTTCCGCCCGACCCATATCGACCAGAACGTTACCGAATTCGACGCGTTTGACGACGCCGTTGATCACTTCACCGGCACGGTCTTTATATTCTTCGAACTGACGTTCACGTTCCGCGTCACGGACTTTCTGAACGATGACCTGTTTTGCGGTCTGCGCGGCAATACGTCCGAAATCGATCGGCGGCAGCGGATCAATCAGAAACTCACCAAGCTGGATATTTTCGTCGCGAATACGCGCCTGTTCCAGCGACATCTGGGTGAAGTCGTTTTCAATATCGTCCGTGACCTCAATGAAACGGGCCAGTTTGATTTCACCGGTTTTACGGTCGATATGGGCACGGATGTCATGCTCATGGCCATATCTGGAACGACCGGCCTTCTGGATGGCCTGTTCCATTGCACCAAGAACTTCATCACGATCAATGCCCTTTTCACGGGCAACGGCATCTGCGACCTGCAAAAGTTCCGGCCGCGGCATTCCCGAAGTTGCTTCCATATCCAACCTCTATTCTGCGTTATCGTCAGACCGGCCCTTGCCGGTGACATGCGCGATCAATTCATCCGTCAGCACCAATTTCGATTTGGCGATATCGGCCAACGGCAACAATTCACGTTCGCCATCGACAATCAAGGCGACCGCATCATCTTCGATTCCATCCAGCTTTCCGCTGAAACGGCGACGGCCATTCTGGGCCATCACCAGTTCGACCTTTGCCTCGAACCCGCGCCAGACATCAAAGTCCTTGGCACGGGTCAGCGGGCGGTCAATACCCGGCGAACTGACTTCAAGGTGATAAGCCCCTGAAATCGGGTCCTCAACATCCATCAGGGCAGAAACGGTACGGCTGATTTCGGCGCAATCCTCGACATTGATGCTGCCGTTGCCATCCGCACGATCCGCCATGATCTGCAGGACATTGCTGTCCTTGCCCATCATGGAGACACGTACCAGTTCGAAACCCAGTGCGTTGATCGACGGTTCGATAATCTCCGTGATCCGCATCATCAGCGGGTCTTTCAACTGTTGTCCGATCAGCTCAGCCATATAGCGATGCCATACCCCAAAAAGCACAAAAGAGCGGGCGGAGGGCCCACTCTTTGTCAGAATTTACAAAAAGCTTGGCGGCTTTATACAGCCGGTTTTGCCAGAAATCAAGTCACGATCCTGACCCCGCAAGCCTTTCAACCAAGGGATTTGCATCGTTTTTATAGGCTTCGATGAATTCATGGTAGCTATGTAAGGAAGATAGGCAATTTAACCAAAATTTATCCATCGATAACCGATCACCTGAAATAATACGGAATCAAGTTGTTATCATCAGGTTCTAATTACGAACACGTCGCCGGAACCGCAAATAATTGCATTTTTTACCCTGGCGTAGCGCTTTTTGTTCATACCGGGTTTTAACCCAGTCGGCAGGCGGGTTGCGCCAGTCTTCCGGACTCTCGGCAAGCCACTCGAAATCCGGATGATTGTGCATATGCTGCAGGGTCCAGGAAATATATTGCATGTCGTCACTGGCAACCCGGAACTCCGCCCCGTCTTTAAGAAGGCGCGCCAGCAATGCAAGATTCTTGGGACCAATAAACCGGCGTTCCGCATGGCGTTTTTTCGGCCATGGATCCGGAAAGAGCAAAAATGCACGGTCAAAGCAGGCATCAACCAGCTTGTAAAGCAGGGGGCGGGAATCGTCCGCAATGATCCGGACATTGGTCAGGCCACGCTCGTAGATATGACGCAGGAGGCTGCCAACCCCGTCCATAAACGGCTCAGCTCCGATAATCCCGGTCTTCGGGTTGGCCTGAGCCTGACCAGCCAAATGTTCCCCACCGCCAAAACCGATCTCGAGCCAAAGCTGATCATGCTTTTCCCCGAAATAGTCGTTCGGATCGACACCAGCCTGATCTGGATAGGTAATCCCGATTTTCGGAAGCAACTCGTCAACCAGTGCCCGGCGAGAATCTTTGAGGGGGCGGCTGCCGCGACGGCCATAAAAATTCGGACGATCCGGGGTCGGTAACGGGCGATTGCTGTTGCGCATTGTCTTAATAACTGTCAGGACGGGTTTGAAAAATGGCTCAAAATCAAACGGGCGGCCCCGGATTTGTATCGGGGCCGCCCGCCTCATATCACGTCACACGATTTTGGCAAATCGTGCTTTGGCTTTTCAGTCAATCAGGCACCGAATGCCGATTTCAGTTCACCAACCAGATCGGTGCGCTCCCAGGAGAAACGACCGTCTTCTTCTGCCTGACGACCAAAGTGGCCATAGGCAGAAGTCGGGGTATAGATCGGACGACAAAGCGAAAGATGTTCACGAATGCCCCGCGGGCTGAGATCCATCAACTGGCGCAAAACACTACCCAGTTTGATTTCGTCCACATTGCCGGTACCATGGTTGTTGACATAAAGCGCCAGCGGCTTGGAAACACCGATCGCATAGGCAACCTGAATGGTGCAACGTTCGGCAAGGCCGGCAGCAACCACGTTTTTCGCAAGGTAACGCGCGGCATAAGCTGCTGAACGGTCAACCTTGGTCGGGTCCTTACCCGAAAACGCACCGCCCCCATGAGGTGCCGCGCCACCATAGGTATCAACGATGATTTTACGACCAGTCAGGCCAGCATCCCCATCGGGACCACCAATAACAAAACGGCCTGTCGGGTTAATATAAATCTCGTCTTCCGACGGCATCCAACCTTCCGGCAGGATCGTCTCGATATAGGGCATGACCAGCGAACGAACATCAGCCTGGCTCAGACCATCAGCATGCTGGGTCGAAACCACAACCGAGGTCGCACCAACCGGCTTGCCATCAACATAACGCAGGGTAACCTGACTTTTGGCGTCCGGGCCAAACTCGGCAGATTTACCGGAATGACGATCTTCGGCCATTTTGCGCAGGATACGGTGCGAGAACTGGATCGGTGCCGGCATCAGTTCGTCCGTTTCGTCACAGGCGTAACCGAACATAATGCCTTGGTCGCCGGCGCCGAGGTCTTTCTCACCAGCGGAATCAACACCTTGGGCAATATCGGCAGACTGTTCGTGGACGTGGCACTCGATTTCGGCCGTTTTCCAATGGAAACCTTCCTGCTCATAACCGATGGCACGAATCGCTTCGCGTGCCTTTTCGATCATGACTTCCTTGGAAACGCTTTCAGGGCCGCGAACTTCGCCAGCCAGAACGACACGATTGGTAGTTGCCAAAGTCTCTACGGCAACGCGCGAATCTTCATCAGCCGCAAGAAACGCGTCAACGATGGAATCGGAAATGCGGTCGCAAACCTTATCCGGGTGGCCTTCGGAAACGGATTCGCTGGTAAAAAGATATTCAGAAAGAGACATGTAAACCTTCTCCGGTGAAAAAAGGAATTCCAAAACTGGACCGGAGGGCATCGGCACAGAGCTGCACCAATTGCGCCCACTTAGCCTTTTTTTGCGTGGTGGCAAGCGGTCCAAATCCGTCCACGTATTCGATTGGGCATATCGCCCGAACTGCGGTTTTGCCTCAATGACATTTTCAGGTCAAGAAAGATCGGTGCATAAGCGTAACGCGCCAATTGCATTTCGAGGATCAAAATGGTCTTAACAAAGGCAAAAAAGCGCATCGGGCCTGAAGCCACTAATGCGCTTTTCAAATTGATAGTTCTAGGTTTTCTATTTTACGTTTTCGTTGTCAGCAACAAGAATGCCCATCGATTTGACCAGCTCGAAAACGCGTTTCCGCTGCGTCGGATCGGTAATCCGATAATATGCCCGCACAAGCTCAAGCGTTTCACGGCGGTTCATCGGATCGTTATCGAACGGATCCGGGCTTTCCGACATTTCGCGACGCTCATGCACGGATTTCGACGAAATCTCGTCTGGCATGTCATCAAAGAAGAATGAAACCGGCACTTCGAGAACGCGTGACAGATCATAAAGGCGCGACGCACCAACGCGGTTTGCACCGCGTTCATATTTCTGAACCTGCTGGAATGTCAGGCCGATGGCCTCACCAAGCTTCTCCTGGCTCATGCCAAGCAGCGTCCTGCGCAGTCGAACGCGCGCACCAACATGAATATCAACCGGGTTCGGCTTGCCACTTGCGGTCCGGCCCCGACCTCTGCCACGGGTGTTTTTGACCATCGTGTTTTCATCCTTAGGCGACATTTTGTGTTGTCCTTCTCTCACTCCGACCTACCCGCTCTTATTTTTGGTGGGACAATCAGGGAGCGGTTCGGTGCTTCACACAGCCGCTTTAAGGGATTTGAAAAACCTACTATATCCCAAAACGAGAACGGCTAGAAAGGTTACAATACCGTAAAATAGAATATCGCGCCACAAATAATATACCGTGGTATGGTTATATACCCCCGAAAGGGGGTGAATCATGACTCCCTCTCCACTTAAGGGGAGTGTCGCCAGTTCCCGTCCATATGCATCATACATTGCCGATACACCGGTATAGGCCGCCCGAACCATCGGACGCCCTTCTTCGACACTGCGAAACCGTGCAGCTGCCAGATGCTGATAAGGGCCGGCACTTTTGCCAAACCAGCCATCATTGGTCACATTTAGCAACCAGTCGGGCTGATTGGCCTCGTCAATAACCGCACCCGGGAAGATCACCTCATAGCAAATCAGGGGCGAGAAACTCGGCAAACCTGCAATATCAAGTGTCTGCGGTCCCGGCCCAAAAGAGAAATCAGTGCGTCCTGCCGTCAGCTTCGGGATCGGTATCCAGTTGCGGAACGGCACGTACTCGCCAAATGGGACGAGGTGGAACTTGTCGAAACTCGCAACAATCTCTCCGGTACTGTCGAGAACCTGAACCGCGTTCCAAACTTTGAATTCATCCGTATCCCGCGGATAGGTTCTTGGAGCCCCGGTAACCAGAATATCATCAGGTCCGAGAACCGATGCCATCTGCAACCTGCGTACCGGTTGGGCTTCGACAAAAAATGTCGCAGCAGTTTCCGGCCAGATCACGATACGTCTGCGGTCCGGCGCCATATCGGCCGGACGACGCGACAGTCGCAGCAGTTTTGCAAAATGCTGATCCTGAAGTTCCGGTACCCACTTTTCACGCTGCGGGATATTGGGCTGCACGACCTGCACCACAGGCAAATCTTCAGAAACGGCAGCCTCGGCATCCGCTGGTCCCACGAGAGCAAGGCGAAGCGCACCACCACCCCATAACAGCACTGCAATCATGATGCCCGCAAAAGCTGTCAATCGCCCGGCACGTCCTGCAATGAAAGTTGCAGGCAAAGTCGCAAACAGGCCCGTGATCACAGATAGTCCATAAACCCCGATGATTGAGGCAAATTGCATCGGAGCCGGATCGACCGCCCAGACATGGGCCAGCAGGTTCCAGGGGAAACCGGTCATCAGATGGCCGCGAAGGAATTCAGCAACCGCCCACAAAGCTGCCAGCATCACGGCACGCCCGATAATTTCGCGCGTCAGCCACCAGCTCGCCCAAACGGCAACCATCGGAAAGATAGCAAGCCCGCCCCCCAGTCCGAGCAAGACAAATGGGATCATCCAGCCATAGATTTCCGGCTCGACCAGAAAGGCATGACTGACCCAGTAAAAACCGGCGGCAAAATGTCCGGTTCCGAACCACCAACCCGCCGAAAGCGCACCTTTGTTGCATTTAACGCCGTCAAGCGACCAAATCAGCACGGCAAAAGCTATCGGAAGGGCCGGTAAAAAGAAGAAAGGCGGCAACGCCAATACCGCAACCGCCCCGGACACCAGCCACAAAAAACGCCTGCGCCAACCCGAAAGGTTGGCCAGACGCGCCGCCAGTCTATCAATCATTGGATGATCCCTGTTTGGAACTTTCGTCACTGATTGCTGCCGGTTCCGTGCGGATCAGGTGAATGCGCAAGCGCCGGATACGGCGTGGATCGGCATCAAGAACCTCGAACTGGATACCGCTCGGATGCTCGATCAGTTCACCTCGCGCGGGAACACGCCCTGCCAGCGAAAAGACCAATCCACCCAGCGTATCGATATCTTCGTCCTCATCCTCGTCCAGCAGGCCAAAGCCCAGCTTCTCCTCGAGGTCCTCGACCTCGTAACGCGCATCGGCAATATAGCAACCATCCGAAAGGCGGATCAGCTTAGGTGTCTGGTCAATGTCGTGCTCGTCGTCAATTTCGCCGACAATTTCCTCGACCAGATCCTCGATGGTGATCAGGCCATCGATACCGCCAAACTCGTCAACCACCAGCGCCATATGCGTCCGCGACAGACGCATTTCCGATAACAGGTCGAGGACACGGATCGCAGGCGACACGAACAGCACCCGGCGCAACAGGGTCTGCAGCTGGAATTCCTTGCCCGCCGCAACGCAGCCCAAAACATCCTTGATATGGACCATACCAACGATTTCATCGATAGACTCGCCATAAACCGGCAGGCGGGAATGTGCCTTTTTCACCATCACCTCGACCAGTTCGTCGAGGGTGATGCTTTTTTCGACCGCAACAATATCGGCGCGCGGGATCATTACGTCTTCAGCGGTCATATCACGAAGGGCGATGATATTTTCAAAAAGCGACCGTTCATGAAGCGAGACGGGCTCATCATCTTCTTCACTACGTTCGGCAAGCTCTTCAAGCGTATCGGAAAGCGATGCTTCGCCGTTTCGCGCTTTGCCGCGCTTAAGGCCTAATGCCGATGCGACATTGCCCCATAAGGACTCGTTATCCGAATCCTGACCATTATCCCCGCCTTGGCGAGGGCTCATACTGTCGTGGTCGTCGTCGCGCTGACTATTCTCGTTCATTGTCCTGTTTCGATATCTTGATCTTCGATCGGTTCATAGGGATCATCAATCCCCAGTGCGGCAAGAATTTGCCGTTCAAGTTCTTCCATCTCTTCGGCTTCATCATCAACGATATGATCATAGCCGACAAGATGCAGCGTGCCATGCACCGTCAGATGAACAAGATGATTTATCAGTGTCTTGTTCTGTTCAAAGGCTTCACGTTCGCATGTTTCACGTGCAATGACGATATCACCTAGCATCAGGGGCATATCAGGTGACATCATGAAATCTGCCGCATCATCCGCACTTTCCAGTGCTGCGAACGATAAAACATTGGTCGGGTTGTCCTTGCCGCGATAATCGCGGTTCAATATCCGGACCGATGCATCGTCCGATAGCCGAACACCAACTTCAACCACAGGCGCAATGCTCAGAAGCGATGCACCATCTCCTTCGTCGGATGTTCCATCGGTTGGAACGGCATCTTCTTCCCATAGCGCACCATCACGCGTAGCGCCATCAAGTGCCGCACGCACAGCGTTTTCAATCGCATCAATCTCGGTCTTGGCCCAATTACCAGCTTCAACATCAAGGTCCAGATCAAGCGGTGCGGTCATCGCCCTGATCCTCGTCCTTGATCCCGCGATAGCCTTTTTTCAGGCGGTCGCGCAAGGCATCTGCTGCGTCATAGGCCTGAACAATCTTGGTCACCAGTGCGTGACGAACCACATCGCGTTGATCAAACTTGATCGTCGCGACACCTTTGACATCCGCAATGGTTTCAAGCGCATCCCGCAAGCCGGATTTGGTACCATCGGGCAAATCGACCTGTGTCAGGTCACCTGTCACCACCATCCGCGATCCTTCGCCAAGGCGGGTCAGGAACATTTTCATCTGCATGGCTGTCGTGTTCTGCGCTTCGTCCAGAATAACAAAGGCATGTGCAAGCGTACGGCCTCGCATGAAGGCAAGCGGTGCGACTTCAATCTCGCCGCTTTCCATGCGCTTGATAACAACATCGCCCGGAAGAGTATCATGCAGCGCATCATAAAGTGGGCGCAGATAAGGATCGACCTTGTCCTTCAGATCGCCGGGCAGAAAGCCAAGCCGTTCGCCAGCCTCGACCGCCGGACGTGACAGAACGATACGGTCAACCTGCCCCTGAATAAGCGACTGAACCGCCATTGCGACCGCCAGATAGGTTTTCCCGGTACCGGCCGGACCAATACCAAAGACCAGCTCGTGATCAAGCATCGCCTCGACATAATCCTTCTGGCGTTTGGATCGCGGCGAAATCCGGCGTTTCTTGGTCTGGATGGTCAGGCGCGATCCGCCAAACATATCCTTGGTCTGGCCGGTCCAAGGATCGGCTTCATCAGGTTCGGACAGTCGAATCGCACCGTCGACCGTTTCAACATCGACATGGTCAATTTCCTTGTCCCGCAGACGCGCGTAAAGCTGCCCCAGAACCTTTTTGGCCTGGGCTACTTTGGGACCTTGCCCTGCAAGGGTTACGACCGACCCGCGACTGGAAACCTGAACACCGGTGCCTTCGGAAAGGCGAGTCAGGTTTTCGGCTTGTGGCCCGTATAAAAGCTGAGCAAGCGCATTATCTGCAAATTCGATCTGATCGGTATCTTTGGTCGAAGACTTGGCTTTTGCCGTGTTTTTTGCCTTTGCTGAGGTGGCAGTCACGCAATTTTCCTTTCAGAATCCCGGTTTTGAACCGGGGCATCGACCAGTTCACCGCCAAGGGAATTAGGCAGCGCTTCGGTGATTTTCAACCTTACTATTTGTCCCAATGAGGATTCCGGTAAACCGCTAACATGTACCGGCTGCATGTACGGGCTTTTTCCGACAAGCTGTCCTTCAAGTTTGCCATAACGTTCCAGCAGGACATCCATTTCCCGGCCAAGGCAGTTTCGATTGAATTCCAGCTGCTGCTCGGCAAGAAGCGCCTGCAAACGCATGATCCGTTCGGTCTTTACCGGTTCGGGAACCTGCAATTCCATGGCCGATGCCGGGGTGCCGGGACGCGGGCTGTATTTAAAGCTGAACGCCTGAATGAAGGTGATATCACGCACCATCTGCATCGTGTCCTCAAAATCCTTGTCGGATTCGCCGGGGAAACCCACGATGAAATCGGATGACAACGCAAGATCGGGGCAGGCGTCTTTGAGTTTAGCAACGATTTCGCGATAAGACGCGCCATCATGTTTGCGGTTCATCGCCTGCAACACACGATCCGATCCCGCCTGAATGGGAAGATGCAGAAACGGCATCAGCTTTGGCAGGTCACGATGGGCTGCAATCAAATCATCATCAACATCGCGCGGGTGCGAGGTGGTGTATCGGATGCGATCCAGTCCATCGATCTCGGACAATTCGCGTAACAAACGGCCAAGCGTCCACTCTCCACCATTCGGGGCTTCTCCGTGATAGGCATTTACGTTCTGCCCCAGAAGGGTGATTTCGCGCGTGCCCTTGCCAACAAGCTGTCGGGCTTCATTGACGACATCCATGCCCGGACGGGAGTATTCCGCACCGCGGGTATAAGGCACAACACAGAAGGTACAGAATTTATCGCATCCTTCCTGAATAGCCAGAAAGGCTGAATAACCCTGCCTTGAAACCTGCTGGGGCAGATGATCGAACTTTTCCTCGGCCGGGAAATCGGTATCGATGATGCGATCACGCCCGATGGCACGATTGGCACGTGCCACCATTTCCGGCAAACGATGATAGGTTTGCGGCCCGAACACCATATCAACCATCGGCTCGCGACGCATCAATTCTGCACCTTCGGCCTGCGCAACACAACCGGCAACGGCGACAATCATCTTGTCCGTTCCGTTCGCTTCCTTGGCTTTTTTGTGTTTGCGGATACGACCCAGATCGGAAAAGACCTTTTCAGCAGCCTTTTCGCGGATGTGACAGGTATTGAGGATAACCATATCCGCACCTGCGGCGTCGTCGACCGGCTGGTAGCCCAGCGGCGCCAATACATCCTGCATGCGCTGACTGTCATAAACATTCATCTGACAGCCATAGGTTTTTACAAAAAGCTTCTTCGTCACGCTCACTTCTGGATCCGTTTTTGCTTTCCCGAATACGCCGAAAAGCGGTGTGAAAGCTCACACCGCAGAACGGACATCTTCGATATCTGAAATTCCGGTTACATGAAACCCAATTCACACAACCCGATTATATGGCAAAACGGTCAGGAACCGAACTGACGATCAGGTCCGAACAAACGAAAGTCTTCGGAAACAATGGCCAGCGGCGAAAAACCGATCAGGTCACCCGAACGTCCATTATCAATCAGCGGAACCGGAACGCCCTGATGCATGCCGGTCAGCGCTGCGTGATGTCCACGCGCAACAGCTGTTTCACACATCCGGGCAAGTTCCTTGCGTGACCCGGCATCTGCCAGCGTCACAGGCGGATGAACAACCAGCTCAACCGTTACTTTGCCAAGCGCCAGAAACTGCCACAAATGCGGCGCCAAGTCCATATCCCCGTACCACGAATAGAATGCCCGTAAATCACGCCCGATCGGCGCACCGTCAAGACGGGTGGCGGCAATCGAAACCGGTTGGACTTTTACTGGCGATCCATCAGGCATGGTGCGTTCGGCAACACCAAACAGGGTCGATTTGAACGGCAGCACACGGTTGCCGTCGTTGCTGGTGCCTTCCGGGAACAGGATCAACTTATGCCCGTCGGCAAGGCGCTGGGAAATCTGGTCATTCTGTTCGCGTGCACGAACCGGACGACGTTCTACAAAGGTGGATCGCTGCAACTTGGCAAGTGTTCCAAAAACCGGCCAGCTGGCGACCTCGGTCTTGGCAATGAAACTGCCACGAACCAAAGCCCCCAGCACCGGAATATCAAGGTAGGATGCGTGATTAGCCACAATCACACCCGGCCCATCCATCAACTCTGCCCCGGAAACCCGAAGCTCGATATGCAGGATTTTGAGGCAAAGTGCATGATAAACCCGCGGCAGGTCATCAGCCAATCGCAGTCGAAATGCAATCGCCATCACCTGAACCGGGATCAGGATCAAAGTCAGCAGGGCATAGGCCAACAGCCGGATGGCTGCACACGCATAACAGTTCACGATACCCTCGCGGTCCGCTCATAATGCTTGTAGTAACGATCCGTTACCTTTTCCGTCGGTAACACAATGCAGATGTCAGTGGTATTGAACTGATGATCAATCACCGCACCGTCACCAACGAAACCACCCAGTCGCAGATAGCCCTTGATCAATGGCGGCAGATCGCGAAGCGCCTGGCGGGCGTCAATTGCATCGATGGTCGTACGCGCCATTGGTTCGTACCGACCTTCGACCGCGCGCGGGCGCATTTCTTCGGGTGCCAGATGGTTGTGATGCAGATAGGTCAGAACATCGCCAAACGCATCCGGATCGGTGCCATGGAACGATGCGCAGCCAAACATCAGTTTGATATCGTATTTGAATACATAGGCCGCAATTCCCTGCCAGAGGAGTTGCAGGGTCGGCATGGTGCGGTAGGCTTCCTCGACACAGGAACGACCAAGTTCCATGATCTCGCCATTGCCCTGTGCCGCATCAAGCATCGACTGGATGTGATATTCATCTGCGCTGTAAAAGCCACCGTGCTGATTGGCAACCGACTGACGCAACAGGCGATAGGTTCCAACAACACCGTCAGGTCCCTGTCCGCGATTGTGATCGATTACCAGCAGGTGGTCGCACAAAGGATCGTAGTGGTCAAAGTCGCGCTCGGCCGCAGCCATTTCTGCGCTGGGCTTTGCCCCACGCTCCTCATAGAACACTTTGTAGCGAAGTTTCTGGCTGGCGAGGATTTCGTCCTCGGTTTCGGCGAGGCGAACCTCTAGCCGCTGCTGTCGATCGTCGCTCATCGCAACTCCCTTTCGTTCATCTGCGCAGATTTTGCGCAAGTTTCGCATCAGGGGCGAGTGAAGGCTTTGTTAAGAACGCGTAACAGGAATATGAAAAACCACCCGCTCTTGTCGAGCGGGCGGCTTGAAATCTGCGATTTTCGCAACCGGCTTGTCAGAAATCGGTTACTTTTCGTCTTTCATCGGAACGCCGTAAAGCTCCAGACGATGACCAACAAGCTTAAAACCAAGCTCTTTGGCGATCTCTTCCTGAAGCTTTTCGATTTTTTCGTTCGAAAATTCGATCACCTTACCCGACCGCATGTCGATCAGATGATCATGATGTTCCTCGGTCAGTTCCTCGTAACGCGCACGGCCATCGCCGAAATCGTGTTTTTCGAGAATATCCGCCTCTTCAAAAAGGCGAACGGTCCGATAAACGGTCGCAATCGAAATCTTCGGGTCAATTTCCGTCGCCCGGCGATAAACGAGCTCCACATCGGGATGATCTTCTGATTCCGACAGGACTCGGGCAATTACCCGGCGTTGGCCGGTCATTTTCAGACCCGCGTCGATGCACTTCTGCTCGATGGTTGATTCTGCAAGCATAGTCTTGTTTCTCGTTTCCGGTTCCGCCTGTCCCCAAGCCAGGATGCTCCCAGGCTTTTGCTCTCATGTGGGCTAAATATCGAGAAAACTGTCACATATCGCAAGGTACAAATCGCGATATTTTGTTCTCTCCGGCTTGCCTCCTGTCCAATGAAACGCTACTTCACGTTTCCGGTGCCCGATCAGGAGACAGCATATGGACGACACCACGCCCGACCATAAGATCGACATCACAAACGATGTCTGCCCGATGACATTTGTTCGCACCCGGCTGAAACTCGAAACCATGACACAAGGCCAGATTCTGGAAGTCACACTGGGCGCAGGCGAACCATTAAAAAACGTTCCGCGTTCCGTCACCGAAATGGGCGACACAGTTATCGATATTGTCGAACTTGCCAACGCCCCGGAAACATATCGGGTAACCATCCGCAAGGGATGAAACCGATCCGGTGCGCCGTCATCGGTGCTTAGACTATAACAGCTTGGCAGTCAAAACCACACATTTGATGTGGATATATCAAAATAGAATGCATCCAGCTTGCATCAAGTATTCCAGCCCAAGACACAAGTTCCAAGATCACGTTCCATAACAAGTGCATCTACCTCGCGGCCGGACTTGCGGCGATAGTATTTTTTACGCCGCCCGATCTCGGTAAAGCCGCAATGACGATAAAGCGCAATCGCCGGTGCGTTATCCTCGGCAACCTCCAGCAGGACACGACCGACGCCGGTTTCATGCAACCGCTCGAAGACCGCAAACAGCAAATTTCTGGCCACACCGCGTTTACGGGCTTCTTTGGCAACAACGATGGTGTTGATTTCCGCCTCGTCCAGCACCGCCTGCATCTGAATAAAGCCAAGCGGCGTATCAAGCCGGTTTTCCGCCTCGTTTCCCGGGGCAAAGGCCAGAAATCCGAAAGCACCGGGAACATCAAGCAGCGCAATTATCTCGTCTGCCGACCAGTGATCCTGATCTTCGAACCCTTGGGCATGAAGCGCACTGGCAACAGGGCAAAACGCCGCCGTCAGGGGAACGATTTCAATCCTGTCTACAAGTTCCGTCTGACGGGAAGAATGACTCATCCTTCGTCTGCCTGTCTGCTTTTTGCCGGTCCCTGATCCTCGATACGGCGCGCATCGGGCGCACGCAGATACATCGGCACCGGTGGAAGGTTTTCATCCGTCCCCCAACGTGCCGCGGCAATCCGTGCCACATTTCCCGCCCGCGGAAGGCCGGGGGCGGTGCAATCATAAAACGCATCAGGCGCATGGGCAGCGGCGGTCAAAAGGCGCGGGGTCGCATCACCGGCCAGAAGCGTATCACCGGGTGGCGCCATCATCAGTGCCTGTCGCGGAGCAACACATTCCGGTGCACTTAGCGCACGTTTCTTGCCATCAAAAGCCTGGGCGAAAATCTCGTTCCGCTTGCTGTCGAGTGCGACCAGAATATTGCGTCCCTGCTGATCGCGTTCGGAAACCCCATAAGCCACTGCCTCAAGCGAACTGACACCGACCACCGGAATTTTGCGCGCCAGTCCCAGTGCACGCGCGGTCGCAAGCCCGATCCGCATGCCGGTAAAGGCCCCGGGTCCAACGGTCACGGCGATACCGTCAACCTCGTCGAACGTGATGCTTGCCTGGCTAAGGCTTTCGGTAATGAAGCCCATCAGGTTTTCGGCCTGACCGCGTTCCATGTCTTCGTAAAGCTCGCCCTTGACCACGCCATTGATCAGAACGGCTGTTGAAAGCGATGTTGACGCAGTATCGATTGCCAAAAGCGTCGGGCCTGTTTTTTCAATGGCCCCGGATGGCGTTTGCGATGCGGTTTGATCTGCGCTATGGGAATTGCTGCGCAACTGACCGGTAAGCATCTTTTTGATGTAATCGGTAAACGACAAGAACAGGGGGCCTCCGGCAATGGCGCTGGTCGAAATTACGCCACAAGAATATGATGTCGAAATCGATATTGTTTATGCCACGGATCGCAATTTCACCGGGGCACCAATTTATTCACGGCCTGCCTGCTATCTTCATCGCGATGCTGCCGACTGCCTGAAAAAGGCTGTCGCCATGGCACGACGTCACGGGAAACGCATTCGCATTCTGGATGCCTTCCGTCCACAGGAAGCCCAGAGGGCCCTTTGGAACCATACACCCAATCCCGATTTCATCGCCAATCCCGATATTGGATCGCCACATGGCCGTGGTGTTGCCATTGATCTAACGCTGTTGGACGAAAACGGCAAGGAACTGGATATGGGGGCAGGGTTTGACGAAATGCATATCCGGTCCTATCACGGGGCGGACGGGCTTTCAAAAGACGCCGAAGCCAACCGTTTACTACTGCTTGGCATTATGGTCAGCGCCGGGTTCGAATATTACGATCATGAATGGTGGCACTATCAGTTACCCAACGCGCGCAGCAAATACCCGCTGTTTTCGGACAGTTCCCTGCCGCAAAGCATGATGAAATAATATCGGATAGATTCCCCGAATACGGAATTGGACAACCTAAAGAATTGCGCGTCCGTTTTCAGGATCAAATAGCGACACACGTGCCCCGTCAATCATGATACGCGCATCAGTGCCGGAACTGAAATGCTGTTCGGGGCCGGTGCGCGCGGTGACTTCCGATCCGGCAACCGCAAGACGGACATACTGATCCGGTCCGGTCGGCTCAGCCAGAAGCACCCGTGCATTGGCCCCAAGATCATCAAACATCAGATGTTCGGGACGCGCGCCCAAGGTCAGGGGCTGCCCGATCAGATCACGTGAGCGGGTAGGCAAATTTGCCAAAGGCAACTGACCAGACCCACCATCGAATGCAATACCATCGCCGTCCTGTACCAGCTTGCCATCAATGAAATTCATGGTCGGGGCCCCGACGAAACTGGCGACAAATTTGTTGGCCGGCCGGCGATAGACATTTTCCGGTGTATCGGCCTGTTGAATGGCACCCTTGTCCAGTACCACCACCTTGGTTGCCAGCGTCATGGCTTCGATCTGGTCATGGGTGACATAGACAATTGTCCGGCCAAGCCGTTCATGCAGGCGTTTCAGTTCCACACGCATATCGGCACGTAATTTGGCATCAAGATTCGATAACGGTTCATCAAACAGGAAAACCGATGGTTCGCGCACCAGCGCACGGCCGATTGCCACACGCTGCTGCTGGCCACCGGACAATTGCGATGGTTTGCGATCCAGAAGCGGGGTGATTTGCAAAAGTTCACCGATTTCATCGACCCGTTTTTCGATATCGGCCTTGGGCATGCCGCGCATTTTAAGGCCAAAACCGATATTCCTGCGAACCGACATGGTCGGATACAGCGCATAAGACTGAAACACCATCGCGATATCGCGTTCGTCGGGTTCCAGTTCTGTCACATCCCGCCCGGCGATGTGAATTGCCCCACCGGTAACGGGTTCCAAACCGGCAATCATATTCAGGATCGTCGATTTTCCACAACCCGATGGCCCCAGCAGAACCAGAAACGCGCCATCCTCGATTTCGAGATTGATGTCCTTCATTACGGTCAGACCGGCATAGGCCTTGGTCACACCACGTAATTCAACGCCGTTCATTTCCGTTATCCTTTCACTGCACCAGCCGCAATTCCGCGAACAAACAACCGCCCCGACAGCAGATAAACCGCCAGTGTCGGAAGCGCTGTCAGCATGGTGGCAGCCATATCCACGTTATATTCCTTTTCACCGAACTGCGATCCGACAAGGTTGTTAAGCGCAACCGTCATCGGCTGTCCGGATCGCCCGCCAAAGGTCAGGCCCAGCAGAAAATCGTTCCAGATGTATGTGAATTGCAAAATCATCGCGACGCCTAGGATCGGCAACGACAGGGGCAACATCACATGCCAGAACAAGGGCCAGAATCCCGCCCCGTCAATCCGGGCGGCTTTCAGCAGATCCTGCGGAACGGTTTTGAAAAAGTTTCGAAACATCATGGTGGTAAAGGCGACACCCCAGATGACATGCACCAGAACAAGTCCCGGAATTGAGCCAAATATCCCCAATTCACGCACCATGATGATCAGGGGATAAAGTGTGACCTGAGGCGGGATGAACATGCCGACCAGAAGGGCGGCAAACATCAGATTGGCGCCGCGCATCTTCCACGCTGCCAGGGCATAACCCGTCACCGCACCAAGCCCGACCGATAAAAACAGGGCCGGAATGACGATTTTGACCGATGTCAGGAAAGACGATGACAAACCACCGCAATTCTCACCCACAGTCTGGGTACAATCGCCAAACCATGCCTCGCCCCATGCGTCAAAATTTGGTTCTGCCGGCAGAGTAAAGATACTGCCGTCGCGGATTTCATCCATCGATTTCAGCGACGTCGAAACCATGATGAAGACCGGCGCCAAAATCATCAGGGCCGCGATCCCCAGCATCGCGTAAAGCGCAACACGGTTATATCGCATGGTCAATGCCCTCCGCCGTCGCGTGCTTTGCGCAATTCAAAATGGATATAGGGCGAAATGACTGCGATCACGGTACAGAGCAAAACAAACGCACCTGCCGCGCCAAGGCCCAGTTCCTGCCGGTTCAGGATATGATCGACCACAAATTTCGCCGGCAAATCCGATGAAAAGCCCGGACCACCACCCGTCAGGGCGACAACAAGGTCAAAGGCTTTCATGACAATCGCACTCATCAGGATAAAGACCGTAAAAAACACGGTCCGCATCATCGGCGTAATCACATGCAGATAGACCCGCCAGACCGGGATGCCATCCACCCGGGATGCTTTCCAGATATTGGGGTCGACATTACGCAACCCCGCCAGAAACAGTGCCATGCACAGCCCGACCTGTTGCCAGATCCCAGCAATTGCCAGTGTATAAATCGACCGGTCCTGTCGCACAATCCAGTTGAATTCAAACGTGGTCCAGCCCAGTTCGCGCACTGCATCCTGAAGACCCAGCCCCGGATTCATCACCCACTGCCAGATGACACCGGTAACGATGAAAGACATCGAAAGCGGCAGCATGAAAACCGTGCGAAACATGCCTTCGGCCTTGACCCCGCGATCAATCAGGATCGCCAGCAAATAGCCGAAAACAATACATCCACCGATAAACAGGAAGCCGTGGATGGCGATATTCTGCATCGCCGTCCACCAGCGTTCATTAGCAAACAGACGCACATATTGATCAAACCCGGTAAATTTATAAACCGGCAACAGACGCGAACGCGTCAGCGAGATCACAAAGGTCCAGATGATAAAACCATAGAAACAGACGATGGTAATCGTCATGGCAGGAATCAGCGCCATTCTTGCCGTCCATTGCGGACGCCAGCGCCATCTGCCGTCGTGCGAAGTCTTCAACGCACCCTGTGCCGGTTCGGCCATGAATAATCTCGCTTCTTTGTAAAGGCGCCGCTGCATGAGGCAGCGGCGCACCTGCAAAGTCGTGTCATTCCATCTGCCTTATTTGGCGTAGGAAATCGCCTGACGGAATTCTTCCTGTCCCTGTTCCGGGCTCATGTCAGCACTGTTCCAGAAATTGGAGATACTGTCATCAATTGCCCCGGAAACGGCACTGGGAACGCCAAACAGTCCGGTACTGACCAGATGGGTTTTCTTGTCCTGCAATGTTGCCATGGCTTTTTGTGCACAGGCATCGAAACTGTCACCTGACACATCAAGAAGGGCAGGGATCGAGCCCTTTTTCTTGTTAAAGGCAATCTGAACATCGGGTTCAAGCATGACCTCGGCCATCTTTTGCTGGGCAGCCTGGGCTTCGTCACCGTCCATGGCGGAAAAGGCAAAGGCATCAACCGTCATGATATAGGCGGTATCAATAGCCGGGGCGAAGGCGCAGCCAACCGTTGTACCCGGTTCAACCCCGGCAGCAATGATTTCACCCTTGGCCCAGTCGCCCATGAACTGAAACGCCGCATCGCCGCGAATGACCATATTGGTCGCCTCGTTCCAGTTCCTGCCCGGGCTTGCTTCATCGACAAAGGGTTTAAGCGCTGCAAAGGTTTCAAACACCTTGCGCATGGTGTCGGATGCCAGAAGTTCATCATCCAGCGTGCTGTATAGCTGAGCGTAAAATTCACGTCCGCCAACACCCAGAAGGACACTGTTAAACAGGATACGTTCTTGCCACGGCTGCCCGCCAAGACCGATCGGGACAATGCCGGCATCTTCAAGCTTTTTGGCCGCATCAATAAATTCCGGCCAGCTTTTTGGCACCTCGATCCCGGCTTTTTCAATCGCTTCGGTATTGTAAAACATCCAGTTTTCACCGTGGATGTTGATCGGGGCCGCGATGTAATCGCCATCATATTTTGCGGCCTGTACGATCAGCGGCGGCAGCTTTTCATCCCAGTTTTCTTCCTCGGCCACCGCATTCACATCGGCCAAAAGCCCCTGATCGGCCAGTTCACGCAATTGTTGCCCAATGGAAAACTGGAAAACAGTCGCCGGATCGCCGCCCAGCATGCGGTTGACCGCAGCCGCACGAGCATTGCCGCCACCGGCAATCGGTGTATCGACCCATTTGCCGCCCTGCGCCTCGAAAGCCGCACGGATTTCGCCCAAGGCAGCCTGCTCGCTGCCCGAGGTCCACCAGTGCAGAACTTCGGCTGTCTGGGCGTGAAGCGCACCGACAGAAACACCGGCGCTCAGAAATGTCGCGAGTGCTGCGACCTTTGAAAATTTCTTCATAACGGATGTCCTCCCTAATGGATACGTTCGCGCCCGACTTCTTGATGGTCGAAAATTCGTAACGTTTCGATTTTTTTGATAGGCGCTTTATTCACTCTTGTCAATCAACAAGACCCGGCCATAATAAGGCGAAATCGATCCGGCATTATTTTTTTGCCGAAATCTCCGAAACGTTACGATTTTGGATCTGCCAACGAATGCGATCCGCGACAGGGCAAGGAAACAACCATGACCAAACCTTTTCCCAACAGTTTCCGCTGGGGTGTCTCGACCTCAAGCTATCAGATTGAAGGCGGCGCGAGCGACGACGGGCGCGGCGACAGCATCTGGGATACCTACTGTGCAACACCCGGCCGGGTTGCCAATGGCGATAACGGCAGTGTCGCCTGCGACCATTATCATCGCTGGGCCGAAGATCTTGACCTGATCAGGGGGCTTGGTGCCAAACATTATCGATTTTCGGTGATGTGGCCGCGTGTCATTCCGAACGGCACGGGCAAAGTCAATGAAACCGGCATGGCATTTTACGACCGGTTAATTGACGGCATGTGCGAACGCGGCCTTGATCCCTGGTTATGCCTGTATCACTGGGACCTGCCGCAGGCATTGCAGGACCGCGGCGGTTGGACCAATCGCGACATTGTCGACTGGTTTGGCGACTATACCGAGCTGCTGGTGACGCGATTTGGCGACCGGGTCAAATCATGGGTTACGTTTAACGAACCCAACGTTGTGGCGTGGGTTGGCCACGAAGAAGGCCGCCACGCACCGGGAATTACCGACCCGCGCGCGGCAATGCGGGCCGCCCACCATCTGAATATGTGCCATGCCCGTGCGACCCGCGTGATCAAGCATCACTCTTCGGATGCACCAGTCGGATTCGTTTTGCCGATGCACAAGGCCTATACTCTGCCGCATCGGCGCGAACAGGATGCCCATCTAATCGATCTGTTCGAGGCCAAATGGAACGGCATCTTTCTTGATCCGGTTTATTACGGTCGATATCCCGAGCTGATCATTGATCGAATGGAACCGCACATTCAGGATGGTGACCTTGAAGCGATCAAGACCAAAGTCGATTTTCAGGGGCTGAACCAGTATTTCCCGAGCTATATCGAAGCCGCCGAAGGGCGCGCATGGCCATTCAAACATGCCGAACCGCCGAGATATTTCCGCCGTACGGAAATGGGATGGGCGATTGACGGTGACTGCTTCTATCGCACCATGAAAATCCTGCAGGAAAACTATGGCAACCCGCCGGTTTTCGTGACCGAAAATGGCGGTGCCTTCACGGACGTTCCCGGCCATAATGGTTATATCGACGATCAGGACCGCATTGCCTATTACCACGAGTATCTTTCGGCCCTTTTGCGGGCGGTGGACGAAGGCGCAAATGTGCAGGGATACATGCCCTGGTCGTTGCTGGATAATTTCGAATGGGCCTATGGCTATGAAAAACGGTTCGGGTTGGTGCATGTCGATTACGACACGCTCAAGCGCACGCCAAAGGCATCCTATGACTTCATGCGTCGCGTGATCGAAAGCAACGCATTGCCTTAACCGCAAACGGGCGATTAGATTGTCCGCCAAAGAATAAATGAACGGACCTGTATATGTCAGCCACCCGCCCTAACCTTCGCACCATCGCCGATCGTCTTGGCCTGTCGGTCACGACGGTCTCGCGTGCATTGAAAGACGGGCCGGAGGTCAAACCCGATACGGTCGCCCGCGTCAAAGCCGCGGCAACCGAAATCGGCTACCATCCCGATGCCCGCGGCGTCATGCTGCGCACTGGCAAGACGATGCAGGTCTGTTCTATCTTGTATTCTCCGGAAGTCGGCGATTACGGCGACCCGGGTTTTCTGGCTCAGGTTGAAAGCCTCGCCAAGGGGCTGGAGGCCGATCATTACTCACTTGTCGTTCTTGCCCAAACCAGTAGTGAAGACCCGCTTGAACCCGTGCGTCGCGTTCATACGCAGCATATGGCCGACGCAGTTGTATTTTCGCGCACGACCCTGCAGGACAGCCGCGCCAAATACTGCCTGCAACATGACTTTCCCTTTGTCAGTTTTGGCCGGACGGAACTTTTAACCCCGCATGCCTTTGTCGATCATGACGATGAACAGGCGGCTTATGATGCGGTCAAACGCCTGATTGATGATGGCCATCGCAAAATCGGCATGATTGATCCGCCCGAAGACCTGACTTTTTTTGGCTATCGCAAACGCGGTGCGCGGCGCGCGATGATCGAGGCAGGACTTGATCCAGAAAGCCTGATCTGGATGACATCGGACGTGTCCGTCCGTGCGGCGCGCGAAGCCACTATCCGCCTGTTTGGCAATCAGCGCGATGCCACCGCAGTGGTGTGCGCCAGCCAGATGACCATGATTGGTGCGCTGGAGGCATTGCTGGAACTGGGCATGGACACGATACGGGACGGGATCGGTATTGTCGGTTTTGGCGGCATGCCGTTTCGCATGCTGTCCAGACAGAAGCTCGCCTATTACTACCAGCCACAACGCAAGGTCGGTAAAGTGCTGTCAGAACATTTGCACGGCCTGATGACCGGCACCCCGGCCGAAGAACTGCAAACGCTTTTACCCTATCGACGGATCGACGATCTTGTCGCCTTCCGCGAGGGAGAAGATTTCTGATCAAACCCGACTATCCCTGTTTGTCTTCCTTGATATCCTCGACGGTTTGCTCGTTGCCCAGAAGGCGAACCAGCATAAGTTCGAACGGTTTCAAGGCGATCAGGACAATCAGCGTCAAGACCGTCGCAATCACCACCACATGCCAAGCCGCCAGAGCACATGCGATACCAAGGGCAGCCGTGATCCAGACGGTGGCCGCCGTTGTCAGGCCGCTAACCGACATGTCTTTTGGCTGGCGCAGGATCACACCCGCCCCTATAAAGCCGATCCCGGTCAGAACGCCTTGCAAAATCCCCTGCACGACGCGCGATAACGCATCGGGATGATCGATCAGATCCTGAAAATGGACCGCAACAACCGACACCACCGCCGCACCAAGCGCAACCAGCGCCAATGTGCGCATGCCGGTCGGCTTGCCATTCACATCACGGTTCAAGCCGATCACCATTCCGATCACGGTTGCCGCACACAGCCGCAAAACCATATCGATCACACCGATATCGAAATATCGTTCAGCCGTTGCAAAATAGGGAAGATCCGTCATGCCCATATCCAGTTCGCGTTTCAATCTGTTTGATATACAGACCGAAACGCCTCCTGTTCCCGCATTGTTCCACCACCAGCAAATCGGGCACCGCGATTTGAATCAGCCTTTTGGCACGGCGCCATCTTCAATCCCTTTGGCTTCGGCCATCAACCAGTCAAAGAATCGTAAAATCCGCGGGTCGCGCCCCGGTCTATCCAACGTGATCAGAACATAGTCATAGCCGGTAGGCGCCATACCATGCGGGGCGACAAGCCGCCCTGCAACCAGATCATCATAAACCAGAGGCAAGGACCCGATTGCGGTCCCCAAACGATTGGCGGCTGCCTGAAGCGTAAAAAAGAAATGGTCAAAATATTGCTCGCTTGCCGGGCTGGCATTGCTTCCACTCGCCCGTTTCCAGACATCCCAGGCGTCAGGTCGCGTGCGACTGTGTAACCATCGGGCATTTGACAAATCACGAGCCAGAATGTTTTCCCAACAATCCGGGTCACAAACCGGCCCGGCAAATTCCGGCCAAAGGCGCGTTACCTCGTAATCCCCGCCGATACCGAAATCAGCCCGCCGGATTGCCACATCGCATCCCTCAACCAGCAGATCAACCGGGCCACCAGCCAGCCGTAGATCGATATTCAAGTCAGGATTGGATTCGCGAAACGCGCCCAGCCTTGGCATTAACCAGCGCATGGCGAGGCTGGGCTCGCACGACACCGACAGGATCGGCGATGCACTATCATGGCGGTGAATTTCTTCGATAGCGCCATCAAGCCCGTCCAGTGCGGTTGCCACCGACTTCAAAAGCCTTTCGCCTGCCTGAGTTAACCAGACACGCCGATTACGACGAACAAACAGATCAATACCCAACCGTTCCTCGATCTGCGCCACGGCGCGACTGATCGCCCCGTGCGTCAGGTGCAATTCCTCGGCAGCACGCGAAAAGCTTTGGTGTCGCGCCGCCGCCTCAAAGGCGGGCAAAGCGGCAAGGGGTGGCAGATTGCGTTTTCTGTGAATATTACTCACGAAATTCCCTACGAATTTTCGATTTTCTGGCGATCTTTTCAATTTGATACTGAATAATCTCACAGATCAAGGACCACGAACATGCCAGCCATTGCTCAGATCGAAGTCATTGCCGTCGCCATTATCACCATTCTTGCCGTTATCAGCCCCGGGCCGGATTTCGCCATGGTGACGCGTATTGCACTTGCACGTGGTCGTCGCGCTGGTGTGCTGTGCGCTATCGGGATCGGCAGCGGTGTTTCGATACATCTTACCTATACGCTGATCGGGCTTGGCGTTGTGTTTGCCAGTAATGTCTGGGTTCTGACCAGCTTACGCTATCTGGGTGCTGCCTATCTGATATGGCTGGGAATATCGGCACTTTGGCCGGATATACGGGCCTTATTGGCGAAAAATCCAACCGAAATTCAGACCCAAATGGCAAACAAAAACATCAACAAGCCGAAAGCGAATCATAAACGGAATGGATCCGCGTTCTGGGTCGGTTTTGTCTGCAATGCCCTGAACCCCAAGACGATGCTGTTCATCGTTTCGTTGTTCAGTCAGGTCATTTCTCCCGATACACCGGTTTTGATGGAGATCGGATACGGTTTTTATATCGCAGCATGCCACATGATCTGGTTTACGCTGGTCGCGGTTGCGTTGACATTGCCTTCGGTGCAAGCGCGCATCGCAGCCATCAAAATCTGGATCGAACGTGGTGTGGGATTGTGCCTTGCCGGACTTGGCATCAAGCTACTAACAAGCACCAACTGAATTCATCAATGTTTCTTAGATAAAAAGCATTTCGCCCTGTTGACGGGCGTCATTAAGGAACGTTACCACGCCGCCCGTCTCGATTTTGAGCTCTTCACGCTTTGCTTCGTTTTCCAGACCAAGCGCGCGAAGGCCCATGTCGCAAACCATGAACTTACCATCCAGCGCCACACAGGCCGACAGCAGTTCCTCGAACGTGCCGATGCCACGTGTGGAATAGCTGAGATCAATCGAGGTAGCCGTTGCCCCTTCGGCCTCAGTCCGCAAGTGACGCCAGCCCGAAGGGGCCAACACGGCGCGACTGGCTTCCATCGTAAAAAACAGGGTTGCCTCGCGCCCGGATGCAAGTGCCGCCGATGCCATTACGAGTGCGTAATGAACCTTTTCAAAGCTGCCGGAAAACACCACCAGCGACAGTTTCTTCGGGCTTTCGGACTGGTTGGCGTTTTCAGTGCTCATGAATGGACAGGTCCTTGATGCTGGCATTTTCGGAACAAAGCGGGCAGCCCGGATCACGCGGGACTTTGATCTTTCGGAAGGATGCACCAAGTGCATCGACAATCACAAGCCTGCCGGACAGACCATCGCCAATCCCCATCAATTCCTTGAGGATTTCGGTTGCCTGAATCCCGCCAATCATTCCCACGACCGAGCCCAGGACACCGCCCTGGGCACAGGACGGAATGGCGTCTTCGGGCGGAGGACTGTGATAGATGCAGCGATAACAGGGATGCGGATCGCCCTGATGCGCCTTGAATGTCGCAACCTGGCCGTCAAACCGGAGGGCCGCACCCGATACCAGCGTTTTGCCGGCAAAATAGCACGCATCGTTTAGAAGGAATCGTGTTTCGAAATTGTCCGACCCATCGGCAATCACATCATAACCCGCAATCAGGTCCATAACATTGGACGCATCAAGCCGCACATAATGCGTCTGCACACTGATTTCCGGGTTCATATCAAGCATGGTCGACTTGGCACTTTCGACCTTGGGCGAGCCCAAGTCTTTCATACCATGCGCGATCTGACGCTGCAGATTGGAAAGTTCGACCGTATCGGCATCGACAATCCCGATGGTACCGACCCCGGCTGCCGCCAGATACATCGCCAAGGGCGATCCAAGTCCGCCTGCGCCCACAATCAGAACCCGCCCGCGCTTCAGCTTCATTTGGCCTGTGCCGCCCACATCCTTCAGGACGATATGCCGGGCATAACGCTGCACTTCATTTTCGCTGAAATCAAAATCACTCACAGGCAGTTTCTTTCATTTGGTTCAAACGATCTGCCATTGCATATAGCGCGCATGCCACAGACAAGAAAGGCCCGGAAAATTCCGGGCCTTTTTTACAAGATGCTCGGTCAGCAAAACCGAATTACTGCAGACCTTCGAACAGCGGGGTCGACAGGTAACGCTCGGCAAAGCTCGGGATGATAACCACAATGCGCTTGCCTTCGTTTTCCGGCAACTGACCCAACTCGATACCGGCGGCAACAGCCGCGCCGGACGAAATGCCGGTCGGCAGGCCTTCGATGCTTGCGAGTTTGCGCGCAGTGGCAAAGGCTGTTTCGTTTCCGATCGTCATGACCTTGTCGATCACATCGGTATGAAGGTTGCCCGGAATGAAACCGGCACCAATGCCCTGGATTTTATGCGGGCCCGGTGCGCCACCGGAAATAACCGGGCTGTCTTCCGGTTCAACCGCAACAATCTGGATATTCGGGTTATGCTTTTTCAGGACTTCACCAACACCGGTCAATGTCCCGCCGGTACCGACACCGGCAACAAAGATATCGATCTTGCCGGCGGTATCCTTGATGATTTCCTCGGCAGTGGTATTGCGATGAATTTCCGGGTTTGCCGGGTTTTCAAACTGCTGAAGCATGATCGCGCCATCAATCTCGGCAACCAGTTCCTCGGCACGAGCAACCGCCCCCTTCATGCCCTTGGCAGCCGGGGTCAGGTCGATTTGCGCGCCCAGAAGCATCAGCATCTTGCGGCGTTCCAGCGACATGCTTTCAGGCATGGTCAGGATCAGTTTGTAACCCTTGGCCGCCGCCACGAAAGCTAGCGCAATACCGGTATTACCTGAAGTCGGTTCAACCAGAGTCGCACCAGGTTTGATGCGTCCTGATTTTTCGGCATCCTCGATCATTGCGAGACCGATACGATCTTTGACCGAGGCCAGCGGGTTGAAGAATTCAAGCTTGCCAATCAGGTCGGCCTTCACACCCTCGGCCGCTGCCAAGCGTGATAGACGAACCAGCGGCGTTGCACCGATGGTGTCGATGATGCTGTCGTAAATCTTGCCGCGAAACTCAGTCATGTTTTCCTCGCAATTTCTTGTAATTTAAAACCAACCACATTCTGGATTTGTATTTATCCTGTCTAACACCCAAGTCAATCGGGTTTAAACAGTTTTTACGTAAATCCCGGTTGGGCCGGTTTCCTGATGCCTGTGTATCAGATGTGAACCGCAGCGGATTCTTGTGGTTTAACGATACAACAATCCGCAACCTGTTCCGACGATTAAATGATGAAATCCGGGGATTCCTCGATCCCACTTCGCAGACCAGCGTCACGTGCTCTATTACATAAATCTTCGACCGTGATCCGGGTCAGCGACACCATCATTTCGTCCTGTAATTCACGCCAAAGCGGGCGCACGACTTCCTTACCCAACGGAGATCCTGCCGGATCCTCGATCGGGTCATCGGATGTTTCCATCGACCGGATGACCGACACGATATCGGCAAGGGTGATACGACGACGTTCACGTGCCAGACGATAGCCGCCACGCGGACCACGCACACCGACAAGAATGTCGGCACGCACCAGCTGCTGCAAAGTCTGTTCAAGATAGCGTTTCGGAATACCCTGGCGCGCGGTGATGTCACGGCTTTGCACTGGCTCACCTGCGGCGTTATAGGCAATGTCCACCACCGCCTCGATGGCAAACAGCATCTTCTTTGACAGTTTTAACATCGTTTCTTTCATACTCCCCTTGCGGTCCCGTCGATCCCCCCGGAAGTACCGGGACCAGCCATTTTCAGAGTTCACAAGGCAGCAACATCACCAACCGACCCATATTCTTCGGTGATATTGCTGCTGCCCTCAACGATAATCAGTCCGTTCTACCTGCCGGTGCGGCAACACCGGTCGATCCGAAACCACCGGCACCACGCGCCGTTTCATCCAGATCGGCAACCGCATTCCATGCCACCTGCGTCACCGGCGCGACCACAAGCTGGGCAATGCGCATACCACGTTCGATGGTAAAAGCCTCATCCCCGTGATTGATCAGGATCACTTTGATTTCGCCGCGGTAATCAGCGTCAATCGTTCCTGGGCTATTGAGAACCGTCACACCGTTCTTCGCCGCCAACCCCGAACGCGGACGAACTTGCGCTTCAAACCCGGCTGGCAGGGCAATCGCGATTCCGGTTTCGACCATGGCCCGTTTACCCGGCGCGATCACAAGCGTATCGTCAATCGCCGCCTGCAGATCGACGGCCGCCGACTGTGCGGTGGCATAGTCAGGCAGCGGGAAATCTGCACCATGGGGCAACTGTTTCAGATCGACAGTCAAACGCGTCATAAAAGTTCCTTGTCTTCATATTTCTGGCTGCACGCCTTGGACATGCAGCGGGTTATCAAGTTATTCAAATCAGGCAAAATGCCGGGAAATTCGTTGCACAAGCGCACGTGCGACACCGGCCTTGCCCTGCCGGGGCCAGACCTCGTCACTGGCACCATCCGCGCCGGAAATCAGGAAAACTTCATTGTAATCACCACCAAAGGTGCCCGTACCCGGCGTCACATCATTGGCAAGAATCCAGTCGCATCCCTTGCGCGCCCGCTTGGCGCGGGCATGTTCGATGACATTTTCTGTTTCGGCTGCGAAACCAACAACCAAATCCGGGCGTTTTGGCCCTTTCTGGCTGATGGTCGCCAAAATATCCGGATTTTCCGAAAGCTTCAGGTCCGGAATCACACCCGACCCATCTTTTTTCAGTTTCTGACCGGCTTCTGCGGCCACACGCCAATCGGCAACCGCGGCGGCACATACCGCAATATCGGCGGGCAGGGCAGCCTGCACAGCATCCAGCATCTGCCGGGCCGTTTCGATCCGCACAACCTTTACCCCCGTCGGATCAGGCAAGCTGACCGGTCCGCTCACCAGCGTCACATCGGCTCCTGCAACAGCAAGTGCCGCGGCTATTGCATGACCCTGCTTGCCCGACGACCGGTTGGCGATGTATCGCACCGGATCAATCGGTTCGTGTGTCGGACCGCTGGTCACAACTGCCTTTCTCCCAGCAAGCGGCTTTCTGGCTGGCTGACCTTCCAGAAAATCAACAACCGCCGCAATAATTTCGGCAGGTTCCGCCAGACGGCCCGATCCGGTTTCACCGCATGCCAAATCACCCGTCGCCGGACCAACCCGCATTACACCGCGTCCTTCAAGAGTCGCGATATTTGCCTGTGTTGCTGCGTGATTCCACATTTCGACATTCATCGCTGGTACAACCATCACCGGCTTGTTGGTCGCAAGCAGGGCCGTCGTCGCCAGATCGCCCGCCTGTCCAGTCGCCATTTTGGCAAGAATATCCGCACTTGCCGGGGCGACCAGCACAAGGTCAGCCTCACGCGACAGGCGGATATGGCCCATTTCGGCCTCATCGGTCAGGGAAAAAAGATCCTGATAAACCTTGTTCTCGGTCAGGGCGGCCACCGAAAGCGGGGTTACGAATTCCGCACCACCTTTGGTCAGGATCGCTCGGATATTGATCTCCCGGTCGCGCAAGCGTCGGATCACCTCAAGAACCTTGTAGGCAGCAATGCCGCCCGAGATGATCAGAAGGATATTTTTTCCTGCTAGCACTGTGGTTACCAACTATTTACGTTGAAGAAGTGTGGTTAACCTACCTTCTCCGTTGATCCCGTGCAAGCGTCCAAAATGATCAGAAAAAACGCCACAGGTTCGTAAAACCTATGGCGTTGTTTTACTATTTATTTTCAACAATCTATCACGGAACGGTATAAAGCATTCCGAACCAGCGCCACCGGCCATTCGGCCCCATCGAGGTGCAATTGATCCGCCACCGTCCTGACGAAACCGTGGCATCCAGCCGAATTTCAACCCGTTCCTCGCCCAGCCGGTTCATGGTCGGTTCACCCTCCGACGGATAGCAGGCGACATCACCTGTCTTTTCCTTCAACGTGAATCCGAACGCTGGCGGGTTACGTTCAAGCGTATAATTTGGCGGGGTGACATCGCTGACCGGTAGTGGCAATGAATTGGCTGCCAGCGTAAAGCGGTCCATCTCGCCATAATTCTCGTTCATCGCAAAACGCGGCAGATACATTATGTCCGATTCTGTGCTCATGGCACCGCTTTGCTGGCCAAATGCCGCCTTGTAACCGGCCTCCTTGACCGCCGCGATCACATCATCACTGGCTTCCCCGTAAGGATACGCAAAAATGTCCGGAACAAAGCCCAGTTCTTCCTTGAAGCGCCGGGCAGAATGCGCAAGTTCCGCTTTCACTTCCTCGATCGACAAGCTCGGCAAATGCGAATGATGCTGGCTGTGGCCGCCAATGGTAACCCCGTCTTTGACCATCTCGCGCAACATGTCCCAGGTCATGTAGTTCTCGTACCCGGCATCGACCTGCTCGCTCGAAACAAATATTGTCATCGGCAGGTTGTGCTTTTTAAACGCTGGCCACGCAACATCATACACAGACCGGTAGGCATCATCGACGGTGATACCGATAGCGTAATCAGGCAATCCTTTGCCGTTTTGCATGGCATCGATGATTTCGGGGACACCCATCACCGTGTATTTTCCGTTTGTCAGCTCGCGAATATGTGCTTCAAATTGCGGCCCGCGAATATTGGTCGACGGGTAATCGGTTTCCGCAAACCGGTGATACATGAAGACAACGGCCGAGTTTGCATTACCTGACGGTGATTCTGCGGACGTGGTTGCACCACTTGTGCTGGCTTCCTGCGCAATCCCGGGCGAAACTCCAGCCGTCAGGCCAATCGCAAAGGCCGCACCAAATACCATGCAACGAAACATATTCACGCCATTGGCGCACACAACAGCGTCAGAATTTTGCTGCACATTAGTCTGTGATTGCATTGCCACATCCATCTTTATTTGCGACCCCACTCATTGGTCACTGCAGCCCCCAAAACCACAGCCTTGATTTCATGGTTTCCGGTAATTGTGTTTTTTGTGAACGTACCAGCGAACCAATTGTTTTTCCACAATTTCGTCACTGCGCTTGTGTATAGTCCTCCGTAGCCTAACTTCAGGATACCTGTTTCAACCGCAGCATTAACGGAGATTCGCATGCTTGATTCCGACGCACTCGACATCCTTTTCAACAAAGCCCGAACCCACAATTGCTGGCAGGATCGTGACGTCGATACGGCTCTGCTAAAAAAGGCATGGGACCTTACCGTCATGGGTCCGACCAGTGCGAACTGCGAGCCGATGCGGATTAAGTTCGTCAAATCACCCGAAGCCAAGGAACGGCTGAAACCTGCACTTTCTGAAGGAAATCTTGAAAAAACCATAGCAGCACCGGTGACTGCCATTATCGCCCATGACATGGAATTCTATGAAAAACTGCCGCAACTCTTCCCGCATACAGATGCGAGATCGTGGTTTGTCGGCAAGGATGACGCAATTGCCGCTACCGCATTTCGCAATGGTACGCTACAGGCCGGTTATTTCATTATTGCGTTGCGGGCTATGGGCCTTGATTGCGGCCCGATGTCAGGTTTTGACAATGCCAAGGTCGATGCCGAATTTTTTGCCGGTACCCCGGTCAAAAGCAATTTCCTGATCAATATCGGCTATGGTGATGCGTCAAAACTGTTTGCCCGCAGCCCACGTCTTACGTTTGACGAAGGAGCCGAAATTCTCTGATTTGTCATCGAAGGTCATAACCGACGCGGGACAACGGCGTTAACGCATTTGCATATTTATTGGCAAACTCGGCTTATACGCATGTATGATCACAGTTCAGACGACGTATTTTTTCAAGCTTTTCTGATGCTTGAAAACTGTCATCTAACTTTTATTTGATCTTTACTGGCGCATAATCATTTTAGTCCAAATTTTTTGCATGCGTTAACGCGTACCGGCACAGATCCCCGACATCAGGAGCATCCGTTGGGCTTTCGCCAATTGTTAATGACCGCATTTGCGGTTGGATTCCCGACTGCCACGATATTTATCATTCTGGCGGCGATGGAATTGCTTGGCTGGGGCACGGCGATCCTGTGTGCAACGCTGGCATGGCTTGGCATTGCCGGGGTCTTGCGCATCTATTTTGGCGATTTACGCCGTGTAGCACGCTACGCTATGGCTTTGCGTGACAAGTTCCGTGGCACACCGCCCCAGCATCTCTCTTTCGGTGCCGCGTCCGAACTATCGTCTCTTTATACCCAGATCGCCAGCACGTTTCGCGAACGCATCGCCCATCTCGAAGCGCAAACCAGTACGGATGCCGAAATTCTCGACCACCTGCCAAACCCGGTGGTGATGGTGAACCGGCAACGCGTTGTTACCGGCTTTAACCAGGCAGCGCGTGGCCTGTTCCACAATTTGGAAATCGGTCGTGATCTGACACGCTATATCCGCGATCCGATCCTGCTGGACGCCTTTGATGATGTCGCGGGCGAACGCGAGCAGATGAAACATGCCGAATTTATACTGGCAAGTGATGCCCATCGTCATTTCGATGTGCTAACCGCACGGTTGCCCGCAGCAACCGGCGACCGGAACTTTGTTCTGTCCTTCTCGGACCTGACCGAACTTCGCAAGCTTGAACAAATGCGTGCCGATTTCGCAACCGATGCCGGGCATGAATTGCGCACACCACTTTCAGTTTTGCTGGGCTTTATCGAAACGCTTGAAGGCCCGGCCAAAGATGATCCCGACGCCCTGAACCAGTTCCTGCCGGTCATGCGTGATCAGGGACAGCGCATGCAGCATCTGATCGAAGATTTGCTGTCACTCGCCCGGATTGAGTTGAACGAACATACTCCGCCATCCGATGACTGCGATATCGGCAGGATCATCGACAAAGTCGCACAGACTCTCGCCATGAAAGCCGAAGCGAAAGGCATGGAAATCAAGGTTTCCTGCGAACTCGACAACACGGAAATTGTTGGCGAGGAAAAGGAAATGACGCAGGTTTTCGTCAATCTGGTCGAAAATGCCATCAAATACAGTCACCCGAAAACCAGTATTGATGTCTCGATCACATTGGCCAAAAACACCCCCGGTGCATTAGCCCGTTACCGGCATGACCGTGTTCTGGCAGTCGCCATTCGGGATCATTCAGACGGGATCGCACGCGAACATCTGCCACGCCTGACCGAACGGTTTTACCGAGTGGATACAGCGCGGTCGCGGGCCGTTGGCGGCACCGGTCTTGGTCTTGCCATCGTTAAACATCTGGTGCAGCGCCACCGCGGCACAATGACTATCGACAGCGAACAGGGTGTCGGATCGGTCTTTACGGTCTATCTGCCTGCCAAGGCCAGCGATAATATCCGAACCTTGCATCGAGCCTGATTAAGGGAAGACCTGAATATCTCGCATGAAATAAAAAGACCGGCATCAAAATGCCGGTCTTTTGCTTTTCGCTATCGCCAAGGATCAAAGAATGAATTTCGAAAGATCCGCATCCTTGGCAAGCCCATCGACCTGTTCGCGGACGTAATTCGCATCAATCTTGACCGTCTCACCACCCCGGTCGGTCGCGGTAAAGCTGATGTCATCCAAAAGCTTTTCCAACACCGTATGCAGTCGACGTGCGCCGATATTTTCCACGGTTTCATTGACGCTGGCCGAAATGCGGGCAAGTTCATCAACTGCATCGTCGGTAAATTCCAGCGTAACATCCTCGGTTTTCAACAGTGCGACATACTGTTTGATCAGGGACGCTTCCGGTTCGAGCAGGATACGGCGGAAATCTTCCTCGGTCAGGGCTTTCAGCTCGACCCGGATCGGCAACCGGCCTTGCAGTTCCGGCAGCAGGTCAGAAGGCTTTGCCAGATGGAATGCGCCCGAACAGATAAACAGGATATGATCGGTCTTGACCGTGCCATGCTTGGTCGAAACGCTTGTACCTTCGATCAGCGGCAGCAAATCACGCTGGACACCTTCGCGCGATACATCGCCACCGCGTTCGGATCGTGCAGTGATCTTGTCGATCTCGTCAAGGAACACGATGCCGTTCTGCTCGACATTCTCGATCGCCTCGGCAGTAACCTTGTCCATATCCAGAAGCTTGTCGCCTTCCTCGTCGATCAAACGTTCAAACGCTTCCTCGACGGTCATGCGTTTTGGTTTGGTCTGACCGCCGAATGCCTTGCCAAACACGTCCGACAGGTTAAGCATCCCCATCTGTGCGCCCGGCATACCAGGGATATCAATGGTCGGCATCGAGGATGAACTGCTTTCCTGGACATGGATTTCAATCTCCTTGTCCTGCAATTCGCCTTCACGCAGCATCTTGCGGAATTTCTGGCGGGTATCGGCCGATGCATTTTCACCAACCAGACCATCCAGAATGCGTTCTTCTGCCTGCATTTCCGCCTTGGCATGGACTTTCTTACGCATACTTTCGCGCGTAAGGTCCAACGACACTTCCAGAAGGTCGCGAACGATCTGTTCGACATCACGGCCGACATAACCGACTTCGGTGAATTTGGTGGCTTCGATCTTGATGAACGGGGCTTCTGCCAGTTTGGCAAGACGCCGGGCAATTTCGGTTTTGCCGACGCCGGTCGGGCCGATCATCAGAATGTTTTTGGGCAGCACTTCATTGCGCATATTGTCGTCAAGTTGTTGACGCCGCCAGCGGTTGCGCAAGGCAATGGCGACCGCGCGCTTGGCATCTTTCTGGCCGATAATATGGCGATCAAGTTCGGATACGATCTCGCGCGGGCTGAAATGTTGGGTCATTAAATTTATCCGTTAGTTCTTGCGACGGAAATGCGATGTCAGGCCCGAAACGGCACCCTTATTTCGCATCCTCGATCTTTTCCAGCGTAACGCTGTCATTGGTGTAAACACAGATATCACCGGCAATCGCCATGGCTTTGCGGGCAATTTCCTCGGCACTCAGATCCAGATCAATCAGGGCCCGTGCGGCGGCAAGGGCATAGTTCCCACCCGATCCGATGGCGATAATGCCGTCTTCAGGTTCAAGCACATCCCCCATCCCGGTCAGGACCAGCGATACATCCTTGTCGGCCACCGCCATCATGGCTTCAAGCTTGCGCAGATAACGGTCCGTGCGCCAGTCCTTGGCCAGTTCGACACAGGCGCGCATGGTCTGGCCCGGATGACGATCCAGTTTGGCTTCAAGACGTTCCAGCAGGGTAAAGGCATCCGCCGTTGCCCCGGCAAATCCGACGATGATCTCGCCTTTCTGGCCGATACGGCGCACTTTGCGGGCGTTGCCCTTGATTACGGTCTGGCCCAAAGAAACCTGACCATCACCGGCAACCACCACTTCATTGCCCTTGCGCACCGACAGGATCGTCGTGCCATGCCAGCTCGGCTGCGATTGTTCGCTCATAAATAATCCCTAGATTTTCATCCAATGTGTTCGATCAAGAGTTAGCACGCACAACCGCCCGGTCAAGGGCCAAGCCCCGCGAACCACAATTGCCGATTCACAAACACTGTTTCAAAGCGAAAGAGGTTAAAAAATTCAGGGCGTATCGCCGCCACATGCTTTACCCTTGGTCGATAAAAGAATTTCAAAGAATGAAGGACGATAGTCATGAGCAATCCCGACCTTGCCCACACCCATCTTGGCAAATGCATTATGGCCGGTCAGGGCAGGATCAAGGCCGATCTGGTCCTGCGCAATGTCAGATTGCTTGATGTCATCACCGGCAAAGTAACTGAAACCGACATTGCCATTGTCGGCGACCGGATTGTCGGCACCCACGCCAAATACGAAGGTGATCGCGAAATTGACTGTACCGGCAAATTCGCCGTTCCGGGCTTCATCGACACGCATCTGCATATCGAAAGCTCGCTCGTCACACCGCTTGAATTTGATCGCTGCGTCTTACCGCATGGTGTGACCACGGTCCTGTGTGATCCCCATGAAATTGCCAATGTTCTGGGCGCAGACGGAATCAGATACTTTCTGGATTGCGCCGAACGGTCCGTGATGGATATCCGCGTCAATCTGTCTTCCTGCGTTCCTGCTACCGGTTTTGAAACATCGGGTGCGCAGCTTGAAATCAATGATCTTCTGCCTTTCCGAAACCATCCCAAGGTTGTAGGGCTGGCAGAAATGATGAATTATCCCGGTGTGCTGAACCTTGATCCCGGCATCATGGCAAAACTTGAAGCCTTTCAGGATGGGCATATTGATGGGCACGCACCACTGGTTCTGGGCACTGCACTGAACGGCTATATGGCCGCGGGCATTCGCACCGATCACGAGGCAACATCCGCCGCCGAAGCGCGCGAAAAGCTTGCCAAAGGCATGGCGATCCTGATCCGCGAAGGATCGGTTTCCAAGGATCTTGAGGCACTGGCCGAAATCCTTGATGAAAACACTTCAAGCTTCGTTGCACTGTGTACGGACGACCGCAATCCGCTTGATATCGGCGAAGAAGGTCATCTTGATAGCCTTATTGAAAGATTAATCGGTCATTTAAAGGCACGTAATTGCCCAATCCATCATGTCTATCGCGCGGCATCGCATTCGGCGGCCCGTATTTTCGGGCTACGTGACCGCGGCCTGATCGGGCCCGGTTGGCGGGCCGATATCGCGATCCTTGATGATCTGGAAACCTGTGCGGTCAGCGACGTGATTGCCGGTGGACGACTGGTCACCAACGGTCTGTTTGACGCCCGCGAAACCGTTGCGCCAATTGGTTTAACATCAATGAAGGCCAAACCGGTCAACGTCGAGGCCTTCATAACTAAGCCCAAACCGGGTCAGAATCAGACCCCGGTGATCAAGGTCAAACCCGGTCTGATCCTGACCTTCCGAGATGAAGCCACCCTCGAAATTGGTGAAAACGGCCTGACGCCCGATCTTGAAAACGATGTGATCAAGGTGGCCGTCGTCGAACGCCATGGCAAGAACGGAAATATCGGGCGCAGTTTCGTCCGTGGTTTTGGTCTGAAACGCGGGGCAATTGCATCTTCGGTCGGCCATGACAGCCACAATATCACCGTGGTCGGTGCCAATGACGCGGATATGGCCACCGCCGTCAATCGCCTGATCGAATTGGGTGGCGGCTTTGCCGTTGCAGATGGCGGCAGGATCACGGCCGAACTGGCGTTACCGGTCGCCGGACTAATGAGCAGGGAACCGTTTGAGGTCGTCGAAAACGACCTGATCACACTGCGCGCTGCGGCCAAGGATCTTGGCTGTGTTTTGCCCGAACCGTTCCTTCAAGTCGCCTTCCTGGCCTTGCCGGTAATCCCGCATCTGAAAATGACCGACAAAGGCCTGTTTGACGTCGACAAGTTTGACTTTGTCTGACCTTTTGGCACCTTTAGCCTGTTCTAATGGATGGGTTTTCATCCTAATGCGCAATACCACATACCAATCTTCAACCCGGAAAAGAAATATCTGATCCCGGGAATTGACGATGGGGTGAACAGGTGAAGATCAGACTGCAAATAGGTGTGACCACCGCGTTCACAGCAATCGCGGTATTCATGATCGGGATCACTGTTGCCATTCTTTACCAAAGTAATCACCAGCTTGCATTGGAAACAGCGCGATCCGAGATGACCTCCGCGCGGGAAAATACGGTTGAAAACCTGATAAATGTGATCGTCCCGGTCGGGCAAGTGGTTGAAACAACCGTTGATTTTATCAAAACCTTCCCAGAAGCCATAACCGAACCGCGTAGCGGGGCTGTCATGGCAAGCCAGATCAAACCCTATTCCTATATTTACGGCTTGTTCTTTGGCCTTGAGGATCAAGGGCAATTTTATCAGGTCGTACAAGTCCCTGTCGGCGTTGCGGAATTTGGTCCGAACAAGAGCCCGTTACCCGCAAATACCAAAATCATCTATCGCACAATCGACGGACCGACCAATGATATGATCGAAACGTTCCTGTATCAGTCATCTTGGGGAACGGTTACAGGGCGCGAAAAGATCAACGTTGAATATGATCCCAGAACCCGCCCTTGGTACGAAGGTGCACGTAAGCAAGACGAGATTTTCGTAAGTAGCTTCTACATTTTTAATAGCACCGGAAAACCTGGGGTTACCTTTGCCAAACGGGTGACAGATACCGACGGAAAACTCTTGGGTGTTGTCGGCGCGGACCTGACAATGGACAAGATCACAAACATCCTGAACGACATCCGGATAGGCAACGAAGGCCGCGTCTTTCTGCTTGATAGGGAGGATGGTGTCATCGCCTATAGCGGGACACGTGACGATGCCACCGATCTGAAATTTACCGAAGCCGGCAATCGTAAAATTGATGATTCCATTGTCGAAACGGCGATTACGCAATGGATAAAAAGTCGCGAGACTTTCTTCGATTTCACAGGAACCAAAGATGGGCGTAGATACCTGGCATCCGCAGCGCCCATTCCCGAATTATTTGGTATTTCCCCAACACTTGGCTTCATCGTACCCGAAGATGAATTTGTCGGTGCCATCAAGGAAACCACCCGAAACGTTTTGCAGATTGCGGCAATCATCATCGTTGTTACCGTTATTCTGATCGTTATCATATCGCGCATGCTAAGCCGCCAGCTTAATGCCGTAGCGTTGGAGGCCGAGAAAGTCGGCCATTTCGATCTTGAAGGCGACTTTCAGATGTCGTCCCATATTTACGAAGTCAGTGCGCTGGCCAATGCGGTATCGAATATGAAAGTAAGTCTGAAGAACTTTGGCTCTTACGTACCTGTTGATCTGGTGAAGTCGATTGTTGCCTCTGGCCACCCCGTCGAAATCGGAGGTACATCGCGCGAATTGTCGATCATGTTTACCGATATTGAGGGCTTTACCGGCAAGACCGAAAGCTATGCGCCAACGGCATTGATGCTTGAACTGTCAAACTACTTTGCGGCCATGGAAAAGGAAATCACCGCCAATGGCAACGGCACGATCGACAAATATATTGGCGATGCGATCATGGCTTTCTGGAACGCCCCGACAACGGACCCGGATCATGCCGTTCATGCCTGCCGGGCTGCATTGGCCTGCCGACATGCCGGACGGCAATTGAATTCGATTTCCAGCCAGTCGGAACTGTTTCCCCTACGTACACGGTTCGGTCTGCATTGCGATCAGGTCGTGGTTGGCAATGTTGGGTCGAAAAGTCGCATTCAATATACCGCATTGGGTGCAGCGGTTAATCTTGCCTCCCGGATAGAGGGGCTGAACAAAATTTATGGCACCCGCATTCTCGCCAGCGGCACCATCGCCCGAAAAGCACAGGAAAACTTCCTGTTTCGTTTTGTGGACCGCGTTTCCCCGGTTGGCACAACCCTTCCAGTCGATATTTTTGAGCTGTTGGGCGAAAAGGACGAAGCAAATAGTGACCTCTCTGCCACCAAAGAACAATATGACGAGGTCTCCAAGTGGAACGCATGCATGACGCTTTATCGAAACCGCAACTGGCAAGAGTCTCTGGAAGCCTTTAATGCCCTGAAAACGCACGCGAGCGTGGACAAACTTGTTTCGATCTATATCAAACGTTGCCGACAATTCATAAAGTCACCGCCACCTAGCGACTGGGGTGGCGTTTCCCATATCGAAACCAAATAAACCTCCCGCTAAGCAACCCGACCCGGCCAACTGCAGGCTCCGGACATATTTGCGGCCAATGCGTAGCCGGTTAAACTGGCTTTTCGCTGCTGTTATTGCTAAATACGACCCAACAGATGCATCGATACCTGCAGGAAAGGAGCTTTGCATGCGCAAGGCCCGCGTAGAGCGCAATACCAACGAAACACAGATCACGGTCGAGCTTAATCTTGACGGAACCGGCATCTATGATGTCGAGACCGGGGTTGGCTTCCTTGATCACATGCTCGAACAGCTTTCACGCCATAGCCTGATGGACCTTAAAGTCCGGGCCAAGGGCGACCTGCATATCGATTTCCATCACACCACCGAAGATACCGGTATCGCCATTGGTCAGGCCTTCTCTCAGGCACTGGGCGACAAAAAGGGCATCAATCGTTACGGCAGCTGCCTGCTTCCGATGGACGAGGCACTGACACGTGTCGCGCTGGATTGTTCAAACCGCCCCTATCTGATCTGGAATGTCGAATTTACCCGCGACAAACTTGGCGATATGGACACCGAACTGTTCCGCGAATGGTTCCAGGGCTTTGCCCAGGCCGCAGGTCTGACGCTGCATGTCGAAAACCTGTATGGCGATAACAACCATCATATCGTCGAAAGTGCCTTTAAGGCGCTGGCGCGGTCCCTGCGCAGTGCGATCGAAATCGATCCGCGCAAATCCGATGCCATTCCCTCGACCAAGGGTGTTCTCGGCGGGTCGCTTTAACCCGCCAGATGCCCCTGATCTGATCCGAATGACCGGGTGACGCATCACCCGGAACAGGAAGTCGGTTTTCGATGAAGGTTTACACAGTTCATACCCATCCCGGCGATGCCGATCCGATGGAAAATGCGATCCTGATCCGCGAAGGTTTCAATTTCTGGGCCTTTATTTTTAGCGGTATATGGGCGCTTTATCACCGTTTGTGGGCCGCTTTTTTTGGCCTGCTTGGCGTATCGCTGATTTGCAATCTGCTGATCTATGTGTTTGACGGCGGACCGGAAATGGATTTTGCCCTCGCCCTTGCGACCGGCATCGGTTTTGGCCTGATTGCCAATGACTTGCGCCGCAAGAAGCTTACGGCCCGTGGCTGGAAGCTTGTCGAAATTGTCGCTGGCCCCAACGAAAACGCCGCCGAACATCGCTTCTTTGATCGTCTGCGTAGCGGTCAGGCGTCTTACAATAACCCGCAAATTGCTGCACCCACCCCCTTATCCGGGAGCACCTAATACCCATGAGTGTTGCGATTATTGATTACGGCTCAGGCAACCTGCGTTCTGCTGCTAAGGCGTTTGAACGCGCGGCCCGCGAAAACGGCATTTCCACCGATATCATTGTCACCGATGATCCGGAAAAGGTCCGCAATGCCAGCCATATCGTCCTGCCCGGTGTTGGTGCCTATGCTGATTGCCGGGCCGGACTTGATGCCGTTACCGGTATGGTCGAAGTTCTGAACGAACAGGTCATCAAGGGCGGCAAGCCATTCTTTGGCATTTGTGTCGGCATGCAGTTGATGTCATCCGTCGGGCGTGAATTTGCCGATACCCGGGGTCTTGACTGGATCAAGGGCGAAGTGGTTGCGATTGAACCCGCCGACCCGTCGCTTAAAATACCGCATATGGGCTGGAACGAGCTGGTGCTTGATCCGTCGGGCAGGAAACATGCCGTACTATCGGGTGTTTCGGATGGTGATCACGCCTATTTTGTACACAGCTATCACATGCATGTGCAAAACCCGGACGAGCGTCTGGCATCGGTCGAATATGGCGGGGCGCTGACCGCAATGATCGGGCGTGACAACATGATCGGCACGCAATTCCACCCGGAAAAAAGCCAGAAAACGGGACTTACCATCATTGGTAACTTCCTGGGATGGAAACCATGACCGCACCCAGCAATACGATCGAACCCGGTGTTACCGCCGAACGCGTTACGGAACTTAGTGCGGGCGACCTTTCCGACATCGTTGATGCCTGTACCCAGGCAATCATCGAAGGCGGTGGGTTTGGCTGGTTAACACCGCCGGATCGTCCGGATATGGAAAAATACTGGCGCGGCGTTTTGCTGATGCCGGGACGTCATCTGTTTGTATCACGCGTTGACGGTGTGATTTCCGGGGCCGCACAGCTTCTTGAAACACCTTCCAACCTTGAAGCACAGCGCCATTCGGCCCAGATCACCGGCCATTTCGTGGCACCGTGGGCGCGCGGGCGCGGCAATGGAAAGGCCATCGTGCGCAGCATCGAATTTTATGCGCGCGAACGCGGTTACTCTGTTTTGAAACTTGATCTTCGTGAAACCCAGACTGCTGCCATCGCACTTTATAATGGGCTGGGTTATGTCCGCTGGGGTATCAATCCTTATTATGCGATGGTCGACGACAAAATGGTCGAAGGTTACTACTACACCAAGAAAATACAGGACACTGACCAGTGAATCTCTATCCGGCAATCGACCTTAAAGATGGTGCCTGCGTTCGCCTGCTGCGCGGTGATATGGACAAGGCCACCGTATTCAACAACGATCCCGGCGCGCAGGCCGGTGAATTTGTTGCTGCTGGTTGCCATTGGGTCCATATCGTTGATCTGAACGGTGCCTTTGCCGGAGAACCGGTCAATGGGGCGGCTGTCGACAGCATCCTTGCCGCCGTTTCGGACAAGGCCAAAACACAGCTTGGCGGCGGTATTCGCACGATGGAAACGGTTGATTACTGGCTTAACAAGGGTATTACCCGTGTGATCCTTGGCACTTTGGCCCTGCGTAACCCCGAATTCGTCAAGGAAGCCTGTGCAAAATGGCCGGGCCGGATTGCGGTTGGTATTGATGCGCGCAATGGCTATGTCGCGGTCGAAGGCTGGGCCGAAACATCCGAAGTCACCGCCCTTGAACTGGCGCAAAAGTTCGAGGATTGCGGTGTCACCGCGATCATCTTTACCGATATTGACCGCGATGGTGCGATGGGCGGTCCGAATATTGAAAGCACAGTGGCTCTTGCCAGTGCGATTTCGACCCCGGTCATCGTATCAGGCGGAGTTTCATCCCTGGATGATCTGATAGCGGTTGCCAAACATACTGATGCCGGGATTGACGGCGCGATTTCCGGACGTGCGCTTTATGACGGCCGTATTGATCTGGCAGATGCCATCAGGGCATTGTCCTGAACGGACCCAAACAGGATAACCGACCATGTTGAAAACCCGTGTCATTCCCTGTCTCGACGTTAAGGACGGTCGTGTCGTCAAAGGGGTCAATTTCGTTGATCTGGTAGATGCCGGCGATCCGGTAGAACAGGCGCGCATCTACGACGCCGAAGGCGCTGACGAGCTTTGCTTCCTTGATATCACCGCATCAAGCGACAATCGCGATACAATTTTCGACGTCGTCGCTCGCACGGCAGAAGCCTGCTTTATGCCTGTCACCGTCGGCGGTGGCGTACGCACGCTTGAAGACATTCGCAAGCTGCTTCTGGCCGGTGCGGATAAGGTTTCGATCAACACGGCTGCGGTCAATAACCCCGATTTCGTGCGCGAAGCAGCACGCAAGTTCGGGTCACAGTGCATTGTGGTTTCGATTGACGCCAAATCAACCGGCCCGGACAAGTTTGAAATCTTTACCCATGGCGGCCGAAAACCAACCGGAATTGATGCTGTTTCGTTTGCAAAACAAATGACCGAATATGGTGCCGGGGAACTTCTGGTCACCTCTATGGATCGGGATGGCACCAAGTCGGGCTTTAACCTGCCCTTGACGCGATCAATTGCGGATGCCGTACATGTCCCGGTGATTGCATCGGGCGGGGTCGGAACACTGGACCATATGGTCGAAGGTGTTACCGAAGGCCACGCATCTGCGGTTCTGGCCGCATCAATCTTCCATTTCGGGACCTATCGCATCCGCGAGGTCAAAGACCACATGAAAGCAGCCGGTATCCCGGTCCGCGAGGGGTGATTATGACCGATCAACATATCCTTGATCAGCTTTACAATGTGGTCTCGGCCCGAAAGGGCGCAGATCCCGAAACCAGCTATACCGCCAGACTTTTTGCCAAAGGCACGGCAAAAATCGCCCAGAAAGTTGGCGAAGAAGGCGTTGAAACCGTGATCGCGGCCCTTGCCGAAACCCCGGAAAAAGTCGCATCGGAAAGTGCCGATCTGCTTTATCACCTGACCGTGCTTTGGGCCGATCAGGGAATAAATCCGGAAGACGTGTGGAACATTCTGGCCGAACGCCAGGGTATTTCCGGTATTGCCGAAAAGGCATCCCGCACAGATAAGTAGGGTCATATCCCGTCAAGACCAGGAGCATCCCCATGGCCGTCTCTGCCTATGATCCGCAAAACATCTTTGCCAAAATTCTTCGTGGTGAAATCCCGTGTAACAAGGTTTTTGAGGACGATCATGTCCTTGCATTTCACGACATCGCCCCGCAGGCCCCGACCCATATCCTTGTGATCCCAAAGGGTACCTATACCAGCTATGACGACTTTGCGACCAACGCATCGGACGCGGAAATCATCGCCTATACCCGCGCAATCGGCAAAATTGCCGCCGCGGCAGGCGTTGTCGAGGACGGTTACCGTCTGATCGCGAATACCCGCGATCATGGCCGTCAGGACGTCCCGCATCTGCATGTCCATATCATTGGCGGCAAGAAGCTGGGCCTGATGTTGCCAAAAGACTAAGGTTAACGCCCGCGAAACCAGAATTCAGGGCAGGGCAACCAAGGCGTCCCTGCCTTTTTGCTTTATTGGAATGTCATGATCCAACCTGTCCCATCCACCGCAACGATTTTCCAAAACCTCCCGGGTCACTGGACGCTTGAGCGCGACCTTGGTCCCACAGGAAAGTTCAGCGGCAATGTGACCTTCCACATGGTAGAACCGGAAAAGGCAGGTTTTCTGCGCTATCGAGAGGAAGGGATTCTTGAACGCGGCGATGGCAAACGCTTTGACGGTTATCGCGAATATGACTTCGTCCTGCATGAAGACCTACCCGCGATCGAGATGCTGTTTCGTGATCCATTAAGCTTTGGCAATCGCTATGTGCTGCTGCAATTTGATGAGGATACTGCCGACGAAGGATACAGCGCACGCGACATTCACCCCTGTGGGGAGGATTTTTATCATCATTGCATGATCTGGTATGATAAAAATCATTTCGAAATGAAAATAAAAATAATAGGCCCAAAGAAAGATCATTTGTTGCACAGCATTTATCGCAGAAATTTTCCCTAACGTTATGAGGTTCCCATGTCGCTACCCCCGTTCCATCTGGCGTTTCCGATTAAATCGATTGCCGATACCCGCGCGTTTTACATCGACATCCTTGGTTGTGACGAAGGCCGTTCAACCGAGGCGTGGATTGATTTCGATTTCTTTGGTCATCAGCTTTCCGCGCATGTTCGCCCCGAAGCAGGGCAAAATGCCGGTGCCGGAAATGTCGATGGTGACGCGGTACCCATCCCGCATTTCGGCGCAGTTCTGGAATGGGAGAAATGGCATGATCTGGCAGATCGCCTGAAAGCTTCCGGGGCCAAATTCCTGCTAGAACCGAAAATCCGATTTAAAGATGAACCGGGCGAACAGGGAACTTTTTTTGTCGAAGATCCGGCTGGCAATGGCCTTGAATTCAAGACATTCCGCGATCCGGCGATGATTTTTGCGCACTGATTTACCTTATCATGCCGCCTTTGGGCGAGCTGCCAACCGACTTTGATCACAGTGCCGGAACGCTTTGCTCTGCAATGCGTTATATGATCAGGTAATATTAGCGATACTGGTCCCAACCGATATCCGCGACACCCCAAAATCATCGACCCATTTCATCCGCCCGTCAGGAGAATTACCCATGTCTGCCGCCAGCTCCACCGCCAATGCCAACCCGAAAATCCTGATTGCCGCAGCGGGCGTGGACGAAAAATGGAAAGAGGCAATGGTTTCCAGACTGCCGGATGCAAATATCGTCACCCAACACGAAAATTACGATCCCGCAACGATTGACTTTACCCTGTTGTGGAAACAGCCGCAGGGGCTGCTTAAAAGTCTGACGGGGCTTCAGGCTATCTTCTCGCTTGGCGCGGGCGTGGATCATGTGCTTTCGGCCCCCAGTCTTCCGACGGATGTGCCGGTCATTCGTCTTGAAGATGCCGGTATGGCCGATCAGATGGTGCAATATCATCTATATGCTGCCCTGCATTTTATGCGTGATTTCGATATTTACGCCCGCCAGCAAGCCAAGGCCGACTGGACCCAGCATGATGTTGCCCGTATTTCCAAATGCCGGGTTGGCGTGATGGGGCTGGGGGCACTTGGTGCTGCGGTTGCCAGCGCATTGACGCAGCTAGGCTTTGCCGTATCAGGCTGGAGCCGCACGATGAAGGCGATTGACGGCATTACGACCTATGCCGGGTCCGAAACCCTGAGCGAGTTCCTGTCACAGTCTGACATCCTGATTTGCATGTTGCCGCGCACCGCCGAAACCGAAGGCGTTTTGAATGGCAAGACCCTGTCACACCTGCCAAAAGATGCCGCTGTCATCAATGCCGCACGTGGCGCGATGATTGTCGAGGCTGATTTGCTACGCCTGCTTGACACTGGTCATCTGCGCGGCGCGTTCCTTGATGTTGCGGTCACCGAACCGCTACCCGAAAGCCATCCGTTCTGGGATCATCCAAAAATCCGCATCACGCCGCATATCGCGGCCGCGACCCGGATTGAGGAATCGGTCGATCAGATCGCCGAAAATATTGATCGCATCACCCGCGGCGAAACCCCGCGCGGCCTTGTTGATCGTAAAACCGGATACTAAGCCGTAACGACAACACGGAAGGGAAGGGATGAGATGGTATCACTAGCCATTCTGGAGGCCAGTGTTATTCACGGCAAATCTCAATCAGCCTGCCATTAGCCCTTCGACCCCATTGGCAAAAAGCTGCCCCAACCAGTCGGTAAACACACGAACGCGCGGTGAAAGTTGCCTGTTCTGTGGATAAAGCACCGATACAGGCATCGGTTCCGGTGGATATTGCGGCAGGATTTCGACCAGCCGACCGGCCTTCAGATCGGCCACCGCACGGTAATGCGGGACCTGAATGATTCCAAGTCCTGCAATAGCTGCCGCCATATACAGATCCGCACCGGTCACGGAAATATTGGCCGGAATCTCCACCTGCCGCACAAGACCGTTAATTGTGAAATCAAGTGGCATCGGCTTGGCATCCGCCCCGGAAAGGAAGGAAACAACCCGGTGCCCCTGGCCTTCAAAATCCTCGATCCGTTCGGGCATGCCATATTTTTCAAGATAACCCGGGCTTGCAACCGTCACCTCGGGCATTGTTGCCAAACGACGACCGATCATGGATGAATCGACCAACTCCCCACTGCGCAACACACAATCATATCCTTCATGAACCAGATCGACATAGCGGTCACCATCCGCCACCACAAGCGTGATATCGGGATATTCATCCATGAATGCGGGCAGGGCAGGAATGACAAACATCCGGGCTAGTGTCCCCTGAAGATTGACGCGCAAAAGCCCTTTGGGCGCACACGGTCGAAAAAGGCCATCGGCTTCCTCCAGTTCGCCCAGTATCCGGATACAGCGCTTGTAATAGGCTTCACCATCCAGGGTTGGCCGAACCTGTCGGGTGGTCCGGTTCAGAAGCCGCGTGCCCAACCGTTCTTCAAGGCGCTGAATGGTATTGGTCATGGTGGCACGCGGGATCTGAAGATCCGTCGCTGCCTTGGTAAAGCTGCTGCGCTCGACAATGCGAACGAAGTTCCGCATCTCCTCGAACCGGTCCATCGTATTTCCAATTGTTGTAGATAATCGAACAGTATTGTCGATTATGGCGTAATTATCCCAAATGTCATCCGGTTCATACTCCGCCTATCAAAATTGGTTCATCACCAAACAGGAGAACCCGACATGACAAACGCGAATGAAACCAGAACCGCCATCATCACCGGTGCCGCACGCGGCATTGGTGTCGCCCTCGCCAAACGTCTGGCACAGGATGGCTTTGCGGTTGTTATCAACTATGCCAACAGCGCTACCAGCGCGGACGCCCTCGTTGACGAACTGACGGCAGGCGGCCATCAGGCGATGGCAATCAAGGCCGACATCACCAATGCAGATACCGTCAAACAGATGTTTGATCATGCCGAAACCCGTTTTGGCGGGGTTGACGTCATTGTCAATAATGCCGGTATCATGACAACACAGCCAATCTCAGAAATGAGTGATGCGGTCTATGACGCGATGATGGATACCAATGTACGCGGCACCTTCAACATGCTGCGCGAGGGGGCCAAGCGCCTGCGTAACGACGGACGTGTCATCAATATTTCGACCACCGCCCTGCATCTGAAATTGCCGGGTTATGCTGTTTACAACGCAACCAAGGCAGCGGTTGAAGCGATGACAGGTGTTTATGCCAAGGAACTGCGTGGTCGTAACATTACGGTAAATGCCGTTGCCCCCGGCCCGGTTGCAACCGAACTGTTTCTGAACGGCAAGACAGATGAACAAATCGCGCAGTTTTCGAAAATGCCGCCGATTGAACGTCTTGGTCAGCCCGAAGACATCTCTGGCGTCGTTTCCTTTCTGGCCGGACCGGATTCCGGTTGGGTCAACGGACAGACGCTACGCGCCAATGGCGGGCTTGCCTGATCCAAATGCCAAATTGATTGCCTTGCCGCCTTTCCACCGATCCCGCGCGTCAAGGAAATTTAACATGGGTGTCGTCCTGAATAAGGACGGCACCTTTGCCGTATCACGAAAACCCTATTGCCAAAACAGGGACGAGGAACTCGCAAAAACACCGGCATGCAAATTGGCAAGCATCCGATTTTGCCCCATGATGGCGCCCAGCCCCAAGCAAGGATGCCTTTATGACCAATACTACCTTCCGCTATGCCACCCGCGAAGATTTGTCTGCCATCGTTACCCTTCTCGCCGATGACGAAAAGGGTAAAACCCGCGAAGAACTGCGCGATCCGCTACCCGATGTCTATTATGCTGCGTTCGATGCCATGCAAAGCCAAAGCAGCGAAGCACTTCCCAACAAATATCTGCTGGCGTGTCGCGGTAACGACGTTGTCGGTTGCCTGCAACTGACCCTCATTGCCGGACTTTCGCGCAAAGGCCGTCTGCGCGCCCAGATCGAAGGTGTACGGGTATCGTCGAAATGCCGGGGTCAGAAAGTAGGCGAAAAATTGATCATCGAATCCATTTCGATTTCGAAATTACTTGGCGCATCGCTTGTGCAGTTCACCACCGACAAAACCCGCAAGGATGCCCATCGCTTCTACGAACGGCTTGGTTTTGTTGCCAGCCACGAAGGTATGAAAAAGGAAATCTGAGGTTTTCTGCCATAGTGATGGCAATATTTCCCAGCCTTATAGTGCGATGATCGAGATCCCGGAAACACCAGCAAACGGAGCTTAAGCTATGAACCTCTCCGAACTGCAGGAAATTGCCACACTAAAGGGCTTCACCCATCATTTCAGTGCGACCGGAAATCATGTCACCTGCGATGGCAAGGAAGTCAGCTATTCCGCCAATGATCTGACCATTATCGATAGTCGATCCGTCGATAGCGGCACCGATCCTGGGGATGACGCCACGCTTTATATGATTGAAGCCCGCGACGGTACACGTGGCACCCTGATCGTGCCCAGCAGCTTTTACACCGAGCACGACAAGGCGGAACTGATCGATCATCTGCGCAGTCAGTCCCGATAGAATCGGAACAGTCGCATCGCTTCCGCGTTTCAGGAACAGGTATCCCGTAACCAGCAGGAGAGACGACAATGACTTTGGCCGAACTTCAGGAAAATGCCATCCGTCATGGCTTTTCACATCATTTTGTCTACGAGGCAGGCGGCGTACGCTGCGACGGCAGCGGTCCGGTTTATGCTGCTGCCGATCTAAAAATCGTTCATAGCAACAGTGTCGATGCCGGCACCGATCCGGGGGATGACGCCACCCTTTACATGATAGAGGCCCGTGATGGCACGAAAGGCATGATGATCATTCCGTCAAGTTTCCATGCCGACCCCGACAAGGCACAGCTGATCGACGAGCTGCGCAAGAACATCCACTGAACCACACAAAAAGAACACAAACCCGCACCTGTAACGACATGATGAGGATCGATATTTCGTGACAACACGTTGCACTGCACATCTTCCCATCCCCATATAGTGCACCAGTCGGGGAAAATATCGTCATTCGTGGTCAGTACAGGGAACCGCCATGTCAGATCTTTTGCCGTTCTTCCGGGCCTGGGTAGCCGACCCCAGACGCGTTTCGGCCATATCGCCTTCCAGCCCGGCTCTGGCAGAAATGATTACGTCTGAAATTTCCCCCACGACCGGATCGGTATTGGAGCTTGGACCGGGAACCGGTGTTTTTACCCGGGCTCTGATTGCGCGCGGTCTTGATGAAGGTGATCTGACCCTGATTGAAGCCGGGGCGGAATTCGCGCGCCTGTTGGCAGATCGCTATCCGCGCGCCCGTGTTTTTCACACAGATGCCACCCGGCTTGCCCGTAGTGATTTGTATCCTGCTCACGGCCTTGGTGCCGCCATCAGCGGACTTCCTTTGCTGTCAATGCGCCCGCGTCAGGTGATGGGAGTATTGAACGGTGCATTCCGTTATCTCGGATCCGATGGGGCATTTTATCAGTTTACCTATGGCCCGCGCTGCCCGGTACCCTCCGCCATTCTGGAACGGATGGGTCTTAAATCCGTACGAATTGGCACCATTGTTCGCAATGTGCCACCATCGTCGGTTTATCGTATTTCACGCATGTCCTGATTATCGCCGATACACCATATGCCGATAGCCAAGAGCTTCGGCAACATGGCTACGCTTGACGCCATCCATGCCTGCCAAGTCGGCAATTGTGCGCGCAACGCGCAAAACACGATGATACCCGCGTGCCGACAGCCTCATCTGACGCGCGGCATCCTGCAAAAGACCGCGGCCATCAGTATCAAGTGCCACAGCAGTCTGCAGCACTTCACCATCTGCCTCGGCATTAGTTGAAATATGATCATTTTTATATCGTAATGACTGAATGGCACGCGCGGCCAGAACCCGGTCCCGCACGGTTTGCGTCATCTCGCCACCTGAGGGAAGGTCAAGCTCTTCAGGACGGACGGCCGGAACGTCGATCTGAATGTCAAACCGATCCAGCAGGGGCCCTGATATTCGGGCCTGATAGTCCTCGCCACAACGCGGTGCCCGCGTACAGGCAAGGTCATTGTCGCCCAAGTATCCGCACCGGCAAGGGTTCATCGCCGCGACCAGTTGGACGCGCGCGGGGTAAGTCACATGGGCATTGGCGCGTGCCACAGATACCTGCCCGGTTTCAAGTGGCTGGCGTAACGCATCAAGGACATTGCGCTGAAATTCCGGTAATTCATCCAAAAACAGCACACCATTATGCGCCAGCGAAATCTCGCCCGGGCGCACCCTGTGTCCCCCTGTAAAGAAACATAAAATATGAGACTTACAGGTATGAGTAAAAACAAAGGCTTATGGGTGGATTGGCTCACTAAATATGAGACTGAAACACAAAATATGAGACTCGGCAAAAATTACAGCCTTGCTGAGAGTCTTTTTGAAATCCTTGATGACATCTCCGCTGAAACACGCGGCGCACGTGAAATTCGGCCAACCGACCGATCAATAACGGGTTTACTAAAAGTAGCCCCTGACCAACCACAAATACCCTTCGAATCGTCACTGGAACGCGATTTTGCTATCTTGATGACCGGAAGAAGGGGTGTTTTTTCAATCGAAGCTCAGCCGGTCACCATCAGATATCTGGATGACCTGGGCAAAGAACGAACCTACACGCCCGACTTTCTAATCACGCGTTATCGTCATGAGTTGGAGCGGCCGGAATCTGGCCTGCACACCATGCTGGTGGAAATCAAATACACTTCCGACCTTGATGGTAAAAATCAGCCAACCCTTTTGCAAAAATTCAAGCACGCAAAACAATGGACCGAGTTCAAAGGCTGGTCCTTTAGCGTCTTCACCGAAAAAGAAATCCGAACATCAGAACTTGAACGTGCTCGTGAGCTCCTGCCCTATCGCTTTCTGGATTCTGATACTCCGGTAGAATCTGCAATTGACCTGTTTGTCCAGCAGCACAAAGTTGCGACAATCCGGCAAATCACAGATGCTCTTCACAATTTTTCTGAGGAACAAGTTCACACAGAAGTTCTCAAGATGCTTGCGACACATCAGCTTTTTGCCGATGATGAAAGTAGATTAGATGCTGATTTATCGATCTATTTATTATAGTTTCGATATCGTTATGTTTCTTTTGCGTAGGCTAGGAATTTGACATTCCAAAACACTCAGCCAGACAAAATTGACGACGAGCGTTGGGATAGCGCGCTCGAACGTCGGCAAGTTATTGAACGATGGCTTGAAATTGCCAGCCCGACCAAAGAACTGGCTGCAGATTTTGCTGCTAAATTGAATTGCAGTGTCCCGACGTTTTACCGCTGGGTAAAAAATTTCAGGAAGGATCATCAGACTTCGAGTCTTGTGGTTGGCCTTAACAGAGGCAACAAGACCAAACAACGCCTCCATCCCGACGTCGAAAAAATTATCTCTGATGTAATTAAAAACCTTTATCTGACAAAAGAGCGTCCGATACGGGCACGTGTTGTCGAAGAAGTCGAGTTGCAGTGTTTCAAAGCCAAACTTTCACCTCCTTCAAAACCTACCATTTATCGTCGAATTGCAGACGTCCCGGCTTTCATAGCGACAGAACATCGCTATTCTAAAAAGAAAGCGAAACATCTTTTTGAGCCACACAAGGGTTCTGCAACCACGGCAACTCGTCCTCTCGAACAAGCCCAAATCGACCACACCCCGACCGATATTACTCTTGTTGACCCTAATGAACGCGAAGGAATTGATAGAGCCTGGATCACGTCGGCCGTCGATTCATACAGCCGCGCCTGCACGGGCTTTTATCTTTCTTTCGGAGCGCCAAGCTCACTATCTACCGCCCTCTGTCTGACACAAGCTGTCCTACCCAAAGAGCAACTGCTGCGTGAACATAAAATCTCGGGCAATTGGTCAATGCAGGGACTTCCGGAGAAAATTTTCGTCGATAACGGCTCAGATTTCCATAGCGCAGCCTTCAAACGAGGCTGCGATCAACACGGTATTTCCCTTGACTATCGTCCTAAAGGAGCACCGCAATTTGGTGCTGTGATTGAGCGTTTCATCAAAACGCTGAACCATAGATCCCATAATATTCCCGGTACGACTTTCTCCAGCAGTCATCATCGGGGCGAGTACGACTCCCAGGGACGAGCCTGTATGACCCTCAAGGAGTTGGAAGGTTACCTTCTGGAGTTTATTGTTAACGTCTACAATCAGAGGCTCCACCAAGGTATTGGCATGCCTCCCGCTGCAAAGTTCGAACAGGGTTTTGGTGAAAATGATCCCCGTTCAATTGTCCGGCGCCCACGTTTGCCCAGCAATCAAAAAACATTCCTGATCGATTTTCTACCTGTCATGACACGCACCGTTCAGCGATATGGCGTACGTGTTGACGGCATCAACTACTATTCTGACATTCTGGGACAGATATTGTTTGATGGGGACAAGCGGAAGTTTGAACTTCGACGCGACCCTAGAGATATTTCGACGCTGTATCTCTATCACCCAGAAGACAAGACATACTATGAGCTTCCCTATCGCGACCCGAGCCAGCCTCCCATGAGCATTTGGGAGCTCAGACATATCAAGGATAGGATGCGGCGAGAGGGTAAAGACCAGGTCGATGAAGGGCGTATTTTTGCCGGTTATGAAGCTATGCAGAACCGCATCGCAGAGTCAGTGGCTTCCACTCAGAAGGCAAAAAAGCAGCGTAGAACCGAAAAGCGCCGCATGAATCCTCATGCGTCGCAAACGCACGCGGCCAAGCCTGCTCCGACCGAGCCTCGGGAGACGCTATCCGATGACGATCTGGAATTTGAATTCGATCCCTCAATGATTGAATCGGAGATCAAAATTCGATGACTGAGCACCTTCATAGTGAAGCGGCAAAATATCTGGAGGCATCACGGGACGAACAGATTCATTGGCTGAACACCCCTAAATGGTTCCCTTACGATACTGGCAATCGAATGCTTGAAAAGATCGAAGCAATGATCAAGCACCCGCCAACGCACCGCATGCCATCCATGATGCTGGTCGGCGAAACCAATAATGGGAAAACCATGATTTTGGAGGAAGCTCTGAGCCGTCATCCGCGTCGCTCAATTCCAGAGGAAGAAGCTGACCAAATCCCGGTTATTTTTATCACGATGCCACCAGGGCCTGAACTTCGACGATTCTACAAACAGGTCCTCGATAAAGTTGGAGCTGTTCACCGACCCAGCGATACAACAGCAAATCTCGAAAGCCAGGTACTGCACGTTCTTAAGGGCGTCGGTACGCGCCTCATCATTATTGATGAACTTCATAACATCTCGGAGGGCAAATTTACCCAGCAGCGTCAGTTCCTCAATATGCTGCGCTTTCTGAGCAATGAGCTTAGGCTTTCCTTTATCTGTGCCGGCACCAAGAAAGCCATCCGGACCATCCAAACCGATGATCAGCTGGCTAATCGCTTCAAGCCATATAACCTTCCTGAATGGAAAGACGGAAAGGATTATCGAAGGTTTCTCTATTTTCTCGAATCTACTTTGCCACTTCCAGAGCCATCGAACCTGCATAAATCTGAACTGGCGAGGACCATTCTAACAATTTCAGAACGGACCGTTGGAGAGATGGTTTCGTATGTGAAAGAAGCGACTTTCATTGCGCTTGATGAAAGTTCCGCTCATCTCAAACCACATCATTTTGAAATTGCGGACTATACATCACCTTCACGCCGCAAAGCAGAAGCCGAACAAATTGCCGGGTAAATGACCATGTTACCGGTTCGCCCAAAGCCTCAAGTCGATGAGTCTTTCACAAGCTGGCTGATCCGCGTCGCGAACGCAAACGGCATACCTGTCGGTACCTTCTGCCATTTCCTGTCAAAGCATCAGCATTTTTTTACACGGGATACTGACCGACCAACAGATAAACAGATTGTCTGCGACCTTGCCCGTCTGACAGGCACGCCAATTTCAGCGGCCGCCGAAACAACCATCCATCTTTTGGAACGACGCGTGTTTCCCATGCTGAAGCCGAACAATGTGCAGCAGATGATTACAGTTCTGGGAGTTTATCACAGAACCCATCGTAAATATGGCCAAGCCTTCTGCCCTCAATGTTTGGCTGATGAGGGTTACTACCGATTGTCGTGGCGGCTTGTGTTCATTACTCAATGCACAATCCATTCTCAAAGACTGCATGATCGATGTTGGCAGTGCGGCGAGCCTGTATGTCTTCATCGCAGTCCTTGGCATACCTGTCATTCTTGCGGGTTTGATCGCCGGGAAGCTGAAGCTTTACCAATAGACAGTCATGCAGAAAGACTGCAGAAAAGGCTCGAACAGGGTTTTCGTACAGGAACACTTTTCTGGGATGTACCGATGCCATCCCCTCAATCGTATGCCAAACTCGTTTATGACCTCATGAGCATATTGCATCATCGAGCACCTCGTGTCGCAAGGTTACGGGAAGTCATACGAGAAATGTCAGGCGGCCCCGAATTTAGCTTTGAAGGGGAACAAAAATCGCAAAGGCTGGAGAGCCTCAGTTGTGAAGATAGACACAAACTCATGGCCATCGTCGGCCGGGCACTTCAAGACTGGCCATGGCGGCTTATTGCATATGCGATGCGTGCAGATTGCTGGCATTCGTTCCTGCTTAAAGATTTAAAAAATCCGCATCCGGCACTTAGCGAAACCGCCACACGTTACCTGACATTTTCTCCAAACTAGGATAGCTGCAAAAGTTCTTCAATGATCAGGGGCATGTTTTCAGGCTTGGGATCGTCACGTTCCAATCTTTTGGCGTAGCAGTTCACGGTACTCAACAAATCTAACGTGGTAGGCCAACCGTTCATCCCGTCTACTTCGTGGTCCGCCCGCATCGTGAAATACAGAATATCCCTAATCAAACGGACAGGAAGCTTCAACAAAGTGACTGGATGAGCGACAAATGCTGGGCGTCCTTCATAGAGGCCGTTGCGCAATCTTCGCTCAATAAACATCAAATAACTAAATTTTCCGCGGTTGGGCACCCGACAAACCATCACCAGTAAATTTCGGCCGTTGCCAGCCTTTCTGAGTGGAATACATCCCGGCCATTCGCGTGTACTCGGAAACTCAATTACAGCAAATTTACCGTCAGCTACAGGAATCCAATCATCTCCGAGTGTTGCGATTCGATTTCCGGTTTTTCTCTGGAGAGTTGCCAAAGCTCTTGCCAAATCAGGTAACGGGTAATCGATCGGATCCCCACCTGGCTCTGGCCGCAGCTCTTCACTTTGACCATCGTCCACCAATTCAACGAGGTGAAAAGGTAAAGGGATTTTCGGTGAACAACCGAACAGGTCACGCGCGACCGTCGCTTTTCGTTTGCGTAACTGCTGCGCTATTTCGATGTCTACATCTGGAGAAAACTCCAGTGTTGAGTGCAAAGTCCCGCTCGAGAAGGGCTCCGCAAATGACCCGCTTGCAACATCACCCTCAACAAACTGGTATTTTGGACCTATCTGGTTTTGCTCCAGCTCTTCCAAGTGCTTTTCAATGCGAATGTCTGCGTTTGGCGGAACAAAGTCACTGGCTTCCAGATTCAGAGTTTCCCCATCAAACCCCAGATCAGCCGGCTCGGACGTTACACCGATGATCTCTTGCCCACCGGCTCTCGTGACTGAAAATACTCCATCTTCCGTTTCAAACGCCATTTTCTCAGGCTTTGCCGGAACAACGACCTGAATCGTAGATGCCAAGCGCAACGCTCTAATTCTCTGAATTTGAAGAACGTTAATCGCATGGGAGCTTTCGGTGATGTCATATTCCAGAGGTAGGCGAATGTCAGATGTAAGGCCTGCTGAGAAGCCCGCGAACTTGATTTCAAACGGATCGCTAAATGGCAAAATCAATCTTGGTGGACAAATTGGCCAACGATACGGGCTTAACCCCTTCAAAATCAGCGAACCACATTGCCCCAAAAATGCTTCCGCATTCTTTCCCATTGATAAAATGTTAGCCAACTCAATCGCCGCCGCAAATTTGGCGCCAGCGTTGTAGTTTTTTGGATAGATTCGAATATGCCCATGCTCAAGCTCAAATGGCTCACGGTAAAACCGTTCGACAACGGGCTGCGTTTTCCCGTTCATCAGGCCAACTAACAGCTCAGAACAATATCCAGTCAGATACCAGAGAAAATCTGCACAACTCATAATGAATTGTGTTTGGTGATCTGCCCCCTTTAGCCGACCGGAAACGAGTAATCGGGGAGAGGGAAGTTCTAATGGACCAAACTTCTCCAGATTGTCTGGAATATTGATCCACTGATAGTGGTCTATACTATGGGTGAGCCACTCAAGCCGCGCAGTCTTGGGATCAAGAGTCGCATGGAAGACTTCCAGATCAGGAATAGGTGAGTGAATGCGATTATTCCAAACACGCCCCTCTCTCATCAATCCGAATTCTCGCACTGGAAACTTGCGGTAAACCCAGCTCTCGGTTTGCGCCCGAGCAGCCAGATACGTAACAACATCAATTCCCGATTTATTCTTCGATGTCGGAAAAACGTCCTCACAAGGCGCAAATTTGGCGAGACCCCAAATCTGGTCTGCACGATAGCCAAGATTTGGAGATTCTATGGGATCATGTGTGAAACCGACGACATCGAGAAGAATGTGGGGGGTTCTAAAAGGAGCAGTACGCAGTTGCGGTGTTTCAATAGACGGGATGCGATCAGACATGGACCCCCAACATGTGTGTTTTACCAAATTCATCAGGTGTCCCGTGTCTGAAAGCAACACCAGACGACAGAATATATTGTGCGCTTAACAAACTATTTTCTCGATCCTGCGCGTCCTCCTTCATTATCGAAAGATCGAAAAATCTGTTCATGCAACAGGCCATCTTTGGGCTGCAGATAAGGTAAAAGGCCACCGGTACTTTTGTGGCGGGTAATCTTGCGGATATCCGCATCCGAGAGACCCTCCCAATGCGCAGTTGTTGCTATTCCGCTTCGTAGTGAGTGTGCGCCGAACTCTTGGGGAACCTTGTCACACAACAACAGCAATCGCTTTACCAGACGATTTATGTAGCGGTCAGAAACCGCTCTTTTTTGAATTTTTCCATCGCGGATTGCAGGAAAACAGGGACCATCAATGGGTCTGTTACTCAACTGGTACCAGTGTTCCATCGCATTAAAGGCGCAAAGCGACGACGGCACTTTGGGTATCCACTGGAAGACGGCATCGCTGTGGTTCTTTGATGGCTTCAGACGTACGATCAGGTGAGCATCTTCAAAAACAATGTCATCCCAACCGATTGCAACAATCTCGGAGCGCCTTAATGCCAGAGAGAATCCGATCAGCAAAGCGGCCCTATCCCGGGACGCCTTTGGACCGTTCTCTGGCAAATGATCCAGCATTTGCCCCAATAACACGGGAGCGATCATGCGTTTGCGTTTGGGATCATGACCTCGCTCCCGGCGAATACCTCGCATGAAACGACGCAAATAGTTTCGAGGATCCTTAAACTCCAGACCGTTCATCGCACACATAAAGTGGATGGCCGCGAGATCTTGTTCGAGAGCACTTTGTCCCACTTTGGCTGAGCGCTCTGTCAGAAAGAGCGTAATCGTCTTAGGGTCGGAATTTGGCTTTTCAATGCCCTTGGCCGCACACCAGGCTTCGTATCGTCGCCAGGATGCGAGATACCGTGTGCGCGTTGAAGGTGCCAGCGCCTGATCCATAATGCGTCCCGCCCGGTTGGCGAGTTCGAGAAAGGAGTTACCTGATTCGATCGTTCCGAATCCTGTATTAAGAGCAAATCGTTAGAAAAAGACGGTAACAGAAAAAACAAACCAAGAACAATTGATAATTTTTGACCTAAAATCAAAACTTCAATGGGAAAATGAAACGATAATCTGTTTATGAACTCTGACCAATGACGTCAGACTTTATGTCCTCATTGATCTATTATCCTGTTACAAAATATACACCAATAGTTGCATAATTAAATTAGATGCATCAAATTAACAACCGTATCCAAGGTTGGGAGGCTAACCGTGTTCAACAACTTTTTTTCAGGGGATCCGGTTATTGAAAAACCGAGAGCCGTTTACGCAAAACTCGATAAAATTGAGTCTCTCGACGGGGTAGGCTCACAATCCGACTCATATGTATATTTTGATACTGTTGACGCAGACTGGTTCAACCGTACTTGGAAAAAATATCGTTCTGAACGAAAACACCAAGATGCTTCAATAAACTGGTTTAAGGTAGCGCCCATATCGATCATTGTGGGAAAAAGAAGCCTGCTCTTTGGAAAATATGTCTCAACAGATGAGCTAGATTCACTGAGACATGAAATAGATGCCCCAACAGATGAAATAGAGGAGAGAGGTAACTGGTATCTTCTAGAATTTGCGAACGATGGCATCCCTGTTGATCAATATTTTGGCCTGTTCTCTCCTCCAGTTTCAAGGGTGATAGCGTCACCTCAAAGAGTATCTGCTGAGTTTGAAAAAAGTCTCGGAGACTGCTTTGACCTCGATGACATTAAAGATGCGACGGTGAGTGATATAAAGAAGACCCTCAATCCCTCGTGCAACTCGGTTGAAGGTGTAGCGGTCTACGATGTTGGTCAGGGTAACTGTAATGCACTGCTTAGAAACGTGTATTCCCCAGCTCCAACATTGTACTTTGACTTTGGAGGAGGAGCTCTGGCTAACCAATCGACCTTTCCGACCAAACTGCGTCACTTCTGCAAATCACTTAAGCAGCCAGTAATTCTATCTCACTGGGATTGGGATCACTGGTCATCGGCTCAGAGAGACTCAGGCATTCTTCAACATACTTGGATTGTACCACGCCAAACATTAGGAGCTGTGCATCGCACATTAGCCGCCAACATAGACAGCAAAGGAAAATTACTGATTTATCCAAATAATATAGGAAGCATACGTGTAGGTTCTGTAGAATTGATCAAATGCCAGGGGCGAGGACGGAATCATTCTGGGCTAGCTTTGATCGCAACTCATCAAATTCTGGATAGGCGTATATTGCTCCCGGGCGATGCCAGATACAACGTTATACCCAATTGTCTGAGTAGAGCTATTACAGCTTTTACTGCACTTGTAGCACCACATCACGGTGCAGATATGCGATTTAGGCGAGTTCCAGGCCCAGACTACTGCGGCTTTAATCGCATTGTTTATTCTTATGGTCCCCAAAACACTTTTTATCATCCGCGACAAATCACTATCGACCGCCATAAAGATGAAGATTGGGATCACAAGCTGGAGACTGCTGAAGCGCGTAAACGCTCTCCCACTCAACTTGGGCATTTGCTACTGACATTTGATAATAGCTATGTGCCAAACACAAGACTGTTTCCTCCATGCGGGGGCAACTGCCAACTAGATCTTGTTGAAGGATAAATTCTTTTCTCGGAAACCTGTCGGCTCATTCCCAAACGTCACCAACAATGTCCCCTAACCAAGGATCACACACGGCTTCTTGATCAAATGCGCGAGATCTAACAAGGTCCATAATCAAACGGAGCTTATCTGAGGCATCTGATGCGGTCCGCTGCTGGCCGCTTTTTCCTGAGAACGCTCCATAGGGGTGACCACCACGGCGCTCAAATTCCTCGATCATATAGCCGTAAGCAGCAGACAATCTCAGCTCGGGAATCCTGTATCTAAGCTTCTCAAAGATTCTGAGCGCTTCTCGATCCAAGTCCCCCCAGAATAGTTTGGTCTTATCGCTTTTGATGAGGGTGGACAACTCTTGGCGCGTATTGTCCACAGGACAAGACACGACCTTACCCATCAGCAATCTCTCGCCAAGATTTTCCAACGAGATGCCGTACCCGAATGAACAGATTCCAATGATCGAACGTTTAGACGGAGACTGAGAAAAGGCAGTAAATGCGGCCATATTTTCTATGAAAACGATAGCATCTGCATCTTCTAGTCTTGGACCTGCTGTCAGGACATATTGAACCCGATTATATCCGGCGTCTTTGGCAACCCCAAAGGCCTCAGCCACTGGCGCACCCAGTGTGTCCAAAGCCTTGGACGAGCCAAGCAAGTGTTTCGCCGAAGTGATATATGGATCTCGGTGACTTACCCCTTTATCGTTGAAAATTGCAATCAAGCCTTCGAGTATTGATATTTGATCAGCTTCGGACAGTTCCAACACTGAGGATGAGACACGCTGTAGTGCCGCTTTTTGTGGAACATTCAGTTTATCTTGGTACTTCGCAATAACCTCTTGCCATCGGGCATACTCGGCAGGGATGTCTTCTCGTTTGAGATCAAGTTGGACGTTGCGCAGGGGCCTCATACCATGGCTGAACACGCCCCGAAGCTCACCCAACGCTTGGAGCTCTCGCAATGACTCTATGATCATTGGTGTATCAAAGCGCTCAGGTAACCTCTCTTCGAGAAGTACCCACAATCTCGACTTCCTTATAGTTCCGGTTCTTGTGCCTGATCGCAGTGCGGCACGCACAATATCGAGATCACCATCTTGCAACAGAATACTCATATCAGCCCTAAAGCCCCAAAGAATTGAGTTTAATGCGTTGCCGATTGATCATCGAAAAGGTCGTCGATAACCTGATTCCTGTTTTGCGTAGCGTCTTTCTGTCTTCGTTGGCCCTGCATATTTGCCATCACCACTTCCCCTGGCCTGATTTTCAATTTGGCCCCGTTTCCGAGCTCAATATCGACATTCGTCCATACGTGCTCACCGTCCTCGCCGATGCCACCTGCCGGCTTACCAACGATAAAACGAGGGAAAATGTCGAAATTGTTCCGGTAGTGAGGAGGGTGAATAAAGCCGATAATCTGAAGGTTACTTTGGAGTTCCAGACTACCTCCGAGAGACAGATCAATTAAGCTTTCATCTGACAAATTGGAGAACAGACCATCAATTATCAAAATGCCCTGCGCCGCATTTTCAGCTTTCCTTCTTAGAATCGGTGACAGCCCTAGCGCCGAGCCCTTTTCTAACGCGTCTCTCTTAAAGGCAAATTCAGCGAGCTTTACAGTCCACAACAATTCCAACGCCGCATATTGACCTTCACTCACACCCTCCCGGTCAAAAGGAAAGGGCCTTCCCCCAATCGAGTTGTGTTGCACCGCAATTTTTGCTTCTGGAAACAGCCGCGGATAAATGATTTTTGCAATTCGATCACGTGCTTGAGCTCTGTTACGTGTCAATTCCGCGGAAGTTGGTTCGCTCTTGGTATTAGCTTCCCGCTCTTCGGTTATCTCAATCTCTTCAAGAACCTGCTCAAGAATACTCTCCCATAGCTCGGGAGCAGCGGTTTCAATCTCGATCTTGAACGTTGCATCTGGCGTTTTTGCGAGGACTTCTTTGAGATATCCAAGATGTACATTTACGCCGTCATCAAGAAGCGTTTTCCACACCTTCATCAAGCTGTCTTTATTCTTTTTGACGTCCCGCTGGATTGCTTCGAGAAGCTCCCTTTGATCATCGATTTTCCCCTTTATCTCGTCAACCAGAGTCCTTACATCAGATGGTTCGGCGCGTGCGATACGTCTAAAAATAGGACCTTTGATATCGTCATCTGCTTCACCAGTGTTGGAGAGCTTTTCCTTTTCCGTCATGAAAGCCTTACGTGCCGATTCCACGGCCTTTAACGCGTCTCTAGCCAAACGCTCGGCCTCACTTCGTTTAGTTCCAAGCTCGTCGCAAATCATGCTGACATGCTCAATAAAGCCCTCTTCTTCGATAAAATATCTATCTTTATCAACAAGGTATCTTCTTATGAATTCGAACCTCTGGAACAAGGGGTCCTGTGCCAGCCTCCCATCTGATGCACCTTCTTTGTCCTTGAAATTCTGCACGAAGCCATAGGCGTCCACATAACGGTAGCAGATTGCGGACACCAGCTGATCGAGCCGCCCTTCCAAAACTAGCGCGCGCTCAATCTTTGCCCGCAGGAGGTTTACATCTCCTTTTGCCTGAGAAACTGCACCACTCAGTTCTTCGTGTTTTGCCTGCGTTGCCTCAAGCTCGTCCTTGATGTTTTCAATGTCCTGTTGACAATCTACATATTTCTGGGCTTTTTCGAAATTAATGCCACGCAACCGATCTCGGTTTTCCTTTAGAATCGCCTTTTGCGCTGCAATTTCAGCCTCAGCATGCTTGAGCCACTCAAATTCCCCTTGATCAAGTAAACGCTGCCATTCTTTCAGAACTTCAATCATTGCCAACTGTGAGGTGAATCCTAACAGTTTCTCTTCAGCGGCAGTCTTTTGGACAGACCTGTGTTCGACGGTTTCACCCAGGTGCTCACGCTGGGCTTCTAACTCTTCAATCTGATTCGTAAGTGATAGGTAATCTCTCTTCAAGATCGTCAGGTTTTCAGCTCCGCCCGCTTTGAGGAATTCCCGTCGATTGGAGATAAGTGTAAATGCTCGTCTTGTGATCCGCTGCTTTGCCAGAGCGGACGCCTCTTCCAAACCGACGATGGAACTCTCAAGTGAGGCCATCGCTTGATCACCACCGGCGTTTTTAAAACCTGATAAAGCAACTGCTGACAAAGATAATGAGCTTTGCTCACCTATGCGCTCAAGCTCTTCTCTAGTATGCTCAAGCCTTGCTTCACTTGACTTAATGTCTGCACGCAATTGCTTTTTCCGACGCTCAAGTGCTTCCGGTTCAACGAGCGCTGCGATCACATCGTTATACTCTCCCAACATCAAACCTGACGAGACACCGCCTTCCCAGGATATCCCGTTTGTTTCCCTGTTCAGAAAGTCTTTGAGGCCTTCCTCAAGAAAAACAGGAACCTGCAAATCTTCTCTATCCAATGCCTGGCGCATAGCCAATGCATCTTTAGGATTCTTGAAAACGGGAACAGCAAGGAACGCCCCGAATTGGCTCGCGAGCTTTTTGCGTTCCGTGTCACTGGAGATACATTCAAGGATCACATCGCTCACCGATTTGTAGCTTTGATCCTCAGTTAGAAGCGAGAACGCACGTAAAACGTCGCCAGATGGGGACACACATGCGTGTTCGAGGCTTCTGAGTTGGAGATGTAAAGTGGTCTGAGTTTCCTGTTCGTGACCGATATCGACGATCAACTGGCCACGTTGGTTACGGGCCCATTCCAACCAGGTATCTGGCTCTGCCTCTGGGCATTCTATCTCAAAGAGCGAACTCGATTGTTTAAGACCAGAAAGGTCATGATGGTTTCGCCGTGCGTCATCTAGTGCTTTGTTACTCTTGAACGAAGCGTCAAGTAGTTGATCTTCAAACGAGTCATTGGGCTCAAGGTCGCCAAACAGAGCTGTGTATTCGCTGTCTTCTGACGCAAAAGTTTCAAGCCTCTTCAACTCAGTATGAAGCTGGTCGATCTGCTTCCTATAGGCATTTAATTTGTCCTCGCTCGACTTAAGCAACTGTTCGCTTTCGCTGAGATCGCGCTTGCACTGCTCCAGTCTTTTCCCCTCCGCATCACAGTTCTTTTGAATCTGATCCGCATGTTCAATTGGAGACCAAGAGAGACCTTTTTCGTGTTTTCTTCCAAACTGATGGAATGCCTCAAAAGACTTGGACAGTTCTGCTTTTCTGCCGACCTTATCTTCGACTTCAGCGTCCAGGCGATCATTTTCGTTCAGGATTTTCTCTTCAGTCCGGATCGGCGCAGACAGTTCTTCAGCAGAGAATCCTCGCTCAACCATGTCATTGTAAGACCGGCGTAAATCCTCAGATTCTTTATGTTCGAGTTTTCGGCGATCGAGACGCTGCTGGGTGTCTGCCAACTCTTGCGCGAGCAGAATTGATTTTTCCGACAGATGATGTGCATCTGCTTCCATTTCAGATCTGTGTTTGCGTAGAGGGTTGGAGTCCATCTGGCTGGAAAGAATATCAAACGCATGATTGATCGCCTCGATCAGTGCGGCTTTTGAAATGCTCCAGCTATCATGTCGCTCTATCACTTTGAGCAGATCACCTAAAACCAACCATGTCGGCTCTTTACCGCCACTATGTTTGACAGGTTTTCCCGAGTCGACCCCAATGTACAGTGTACTTTCAATAACTTGCCGCGCCTTCTTCCCATAATTCACGCCAAGCACATTTTCTAGGAATCGTCTATAATTAAATTCGGGATCGGTGGCGAACTTTTTAAACAGATATGCTCCCCATAGGGCGGGTGCACCTTCGGTATTTGAGCCCTCAAGGGCTGGTACCCAGACGACATTGGCGAGTACCTCTCGCACCAGTTCATTCTCAATAGTCGTTGTTGGTGAACGCAACAAACCTGGCAGCGGATTTTCGTCAACGAGATCACGTAGCAAGACTACAGTTTGCGCCACAACAGACATACGTTCATTCAGCTGTCTTTCCGCTTTTTGTAGAGCGTCCCCCATATCAGCCAGAGGCTGTAAGTCTTTGAGCGTTGCCTCTTGCTCCTTTAGTTCCGTCTCGCGCAACCGCTGCTGTCGCTTTGTACGGCTGAGCTTTCTACCCGAGGCACTGACGTTATCTTCGAAGTATGGGCTTTCTTGGCTCCAATCCCCGTCTGCCCCATTGATGATTTCTCGAATGCGCGGACCCGCCATGAGCTCGGGCGCTATATTTTGCCAGAAGAAGCTGGTGCCAAAGTCCCTGCCCTTAACTCTTTCCGTTTTAAATAACGGCTCGGAATGATCGCCAGCTCCACGCAAAATATGATTGACGTTTCGCTCGAGAACATTTTTGGGCATATAAGCGTAAACTAGGGATCGCCACTCAATGCGATCCTTCCTTGGGCGCACATTCCATTTACTGCCAGGGATAGCTTTTATCGCAGCCTCGACTTCAGAATTTGCATATAGCTCTTCTGCCCCATCGTCTAACAGGCGAGAAATCGGTACCGCATCCAAATCACGGGGGTAGTAGTAGTATATGACGTCTCCGTTGGCATACCCGCACGCGCCAAATGTGACTCTTTTTCCCGGTAAATCCTCTCCAAATGCGCGATGCATATAGACCGGCTGATGAATATCCACCTCAATGAATTCAACACGAACATGGCTCCAGACACCCGCACTTTCCGGTGCCATCCGTTCCTTCATGCGTTTGCATAGACGAGCGTCCAAAGAGAGAATACCCAGCACACTTGACACGATAGAGGTCTTGCCTTTCCCGTTTGTCATCTGGACGGCTGTGTTAAATCCTCCAAATCGAAAACGCGTTGCGCGAAACCTTGGCCTCCATGGCTTCCCGGCCTTTTTGATATTCAGGAAATTTGACGTCTCAAACGCACCAATCAAAGCCATCAATCAAACTCCTCGGAATCCGATTGGCCCACAATATTGGCATTTGGATCCTGCACTGTCGCAAGGTTCAGGGTTCCTTCAACTGGGTCTTCTAGCGGGATTTCAAACAAGTCACCCAAACCGATTTCGACAGAATGTGCGGCTTCTTTAGCCGCAAGGAGAGTTTGCCGAAAAACATCATCACCAACTTGCTCTAGCAATCCCGCTTCCGTCATGGTCATTAAAAATGAGTCGACCCTGATCTGAACTTCTCGATGCGGATCCACCTCAAGGAGTATTTGTGCAAAGATCGCCCGTTTGTCCGGGGCGACGTCAATTCTCGACAAAGTGTCAATGCCTGACATAACCAATCCAACCAGATGCTCTCTTCTAAAATCCGCCCCGGTAAAGCGGGAAACCTCAGTTAGAGATCTTCCATCATAAAGTAGGGCCATGTGATGCGACCAAATGAATATCCACCACGTCCTCGCCGTCTGTTGGGTTTCGTTCTTTTGACGCTTCATCGCCTCCAGCGCGCTATGGCTCCCACCAAACTCCGGCATTCCTGATTGCGGGTTGCGCAAGAACAGGAATGTACGCTCGCCGATTTCCGGGCGTCCCGGACCACCTTCAACAATTTCAAGTTTAAACCCAAATGCCTCAGCGAGTTTTCCAAGAACATCCCATTGCTGAATGTCCAGATCGTCTAACGCCTTTGCAACATCCAGCTCCCCCGGGTGGCTTTTCCGTGTTCCTGAGCCAAGACGCGCCTCTCTGTGACGCAACATAAATGTCAGCAAATGCCCGAGGTTATCATCGATCACTCGGCACCTCTTCGCACTTTACAAGAACGATATCGTTACCTCTGAAATCACCATCGACGAGCGACAACTTCACTTGATCATGAAGCGCTACCGCTACACGAACTTGTCCAATTTGAAAGAAGGGTGGAGCACTAAAATCTGATATCAACTCCTCAACTAAGCGTATCGAGCTCTCTTCAACCCAACCATTCATAATAATCTCGGATAACGGCAGAGGTCCTTCTGCAAGTCGCTGTTCGAAGCGCTTGGCATAAGCATCGATACACTTGAGTTCTTTAAGTGAGAGATTTTCGTCTGCGGGCGGTAGGAGAACTCGGTTGGATTCAGTCTTGGTTGTCCGGCTGATGATAAAGTTTCTAAAATCCACCGGATGAGGTGCAACCGTCCGCGGCAATTGCGGCATCAGCAAATCAACCATGCCCATCATTTCTGCTTCGCTTAAAGGGTCATACGCAAAACGTAGTGCCAGCCTTGAAAAGTCAACGTGGCGTGCAATAACCGCGCCGCGGTCTTGCATTCTGTCAATACATTCAAGAAAGCGCTTCAAGAACCCCTCGAGTGACTGCGCCAGTTCACGCGGTGCACGACGGATCTGGTCCCACAGCACAGCACCCTCGCCATATTTTTCGGTATATTGTTGAAATCGTTCTGCGCAGGATGTCGTGGCAAGGTGTTCGCGCACCTCAAGAAGCGTCTTGAGTGCTCCTTCTATGGTTTCCTGATAGGCACCTCGGTTCTCAAGATAGTAACGCCGCAGTTGCCCAAAACCCGGTTGCTCGGTTGCTGCAACCAGCTGTTCAGCTTCACGATTAATACTACGGACCATCTGGCCGCAAAGGGCGATCATTTTACCAAAATCGCCCAACCTCAACGCTTTGACGACACCATCACTAAGATCTCCAGTATAAATCCATTCTTTGGCGGACTTAGCGATCTGAACAGTTTGATGCCCTCGCGCACTGAGCCTCACGAGCCCGCCAGACCTCGAACGCTCCAACAGTGCGGTATCTTTGGTAACGAATGATTTTGGATTGATTTCTTCCTCTCGCCCCGAGAGGAAATGCACCTCTGTCGGTCGTGCCAAGACCCTTACGACATACTGCACATCCGTCACGCCGAGTTCAGGATGGCGCTGCTGGATTTGATCAATGAAGGGATCTATCGGAATAAATGCCCCTGGCGATTCAAAATCTGAAACGGTTAAATAGTTAAAGAGCTCTAATGCGACATCAAGCCAAAGTCCGCGCAACTCACGGCCAGGGCGTGCTAGTACGACATCTTGCGCAGGTACTCCCACAGCATGCGCTGAGTCATGCAAGTCTACCAACCGGAATGCGCCCAACAACCACTCTAGGTCTTCGGGAATCTCGTGGTCAGAATTCTGCGAGAGGTCGTGCGGCATCTTCACAGCTCAGTGCAAGTTTTATGTGAATTCCGAAGTATAAATAGTTGCAACCAAAGATAGAATATACTTTCATAATTAACACATAGGAACAACTTGAAACTGTTCGAGATCCTATCGGAGCTCCCACGTTTCAGAAAAATCGCCACAGCGTCAGGTTAGGCCATGACAGATACCCCATCCAAAACGCGCATGTCGCGCTCCAGCGTCGGCCCAGGCAGGAATCTTGTTGTCTGTTGCGATGGCACCACCAACGAAATTGGCAAGCAGCTTTCCAATGTGCTTAAGCTCTATCGGATCGCAGAAAAGAGTGAACAGCAGCTGGTCTTTTACCAACCGGGAATTGGCACTGTTGCAATGCCAGACAGTTGGGGAAAGTGGCGGCAAAAGGCCCATGCCACTTTTGAAATGGCGACCGGGAAAGGTCTGGATCGCGACGTATTGGCAGCATACCGCTTTCTGGTAGAAAACTACCGTGAGGGCGACCGAATATATCTGTTTGGCTTTAGCAGAGGCGCATATACGGTTCGCGTATTGGCTGGCATGATCTATCTTGTAGGTTTGTTACGCCAACATCAGGCTAATTTTGCAGGCTATGCGCTTAAAGCCTACAAAAATGCCAAAGAGGATAGTAATTATGCTACCGCCCATGAGTTTCGCGAGATCGTGCGTCCCTATGCTCAGGTTCCGATCGAGTTTCTTGGCGTTTGGGATACGGTGTCCTCAGTCATCGTTCCGGTATGGCTCAGCATCTTTCCAAAGTTCCACCTTGAAGAACTACCATTCGCCTCGATAAATCCGGCAGTCAAGGTGGTTCGCCATGCCGTGGCTATTCATGAATACCGCCGGATGTTCCGCCTGAAAAACTGGGCGAACAGTCAGAAGTTCCAACCGAACCGATATTCACAGGCCACTAATCACACAAAGCAAGACCTGCGCGAGGTCTGGTTCAACGGTTGTCATTCAGATATCGGCGGCGGCTTTGTCGAAGAAGAAAGTGCGCTGTCCAAGTTCCCGTTACGATGGATGCTAGCGCAAGCACGAAACAGGGGCCTGAGAATTCGCACACAAATGGTCAACCATATCGTACTTGGCCACCCAAGGGTCAATGCGCGCCAATACACCAAACCATCGGCTGATGGCCTTTTACACACATCCCTCACGACCGGCTGGAGACTTCTGGAATTTCTGCCCAAGAACGCACATCGCCAAGAATGGCATGAACGAAAAATCTGGTGGAAACGGTTTTATTTTCCTAGGGGGGAGCCCCGCCATATTCCACCAGATAGCCTCATACATATATCCGCCATCGAGCGCTTCAAAGACAATGAAAAGGAACGCCCAAGAAATTGGCCTGCTTCATACGTTATTGAAAAGGCGGAAGGCCCGTGAATAATCCCAAGACTGTCGGTGCCATGAGTCCTCGCGGCCATTCTGCAGCATCCCTTGAGATCGCGCAATTTAAGCAGTTGGCTTCTTTAACGTGATTTACTCGGGCTTCGTGCAACACACCGAAACACAATCACTACGATACACGTTGGATACATAGCGTCTTCGGGATATCGACGTTCAAGAGTGGTCACGCAGTTCTCCAAACTTACCACCGATGCATCCTCCTCAGGGAGATCAAGAACCAAGACGAATCCCAAACGCGAGATGGCGGCATAAGATGCAGCTTGCCCACCTGGAGGGAAAGCTTTCTCAATATCGGCCAAATCTATTGGTTTTTTGCGTCCGCGACGTACTTTCAGTTCAATGGGGATTGAATCATCAAACAGTATGTCTGCCTCTCCACCGAAGCGTTCCGGCTTTTTGACGACGCGTGCGCCAAATTCACTCCGCAGGCGCTCATAGATAAATGGTAGAAAAAACTTGTCTTCAATCTGAAGAGTTTTTTCGTCTTTATGCTGCTCCAGCCAAACTTCGGCTAGCTCTCTCATGAGACTCGGTTCTTCGATACAAAACGAGGCTCTTCGAAGAAGCCCTGAGCATATTGCACCAAACGACTGCTCAAGTTCGGCTTTCCCACCAAACACTAATCCCTGACGTACGTGCTGATGTAAACGATGATACAGAACGAGCTCAGTTTCATTCAGCAAAGATCTCGTTTGGGGACTAAGTCCCGCATCCACAGCACCAAAGATATTTTGTTTTGCTGGCCGCCGAACAAAATAGCGAACAACAACATCGTTTCGCTCGCGGGGATCACTCTCCAAATCAAGGTCAATCAGATCAAGATAACCGTTCACTTCTAGGAACAATGGTAGAAGAATTTTATCCTCTAACCCCGAAGTGCCAATTCCAAGCATTGTTAAATCCATGTTGTCAAAAACTTGGATCGCCCACCTAAAGGGAATTCTATTAGACAGCAGGGTGAATTCCGTTTCTCCCGTCGTATCAAACCGTTCGTCTAATTGATTTACGAGAAGCTCCACCTGCTTTCTGAAATCTATACGCGGCCCAGAATCTCCGGGTCGATTCTGGGCTGTCGCAAGGAGCATGAGGAGTTTTGAAGAAAGCTCCAAAGCAAAAGGGATACGTTTGGAAACCTCTTCACATAGAACTTTCGGGCAGACCGCTATGTCAAAGACTTGCAGTCCATCAACTTCCGCACATGAAACACGCTCTACACACGGAGCAAGCTCATCAACCTCGCTACCTGTTTCCAGCCATTTGAGTCGAGTTGCGATATGATCTTGGTAATGCTCAAGAAGGGTTTTCTCTTCTCCTGTGGGGCTCATTTCAACTCCAGTCAGAGCTGACAGAGCATCACCGACAAGTTCTGACATTTTATGCGTATGCCTAATCGTTTCAGCTGCGAGACTAGACACCAACGCTTCTTTGCTGACCTTTCGAAAGAAATCGCAGAGAGATAGCTGAACAGTTATTGTTCGCTCAAGTTTAGGGTCTGGGCATTTCATCAAAACGAGCCGTGCAAAGAAGGTCTCACAAAGTTCGGTAAAGCGGAGCTTATGATGCTCGCGGGCAATGAAGCCCCCCATTTTCTCCGTATCATTTTCGGTCATCAGATTGCCTCTAAGGCTTGTGTCGTCACCAATTTTGTTTGCAAGAAACTAGAAGAGTTGTTGATCGTGTCACCCTGCTGATTGAGCTTGGGGACTCCCCGTTAATCTCACATTCCCATCTTCCCCATGTTGCGCTGCCCACTCCGACAACTGCTCGAGCAACTGGTCAAGATGTGGTTTCTGCGAATCGTAACCATCTGGATCCGGTGAGCCTTCAACGTATAACTCAATCATTCGGTCAAGAACCATTTCGCCAACTGCTTTGTCAGATGTCACAGCCTTGTAGGCTTCATAGGGTTTGTCTTTGCCAAGCTCCTCTCCACCAAGAAACCGTTCAAAGTCGGGAATACTCCAACGATGTCGAACATTGATACCGTCTTGACGACACGCGATAACAGCTTCGCGAATAGAGTTGTTAATTGTCCACATGGGGTTGTGGCTCTCGCCAGACTTGGAGAAAGGCCAATCAACATCATGAACAATCCCAAAGTCTGTCTTGAAATGATGCAAGATCTTCATGAGCGGTATCAGTATCGCTTTGCCTCGTGCTCGAATGATGCTGGCACTCCGCTTCAAATTGGAGTCTTCATTCTGAACAGAGCCAAGGAACGCAGCCTGTTCGGTATCTCCCTCCACCAGGATAGGATAACTGCCAAAAAAAACTTCAGCCAAACTGACATCCGTCAATTGCAGTGCCTTCAGGTTTTCTTTCTCATCAGGGGAGAACGACACCTGGTCTGCTACATAGATAAGCGGCGAGATCGATTTTCCGTCGACAGACCGCTCCAATCTTGCGATCGTCGTGTGATCTTCCAACGGGTTGATGAAATAAGGCGAGTGCGTTGTGATAAGCACTTGCCAATCTGGATGATTGGCGAGTGCATAGAGATGCGTTTGAGCCAAACGGGCCGCCATCGGATGCAACGCATTTTCCGGCTCGTCCATGAGCAATATATAGCCGGGCAATGCAGGGTCTTCCGCGTCGGCAGGAAAATCTCCGGTACCGTCTAAGGCAGCAAGTGTCGCAGCTAACTGTTCTATTTTGGCCTCATCTCTTGTTTTCTTCTTTTCTTCGCTGATCAAAGCCTTCTCAACAGCGGTACGACGCTCCTTGTCACGCTCCATCTCGTTATGGACCTGTAGCATCGACCAAAAAAGTGCTCGGCGCGCTCCCGTGCCTTGCTGGGTAAGCTGAGACTTTCCACTTGCCTCCTCGATCCTTATTCCTGATCCCTGTTTAAGTAAGGTCTCAATTTTCAAATCTGGTGGTGGCATTTCCACTTGCAGCTTTACCCCGAGATCAGGAAATACAGCTTGCAAGCTCCCCATCACTTTTTCTGAGATTTCATTTATCCGTGCTTCGTGCGGTACAGCCACTTTATTCACTGTATCGGCAAGTGCCAGTCTTGCTTTAAACAGATCCGAATTCTCGTCCTTCGCGGACGCCTTTAACTCGGTCACGATGGGGCTCAAAGCCAAAGTGAGGAGCACTTCTTCCGTTTTGATCGCGTCATCTAGAGAACCGACACGCATTGGCTTTGGTAAACGAGACTTGAATACATTGTCGGCCCCGCCGGCCTTACCATCACTTGCCCAGTCCTCGACCTCTGGATCCCAAGTCTCACGCGTAATGCCTTCACGATCTGCAGGCCATATCCAGCGACTTCGTACGATGCGCAGACCGTTGCCGTCATCAAATTTCCATTTCTCGTCAACATTGCCCATACCCTCAGGGATATGCACATCAAGTTGAATTTCCGACGCTTCACCTTCGGGAGCCCAATTGCAACGATCCTTGGCATAATCGAATGAACTCGGCGTGTGCGCCAGCTCGTAGGCTCTCAGGATTGTAGTCTTTCCGGCGTTGTTTGCACCAACCAGGCAAAGAATATTGTCCAGCTTAACGGTCAATGTCTCGCTGCCAATACATCCGACATTCTTTACGGAAATACTTACTAGTTTTGATCTCATCTCTCCCCCCATTTGCCAAAGGAACGTCCCAATCAGAAGGTATGAAAAAACCTTCCAGATCGATTTGTGCAATTTGATGGGAGCCATTCTAGACCAGAAGCAAACGTCAATGCTTGATCAACCACGCCCCAATTAAGAGTAGGGGGGCTATGCAAAGGTGGTTAATGGTTTGCTGGAAAGTGCCAAAACTATTGGTATCACAAAATCCGCTTCAACTGGGTTATCCCACTACATATTTTGTCATGGGTAGCACTCCTGCCCTCAATTCGGCCAACATCTCGGAAGAATAGCAGAGTTTAAACGGCAGCAATTTCGCCTTTAGTACTCGTGTCAGAATGTGCAATGAGACTTAACGGTTCACATTGTCTTTTTTCGAGCGATCAGGATTGTCGCGCGCGTATTCCCGACCATTGATCTTCACAACATGGGCGTCAGGATGCTGACCTTTTTTAATCTCGTTCACTATTTGCTTACGCGGAACATTCTTACGAGGTCCAACGTCGTAGTGCTCGTTGCGCCCACCGGGACCGTCGTTCTTTCCTTTGATCTTGGTCATCATCAAGCTCCTTGGAAATCTACTGAAAGCACAGAATAAAACAACTTCAGCGAATCTTCACTTAAAAATAATCAACCAAAAGACACTATTCACCTATTTGCGCCACCGATGATCGAAACAGGGCCCTGCCATCTGCCTTTTCTTCTTGGCCGAACAGTAGATGAATTTGTCCGTTAAAAGACCTTAACGGACAAATTCACAGCCGAAACGATTGCCCGCCTGCTTGACAGGGTATCCTCTCCACCCAACATCTCAATTCTGGGCTGTCGGCACCGTTTGGCTCTAAGCCTCCCCCGACAGACAATGGCCAAAGCTCGCCAATCTCCGGCGGGCTTTGGCTTCTCCGAAACGATCGGCTCGCCGAGAGGCCAGGCCGCACCGCGCCGCCTATCTTTCGCCCAGGGAAAAGGGTCAGTCCGGCTTCGGGTGCTTTTCCAGATATTCGCCGATCTTTATGCCAATGAGCAGCAGGACGAAAAAGGCCCCGGTGCCGAAGAGAAAAAGATTGATGCTGGTGGAATCCATAGGGACCTCCCTTGTCATGCATCCAACTCTCGACCCATGTCACCCTTGTATGATGGGCGAAACGGGACGACATTTCCAGCTTGTTGACGGGCAGAAGAGATAAAACGGGAGGCACGGACCACGGCAGCGCACTTCAGCCAGAACCCCAGAGCGACTGCGGTCGCGCTCAAGGCCTATCGCAATATTGCACACAACTGGGCATTGTCCGCCCGTCAGGCGGCAGCCCTTGCCGATATGTCCCCGGGCAAATGGCGCGGCGCGCGCCGCCCGAATTATCGCGGCCGGATCAATGTCGATCAGATGCTCAGGCTGAGCGCACTGATCGGCATCTATCGCAGCCTTGAGCTGTATTTTAACACGCCGATCGCCCGCTCCTGGATATTGCTGCCCAATCAGGGGCCGCTGTTTCTTGGGGCGAAACCCCTTGATGTCATGATCGCAGATGGATTGCCAGCTCTGCTTACAACCCGGCAATATCTAGACAACTGTCTGGACGGACAGTGATAGCGCGTATCGGTTTCAGATCAGATACCGGCAATAGCCAAGATTGCTTTGAAACTGTTGACCAAGGTGAGTCATCTGCCATCGAGGCGAAATGACTCTCCGAACCGAGATACTGGCTGGTCGACTCCCTCTCCTGCATGTCAGACTGCTCTTAGAGTTTATTCCTCAAACAGTGCCACGCATTCGTAGCATTGAGCACGATTGCGGATACGGAGTTTGGTCAAGGGTGGAGCCGCCATTGGTCCAGTAAAGGGACAGGGTTTTGCGGCGTGTAAGAGCAGGTCTGTTTATCGTCTAGGGCAGCACGTCGCAGTGACATCACGAACCGCGCATTTATCGACCACCTCTTTCCAGTGCACATTCAAGTGCCCGGCGACGGCCTCACCATCCGCTCCCAAACAAGCAGGAAGTCCCGCTTAGCTACCCAGACGGAAAAACAGAAGCAGATTGCTCCGTCACGAGGATCAGAGCCGCAGATAGCATCGGAAAACCCGTTTGACATGATATTAGATATCGAAGTACTTAAATGGGAGACTATAAAGAACACCAACTAAAGTAAAAAATCGGGAGGAAGAGATGGAAAAGGTCGAGCGGCCTGTCATATCCGAGACAACAGGCTTGTGGGGGAGCGATCTGATCGCGGAGATGCTGCGTGCTCTCGATGTCGAATATGTAGCGCTTAATCCCGGTTCCAGTTTTCGTGGGCTGCATGACAGCCTTGTTAATCATCTGGGCAACGAAAATCCTCAAATGCTGTTGTGCCTTCATGAAGAACATACCGTCGCAATTGCACATGGCTGGGCGAAGGTAACCGGACGGCCTATGGCCGCGATTGTGCATGCAAATGTCGGTTTAATGCATGCGACAATGTCTATCTACAATGCCTGGTGTGACCGAGTCCCTGTTATGGTCTTTGGGGCAACCGGTCCTGTCGATGCGACGGAACGACGACCTTGGATAGATTGGATCCACACGTCGCGCGATCAGGCGGCGATTGTTCGGCCATATGTCAAATGGGATGATCAACCTGCATCGTTATCTGCTTCGCTTGAGGCCATGATTCGCGGCGCTTTAATTGCAAAAACAGCACCCATGGCTCCTGTGTATATTTGTTTTGATGTTGCAGTACAGGAAGAGGCTGTCACAGCCCCGATCAAGACACCCGATCCAAGGCGTTTTAAGTTGCCTATGTCACAGGGATTATTGCCCGACGCGCTTGCGGAACTTCACACGCGGCTAAAAGAGTCCCGGTCCCCAGTATTTCTTATGGGCCGAGTTTCTCGGTCTGCAGATGACTGGGCATACCGAGTGGCTTTGGCAGAGCATTTCAATGCTCGCGTTCTCACCGATATCAAACTGGGTGCGGCCTTTCCGACAGACCATTCTCTTCATTCCGGAACGCCAGGATTTTTCCTTTCCCCTGATGGTGCAAAAGTCCTCAACGAAGCTGATTTGATTGTCAGTTTTGACTGGGTAGACGTTGCGGGCACACTCAAACAGGCTGGCGCTCAGGCCGAGAATGCACCACTCGTTCAGCTATCGGTTGATCACCAACTTCACAATGGCTGGAGCCTTGATCATCAGGCCGCGGTTCGAGCTGATCTGCATATTGCGGCTGAGCCCGACATCGTCATACGTACACTATGTAAAGAGGTCGGTTTAACACCCCAATTGAAACCGCAGAACTTGCCGGCTTTCAGTACCGGAAAGTTGACAGATGATTTGGGACCTATGGATGTAGATACCCTTGCTGCGGCCCTCGGCGATGGGCTTAAAAACGAGGTTGTGTCTCTTGTTCGTCTGCCATTGAGTTGGGGCGGGGATTTGTGGCATTTCCGTCATCCACTTGACTATCTTGGCTATGACGGTGGCGCAGGTATTGCCTCAGGGCCGGGTATGCTGGTCGGGGCAGCACTGGCACTGAAGGGTACAGATCGGCTACCCGTTGCCGTGTTGGGGGATGGCGATTACCTTATGGGTGTTTCGGCCTTCTGGACCGCGGCCCGTTACGGTATCCCTTTCCTCGCGATCATTGCCAATAATCGATCTTTCTATAATGACGAAATCCATCAGGAAAAAGTTGCCGTCAGCCGTGAACGTCCAGTTGAAAACAAATGGATCGGTCAGCATATTGGAGGACCTGATATCGATCTTGCCGCCATGGCCCGCGCGCAAGGGGTAAAGGCCATTGGTCCCGTGACCAATGCGCGTGATTTGAAATCGGCAATTGAGGTGGCACTCGAGGATGTCAGACAGGGCAATGCTGTCGTTATCGATGCACGCATCACCCCAGGTTACAGCAAAGCAATGTCTGCGGGAATGACCCGCACGGCGGATGAAACAGCAGAGTAAATATGGCATGTGTCAACCATGCTTGATATGCTGTGTATCAAGCATGTTTGACTCCTCTATACGACGACTGTATCAGTCAAACGCAAAATATTTCAGTTGGCTTTAAGGGCGTCGTTTTGTTCATGACCGATAAAGAAAACAGAGTTCCCAATTCGCGAGAGCGTCTTGCTCATATTATCCGGTTGGCAACTCGGGGTTTTAACCGGTCTTTGCAAATACGTTTGGCCTCTCATCATGTTACGTTCGGGCAGTGGATATTTTTACGCATCCTGTGGGAGCAGGAAGGTCTGACACAACGTGAGTTGAGTGAAGAAGCCGGATTAACTGAACCCACAACCCACACGGCTCTGCAGCGGCTTGAAGCGCTTGGTTTTCTTGAAAAAAGAACGCTAGCCGGAAACAAGCGAAAACAGCATGTGTTTCTGACCAAGCGTGGCAAAGAACTGCGCATCGAACTTGAACCGCTTGCCGTAGAGGTGAACGAGGTTGCGCTGGCAGGATTGTCATCTTCCGAGTTGGATATAATCCGTAAGGGGATGCTTCTGATTCTGGATAATCTTGAAGAGGATGAGCGAAAAGCAGGTGAAGAGGGGCGAAAGGTCCCTCCTACCCGCATTCCGACTTAAGTTTTTTTCAGGTATTTAACACGGCGCGGTCGCAGAAAGCCTCTCGATAAAGGTATCGGTCGTGGTTATTTCGCGAAGCGGCATGTTTTCGCTTCCGGCATCTGGATTTGCATCATAATTCAGTCCTTCACCATCCCAGAACCACCAATAGACAACATTTCCTTGTCGGTCCCTGATGGGAATACGGAATGTCGGGAAGGTGCTGTCACTGGAGGGGACCTTCGTGCTTGTCACTTTTCGCCCTTCAAGCATGCCTCGCTCGATTGCGGAAAATAACGGCAGCATAACCGTGAAGACTGATTGACCTGATGCGAGTTCGAGAATGTTTTCCGGAGGTTTTTTGTAGTAACCCGGCAATGCACGAATGACTTCTGGATAGGCCGGGTGATTATGTGTGATCTGTACATAGGCAAAACCACCCGGAAGTTTGACCTCAATCACATCGCCTGGCTGAAACTGTTTCATTTTCCTATCCCAGTGTTACGTCGAGGCCAATATCAAGGGTTGGTGCCGAGATCGTGATTTTCGAGCTTGAGATATAATCAACCCCGGTTTCAGCAACGTCCTTGATGGTGTCGATATTGATGCCACCGGATGCTTCGATCCGCGCACGGCCGGCATTAAGGGCAACCGCCTCTTTCAGACCGTTGATGCCGAAATTATCAACCAGCACCGTTGATGCGCCCGCTGCAAGGGCTTCTTCAAGCTGTATCAGCGTGTCGACTTCGATCTCGATTACGACAAGATGGCCGACATAATTGCGGGCAGCTTCAATTGCGTTGGTGATAGATCCGCAAACGGCAATGTGGTTGTCTTTGATCAGGACGGCATCATCAAGACCAAAGCGATGGTTGGCACCGCCCCCACAGCGCACCGCATACTTTTCAAATGCGCGCAGGCCCGGTGTGGTTTTCCGCGTACAGCAAATGCGTGCCTTTGTATGAGCAATTAGATCTGCGAACTTTGCGGTTGTCGTTGCGATGCCTGACAGATGGCACAGGTAGTTTAGCGCAACGCGTTCCGATGACAGTATGGCACGTGCATTGCCGGTCACCCGGGCGATTTCATCACCCGGGGCCAGAACATCTCCATCCTTCTTGAATGCCTCAAACGCCAGCCCCGCACCGGCAAGTGCAAAGGAACTTCGTGCGAAATCGACACCACATAAACGCCCGGCTTCACGCGAGACCAAAGATACTTTTGCACTGAGATCAGGACCAATTGTTGCATCCGTGGTCAGGTCGCCGGCGCGTCCAAGATCCTCCTTAAGGGCGGCGCGAACGCCTTCCTCGATCAGAATGTGCGGCAAGGAGGGCATGACTGCAGATGTTTTTGCGATGGTATTGGTCATAGGCTGAAGACCTCACGCGTGGAGGGGTGGAAAAGCTCGTCGATCGAAAGTTTGCGCGGTGAAAGTCCTTGGCGGTAGTGATAGTCAAGGAACGTCTCGATGACTTTGCGGTTTGGCGCAACGCCATAGGGCCAAAGATCATCACCCAGAAGGTTTTTCGCGCGATCAAGCGTGTCTTCGACAAACGGCATCGTGACCTTCGTCGCGGACGTGTCGCTCAGCGCATCAAGCGCCATCTTCTTTGATTGCGAGAACGCCTTAAGCAGCGCCCCGGGAAGCCATGGATGCTGCTCAGCCAAGCTTTTGCGGACACCCAACACATGCATGATCGGGAAGATCGATGTACGTTTATAGTGGTCTTCTGCCGCTGAAATGCTGTCAGTGAACAGGCGCCCGACATGCGGGTGACCTTCGTTAAAGCATTTTGGCCAACGCGGACCAATGAAACCATCAATCTCACCGTCCATCAGCATCTGATTAAGCGTCGCACCGTCTGGCGCCTGGGTCATTTTGACATCATCGGGCAGATCAACCTTGATCTTTTCCGGCCGACCCGGCGTGTCCATGCCACCACGTACCCAATGGATGTCGGATGGTTTTACCCCATAGTCATCCTCAAGAATGCCTCTCACCCAGACATTTGCCGTCAGCTGATATTCCGCAATACCGATGCGGCGTCCTTTGAGGTCTTCGGGGCTATTGATGCCTTTGTCCGTCCGGATGTAAACCGACGTGTGGCGGAAGGCGCGCGACAGGAAGACCGGAATTGCCACATAGTGAGATTCTTCTCGTGCGAGTTTTACGCAGTAGGACGAAAATGAAAGCTCGCTGACATCGAAATCTTCGTTACGGAATGCCCGGAAGAACATTTCTTCCGGGGACAGCAGCATTGATACGGGATCTACGCCATCAATTTTGACGCGTCCATCAAAAATCGGCCTGGTGCGATCATAGTCTCCGTAGGCAAGTGAAAGTGTCAGATTACTCACGAGTTTCCTCCAATATTTGTTTTTTGTGTCTGTATTTGATGAAGCAGCTTGACCGGTGCTGCCGCTTCTGCGGATTGCAAAATCGCGTGGCACGCTTCAAGCGTGGCAAGGCCCCAGCGCCCGGTTTGTGATGGCGGAGCGTTAAAGCGGACAGCTTTAATCAAGGCGGAGTTAACGCCGGCGCGTGGGCCCATCTCCAGCGGTGCAGGAATGTATTTCTGTTCGAAATGGCCGTGCAGCCAAACCCCGTTGGGCGTAATCCGCAGATCGCCGCCGTCACACGAGACAATGATCGGGCCAAAATGTTCGTGGTTTGGCGCGGGTGGTCGTGCCGGGGTTTCGCCATATGTTCGACCGGATTTCAGGGCGGATTCTTCTTCCGGGCTTGAAACCTTGGTCAAGGCTTTGCGGGCTTGACCGTAGCTTTCAGGGTCCTTCGGATAGCCAAGTTCGCCAACCCAGCCTTGCCATACATCGGAATCAAAATGCGCGTAGCCCGAATAGGTCAAAGAGGCAAAGGCACCGCCTTCAAATGTAGCCAATGCGCTATATGCGCCTTCAGTCGGGCGGGCCGGATCCCAGTTCCCGGTGGCCGCAGTGATGGTTTTCATCATGCCGCCACCCAGAAGCCTAACAATATCAAGCTGGTGGACAGCCTGACTGAAAATCACTCCGCCGCCTTCTTCTGTGACGAGTTCCTCCGGTCGACGCGGACGATATAGGAAGTCGGTATAGTTCATTGCATGAATCATGCGGACGTTGCCGACATCGCCAGACTGAATGATCTTATGGGCCAACATTACAGCCCCATCAAAGCTGTGGCTGGGGCCCACAATCAGTTGCACGCCCGCTTTCTCACAGGCTTCGACCATTTTGATGCCGTCTTCAAGATGGATCGCAAGTGGCTTCTCAACCAAAACATGCTTTCCGGCTTTCGCAGCAATTTCCACGTGATCGACATGCATTTGATGCGGTGTGGCGATATAGACGGCTTCGACGTCCGGATCGGCGCAAATATCCTCGACGTTCTGATAGGTGCGCCCGCCAAACTCCTGCTCGAACGCCGCACGTGAAGATTCCCGCGGTGCGCATGCCGCAACAAGTTGCACCCGATCATCTGCATTGATGCTTGGCAATGTCAGCATGAACCCGCGACCAAGCCCGATGACGCCAAGGCGCAAGGGCGCCTCAAGCTTCGGCTGATTAGAGTTCGATGACAAGATTTCCCTCCCTTGCGCGGGAGACACAAATCATGATCTGGCTGTCTTTTTCTTCATCCATCAGGACCATGTCGCGATGGTCAACATCCCCTTCGATCAGCTTGCAGCGGCAAGTGCCACAGGTGCCGCTTTCACAAGAGCTTACCGTTTTGATGCCATTATCACGAAGTGCTTCGAGAACGGACCTGTCAGCAGGAACCGTGATGGTGGTATCGAGATTGGCGACTTTCACTTCAAACGGTTTATCGTCTTCGCGCACGGCATCGACGGCTTTGAAGTCTTCGAAATGCACACGCCCTTCCGGCCAATGGCCTGAGATGGCTTTGATTTCTTCCATCAAGGGGGATGGACCGCAGCAATAGACATGCCCGGCACCGGGCTCTTCGAAGTGATCCCAGAAATCATAAACCTGATTGAGATCGCCATTGTCGTGATGAAACTTAACGCGTGATCCGAATGCGTTTTTGATATCATCCAGATATGCAGTTTCCTCGGCAGATCGGGTGCAGTAGATCATCTCGAACGGCTTGCCCTGCGCAGACAGGTGATTGGCCATTGCGTAAATTGGAGTGACCCCGATTCCGCCTGCAATCAGCAAATATTTCGGTGCATTTTTGAGTGCGAACGAGTTCTCGGGTGCCTGAATTGTAATCTCGCTACCTTCAGTAGCTGACTCGTGCATTGAGGATGATCCGCCACGCGATTCAGGCTCGCGTTTCACGGCAATCACGTAGGTTTCCGGAAATTCCCCATCATTAACAAGCGAATAGCGGCGCATCGCGCCGGATGGCGTTTCGACGGTGATATGCGATCCCGGCGCAAAGGCAGGGAGTTCGATCTCATCCACGGGGGAAAGCGTAAACTCGCAAATATAAGGCGTTAGCTGACGCCGTGCCTCTACGCGCATTTTTATGCTTTCTAATTCTGTTGACATTTTTTCCTCCCGAAGTAACTTTGATGAATAAATTAGATATCTAATAATTCTTGTCAAGTCACTAGATGCCTGTAATGATGTGATATTGATTCTTTGATATCTAAGAAAACACAAAGGAGGAGAGTTCACGTTATGCTCAGCCATGAAGAGAATGACCTGTTAACCCGCGTCTCGGGTGATGCGCCAATGGGGAAGCTGATGCGCCAGCACTGGACGCCGGTTTGCCTCATTGAAGAAGTTGCCGAAGCGGATGGCAAACCGCTGCTGGTGGAGGCGATTGGCAATCGCTATGTCGCCTTTCGGGATTCAAACGGAAAGCTTGGTCTTCTTGATGAGCTCTGCCCGCACAGACGTGCATCTCTGGTTTTTGGTCGTAACGAAGATTGCGGACTGCGGTGCCTCTATCACGGCTGGAAGTTCGATGTTGAAGGCAACTGTGTTGCCATGTCGTCCGAACCCGAAGGCAGTCCGCTACATGAGAAGGTAAAGCACAAGTCTTACAAGACCGTCGAATGGGGGGGCTTTGTTTGGGCATGGCTTGGCGAAGAAGAAGACATGTATCCGTTTTCGCCACCTGCATTTGCCCCGACCGAAGATACCCAGGTTTCAATCCTGAAAATCAGGATTCCGGCCAACTGGGCGCAGATTACCGAAGGGCAGATCGATTCCGCACATTCGTCCAGTTTGCATTCATCGGATATGAAGCCGGCCCGCGTTGAAGGCGCTTCCGCGGATGATCAGGCATGGTACCGCCCTTCGACGGATAAATCTCCGCGCATGCAGACCCAAACGACCAGCTACGGCTTCCACTATGCTGCGATCCGTAAGCCGATCAAAAATCCTAGTACCCATAACTATCTTCGTATTACCGAGTATATTGCACCCTATACATCTCTGATCCCGCCGAATAACAATTATAATGTTGCGAGTGTTATCGTTCCTATTGACGATGAAACCACTCATTTCCATTTCATTGCCTGGGGTGGAAAGGCCTGTCCGACAACCGAAGAGTGGCGAAAATTCAATCACGCACAAAAAGGCATTCACCTTGATGATCGTTGGGTCTCCCAGCGTCAATTGCACAATAATTTCCTGCAGGATCGCCAGGCTATGAAGCTCGGGAGTTTCACGGGTGTTAAGGGTATTCCCAATCAGGATATTGTGATGTGGGTATCTATGGGTGCCATTGTTGATCGATCGGTAGATATTCTTGGGGCTTCCGATCTCGCGATTGTCGAGTTTCGCCGCTTGATGGTTGATGCAGCCAGAAAAGTTGCTGCCGGTGGCGATGCGATCGGTACCGTCGAGCCAAGAATTCCGCATGCAGACATCGCTTCGCGCGAGGGGGTCTATCCGCAGACAGTGGATTGGCGAACTCTTGTGGAAGAGAAAAGTGTCGCTGCCGAATAAGGTTTTGATAGCAGGTTCGTTTGTGAGCCTGCTATTTTTTTCGAACAAAACTAAGATATCTAATTTTATGGTTGACTGATCTCCTTTGCTGCCATTTAATTTAGATATCTTATAAAAAAGACCAGAGAGACCTTTCCGTGATTACAAAAAATAATAAACACGGAAATTCCCGGGAGGAAAAATCACATGAAGCAGGTAGTCGCCGCTTCTGCAGCCCTGGGCACATTGCCCAACAAACTCCCCCAAGGGGTTTATTATGGTGGAGCTTGGCATAGAAGTTCTAGCCAGCAGATACCGGTTTATTCCCCATCGACCGGACAAGAAGTTGCCAAAGTTGACAGTGCCGGCGAGGAAGAACTTGAAGCCGCTGTAAAAGCTGCAACTGCAGGTCAGAAAATTTGGGCGAAGACGATCCCTTTGGAACGGTCGCGTGTTATGCGCGAAGCTGCAAGCAAGATCAAGGAGCACAAGGAAGAACTCGCGCGACTTGACGCTCTCGACAGCGGTAACTCGTTGCGGGGGATGCTGTTTGACGTGGATATCGCAGTTACCTTGATGGAATTCTTTGCGGGCTTGGCCACGGAGATTAAAGGTGAGACCGTCCCGGTTGGGGCGGGGAAAGTGAACTATGTTGTGCGAGAGCCTGTTGGTGTCGTGGCACGCATCGTCCCATTTAATCACCCGCTGATGTTCGCCTGCGCAAAGCTTGCGCCGCCAATCATGGCTGGCAACAGTGTGATCATCAAACCATCGGAAGAAACACCGCTTTCAAGCCTAAAGGTTGCCGAACTTATTGGCGGACTTTTCCCACCAGGCGTTTTGAATGTGCTGAATGGCGGCCCTGATCTGGGGGCAGGACTTTCAACCCATCCCGGTATCGCCAGCGTCAGCGTTGTCGGCAGTGCCGCAACCGGGCGTGCCGTCATGCGTCAGGCTGCCGATACACTTAAACATGTGTCATTGGAACTGGGCGGAAAGAACGCACTCGTCATGTTCCCGGATGCGGATGTTGAAAAGGCTGTTCAAAGCGCGGTCAAGGGCATGAACCTGCCATGGACAGCAGGACAGTCTTGTGGCTCGACCAGTCGGGTATTCGTCCATGAAAGCCTATATGATCCCGTCGTTGATCAGTTGGCCGCCGCATTTGATGCAGTAAAGCCGGGCGATCCACTCTCACCTAGTACCGAAATGGGCTGTCTCTCGACGCGCGGTCAGTATGACAAGGTCCGCGGTTACATAGAAATAGCGCAGAATGAAGGTGCCAGGATGGTGGCGGGCGGCGATGTACCCGAAGAGCTGTCTCATGGCTTCTTTGTTCGACCGACTGTATTTGCTGACGTCACCCCCGATATGCGCATTGCGCAAGAAGAAGTGTTCGGACCGGTGCTGAGCGTCCTCAAATGGAGTGACTATGACTCCCTGATCGAAGCGGTAAATGGGGTTGATTACGGGCTCACTGCCTCGGTTTGGACGCGCGATATCTCACAAGCTATGCGTGCAGTTGATGACATTTGCGCCGGGTATGTCTGGGTCAACAATTCCAGCGACCATTTCCTTGGCACACCGTATGGCGGGATGAAGCAATCCGGCATCGGACGCGAAGAATGCTTGGGCGAGATGCTGTCTTACACCGAGCAAAAGAACGTCAATATCACTTTCGAGGCCTGATGCCGTTCCAGTGGGACCTTTGACGGTCGGCATCCAATAAAAATAACAGAAATTATAAATTGAGATCTTACCCATTAGGGAGGAAAGAATGAGGCTTTTGACTCTTGCCGCGGCTATTGGACTGGCCTTCGGCGTTAACACTGCACAGGCTGAACCGGTAAACCTGACGCTCTCAGGTGGCAATCCGGGTGGCTTGTGGTCCCTTCTCGGCGCAGGTATCGACCGTGCCGTAAAACAATCAGACCCAAATTCCGTTGTAACATATCAGGCAACTGGTGGTGGATTTGCAAATATTGGTTTGCTGGGAGCAAACCGGACGGATACGGGATTAGTTCACAACGCTGAAGTGAAGATTGCTCTGGCAGGTGAAGAACCCTTCAAGGCTCCTGTAAACAACATGCGTGCAATTGGTTACATGTATAATTGGGCGCCGATGCATTTCTTCTTGGCGAAGTCGATTGCCGACGAATACAACATCGATAGCCTCGACGATCTTGCAACAGCAAAAGCACCGGTGCGTATTGGTGTAAACCGTTCGGGTAACATTACGTCCAACGTAGCGTTGTTCATGCTCGAACAAGCTGGGTTAACCACGGAAGCTGTTGAGGCAAATGGTGGACGCATTGTTCAGGCCGGGGCAAACGACCAGGCAGAACTGCTGAAGGATGGTCGTATCGACATTGTTACCAATGGTGTCTTTGTTCTTCATTCCTCATTCCGCGCAATTGACGAAAACAATGAAGTCATTGTCCTCGACATTCCCCAGAATGTAATTGATGCCACGAATGCCCGTTTCGGAACTCAAACTTATACAATCCCCGGAGGAAGTTATTCCAATCAGCCAAATGATGTCGAAACGTCGGCCCTTGGTGCTCTTCTGGTGGCGACGGATCAGATGGAGGAAGAAACTGCATATGACCTTACCAAGGCTTTGATTGCAAATGTTGACGAGATCAAGGCGGTTCACGGTTCTATGAAGGCGCTGACCCCGGAGCTTATGGCTGATCAGGATGTTCTGCCGTTCCATCCCGGTGCAGAACGGGCATATCGCGAGGCAGGACTTCTCAAATGATGAAGTCACTTGTAAACACAGGCCGCAAACGTACGTTTGCGGCCCTACCCCACAAAGTTCTGATCAGCTTGGCGGCGCTATTTGCGATCGGGGTTATTTACGGCAACCTCTTCGTTATCTCGGACCCGCTTATAATTGGCATTCTGTTTCTTAGCGCCTTGTTCTCGATGCTCTTCTTGGTGGTCGGTGCAACAACTAATGCACGGGACAAACCGACCATTATTGATTGGGTGTTAAGTGTACTGAGCCTCGCTACCGGAGTGTTTTTCCTTGTGAATGCAAGTGTGATTTCAAGCCGGATTACTTTGCTTGAAGAGCTTACACCTGCTCAACTTTTCTTCGGGTCGTCACTTCTATTCTTGTCACTTGAAGCGACGCGTCGCACGACGGGTGCAGGTCTTACGATCGTTGTTCTCGGTTTTATGGCCTACAACCTGTTCGGTCACTTGCTACCCCCGCCCTTTGGGCACGGAGTGATCGAATACACCTACCTGCTGGATGCGCTAATCTTTACAACGGACGGTGTCTTTGGTGTCCCGATCCAGGTTGTCGCTAGCTATGTTTTCCTATTTGTTCTGTTCGGGACGTTGCTGTCATTTGCTGGCGGAGGGGACTTCTTCTTTAACCTTGCTGCCTCGCTGACTGGAAAGAGCCCCGGTGGTCCAGCAAAGGTCGCTGTTATCTCATCAGGCATGTATGGAACGATTTCAGGCAGTCCCGTATCTGATGTCGTCGCGACGGGCTCGATAACGATCCCAATCATGAAGCGCCTTGGCTATTCATCGCGTTTCGCCGGCGCAGTTGAAGTTGCTGCATCCACAGGTGGCAGCGCCATGCCGCCTATCATGGGCTCAGCCGCGTTCATTCTTGCTGAGTACACAGGGTTTGCGTATCGCGAAGTCGTCTACGCCGCGATTATTCCAGCGATCCTTTACTATCTTGGCGTTTTCTCGCAGGTTCACTTGCGCGCGGTCAAACGCGATCTGCGCTCCTATCCAGATGATGTCCCTACGCTTAAGGCAACCCTCATTAATGGCTGGATGTTTATTGTCCCGATCGCGGTGATCATACTCGCACTGTCGCTTGGTTATTCGCCAACCATGACGGCAGGCTTGGGAGCTGCTTCTGTCGTCATTGCAGCGGCTTGCTCTGCGCGAACCCGCATGAGCGTTTGGCGTGTAGTTGAAGGCCTTGGTGAAACCACACTGCGCATCCTCCCCGTTGCTGGCGCGTGCGCGGCTGCGGGACTTGTAATCGGAGGTCTGTCTATGACGGGCCTTGGCATGAAAGCGGCAAACGTGATCATGACAATCAGTGGTGCGGATCCGGTTATCACCTTGATGATTTCCGCTGTGGTGACCATCATTCTCGGTTTAGGGATGCCAACACCAAGTGCTTACATTCTTGCAGCAGTTCTCGTTGGGCCAGCACTTTCAAAGTTGGGATATCCGCTTCTTGAGTCTCATATGTTCTTGCTTTACTACGCGATCCTGTCGGCCTTGACGCCACCGATTGCGGTTGCGGCGCTGGCGGCAGCGGCCATTGCAGAAGAGGATCCATTCAAGATTGCGTTTGATGCAGTCAAACTTGCCGCAGTCGGCTTTCTGCTGCCATTCGTCTTTATTTGGAATCCTGCTATCATCGGTTCCGGTTCATCCATTGAGATTGGGCTTGCCGTGATCGGCGGTGTTATCGGAACGATTTCACTGGCGGCTGCAATAGAGGGCTATATGAATGGCACTCTGTCGCGGCTAATGAGAAGCCTGTTCATTTGCGTCGCTGTTGGCAGTGTCGCGCCGTACATGCTCGTATCTTTGGGTGCGATTGTTGTGGGCAGTGCACTACTTGCACGAAACTACTTCTCAACGTCACCCTCCTCAGCGAAAGAGGCGAAGGATCAAAAAGTTCCTGGAGCTTGATGCGTTCCAGTTGTGCAAGGGAGGTGTGCGCATATGCTTCATGCCTCCCTTTTTTTCGCGATGTCATAGGGCTGTTTGATATTGCATTTTCCCGAGATTGGACTTTTTACCGGCAGCTTTATGCTGCGGAGCTCATGGTCACTGCATTTTACCGATCCCGTTTCGTCTATAGTTATCCCAGTGCTGCATCCCGACCGTCGATTAGGGTAAGCGTCGCGGTTAGTTTTGTGCGTAGCGGATTACTCGCGTGCGCATGTCTATTTCCAGCCTCAGGAGATGTTTATCCTGGCTGACGCGACTTCATTTACTGAAATAAAATGGCATAATATCTTCGATCTCTAATTATAAAAGGGCCAATGACACATCTGGCTTAGAATAACAATTGGAAGCAGCAGCCAGCGAATGCTGGCCGTTCGGAGGAAAGCGATGACTAATCTAATGCGTAACTTAAAAATCTCGACAAAAGTTTTCGGAGGCTTTGCGCTCATCCTGTTGCTTCTGGCAACCGTTGCCGTGTTAGGCGTCGTTTCCATGAGTAGTGTGGGGACAGACTTTACGCGTTACAGAGAAGTTGTTCTCCAATCAAATCAAGCGGTCCGTGTGCAGGAGAAGCTGTTGGAGGCACGGGTGGCAGTTAAAGATTATCTATTAAGCAATAGCCCTGAAGATGCCCAAATAGTACTTGATATGCTCGACACGACTAAGCTGTTGAATCAAGAACTAGGGTCTTTACTGTCCGAAGGAAACCGAAAAGAGGCCTCGAGAGTAGTTTCAGATAACTTGACAGCATATTCTGAATCTTTTGAAGAAATCGTTTCGCTCTCGGTTTTTGATCCAGTACGTGGCGATTTGGTTTCCAATGAGTTAGAGCGTATCGGGCCGATTGTTGCCAGTGAGTTAGAAGACCTCAAGCTTGACGTAAAAGCAGAGCAAGATGAGATCGGCCCGCGCGCTGCTGCTGCATCTAAAAGATCTGTTTTGATCAGCGAGATACTAGCGGGTGCTGCAATCATCATTGGTGTAATTTTCGCGTGGTTAATTGGGAGGGGCATCTCTCAACCTATCGTGCAAATTACTGAAGTGATGAAAAAGTTAGCTGCGGGGGACAAAGAAGCAAATGTTCCAGGTGAGCATCGTGGAGATGAAATTGGAGAAATGTCTCAAGCAGTATTGGTGTTCAAAGAAAACATGATTCGTGCTGATCAGCTTGCCACGAAAGAAGCTGAAGCGCTAAAATTAAGAGAAAAACGAGCCGAGAAGATAAGCGAACTTACCGCCGAGTTTGACAGTGAAATGGCTTTTGTGCTCAAAGCCCTCGTAACTGCGGCCAAGGAAATGCAATCGACTGCGACTGGAATGACCAATACTGCAGAAGAGACAAGTCGGCAAGCTGGGATAGTTGCGACAGCGGCCGAACAGGCCTCGACTAACGTTCAAACAGTAGCGAGTGCAACTGAAGAGTTAAGCGCTTCGATTAGCGAAATAAATCAACAGGTGGGGCAGTCATCCACGGTTGCAGCTCGAGCCGTTGTAAATGCGGAAGAAACGAATGTCCGGGTACGTGGGTTGGCGGATGCAGCGCAAAAGATTGGTGACGTTGTTGGACTGATTAGCGATATTGCCGAGAAAACTAACCTTCTTGCTCTAAATGCGACGATTGAGGCTGCTCGTGCTGGTGACGCGGGTAAGGGTTTCGCTGTGGTGGCTGCAGAAGTCAAGAATTTGGCGACAGCGACATCAAAAGCAACTGATGAGATTACTGCGCAGGTTTCAAATATCCAAAGTGAGACTGATGGTGCGGTTGAGGCAATCGCTGCAATCTCTTCCACTATCTCGGAGATTAGTGAAGTTTCGGCAGCAATTGCAAGCGCTGTTGAGCAACAGGGAGCTGCTACACTCGAGATCACTCGCAACGTCCAAGAAGCCGCTGGGGGTACCACCGAAGTCACTAGTAGTATTATTAGTGTGAATGAAGCTGCGGTTTCGACAGGTGGAGCAGCTGAACAAGTATTAGATGCTTCGGGCAGTTTATTACATGAAACAGACAAATTGCGTGAGAAAGTGCAAGCATTCCTGAGTTCTGTTCGAGCAGTCTAACTGTCAAACATCCTTTCGAAGTGTCAGGGCCGAGATAAAAGTTATTTGAGTGATATCCGTTGCTTGTGATTCATTTGTCTTTGTCATGGAAATGGCGGGGTGAGCGCCCTCGACTTACCTTCAATCAGTTCAGTGCGCAGTGCTGTCAGTAATGATAAAATCAGTCTCCGGATCATGCTGTAAGAGGCGGGGATAACTGACCGCGCCCAAGGGGGCAGGAAGAGTTTTCCTCCATAATAGATTAGCGCAATGGCAAATATAATCCCGAGGGCCATGGCAATCGCATGTAACGCCGGAACGTATTTTTCCGGGACAAAAGCATCAAGGAGATCGACCGAAATATGACTTCCGAGCCGGATGCCGATACTGATACCCACGAAGCTCACGACAATGATTGCATAGCCAACAATTGTTTCAATCTAGAGACGGAGCATTATACCGGTTATGAATGATACCCGATGTTCAACCTGATTTTCTTTTTTGTTTCATGATGAGAGTGACTGCATGTCAGTCTGATTTCAAAGGTGTTGTTTTGAGCACGCTTAATGGGCGATTTATTGATTGTACAGACCTCATACCTGGGGTGTTTTGTGATCGGGGATTTATTGACAATACCGTCAATAAATCACACATTGGTTCAGCTGATACCGAGTTGGTTCTATCTAAAGCAATCACCTCTCAATTAGAGAAGCCGCCTTTGATCCAGACTAACCACCTGGTAGGCGGCTTCTTGCGTTTTAGAAAGGTCAGCGCGCCAACGGATTTTCTGCAGTAGCCTATCTAATTGTCAGCAGATAACCGAGACGAAAAGCTTTGCAATCCTCCACGCAAAACGTCCGATAGTTTCTCCCACACCCCGTTTGAGGAAGGATGATTGAGAGCTCCATTCTCAGAAAATTTGAAAGGCAGCACAATGTAGATAAGCTGATTGCGCTTTAATAGTGCAGAAGAGAGCTGATCACTTACATTTCTTCACTATCAAAATGCTCAAACATGAATAGCAACAGCTCCCGAATTTGCATTATTTAGAATATTATTCTCTCAATGCGTCCGCGGAATCAGACAAGCATGCCTTCTAAACAGCCAGACGATAATCGCCGTCGCAAACCAATGCGTAACGGACGGCGAAAAACAAAAACAGTAGGACCTCACCCAATTGATCTTCATGTCGGTAGAAGATTGCGCGAGCTCCGCATGCTTAACGGTTTCGGGCAGACAGAAATTGCTAAACTTTTGGGTATTACTTTCCAGCAGGTTCAAAAGTATGAGCGGGGAACCAATCGAGTAAGTGCATCAAGGCTATATGATATTGCCCAAGCACTCAAAGTTCCGGTCAGTTATTTCTACGATGACATACCACGCGATCTTACTGACAAGTCTATTGCTCAACGCAACAAGATTGTTACTCAACTCTTCGTTTCTCGTGAGGACCCTATGCAGCGGCGAGAAACTTTAGAACTTGTACGCAGTTATTACGGTGTTGAGGATGATGTGTTGCGTGAACGGATATTTGAACTGATAAAATCGATCTCGAAATACAACAGCAGCAAAACAGACAGGGGTATCTGAATAGCTAGCCGATACGACGGAGTTCTCAACGGATCAAAGCGATCCCGAAAACTCCGTTTGATACGATCACTAGGGCGTCCGCATCGGATAAATCAAGTTAAATAAAAAAAGCGGCGCAACCTAAGTCACCCGCTCCAATTCTCTTGCTGCAGGGTTTTCTCGCTAGCACGAGGGAACTGATCCCGCAACTCACACTATGACTAATATAAAAATTATATAGTGCTGTTCAATTAAATTCGTATGTGAAACTGAATACTGTCTTCACAACGAAAATTTGAGATTCACCCGTACCATTTTGGCATTCTCATATTTTCCGACACAAGTTCTCATATTTAATTTTACAGTCTCATATTTTGTGTTCATTTACACCCCCACCAACAAGTGCTGGCATGGATGCTGAATGGTGCGGCGAACGAAAGGGACGGGTACGAATAAGCCCGCCTTCAGGCAACATACCGGAAACCGAATGGATTACTGTGGTTTCAAGTGCCTGTCTGGCATCCAGTTCTGGCAAAAGCCCCGGCAACCTTGCCGCCAGCATCGATTTCCCCGAACCGGGAGGACCGCTCATCAGTAAATTATGCCCTCCGGCCGCGGCAATCTCAAGCGCGCGTTTGGCGCTTTCCTGCCCTTTGATATCGCGAAGATCGGGCAGGGAGATGGGCGATGGTTCAGTCTTGGGCATCTTTGGTCGCGGGAGGATTTGTGTGCCCTTGAAATGATTGATCAAGGTGGTCAGGCATGATGGTGCGAGAATTTCAAGCTCCCCGGCCCAAAGGGCCTCCGTACCATTGTCAACGGGGCAGATAATTCCCCTCTCCATGCTGTTCGCCTGCATGGCTGCTGGCAAAACCCCACCAACACCTGTAACGCTGCCATCAAGTCCCAGCTCACCCAGCACGACAAAACTGGCGATATCCTCGTGCCCTATCACATCCATTTCGGCCAAAAGGCCAAGTGCAATCGGCAGATCGAAATGCGATCCTTCTTTCAGCAAATCAGCCGGGGCCAGATTAATCGTTATGCGTTTGGGCGGCAATGCCAGCCCCATCGCCGAAAGTGCCGACCGTACACGTTCGCGTGCCTCGGAAACTGCCTTGTCAGGCAAACCAACCACGGTAAAGGCCGGTAAACCGCTTGCCATCTGGACCTGCACATCGACCGGAATTGTATCAATCCCGGCAAAGGCGACGGTCGTAACCCGTGCTGTCATATGGTGCTGATCCCCGTAACCCCAAGTTCTATATACCACTTTGGCGGGAAACGGGGATCAAGGCAACAAGTCGTTTATCCGCGACAGATCAGGCGTAACCAGCGCCGCCTTCCGGCGACATATCAGTATTGATCATCCAGGGTGTACCGAACTTATCGGTAAACATGCCATAGCCCGGCGACCAGAAGGTTTCTTCGAACGGCATGGTCACCTGGCCGTCTTTGGAAAGGGCATCGAACATCTTTCTGGCATCGGTCGCATTTTCAAAATGCAGGGATGCAGTCATACCCTGCATCTTGGTGAAATATTCCGATGGGCAGTCGGATGCCATTAAATGCCAGCCATCGCCCATCAGGCATGCATGAGCAATTTTGTCATTATGCTCAGGCGAGTCAGCAGCCATCGGTGTATCGCCGAACGGCATCACAATCAGTTCACCACCCAGGATGGATTTATAGAATTCAAATGCCTGGCGGCAGTTCCCATCGAAATTCAGATAGGTGATCAGTTTCATCGGAGCGTTCCTTTATGTGTAAAAATCTGGTTGGTTTGGAGATTTACGGCTGCAGCCCGAACTGGGCGGCACCGTTTTCAAAATCAAAGGGCACGGAAAAATGTTCATGCGCGATGCGCCATTCACCACCCTGCTTTTCAAGGTGATAGCTTGACCGCATCCAGCTTGCCTGCTCGGTTCCGTCTTCCTTGCGCATGCCGCACCGGATCAGGAACCGTGCAACCGCCAGATGACCGGAAACACGAATAGTCGGTTGCTGCGGTTCCATGATGAATTCATCATCAAATGCCATGCAGCGGTCCCAATGGGCACGGTAGTCTTCCCGGCCACTGAATTGCAGCGGACCGACTGCGTCATAGGAGCAGATATCATCGCTATATAACGCCATGATACCGTCGAGATCCTTGTTGCGCGCTGCCTTTGACCAACGGGTGAAAATCTCACGAATGGCCGCTTGATCTTTAATTTGTTTATCAGTCATGGGGGAATTTCCTTGCCTTGGTGGTGCGAGGGACAGGCTAAAGTTTTGTGTGGAGTTTTCAGATGCCTTTGGCGGCACGTTCAATCCCGGCGATGTCGAATTTGTCCATCGACATCATGGTTGTTGCGACCCGGGCGGCTATGTCGGGATCCGGATCGTTCATTAGTTCGATAAGGCGGACCGGGGTGATCTGCCAGAAAAGGCCAAATCTGTCTTTTACCCATCCACACTGTCTGGGTTCCCCATCTTCGGAAAGGCAGTCCCAGTAATAATCAACTTCTGCCTGGTCATTGCAGGATACGGTGAAGGAAACAGCTTCGGTAAACCTGAACTGCGACCCGCCATTAAGAGCCGTGAACTGCAGACCTCCCAACTCGAAACTTACGGTTAAAACATTGCCTTCTGGTCCGGGTCCTGCCTTGCTGCTGCGCAGGATTTTGCCGATCTTGGCATTTGGAAAAACGGACACATAAAAATTGACGGCCTCTTCGGCGTTGCCGTCAAACCACAAAAAGGGGCTTATCTTCTGCATTGGGCTTCCTCCTTGCCTCTCAGAAGGTTGTCGTAAAGATCAAAGGCGTGGTGGCGCTTTTGAACCAAAGGGTTGATCAGTTTTTTCTTATTTTCCCGTTTGACAAATACGTTGATATCAACATAATTAATTCATGTCAAAGAAAGATTTCAACCAGAACGATAAAGTCCCGTTTTCATCGACATTGATGGTGCGTGACAGTTGTCTATGCCTGCATGTCCGCCGGGCCGCGCGCACGATTGCGCGACGGTTTGACGATGCATTTCGTTCACTTGATCTGACCAGCGGGCAATTTTCCCTGCTGATGTCACTTAACCGACCCGAACCACCGCATATGCAGGATGTCGCCAATTTGCTGGCAATGGATCGAACGACACTAACGGCCAATCTCAAACCGCTGGAACGACGTGGATTGGTTAATATTCAGCCGGACCCGAAGGACAAACGCGGTCGCCTTCTGACCCTGACCGACCCGGGCATGGCGCTTCTGATGCGCGCCTTTCCGATCTGGCAAAAAACCCAGGCTGAACTTGAAAGCATGGTTGCCGGTCCGGATTCGTCACAGCTTCTGGCTGATCTGGTCAGCTTGTCACGGGAACATGCCGGCTAATCCGGTAAAGTGCGTCAAGCCAATCACAGCTTAATCTTCGGACGCTGCCTTATCTTCATCAGGATTTTCGCCAACATCCACGTTTTCATCGCGTGGTGGCAGGAATTCCTTGCGGCATGGGACGGCAACGCCATCGACCACGGTCCAGCCAAAATTGCGGAACTTGCCAAAACTTTCCTTTTTCATCGTGATGCCGCTCGCACGGTGCTTGCGCACTTCGGCGGAATCCTCGCCCTGGATTTTACCGGCCCTGGCCCAGGCCCGTTCACGCATGGATTTGGTAATTTCGGTCATGAAACCCGTTTCATCTGAAAAGTTGCTGCCCGGCATCATAGCACATTTGGCAGCCGGGCCACGCTATAGCCGGTATAAACTGCGCGGGCAATATTGCATCCATGCAGGTCAGGTCTGTCAAACCGGCAAAAGATGATACCGCGTGGCGATCATTGATGGACGATCTGCTAGTGCCGCCATCCAGTGACGCAGATCATCCGAAATGGCAAAGCGCCCGTCTGGCCAGCGAAAATCGACATATTCAAGGGCGGCTGCGACGGACAGAGTGCCGATATCGGGCCGGTCTGCTGCAAGACTGAGGATGCCGCCTTCTATGGCGTCAATGCTTTTTTGGACTGCTGCATGCTGCCGATCCATTACGAAATCGGAACGTTCATTTTCCGGTCGTCTGCTATCGGCAAAAAGTCGACCGGTTGCCGCCATCATGCCGTCAGATAATCCCTGCCACTGCAGGGCATTAAGCCGTTCGGAGCCTTCCTGCGGAATGATGCCGGTCCCATCACTATTCGCACGGGCAACTTCATCAAGGTAGTCACAAATCACCGCAGACTCGAACACCGCCATCCCGTTTTCAAGTACCAGAGTCGGTACCTTCGCCAGCGGATTGTGTTCGCGTAACGCCGCATCGGTCCAAGGATCGATCATGATTTCGGCGATCTTGCCTTCAAGACCCAATTCACGCGCAATAATCCGGACCTTGCGCGAAAATGGCGAAGTCGGTGCGTAATAAAGCTGCATGGTGGGTACTATGCGATCCTCCCTAAATCTTTAAATCCGGCGTCCAGCCGATATTTTCCAGATGCCAGTTGGCCCGCCAGTTTTCATCCTCGCGGTCCAGTGTCAGGTAATTGCGCGCCGCGCAATAGGTGCCAAATCGCCCCGGAAGCGGTTTAAGCTTGGTCGGGCGACCGGGCAGGGGATTGTCGCCAATCCACGCCAAAAGGCCAAGAGCCCTTGCGAATGCCACCGGCGGAGCCGTATGTGAGATGCCCGAGGCCACCAGCTGATGGATGGTTTTGCCGCGCGTTTCAAATGTGCCGCGTGTTGCCACATGAATTTCCCCCGACAGCAGAGTGATATCGTGATTGCGATCATTCGCAACGTCTTCAAGCGTTTCCAGAAAACGGCACCATTCCTTGCGATGCCAGCGGCTTTGCCACTGATCGCGCAGGTCATCTTCGTATTTCTGGGCACTGGGCATCAGGTGCAAAATCGCCTCGACCAGCGACAGGCGCGGGCCGATCACTGGCACACTCGACATCAACAAAATACGATTATGTTCCGGAACAGTATCGAGTGTCGCAATCATGTCCCGCCAGCCATGTTCGCCCATGATCTCATGCGGGGTCCGTTCCGACCGGAGGTCGGGCGCAATCACCGAAAATCGCGGAAAATCCGTCCGCCAGCCAAGGCTTTCCCCACTGCGATCAATAATCTTGCCAGCCAGATCGTCGGGTGCCGTGCAAAGCTGCATCAAACAGAATGCCTCGCGCGCGCAGTCAAACATGCCCTTGGCAACCATACTGTCATGGAACCATTTCTTGTGGCTGCCCCAACCATCGAAAATATCGTGATCATCCCACATCATTAAAGACGGCACGCGCGCCAGCATATGGCTGATCTGCGGCTGGCCATAAATTTCAAGATAATGTTCAAGATAGAACTTCAGAACGCCGTCATGCATGTCCGGCGTGAAATCTGTCGCCAGTTTCTGGCGTTTTTGCACCTTTTGCCACGCGACAATATCTGGATGGCATTCCCAAACACCATCGGCATAAATCTGGTCCCCGCCATGCAAAAGCAGCGAAAAGGGCCGTTTCTCATGCTCGTGACCAAGATCAATCCAAAGCGCGTTGCGATCCGTCAAAGGCCGGTCCAAATCGCCATCTTCCTGCCCGTTGCACGAAACAAACCCGATCCGAAGGTCATGCGTCATATCGGTATTCACATGATATGTTTCGGTATCGAAACTGTAACGCGCATCCGATGCAACCGGCAGCTCGAAATCATAGCGCCAGTAATCGCGTCCAAACCGCGTCGCGAGCTTTGCCGGGGTCACAATGTCCTGATCCATGATGCGAAACTCGGCCGGATCGTCCCCTTCCTGCGTCACCACAAGGGCGGCCAGACGGGCTGTTTTATCGTCGCTGCCACGCGCAAACAGAAACGGACCAAAGGTGCCATTCGTTGAAATTGCGCTGTTTTGCTTATCCGCCATGCAATCGGATTCCGCTTTGTTGATGATTGATCCCCAAAATCATACGCAGAAACAGGCATTTGGTTCCAGCCTGCGGGCATGAATTCGGTCACATCAACCGATATGGGCAGAAAACTGGTGCAGAATTGATGATAAAATCCGGCCATTTCACGGCTATCCGTTTCAACCAGACCGAAAAACCAGAAAAAAGGCCAAGTGGTTAAACCACTTGGCCCCAAATCGTACCGTCCTGAAATCCGTTCAGGATAGGCGGGTTTCAATCGCATCCCAGATCAGGGATTCCAGTTTCGATCCATCAAACCGGTTCACTTCCTGGAGTCCGGTAGGAGAGGTAACGTTGATTTCCGTCATATAGTCACCAATCACATCAATCCCGACAAAGATCAGATCGCGCTTTTTCAGTTCCGGCCCGATGCGTTCACAAATCTCAATCTCACGCGGGGTCAGCATGGATTTTTCGGCAACCCCGCCGACATGCATGTTCGACCGTGCCTCGCCCTCTGCCGGAACGCGATTGATCGCACCGACCGGTTTGCCATCGACCAGTATGATGCGCTTGTCGCCTTTGCGCACGTCCGGCAAATAGGCTTGGACCATCAGCGGTTCGCGCGACTGGACGGCAAACAGTTCCAACAGCGAATTAAGGTTCTCATCCCCCGGTTTCAGGTGAAACACGCCAGCCCCGCCGTTGCCAAACAGCGGCTTGACAATGATATCCTTGAATTCCTCGCGGAAATCGCGAATGCGCGCAGCTGACCGGGTAATCAGGGTCGGCGGCATCAGGTCGGGGAACTCGGTGACAAAAATCTTTTCCGGTGCGTTGCGCACATGGCCGGGATGGTTAACCACGAAACTTTCCGGATGAACAGCTTCAAGCAGATGGGTTGCCGTTATGTAATTCATGTCAAACGGCGGGTCCTGACGCATCAGGATCACATCGGTTTCCTTTGCAAGATCAATGATCTTTGCATCACCAAGATCGTAATGGTTGCCCTTTTCGTAACGAAGCTTCATCGGGCGGACTTCGGCCTTTATCCGGCCACGATCATAAAACATGTCATCAGGATGATAATGCAGAAGGTCATAACCGCGTGCTTGGGCTTCGAGCCCCATGACAAAGGTTGAATCCCCTTTGATATCGATCGATGCGATCGGATCCATCTGAATGGCGACGGTGCGACTCATGAAACGCTTTCTCCTGTTGCCGGAAAGCCGGTCACTGCTGCAAATGCGGCCAAACCCGGCCAATTGTGATCATTTGCGGGCGCGACTTGACCCGGCTGGCCTTCCCGGCCAAATGATGCGATATGTTGTACATATTGTGGTTGGTTACAATTTGGCTGAATTTTTATCATTCGCCATTCGGGTTTCGCAATCGCGATCACAGAATTTCTTAAACGGGTAAACAGGCTGTCAAATGGCGTTCTTCAGCAAATTCGGCAAATTCCGCATCAAACAGATGGGCGCGCGCTTCCGCACCATGACGGCGGCATCGGTCTTTGCGACCGCCTTTGCGATTGCCGCACCGGCTTCAATTAGCCTGACCCCGGCAAATGCACTTGCACAATCGGGAGCGATTGATCAAGCAACCATCGACAAGATCGAAAACTATCTCGAAGACATCACCACGCTGAAAGCAGATTTTGTCCAGATTTCGTCGGATGGTGGTGCTGCCGAGGGGAAGCTTTATATGGAGCGCCCCGGCAAGATGCGATTTGAATATAATCCGCCGGCCCAGATTCTACTGGTCTCGACCGGATCCGATTTCATCTATTATGACAAGGAAATCAACGCTCCAACCTATTTTGACATCGACGAAACCCCAGCCGGAATCATTCTGGCAAAAGACGTCTCGCTAACGCGCGAAGTCAAGGTTGTCGATTTCAAACGGACTGCAGAAACCATGCGCGTCGAAATGGTCCGCAAATCCGATCAGGGTGCTGGCAGTGTCACGCTTGTATTCCAGGAAAACCCGATGCAGTTGCGCCAGTGGATTGTCACCGACCCCGCCGGGATCGAAACGACAGTGACCCTGTTCAATACAGAAGAAGGTGTCACGCTCGACCCGGAATTATTCAAGTTCGAACGTATCTGGCCCAACCAGCGCGGCTGATTTCAAGATTTCCCATCGACTTCACGAAATTGTCAAAACCGTCTGACAGAACGGTTAAGCATTCCGATTCAAGCTCTTGCAAATATTGTCGTTTCGCAACGATCAATCAGATTGTAATTTTTCACCTGCATGCATGAAATTTATGGCCGATATGCGGCTCTGATCTATGGCAGATGCAGCTTTCAGTCCCTATATAAAAATCTGTCACAAGGTTCCCGAATTTTGATGTGGGAGCCAAGTGTGAGGAACAGGTCTCCCCTACCTTTCCTCACGCTCCAGATCATCGGAGCGCTGGCGTCCGGTTCTCCCCCCTGGCCGGACGCCTTTTTTCTGCCTAAAGCGTGGGTTATCCGACGCTTCGGGCTAAAAATCTGTCAAATTCTCCTCTGATTTCACGGCCTGTTAATTTTGATTGCCTAGTAATGTTTGACATGATTCCCTTGTGCGCAATCGTGACCGTGCCAGCAGGATAAAACCGCCAATGATCAATGATTTTCTGAAATCCGTTTCCCAGTTTTCCGACCCGCGATTTCGCAAGGTTGTGTTGATCGGTGTTGCCGGCGCCCTAGCGATAATAGTCGGGCTTTGGATGCTGATCGGATTCGGGTTGAACTCGATCACCTTCTTTGCCGATGGTGGCTGGATGGAAACGGCGGCTGACTGGCTGCTTGGCGTGGGTCTTGCGTTTCTGGTGCTGCTAATGTTTCCGGCTACCACTGTCCTGATCTCGAGCCTGCTGCTTGATCAGATCGCCGATGCGGTCGAAGACAAATATTACCCGACCCTGCCTGAAACACGCCCGCAACCGATTTCCGAGGCCCTGATCAGTGGCCTTAAATTTGCGCTGACGGCGCTGGCCCTTAACATCCTGATCCTGCCGCTTCTTTTAGCAGGTCCAGTATATGTTATCGCGTTTTATGCGATGAATGGCTATCTGCTGTCGCGCGAATATTTTGAACTGGTCGCCGCACGTCGTTATGATGTTCGCACGGTGAATGCCATTCGCAAAAGTTGCCAGACGAAACTTTGGTTTGCCGGAATCGGCCTGACATTCCTGATGACCGTGCCGCTGGTCAACCTTGTGGCGCCGATTATCGCGACTGCCTTTATGGTGCATTACTCCGTCCGTCTGGGTGCATTCGAAAACCGGATCACCGTCTGACGCCATTCCGGTGGGCATCGGATAGAATGGCGGAAACCTGAAACGAAACTGCAAGACAAGGATTTGGTCATCCCCATGTTCGGAAAGAAAAAAGCCAACAAAACAGTCGACAGCAGCCCGACTTCGTCAGATACATCTTCTTCCAGATTGAATTCCGGCGGTCTTTCCGACAGCGCAGCTTCCTCGCCGATCAAACAGGCTTCGAGCGAAAGTGCGAGTGCCAGCAACGATACCGCCACAAAAACAGAAAAACGTAGTGAGCCGCAGCTGTTTACTCAGCCGCGCACAAAGGAAGAACCGAAAATGTCCAGCAAACCGCATTCCACCAGCTTCCGTCCGGAAATCCCGAAGCGCCCGCTTGAAATTCCGACCCGCGGCAGTGCTGGTCGTCCGAGTGCCACCCCAAGCCACACCGAGGGCAAAAAACTGACGGTTGGCCGCGATATTCGTCTGGCTGGTGAAATCGGTTCCTGCGACGTCCTCGTCGTTGAGGGCCATGTCGAAGCCCAGATCAAGGAATGCACCCGTCTTGAAGTTTCCCAAGGCGGCACCTTCGTTGGTACCGCGCAGGTCGACGAAGCCGAAATCAGCGGCACTTTCGAAGGCGACCTGACGGCACGTCGTGTCATTGTCATCGGCTCGGCAGATATCAATGGCAAGATCACCTATGGTGCGCTTCAGATTGAAAACGGTGCCCGCATCAAGGGCTCGCTGGAATATGTTGAAGGCAGCGACGACGGTACCAGCCGTACCGGCCATTCAGCTGCAATCACCATTCCACGCAAAAGCGACGATATCTGATCCGTGACCGGCATAAACCGCTCACTGACCCAAACAACCCCGATACAGCCCCGGCGCGGTAAACTCCCCGCCGGGCTTCTCTGCGCGATGATACTGATCGCGACGTCGCTGGTGGCATGTGGTGGGAATGCTGTCCCGCCTGGCAGCACAAATCAGAACTATGGCAAGGCCAAGTCAACCAGTTCACCACGCGTGACCCAAGATATCCCGAAAAAATCCGGGAATTCTGTTTCTGGCGGTACAGGGACCGCAACTACGAAACCGACCAACACTTCAACTAAATCTGCTGTAAACCCGACCGGCACTGCCAAATCGCAATCCCCCCGCATAACGGTTGCCATTCCGCCCGTTCCCTTTAAGTCGATCAGGGCTGAAACCCTGATGGGTCTCTCGGAGGATGCGGTAGAGCAAAAAATCGGCGAACCCGAAATGACCCGCGGCGAGGGTCCTGCACGGGTCTGGCAATACCGTTCCGAGGAATGTTCTTTTGATGCGTTCTTTTTCCCGGCAGCAGAAGGGGAAACACGCAAGATGACCCATATGCTGGCCCGCAAACGCAAAAGTGCCGATAAAATCTCTGTCCAGGATTGCCTTGATCAGGTGGTCAAGGCCCGAATTGCCGCGGATAACAAAGGTTAAAACCCCAGAAGGAACAGCTATTTGCACCATTTTCCCATATCGCTGTCGATTTTTTCAAGTTTCGCGATATGGCGGGATTTCCTTGGTCGAATATTTACCTTTTACCGGCACTCTCGGGTGAAAGTTCCTCATAAATCCGCCACATCGGGCGGGTTTAAAGTCATCGTTCCGAAACTTCAGACACGATACGCGAGCCCATGAAAAAACACGCCCATCGTCTTGTCAGAAATTCGCTGGCAGGTGCAGCTGCCGCCCTCGTCGCTTTGGTCTCTCAGGCTGCGATTGCGCAAAATGCGCCGCAACTGATTGATGTATATGGAAAATGGGAAGCTTATAGCTATTCCGAAAAAGGCAAAAAAGTTTGCTATATCGGTAGCCAGCCGACCTCCGCCAAAGGCGATTATACCCAGCGCGGCAAAATCTATGTCATGGTTACGCACCGCCCGGCGCTAAAACTGTTCAACGAAGTCAGCTTCATTACCGGCTATACCTATGAAAAGGATAGCGATGTTGACCTTCGAATCGATTCCAAAAGCTTCAAGCTGTTTACCTACGAGGACTCAGCCTGGGCCGTGAATGGCGAGGAAGATCGCAAACTGGTTAGCGCCATGAAGGCCGGCAGCAATATGGTTGTCGTCGGCAATTCATCGCGAGGGACGAAAACTACCGATACTTATTCACTTTCCGGGTTTACCGCAGCCTATAACGCGATTTCAAAGGCTTGCGACGCCAAACCGGTTAGCTGAGCGAACGACGAACCGATAAATCCCTGCGGTTTGAGGCGCTTGTAAACCTGCATCGCGTCCGGCAAATAGCTGCAATGTGAATTTTATCGTTTGTAAATTGCCCCGGCCCCGCTATATGCGGGGCCATGGTTTATGCGCCAAAAGCATTTCGCGGGAAAATCTGTTATAGTCCCGCCCCGTTGCAAATCCGGCGCGCATCGGATGCACAAAGCCGGAAACGGTGCTGATGCCGCCTGATGACCAAGAACAAACGCCGATAAAACTGCCAGAACCAAAGAGAGAGCCCGGGATGACCGACGTCCTGACCGAGAACGCGACCACAAATGCCGCAGCCGCCAACAGCCAGAGCGGCCCGACGTTGACCGACTTCGTAACGCGCGCCGCAAACGGGCAGGCTGCCGACGGACGTCGTGATCTCGTGGGACTGTCGCGTGATCAGCTGACCGAACTGCTTGGCGAAATGGGCGAAAGCAAGTTTCGCGTCAAACAGATGTGGAACTGGATCTACAACCGCGGTGTCAAAGATATCGAGGATATGACCAACATTTCCAAAAAGCTGCGCGATCGCCTGTCACAGGACTTCTATATCGGCCGCCCGGTTCTGACGGCCGATCAGAAAAGCTCGGACGATACTCATAAATGGCTGATGAAGTTCCACGACGGCAACGAAGCCGAAACCGTCTATATCCCGGATCGCAACGAAGATCGCGGGGCTGTCTGCATTTCCTCGCAGGTCGGCTGTACACTAACATGCAAGTTTTGCCATACCGGTACCCAGCTTCTGGTTCGTAACCTGACACCCGGTGAAATCATCAGCCAGTTCATGGTTGCCCGTGACAGTTACGGCGAATGGCCAACCCCGGCAAACGGCATCCGTCGCCTGTCGAACATCGTCATGATGGGCATGGGCGAGCCGCTGTTTAACTATGAAAATGTCCGCGAAGCGCTGAAAATTGCCATGGATGGCGAAGGTATTTCAATCTCGCGCCGTCGCGTCACCCTGTCCACATCGGGTGTGGTGCCGGAAATCGTACGTTGCGGCGAGGAACTTGGTGTTGGTCTGGCGATTTCTCTGCATGCGCCCGATGATGATCTGCGCAACGAAATCATGCCGATCAACAAGAAATATCCTCTCAAGGAACTGATGGATGCCTGCCGTCATTATCCCGGCATGTCCAATTCGCGCCCGATCACCATGGAATATGTGATGCTTAAAGGCGTGAATGACAAACCGGAACATGCGCGTGCGCTGGCAAAGCTGGTCAAGGGCGTCCATTGCAAATTCAACCTGATCCCGTTCAATAAATGGCCGGGTTCGGACTATGAGTGCACGCCGACCAACGATATCAAGAAATTCGCCCATACGCTGCTTGAACTTGGCTACGAAGCACCGATCCGCTGGCCGCGTGGCCGCGATATTCTGGCCGCCTGTGGCCAGTTGAAATCCGAAAGCCAGCGCCAGCGTAAATCGCGTGTCGGCGGCTGTGGCAATGCTTCCGGCGACGAAAGTACCAATGTGGTTGCCGCACAGTAACTACCGCGCAGAATACGGTAAACATCTGGAATTACAAACGGGCAGGTTCATCCTGCCCGTTTTCTTTTTTGGTGGAAAATATCCACCTTTGTTACTGCCAAGAAGAAACATCTTTTATAAAAATAAAATCAATCATTTATATCTGATTGATAATTATATCCATTTCGCCTGAAGTTTCTTCGGAGGTAAGTCGTCGGGCGTTTTCATATCCGAAATATCGAGATTGATTGCCAGGACTCCGCCTAGCCCACCGACCGTCATTTCTGAAATACGGCGACCGACCCCGTCCTTGTCCAGACCGGAAAGATACGCATCACGGGCCGCCCCATCGACGAAATCAATGGTCAATACATGGGTGAAACCCTGACTAAGCCCGCTCCCCAATGTTTTGGGACCCGCAGCAAAGGCCAGAATTCCCGGCGTTTCAAGGGCAACTTGCGATAATTCTTCAAGAAGGTCCGTGATCTGTGCTGCCAAAACACCGTCTCCGATCTGTAACAGCACGATGTGACGCAACATCAGGGTTTGGCCTCCGCCAGTTTGGCCGGATCAACAGATGCCGGCAGCAAAACAAATTTACGTCCCATGCGGTTCATATGACCGGCATGCAGGGCGGCATCTTCGCCTGGACCAAAGAAGATATCCCCGCGTACCGGGCCACGAATGGCGCCGCCCGTATCTTGCGCAACCATCAGACGATGAAATCTGGCATCGGCATTCATCGCATCATCGGTTTCAAGCCAGATCGGAACTCCCATGGCATGGAAACGCCGATCAACGGCCAATGACCGCCCTGGTTCCAGCGGTACGCCCTGCGATCCAAGCGGCCCGGCATCAGGGTCATCCGGATCGGTTTTCAGCGGATTGAAAAACACAAAGGATGCGTTGGTATTCATCACATCATCGGCCTGATCCGGATGGGTGGATAACCATTGCCGAATGGTTTGCAGCGATACGGTTTCGCGCGTCAGTTCACCCCGTTCAATCAATTCCCGACCAATGGCGAAATAGGGATGGCCATTGGTGGCGGCATATCCGATGCGCAATACACTGCCATCTGGCAACACAACCCGGCCTGATCCCTGGATTTGAAGGAAAAATGCATCCACCGCGTCATCAACCCAGACAAGTTCAAGATCACGCCCGGCAAGAGCACCATTTTCAATCGCTTCTCGGTCATAATACGGCTTAACGCTTTTACCCTCGATCCGGCCAACCAGCGTTGTGCCCTTAAGGTCCTCGCGAAACGCACCAAGATCAATGGAAACCATATCTTCGGGTTTCAGGTAGATCGCCGTCTGAAATGGTCCTTCGCGCGTCAGGTTACCACGCAGTTCCGGTTCGAAATAACCGGTAAACAATCCTTCTGGATCATTGTTATTTCCGACCAGATATGGCTTGAACCCACTTTGGAAAAAAGTTCGTGCATCTTCCTTACGGATAGTATCGGGCTCCAGCGCCAATGCGGTTTCACATAATCTGCGCCAGTCGCCAACCGTTCCCATCCGCGGGTCCGGGCCGATATCGCGTTCATCTCCTCGCTTGATCATTGCCGCACAGGACCGCTGAAACGCTTTCAGGCTGCCACGCATATCGTCTGTCTGCCAACCATCAAGCTGGCTGAAATCGGTTGCGTTAAGCGTCAGCGTATCAGCAGGTTTTTCAACCACGTCGCCCAGTCCGAGAAGACCGGCGATATCGGTCCAAAACAGCCAGACAAGGGCACCAGCCGCCCCGATAAAAACCGCAAAAAATGAAAGAAGGCGCGACAAAACCAGACGTCTTTTCAAGGCAAAACCCGTTATCTGCAAATTCGGATCAAAATCGGCATGATTGTTTGATCAATACTCGAATATTTCGATTATTTGCCGCGATTGTCCAAAAACATGTTTAACAAGCCGATAATCGAAACCTGCCGGAGGCCATCAAACCGGTAAAATCAGGCAATAAAAAAGGCGATCCGTATGGATCGCCTTTGTCTTTTTGTCCCGCAATGCGCCAAGCCATTGCAAAATCCTAGTGAAACCTACTGCGTGGTTTCTTCTTCCGGCGTTTCGGTCGCAACCAGCTGCCAGTTGGGATCGCGGCTTTCGATATTGCGCGCAAATGTCCAAAGGTCTTCGGCCTCGATCACCTGATTCGGATCGCCCGAAACCACATCGCCGTCATTGTTGCGAATGACCGATACTTCCTCGGACACGAACTTGATCGTAATATAGGCGGTTCGGCCTTCAAGCGTGGCGTCGTGGATGGTAGCACTCTTGATACCGACCAGGGTGGTTTCCTCGCGCTCGCCCTTTTCGGCGCGGGCATCAATGGCTGCGGCAAAATTCTTGTAAACCTCGGCTGAAAGAAGCGGGCTCAAACCATCCTTGTCGCCCTTGGCAAAATATTCGACAATCATTTCGAATGCCATTCGCGCCCCGTTCAGGAAATCCTGCTGGGTAAAGTCGGGATCGGCTTTCTGGATTTGCTGCAATACGCCAAAGGTGCTGCTGTCGGCTGCGACCGTTCCGTCAGCCTTTCCGGCTGCCTTATCGGCATCGGGCAGGCGATATACATTATCCGTCGGTTGCGGCGCGCCATTTTTGGCACCTTTGCTGTCATCCTCGTGTGAACGACGGCCAAAAACATCCGTGGGACCCTGCTTTTCCTCGCCATTGCGGCGCCCAAGGGTACTGCGCAGGCGCAAAACCAGAAAAACAGCGATCAATGCGAAAAGAATGATGTCGAAATACTGCAAGCCCGGACTCTTGATCTGTAAGGTTTCGAAAAACGCCAAAAACAGCAAAACTGCCGTGGTCGAGAAATGGTATGGACCGAAGCGAATGCAAGGGCAACTCCCGATCGCATTTAAAATGTGATCGGTTTCACCATGTTCATTCGCACAATCATCATATTGTCGCGAACACGGTGGTAAACTGCCGCATTTTCGTCCAGTTATACCGGTAGTTTGCCGCCAAATTCAGAAAGTATTTCAGGCAAGATTAAAGCGAAATACCTGAAAACCAACATGTTTATGCAATACTGCGCTTTGCGGACCGGTCCTGTCAAAGTATGTTTGCCTGACAGGCTGTGATCAAACCTAATCATATCGACCAAATGCAAAGCCGAGCGGAGCAAAAATGGGCTTTTATTTTCTGGCCATCTTCGTGGCCATGCCGATCATCGAAATTGCCGTCTTCATTCAGGCGGGCGAACTGATTGGCCTGTGGCCGACGATTGGCATCGTCATCCTGACCGCCGTGGTCGGAACCTCGCTGATGCGCGCCCAGGGTTTGCAAACCCTTGCCCGTGCACAGGCCCAGATGGATCAGGGCGAAATGCCGATTGGTGAGCTGTTTGACGGCATCTGCATTCTGGTTGCCGGTGTGCTGCTTCTGACTCCGGGTTTTGTCACCGACACCATGGGCTTCCTGTTGTTGGTCCCACCACTACGCAGGGCGGTTGGTGCCGGCGTCATTATGAAACTGGTTCAGTCAGGTAATATCCGCACCAATTTCTCTCGCCGAACCTATGGCAATCCGGGCTCGTCATCAGGCGGTGCTTCTGCTCGTCCCGGGCGACGTCCAGGCAGTGGTCCGATCATTGATGGTGATTTCGAAAACGTCAGTCCAGCCAACGGAAATGGCGAGGACCGAGATGGAACGGGTCACGACACCAATGATGATGATCCCCGCAATCTGCCACCCAAAAATTTGTAATATCGATCTTCCGCCTCGTTTGGTGTAACCGATTGCATTGATCGATATCGACAGGACCTTTGGCCATGCGCCGGGTCCTGTTTTCGTTTTAGTGGCACGTTCAATGCCTTGCAAGACGCTCTTTAAACCTGACCAACCAGACCGCAGACAATCACATACCAAATGCCCATGTTGCGCCATTTATGACGTTACGGGAGGTTACGGCGATTTTCTTGCCCGTACCCGGAAGACATGCTAGGCCATGAGAAGACATGCCGCAGGGTTGCGGCGTCAGAAACAAGCATATCAGCCAGTTTCAGATTATCTGACCATGTAGCCAATGCCTTGGCAGATACATTCTGAACGGCTTGTTTCTGATCAAGACCAAGATTTAAGGGAGTTAGACTTTAATGGCCGAAAACACCACCGGTGCAGCACAGGGCGGCGAAGAACAGAAGCCGGCTGGCAACCCGATCACGATCCATACCCAGTACATCAAGGATCTTTCCTTTGAAAATCCGAATGCACCGGAGAGCGTAGCCCTGCAGCAGCAGCCGAAAATCAACATCGACGTCGATGTTGAGGCGCGCACCACGCAGGACCAGAAACTTCACGAAGTTACCGTCAAGATCAACGTCAAGGCCGATGTTGCCGACAAGGTCGCCTTTATTGCCGAACTTCAATATGGCGCGGTCGTAACACTTAATGTTGCCGACGAACACCGCCTTCCGGTTCTTCTGATCGAAGTTCCGCGTATGCTGTTCCCCTATGTCCGCAAAATCATCTCTGACCTGACGGCCGATGGTGGCTTCCCGCCCTTGATGATGCAGCAGATTGATTTTGCTGATCTTTTCCGCAAAAAATTCGCCAAGCAGATGGAAGGCCAGCCAGCCGGTAACGCCTGATTTCCTGCTTTGAACCATTTTAGTACGATATCAAAACAAAGGCAGCCGGTTTGGCTGCCTTTGTTATTTCAATACCGGAATAAAGTTAACAATCAAGCTTGGATCATTCTGGATCAAAACGGCCGTGCGATCACCATAAAGACAATGATCACCATTAAAACCGCCGGTACTTCGTTGATAATACGATAAAATTTTTGTGGCTTCGTATTATTGTCCGCTTCAAACTGGCGACGGCATCGCGCCAGTATCATGTGGATGCCGGTCATGATCACAACGCACAAAAGCTTTACGTGGAACCATCCTTCGGTCATCGCACCGCTGGCATGGATCAGGTAACCTCCGAAAATCCAGGCCGCAATCATCGCGGGATTCATGATCGCACGCAGCAATCGACGTTCCATGATCTTGAATTTCTCGGCCGCTTCCGAATCTGGCGCCACTTCGCAGTGATAAACAAAAAGCCGCGGCAAATACAAAAGTCCTGCCATCCAGGCAATGATGCTGATGACATGCAGGGATTTGATGACGCTATAGGTATCCATGTCTCTCTCTTCTGGTCGATCCGGGATCATCGATATCAGGCGATTTCAAACAGAATAACCTCTTGAACGGCATGCGGAAATGCCCAAACATATAACCACCTGCCGCATCGCGCCTGGGATCAGATTTCTATCACGCTTTTCCCGCACCCAGCGGCTGCTTGGCAACGGCACAGCTATGCTCGTCCGGGCACCACCAACCGCGCGTTTCCATCGCGTAATCATCGGGTCCGTTCTGATCAAGTGTCTGCTGCGTCTCGTTGACCACTTCAACCAGTCCGCTAATAAAGCGCGGATGTGAACACACGGTACGAACCCGTTCATAAACCGGGATTTTCAGCTCGTCGGCAATCTCGCGATATTCGATATCGAGCTCGACCAGCGTTTCGGAATGCTCGGTGACAAAGGCAATCGGAACGATCACGAGCGGTACACCATCCTTGCCAGCACGTTCAATCTCGTGCTCGGTCGAGGGGCCAATCCATTCCATCGGGCCAACCCGGCTTTGATAGCAGACCAGCCAGTCCAAATCCGCAATCGCCATCTTGTCGACCACGGCCTGGGCCGATTTTTCAATCTGCGACTGATAGGGATCGCCGCGTTTGGTAATCACGGCCTTTGGCACCCCGTGGGCGGAAAACAGCAGGCGCGGCTTGCCAATGCCAAGCTCGACCGACTTTTTCAGGGCATTTTCATATCCGGCCTTGACCATTTCGGCAGATGCTTCAACAAAACCCGTATTGGTCGGATAACAGCATGCGGTTTTTATCGGCGCATTCAAGCCAATTTTATGGCAAGCCCGTTTCCAGTCCTTGACCGACGATCCACTGGTGGTCGTTGAAAATTGAGGATAAAGCGGCAGCAAAATCTGTTCATCCGCACCCCATGCCTTTACCGCAGCCGCACTGTCATCGGCAAACGGTTTCCAGTAACGCATCGCAATGAAACAGCGGTTTTCATAACCGTCATCAAGCCCGTTAAGCGCTGTTTCAAGCGCATCTGCCTGATCCTGGGTCAGTTCCAGCAACGGCGATTTTCCGCCGATATGATCATAAATCTCGCGCGCAATAGGTGCGCGGCGGCTGGAAATAAGCTTTGCCAGAAAATACCGGAACGGATTGGGCAAACTGATAATCGCCGGATCATTAAACAGATTGAACAGGAACGGTTTCACCGCATCCGGTCCATCCGGACCACCCAGATTGAAAAGAATGATCGCGCGTTTTTTACGCTTCGTCCCAGACATCGGCATATCCTTCATGGCGTTTTGAAACTGTCCGGTTCATTCCGGAAGCCTCGTTTGGATAGACCCGTCCCGCTTCTTTTATCCCGCGGTCATAATGGCCAAACAGGATAGAAGCGCAACGGGTTTAAGCCATTTTACGCATTGAATTTTTCAATCGATTTGATCGATTTCAATTATCACCGATAATTTCGAATAAATTCGACCAGTTTACCGACATTTTCAGGCGATGTTTCCGGCGTGATGCCATGGCCCAGGTTGAAAATAAACGGACCATTGCGCAGCGTATCAAGAATACGGCGGGTTTCCTCGATCATCTCGTCCCCGCCCGTAATCAGATACATCGGATCAAGATTTCCTTGTACTGGCCCTAGTGGCTGAAGGTTTTCCGCCACCCATTTCAATGGAACGCCACTATCAAGACCAACCGCATCCACACCAGTATGCTGTTTGAAGTCGATCAGATGCAAACCGGCACCCCTTGGGAAGCCAATTACCGGCAAATCTGGATGTACTGCCTTGAGATTTGCGACGATTTTTTTGGTCGGCTCAATCACCCAGCGTCTGAACCCGTTTTCCGACAGCACCCCGCCCCAAGTTTCAAACAACTGGATGCATTCTGCGCCAGCTTCGACTTGTTTCAGCAGATATTGCGTCGTGGCTTCTACAAGAATGTCGATCAAACGTGAAAATCCGTCCGGATCGCCATAGGCAAACCGCCTGATATTGGCAAAATCCTTACTGCCTTTGCCCTCAACCATATAGGTTGCCACGGTCCATGGTGCCCCGGCAAAGCCGATTAGGGAAGTATGTGACGGAATGGATGTCGAAAGCTTTGCCACTGTCTCGTAAACCGGGCCCAGCGTATCGTGAATGCGATCAACATTTAGGATACCGAGACCGGATGCATTGCAAATGGGGTCCAGCTGCGGACCTTCTCCCTGTTTGAAGGCCAAATGCTGTCCAAGTGCCTGTGGTATGACGAGGATATCGGAAAACAGAATTGCCGCATCGAAGTCATAGCGCCTGAGCGGCTGCAAGGTAACTTCGCAGGCAAGATCAGGATTATAGCAAAGATCGAGGAATGAACCTGCCTCGGACCGTGTTGCGCGATATTCCGGAAGATAGCGACCCGCTTGGCGCATCAGCCAGATCGGCGGTACCGGCAATGTCTCACCGGCAAGGGCGCGCAAAAAGGTCTTGGTTGGTTTGGGCATGACGTTTCCTGTTTGACTGCCCGGAACTGCCTTTCAAGGGGGCGTTTCCGGGTATGCTAGTCCCGATCCTTTTTGTCAGGCACGATAGCCTGACGTTTATGTCCGGTTCCCTATTCCTGACCCGTGAATTGTGTCCTGAAGCCTATCCAGGCCGTTTTTCCACCGTGTCTCTAACAAAACCTTCTTTAATAAAAAAGGATGTTGTTTGTTAGTGGTTCCCTGTGGATAACGGGGATCAAATTTGGTGCACAGTTTATCCACATTGCGACTCGGGAAAAATGATTCATCTCAAATGGTCTTGGGGAAAACTGGGGACGACTCCGAACGACTCCCAAAGGTAAGCTTGGGAAAAGCCGTTTTTGAATAATGGGGATAACGGGGATTAATCTGGTTTTTGCCTTGTTATCCCTGCTATTAGGGAAAAAATTTTCCGACTATCCCCCGTGGGATGGTTGCTTTGAGAAATTTTGTATGACGTGCAGGATAAAATCTGTGGAAAAAAATTGGCCGGAGTCGCCCCCGTTATCCACAATTATCCACAAGCCCGACTCCGTCGGTTTAATTTGTGGTTGGGATTGCAGTGCCCTGTCAGATGACAGATGATCGAAATATCGAACACCGGGTTTCGGTTAAGTGATGTGAAACGCTGGCAGATTGCAGGACTGCGATGATTGACGACGACAATATCTTTCACCTTCATCTGGTATCGGATTCCACCGGTGAAACCGTTGACGGGGTTGCGCGTGCCTGCATCGCGCAATTTCCCGATGTACGCGCACATGAACATGTCTGGTCACTGATCCGCACTGATGCGCAGCTTGCCCGTGTTCTGGCCGATATCGAACGCAACCCGGGCATTGTGCTTTATACGGTTTTCGATATGGATATTCGCCGCAAGCTCGAAGAAGGTTGTCGTCGTCTGCAGGTTCCGCACAGTCATGTACTCGACAACACCATCACCATGATGGCGGGTTATCTGGGGCAGCAATCGCGCGGCCGTACCGGGGCTCTCCATAAAATGGACGAGGATTACTTCAACCGGATCGAAGCCATTGATTACACCCTGTCCCATGATGATGGGCAATCTACCTGGGATCTTGAAGAAGCCGATGTCGTGATTGTCGGTGTATCGCGCACGTCAAAAACCCCGACCTCGGTCTATCTGGCCAATCGCGGTATCAAAACCGCGAATGTGCCGTTTGTTCCGGGTTGCCCGTTACCACCGGAACTCGACAAACTCAAAAATCCGCTGGTGGTTGGCCTGATCAAGGATGCGGATCAACTGGTATCGATCCGCAAAAATCGCTTGCGCCAGATCGAACGGGGTGAGGGCGGGGATTATGTCGACCCGGTTGCCGTACGAAACGAAGTCCATCAGGCACGCCGTTATTTTACGGATCGCAGCTGGAAGATTATCAATGTCACACGACGCTCGATCGAAGAAACCGCTGCCATCATTCTGTCGACCATGTATGACCGGCGCGGTCATTAATTAAGACATCACGTAATTACAGGGTACCAATACATGACCAGACTGATTCTGGCGTCTAGCAGCAAAGCCCGACATTCCATGCTGACAAATGCCGGTGTGGATTGTGAGGCAATTGCCTCGATGATCGACGAAGACGGTTACAAGCAATCGATGAAGGCCGAAGGTGCGAGTGCTGCCGAAGCCGCAGAAACACTGGCGGAAATGAAGGCACTGCGCATGTATAGGCAGCAACCCGATGGTATCGTTATCGCCGCCGATCAGATGCTGGAATGCAACGGGATCTGGTTTGACAAGCCGCGCGACCGGGATAATACCTGCGCCCAGCTGCGCGCCCTTCGCGGTAAAACCCATCAGCTGGTTTCAGCAGCGGTGATTTACAAGGAAGGTTCGCGCATCTGGGGTACCATCGATACCGCCCATCTGACTGTCCGCAACTTCACTGATGAATGGCTCGAAGACTATCTCGATGCTGCCGGGGAAGAGATTTATAACTGTGTTGGCGGTTATCAGCTTGAAGGTATCGGCGCACAGCTTTTTACCGAAGTCCGCGGTGATTATTTCACTGTGCTTGGTTTGCCGCTTTTGCCGCTGATTGGCTTCTTGCGCGATCACGGTATTCTCAAAGCATAATAAACGACATTAAGGCAGGAAATTTTCATCATGACTTCGCGGATTCCTTATCGAACGCTGTCAGGTACCTCGCGCCTTGCCGGTGTGATGGGCTGGCCGGTGTCACATTCCAAATCGCCGCGATTGCATGGCTACTGGCTGGCAAAATACGGGATCGACGGGTCCTATATGCCGCTTCCGGTTGAACCAAAGAATTTTCAGGATGCCTTGAAATCCTTGCGCAATTTGGGATTTTCCGGGGTCAATGTTACCATTCCGCAAAAGGAAATGGCGATGCCCGAATGTGATGAACTGTCCGATCGTGCCCGTCGCATCGGGGCAGTCAATACCGTGACCTTTGCCAAGGACGGCCGCGTATTGGGCGATAACACCGACGGGTTCGGCTTTATCGAAAACCTTCGCCAGGAAGCTCTGGATATCGATTTCGCATCAGGTCCTGCCGTGGTGTTGGGAGCGGGAGGGGCTTCACGGGCGGTTTTGGTTGCCTTGCTTGACGAAGGAATCCCTGAAATCCGCATCGCCAACCGGACACGTAAACGCGCCGCTGATCTGGCGACTGAGATTAATGATCCACGCATCAAAGTGGTGAACTGGCCGCTTGATCCGGCGGATTTGGCCGATGCGTTGCTTGTGGTCAATACCACAAGCCTTGGTATGGTCGGGCAGCCGAAACTTGAAATCGATCTTGAAGGTTTGCCAAAAACCGCCCTTGTTACTGATATCGTTTACGCGCCACTGATCACCGATTTGCTGGCTCAGGCCAAAAAACGTGGCAATCCGGTAGTTGATGGGCTGGGCATGCTGCTGCATCAGGCACGTCCGGGATTCCATCGCTGGTTTGGGATTGATCCAGAAGTCACGCCAGAGCTTCGCGAATTTGTTCTTTCGCCGGATTAATCCGAATTAAGATCACAGGTCACTATTTATTATGGTTATTTTGGGACTAACCGGGTCCATCGGCATGGGTAAATCGACCGCGGCGGGGATGTTTCGTTATCTTGGCGTGCCGGTCCATGATGCCGACGCGAGCGTCCATCGTTTGATGGTACCGGGCGGGGCGGCGTTTGATCCGATCATCTCGGTATTCCCCGATGTCCTGAAAGACGGCCGGATTGATCGCCAGATACTAGGGACAATCGTTTTTGCCGATTCCGATGCGCTGAAACGTCTTGAAGCCGTCCTGCACCCGCTGGTTCGGGCTGAAGAAAACAGTTTTCTCAAACTTAACCGTTTGGCGCAAAGATCAATGGTTGTGCTGGATATTCCACTTCTGTTTGAAACAGCAGGTGAAAAACGCTGTGATCACGTTGCGGTAGTATCGGCACCGAAATTCGTTCAACGCCAACGTGTTATGGCGCGATCAGGGATGACGGACGCTAAATTTTCCGCCATTCTTGCTAAACAGATGCCGGATCGCGAAAAACGTCGCAAAGCTGATTTTATCATTCCGACAGGCTTGGGTCGGGCTATAACTTTCGCTACGATACGAAGCATCGTTGACCAACTGGAAAATCGGACCTGATATGCGTGAAATTGTCCTTGATACGGAAACCACAGGCCTTGATCCCTACGCTGACCATCGCCTTGTGGAAATCGGGTGTATCGAGCTTTTCAATCACATGCCGACCGGGCGGCAATATCATCAATATATCAATCCGCAGCGCCCAATGCCCAAAGAGGCATTCGATGTCCACGGCCTTGGCGACGATTTCCTCAAAGACCAGCCGGTCTTTGCCGAGGTGGTTGACGATTTTCTCGAATTTATCGGTGATGATTCACATCTCGTGATCCATAATGCCGCGTTCGATATGAAATTCTTGAATGCGGAACTTGAATGGTTGAGCAAGCCGAAAATAGCGATGGACCGCGCTATTGATACCGTGCAGATGGCGCGCAAAAAATTCCCCGGATCCCCGGTCAGTCTTGATGCGCTATGCCGCCGCTTCAAAATTGATAACTCGAACCGTACTTTGCACGGGGCGCTACTCGATTCCGACCTTCTTGCATTGGTTTATCTTGAACTGCTGGGTGGTCGGCAGCACGGCCTTTCGCTTGATTCCAAGGTTACTAAAAAGGTTGTCATTGATACGCCGCGTATTGTGGGGCCAAAAGAAAACTATCTGGAACCAAGACCACATATTCTCAGTGAAGATGAGCTTGTGGCGCACCAGACCTATATTGAGAAAAAGTTCTCTGCTGCCATCTGGCTCAAGCGCGAAGAAGTTTGATGTGACCGGCATGTTTTTCCGATATGCCGCTTTTTCGAAATTTAGCTCTCTTCGCCAAATCCTCTCGTCACTTTTTCAACGTCTGTTCTTGGGCCGGTCGGTTTTTAAAGGGTCGGACATTATCGGCTGTTCGGTGATTGCTCTGCTGGTGTTGGCATTTGCGGTACGGGATGTTCGAGCGCAATACCTGCCCGCCGAACCCGAAATTCCGGTTCAGCCGCAGACAACAGACAGTTTTATCAATGGGAAACTTGCTTATACCATCCACCGGTCAGAAGGTGGTGGTGATCCTATTCGTCCCGAACCTGGTTATTTCGATGATCTTGTCGTCTCGGTCTTTCAGGATGCCGATCTGCCTTATGTCATTGCCGAGCAGGCGCCTTGGAAACGCGTCATGGAACAGGCAATGCAGGGAGCCCGGCATGTTATCTATCCGACAACTCGCACGGCTGACCGCGAGGACAGCTTTAAATGGGTTGGCCCGATCAGCCGCACGATCTGGAACCTGTATGGTTACGCGGATGCGAAATGGCAAAACATGCCGTTCGAGGAAATCCTTGCTTCGGCCCGGATTGGGGTTTTGCTGGGATCTGCTCGCGAACCCTATTTGCGTCGACGCGGGGCACAGCAGCTTGTTATGGTGCCGCGTGAAGACCTTCTATTGCCGATGCTGCAGGCCGACCGAGTTGATCTGATTGCGATTGGTGGTTCTGTATTGCGACACTATCGCGACATTGTTGATCCCAGCGCACAGCAACGCGACATTGACGGCGTTTTGCCCTATCGCAGTTGTTTCCTCTATATGGCGATCAGCAACGCTGCTCCGATTGATGAAGTAGAAACCCTACAAAATTCCCTTGATAAGAATAAGAAAAGTGGTCAATTCATCGAATTACGCGAAAAACATGGCCTATCTTCGGATACCGACAGTGCCTTTTTGCGGGCAATGTTGAATCTCGATAATAACGGTGTCGCCTGTCTTGATCTTTTCGGGCGAGATGACTGACACAGTTTGTGAAGACGCGGATATGCCTTATACGCTTCCCGATACCGCATATTGCGGTATCGAAAGCCAGCGATATCGTTGGAACTTATGAAGAAGTATGGCCGCGGTTGCGCGAACGGGAAGGAAACGGCAATATGCCGCGAACATTCCTTTGGGTGACGGGCCCGTCGCGAACAGGCGATATCGAACAGACGATACAGCTGGGTGCGCACGGACCGCGCCGTTTGCATATCGTTCTGGTGGATGACACAAAAGAAAACCCATAAAAGACGGCGCTCCGTTAGCGACGAAGAAAAAGCACTTTGGGAAATCTTCACGCGTGATGTCAAACCCTTGCGTTCCAAACAGCGAAAGGGCAGTGAAACCGTGTTCGAGCTGGACAACGATCATCCCAAAAGCGATACGGCGATGCCGCTTCCTGACGATCTGCAGGGTGAAATCAACAAGGCTGAAGAAGTCCGGGCCGCGCGAAACCTGCCGTCCGCGCGTAATGCTGATCACGGACCGCAGATCAAAAACCGCGCCTTGGTCGAACTTGAACCGGGTGTTACCGACAATATCGATAAATCGACGGCCAAAAAATTCCAGAAAGGCCAGATGTCAATTGATGGTCGTATTGATCTGCACGGTATGACCCAGGATGTAGCCCATCATGCGCTTAACGCGTTTATTGAAGATAGCTGGCGAGCCGGAAAACGTTGCGTTCTGGTGATCACCGGTAAGGGATCGCGCGCCGACGAATATGGCCGCACCGGTCTTTTACGACAACGCACCCCGCAATGGCTTAGCGCGCCACGCCTGCGTACCCGCATTCTTGCCATCAGCGAAGCCCGTATCCAGCACGGCGGATCGGGCGCTTTTTATGTTCTGCTGAAACGGAGACGCCCGTGACACCCTTTGGCAATCGTATTCGCGAATTACGGGCGCGGCACAATGTCACCCTGACAGATATGGCAAACGCCTTGCAGCTTTCGCCGGCTTATCTTTCTGCCCTTGAACACGGGCATCGCGGTCGGCCAAGCCCTGGTCTGGTGCAGCAAATCTGCGGTTATTTCAATCTCGTCTGGGATGAAGTTGACGAAATCAAACGTCTGGCACAGCTTTCCCATCCGAAGGTAACAGTCGATACAGCGGGGCTTGAACCGGAGGCAACCGAACTGGCCAATCTTTTGTCGGAACGGATTGCCGGTTTAAGCGATGATCAGCTTGCCCGAATGCTGGCTATCATCAGCGAACGGGTCGGTTGAGCAGAATGCACATGATCGGTTCGCCGGTTGGTTGAAGGATATCTTTCGCCGCTTGGAGCCGGGTAGACGGCGTAGGGATGGCAGTTCTGCAACAGGTACAGGTGATATTGCCTTAATGGCGTGAAACACGGTTTGACTATTGGTTCAATCGGAGTTATCAATCTGTGGTGTTTCACACCTGAAACATGAAACAGTCCTGCCTGCTTCACAACTACAAGGTTACGACCGGTCCGCAGAAACTATGATCTGCCTGACCGTCAACCGCATTCCTTTCTTTACACCTCCTCCTTCAATCATCGCCCTTCCCGGCAATCACAAGATCATTAAACGCACATATGCATCTTCAGGAACTCAAAAAGAAATCCCCGACGGAGCTTCTTGCCCTGTCCGAGGAACTCGAAATCGAAAACGCCAGCACGCTCCGTAAACAGGAATTGATGTTTGCAATTCTCAAACAGCTGGCTGAAAACGATCATGCTATTTTCGGCGAAGGCGTGTTGGAGGTTCTGCCGGACGGCTTCGGCTTCCTGCGCAGTCCCGAGGCAAACTACCTTGCCGGTCCGGACGATATCTATGTCTCGCCAAGCCAGGTGCGCCGCTTTGGTCTGCGCACGGGTGACACGGTTGAAGGCCAGATTCGTTCGCCCAAGGAAGGTGAGCGTTATTTCGCGCTGCTCAAGGTCGACAAAGTCAACTTTGATGCGCCCGAAAAAGTCCGCCATCGCATCAATTTCGATAACCTGACCCCGCTTTACCCGGACGAGCCGCTCAAGATGGAGCGTCACCTCGATCAGGAAGGCAACAAGGACATCACCAACCGTGTGATCGAACTTGTATCGCCTTTGGGCAAAGGTCAGCGTGCCCTGATCGTCGCGCCGCCGCGCACCGGTAAAACCGTGATGCTGCAAAACATTGCGCATGCGATTGAGGAAAACCATCCGGAAGCCTATCTGATCGTTCTTCTGATCGATGAACGTCCGGAAGAAGTGACCGACATGGATCGTTCGGTGAAAGGTGAGGTCATCAGTTCGACCTTTGACGAACCGGCACAGCGTCATGTCCAGGTTACTGAAATGGTTCTGGAAAAGGCAAAACGCTTGGTCGAGCACAAGCATGATGTCGTCATCTTGCTGGACTCGATCACCCGCCTTGCACGCGCTTACAACACCGTTGTTCCGAGCTCTGGCAAGGTTCTGACCGGTGGTGTCGATGCCAACGCCCTGCAGCGTCCGAAACGCTTCTTCGGTGCCGCACGTAACATTGAAGAAGGCGGCTCGCTGACCATTATCGCAACCGCGCTGATCGATACCGGCTCGCGCATGGACGAGGTCATCTTTGAAGAATTCAAAGGGACCGGTAACTCTGAGCTTATTCTGGATCGTAAACTGTCTGACAAGCGTATCTTCCCGGCGATCGATATCCTTAAATCGGGTACCCGTAAGGAAGAATTGCTGGTCGAGAAAAGCGCGCTTTCCAAAATGTGGGTTCTGCGCCGTATTCTCAACCCGATGGGTCCGCAGGACGCGATGGAATTCCTGCTTGGCAAACTCAAATCGACGAAGAACAATGACGATTTCTTCGATTCAATGAATGGTTAATCGCCGTTCGATCCTGTAATCGAACTATCATTGAAAACCCCCGGCAATCTGCCGGGGGTTTTTGTTTGGTTCTGGCTCGCTTCGGTAAAGCAGTCTGCGTCTGCTACAAGCGGGTCCATTGTGTAGGCGTGCCAAACCACTGTGATCTACTTCGCTTGAAGCGGGACTAGCACCTACCTACATAGCGCAAAGCATAAATAACATATTGTTTTGCAATGAAAATTACGTTTCCCTCTACACCGATTCAGACAAATCGCCTGTCGCTTCGCCCCTTCATGGCGTCCGATTTTGACCAATATGCTGCCTATCATTCCCAGCCATCGGTCTATCGCTATCTTTACGCTGCACCTCCAGCGGCAAATGCGCTGACAGAACAGTTTTCCATCGTGCTGACCGCGCCCTTTGATGCTGAAGGCGATGTATTTCGTTTGGCGGTAATTAACCGGGACGATGATACCCTCCTAGGAGAGGTTCTTTTGAAACTTGCCAGCATTGCAGCCCTTCAGGCTGAAGTCGGTTATATCTTCAATCCGGATTTTTCAGGCCACGGCTATGCGACCGAGGCCGTATCGGCGATGATTGATCTTGGTTTCAATCATTTCGGGTTTCACCGAATTTTTGCTCGCCTTGACACCGAAAATATCGGATCGGTCGGCATTGTTGAACGGCTTGGCCTGCGATGCGAGGCGCATCTGATCGAAAATGATCGTTTCAACGGTGTCTGGGGTGATGAATATATCTATGCGGTTCTGGCCGCCGAATGGCAGTCACGCAGCCGCAACCGGGCTTGATCGGCTACTTCCTCGTGGAATGTTTCATGTCAAACATTGGCGTTTGAAAATTCCTTTTGCGCGGTGATAGGGTTTCCTATCAACAGCAAAGGACTTTGGCGTCATGTATATGATGGAACTCGGGACGGTGATGGTCGGGATTGCCTTGGCACAGATATCGCCGGGGCCAAACATGATGGCAGTATCATCAGCTGCACTTTCCGGCGGGCGGCAGCCCGGATTGCTGAGTGCTGTGGGAGTTGCCACCGGCGTTTTCATATGGTCGGTGCTGTTTTCCTTTGGCATTGGCGCGGTCATTGATGCTTTTCCTCAAAGCCTGACGGCGATGAAGCTGGTGGGCGGGGGATATTTCCTTTATCTCGCGCTGAAATCGTTGTGGTCTTGCTTGAAAGGTTCTGGTTCGGTTGGTAGCGCGCGCGATAATCTGTATAGCCCCGCGTCAAAGATTGGTTTCACTGCCTATCGCACCGGCTTACTCGTTGTTCTGACCAATCCCAAGGCTGCATTGATGTGGGTGGCGGTTTCGATGTTTCTGGCCTCTGCCCAGGGCACGCATCCTGCATTAATCGTTATCGGGGTACTTGCGTCGTGTTCGGCAATGGTTATTTACGGTATCTATGCTCTGCTATTTTCCACTGGTGTTGCCGTTCGGGCCTACCAGCGGTTTTTCCGCGTTGTTGACGGGATTTTTGGCGCAGTATTCGGCGTAATCGGCAGCAAGATTTTGATTGATGGCATGCGCGATCTGCGTAGTTAAGCTGATTGCTTTCCCTAAGCTAAAGCCAATGTCAATTCGGCAATGTGACCGTCAAGCTTCTGCCGGATCAGTTTGCTGTCACCTGGTTCGACCTGAAGCTTTCCATTGCCAAGATGAAGCCCGATATGATGCATCCCGTATCGCAGGGTGATGGTGAGTTCGTCAGCCGCAACGATTTCGCAATCGGATTGGCTATTGGCAGCCAGATGATGGGGTGGGGCGGATTTCCAGCCGGTTTGCGGTGCCAGACTGGTCAGATGCAGGGGTTCGGTGCCGGTATTTTGCAGGATCAGCTTAAGGTTCATTTCCCCGGGCATGTCTCTCTCGCCTCCTTGATTTTGGCTCTTTCCTGTATGTAAGGCGCAGATTTTCGATGTCGATAGCCATCAATGCTTGCAGTGGCCGCAATCACATGTGACTCTGGTGCTGTTCTTCCACTACGTTTTCAAGGCTGATGCAGCTTTTACTGAAATCCGTCGATTTTGCCGCCCGAGCGCATCGTGACCAACGCCGCAAGGGCCCGGCTAATGAACCCTATATCAATCATCCGATTGAGGTTTCGCGCCTAATCGTCGAATGCGAACCGGGCACGGACGAATATGTGCTGTGTGCCGCGGTTCTGCATGACGTGATTGAGGATTGCGGTGCGACCCGCGATGAAATTGCCGCCTGTTTCAATGAAATGATTGCCGATATCGTGCTTGAGGTCAGTGACGACAAAGCCCTGCCACGCGATGACCGTAAAGCCCGCCAGATCGAAACCGCTCCGCATCTCAGCGACGGCGCAAAACTGGTCCGTCTGGCGGATAAGGTCGCCAATGTCGGCGCGATGCTGACCGATACGCCGGTCGGCTGGGACCGTGAACAGATCCTGCGCTATGTCGATTGGGCCGAGGCCGTAATTGCACCTTGCCGCATTGCTAGTCCTAGTCTGTCGGATCGTTTCGATGCCATCGCACGTGATGTCCGCGCCTGGCACACCGAAGAAGAAGAGGTAGGGGTTTAACGCTACCTCTGGTTGCAAACGGTCATTCCCGCGAGGGCGGGAATCCATGTTTTCAATGGCATTCTGTCTTATGGCTTCAAAATCACCGAGCCGGTGGTTTTGCGGCCTTCAAGATCGTCATGGGCCTGTTTGGCGTCCGCCAAGGCATAGGTCGCACCTATGTCGATCTTCACCACACCGGATTTCAGCACGTCAAATAGCTCGTTCGCGGTTGCCAGAAGCTCTTCGCGAGTGGCGGTATACTGAAAGACGCTCGGACGGGTCAGGAAATAGGCTCCGGGTGCGAGAGCTTTAAGCGGGACGGGAGGGACGGCGCCTGATGACTGGCCGAAACTGACCATCATGCCAAGACGTTTCAGGCAATCCAGCGAGTCGTCAAAAGTATCCTTACCGACGGAATCATAAACAACTTCAACGCCTTGGCCGTTGGTGATCTCTTTGACACGCTCGGATACCTTCTCCTCCCGATAGAGGATTGGATAATCGCAGCCCTTGGATTTGGCGATCTCGGCCTTTTCCTTCGATCCGACGGTGCCGATCACGGTGGCACCCAGATGTTTGGCCCACTGACAGACAATCTGGCCAACCCCGCCTGCTGCCGCATGGATGAGGATCGTATCGCCTTTTTTGACGTGATAGGTTCGGCGCAGCAGATATTGTGCCGTCATGCCCTGCAACATGGCGGCGGCTGCAAGATCAAAGCTGATTCCGTCGGGGATTTTAACCAAACCCTTGGCCGGCATTACACGTGCCTCGGCATAGGCGCCAAGCGGCTGTGCGGCATAGGCAACCCGATCACCAACTACAAGGTCGGTTACGCCGTCACCAACCGCCTCGATCACGCCCGACCCTTCAAGCCCCAGGCCCGATGGGAGGGACGGGGCCGGATAAACCCCGGAACGGAAATAGATATCGATATAGTTCAGTCCGATGGCTTCCTGTCGGAGGCGAACTTCACCGGTACCTGGTGCACCAACCTCGACATCTTCAAAACGCAGGACATCGCTGCCGCCGGTTTCATAAAATCGGAAAGCTTTGGTCATGGAGACCTCCCGTTAATGCGCCATTTTGGCGCTTGTCTGATCAATGGACCAAGTCTATGTCAGAAAACGGCATTTTGCTATCCGGCAGGTTTGGTTTTGCCCGTTCCGACGGGTGTTAAAAGACGGTATTTCATCTGATGGAATGCCAGACAAAATTGGCTGATAGCTGCTTTGTTCAGAACAGATTGCCCTGATCGCTTGGGATAACCAGATCAATGCCTTCTATTTTCAAAAGCGCGCGTTTGGTTTCAAGTCCGCCATCGCCGGAATAACCGCCCGGTTTGCCGCCGCTCGCCAGAACACGGTGGCATGGAATGATTATGGGGATTGGATTAAGCCCGCAGGCCGTACCAACAGCCTGATAGGCCGTTGGCGCCCCGGCTGCAATCGCCAGATCCTTATAGGTCGCGGTTTTGCCCAGCGGGATTTTGCACATCGCCTCCCATACGGCCTTGTGGAAATCGGTGCCATCAGGGGCCAGCGGCAGGTCAAAGGTATCGAGCTTACCGGTGAAATAGGCGTTAAGCTGCGCCTTCGCTTCGTTCAGGACGGGACTTGGTTCCATATCCTCGACAAAGCCCCAGTCGACCGCGACAATTTTGTCGTCAAACTCGAAAACCGTAATCGCCCCGACCGGGCTGTTCATCGAAATCTGGGGCATTGGCGAAATCCTGCGGTTCGTGCGGGGCAAAAGGTAAAATAGAGATAGCGGGGCGTAAGGCGGGCGGGGTAGGTCTCATCCATCCGATGTTTCACGTGAAACATCGGAAATGGACAGGCGCCACATCACCGGTTCTTTATGCCGCGCTGGTCGGTAGATCGGCAAGCAGTTTGGCAAGGTCCGGGGCATTGGTTACCGGCGTAGAACAGACAGGTCCCTGACAGACATAGGCGGTTTCATGGCCATCGATCGCGGTTTTGCCCTTGGCCGGGTGAAGATCGGGCAGGGCATCGGTATCGGCAAGGATGGTAATCGCCCGGTTCGGCAGATAGGCGGCAAAGATTGCGTGGCGCATTTCCAGATAAATCTGGCTGCGTTCCTTCGCGACCAGTACGATTTGAAGTGGGTTTTGTAGCATTTCGGCTGCCAGAAGCAGTCCCGGCATATTGGGGAATTGTTCGTTTAATCGCCCCGAAAAGGCGGCAATGGTGACTTCCGCTCGGTCGCGATATCTGGTATCGCCGGTCAGCGCATAAAGCCGGGCCAGATTTTGCGCCATTACCGAATTGCCAGCCGGAACAGCATTATCCATATGTGGTTTCTGCCGAACCACCAGATCGTCGGCATCCGAGGCCGATTGGAAATAACCGCCCATGGCATCGGCAAACAGGATTTCGACCGTTTCGCACCACTCGGTGGCTTCGCGAAGATATGCATCTTCGCCAAAGCATTCGTACAGCCGAAGTGCTGCCCGGATCATATGGGCGTAATCTTCAAGCATCCCGGCATGTTGTGCCTTGCCATTGCGATAACTGTGCAGAAAGCGACGGTCATTCTGATCGCCGGTCATCAGGCTATTGATCACGAAATTATAGGCAAGTTTGGCGTAATCAAGCCAGTCTGCGCGTTTGAATACCATCGCTGCCTCGGCCAGGGCGGCGATGGTCATTGCGTTCCAGTCGGTCAGTGCCTTGTCATCCCAACCCGGCCAGATGCGCTTGTTGCGCACTGCCAAAAGCTTTGTCCGTATTTCTGAAAGTTTCTTTTCCGTCGTCCGGTCCGCAAGGCCAAGGCCCGATTGCGTGCGGTTCAGGATATTTTTATGTTCCCAGTTTCCCGAGGGACTGACGTCATAGATATCCTTGAACAGGGCGGCATCATTGCCAAGAATGGCGTTAATTTCGGCTTCGTCCCAGACATAGAACTTGCCTTCTACACCCTCGCTGTCGGCATCAAGGCTGGCGGCAAAGGCTCCGCCGGGGACTCGCATATCGCGCAGGATCCAGTCGATGGTTTCGGAAATGCGGGCTTCATAAAGCGAATTACCGGTTTCACGCCAGACATCGCACAAAAGATCAATCAGCTGCGCATTGTCATACAGCATCTTTTCAAAATGCGGTACCAGCCATCGGTCATCCACGGCGTAGCGGGCAAAACCGCCGCCGACATGGTCATAGATACCGCCCTGACACATGCGATCAAGACTATGGCGGACAATGCGTTTAAGCTCCGTATTATTGGTGCGAACACCCATACGCCAAATAAAGGCCAGAAGGTTTGGTTGTGGGAATTTCGGTGCGCCATTGGTGCCGCCATTTTCCCCGTCCATAATCTGCAAACAGCCATGCCCGCACTGATCGATCATTGCAAGCGATGGCACCGAGCCGGTGGCACCGCTATTCATTTTAACCAGGGCCTGACCGATTTGCGTGACGTTATGGCGGATATTTTCGGGTTGTTCGGCATAGATTTCTGCTACCGATTTTAAAACATCGCCAAATCCCGGGCGGCCATAGCGTGCTTCCTTGGGGAAATAGGTCCCCCCCCAGAAGGGTTCGGCGTCCGCCGTCAGGAACATGGTCAATGGCCATCCGCCCTGCTGGCCTAGCGAGGCCAGGGCATTTTGATAGACGCTATCAAGGTCGGGGCGTTCTTCGCGGTCGAGCTTGATATTGACGAACAACTCATTCATCAGGGCTGCGATGCCATCATCCTCGAAACTTTCATGCGCCATGACATGGCACCAGTGACATGCCGCATAACCGACCGACAGAAGAACCGGTTTGTTTGCTGCCTTGGCGGCGGCCAGAACTTCTGAACTCCACGGTTGCCAATGCACCGGATTGTCGCGGTGCTGCAAAAGATAGGGGCTGGTTTCCGAACCGAGATTATTCTGTGCGAGTTTCATGGCATCGTGTCCTGTGCCCGTCCGGTTTTACTATGTGGGTGGCGAGCTTTTTATGGTTTGCGGGAAGGGTGGCGTTCCCATTTCTCATCTTTTATAGATGTAAGGGTAAAGACCCTGAATGGAAAGGCAAGAGGGCCAAATGGATGGGAATGGCAAAATATTGCGATTTTATCGGATTTTAACCGATTGGAGCGGAACGGGGGACGATAGTGATTGAGAAAGCAACGCAGGGGCGTCCATAATGGGTGTAACAAAAACCATAAAATCAAACCGAGGAGATCAGGGCGATGAAAGTTTCCGTGGATATCGATTGCACACCGGAAGAACTGCGCACCTTTTTTGGTCTGCCTGATGTGCAGCCCATGCAGCAGGCCTTAATGAAAGATATCGAGGACCGTATGAAAGCCAATCTTGCGGCGATGGATCCCGAAACCATGCTCAATACGTGGCTGCCGCAAGGCATGCAGAACTGGGAACAGCTCCAGAAAGCCTTCTGGAGCCAGTTTAACGCTGCCGGCAACAGCACTGGCAAGAACACCAAGGACTGATCAGCTTGACCACCGAGGCACATTTTTATCAGGCGCATGTTTTCGTGTGCCAGAACGAGCGTCCCGTGGGACACGAACGCGGATGCTGCAATACCAAAGGCGCGACAAAGCTTCGCAATTACATGAAAACCCGCGCCAAAGAACTTGGTTTGCCGATGACCCGGATTAATACCGCCGGGTGCCTTGATCGCTGTGAATTGGGCCCGGTGATGGTGATTTATCCCGAAGGGACCTGGTATCGTTACGAGACAATGGAGGATGTCGATGCCATCCTCAACGATCATCTCGTCGGTGGGAAGGTGGTTGAACGGCTGCGGCTAAGCCCGGATCAATAACTCTGGCAGGCGGGCGTAAATACTCACTACCTCTTCAATAGAATGATGACTCCAAACGGCTCCAGCAGGGGCCGTTTTGTGTTTTTCGGAAACCGGGGCCGGAAGGGGTGGATATACCGCTTTGATATTCTTTTGTGGCCTTAAAGCCCTGTTTGCAATTGCAGCTATATGTTGACCTGTGCGGGATGCTGACCGATATGGACAGCCAACAGCATTTTCCTTTGGATGGCGGACGGATTAGGCAGGACGGATGACGATTAACGTGACCCACATTGGAACCCCGATCCAAGGGGGCCAGACAGATACCATCTTTGCCCTTTCCAGCGGCGCGGGGCGGGCCGGGGTGGCGGTAATCCGGTTATCCGGGCCAATGGCGGGGCCGACGCTCTGTGCGCTTCTGGGGCGCGATAACCTGCCAAAGGCGCGCCATGCGATCTATGCGCCGATCTGTGATCCGAAAACGGACGAACGGCTTGACGATGCGGTGGCGATCTATTTCGCTGGACCGGCTAGCTTTACCGGGGAGGATGTTGTCGAGCTTCATACCCATGGCGGGCGTGCGGTAATTGATGGTGTTCTGGAATGTCTGGCCGCACAGCCCGGTCTGCGCATTGCCGAGCCGGGCGAGTATACCAGACGTGCCTTTGAAAACGGCAAGATGGATCTGACTGCGGCCGAAGGCATTGCCGATCTGATTGACGCCGAAACCGCCGCCCAGCGTAGGCAGGCCGTGCGGCAGATGGCGGGCGAGTTGGGCGCGCTTTACGAAGACTGGCGCGCGCGTTTGATGAAGTCATTGGCCTATATTGAGGCCGATATCGATTTCCCTGACGAGGATTTACCCGGTGGTATTGTACCGGTGGTGCGCGGTGATCTTGCATCTGTTTATGGCGAAATGATCAAGCATCTGGCTGATAATCGCCGCGGTGAACGGCTGCGTGAAGGGTTCCAGATCGTCATTCTCGGTGCGCCCAATGCAGGGAAATCGAGCCTTCTGAACCGGCTGGCACGGCGCGAAGCGGCTATCGTATCCGAGATTGCCGGAACCACCCGCGATATGATCGAGGTCCATCTTGACCTTGGTGGTTTCCCGGTCACCATGGTGGATACCGCTGGCCTTCGAGAAAGCGGCGATGTTATCGAAACCGAAGGGGTTCGGCGTGCAACGGCGCGGGCAGAGGATGCCGATCTGCGTCTTGTTGTCGTGGATCGGGGCGATTGGCCGCGCATTGATGCAGAGGCAGCGCGCCTAATTGATGGGAATACGATCCTGTTGGTCAACAAGGTTGACGGGGCGGACGCGGGGGATGTTCCGACGGTCTGGTCCGGGCAATCGCTAGGTGGTGATCAGCTTGAGCTTCCCGTTTTGCCCATATCGGCCATGACCGGGCAGGGGATGGAAAGCCTCTTGCAACTGCTGGAGACTCGCGTAAAAGAGGGGCTCGATTTTGCGGGACCGGTACCCCTGACACGGCTGCGGCACCGCCAGGCACTTGAACGTGCCAGTGATCATCTGGATCGCGGATTGCAGACTGATATTGCCGAACTGGCGGCCGAGGATATTCGCCTCGCCGTGCGTGAAATCGGCAAGATCACCGGACGCGTCGATGTGGAAGACCTGCTTGATATTATCTTCGGCGACTTCTGTATTGGCAAATAAGATTATCAAAAATTGTTTCACGTGAAACATTGGCACTGTCGATGGCGCGTGATTGTGAATTAAGACCTGAACAAGACGCGCAAGCTGTATGGCTTTGGCCTGATATTACAGCTTTGCGCGATCAAGGAATTCAACGAGGAATTCGATGTCGGATAACCGTTTTGATGTGATTGTTGTTGGTGGTGGTCATGCCGGGTGCGAGGCCGCGGCAGCGGCTGCGCGTATGGGCGCGAAAACGGCACTGTTCACACATCGCGCCGATCGCATTGGCGAAATGTCGTGCAACCCGGCAATTGGCGGGTTGGGCAAGGGCCATATGGTCCGGGAGGTCGACGCGCTTGACGGTGTGATGGGGCGGGCGATTGACCGGGCCGGTATCCAGTTCCGGATGCTTAACCGGTCCAAGGGGCCGGCTGTGCGTGGCCCGCGGGCACAGGCAGATCGCAAGCTATATCGCGAAGCCGTGCAGGACATTCTGGCTCATCAGGAAAACCTGACGATCATCGAAGGTGCGGTTCACGACCTTAAAATTGCCGAAGGCGAGGACAACCGTGTGACCGGTGTCATCACCGAAAATGGACGCGAATATGACGCCGGGGCGGTGGTTCTGACAACGGGCACGTTTCTGCGCGGTCTTATTCATATTGGCGAAAGAACCACACCGGCGGGCCGCATCGGCGATGCGCCGGCTCTTGGTCTTTCGGAGACGCTGGAAAAATTCGGCTTCCGTTTGGGGCGCCTGAAAACCGGCACTCCGGCACGGCTTGATGGCCGCACCATTGATTGGGCGAGCCTGCAGGAACAGCCGGGGGATAATCCGCCAGATCCATTTTCATTCCTGACCAGCGAAATCACCGTGCCGCAAATCCCGTGTCACATGACCTGGACGACCGAGGCGACGCACGAAATTATTCGCGCGAACCTGCATCGAGCACCGATGTATAGCGGCCAGATCAAGAGCAGCGGCCCGCGTTATTGCCCGTCCATTGAAGACAAGGTCGTGCGTTTCGCCGAAAAGAATCAGCACCAGATTTTCCTGGAGCCGGAAGGGCTTGATGATCCGACGGTTTATCCGAACGGTATTTCGACCTCATTGCCTGAGGAAGTTCAGCTTGCGATGCTCGCCACTATTCCGGGGCTTGAGAAGGTCGAGATTTTCCGCCCTGGCTATGCCGTCGAATATGATTTCGTTGATCCGCGCGAGCTGCGCCATACGCTGGAAACCAAGAAAGTCGGTGCGCTGTTCTTCGCCGGGCAGATCAATGGCACGACAGGTTATGAAGAAGCTGCCGGGCAGGGACTTGTTGCCGGTGTCAACGCGGCGTTGGTTGCGGGCAGTACTGCAGGGGCGGTTGATCGTGAGTTTGTTCTGGATCGCGCCGATGCCTATATCGGTGTGATGATCGACGATCTGGTGACGCTCGGTACGCGTGAGCCCTATCGGATGTTTACGTCGCGCGCTGAGTATCGCCTGATGCTGCGTGCTGATAATGCTGATCAGCGTCTGACTGGTCGCGGTCTTGAAATCGGTTGCGTTGCCTCGCACCGCGCGCAAGTTTGGGGTGACAAGAAGCTTGCCCTTGAGGCGGCCAAGCGGACGGTTTCTGATCTGACGGAGACGCCGAATGGTCTCGCCAAGCACGATATCAAGATCAATCAGGATGGGGTGCGGCGCTCTGCGTATGATCTGCTGGCCTATCCGGACATTGATTTCGATACGCTGACTCGTGTCTGGCCGCAGCTTTCGGAAATTACTCCGGAAATCCGCGACCAGGTGTCAATTGATGCTCAGTATAAAGGTTACCTCGAACGACAGTCGGCCGATGTTGCGGCCTTCCGTCGGGACGAGGAATTGCGCCTGCCGCGCGATCTTGACTTCGACAGCGTTGGTAGCCTGTCAGCGGAAATCCGGTTGAAGCTCAAAGAAATTCAGCCTGAAACCATCGGTGCGGCATCACGTATTCCGGGTGTGACTCCGGCGGCAGTGACCGCTTTGCTTGGTCATATCAAAAGCCACAAACACAAGATTGTTCGTAGCGCCTGAGACTCTATCAGACAATTGGGTTAGTCATAAGGTTGGGGCAGCACACATATATGTGTGCTGCTTTTTTATTGTCTGTTGAAGCCGGTGAAATGTTTCACGTGAAACATTTTCTTTCTTTTGCCAAAGTTTTCCGTTTTCGACGCGGGAAAAAGTGTTTGTTAGAAAAATCAAGTCTGGTGCGATTCGTTAACGCGGATTATAACTCGAGTATGCAATCCATTTCAGAACCCGTAAAAACATGGTTTGAGACCGATTTGAATGTTTCACGTGAAACATTGGATCGACTCAGCCTTTATGCTGATCTCGTTGTCAAATGGCAGCCGAGGATCAATATCGTTGGTGCCAGCACAGCGGAAGACGTTTGGCCGCGCCATTTGCAGGACTCAGCGCAGCTTTGGCCATATCTGAATGAAGTAGCTAGAAGCGGGAAGATCGTTGATTTCGGCTCCGGGGCAGGGTTCCCGGGCATCGTTTTGGCTATCTTGGGCGCAAATGACGTGACTTTAATGGAATCAAACACCAAAAAAACCGTGTTTTTGCTGGAAGCGGCGCGGGTTTGTGGTGTGCTGGAGCAGACAAAGATTGCCCGCGAACGGATCGAAACCGCTGCACCACGTGAAGCGGACGTTATTACGGCCCGTGCGTTTGCGCCACTGCCAAGGCTTCTGGAACTTGGTCAGCGTCATCTGAAACCGGACGGGTATTATGTATTGCTGAAGGGACGTGCCTTTGAGGATGAACTGGCTGAAGCACGTGCGGCCGGTTGGACATTCACTGTAACCACCCATGCCAGTCTGGTTGATCCCGAAGGCGTGGTGATGATTTTGCAAGGAGTTGACCGGTGACCGACGTTATTGATCTGCCGCTTTCAATCTCTTCCGAGGCCGGTCACCGGCCGCGGATCATTGCCGTTGCCAATCAGAAGGGCGGAGTCGGCAAGACCACGACCACGATCAATTTGGCGACCGCACTGGCGGCGGTAAACCAGCGGGTTCTGATCGTCGATCTTGATCCGCAAGGCAATGCCAGCACCGGTTTGGGCCTGCGTCCATCGGAACGGCAGATCAGTTCCTATGACGTATTGATCAATGGTAATACTCTTGAAGAGGCGCGCAAGCCGACCGCCATTCCGCGGTTGAGTATCGTGCCTTCGGGTATGGATCTGTCAGGCGCGGAGATTGAGCTTGTCGATTTTGACCGCCGCGAAATGCAGCTTAAGGAATCGCTGGGTCGCTTACCGCATGATGTTGATTACGTGCTGATTGATTGTCCGCCATCGCTTGGGTTGCTGACATTGAATGCGCTGGTGGCGAGTGATGCGGTATTGGTGCCGTTGCAGTGCGAATTCTTTGCCCTTGAAGGAATCAGTCACCTCGTGCGCACCATCAAGCGGGTGAAAAAGGCGTTTAATCCGGCGCTCGAAATCCAGGGCATCGTTTTGACGATGTATGACAAGCGCAATAATCTGTCGGCACAGGTTGCCAATGACGTGCGCGATTATTTCGGTGATGTCGTTTACCGCACGGTGATCCCACGCAATGTTCGTGTGTCCGAGGCGCCGAGCCATGGAACGCCGGTGCTGGTTTATGACATGAAATGTCCGGGGTCACGGGCATATCTTAATCTGGCAAGCGAAGTTCTGAAACGCGAAGGGGTGAAGGCATGAGCGAGGCAAAGAAGCGCGGTTTGGGACGTGGACTTTCGGCCCTGCTGGGCGAGGAAGACGAGGATGTCGGCGCAGCGGTTGCCGGTGGCAACGAGAATACAGCTCATCCCGGCCCAGGTGGTACTACACAGCTGATTGCTATCACCGACCTGAAACCGTCACCATTCCAGCCTCGTAGCAATTTCGATGATGAGGCGATTGACGATTTGGCGGCATCAATCCGCCAGAAAGGCATTATTCAGCCCATTTTGGTGCGTGCATCCTCTACGGGCGAAACAACATACGAAATCATTGCTGGCGAACGGCGCTGGCGCGCGGCACAGCGGGCACAATTGCACGAAGTACCGGTTCTGGTGCGTGATTTTGACGACCGGGAAACCGCCGAGATTGCTCTGATCGAAAACCTGCAACGGCAGGATCTGTCGCCGCTTGAGGAATCCGAGGGGTATAGCCGCCTGATGAGCGATTTCTCGCATACTCAGGAAGCACTGGCCCAAGCGCTTGGCAAAAGCCGTAGTCACATTGCCAACAGCCTGCGTTTGTTGACCCTGCCAGCACCGATCAAACAGATGTTGTCGGATCGGGTGTTAAGCCCAGGTCATGCACGTGCGCTTTTGGGGGCGGATAATGCGGTTGAGCTGGCGACCCATATCGTCAGGAAGGGCCTGAACGTTCGCCAGACCGAAAAACTGGTGAAGACTGATGGTGGTAAAACTGCACGCCAGAAGAAGTCTTCATCGACACGTGGGATCGAAAAAGATCCAGATACAGTGGCTTTGGAGCGCGATCTTAGCAATATGTTGGGGTTAGCGGTAAATATCGATTTTGACGGGGCGGGGGGTAAAATCTCTGTCCGGTATGAAACGCTGGAGCAGCTTGACGATATTCTGAAACGGCTTAGTCAGGGACGGTTAGGCGAAACGGCGCAAAGCTCCGATGATGATGATCCGCTCGTTCCACAGAGTGAAGGTGACAACGAATTCGACTCGATGTTCATCGATGATGAAAACGATAGCGATGGTGATCTTCTTACCGACGAGCTCGAATCGATTGCCGATGCAACCGACATAGTGTTTGACGTGGATGAGGACGCCGAAAGTGCGTTTTCCGATGAGCTGGAAGGTGACATGCCAATCGAACAAGACGAAGTCGGTGAAGAGGCGCTTGAGACTTTGTCGGATGCGGAAATTGTGCAAAATCATCGTCTGGCAGAAAAGAAAGCGCAAACGCGAGGAAGCTGACCAGGTTTTATCGATCTTTCGTTCACGTTAAACTGCCCTTTGCCACTCCATCGCCGAGGCCGTTTTCCTTTGCAAAATATTTGGGATTGTTAACGTCTGCCCTGTTTTTGACGGGCGACGGCGACCTTGATCATGGCGCGGTGTGCGATGGTTTCCGGGATGGCGAGACCGCTTTTGCAGTCCTTTTCTGCTTCGAGCAGGATTTGCAGGGCGCGCTGCAGATTGTTAAGAGCCCAATTGTTCAAATTGGCGCGAAACTGATCTGCAGCTTTGAAAAACAGGGGTGGGCGTAGCGATTTCATTGCCTGTTCGGCATTGGTGCCCTGTGCCATCTGGCCTTTGACCAGATGCAGTTTCTGGAAATAGCCGATCATCATGCGAAGCGCGCCAACCGGATTTAGGCCTTCTTCTACCAGCCGGGTCAGGGCGCTATCAAGGTTTGTGACATTGCCCTGTGATACGGCCTGGACAACATCATCATAGTGGCGGGCAGAACTATCGCCCACACAGGCCATGGCGTCGGCCAATGTGATCTGACCTTCTTTCAGGGCGTAAAGAGCCAGCTTTTCAAGCTCGCTTCGGGAAATCATACGATCGGAGCCAAGATTTCCGACCAGATACCGAATAGCATCGCGGTCAATACGCAGCTTGTGATCTTCCATTACGGAATTAATGAGGGTCTCGATATCCCTACTGCTATCCGCATAGCAGGGTAGTGCCATGCCATTGCCCGCTTTTTCAACCGCCTGACGCAACTTTGATTTGGACGGAAGGCTTCCAGCTTCTATCACGATCAGGGCATCACCAGCCGGATCGGCAAGGAAATCGGCAATCACAGGAGCCTGTGCCTCGCCAATGTCGCGGATGCGGATGACACGACGTCCGCCGCCGAAACTCATAGCGGCTGCTTCATCGCGCAGACGACTCGCGTCTTCCTTAAGCTGGGCAGTACCAAGCTCAACAACGCGAAACGGGTCCTTAAGGTCTTCGACCACGGTTTTGGCAAGCCTGACTGCACGTTCGCGTACAAGCCCTTCATCCTCACCATAGATCAGGATGAGTTGTGCCTTGGCATTGGGAGCGCGAAGGAAATTTTCAACCTGTGCTGCCTTGAGCTTCATAACGAAATGTTACCTAACGCCCGCTGCGCAGGCCGACTGCGACTTGGTTGGCTAGTTGACGGGCAAGGTTGCGGGCGGCGTCAGACCGCGCGGCGGATTCGGCTTCCAGAGAGGCAAAGTCGGACTCGACGAGGTTGTAAGTGGTGCGTGCGCGCAGCGTACCCGTACGGAGGACTTTGGAATCAGAAATACGAGAAAGCCGATAATTGGCACTCAAGATATAGTCCGCGATGGTCGCTTCGTTGTCCTTGGTATAGCCCAACTCGGAGACTGCTTCACTTAAGCCAATATCGAGGGAATATTCAGGGCGGGACGTCTGACCGCGCGGAGTTAATGTTTCGACCAAAACGCTACGTGTCAGTTGACCGATCCGGTCTTCCATCATTGATATTTTGACCTTGGCCATATCGGCGGCCGTGCTGTCACCACCCTTATCCTCGGCATATAGCGGGCGGAAACCACAGGCTGTGAGGCCGGTGAGGGCAAGCAGGGCAATAATCGATATCAGAGAGCGCAACGTCATTCCTCGCTGTCTTTTGCGTGATGGTTTGTGCCGTAAGGTTCATAACCAAGACGGTACAATAGTTCCGTTCCGATCAAAGGGCAAAACAGAGTTAGGTTCCGGATGAAAGAAAGTCTGGAATCGAGATCCCAAGATGCATCTTGCGAAAACCGTAAGCTTTTGAACTCGGAGCGCAAGGCTGCAATCGCAGTATTAAAGCGGCCTCTGGTTATTTCATCGGTCACGTCGTTCTTCGGGCTTCTCTGCAATTCAGGTGATTCTAACCTTGATGCCTCAGATACCTTTTGGGTGCTCAAATACGTCCATACCTGACGTAGCCAGCGCCAATGGCCAATCAGGCTGCTTTGGGTAATATGAAGCGGGTGATCAAACGGGACATCGGCAAGCAGCGTCAGGCAGATAATATCGCTACCCACCTGTTGGTGCAGCGATGCCGGATCATTATCTATGGTGTCGGTTGATACTATGCCTGCATGGTGCGGAAGGTTCGCTGTAGGCTTCGGGAGACTGGCCTGTATGTTCTTCGCAATATCAAGGCGAGCGGTGCTTAAATCGCCACTTTGAAAAGCGAATGCCGGACAAATGTCAGCCAACACAAACCCCCATTCACGAGTAAGCGAATGGGGGTTGTAATTTTGTGACACATATAAAGGTGTGTCGGTCATGCTTTTGCCCGGCGATTATCTGAATATGATGCTTACTGAGACTGTGCCGTAGCGCTGTCGATGCGCAACTGGCGTGCACGAGTCAGTATCGAATCTTCCATTGCGGTCACGGTGCCAGGTTCAACCACTGCATCGGTCCACTGATCTGTCCCAACACGGACCTGCCGGAAGACAGATACCTTGATTGCGTCAGAGCGAAGGGCAGTACCAAGGATATAGCCTGTAATCTTGAAACGCTCGTTTGGTGTTTCCGGCGGGCTGTACCAGTCGGTAATGATTACACCGCCAAATGGATCGGCCGAGTTGAGTGGCATAAAGGACAGTGTATCAAGCGACGCGCGCCAAAGGAAGCTGTTGACGCCAATACCAGTGCCGCCGCCTTGCTGTTGATTATTGTCCTCGCCGAGGAAGCTGAAGCCGTCCGGTCCAAAAAGCGTACCTTCTCTTTTCTGGTCGGCAAGTGTTTGTGAGCGTCCTGTTGTCCCTACACGTTTGTCGCCGGGGGCAGATCCGGGATAACTGTCATAATCTGATTGGGAGCCAGCACAGGCTGCCACGAACATACAGATCATCGTTGAGGCTAATAGTTTTACGAGAGACAATCGCACGGTCCGTTCCTTGAATAGAAGACGACATATATACGTGCCCGCACTATAGGGCCGACATGGCTTTCAGCAAACAAAAACATGTGTGCTAAATTTGCAACTTTCCTGCGTAAATGTCGCTTTTGGATCACAGTGTTGTTGACGGGACGCTCTTTTGCTGGCTCCATTCACCACGAACCGAACGGCGGAAAAGTCGTTCACCTATTTTTGTTAGGCGGTTTTCCGCACTTGCAAAGACGTTGAGGGAAAAGATGAAAAAGATTCTGTTTGCTTCCAGCGCAATCGTCGCTGTTGCTTTCGCAGGCCAGGCTTCGGCTTCCGAGAAAATCAAACTCGCCGTTGGCGGTTACATGGAACAGTGGGCTGGCTTTGCTGATGAAGACAACACCGTTTCTGGTGGTCGTTACAACGCATTCCAGTCCGATACCGAAGTTTATTTCCGTGGTTCGACCACCCTTGATAACGGCATTGAAATCGGTGCCGTAATCGAGCTTGAAGGTGAGACCTCAACCGACCAGGTTGATGAACAGTATATGTTCGTTAACGGCGGCTTCGGTCGCGTTGAAATGGGCAAGAACGACAGTGCAGCTGACGCGATGGGCGTTACGGCACCGGCAGTTGGCCCGGTTGGTGTTAACGATGGCGACATGTCTAACTGGGCAAATGTCGAGCTGATCGATACTGTTCCGTCGAGCGGTGACCAGAAACGCGTTACCTACTATTCACCGGTTCTTGGTGGTTTCCGTGCAGGCATTTCCTATGCCGATCAGGATACTTCAACCAACGACAACGAAAAAGCCAATAACGGTGAAAACGTTGTTTCTGTTGGCCTCGAATACAAAGGTGACTTCGATGGTTTCTCGCTCGGCCTCTCGGCTGAAGGCGAAAACAACAACGAAGGCAACTGGTATGGCGCAGGCGTAAATGTTGGCTTCGGCAACTTCACCGTTGGTGGTTCTTACGGTCTGACCGAAGACGACTACAACCAGGCCAATGGCGCAGCTCCGCGTGCTGATGACACCGAAGCCTTCGACATCGGTGTTTCCTACGCAATGGATGCTGCTGCTGTTTCCCTGACCTATGGTTATGAAGAAACCGGCGACAATGAAGTTCAGGCTGTTGACCTTGGCTTTGCATACACCCTTGGTGCTGGCGTTGCTTGGAAATCGTCGGTCTTCTGGTTCGACGAAGAAGATACCGTAGACAACGACGGTTACGGCGTTGTTACCGGTATTCGCCTCGACTTCTAATCCATTCAGGATTAGCTAAAGCGAGAAGGGGATGGTTTTCCATCCCCTTCTTTTTTGTCTGCGGATATGTGTGGTTTTTTCGGTGGGCGTTTGTTGGCGGCGTTATCGAACACGAGCCCTTAGACAATCAATCAAGCTCCTCGACAGGAGCAGGCCATTTTAATGAATTTTGGTCATGTATATTATTAATTTTAAATTTTTATCAGATGTTCGGCTGACTTATTTATATTACCGACGTTCGGTCAGGAATAATGGCAAAAATATGCCAAAATTAGTGACTTAATTATCACACTTAACCGTATAACTGGTTTATGGTCATTTAAATCAATTGACCATAAGTCATTATATCCGTTTTACTCTCTTTCAGTGATCGGTCGCCGCGATGTGTGGTCTGCGGTGTTACCGATCGGCTACAAATCATCAAGAGGGTAAGATGAAAAAGATTCTTGTTGCTTCTACCGCGCTCGTCGCTGTCGCTTTTGCCGGTCAGGCAAATGCTTCCGAAAAAATCAAACTGTCGGTCGGCGGTTACATGGAGCAGTGGGCTGGCTTCGCTGACGAAGACAATACTGCTGCTGGCGGTCGCACAAACGCATTCCAGTCCGACACCGAAATCCACTTCAAAGGTTCGACCACCCTTGATAACGGCATCGAAGTTGGTGCGACTGTAGAACTCGAAGGCGAGACCTCTGGTGACCAGGTTGATGAACAGTACCTGTATATCAATGGTGGCTTCGGTCAGGTCAAACTTGGTAAAGACGACAGTGCAGCAGACGATATGGGCATCACCGCACCGTCCGTTGGTCCGGTTGGCGTCAACGATGGCGACATGTCCAACTGGGTCAATGCGTATCTGATCGACACCGTTCGTTCGAGCGGCGATCAGAACCGTCTGACCTACTACACCCCGTCGATCAGCGGTTTCCGCGCCGGTGTGTCCTTTGCTGACGACAGCAACCGTAACGGTGCAAACGGCTATGACAACCAGTCTGGTTCGGGTGACAACATCGTTTCGGGTGGTCTTGAATACCTGAATGACTTTGATGGCTGGTCACTTGGTCTGTCTGCAACCGGTGAAGAGTCGGGTGATGGCGCATGGTACGGTGCCGGTGTGAATGTTGGCTTCGGCAACTTCACCGTTGGTGGTTCGTATGGTCACACCGAAGACGATTACGGTCTGTCTGATGGTCGCGAACTTGATGCGTATGACATCGGTGTTTCCTATGCTCTGGATGCAGCAACTGTCTCCTTGACCTATGGTTATGAAGAAGTTGACGGCGAAGGCGACATCAGTGCTGTTGATCTCGGTCTTGCCTATGCTCTTGGCGCAGGCGTAACCTGGAAATCTTCTGTTTACTGGTTCGACCAGAGTGCTGACAGCACCAATACCGGTGTAACCGACCTCGACGGTGATAATGACGGCTACGGTGTAGTTACAGGTATTCGTCTCGACTTCTAATCCATTTGGACTGGCACAACTGGAAGGGGGCGGTTTACCGTCCCCTTCTTTTTTGTTCTGGAGATCCCGTTAGCTTATTGAAAGTACGAGATTTTTTTGGCTTTCTTGCCTGATTTCAAATAACATTCTGGGATTTCTTTGGGCGGCTAGAAATTTGTGTCCGGATAAAAGTTCGCGCAGGCATGAGGGTATGCCTGCGCGATTGTCACCTTTGGCTGAGTGTGGCAGCCGCATTTTCGAGACTGTTGCTTCAGGTTTGGGATTTAAATGACTATTGATCATATATTTTATGTGTCGAAGTTTTGCAAGGTCCTTCTTGAACGTTCTGTATAGCAGAATAGCCAGCATATTTCGGCATGAAAGTGATCAACATGCAACACTCGCATCAGGAAAAGATATCCTCCTCGTTAAATTAATTGACCGTTGGTCATTTTAATTGTTCTCTTGCTTTGGAGAGTTCGAACATATCGGGGTTGGATATGTTCGATTCACACATGAATCCAAGAGGGTAAGATGAAAAAGATTCTGATTGCTACGAGCGCGCTCGTAGCTATTGCTTTCACAGGCCAGGCGAAGGCCTCCGAACCGATCAAACTGTCGGTTGGCGGTTACATGAACCAGTGGGCTGGTTTTGCCGATCAGGAAGTCGGTGATCGCAACAATGCCTTCCAATCCGATACTGAAATCCACTTCAAGGGTTCAACCACCCTTGACAATGGGATTGAGGTTGGTGCGGTTGTCGAGCTTGAGGGTGAAACCTCTGGCGACCAGATCGACGAGCAATACCTGTTCGTTAACGGCGGCTTTGGTCGTATTGAAATGGGCAAAAACGATAGTGCTGCCGATTCAATGCAACTTGTTGCTCCTGCGGTTGGTCCGGTTGGCATCAACGATGGGGATCTGGATATCTGGGTCGATTCCTACCTGATCGACACGACAATCCCGACCGGTGACCAGAACCGCGTGACCTATTACACGCCAAGCTTTGGTGGTTTCCGTGCCGGTGTGTCCTTTGCTGATGACAGCAATCGCAACGGTGCAAACGGTTATAACAACCAAGATGGTTCGGGCGACAATATTGTCTCCGGCGGTTTGGAATACGAAGCTGATCTGAACGGCATTTCCCTTGGTGTTTCTGCGATTGGCGAAAACTGGGGTGAAGGCAACCTCGTTGGCGGTGGCTTGAATGTCGGCTTTGGCAACTTCACCGTCGGTGGTTCCTATTCCCATACCGATGATGATTATGGCTTCAGCGAAGGTGACAGCGACCCGGATGACACGGATCAGTTCGACATCGGCGTTTCCTATGAAATGGATGCAGCCGCTGTTTCCCTGACCTATGGCTATGCAGAATATGGTAACGGCAGCCGTGGTGATGGCACCGGCGAAATCAGTACAGCTGATCTCGGTCTGGCCTACACACTTGGTGCCGGTGTTGAATGGAAATCGTCAATCTTTTGGTTCGACGACGAAGTTGACGGCGCGGAAGACAACGACGGTTACGGTGTTGTGACCGGTTTTGCACTGACCTTCTAACTCTTCTGAATTGGCGTGATTTAAAAGGGGGCGGATTTTCCGTCCCCTTTTATTATTGAGTTAAAATGTGCGGTGGAGCGTCATATCAGAAAGCGTTCTGGAACTGCATTTCAGGTCTTGCCAGCAGTTTTATTAAATAACATAGGCATAAGTGTTGCTGCAATGCAACATGGTTGCGAATAAGTAACATTTACACACAATTGTAATTGCCCCGTAATCGGGAAAGTGGCTCCATCATAGTGGAGGGCTCATCAACGAAAACGAGATGGCTCGATCTTGATCTCAATCAGTCATTTTTGTGCGGGGGTAAAATGAAGAAGATTCTTGTTGCGTCTACTGCGCTCGCTGCTGTTGCTTTTGCGGGTCAGGCTTTTGCATCCGAACCGATTAAGCTATCGGTCGGCGGCTTCATGGAACAGTGGGCGGGCTTTTCTGACGAAGATGGTGCAGGTATTGACAGCGAAGGTCGCCCGAATGCCTTCCAGTCAGATACAGAAGTTCACTTTGACGGTTCGACCACCCTTGATAACGGCATCGAAATCGGTGCAACTGTTCAGCTTGAAGGTGAAACCTCTGACGACCAGATTGATGCGCAATATCTGTATGTGAATGGCGGATTTGGCCGTTTCGAGATGGGTAAAAACGACAGTGCTGCCGACGCAATGGGAATCATTGCTCCGGCTGTAGGTCCGGTCGGTGTAAACGATGGTGATATGTCGAACTGGGTTGATGTATATCTGATTGACACCGTTCGTTCGAGCGGGACCCAGAATCGTGTAACCTACTATACTCCTATACTGAGCGGTTTCCGTGCAGGTGTATCTTTTGCTGACGATAGTCAGGCAAACGATGAAACCTATAACGGTATCAATGGTGCAGGCGACAATATTGCTTCCGCCGGTCTTGAATATCTGAGCGATTTTGATGGCTGGTCGCTTGGCCTATCGGCAACCGGTGAAGAATCGGGGGACGGTGCCTGGTACGGCTTTGGTGCCAATGTCGGGGTTGGCAACTTTACCGTTGGTGGTTCCTATGGTCATACCGAAGACGATTACGGTCTGAATGAAGATGGTCAGGACCTCGACGCGTTTGATGTCGGTGTTTCCTATGCCATCGATGCAGCATCTGTCTCGCTGAGTTATGGCTATGAAGATTTTGGGACTGGCGACGTTCAGGCTGTCGATCTTGGTCTGGCCTATGAACTGGGTGCCGGGGTGGCTTGGCAGTCATCCGTCTTCTGGTTTGACGAAAAAAATGACACTGATCCGGATAATGACGGTTATGGCGCTGTAACCGGTATTCGCCTTGATTTCTGATCTGATCAGGTGAAACATAGGATTAAAGGGGGCGGATTTCCGCCCCCTTATTTATTCTTCCGTCGAATTCCGGTTTAAATCCCGAGATCCTTGCGCAGGAAGGCGAAAAAGGGTTCTTTTTTCGCGACAAGATCGGCGACACAGGGCACCGGTTTTTCAGTGACGAGCCGTTCTGCCAGTGACTTGTCCGAATTGACGGGCAGGTTAATCAGTTCCGATACGGGGACTCCAAGGCTGCCCATGCAGCCGATTGTACCGGACACTGTTGCGCGTAATTTGGCAAGTCCACAGGGTGCTTCGCAGAAATCTCCCCTGTAAGTACTTTGCCACGGCAGAAGGTTCTGATGACGGCCCTGCAAGATGGCTGCAGAGGCTGAACTATAAATACCAATTCCCGGTGTCTGAAACAGTTTTGTGATATGGGCCGGCCCGCTATCGGCCAGCACGACATAATCCTGTTCGCTGATGAAAGACACAAGATTTCCGATGGTTCTGAAGCCATCAACAATCCGGATATTCGGCTGGTCAAACGGTCCTATCGTATCCTTGTACTTCTTCATCACACCCTGATAGGCGTTAAGAATCAGGGTGATGTCAAATCCGGCTTTTGCAAGAAATTCTGCGATTTCGCGTACCAGTGCAGGCGGCAGGGTGCGAAGCGGCGAAGATGCCATTGGCAGAATGCCGATCCTGGCACCCGGTGCCAGCTTCGGAGAACGCTTGGATGCAAGCGGGATTGGGGAAATGTCGAAAGCCTCGCAAAGTGCCTCTTCCGGGTTTACCGGCATGGTCGCGATATCTTTCCAACCTTCCATCTCGCTGAAGTCGATCAGGTAATCAAATGTCTTCAGCCGTTTGGCTGAAATAAAAAGCTGAAAAACCCTGACATCGGAAAGGGTTGCAAATATGTCCGATGCGCTACCACTGTTAAGCACGGCAATCTTTGCACGAGGATATTTTACCGCAAAAGCCCGCAAAAACAGGGCCATGCCAACACAATCGCCAATCGCATCATCGGGGATCAGGAACAAAACCCGTTTGCGATCAAAATCAGTATGGGCCCATGCATCGCGCGCCAACACATCAGGATGAACAGTGTCTGAAATGATCTTTACCGACGGGGCATTGGCCAGAACTTGTTGCCGCAAAAGCGATGTTGTACGCGTCAGATAGGCAGGGCTGTTGTCTGAGGCTTGTGTGAGCTCCGCACTGACATTGGGCAGACCGAACCGGAACGGCTGTTTTGACGCGAACCGGGTAAATTTTTTCCGGGCGGGATGGTGATGTGCAGGCATTGTCGGGCGATCTCCGGTCACCTTTTACTCGGTGTTATGTGGCAGAGAACCCGATCCCGGCCAAAGATGCAACGCCAGATCCCCTTAACATCGCAACATTGTCAGGTTTTATGCCGCCAAGGGCAATGGGGATGAGGCCAAGACTCCGGCAAAGGGCGGTTCGTTGCAGAAAGGCCGAAAATGCCATACCCGGTTGGTCAGGATGGCTTTCGGTGGCAAAAACCGGCGAGATCAGAACCCCGTCCGGGCGTTGATCGGGGGTAAGAAGTGCGAGCAGGTGCAGCGTTTGCATGCTGTGGCAAGCAGACGTCACAAGCATGTCGCGTGGAATTTGCCGATAGGCATGCGGTGTTTTCCTGATGCGGTATTCCGGCAAATGGATACCGTCGGCCTCAAGTTGCAATGCCAATGCCAGATCATCGGCGATCAGACAGAGATGGCCGTATTGGCGGCAGGTGCGTCGGACCCGGTAGGCTAGTTTGGTGCGGTCCGCAGGCGCGAGACCGTAATGACGAAAGATCACCATACTTCGGTGTGGCAGGCCGATGATAGCCGGGACCGGATCGGGCAGGCGCTTTTCATCGGTCATCAGCACGATCGACGGGATCGGGCAGTTCGGGCCGCCATTGCGTAAATTGAGTTGGCGTGCCTGCTTTGCCAGTGTGGCATCCATTGATAGTATCCCGATTCTATTCAACCGATTCCTGTTCCGATTTGGGCCATCATCCATGAGCGATCATATTCTGTCATCCGGCAATGCCGATATCGCGGCCAATCTTGCCAAAATTCAGCAAAATATCGACACAGCCTGTGCGGTGGTTGGCCGCGAAAACAGCGATGTGACCCTGATCTGCGTCAGCAAGAATCATGATGCAGGTCATGTGCGCCCTGCACTTGTCGCCGGGCGTCGGGTGTTTGGTGAAAACCGGGTGCAGGAAGCCGCAGGAAAGTGGCCGGGCTTGCGCGAACAGTTCCCCGATATCGAGCTGCACCTTATCGGGCCACTTCAGACCAACAAGCTGAAGGATGCTGTTGCCCTGTTTGATGTGATTGAGACCGTTGACCGGCCAAAACTTGCCAATGCGCTGGCAAAACACCGTGACAATACCGGTGAATGCCCCGACCTTTATATCCAGATCAATATCGGTGAAGAACCGCAAAAGGCAGGCATAGCCCCGGCGGATGCCGATGCGTTCATCATCGATTGTATCGAACGCCTGAAATTGCCGATCAAGGGACTTATGTGCATACCGCCAGTGGATGAGGAACCGGCACCGCATTTTGCGCTATTGGGTAAAATCGCCGACCGTCATGGCCTGACCATTCGCAGCATGGGAATGAGTGGTGATTACGAGGCGGCAATCCGGCTTGGCGCGACACATATCCGCGTTGGGACAGCCATTTTTGGGTCGCGGGGCTATTAAATTGCCAGAAGGTGCCATTCATGAGCGCCAAAAATGCAATTTCAGCCGATCTTATTGCAAATAAAGTGCTGTTTAGGCCGGTTTAAGACCATTAAAGCGTTGTTTTTGAGCAAAATCCGGAATCTGCCAAAAAATGTGGATAACTTGGCCAGAAGTATAGGACGCATTCAAAGCCGTTTTGTGACGAAAAAATCAAAAAAACCGCCGGACGGTTTGGTCCGGCGGATTTCTTGCAAATTGGCATGATTTCAAGGGGGAGCACGCGCGCGGATCAGGGAACCAGTTTATAACCACCCGGTTCTGTCACCAGAATCGTCGCGTTTGATGGATCCTTTTCAATTTTCTGGCGCAGGCGATAGACGTGGGTTTCCAGCGTGTGGGTCGTCACCCCGGCGTTATAGCCCCAAACCTCATCAAGCAGGGTTTCGCGTGTGACCGGCTTGTCGCCAGCGCGGAACAGGAATTTCAGGATCGAGGTTTCCTTTTCCGTAAGGCGAACTTTTTTCTCGGTCGCTGTTTCGATCAGAAGTTTGGCGCTGGGCTGAAAGCTGTATGGCCCGATAACGAAAACAGCGTCTTCGCTTTGTTCGTGCTGGCGGATATGGGCACGAATGCGCGCCAGCAGCACGTTCAGGCGGAACGGTTTGGTAACATAGTCGTTGGCACCCGATTCAAGGCCCAGGATCGTGTCGGAATCGCTATCGGCACCGGTCAGCATGATGATCGGGGATTTGACCCCGGCGCGTCGCATCAGTTTGCAGACATCGCGGCCATCCATATCGGGCAGACCGACATCAAGAAGGATAATGTCGTAGTAATTTTCTTTGGCGACTTCGAGGGCGTTTTGGCCGCTATTGGCAACGACACATTCGAATTCCTCATGAAGCCGGAGCTGTTCGGTGAGAGATTGACTCAGTGCCGCGTCATCTTCAACCACCAGAACCTGTTTACCTGTCGACATTCGCCATCCCTTGCTGCTTGCTAAATCCCGCCTATATTCTGAGCCTGCCGACGGTTCTTTTTGTGGCATTGTTCTCGTAGGCCCGCCATATACTTAGGATTAGAGTCTCATACTGCGTTTTCAAGAACAAACTGTTTTCGCTTTAGCCCATTGACGTGCATCTTATCCAGCCCCATACCGACCGGATCGCGATGTTGTGATCATCCGTGACAGACCCTGAAGAAACAAAGACTGCAATGACCCAATCTGCTGCCGTGCCATCGAAAGCCAATGTTTCCGCGACCGATCTGGTGACCGTATCGCGTGCTGTTGCCGATTTGCGGCGTGGTGAAATTGTTCTGGTTCAGGGACAGGCAAACGGCATTGCCCATTGTGTTGCAGTTATTGCCGCTGAACCGCTTTCGGATCACGGGCTGACAAGGCTTCATGACATTGCAGGTAAAAGCGGAAATACCGCGATTGTTTTGCCGCGCGTGCGGGCCAAGTCACTGGGAAAGGCCTGCAAGAACGATCATTTCATTGCTTTTGTAAGTGCAAAAAAGTCCGGTGTTGATGCGCAGACCCTGGCCGAGATCGCCAATCCGTTGCTGGAACTTGAAAGCATGCCTGCCGGTGCATGGCGCCCGGTTAATATGGCCGAAAGTGCAGCCATTCGCCTTGCGAAGCTGGCTCGGTTGCTACCGGCGGTGGTGACAGCACCAGTTGACCCCGAACAGCTTGAAATGTTGTCGAAGGTGCAGAACCTTCTGGTGCTGCAGTCTGAGAGCATCAACGGATACGAAGACGCATCCGCTGCGACGCTGCGTCAGGTCAGTGAAGCGCGCGTGCCGCTGGAAAATGCCGAAAATGCCACGGTGATTGCGTTTCGTCCCGAAGATGGCGGCCAGGAACATCTGGCGATTGTGATCGATGAACCGGCACATGATCAGCCGGTTTTGATCCGCTTGCATTCGGAGTGCTTTACCGGGGATTTGATCGGATCGCTCAGGTGCGATTGCGGGCCGCAATTGCGCGGGGCAATTGCCGAAATTGCCAAAAGCGGGCAGGGCGGGATTATCCTTTATCTGCGACAGGAAGGGCGCGGTATCGGGCTTGTGAACAAGCTGCGTGCCTATGCGTTGCAGGACCGCGGATTTGATACGCTTGATGCCAACGAGGAACTTGGCTTTGATGCCGATGAACGTATTTATCGCCCGGCGGCTGAGATGCTGCGCCAGATGGGCTTTGAAACCGTTCGGCTTTTGACCAACAACCCCGAAAAGCTTACCGGACTTGAAAGCTGGGGCGTGACCGTGGTTGAACGCGTACCGCACAAATTTCCTTCCAACGGTCATAACGAATTTTACCTTCAGACCAAGAAGGATCGGGCTGGTCACCTGTTTTAATCCGCGCATGACGGCTCGCGTGGGTTAACAGCAAGGAGGCATTATCATGACCTTCCTGATTGCCACCCGGCAGAAGATTCCGACGGGTAGTTTTACGTCATGTCTGAATTCTAAAAATCCTTTTAAAATCAACGAATTGATAAATACCAAAACTGGCACTCCTTTTGCAGAATAGTCGGCAAGAGGAGGACAGACATGTCGATTGGTGCAGATTGGCGGCAAATATCGCCCGGTAACGGGGCAAGCATTGCAAGCGGAACGGCTGGTAGCGCGTCTGCCGGATCAAGTGCGGCCAAGCAGCTTGTCGATGGTGAGCCGGAAGAACGAAGCTTTTCCGAATATGTATTCGGCGATGACGGCTTTGAATTCACCGATTTCCTCGACGTGATCAATCCTTTGCAGCATATCCCCGGCGTGGGCATGATTTACCGCAGCATCACCGGTGACGAGCTGGGGAATGGTGCGCGGGTTGTCGGCGGTGGTTTGTTTGGCGGTATTTTCGGTCTGGCCGGTGCAGCCGTTGATGCGGTTGTCGATCTGACGACCGGAGAGGATACCGGTTCGCACATCATGGCAATGTTCGAGGACGACCAAGCCCCGGCAGACCTGCCTGCGATAGCTGATGCATCCGGTGCCGGTGTCGCCACCGCTGGTGCAGGCGATCTTGTTCTGCCGTGGGCGGCTGGCGATACATCAATGGCGGGTATCAATGGCCTGCCGGTTGATCCGGCCGAACAGGCAACTATTACCAATGTCGCCCCGGTGGCCGGTGTTGAAACGCTGGCAATGAACGGCGCGTCAGCCGCGGCAGCCAAATCCGGTACGAACGCATACAATGCGGCTGATCTGGTGACGCCGTGGGGTGGTGTAGACAGTAATACCGGTACCAAACTGGTAACCAGCCCGACCACAGCGCAAACCGTGGCGCAGTCGGTTGCCCCGCAACCAGCAGCACCTTCCGATGATCCGGCAATCCAGGCCGCCCAGCGCCTTTTAGCGCAGGCAGGCGATGATGTTGCTGGCACGAATATCAATGCACAGGATGCCGATCCGGCCGAACTGGCCGTGGCGATAGCCCGTGCCGGACAGACCGATATCGCATCAAACATGACTATGCGGGCTGCAGAAGTCAGCCGCAATGGTCATCAGGGCATGATCCAGCGCGCTTCCTTTAACAGCGATAATGGCGATACGGTCTGGGCACGTGCACAAAGTTCCGGCCGTCTGAGCCGTGGTCCTTCGCAATTTGGTGTGTCTCCGGAAATTGCCGCGCGCGACGCAAAATATGCCAAGCTTAATCAGGATGATGTGACCAAACAGGCGGCATCGCAGAAGCCCAATACAGGACTATCAGCACAGCAGGGGCAACAAGGCCCGTTGAGTGCTGCGGAAATGGCGGCACGCTTTAATGCGGCCCTTGGCCGTGATCGCGCGCAGACGATGGCAAATGATGCTGTTGCGTCGACCAATGCAGTTGCGCAGGATAAACCCACGGTTAGCAATCAGGCCAACCGCAATGATGGCGCTATCAATACCCGGCAAGTTGCGCGCAACGATAGTGCAGCCGAGGTCGAAACCGTCCATCCCTTGATGGAGCAAGCGCAAACCCATGTGCAGAATGACGAGCCGGTCGGTGTCTGGTTCAGCCAGACCATGATGGACGGATTGAAAAAATATCAGGCAATGCAGCAAAGCCGCCAGCAGCCTGTGGGCAATTCGATCTGATCATCAGATCTCGAGGCATAAAAAAACCGGCAGTCATATGATTGCCGGTTTTTGTTTTGATTTGGCAATAAAATCCTAGCTGTTCAGGAAACCAACGATTTCCTTGACCTCTTTGAGGATCGGTTGGGCAATTGCATTGGCACGTTCTGCACCCTTTGCCAGAATTGCGTCGATATAGGCGTTATCGGCCTTGAGACGTGCCATTTCTTCGGTGATCGGTGCCAGTTTTTCGACAACGACATCTGTCAGAGCCTGCTTGAAGCCCGAGAATTGGGTTCCACCATGTTCGGCCAAAACGTCAGCGACATTTGCATCGGTCAAGGCCGCATAGATGGTGATCAGATTCTTGGCTTCGGGGCGGCCCTCAAGACCGGCGGCTTCGCTTGGCAGCGGTTCCGGATCGGTTTTGGCCTTGCGGATTTTCTTGGCCAGCGTATCGGCATCATCCGTCATGTTAATACGCGACATGTCCGATGCATCCGATTTCGACATCTTTTTCGAACCGTCACGCAGCGACATCACACGCGTTGCCGGGCCAAGGATCAGCGGATCTGGTTGTGGGAAAAACTCGACACCGAAATCGTTGTTGAATTTGATCGCGATGTCGCGGGTCAGTTCAAGATGCTGCTTCTGGTCTTCGCCAACTGGCACATGGGTGGCCTTGTAAGCCAGAATGTCGGCTGCCATCAGACTCGGATAGGCATAAAGACCAAGTGATGCGTTTTCACGATTCTTGCCAGCCTTTTCCTTGAACTGGGTCATGCGATTGAGCCAGCCGATGCGCGCGACACAGTTGAAAATCCAAGCCAGTTCAGCATGGGCCGAAACCTGGCTTTGATTGAACAGGACATGTTTTTCCGGATCGATGCCAGATGCAATCATACTGGCAGCAAGTTCGCGGATATTGGAACGCAGTTCATTGGGCTCTTGCCAGACGGTGATGGCATGAAGGTCAACGACGCAGAAGATGCATTCGAAATCCTTCTGAAGGGTGACCCAGTTGCGGATCGCGCCAAGATAGTTGCCAAGATGAAGATTACCGGTGGGCTGAGCACCTGAAAAAACACGTTCCATAACGATGTCGTCCATTTCCAAAAAATATGTTGAGTGACCTGCATGCTCCGCCAGGTTTTGGACACCCGCCGGCGGACGAGCCTGCAAATCTTCGGGCGGGAGTTAAGCCGCCGGACCGGATTTGGTCAAGCGGCTTGTCCCGAAATGACCGAAATAACATGCAATATCCGTACTCAGACGGTTTTGCCGCGTTTCAGCGTGGTCTTGAGTTCGGAAAAACTGGTGGCACCGCAAAGCTGGGCGGTAATTGCGTAAACCAGTAATCCGCCACAGACCAGACCGGCCATGGTAATGATGCGCGTGATCGACAGTGCATCATTCTGCCAAAGCCAGGTGATGGCAAACCATAGCGCCACCCCCATCAATACCGATGACAGCAGGATGCGCGGAACGCGGCGTTTGAGTCGGTCGTCAAAAACAAGATCGCCGCGTTTGTGCAAAATCCATCCCAGTGACAGGGCATTGATCCAGACCGAAGTCGAGGTCGCGGCTGCGATGCCAAGATGGCCAAATGCCGGCATCAGGGCGACAATCAGCACGATATTGATCACCATGGCGGTAATGCCGATGCGGATCGGGGTTTTGGTGTCTTCGCGTGCGAAAAAGCCGGGGGCCAGAACCTTGACCAGAACGGACGCGGGCAGGCCAAAGGCAAAAATGGTCAGGGCCATTCCGGTCATCAGTGTTTCACTGGTGCCAAAGGCGCCGCGCTCAAACAGGACATTGATAATCGGAATCCCCATCACACCAAGTGCGACGGCAGAAGGCAGCGTCAGCAGCAAGGCGATTTCGATACCGCGATTCTGGCTATACATTGCGATTTTCGGGTCTGAACCCTGAAGCTGGCGCGAAAGGGTAGGCAGCAGGGCAGTGCCAATTGCAATGCCTATGACGCCAAGCGGTAATTGATGGACGCGGTCAGCGTAGTAAAGCCAGGATACCGCACCATCCGAAACAAGAGATGCCAGCATGGTATCAATCATAAGGTTCAACTGATAGACGCCTGCACCGATCATGCCCGGGATCATTCGTTTGCCCAGCAGTTTCACGCGGTCATCAATTTTGGGCAATTGCCATTTGATGGCAAAACCGGCGCGCTTGCAGGCAATCACCAGACAGATGAACTGAGCGACACCGGCAATCGCAACCCCCCATGACAGGGCATGAGCGGGGGTTTCGGTCATGGGTGTCAGCCCCAGAAGGGCACCAATCAGACAGATATTAAGAATGATCGGGGCACCAGCGGCAGCGGCGTAGCGGTGCAGGGTGTTCAGAACCCCTGACATCAGGGCAACAGTCGAAATGAAAGCGAGATAAGGGAAGGTAATACGGGACAGTTCGACGGCAAGGGCGAATTTTTCCGGGTCTTCGGCAAAGCCTGGTGCAAAAACATGCATCGCCCAGGGCATGGTGATTTCGATGATCGCCACCAGAAATCCGGTAATCAGGATCAGCATCGACATGGCGCGTGCGGCAAATTCGCGCGCAATATCAATGCCGCGTTTTTCGATATCACTGGCCAGTAAGGGCACAAAGGCAGCGTTAAACGCGCCTTCGCCAAACAGGCGGCGAAACAGGTTGGGGAATTTGAACGCAACAAAAAAGGCATCTGCCATGCCACCAGCACCGAGCATTGCGGCAATCATGATGTCACGGGCAAAGCCCAAAAGACGCGAGAGCAGGGTAAAACCACTGACCGTGGCAATGGAACGTACAAGCGACATTCGCGATCAAATCCGAATTAGATTATGAACCAGAGTATGTTTTTATGGCAGCAAAGATGTAGCCAGCTCGGCAGGTATGAAATCTGCCAGTCGAAAGTGAATAACTCGTAATGACGGCGGATTGGCGGTGGTTAAAGCGGGATTATATTCTATGCACAATGACGTCCGAACGTTGAACTTTTGTGAAATGGCGCGTGTTTTTGTAAAAAATTCAGCTGGTTGTGATAGCCGTCACAGAAAATATGTCGCATTCCTCATAGATTGCATCTCGCTGAGGATTCGTTGGGACGCGAGCCTCGCTATTCTGACCGGACGAGGGATAAAGGCGCTCCACCTCAACCTGCTGCACTCCGAGGAATATGATGTTACGGGACAACAGGCCATAACATCAGGTTTCAGGACCGACCAGCCCTCGTCCGTTCAAACTTCCGATACAAAACAGAATTCGATCATGGCGCTTGCGCCATTGAACACGGATCCCCGCCGGGGCGATTTGGCGTTTGGCCAATCGCAGGGGCGGGGATTTTGTGTTTTCGGGATCGTGTTCAGCCGTTTTCCAATGTCTGTGTCAGGGTTTCCTTGACCTGCAGAAACTTGGTGCGGCTGTCAATTTTCAAACCAAACACATCCTTGACGTAGAAAACGTCAACCGCGCGTTCGCCAAAGGTTGAAATACGGGCTGAAGCGATTTGCAGCGACAAATCGCGCAACGTGCGGGTGACATCGTAAAGCAGACCTTGCCGGTCACGCGCGGTGATTTCGATCACGGTGTGGGTGCGGCTGGCCTTGTTGTCGATGATGACGTTTGGCTCGACCTTGAAGACTGCCGTGCGGTGCTTGTTATCCTTGATCTGGCGGCGTTCGATTTCCTGACTGGGACGCAGACGACCCGAAATCACCTGTTCAAGCGTTTCGCGCAGTTTTTCGAGCTTGGCTTTGTCGTTAAATGCCTCGCCATTGGTATCCTGGATAAAGAAGGTATCAAGCGCCATACCATCGGCAAGGGTCAGGATTTTGGCATCGACAACGTTGGCCCCGCAAAGCGCCATCGACCCGGCAATCTGGGAAAACAGGCCAGGATGGTCGGTGGTGTGAACAATAATTTCGGTGGCGTCGATGTCGGTTTCGATGCGCATATCGACCGTGATGTCCGCCCCGCTTGCCTTGGCATCACGGGTCAGATGGGCATGACGTACATGGGTTTCGGTATCAAAACTGAGCCAGTAGGAAGGATAGCCGCGATCGATGAAATCCTCGACATCCTGTTCTGACCAGTCAGAACCGGGTGCGGTAAGGGCATTACGCAATTCCTGCTGGGCGCGAGCGACGCGCGAATCGCGACTGTCGGCATTCAGGCCGCCCGAAAGCAGATCATCGGTGGCATAGAAAAGTTCGCGTAGGAGCGTCGCTTTCCACCCATTCCAGACATTCGGACCTACGGCCCGGATATCGGCAACCGTGAGGCACAGCAACAAACGCAACCGTTCCTGTGACTGGACCAGATCGGCAAAGGCGCGAATGGTAGTCGGATCGTTCAGATCGCGCTTGAATGCGGTCAGGCTCATCCACAGATGGGCCTTAACCAGCCAAGCGACAGTTTCGGTATCAGCAGGAGACAGACCGAGACGCGGGCATAGCTTTTCGGCGACTTCGGCACCGAGTTCGGAATGATCACCGCCCCGGCCTTTGGCTATATCATGGAGTAATACCGCGACATAAAGCACGCGACGTGAAATCACCTTTTCCATGATGCGGGTGGCAACCGGGGCTTCTTCGGCCAGCTCGCCACGTTCGATCTGGTTCAATATGCCAATCGCACGGATGGTATGCTCATCCACCGTATAGGTGTGGTACATGTCATATTGCATCTGGGCAACGACACGACCGAAATCCGGGATGAAGCGGCCCAGCAATCCAGCCTCGTTCATTTTGCGAAGCGGGATATCCGGGGTATCGCGGTGGGTGAGGATTTCAAGGAAGACCTCGTTTGCGGCCGGATCTTTTTGCAGCTTGTGATCAACCAGTTTCAGACTTTGCGTCACCCATCGCAGTGTTTCGGGGTGAATGCCAACCCCGTTCTGATGGGCGACAAGAAACAGGCGTAAAATCTGGATCGGATCATTTTGAAGGGTTTCGAGGCTATCGACCGTCAGGCGATCATTGCGTAGCTGAAAACCGTCGACTTCCTTGCTGCCAAAGAAGCGGGCCGGAAAGCGAATCAGGGGTTTGCGTTGATGACGTTCTTCAAGGGCAGCACAGAAGATGCGGGTCAGGTTGCCGACATGCTTCACCATCAGATAATAGTGTTTCATGAAGCGTTCGACGCCTGACGCGCCTGCATGATCGGTATAGCCAAGCTTATCGGCAATATCGCGCTGCATATCAAATGTCAGGCGGTCTTCTTCACGCCCGGTGAGGTAGTGCAGCCAGCAGCGTACCGACCACAGGAAGTTTTGTGCTTTCAGAAATCCTTGTGCTTCCTTGCGGGTCAGCACCTTGAGGTCGACCAGTTCAAGCGGGTTGCTGACGCGGTATAGGTATTTGCCAATCCAGAACAGGGTATGAAGATCGCGAAGGCCGCCTTTTCCGTCTTTGACGTTGGGTTCAACGACATAACGTGAATCACCCATGCGGATGTGACGTTCATCGCGTTCGTTTAGCTTTCCTTCGATGAATTCAAGCCCGGTGCCCTTGACCAGTTCTTCCATGAAACGGGTGCGGAAGGTTTTATAGACATCCTCATCCGCCCAGACGAACCGGCTTTCAAGCAGGTTTGTGCGGATGGTGATGTCCTGTTTACCCATGCGCAGGCAATCATCAATCGAGCGGGTGGCATGACCGACCTTAAGCCCCAGATCCCAAAGCATATAAAGGATGTATTCGACAACCTGTTCGCCATGCGCGGTTTGTTTGTAGGGAAACAGAAACAGGATATCGACATCGGATTGCGGCGCCATGTCGCCACGACCGTAACCGCCAACTGCGACAACCGCCATGCGTTGTTCATTGGTTGGATTGTGTAGCGGATAGACGAATTTCAGGGCGAAATCGTGGATCAAACGCACGATCTGATCGATCAGGAAGCTGTTGGAGAAGACCGCGTCCTGCCCGGAATTCGTTTCTTCGAAGCGGGCACGAATGACCTTACGGCCGTCTTCCAGAACGGTTTTGAGGCGTTTGAGGATTTCCGCACGCTGTTTGAAGGATGTCAGCTCAGCATTGGCAGCGATGGACTCAAGCTCGGCAAAGATTTTGCGGCGGTCGATGATTTCGCGCTGTTTCTTGATTCTATACGTCACTTGAAGCGGTTTCCTTGGGTCGGGTCTGGTTTGGCCAGTTAGATATGAATAGGCAGGTTGCCCTTTGGGCATGTCCCAATGCATATGGCATGCCGTATTGCCAATGCCAGTCGCAAGCGGCCCTCCAGAGAGTGTAGCATCAAAAAGCAAACAGGCACTTGCCTGATATAAGGGCAAAGTGCCTGCTTTTAATGCGATGACCGACCGTTATTTTTCGGCGACCCGGAATCAATCGCGCATGGCACGCAAACGATATAGCGCGTCAAGGGCTTCGCGCGGGGTCATGTTGTCGGGATCGATTTCACCCACCGCGTCCAGAAGAGCCTTCTGTAACGGCGATAATGCCGGGGTTTTGACTTTTTCTTCCTGTTTAACCTGCTCAATCGCGGCAGCAAAAAGCGGCAGATCGTCAGCCAGTTTTGAAACGGCACCGCCCTGTTCGCCCTTTTCAAGGGTCTTAAGCACCTGTTCGGCGCGTTTGATTACCGGTTTGGGCAGGCCAGCAAGCTGGGCGACATGAATGCCATAAGACCGATCCGCACTGCCCGCGCCAACTTCGTGGAGGAAGACGACTTCGCCCTGCCATTCCTTGATCAGCATGGTGTGACAGGACAGATGGGCAAGCTTGGCGGCAAGGGCTGTGAGTTCATGATAGTGGGTTGCGAAGAGGCCACGGCATTTATTGACTTCGTGCAGGTTTTCAACAACCGCCCACGCAATTGAAAGACCATCAAATGTTGCCGTGCCGCGCCCGATTTCATCAAGGATCACCAGTGAACGATCGGATGCCTGATTAAGGATGGCGGCGGTTTCGACCATTTCAACCATGAAGGTCGACCGGCCACGCGCCAGATCATCCGCTGCCCCGACGCGCGAAAACAGCCGGTCAATCACACCGATATGGGCGGTTTCAGCGGGCACAAAGGCACCGATTTGGGCCAGAACCGCGATCAGGGCATTCTGCCGCAGGAAAGTCGATTTACCGGCCATGTTAGGGCCAGTAATCAGCCACAGGCTTTGTTCGCCTTCAAGGCGGCAGTCATTGGCGACAAAGGGGCTGTCGCCATTTTCGCGCAGGGCGGCTTCCACCACCGGATGGCGACCACCACGAATATCAAAGGCAAGGCTGTCATCAATGGTCGGGCGGATGCATCCCTGATCACGCGCCAGTTCGGCCAAGGCGGCCGACACATCAAGTTCGGCCAGCGCCTGTGCGCAGCGGGCAATGGCATCGGCATGTTCAAGTACATTTGAGACCAGTGTGTCAAACAGTTCAAGTTCAAGCGCAAGCGCCTGATCCCCGGCCTTGGAAACCTTGCTTTCGAGTTCGGATAACTCGACTGTGGTAAAACGGACCGCATTAGCCATGGTCTGGCGATGAATAAATTCATCGATTTCCATCATCCGGTCGGCCTGCTTGGCCGGTACTTCGATGAAGTAGCCAAGGACGTTGTTGTGCTTGACCTTAAGGCTGGTGATGGCCGTTTGTTCGGTATAGCGGGCTTGAAGATTGGCGATCAGCTTTTTGCTTTCGCTTGAAAGCATGCGCAGTTCATCAAGCGGTGGGTGATAGCCGCCCGCTATAAAGCCGCCGTCACGTGCCAGCAGCGGCAGATTCTCGCTGAGCGACCGGCGCAGCAAATCAACCAGATCGCCGTGATGGCCCATATCGGTCAGATGATCGACAAGTGCAGCAGGCTGGGTCGTTAGCCCGTCATTGCCGCCATCGGGCTTGTGCAGAAGGTTGCCAATTGCAAAGGCACAGGCCAGGCCATCGCGCATCGCAGCAAGGTCGCGCGGGCCGCCACGGCCTACCGAAAGACGCGACAGCGCACGTTCAATATCGGGGCATTCGTCGAGGGCGGACCGCAAATCGGACCGCAGGGCATCGCGATCATGGAAATATGAAACCAGATCAAGACGTTTATTGATCGTGCTCGCATCGGTCAGTGGTGCGGACAGGCGGGCGGCCAGCAACCGCGCGCCGGCACCCGTCCGGGTCCGGTCGATGACCGAAAGAAGCGATCCCCTGCGTTCGCCTGATTGGGTCTGGGTCAGTTCCAGCGACCGCCGGGTGGCGGCATCGATTTCCATCGCGGCACCCGCAGCCATGCGTTGCGGTGGAGAAAGGCGCGGCATCTGGCCCTTCTGGGTCAGATCGACATAATCGATCAGGGCACCGGCAGCGGAAAGTTCGGCAACTTCAAAGCCGCCGAATGCATCAAGTGCGGCGACTTCGTAAAGTTTCTTCAGGCGCAACTGGGCATTTTCGGCATCAAAGCGCGATGCGGGCTGCGGGGTAATGATGTTTTTATATTCAGCATAGATATCGAACATTTCCGAACGGTTCAGAAGTTTGTCCGATATCAGAAGTTCACCTGCATCAAGACGTGCCAGTGCAGCCGGAAGCCCCCCCATATCGCAGGGCTGGACATAAAAATCGCCAGTCGACATATCAAGCCACGCCAGACCGACTTTACCGCGGACCTCGGATACGGCGGCCAGATAGTTATGGCGCCGGGCATCCAGAAGGCTGTCTTCGGTAAGGGTACCAGGCGTGATCAAACGAACGACACCCCGTTTGACCACGGATTTGGCACCGCGTTTTTTGGCTTCGGCCGGGTCTTCCATCTGTTCACAAACGGCAACACGGAAACCTTTGCGGATCAGACGCTGCAAATAGGTTTCGTGACTGTGGACCGGAACACCGGCCATGGGAATTTCGTTACCCTGGTGCTTGCCGCGTTTTGTCAGTGCGATATCGAGCGCCTCGGCCGCTTTCACGGCATCGTCGAAGAACAGCTCGTAAAAGTCGCCCATCCGGTAAAACAGAAGGCAGTCCTGATACTGTTCCTTGATTTCAAGGAACTGCATCATCATCGGGGTCGCACCTTCAGTATCGAACGAAAGTGGGACGGTTTTGGTATCGGAAGGATCGGCAATATTGTTCATGACGAGTGTGATAGCAAACCCTGAAGGCATTGACGAGGGGATGAAACGGCCCGGTAGCCGTTTTTGACCTATGCCATTGCAATGCCTGATTTTCTGTAAAATATGTTAAGATACGCAGGCAGCAAAGCAGCGCGATCATCGCTGATTTGCCGTCCTTTGACCAGTGACCAAGGAGACTAAGAAGATGGCAGCAGACCAAGCGACCCGTCAGGCACCGGAACTGGTTGGATTGTTCGAGACAAAAGACAGCTTTGATGCCGCGGTTCGGGAATTGCGCGATAGCGGATTTTCGCGCACGGATCTGTCGGTTTTAAGTTCCCATGAATCGATCGATGTTGCCGGGGCGGATGGTCGGTCCTGGTCCGATGTGCTGACCGCACTGGTTGGTGAAGCAAAATACGAGGTGCCTTTGGTGGCATCGGGGGCCATTGCGCTGTTTGGCGGGGCGGCAACCGCGCCGGTGGCACTTGCGATTGGTGCCGGTGTGGGCGCAGTAGCACTGCGAGAATTTATCGAAGAAGTGACATCCACTCCGCATACCGAGGATTTCGCACGTGCGATCAATGCCGGTTCTGTGATCCTTTGGGTGAGGATTGATCCCGACAACGACGATGCAGAAGCCACGGCGACCTCAATCCTGAAAAAGTATGGTGCGGAAAATATCCACCTGCATCAGGGCTAGTTCCTTGATCTGGCACGTATGTCGGATTTTTTCACTGTAGCGGATATCGTTTGGTGAAACGTCAAAGGCGATCATGAGTGATCGCCTTTTTCATGTTTTGTTGGATTATGATGCGCTGCAACATACGGAAAACGCTACGTAATTTTGCGGTTGCCGTTAACGTCGCCTTTGACCCGGGGCGCGAAGCCTGATTTATTGGGCGGTCCGGCAGGATGGCTCCACACCTGATTGCCGGAATACAGAATACAGATCCTCACCGCTTTCCAACCCACCACGCAAGCGTCAGTGAAAATACATGTCAGATTCAGAAATCAAGGTTCGTGACCGCGAAGCGCTGCTGTTTCATTCAAGTGGCCGCCCCGGAAAAATCGAAATCACTCCGTCGAAGCCGCTGACCACACAGCGCGATCTTTCACTTGCCTATTCACCAGGTGTGGCGGTGCCATGCCTCGAAATTGCCAAGAACCCGGCGACGGCCTATGACTATACGTCCAAGGGCAATATCGTTGCCGTGATCTCAAACGGTACGGCCGTTCTGGGACTTGGCAATCTGGGTGCGCTGGCATCCAAGCCGGTAATGGAAGGCAAGGCGGTCCTGTTCAAGCGTTTTGCCGATGTTGACGGTTTTGACCTGGAGGTATCTACCGAAGACGTCGACGAGTTCGTCAATTGCGTGCGCTTCCTTGGCGCGTCGTTTGGCGGGATCAACCTTGAAGACATCAAGGCCCCGGAATGCTTCATCATCGAGCAACGCCTGCGCGAACTGATGGATATTCCGGTCTTCCATGATGACCAGCATGGTACAGCAATTATTGCCGCATCCGGTCTGATCAATGCCTGCGACCTAACCGGGCGCAAGCTTGAAGACATCAAGTTGGTCATCAACGGTGCGGGTGCTGCGGCCATCGCATGTTGCGAACTGGTCAAAAGCATGGGTGTCTCGCCCGACAATGTCATCATGTGTGACTCGCGCGGGGTTATCTATAAAGGCCGCGAAGATGGCATGAACCAGTGGAAATCAGCCCATGCCGCCGAAACAGATGCCCGCACGTTGGAAGAAGCGATGGACGGGGCGGATGCATTCTTTGGCCTATCGGTTAAGGGGGCGGTCACTTCGGCCATGGTTAAAAGCATGGCTAAAAAGCCGATTATTTTTGCCATGGCAAACCCGGATCCCGAAATCAGTCCGGAAGAAGTCGCTGCGATCCGCAATGACGCTATCTGTGCAACCGGTCGTTCGGACTATGCCAACCAGATCAACAACGTACTTGGCTTCCCCTATATCTTCCGCGGTGCACTTGATGTGCAGGCATCGACAATCAACGAAGACATGAAAATTGCCGCGGCCCACGCGGTGGCGTCGCTGGCGCGTGAAGATGTTCCTGACGAGGTTGCGGCGGCTTATTCCGGTCGTCGCCTGCAATATGGTCCGGAATATATCATTCCTGCACCGTTTGACCCGCGTCTGATCATTGCGGTGCCCAAGGCCGTTGCGCAAGCCGCGATGGATAGCGGTGTGGCACGTCGCCCGATCATCGATATGGCCGAATATGAAAATCAGCTGCGCGGGCGCCTTGACCCGACTGCGGCACATCTGCAGCTGATTTCCGACTATGTAAGGGCGCATCCGAAACGCATAGCTTTTGCCGAGGGCGAAGAAGAAACGGTTATTCGGGCAGCGGTGGCGTATCGCAATTCCGGTTATGGTACCCCGATCCTGATCGGGCGTGAGGACCGGATCGCTGAATCGGCCAAATCGCTTGGTATTGAAAGCCTTGAAGGCGTTGAAATCAGCAACGCGGCACTTTCGCACAAGAACAAGGAATATGCCGAGTTCCTGTATGGCCGCCTGCAACGTAAAGGTTTCCTGTGGCGTGATTGCCAGCGTATGGTCAACCAGAAGCGCAACGTCTTTGCCGCTGTCATGGTGGCAAAAGGTGATGCGGACGGCCTGATTACCGGATTGACGCGCAACTTCCATCGCAGCTTTACCGATATCAGTTCGGTAATTGATGCCAAGCCGGGTGAAATCCCGATGGGTCTTTCGATTGCAATTGCCAAAGGCCGCACCGTGTTTATTGCGGATACGCGCGTGCATAACATGCCTGATGCCGAGCAGCTTGCCGAGATTGCGATCCAGGCGGCCGAGAAAGCCCGTCAGCTTGGTCATGAGCCACGCGTGGCGATGGTGTCGCATTCGACGTTTGGCAACCCCTGGAGTGCTGATACGGACCGTATCCGCGAGGCGGTTGGCATCCTTGAACGCAGTAATGTCGACTTTGAGTTCGATGGTGATATTGCGGTGGATGTGGCGCTTGATACCGAACTGTTGAAGCTTTATCCGTTCTGCCGCCTTTCCGGTCCAGCCAACGTGCTTGTAATGCCGGCCCTTCATGCGGCGACAACAGCGTCAAAGCTTCTGGACAAGCTGGGCGGTGGTACGGTTGTTGGTCCGGTGATGATTGGGCTCGAGAAGCCGGCACAGATCACCCAGATGGGCAGTACGGTCAACGACCTTGTCAATTTGGCTGCATTGGCCGCACACGAGGCCGAACACGGCTAAACCTCAGCAAAACAATATTTTTGAAATGGCGGAATTGCGGATGCAATCTCCGCCATTTTACTTTAAGAGGCTGTTATATAACAAAAAAACCGTTAATCGTGGGAACGAGACGTTGGAATTTATACGCAAATGGCGCATCGGATTTTGTGCCGTTCTATTGATGCTGGTTGCTTGCAATGAATCCGGGCCATTGCCGGAGATCGTTACAGCCAACTTGAAAGAGTCGCATGAAGAAGCCTTGATCGGGTTGGTATCGCATCTTGAAGATGTCAGGATTTCGGGGATCGAACCGATTGCCGGTGATCGCAGTCGCGTATCGGTTCGGTATGAACTTGTGTTTGACATGGATTTCTCCCGAGCCATCCGCATATTGGCCGATCCGGGTTCGGTTTCCGGGGGTGAACGCGAACGGTTTCGGGATCATCTTGGTATTATTGGAACTGTCGAATTGACAGGGCTAACCAGTCTTTATGGTGAATTTGAAAAAGGTCAGCGCTTTAACGTGGTCCGCGAGATCGATTTCGTTAAGATAAAAGGGAAATGGGTTGGGCAACCCTGACGATTGATACTGGTTCGTTACCGGCATATTGACCCGATTTCTGCCACATCGGACTGTAATAGGTCGGCGCCATAAACCGCATTCAGGTACAAGGAACTTATAGATGCAGCGCATCAACCGTTTTTTTGCATTTTTCCTGATTTTGCCGTCGCTGGCGATATTGTCTGCCTGTGATGATGCGACGACGGAAGGGCCAACCGGGGATGAAATCACCACAGCAGTGATCGAACGGTTTCGTGATGATCCGTATGCCAAAGTCGGCCACGTTGAAAATGTGACCAAGACCAACAGCATCAAAGAAGCAAATGATGAAACGACCGTCATGGTGCGTTACGAGCTGGTATTTGATCGTTCGATTGCTGATTTCGCAGATGATGTGACGGAAAAGGGTAAGTCGGCCGGTGATCTTGATACGGTTGGCAATACGGTTAGCGAGGCGATCGACCTCGTGAAGACCAAGATGCTGGCCCTGAAGGAAGGCGATTTCAAAGCCGGTGACCGACGTATCGTTGAAAGTGAAATCAGGTTGGTCAAATCCGAGAAGGGCTGGATTTACAGGCCTTAAATCCGCAATATCCTTCGGCAAATATAAAAAAGGACCGGCTCATGCGCGGTCCCTTCTTTCTTACATGGTCCGCGCAATCAGTCTGACAGCAGAGCCAAAACATTTGGCGGTGGCGGAATGTCACCGGATGCAAACCCGATCCCGTCAAATGCCTCCAGACTGTTTACGCGCATGATCGCATGCAGCGAGTCGACATATTCTGCACCGCGCTCGGAATATTTGGTCAGGGTATCCGCGAGGTCCCAGCCAAGCACCACTTCACCACCTTCGCGAAGCTTGGCGCGCTCGGCCCGCAATTCGGCATATGCCGGATGCGAGTTGATGTTGCGTGCATAGGCGCGAACACTATCGATCAGGCTGTTGAACGACTTGATCACATGGGTTTTGCCTTCAGCACGGTCCTCGGGAACGATGCCTTCTTCATCCCAGGCCCACTGACCGAACAGGGCATTGCCCTTACGCACGAACCGGGAGGTGCCCCAGCCGCTTTCTTCCGCTGATTGTGCAAGCATCAGCGAGGGCGGAATGATATCGATGCGCTCCAGCAGTGCGGTCACACCACCGTCGGTTACGCGATAGCGTTTAAGCATCTGGTCAACCCATTCTTTTTCAGCCGAGCTGATCGGGTCACCGGAATATTTCTTGCTCTGGATGGCCATCAGGCGTTCGCGACGTGCCATGATTTCCTCGTTCACACGCAGAGAAAGAGGCAACATGATACGCAGGAAAATCTGTTTGCGTTCGTCAACCGATGCCAAATCCCGCAGGCCTTTCGGGACGCGTTTGATATAGACGCGCGGAATTTCCTGTACACCCGACAGGCTGTAACCGATGCTTTGATAATACTGGTTAAGCGCGATCACTTCCGGATCGCGGCGGTAGAGCGATTTGACGTTTTTCTTTTCCGGTGCAACGGTGGTTGCAGCCACTTCATCAAAGCTCATTCCTTTTGGGGGCGGTGTCACATCCCATCCGCCAATAATACCAACATACAGTAATCCTACTGCTCCAAACACTGAAGCAAGCGCAATTTTACGGTAACTGCCTTCTTTTGCGCTATTCATTATGTTTCTCCAGATCAGTAAAACTGTCGGTTCAAAAGAGCCGTTATCTATGCCCGTCCGCAGGTTTAATCGCAACCTGCAATATCACAAAGGTTAATTTTCCCTTAACCACGTTTGCGTTGGGCGCGGAATGACAACGCCCGGCATCGCGTTTTGTGCGCGCCGGGCGGGAAAAATTTTTGCGAATCGGGAAATCAGTCAGCCATGACTGGTTCAACGGCCTGAACTTCAGGCACGTAATAACGTAGCATGTTTTCGATACCCATTTTCAGCGTCGCGGTGCTGCTGGGGCAACCGGAACATGCGCCATGCATTTCAAGGAAGACAACGCCATCTTCGAACTTGTGGAAGACGATATCGCCACCATCCTGTGCCACGGCCGGGCGCACACGGGTATCAAGCAGTTCCTTGATCTGACTGACCAGTTCATCGTCGCCATCGGACGCAGTGCTTGCACCTGTGGCCGCCCCGGAATTCTGATCCAGAACTGGCTGTCCCGAGGTGTAATGCTCCATGATACCGCCAAGGATTTGTGGCTTCAGCGTCTGCCAGTCCTTGGCATCATCCTTGGTAATGGTGATGAAATCACCACCCAGAAACACCCCGGTGATGCCTTCAACTTCAAACAGCTTTCGGGCCAGCGGTGATTTCACATCAGCATCGGTTACCGTGAAGTTGGCGGTGCCCTGACGGCCCATGACATCCTCGCCGGGCAGGAATTTCAGTGTCGCCGGGTTCGGTGTCGGTTCGGTTTGAATGAACATGTCGGCTTGTCCTCTCACTCTGGGTGCCGGGGCAAAACCTGCCCGCACGGCGTTCCCTATTTCATCTGGTTAGGCCCTAAATGGGGCAAAAACAGGAAAAGATCAAGTCTGAGCGCGCAACTCAGGTATTCGTGATCTGCTACCCGATGTTAGGGAGCCAGTTTTATCGCTGCAGGATAGAGCTGATTTCACGCATCTGGGTGCGGGCGCGAAGCAGGTAAAAGCCAAGCCCGGCCAGATGATTGGGAAAAATAATGCCATCAGCCGAACCGTTGACGACTACCAGCGGATCAAGTGCGGCAGCAGCCTGAAGCGATCCGATCATTTCTGCCCAAGCTGGCGCAACCTGACGTTCATTGATGACCTGTTCGAAATCCGTGCCCAGATCACGCAGGATCAGGCTGTAAGCGTAAAGACGCCCCTTGGTGGCGTAGAATACGTCATCTGCCGTGCGATCAAACAATGACGGGTCTTCGACCTTGTCATCAATCAGGGCCGAGGCGGACCCAAGGTCATTGGCAAAACGATTCAGGGTTTCCTGCAAATTGTCGGCACGGCGTTCAAAAACGGCCTGACCGTCTTCCAGGCGCTGGTTGTAACGGTCAAGTGCGGCAATTGCCTGACGGTATTGCTGTTCGGAGGTAACCCCTGGTAATAGGGATATGCTGGGATCAAAAACCCATTTGTCGCCGCGGAATTTCAGGAGCCCAGCGGCATCATCCAGATCCGGATCGACCTGACTGGACCCGCGAGTCCGACCGATCTGATCGGACAGCTCAATGGCAAAGCGCGACAGGGCATAGACAATACCGGTCTGAAAGTTCGGCATGTTATCCAATGCGGCACTTGGCAGGAAAAAGGGATCGTTTGCCGTCCAGCGGTTCTGATTGATTTCCCGATTAATCAGGGCGGACGCGGTGCTGACCGAATGACTGCCACCCTGATAGTTACCTGTGAAATCAGGATTATCATCGATCTTGTGCACGATGGCCATGCCGACCGGATAATAAACGACAGCAACCAATACAAGAACAGCAAGGCCACGCAGCCAGAACTTGCGCGATCCGAAAACACTTCTCATGCGTGCTCCGAAGCCGGAAATGCCGTCTTTTTTGTAGAGATAATCGTCTTCAATCATGATCCGTCCCGGTCAATGTCTTACCGCATGAAACTAGGGTGTCATTGCCGTGACGGCAAGTCCATGATTTTACATATCGATCCGGATATAGCTTTCTGCGGTGCACATCGACAACACGGTTTCGAGATCGTGTTCTGATAGGGCGATGCAGCCCTCGGTACCGCTGTAGTCCGGTCGGGCAATATGCATGAAGATTGCTGAACCCTTGCCGGGGACAGGTGGATTGTCATTGTGCCCAAGCACGACAATGATGTTGTAAAGCCCGTCTTCACGAAACAGCTTTTCGTGGCTGGCATCAAACGGCAGCTTTACAGGTCGGTTGTAATCGGGATGGGCTGGATCATCGCACCAGCCGTCTGAAAAGGAAATCGTCGTTACCGGAAGATCGGTGTGTGGGCAGGGCCGACGATCCGAACGATACATGACATAATGCAACCGCCAGATTCCTGCTGGAGTTTTGCCGTCTCCTTCAGTCTTGGCATCGGAAGATACCATGCCCTTTTTCCCAAGCGCACAGCGAAATTCCCTATCTTCAAAGTGGAGCAATCCATCTGTCGAGACAATCATTTCGACAGGTTCGAACGGGGTAGTGAGTAGCAGGTTACTGTGCATCGGTTCGAAACTCTAAATCCCGGATACATTACGTATTGATGTCAGGGCGCTTTGGAGAAAATCGTGGGAAGATGCTGAAAAACAACAAAGGTAAATTTGTGGCAACGCAGTCTCAGCGGCAATCAGGTCACGCAAGGTTGATACGGTAATATTTGCAGCCAGATCCTCGGGGTAGCCGAAAACACCTGTGGAAATGGCGGGAAAGGCAATGGATCGCAGCCCGTTCTGCCGGGCCAGGAGAACGGAATTTCGGTAACAGGATGAGAGAAGTTCGGCCTCACTCTGATCTCCGCCGTGCCAGACAGGCCCGACTGTGTGGATCACATATTGGGCTGGAAGGTTGAATGCTGGCGTCAGACGGGCATGGCCGGTTGGACAGGGGGGCCAAGGGTTTACATGCACGCGTTAGTTCCGGCCCGGCAGCACGATGTATGGCACCACAAACACCGCCACCGGGCAAAAGAACCTCGTTCGCAGCATTTACGATGGCATCGACTTCAAGGCCGGTAATATCGGCTTCAACGATATGTATCGTAGCGGATGGAGTTCGATATGATCGCTTGTCAGAAGACATAGACACAGAACAAATCCTTTGCCGGATAGATCCCCCAACCAATTGAGATTATGTATTTTTTTGGTTTCATGTCAAAATAACGCCGCCCCGCACCGGAAGAACCGGGCGGGGCGGTAAAAGCCATTACACATCAACCGGCTTATTTGCCGAGACGCGTCACACCTTCTTCAATCAGTTTGGCTGCTTTTTCAGCGCCTTCCCAGCCGGTGACTTTAACCCATTTGCCTTTCTCAAGGTCTTTATAACGCTCGAAGAAGTGCTGAATCTGATCGCGCAGAATTTGCGGAAGATCTTCATGGGATTTGATATCGGTGTAATATGGATCGATTTTATCGTGCGGTACACAGATCAGTTTTTCATCCTGACCGGCTTCGTCTTCCATCATCAGTACGCCGATCGGACGGGCGCGGATAACCGAACCGGCGACGACAGGCTCGCGGAACATGACCATGGCATCGACCGGATCTCCGTCAAGGCCAAGAGTGTTCGGGATGAAACCGTAATTGACCGGGTAATACATCGAGGTATGCAGGAAACGGTCAACGAAGACAGCACCGGAGTCTTTGTCGACTTCGTACTTGATCGGCCCGCCCTGCGGGATTTCGATGACGACGTTAACGTCCCAAGGAACATCTTTGCCAACGGCAATCTTGCTGAGATCCATGTGGGAAAATCCCTTTCATTCTTTGATCAAATGCCCGTTTCCGGGGTGATGGCAACGCACTGACACCCGAGAAACCCTAGGGTGCGGTAAATTATGGGGCCCCTTTTATCGCGAAATCTGTGCCGTTCCAAGAGCCGGTATCGGTTCGACAGCCTTATGCGGAAGCAGCAATCGGGATGAGCGCGCTTTTTCTTGGCTGGAACCGGTGAATATCTGCTTCAAGCTCTTTGAAATAAGCACCGTTATTTGACTTGTTTGCATGTCGCTGCCCAATCGAACGTCCGTGATAAAGGTGAAGCACAGGTGAGCTGTATTCGACAGATTTCCGTCTGACTCCTGACCGGATCATGCGCAACACAAAATCGGAGTCTTCCAATCCGTGTCCTTCGTAGGCTTCGTCAAATCCACCGATTGCCAGAATGTCGTGACGAAAAGCCGCGATGTTGCAGCCTTGTGCTTTTTTCCAGCAATTTTGATGAGCCCAAAGACTCTCATCTTTTTGCGGGATTGGCATGAACTGAAAGGGGCGATTGCATTGCCCGGAAAGGCCCAGTATGAACAGAAGGGCACGAGGCCATTTATGGAATGCAAAGCGCTTTTCCATAACCAAGTTGGTGAATCGTCGCTTGAGGAAAACGCGTTTTCCTGTGACAAAACAACCTGGTTCGGCTGCTTTGCGGTGACTTGATACGAAATCGGGCATGAGGCAGCAATCACCGTCGGTAAAGACGATAATGTCACCTTCTGCGATGTTGATTGCGCCGTTGCGGACTCGTGACAGGCGATAACCGATGTCTTCCTGCCAGAAATGCTTGATTGGTACCGGAGACTTTTGCTGCAAACGGGCAATGGTTGTTGCTGTTTCCGGACCGGACCCGTCATCGGCCACGATCACCTCGAAATTGCTGTCTTTCTGGTCGATCAGCGATTGCAAAACCATTTCAAGCGCTTCGGGCCAGTTATAGGTCGAAACGATCACAGAAACCTTATGCACGTAATTCCCCCAATTACAGTAATGCATAGAACCAGTGTCCCCGGTGGTTCTTGATGCAGGAGCCAATTTTCGCTCCGTTTGGTCAATTATAAAAAAGTTGTAACTCACAAAATCGTATATCACATGAACACGTTACCAATTTGTGTTCATTCATGACTTTTCGGAGTTGTCACAATAGTAGCTCCATGCATGAGAAATCATTTCGCGTGGGTCTGCGTATCTTGGTGTCCAGTTTAACAATGATTTCGCCTTTGCCGGGTTGGCAATCAGCCTTGCCGGATCACCGGGGCGACGTACCGTAGTAGATATCGGAAATTTGCTACCAGTCACTTCTTGGCAAAACAACAAGATGTCACTTACGGAACAACCTTTTCCAGTTCCGATATTCACGATATCAAAAAAGGAATTCGTCTGAGCGATCAGATAATCAAGAGCCCTGATATGGGCTGCTGCCAGATCATCAACATGAACGTAGTCACGAATGCAGGTTCCGTCGGGCGTGTCATAATCGCTGCCGAATATTTTTAGACCATTTCTCTGTCCGGCAGCTGCCGAGAGTGCCAACGGGATAAGATGTGTTTCAGGATTATGCCTTTCACCTGCACGGCCAGCAGGATCGGCACCGGCAGCATTGAAATAACGCAAGGCAATGGCGCGGAAGCCATATATTGAGCAAAAGTCTGCGAGCATTGTTTCGATCATCGCCTTTGAGCGACCATACGGATTTTCAGGTCGAACTGGCAGGGTCTCGTCAAGCATTTCCAGATTGGTATTGCCATATACGGCTGCGGTTGACGAAAAAACGATTTGCCAACATCCATGCTGCCGCATCGCTTCAAGCAGGTTAAGGGAGCCGGCTGTATTGACTTCGTAGAAACTGGCTGGCTCTTCCATCGAAAGGCCCGCCTCAATCAAGGCAGCCATATGAATGACCGCAGTTGGCCGGAATGTTTTGAAAGTATCATCAAGAGCGGCGCGGTCGCGAATGTCCGCGCGAACAAAGGGAATATCGTTGGCGAGTGCATCACGATGACCGTTTGACAGATTGTCTAGAACGACAGGTTGATAACCGCTTTCGCGCAATTTCAAGCAAATATGGGAACCGATATATCCGGCTCCGCCCGTTACCAGTATTTTTTCCATACAATCCGATGCTCTTTTCAATATCCCGGCGCGTTGTTTAGGTGGCATCGGGAGAAATATAAGGGAATGCTTAGGTTATTTCTTGAGCATTTTACGTTTCAGCGATGCCGTATGCGGGTTGATCAATTCGCGGATCCAGTTGGCGGTCGCGATTACAGCAGGGTCTTTTTCCCTAGCCGGGCGTATGAGTAGCCGGTACCACCAGTGCGATACGAAATCGGGGAAATTAAGCGGTACCAGTTCGCCGCGGTCAACAAAGTTGCGCGCAACGACATCAGTGCTGGCGACGATCCCCTGACCAGCGCGAGCGGCTTCGAGTGCCCAGATGTGATGGCTGAAGGTCCAGCAATCATCGAGCGAGAAGGTTGCCTGATCAAACCAGTTTGCAATCTGGGAAAATTGTTCGCTATCGCTGTCGATCAGCAGGATATCGCGTGGGCCGAGTGAACCGACATTGATATTGCAAGGATCAAGCCCGCGCTTTTCCAGCCATTCCGGCGCGGCAAAAGCATTGTAAATTTCGGGTGTGAGAAGTTCCGTGACCCAGCCATCCAGACCCGGCAAATCTTTTGGCGCGATCTGAAGCGCGATATCAATTTCCAGCGGATCGAGATCATCATCAAATTCGATTTTGCGAAACTGGACAGGGATGTCGGAGGGCATGCGGGCCTGCAGGCCGCCAAGCTCGTTCAGCAAAACCGTCAAGGCAGGGGTTGCCAGTGCACCGATGCGGATTGCCTTTCCCTTGTCCGGGCCAACTTCCCCGGTTATGTCGGCAATGCCGTCCAGTGCCTCGGTTAGACGGGGCAGTAGCTGTATTGCCGATTTTGTTAGACTTAAACCACGTCCCTTGCGGACAAACAGGACAACGCCGAGGCATTCTTCGAGTTGGCGAAGCTGATGACTGATCGCACTTTGCGTGACATGCAGTTCTTCGGCTGCCGCCTTAACACTTTGGTGGCGGGCGGTGGCTTCAAAGGCGACAAGCGCGCGTAATGGGGGCAGTTTGCGGCGCATCGAACATTTCCGTAGGACAGGGTTTTTATGGTTCGTTCCTGTGTAGCAGGCCTGAAAGTGGTTTGGGGCAAAAAATTCTCATCAATCGCTGAAAAGTCCTCATTCGTATTTTTCAATTTTTGCGGGCACACTGATGAATGAAAAGGGTTTCCGGCTGATCAATAGATAGTCTCCTTGCGCCACCCCGCAGCAGTCTCCCCGCTGTCGGAAACCCCCTTTTTACTTCAGTGATCAGGATCAAAGGTAATGACCGGGACGCTTTTGCGCCTCAGCGGTAATTTTCGCGGCGTTTTATGGATGACAGCGGCGATGGCATCGGGCGTTTTTGTCGATGTCTGTGCCAAGCTGGTATCCCATGATGTGCCGACCGCACAGATCCTTGCCATGCGTGCGGTAACCACAGTGGCTGTATTCTTGGTCATCCTGACGTTTATCGGTACCCGGACGATCCGGACAAAGCGGCCTTATGCCCATCTGGCACGCGGGATGTTGTGGTATGGATCGCTGTTTTTTGTGTTCTTTGCGCTTAGGCAGATGAGCATTGCCGAGGTCAACGCCTATCTGTTTATCGAAGCATTGCTGACCGTGATGCTGGCGGTTGTGATCCTGGGTGAAAAGCTGACAGCGCGCAAAGTGACTGCCACCCTGCTTGGCCTTGTAGGTGTCTGGGTGATGTGTGTGCCGAAGATGGACGGGTTTGGCGTGCCGCTGGGCGTTGCCGCCGCTCTGATCGGGGCGTTCTGTTTTTCCGCCCAGACGCTTTTTGCCAAAGTGATGACCCGGACAGAGACGAATTTTTCGATGCTGTTCTGGCCACAGATTGTTGCCATTGTCATCTGGGTGCCGGTCGCGGTTATCATGTGGCAACCAGCCGCCCTTGCTGACTGGCTTTATTCCGCCGGGGCAGGTTTTTTTGCCATGCTGACCAATTATATGGTCCTGCGTGCTGTCCGGGTGGCCGATGCCAGTGTCATTTCACCGGCGGCTTATACGGCCTTGCCGTTTTCGGTAGCGATGGATCTGATCTTTTTTGACATGGTGCCCGTGCCCGTCATTTTTATCGGTGCAGGGATTGTTGTGCTGGCGGTTGCCTTGCTTGACTATAAAGGCGGCGCAAAACCGGTACCTGTTACTCCCGCCGGGCATGACAATGACGATGATGACAGCAAGGTCGCGACGGCAAAGGTTTAGCGCACACCCGGTTATGTCCAATGCGGGTATGCGCGATTTTCTCAGTTGATTCCTGAAGATGTATCGCCATGCAATTTGCGGGAATCGTCCGGTGTTTGCGCACGTTCATGCATTCCGTAGTCACGCATGACATAGGCGACACGCAGCCGATAATCATCGAAAATCCGGTTGCGACCTTTGCCTTGGGCAATGCGGTGTTCACCGACATTGCGCCAGGCCATGACGGCCTCTTCGTCGCGCCAGAAGGACAGAGATAAAACTTTTCGCGGCTCGGTAAGGCTTTCAAACCGTTCAATCGAGATGAACCCGTCGATGGTTTCAAGGATCGGACGCAGGTCACCGGCGATCGAGAAATATTCGTCACGGTACTGTTTGTGGGGTAGTACTTCGAAAATGACCGCAATCATGGCTTGATCAGCTCCGCATGCGGGGTGGAAGCGATTTTGAAGAACTGGCGTTCTTCGCGCAGGATAAACTTTTCGCGTTGGGCGAACTGATAGTTTTTACGGCCCAACGGATCTTGCGAGAGGCGTGCGCGATACGCTTCATATGATGCCAGATCGGGCAAATGATAGACACCATATGCGGTCGAGATTGATCCTTCGTACGGGGCGAAATAGCCGACCAGATTGGCCCCGCAACGAGGGATTGCCTCACCCCAGTTCCGGGCATATTCAACAAAGGCGTCCTTTTTGTAAGGATCGATTTCATAGCGGATAAAACAGGTGATCATTTTCAATTTCCATGGATGGTTGATTGTTTCAGTATTTCGAAGAAGGTGATGTGGATGCCTGCCAGAAGCTGGGCGGCAGATTGATGATGGCGACGCCGACGAGCGTGCAGAGGATACCGGCAAGAACAGGCGGGCTTATGGATTCGCCGAGCAAAAGACTGCCTAGTAAGACGCCGATCCCGGCACGCAGATAGCTTTGGCTGGCAACCCCGATTGATCCGAGCGTGCGCAACAGCCGAAAATAAATCAGCAAGGCAATTGCGGTACAAAAGACCGACAGGGCAAGCGTTGCCAGAATGGTGGGTGTTGAAGGTGTTATGGCCCAGGGTTGATCCAGCACCAGACTTGCCGGGACCAGAAAGATGCTGGCCCAGATCATGGTTGCTGCGGCGGTTACCGTCGCTGGCAGGGAATTGAAGCGTTTGCCATAGATCGCAGCCCCGGCATAAAGGATCGCCCCGGTAATAACAGCGAGTTGCCCGCCGAGATGTAGCCCAAGCCCGGTAAGCGCACCGGGGCCGACAATCAGCACTACACCCGCGATGCCAAGACACGCACCGGCAAGACGAAACCGGCCAATCCGTTCATGTCGTGTCAGAAGGGCCGTGATCAGGAATACAAAAACCGGTGACGTCGAATTCAGCACACTGGCGAGGCCGCTTTCGACATGTTGCTGTCCCCAGGCTAGGACGGTCCATGCGCCGAGGCTGTTGAAAACCGACTGTATCAGCAACATGCCGATAACCTTGCCGTCACGTGGAAAATGTTCGCCACGCCAGGACATGATGGCAAAAAGAAACAGTGATGCGATGCCTACCCTGATTGCGATCAGGGTGACCGGCGGGATATCGGTCAGCGCGATTTTGATAAACAGATACGACGACCCCCAAAGCAGGGCGAGCACGACCAGCAAACCGATTTCAAGGGGCAGCGATATTTTGGGCGGTGTCATTCGGATCTCCGGGCAGGGACAATACCGAACAGATAACCGATTGCTGGTGGTCAATGCTTCGATTAACATCGAACTATGAAAGAAGGACCCGATATTGCCCGCGTGGCTGCATTGCTTGGCGATCCGGCCCGCGCGAACATGCTGACCGCTCTGATGAGTGGCCGCGCCCTGACTGCTGCCGAACTTGCACAAGAGGCTGGTGTGACGCCCCAAACGGCAAGTTCGCATCTGGCAAAGCTTGAAGCCGGGCAGATCGTTACCCCGCGCAAACAGGGGCGGCATCGTTATTTCACGCTTTCAGGCCCAGATATTGTCGAGGCACTAGAAGTCCTAATGGGGATTGCCAGCCGGGTTGGCCATAACCGGGTGCGAACTGGCCCGAAGGACCCGGAATTGCGCAAGGCGCGAGTCTGTTACGATCATCTGGCTGGCGAAATGGGAGTCGCCCTTTTTGCCGCACTTGAAGAACGTGAACTGATCGCCATTGATCATAATGGTGTGATGCTGACCGATGCAGGGGCGGATTTTGCCGCCGGGTTTGGCATTGATCTTATGGCGTTGCGCAATACGCGTCGGCCGCTATGCCGAGAATGTCTGGATTGGAGTGCACGGCAATCACATCTGGCCGGGGCATTCGGGGCGGCATTATTGAACCGGTTCTATGAATTGGGTTGGGCGCAGCGCAGCCGGGACTCGCGTGTGGTCCGCTTCAGCCCGGAAGGCGAAAAGCAGTTCCACACGCTTTGTGACGGTCAGGAGCCTGCGGCAGGAAGAATCAGTTGAGATGATCCCCTAACCCTGCCTCAAAGGCTTTGGGCGAGTTCTTCAAGCTGATCGGCACAAATGCCCCAACCTTCATGAAAGCCCATTTCCTCGTGCGCCTTTCGGTCTTCTTCGGACCAATGGCGGGCGATTGCGGTGTAACGGGTTTTATCGCCTTCATCGGCAAAGGTGACGATTGCGGTCATGAATGGCTTTGCCGACGGGACCCACGCACTTGTATAGGCGTCGGTCAGGACGATCTTTTCATTTTCAACGATTTCAAGATAGATACCCGGATTGGGGAATTCATCGCCTTCGGGGTTTTTCATAACAATCAGGGTTGATCCACCGGGGCGAACATCCAAGTCGACCCGGGCGATAGTCCAGGGTTTGGGGACAAACCATTGTTTGAGCAATTCGGCATCGGTCCAGCAGCGGAAAAGTTTTTCGCGCGGGGCATCAAGCAGTCGGGTCAGACTCAGTTCATGTGTTTCCGGTTTAAAATTCATGATGGCGCTCCTCTTCTGATTGAGGAGGTAATTTATCAGCCGATCAGTGACGAGACAAATGATGGAACGATTTCACTGGCAGCTCCATAGCTGCTGTACTCAAACAATGTTGCACCATTGCTTGGCTCCAGATTGAGTTCTAAGGTTTCAGCACCTGCTTCCTCGCGGGCCATCTGCACAAAACCGGCTGCCGGATAAACATTGCCCGATGTTCCGATCGAGATGAACAGGTCGCAATCGGCCAAGGCAGTATAAATGTGTTCCATTTCCAGCGGCATTTCCCCGAACCAGACAACATGCGGGCGCAGTCCGCCCGACTTGGCGCAGGACGGGCAGGGGATGCCCTGATCGAGTGGCTCGGACCAGTTGGTCAAAAGATCACAATGATTGCAGCGGATTTTCAGCAACTCGCCATGCATATGGATCAGGTTTTTTGACCCGGCCCGGTCATGCAGATCGTCAATATTCTGGGTTACCAGAAGCACATCACCTGGCCATTCTGCTTCGAGCCGGGCAAGAGCCAGATGTGCCGCATTGGGTTGAACGGCCGGATCAAGCAAGCCTGCGCGCCGGTCATTATAGAAATTATGCACCAGATCGGGATTATTGATGAACGCCTCGGGGGTTGCGACTTCAGAAATGTCATACCGTGCCCATATGCCATCGGGATCGCGAAAGGTATGCAGGCCGCTTTCCTTTGATATCCCGGCTCCGGTCAGAACGACAATCGGGGCAGCATCAGCCCGCAGAATATCGATAATATCAGGGCGAAGTGGCATGGTGGTTTCCATTTGAAATGTTGCAATTGGCTCAGCCTAGCGCCAGATCGCACAAAATGAAACGGCCCCGCCGCATCTGTGGCAGGGCCGTTTGTAAAACCCGATCCGCTAAAACCGGTTTGTATTCTGCTTTTTAATCCGCCAACTGATCAGGCGGATGTGTCGATGTTGCTGCCCGGTTCCTCGCTTTTTGCGGTTTCCTGACCAGCCGGGTTTTTGGTAACCCCAACCATTGCCGGACGCAGCAGACGTCCTTTGAGCACATAACCCGCCTGCATTACCTGGGCGACATGGCCATCGGGATAGGCGGGATTCGGCATTTCGAACACGGCCTGATGCTGGTTCGGATCAAGCTTTTCACCCAGCGGTTCCAGCTTTTCGATGCCATTCTGCTCGAACGCTTTGAGCAGGGACTTTTCGGTCATTTCGACACCGTCAATCAGGGTCTTCATTGCCGGGTCGGCATTGGCATCGTTGCCCGCGGCTTCAAGAGCACGGCGAAGGTTATCGCCAACATCAAGAAGATCACGGGCGAATTTTGTGACGGCATAGTTGCTGGCGTCTTCGACGTCTTTTTTGGCGCGGCGACGGGTGTTTTCCACCTCTGCGGCGGCGCGCAGCAGACGATCCTTCAATTCGGCAACTTCGGCCTCAAGTACGGCAACGGGATCAGCATTCGCAGTTTCGCCGCCTTCTGCTTCGGCATCCGTCGCCTCTGCTGCGACATCTTCAACGGCAGCTTCGTCTGCGCGAGCAGCGCCGCTCAGATCTTCCGGGTTATTCTTTGCGGTTTCCGACATGGCTAACCTGTACCTTCAATTTGTGTGGCCTGACACGCAGCGCCAACGTTTATCCAATCAGTCGCCCGACCAGCTTGGCGGTGTAATCGACCAGCGGAATGATCCGGGCATAATTGATCCGGGTCGGTCCGACAACCCCGATTGCGCCCACAATGCTGCCTTCGGTATTCTGATAAGGCGAAATCACCATCGAAAGTCCCGATCCGCCGAACAATTTATTCTCGGATCCGATGAAAATCTGCACCCCTTGGGCAATCGTGGTGACATCAAGCAATTCAATCATCTGATCGCGTGCTTCGAGCACATTAAACAGCCGTCTGACAGTTTCGAGCTGTTCGATCGTGTCGATATTTTCAAGCAACTGCGACTGGCCCTTGACGATCAGGGACGAACCCTTGACCCCGCCTGCCCATGTCGCAAGCCCGGCATCAATCAGGCCTGCCGATAATTCGTCAAGTTCCTGTTTGATGCGGTCGCGTTCGAGACTCATCAATTGCCGGGCGTCATCAAGTGTCTTTCCGGCCAACCGGGTATTTAGATAGTTCGACGCTTCTGTCAATGCCGAGGTCGGCAAATCGGGCGGAACATCAAGGATACGATTCTCGACATTGCCAGTTTGCGACACCAGAACGGCAAGAACCTTGCCCGGTGAAAGGGCAACAAATTCAATCTGCTTTAAACGGATGCCATCGGTTTTCGGTGCAACGACAAGCCCGGCACATCGTGACAGGCCCGATAGCATGCTGGTGGCTTCGCCCAGCATCTGATCAAGCGAATAGCCCGCCTGTTCACAATTCTTGGTCAATTGATCGCGTTCGGCATTCGGCAAATCGCCAACTTCCATCAGGGCATTGACGAAAAGACGCAGGCCTTTTTCGCTGGGTAACCGACCCGCCGAAATATGGGGAGCGACCAGAAGTCCCATTTCTTCAAGATCGGACATCACATTGCGGATGGTTGCCGCCGAGAGATTTTCCGACATGCGGCGTGCAATCGACCGCGAGCCAATCGGTTCGCCGGTTTCGACATAGGCATCGACGATCTGGCGAAAGACTTCGCGGGATCGCGCATTCATATCGCCCAATAATGTGTCGTCAAACAGCGCCATGTCCAACCTGTCAAAACCAAATGTGTTGCGTGGAATTTAGTGAGGTGTCAGGCAGGCGTCAATGAAGCTGGCAGATTGAAATGGCTGCCATCCGATACCCAAAGTTGGACACGGATCAGCAACCCGATCTTGAAACCCGTTGAATTCGTCTCGAATCGGGCTTGGTCACGGTTTTTTCGATCACAGGCGGGAGATGTTCCTGCCGGGTTTTTGCCGTTATTTTCCGGGAAACTGCTGGACCTTTGTGGAGATGCTCAGTAGCTTTGGCCGCAATTTCAGCTATCGTTGATCAGCCGCAAAGGCCGATCCGACCCAGAACAAAGAGGTTTAGACCCCATGCGTCCATCCGGCCGTAATTTCGATCAGCTTCGCGACGTTTCCATCGAAACCGGTGTTTCCAAATATGCTGAAGGCTCCTGCCTGATCAAATTTGGGGATACCCATGTGATTTGTACCGCGACGGTTGAGGATAAGGTGCCGGGCTGGATGCGCAATTCCGGCAAGGGCTGGATCACTGCCGAATACGGCATGCTGCCGCGCGCAACCGACAGCCGTATGCAGCGCGAGGCCGCGCGCGGTGGTCAGTCAGGACGTACTCAGGAAATCCAGCGTTTGATCGGTCGTTCGATCCGTGCGGTGGCAGACCTCAAGGGCATGGGCGAAATGCAGATGCGCCTTGATTGCGACGTCATTCAGGCCGATGGCGGTACGCGCACCGCATCAATCACCGGGGCCTATGTTGCGGCCCATCTGGCGTTTCAGGGGGTGCGTCGCCTGGGTTTGATCAAGGAAATCCCGTTGATCCAGCCGGTTGCAGCAATTTCCTGCGGGATTTATCAGGGCGAAGCGGTGCTTGATCTTGATTACGCCGAAGACAGCAATGCCGGAGCAGACGCCAATTTCGTCCTTGCTGGCAATGGTGGCATTGTCGAAGTCCAGGCGACAGCCGAAGATGTGCCGTTTGATCGTTCTGCTTATGACAGGATGTTTGAACTCGCTGAAAAAGGTTGCAAAGAACTGTTTGCCAAACAGCGTGCGGCCATCGGTCTTTAAGAATTTCTTCGGGCGGGGCATTTGCTGTCTCGCCCGGAACTGCGTCTGTGTTTCCCACCCGTCCCCGTCTTAACGACCCGACTATCTCAGGCAGCATCATGGCCCGTCGCTTTACGGAAAAAAAACTCGTCATCGCCAGCCATAACAAAGGCAAGATCAAGGAAATCGCCGAATTGCTCGATCCGTTCGGTATCGAAGTGATTTCAGCCGGTGATTTGAACCTTCCCGAACCCGAAGAAACCGAAAACAGCTTTATCGGCAATGCGCAGTTAAAGTCGCTTGCAGCGACCCGGGCTGCGAATTTGCCGGCTTTGTCCGATGATAGCGGCATGGCTGTTTCGGCTCTTGACGGGGCGCCGGGCATCTATTCGGCCCGCTGGGCTGGGCCGGACAAGGATTTCGACATGGCGATGGAAAAGGTCCAGAACGGCATTGGTAACCATCCTGACCGCCGGGCGGCTTTTATCTGCGCCCTGTCGCTGGCTTGGCCCGATGGCCATGTCGAGAATTTTGAAGGTCGGGTCGAAGGTGAAATTGTCTGGCCGAAACGTGGCGGACATGGTTTTGGCTATGACCCGATTTTCCAGCCGAAGGGTTATGATCAGACCTTTGGCGAAATGGACCCGGCAAAGAAGCATGAAATGAGCCATCGGGCGGACGCGTTCCGCCAATTGGTCAGGGCTTGTTTCGAGTAAGGATTTGGCGGTTAAGCTGCCTGCATCGAACCTATGCACGCATCGCTGATGTAACCATCGGCGGTGCGTGTTACTTTATCCGTCTTTCCCGCAGTCGAAGATCGAGAACCGCGTGTCCCAAGCAAACGCAGAAGCTGTCCCTTTTGGCATCTATATCCATTGGCCGTTTTGCCTGTCGAAATGTCCCTATTGTGATTTCAACAGTCACGTTGCGGACAAGGTTGATCATGCGCGTTGGCGGGCTGCCCTTCGGGCCGAACTGGCGGCGGGAGCGGCACGTCATCCTGGACGCACTGTTGGGTCGGTGTTCTTTGGTGGTGGCACGCCATCGCTTATGGATCCGGAAACGGCAGGGGCATTGATTGCCGATATCAAAACTTTCTGGCCGGTAACCGATGACATCGAAATTACGCTGGAAGCCAATCCGGGAACAGTTGAAATCAACCGGTTTTCCGCTTTTGCGGCCAATGGCATCAACCGGGTGTCGATTGGTATTCAGGCGCTGAATGACCGCGATCTTAAATTTCTGGGGCGGGTGCACAATTCGGCGGAAGCCATGCGTGCCCTTGATGTTGCGGCCAATGTGTTTGACCGTTTTTCGTTTGATCTGATTTATGCCCGGCCCGAACATGATCCGAAAGCATGGCGTCGGGAACTGCGCGAGGCACTTGATATCGCGCGCGGTCATATCTCGCTTTATCAGCTGACGATCGAACCGGGTACGCAGTTCTATACTTTGCATCAGCGTGGTGATCTTGTGGTACCCGACGAAGATCTTGCGACCGATCTTTATGAAATCACCCAAGAAGAAACCAGCGCCGCCGGTTATGGCTGCTACGAGGTTTCCAACCATGCCCGTCCGGGGCAGGAAAGCCGTCATAATCTGGTGTATTGGCGTTACGGTGACTATCTTGGTATCGGGCCAGGGGCACATGGTCGCGAAGCGGTTATCCAGCCTGATGGCAGCACAAAACCGATGGCGGTACGACGTCATCGCGCGCCGGACATCTGGCTGGACCGGGTGGAAAAGCAGGGGCATGGCACGCAGGAAGAAATGGCGTTGGCAGCCGATGAACGTTTGATCGAAATGGTGATGATGGGGCTGCGCCTTAATGAAGCCATTCCAACCTTGCGCTTTGAACGGATTATTGGCAAAGGTCCGCGTGAAGCACTGGATTCGGAGAGGCTTGAGACCCTGATTGTTTCTGGCGACCTGGTTTGTGACCTGTCCGGTTTGCGCGCAACCGATCAGGGGCGAAACCGTTTGAACGGGGTTCTTCGATACTTGTTCGACCATTCGGCGTGATGTGGGACAGGTGTGAATTTCAGGAATTTTCCTGTGTTTCGTTGCTGTGACCGGCTTTAACGGAACCGTTTCGCAAAACCGTCAAAAAGGTTGTTGACACTGGAATTTGGCAGCGTATATTGCGCCCCGTTCCGGCGGGTTCCGCTGGGCAAACACCACAAGCCCCTATGCCCAGGTGGCGGAATTGGTAGACGCGCTGGCTTCAGGTGCCAGTGGCCGCAAGGTCGTGGAAGTTCGAGTCTTCTCCTGGGCACCATACCCCAGTACACCCGACGGTGTGCTGGGGTATTGTCGTTTCGGGATTTGGCAAAAGCCTTGCTGCACATGACTTTTGCGTCGCGGCTGACGGATGGCTGTGTTAAGACGGCTGGATACCCGTATAACAGAGAGTTGAGATGTTTTCTTCTCGCCCTGATGGCATGGCACCTGACGTTAGTTTCATTCTGCCGGTCTATAACAAGGCGACCGCCTTGCCATATTTTTTCACGAGTCTGCTTGCGCAGCAGGGACAGTTTTCGTGTGAGGTAATCTTTATTGATGATGCATCAACGGATGCATCCCGCTCGATACTGGACAGCTTTGTGGCAAAGCATGATTTTGTCCGGGTGATTTCCAATGATACCAATGCTGGTCCTGCAATCCGGCTTAATCAGGGAGCGGCACAGGCGCAGGGAAAATACCTTGCACTGTTTGATTGTGATGAGTTGCTGGCCCCCGATGCGATTGCGGTGATGCTAGAACTGGCACGCGATCATGACGCCGACATGGTGCATGGCAAGGGACGAAAAACCGACGCGCCAATCGAGCAGGCAAAAGCCGGGATGATCGGCAGTGATATTGATGTAAAGATATTTGATGATGCCTTGGATCGCATTTTGGGGCGGGGTATGGTGCGGATGACATGGCTGGTGGAACGAGTGTTGTTCAACCAAGCGGGAGGATGCGATCCTGATATATTTATTCAGGATGAATCTCTGCCGCTGCGCTTGTCGTTACATGCGCGTCGTGTGATTGATGCCAACATGGTCGTGACCAGTATTCCCGATGCGGGAAGTCACCTTTCGACGAATAAAATGCAGCAGCATCACGACCGCTTTTTAACCTATGCGAATTTTTTGCGCGAGCATCCGGAGATAGCATCTGACAAGCGTTGCAAAATATTTGGCAAGTGCATTTCGGCGGCACGCAAGGCGAAACGTGATGGTGCACCCTTCGATACACTTGATCTCGAGCTTCGTTATCTGGCACATAAAATTGGCTTTGGTCGGAATGACCCGGCGGACTTGAGACGTTTTGCATTTGTTTTCCAAAATCTTTCCGGCATCAGGAGGCCGATCAAACCGTGATGCGGTGGTTCTCCTTTGTATCTGAGAAAATCTCTATTCAGTCGGGATACAAAACATGCGATGCGGTGTCTCTTTTGCATCGCGAGGCTGCGGATGCTGTGTTAAGACAGGGCCAAACCAGCATTCTGGAGAATTGCGATGACCAATTTCCTCCATCACGGAGATTTGCCCGACGGGCTTGATCTTGGCAAAGTCGTTGCCATTGACAGCGAAACGATGGGCCTTAATCCGCACCGCGATCGCCTGTGCGTTGTTCAGCTTTCGGCTGGTGATGGCGATGCCCATCTGGTGAAGTTTGACGGGGAAAATTACGAGGCGCCCAACCTTAAGAAGCTTTTGGCTGATCCGTCGGTTCTGAAGCTGTTTCACTTTGGGCGGTTCGATATCGCCGTGATGGACAAATATCTCGGTGTCCGTTGCGCACCTGTCTATTGCACCAAGATTGCATCGAAACTGGTGCGTACCTATACCGACCGGCACGGCCTGAAGGATCTGGTGCGAGAACTGGTTGGCGTTAATCTGGACAAGCAGCAGCAAAGTTCTGACTGGGGATCGGCCGATCTTTCAGACGAACAGATTACCTATGCTGCATCCGATGTGCTGTATCTGCATAAGGCCAAGGAAGAGCTTGATCGTCGTTTGGCCCGGGAAGGTCGCACCGAACTGGCACAGGCCTGCTTTGAGTTCTTGCCGACACGGGCGACGCTGGATCTGTCGGGTTGGGAAGAGACGGATATTTTCGCGCACTAAACCCACCCCTTTTCCAGCCGATTTTGTCCGTCAAATTTTTGCGTTGCAGGCCTGCGGTGTTAATTCTGTGTAAACAGGCTTCGGGTATGGGAATTGACCATGTTGAAGCGCAGGTACATATTGGTTTTCATGGCTTGCCAGCACAGATATTCCCGCCCATCTCTTCCCTGTGAATATTTCTGGAATGCTTTTGCAGGGAAATGAAAAAGAAACCGATGACAGTGACCCCCAAACTGCAAAACACACCCGAACCGGCAACGGAAAAGGATCTTGAAGTCGCCCGCCGGGTTTTGGCGATTGAAGCCGATGCGCTGCGCGATCTTTCGGAATCGCTGAATGGTGATTTTTGCAAGGCAATTGATCTTATTGAAAGTCTTGCAGGGCGTCTGGTCGTGACTGGCATGGGAAAAAGCGGTCATATCGCAAAGAAAATTGCTGCGACCTTCGCTTCCACCGGGACGCCATCCTTCTTTGTCCATCCGGCCGAAGCCAGCCATGGTGATCTGGGCATGATCGGCAAGGACGATGCGGTGCTTGCCCTGTCGAATTCAGGTGAAACGCCGGAATTGTCCGACATCATTGCCTATACCAGACGCTTTAACGTCCCGCTGATCGGGATGACCCGTCGCCCGGAAAGTTCGTTGGCAATGCAGTCCGACTATCCACTGATTCTGCCCAACAGTCCGGAAGCATGCCCCAACAAACAGGCGCCGACAACATCAACTACAGCGATGCTGGCGTTTGCCGATGCACTTGCCGTTACGCTGATGGAGCGCCGCGGCTTTAGTGCCGATGATTTCCGCACATTCCACCCCGGCGGCAAGCTGGGGCAGCGGTTGCTGCATGTAAGCGATGTCATGCATGGTGTTGCCGATATTCCGTTGATCGGCGAAGACGCCCTGATGTCCGAAGCATTGGTGATCATGACCGGAAAATCGTTTGGCTGTGTCGGTGTGCTTGATGTTGATGGCAAGATGACCGGTATCGTGACCGATGGTGATTTACGTCGGCATATGTCGGACAATCTGGTGGCCATGCGGGTTGCTGACGTTATGACGCGCAACCCCAAAGCAACCAGATCCGATCTTCTGGCGGTTGAGGCGCTTGCCGTTATGAATGATCGCAGCATCACTGCCCTGTTTGTTGTTGACGATATCGGCAAACCGGTAGGGCTTGTTCATATCCATGACCTTCTGCGTCTGGGGGTTGCGTAATCCATGAGCGAGGATCGGAAGGCAGAGGTCGAACGGGCGGCGCGCACGGCGCGCATGAACGATCGCCTGCCGTCCGGTAGGCGCGATGTGCAGATCAATCCGTTCCGCCGAACGATTGTTAATATGCTCAAGCTGGTTCTGCCGCTGATTGCGGCAACGCTTGTCGCCCTTGTCGTGTTGTGGCCTCAGATCGAAAAAGTTCAGGAAAGCGGTTTTCGGCTTGGTTTTTCGACCACGCCCGACGATCTGATGGAAAATGTCACCATGAGCAATCCACGCTTTTTTGGCGTGGACAGCAACCGACAGCCCTTTACCGTGACGGCCAATGAAGCCGTCGAACAGCCCGAAAACGAAGACCGTCTGGCGCATGTGCGGCTGGATGCACCGCAGGCTGATATCACGCTTGAGGACGGGTCCTGGATTGCATTGACCGCGGATACGGGGTTCTATACCGAAAGCGACGAGCTCCTCGATCTGGTCGGAACCGTGAATATGTATCACGATCAGGGGTTTGAAATTCATACCGAACAGGCCGAGATTGCATTGGGTAACGGAAGTGCCAAAGGCAATGAACCGGTCGACGGGCAGGGTCCGTTTGGAACGATCAAATCAGACACCGGTTTCGAGCTTGAAGACAAGGGGGCGGTAATCCGCTTTTTGGGAAATGCTCGTCTGGTGATTTTCGATAGTGCATTGAAAGGGAAGTCATGATCGCAATTGCGCCTTTTGCGATGCGCCGTTTTTTGATGGCAGCAGTTTTGGGTGGTGCGGTGATGGTTCCGTACGGGGTCGCCTATGCCGATCCGCTCGGTCTAGCCCAAAGCGGCGGTGGCGGGCTTGAGGTCGAGTCCGATAATGGTATTGAGTGGCGTCGCAACGAGCAGGTTTTGATTGCACGTGGCAATGCAGTTGCCAAACGCGGCAATTCGCGTGTTGATGCCGACGAACTGCGCGCGCTTTATCGTGATCGTGACGGACAAAGCGAGATTTACCGCATTATCGCGACCGGAAACGTCAAACTGTCATCGGAAACCGACGTCGCGACCGGTGATCAGGCAATTTATGATATTGACGATGCGGTCGTCGTGTTGACGGGTGAAGATCTGCAGTACAAAACGCCGACCGAGACGCTGACAGCTGAAGAAAGCCTTGAATACTGGGAAACAGAACGAATGGCAGTCGCCCGTGGCAATGCGGTTGCTGTTGCTGATGACCGCACTCTTCGGGGGGACGTGCTGACAGCACGGTTCGAGATGGGCAAGAACGGTGAAAACGAGCTGAGCCGGATTGATGGCAACGGAAACGTTACCATTCGCACACCAACGGACTTTGTGGTTGGCAATCAAGGCGTTTACGATGCGAAAACGGGTATCGCAACCCTTGTTGGATCGGTTAAGATCACACGCGGCGAGAACCAGTTGAACGGTGATCGTGCTGTAGTTGACCTGAATACGGGGGTCAGCCGATTGACCGCCAACGGAAATGGCGATGGCAAAAGTCGCGTCCGCGGCCTGCTTGTGCCGGAAAAAGACGAAGAAAACAGCCCGGGTCAATCCGGGAATGGCAACTGACGAAGGGTCGGGAATTTGTTCTGGTCGCGCAAAAGCGGAAAATCCGACAGCACACATGCAAACAAGGCTGGCAGTGGCAGTAATGCGTCCTCCGGCACCGGCCCGCGACTGGTAACAGCCAACAAGGGGCTGGTTGCGCACAATCTTGGCAAAAGTTTCAAGAAGCGCCCGGTGCTGAAAGATGTCTCGATGTCGGTTCAGCGTGGTGAGGCGGTTGGTCTTTTGGGGCCGAATGGAGCAGGCAAGACTACCAGTTTTTACATCATTACCGGCCTGATTTCCCCGGATCGGGGTAATATTTCGCTGGACGGGCGGGATATCACCATGATGCCGATGTATCAGCGTGCCCGCATGGGAATCGGTTATTTGCCCCAAGAAGCATCCATCTTCCGCGGTATGACTGTCGAGCAAAACATCATGGCCGTGCTTGAGGTTGTCGAGGATGATCGGATCAAGCGCGAGCAGAATCTCGAAGATCTTCTGGCCGAATTTGCCATTGAGCATTTGCGCCGGACTCCGGCCCTTGCCCTGTCGGGCGGGGAACGCCGCCGTTGCGAAATCGCACGTGCCCTTGCAGCCCATCCGAATTTCGTTCTGTTGGACGAACCGCTGGCCGGGATTGACCCGATTGCAGTCGGTGATATTCGCGATCTTGTACGTCATCTGAAAGATCGTGGCATTGGGGTCTTGATTACCGACCACAATGTGCGCGAGACTCTGGACATCATTGACCGGGCATATATCTTGCATGACGGTCGGGTTTTGATGGAAGGTGGTCCCGATGAAATCGTCAGGAATGACGATGTCAGAAGGGTTTATCTGGGCGATCGTTTCAGCCTTTGATGAAACACCTGCTTCTTGGGGGGTTCGGATTGACACGGGGTAGTTCATAATGGCCCTGAAGGCGCGGCTTGATCTTCGTCAGTCCCAGTCTCTTGTTATGACGCCTCAATTGCAGCAGGCGATCAAACTGCTGCAATTTAACAATATCGAGCTTTCCAATTTCATCGATAGCGAGTTACTGGAAAACCCGCTTCTGGAACGTGTTGATCCCGGTCAGACTTTTGCCGAAGAAGGCGATGGCGCGGTTGGCAACGGCGATCAGGGCATCGATTCCCGTACAAACGATGATTTTTCGGATCGCGAGGACCGTTTCGGTACCGACCGGCTGACATCCAGTGAAACCATGAGTGACGGCGATTCCGGTCCGCTCGATTGTGCCCCGGACGCCCTTTATAATGGCGAAGGTGATATCAGCTCCGATGGTTCCACTGTTGCCGGAAATCATGATTATTCGGCACCTTACAGCGGTGGAACAGGTGGCGGCAGTAGCGAAGATTTACCAGGGCTTGAACAGACTCTGGCCGATCAAGCAACCCTGAGACAGTTGCTTGATGATCAGCTCAACATTGCCTTTGCCGATCCCGTATCACGCATGATCGGCAGTTATCTGATCGATATGCTTGATGAAAGCGGTTATGTGGCAGGGCCACTGGAAGAAGTTGCCGAGTCCCTTGAATGCGATATGAAGGATGTGTTGCGTGTGCTCGCAGCCATGCAGGGATTCGAGCCGGTCGGCATTTTTGCCCGTAATCTTGCAGAATGCCTTGAGTTGCAACTCCGTGAACGTAACCGGTTCGATCCGGCAATGGCGGCTTTGCTTGCCAATCTGGATCTGCTGGCTCGGCGTGAATTTGATCGTCTGCGCCGGATTTGCGGGGTCGATGCTGACGATCTTGCGGATATGATTACCGAAATCCGTACACTTGACCCGCGTCCGGGGCGAACAGCTGATGGGGAACCGGCAACGCCGGTAATCCCGGATGTTTTGATGCGTGCGGCCGGAAATGGCGACTGGCATCTGGAACTAAACAGCGAGGCATTGCCGCGTGTTCTGGTGAATGAGGATTACGCCGTACAGATTGGGCAGGGGGTGCGGAACCGAGAGGAACGCAGCTTCCTGAGCGAGAAGCTCCAGAATGCGAACTGGCTGGTAAAGGCCCTGCATCAACGTGCAACTACGATCATGAAGGTCGCAAGTGAGATCGTACGCCAGCAGGACGGATTCTTCAATCACGGCGTATCGCATCTGCGTCCGCTGATCCTGCGCGATATCGCCGAAGCAATCGGGATGCACGAAAGCACGGTATCACGGGTGACCAACGGCAAGTTTATGGCGACCCCGCGTGGCATTTATGAACTGAAATATTTTTTCACCACTGCAATTTCGTCTGCGGACGGGGGGGATGCGCATTCTTCTGAATCTGTTCGGCATCGCATCAAGTCATTGATAGATGGGGAAGATCCGAAAAAGATTTTGTCCGATGACAAACTTGTCGAGCTGCTTCAAAAGGAAGGGATCGACATCGCCCGCCGAACAGTGGCAAAATACCGCGAAGCGATGAGAATTCCCTCGTCGGTCCAGCGACGGCGCGAAAAAAAGTCGCGGGTTTCCTAGCCGGTCAAACACTGCAAAATATACCCTAAGGTGTTGTATATTAACCAATAATACCCAAATGTTGACTTGGCATTAACGAGGGAATATGGTGCGGCCTCCTGATTGAGGGGCACTGAAGGTCCATATGTACTGGGAAGTCACTCAACTGGGGATAGGCGATCCATGCAAATTACGGTTATTGGTAAGCAACTCGACGTTGGTAACGCACTCCGTCAACACGTCGTCGAGACGTTGGACCCTGCGGTAGAGAAATATTTCGATCACGCGATCGAAGCCACGGTGACCATCACCAAACAGGCTCATCTCTATATTGCGCAGATATCGGTCCATGTCGGCAAAGGCATGTTGGTTCAGGCGAAGGCATCGGCGAATGAAGTGTATCCTGCTTTCGATTCTGCCTGTGATCGCGTCGCCAAACAGTTGCGACGTTACAAGCGGCGATTGCGTGATCACCACAATGCCAACCGTGATCAGTATGAGCAGGCAAGAATTGATGCGACACATTATGTGATCGCACAGGAAGATGAAGACCATTCAGAGGACGAACATCTCAACGGCTTTGAGCCGGTGATCGTCGCTGAAACACCGGATCGCATTGACACGCTCTCTGTCGGAGAGGCTGTTATGCGGCTCGACTTGGGGGACATTCCGGCGCTTATGTTCCGGAATGGCAAACATGGCGGATTGAATGTTGTATATCGTCGTGCTGACGGCAATATCGGGTGGCTTGACCCATCCGATAAGGAGGCTGGTGCAGCGTGACGGATACAGATTCTTCCGAGCCAAACAACGCAACGCGAAAAATGGACATATCATCGATACTTTCCCCTTCGGGGGTGATACCGGCCTTGCGGTCCGGCGCGAAAAAAGCTGTCCTTGAGGAACTTGCCGAAAAGGCAGCGGAAGTCACCGGGCGTGAAGCAGGCGAAATTTTTTCCGTTCTGCTTGATCGCGAGAAACTTGGCAGCACCGGCGTAGGTGGTGGCGTCGCGATTCCGCATGGCAAGCTGGCTGATCTCGACCGGTTACACATGATCTTTGCGCGCGCGCAGAACCCGATCGAGTTCGATGCCGTTGATGAACATCCTGTCGATTTGTTCTGCATGTTGATAGCACCGGAAGAAGCCGGTGCCGACCATCTGAAAGCACTGGCGCGGATTTCCCGTCTGCTGCGTAATCAGGGCATGTGTGACAAGTTGCGCGGAGCTGGTTCAGCCGATGCGATCTATGCACTGCTGACCCAGGATGAGGCCGAACAGGCCGCCTGAACGCGCAATTGACCGGGTGCAAGTCCGGCAAATAGCAAGATATCAAAAGCCGGGCACCGTCTTAACGGTGCCCGGCTTTACTTTTTCTGAACAAAGGGCGTACGGCACCTGTGGTCTATTTTGGCTTTGGTTCCGGTTTTTCCGCTGCATTGAGCGCAGTCATGCGACTGGCCAGAACCACCAGATACAGCACAGGAACGCCGATCAAGGCTGTGCCTATAAAGAACCAGCTATAACCGACTGCATCGACCACAGTGCCGGAGAATCCGGCAAGGATCTTGGGAAAGAGCGTCATGATCGAGCTGAAGATCGCATATTGCATGGCGGTAAAGGAAATATTGGTCAGGCCTGAGAGGTAGGCTATGAAGGCTGCCGTTGCCAGACCTCCCGAGAGACTGTCAGCCATAATAACAGCAGAAAACATTACTGTATTCGGCCCCAGATGAGCCATGATGGCAAACAGGATATTGGTAGCGGCCGACAGGAAGGCACCCAGAAACAGGATGCGGACTACGCCATAACGAACTGATAAAATACCACCGAGGAAGCTGCCCGCTATGGTCATCAACAGACCAAATGTTTTGGAAACCGCGGCAATTTCTTCCTTGGAAAAGCCAAGATCAGTGTAAAAAACGTTGGCCATAACTCCCATAACGATATCGGCTATGCGATAGACACCTATCAGTGCCAGCACGACGATGGCAGCTTTGCCATAACGATCAATGAAGTCCTTGACCGGAGCTATATATGTTTCCTGCACCATGCCGGTTGGTGTAACCCCGACGCGGGTTGTAAGCCATGCGACAATGATTGCCGCCGTGATCGAAATTGCCAGTTTAACTGTCCCTGCAATAAAACCTGCAAGTTCGCCGATTATGCCGCCTTCTGTCAGGCTGGTTTTCAATGCATTGGTCGGGGCACTTGCATAGACATTGGCGATGATGAAGGTGATTACGGTCAGTGCAAACATCAAAAGGAAACGACCATAATCCGATGTTTTGTGGAAATATTTGCTGTCAATACGGTTAACGACCGGTTCGCCAATCAGCAGCGTGGTGATCACGCCGATCCCCATCGCCAGCGCCATACAACCATAGGCGACCGTCCAAGCCAGCGGCTCATATGTGCCTTCGGTCTCGAACAGACCGGCGATGGTTAGTGCACCGGCACCTGCAACAATCATCCCGATGCGATAGCCAGCGATATAGGATGAACTCATCATGGCTTGCAGGTCAGGGTCGGCGGCCTCGATACGATAAGCGTCGATCACGATGTCCTGTGTAGCAGAGGCAAAGCCGAGCGCAACGGCGGCAAAAGCCATTGTGGTCAGGTTGTTGGCCGGATCTGTAAAGCCCATCCACAAGATTGCACCGATGATGCCGCCTTGAGCAACGAGCAACCAACTCCTTCGGCGACCAAGCAAGCCATGCAAAACCGGGAATGGCAGCCGGTCGATCAATGGAGCCCACACAAATTTGAAAGAATATCCGAGGGCAGCCCAACTGAAATAGGTCACGGTCGAGCGTTCTATCCCGGCCTCACGCAACCAGATCGACAAGGTGGAAAATATCAGCAGGATTGGAATCCCGGCTGACAGGCCCATGAACAGCATAGTAATGACGCGCGGATGGATAAAGGTGCGAAATGAATCACCCCAACTGCGCAAAGCGGTGTTGTGCATGGATTTCCCCAGTCTAAGTGCCACCTTGCCTGAAGGTAGGGAAAACAGGTTAAGGAATGCCGAAACGCTTGGCGCCATATATGAGCAAAAAAAAGGCCGACCCAGACGGGTCGGCCTTTTCAATCTGGATAGAAACCGGATTAGACGGTTTCGGATTCCGATTTGCGGCTTTCGCGTTTGCGAACGTTCGGATCAAGGTGCAGCTTGCGAATACGGATGCTTTGCGGGGTAACTTCGACCAGTTCGTCGTTCTGGATATAAGCCAGCGCTTCTTCAAGCGACATACGACGTGGCGGGGTCAGGGTGATGGCATCATCCTTGCCCGATGCGCGGACGTTGGTCAGTTTTTTGCCCTTGAGAATGTTGACTTCAAGGTCGTTGTTACGGTTGTGTTCGCCAATGATCATGCCTTCATAGACACGTTCGCCCGGATTGATGAACATCGAACCACGATCTTCCAGACCCCAAAGAGCATAGGCAACCGCATCGCCCTGATCGTTCGAGATCAGAACGCCATTACGACGACCAGCGATCGAGCCTTTGACCGGTCCGTAGGAATGGAACACACGGTTCATCACGCCGGTACCGCGGGTATCGGTCAGGAATTCACCATGATAACCGATCAGGCCACGCGACGGGGCGAGGAACATGATACGGGTCTTGCCGCCACCGCTTGAGCGCATGTCGGTCATTTCGGCTTTGCGCAGGCTCATCTTTTCAACGACGGCACCGGCAAATTCTTCGTCCACGTCGACCTGGACTTCTTCAAACGGCTCGGACAGGACGCCGTCGATTTCCTTGATCAGAACGCGCGGACGCGAGATCGACAGTTCATAACCTTCGCGACGCATGGTTTCGATCAGAACGCCAAGCTGAAGTTCACCACGACCGGCAACCTCAAAGGCATCCTTGTCGGCGGTTTCGGAAAGCTGAATGGCGATGTTGCCTTCGACCTCACGTTCCAGACGCGCACGGATCATACGCGAGGTAACCTTGTCACCCTCCTGACCGGCAAGCGGCGAGTTGTTGACCGAGAAGGTCATCGCAAGGGTCGGCGGATCAATCGGTTGGCTTGCGATCGCGCTGGTGACTTCTGGCGAGCAGATGGTGTCAGCAACGGTGGCATCCGTCAGGCCGGCAATCGCGATGATGTCGCCGGCAACAGCTTCTTCCTGCGGCACACGATCAAGGCCACGGAAGCCCATCAGTTTCGAAAGACGACCGGTTTCGACGGTGCCATCACCACGTAGAACCTTGACCGGCATGTTCAGTTTTGCACGACCCTGCGCGACACGACCAGTGAGGATACGGCCAAGGAAGTTGTCAGCATGCAGCATGGTTGCAATCATTGCGAACGGTGCATCAACTTCTGCCTTCGGTGCCGGAACATAGTTCAAAACCAAGTTCATCAGCGGCGTCAGGTTCTCTTTCGGGCCTTCCGGTGCTTCTGCAGCCCAGCCATCACGACCGGATGCATACAGAACCGGGAAATCAAGCTGTTCGTCGTTGGCTTCAAGCGAAACGAACAGATCGAAAATCTCGTCGAGAACTTCTTCGGCGCGCTGGTCCGGACGGTCGATCTTGTTGATGATCACGATTGGCTTCAGACCGAGCTTAAGGGCCTTGCCAAGAACGAATTTGGTCTGCGGCATCGGACCTTCAGCCGAATCAACCAGCAGAACAACACCGTCAACCATCGACAGGATACGTTCGACTTCACCACCGAAATCGGCGTGGCCCGGTGTATCGACGATATTGATACGCGTATCGCCCCACTGAATTGCGGTCGGCTTTGCCATGATGGTAATGCCGCGTTCGCGTTCCAGATCGTTGCTGTCCATTGCGCGTTCATCAACGCGCTGGTTGTCGCGATAAACACCGGACTGACGGAACATCGCGTCGACGAGGGTGGTTTTGCCATGGTCGACGTGTGCGATAATGGCGATATTGCGCAAGTTCATTGGCGCGGACTCCAGAATAAAAATGCCGCGCGCCGGGATACGTCCCTTGCGCATCGGTCAGTAAAAGTTTCAAGGCCAGTAGATATTCAGCCGCCTAAGACCGATGTCGTTCGGTCGGCAAGGTCAAACCCGCGCAATTTGCGTCGTGCAGAACATGCTGAATGTTTACTGGCCCAAAAGACAAATTGCAGCCTGGCTCGAAAGCCGCCCTGTCATAGCCAATGTCGAGGCGAAAGACCAGCCTCGTGCATGACATGCGGGGTTGATTTTTATGCAATGCCGGGTTCTTGCGCCATTAACTGGAGAAAGTCAATCTTTGTGTGCATTGCAAAACCGCAGAATACCGGCAATTGATGCAGAAAAAACGGGACAGCAATCAAATGTTGCCGTCCCGTGAATTTTATCGTGCCCGACTGATCAATGATCAAAGAGTCTTTGCGACCAGTTCCTTAAGGTCCGCATCCGGGCGTGCCCCCATGTGTGAAATTACCTCGGCTGCGGAGATCGAACCAAGGCGACCACAGGTCGCGAGATCATCACCGCGGGTGTAGCCATAGAGGAAACCCGATGCAAAAAGGTCACCTGCGCCAGTGGTATCGACGACATGGGCAACCGGTTCGGCATGGACTTCGATGACTTCGTTACCCGAGACGATGACGGAACCCTTTTCGCTGCGGGTCAGGGCTGCGACCTTGCAATGGGTGCGAACTTCAGCAAGAGCCTCTTCAAAGGTATCGACTTCATAAAGCGATTTGATCTCGTCTTCGTTGGCAAACAGCACGTCGATATGATTGTGAACCAGGTCGCGGAATGAATCGCGATGGCGATCAACGCAGAAGGAATCAGACAGGCTGATTGAAACCTGACGGCCAGCTTCATGGGCAATCTTGGCTGCTTTGATAAAGGCTTCCTTGGCTTCCGGACGATCCCAAAGATAACCTTCCATATAGGTAATCTTGGCCGATGCGATCAGTTCGGCATCGATATCATCCGGACCAAGTTCCGTGCATGCGCCGAGGAAGGTGTTCATGGTGCGGTGCCCGTCCGGCGTAACGAAGATCAGGCAGCGTGCCGTCGGTGAGCCGGATGTGGCCGGGGTCGAGTTGAAGGAAACCCCCATAGCGCGGATATCGTGGCTGAAAACCTCGCCAAGCTGATCGTTACGTACTTTACCAATATAGGCACCTTTGCCGCCAAGAGCAGCAATGCCTGCCATGGTATTGCCCGCAGATCCGCCTGACATTTCAAGGCCCGGGCCCATCTGGGCGTAAAGGCTGTCTGCAGTTTCGGCATCGATCAGGGTCATGGCGTTCTTTACGAGGTTCAAACGGCCAAGGTCTTCTTCCTTGCAATGGGCAAGGACGTCGACAATGGCATTGCCGATCCCGACGACGTCGAATTTGGTGTCACTCATGAACTTGAATTTCCTGCGCTTTTTCGAATAGAGGGCAGTCCGGTACAGTGCAGGCCCATCAAAGTGCCATGCGATCAATACCATATCCGGCCAAATGGTTTGGCCGGAGTATAGAGAATGAAAATTCCGGTGCAAGCATCGCGACCGTTTCGTGTCCGGTTTTTTAACCCTGCGTTAAGAACGAGAAAAACTGCGTTCGTAGTTTTTCTCGTTGTCATGGGACAGAATTTTGATCTTTGCCAATCGGAATTGTTTCAAGTTTTGAAAAATCAATTGGCCCGAATTGGGAGTGCGATTCCGTAACGCGCAGAAAACCGGGATTTTGGGTTGTCCGGACACGCGATGGCTTCGTTTCGATGAATGAAGCAGGCGAAAAGGTCTATAGGTGCAAAATTAAGGTGAAAATCTATATTCAGGATTGTTTGAATGGGCTTAATTTCACGATTTCTGCAGTCCCAAGTTCGTCAGAACTTCAAGCAGACTGTTATGTATTCATATAGGAGTGTCTAAATATATCTATTATCCACAATATAAGATTTTGTGACTAATCGTATATCTAGGTTTTGCATGTTTGAAACGCTGTAAGCCTCAGATGATCTCAGAAGTGAAATCGGGCCTTATGGCTGGCTGGGGTCGGGGGTGTCTGACGGATATTTGTGGTCCGCATTTTGCGGGCGAACCGGGTACAGTTGCACCAGTGCATCCGAATTCGTCGTGTTCCGGCTATCGTTTTTTTGGGTTGAAGTTCCATGGCCGAGACGATCACGCAATTCTTCGATAACGGCACTGATCCGCGCCCGATGCATCGGGTCTTTGCACAGCCCAACGAACTGTGTGAAGGCATGGAGTGCTTTTTCATCTTCATGCAGCCGGGCATAAAGCGCACCGAGCTGATGCCAAAGCCCGTCATGGTCGGGTGCGATCAGTAGGCTGCTGTCGATAACACGTGCCGCCAAGGCCAATTCGCCCTGCCGAAGCGCCCGAACTTTTATGTTGTTTTGAAGTCGTAACAATATTGCGATGTCGGATGCTTCGCGGTAATGGCCGGGTTGCAATTCCGCATCCAGCCCCTTAAATGCTTTGAGTAGTTCGCGCAGTTCAGCCGATCCCAGCGTAATACCGCAGTGGAACGGATCAATCATTTTCCGGGCACCGCCAGATTGCAGGCGAAGAAGAAAGTGACCGGGAAAATCAATACCGGTAATCTCGATCTGGCAGCGCTTTGCCGCATGTATGTAAAGCAGGGCGAGTGCAACCGGCAAACCACGTTTGCGATCAATGACCGCCATCAGATCGGCATTGGCGATATCGTCATAATTTTCCGCGTCACCCTGAAACTGATAAGTGCCGGGAATAATGTCCTGCAATGCCTGCACGATAATATCGACTGATGGATGGCTTTGATCATCCGCACCGGCTTTTTCAGATAGGGCGGTGATTCGGTCACGGACATCGTCAGAAATCCTATCAAGCAAATCAAGATAGGCCGAAATGTCGCGATCAGGATCATTTAGCCGGGCAAAGCGCAGGGCAGCTTCGGCTGCGGTTGCATCGGGATAGTGGCCGTTACCGTAATCGGTAAGCCATTGGCGATCGTTCGCAATAATGTCCTTTTCCCGATCGATAATAATACTCAGGTCCTCTGGCGTTGCGGGTCGTCTTTCAGCCGCACATGGCTGACGACGCGCCTGACATAACTGGTACCGCGCGCATGGGCGATGACAAGGTTACGTTCATGTTCGCTTTGCGCAATGCCCATAATGTGGACAGTACCATTGATGGTTTCGATACTGTAGTTAATCGCATAGACGTCTGTGTCAAACATCAGGGCGGTTTTGATGCGGGTCGTGATCAGAAGATCGCTGGCATTGTCCATCAGACTGTTGCCTTGCCCAACAGTGATCTCATTGATGACCCGTTTTACTCCGTTGGCTTGCCAAGCCAGTTCGACGGCTTTCAATTCGCTCTCGGTGTTGTCAACTGTACCTGCCAGCAACACCTCACCTTCGACCACTTCGATTTCGATCCGGCGAAACAGGTTTTCATCTTCTGCGAGAAACTTTTGCCAGATTTCGGCAGTGATGGCGGTATCACTGACTGCCCCGCCAAACCCTCGTTCCTGCATGGCCGCCACACCGGCGGTTGCGCCAGCACCAATCGCAAGTGATGTGCATCCGGCAAGCGGCAAAATGGCAACGATTACCAGAGCCGGTCCGGCTTGCGCGATATAATGTCTGACTTTAACAACACGGTCTTTTGACCGTCGCAATATGCGTGACAGTGATGTCATTAATCGGTTTCTCGCCCCGCTTCCCCCGTCGTCTCAACTGCCAATATGAGGGTAGCCGGTTAAGGAGTTTTAAATTCAAAGCGGGGTTTGGACGATTAATGACTTTTTTCGCATGTGAGTTTCGCCCAGCGACCGGGTGTGACACCAAAGGCACGTTTGAAATGTCGGTTAAGGTGGCTTTGATCGGCAAACCCCGTTTCACCCGCGATATCTACCAACGGATGGCGAAGGGTAATCAGCGAGCGCGCTTTTTGCAGGCGACGCATCATCAGATACCGATACGGTGTTGTTGCAAAACAGGCGCGGAATTGGCGGATCAGGCGATATCGATCAAGCCCGGTGACCTCTTCAAGCTCATCTGATTGCACGGCTCGATCAAAATTATCTTCGAGATATTGTCTGGCCCGTTCCATACGGTCCAGCGCCAGAAGACCCACAGGCTTGACTGGCCCTTTGGCATGACGCGCGAGACCGGAGGCAATGTCAGAGACAAATTGATCTATCAGCAGCGGATCGACATCTTCATCAAGATGAGCCAGCACTGAGGCCAGAGTAGAAGCCAGTTCCGGGTCGGCAATCACCGGATCTGAAACAAAAGGCAGCGAAGCCGTCTCGGCGCCAAGTCCCTGACGGAGCAATGATGGTTCAAGATAAAGCATCCGGTAACGCAAGCCGTCATCGGTTCCTGCGCCCCCGTCATGAAGTTCGTCGGGATGCAGGACAATCACGTTGCCCGGCTGGCTGGCACGGAAAGAACCACGATAGTTGAAAGTTTGAACGCCCTGCATGGTTATACCCAATGCATAGGTATCGTGCCGGTGTGGCGCAAACATATTGCCAAAGAAAAGGGCTTCCATCCGTTCAATTCCCGGAAGCGGGGCTGCAGAAAGGAAGCGTTCGCGCGATTTGCACAAACGTTCAAGACCGTCCGATACGGTTTGGTCTACAGCATTTTGCATGACGGTTTTCCGAAAACCCCGGTTCTTCAAAATCAACGGATGCACAAATGTTTGATACCAAAGTCGCCATTGTTCTTCGCAACGATCTGAAAAATTGGCAATTGCTGAATGTCACGGCCTTTTTGATGAGCGGCATCGTTGCCCAGCACCCCGATATTATCGGGGAACCCTATATTGATCGCGACAAGAATATTTATAATCCTTTGTCCCGACAGCCAGCCATCGTTTTGACAGCGGATCAGGATACAATCGCAAAGGTTCATCGTCGCGCACTGGAACGCGGCGTGACCACATCGCTTTATGTAGAGGAAATGTTTTCCACCGGGCACGACGCCGCCAATCGGGAAGTTTTTGGCCAGTTTTCGCCTGATGATGCAAAGGTTGTGGGAATTGCTCTGCGGGCGGAAAAACGGGTGGCGGATAAAATCATCAAGGGTGCAAAAATGCATCCCTGACGACCGATATGCCATTCCCCCCCCCTACAACATCCACACATTTTTGAGGTGCTTGAGACGCCACCCGTTGCTGATTGCAATGATGTCAAAACGCAAATCGCCATGATGGTCGATTCGTGTGGCGAAAGTTGAAAGCGCACGGGCGATGCGCTGTTGCTGCTTGGGGCGCAATGCATTCAGTGCATCGTCAATGTTGCGGCGATTTTTAACCTCGACAGCGGCGATCAGATTGCCCTTTTGGGCGATAATATCGATCTCCCCGACCGGGCAGCGAAACCGGGTTGCAAGAATGCGGTAACCGCATAGTCTGAGCCACAAGGTACATACCCATTCTGCGCGTCTTCCGGCTCTTTCGGCCTTGCGTCGTTCATATATTTCTGCGTTGTGGGCAGTCCGACCGGATTTCATCGCTATGCTCCGGATGGTTTGGAAAGCTCAAGCGCACGATTATAAAGGTCACGCTTTTTCAAGCCGGTCTCTTTGGCAACCTGTTCGGCAGCTTCTTTTGTTCGCAAGGTTTTCAACAGTTCGACCAGACGTGCATCAATGTCGTCAGCATCGGGTTCGGCATCCCGTTCGTTCTGCGGGCCGATGATCACAACGATTTCACCCTTGGGTGCACCCTCGGCAGCGTAATGAGCAGCCAGATTGCCAAGTGTTCCGGTTCGAACTTCCTCAAACATTTTTGTCAGTTCGCGGGTGACGGCTGCTTCGCGCGTTTCGCCCAGCATTTCAGCCATATCGGCAAGACTGCTTGCCAGTCGTTTGGGACTCTCAAGAAAGATCAGACTTCCGGGGATGCTTGAAAATCGTGCCAGTTCCTTTTTGCGTGCCGATGTCTTGGGGGGTAGGAAGCCAGCATAAAAGAAGTGGTCACTGGGAAGTCCCGATAAAATAAGAGCCACAATCGGTGACGAGGCGCCGGGGGCAGCAGTGACATTGAAGCCTTCTGCCTTGCAATCACGGACCAGCTTGTAGCCGGGATCGTTGATCAGTGGCGTTCCTGCATCGGAAATCAGGGCAAGCGCCTGTCCCTTGCCAAGGCGGTCCATGATTTCGGGGCGCATTTTGGCTGCATTATGTTCGTGATAGGCGATCCGCTTGGTTTTTACGCCATATCGCGACAGTAATTTGCCAGACGTTCTGGTGTCTTCGCACAGGATAATATCGGCACGTTTAAGGATATCGAGTGCACGAAACGTAATATCGCCCAAATTACCGATTGGAGTAGCGACAAGATAAAGACCTGATGAAAGTGGCAAGAGTCGTTCATCCGGTTTACTTGATCCGTCGCGCGCATTACCCTGCGTGCGAAACGAGCTATCGGGAGGTGAGAGTGGGTTTTCCGAAACGTCATCCGTTGCAGAATCTGGACGGGAATTCGGCATGGTGCCGGGTCGCGCGCCGGACGGCATCTGTGGTGGTCCTTTCGCTGGGGCTTGCGGCATGCAGTGGCACCACGAGTATCACGGACCTGTTGGGCATGCAACGGGATGGGGCGCCTGTAGAAACGGCGAATAACCCTGCAAACGACCCGACCAGGGCCCCTGATCAAGGGCTTCTGACGGACGCAAACCCTTGGCCGGGCGATGCTGCCTTGCCTGAGGGAGAGGGTCAGGAAATACTGACACTTTATAACGACGAGGCGGCATTGAATGAAAAGCGCGTCGCGCTTTTGCTGCCATTATCAGGTCCCAACGAGGAACTGGGGCGCGCCATGCGCCATGCGGCAGAACTGGCGATGTTTGACATTGCCGGTGACGATTTCGTCCTGATGCCGATTGATACGGCAGGAACGTATCAGGGCGGACAGGCCGCAGCCCATCAGGCGATCAATGCCGGTGCGAAAATGATCCTTGGGCCGCTCTTTGCCGAATCGGTTAGTGGTGCTAGTGAAATCGCAAAAGCTGCTGGTGTTCCCGTGATTGCGTTTTCAAACAATCAGCGGGTTGCCGAAAGCGGTGTATGGGTTAACGGATTCGTCCCCGAAGATCAGATCGCACGTGCTTCCGGGTATGCAACCACGCAAGGCAAATATCGTTTTGCGGCTTTGTTGCCGCAAAACGATTATGGCAGACAGATCGCAGGTGCCCTTCAGGGGATTGTTTCGCGGGTCGGGGGCAGCCTAGGCCGGGTCGCGTTCTATGCACCGGGTTCCGAGAATCTGGAACAGACGATCCGCGATTTTGCCAATTACGATGCACGCCGTGCAAACTTGCGGGCACGCAAGCGCGAATTGCAGGCAGATGGTTCGGCAGCGTCCCAGCGCGCATTGAAGCGGCTCGAAGGTATCGACACACTGGGCGAACTTGACTTCGATGCGTTGATCCTTCCGGCGACCGGCGGAGAGTTAAGGCAGGTCTCTGCCCTTCTGGCGTATTTCGATATCGATAGTTCCGAAGTACAGTTCATCGGAACATTCGGTTGGAACGATCCGGGGCTTTTTTCGGAGCCGGCACTTAAGGGCGGTATCTTTGCTGCACCGGATCCGGAAAACTGGAAACTGTTCTCAGACCGTTTCGAGCGGACATTTGGTGAACAGCCGCCGCGCATTTCAAGCCTTGCCTATGACAGCGCAGCCTTGGCCGCAGTATTATCGCGCGATTCTGGTGACATGACCCGCGATGCCGTTACCAACCCCAATGGCTTTGTCGGGGTGGATGGCATTTTCCGTCTCACAGCACAAGGGCGTTCGGAACGCGGTTATGCCGTGATGCAGATCCAGCCTGACGGTGCCAAGGTTGTTGCACCGGCACCTGCCGCATTTGATCAGGTCTTCTGAGCCGACCGGATAGCAAAGGCTTTAATTGATATGGAATGCCCGCCGATTATGCTTCGGCGGGCGTTTTGTCTTTATAGTTGCACAAATCATTGACGATGCAGTCCGCACAGCGTGGTTTACGCGCCTTGCAGATATAACGGCCATGCAGGATCAGCCAGTGATGGGCATGTGTCATGAAGCGTGACGGGACCTTTTTCAAAAGGCCCTTTTCGACGGCAAGCACGTTTTTACCGTTTGCCATGCCCGTCCGGTTGCCGAGCCGGAAAATATGGGTATCAACAGCCATCGTGTGTTCGCCCCACGCAATGTTGCGGACAACATTGGCGGTTTTTCGACCGACACCCGGCAGTTCTTCAAGGGCATCCTGATCGTTGGGTACAATCCCGCCATGCTTTTCAACAAGTATGCGTGCCGCTGCCATTACATTCTTGGCCTTGCCGCGATAGAGCCCGATGGTTTTGATATGTTCGATCAGAGCTTCTTCGCCAAGATCCAGCATGTCCTGAGGTGTTTCGACAATCTGGAACAACTTCTTGGTGGCTTTGTTGACACCAACATCGGTTGCCTGCGCCGACAGGGCGACTGCCACCAGAAGCGTATAGGGATTGGTGTAGTCCAGTTCCCCTCTCGGTTCCGGGTCGGCGTCCGAAAGACGCTGGAAAAATTCTTCTATGGCGGCTTTGCTCATCGGGCGGGACATGGGTCTTTATCTCTGTGTTGATGCCGCATTTTGCGGTCATTTTCGGGGTGTTAAGAGTTTGGCTTCCTCTATCGCCGGTCTGATCTACTGACATCGGAATATATAAACTGCCGTTCTGCAAAGGTCGAATTTTGATTGCGGCAGATCTGGAAGCGTTCCAGAATTGACGGATTGGAAACGCTGCAAACCGGTCTATTACGATGCCAGCCGTACCAAGAACCGAAAAACCGATATTTCGCATCGATCTGCGCCCGCCACGTTCGTTAAGCAGGCGGGCAGCGCGCAATATTGTCGTGATACTTGCATGCGTCACGACATCAATCGGTTTGATTTTCTGGGCTGTTGGTGCGTGGCCGGTAATCGGATTTCTGGGCATTGATGTGATCTTGCTGGCGTTGGCCTTTCATTTCAGCTTTCGCGCGGCAAGAGCAGAAGAGCGGATCGAACTCCGTCGGGGCAATTTGCGTGTCATCAGAATTTCTGCGCGGGGCGCGCGGCAGGAATTTGATTTTCAGCCCTATTGGCTTCAGGTGGTGCTGGAACGGGGTGAGGATGACCAATGCGAACTTTATTTGCGATCGCACGGCAAGCGTTTCGAGATCGCGGGGTTTCTGGGGGCCGAGGAAAAGACGGATCTGGCCGGGAAGCTTGATCGTTTGCTGCGTCAGGCACGATGCCAACCTGACCTACAGCCCGCGGGATTATCCTGAAATCAAGGCGCGGCGGTGCTTTTCCCAATTTCCAGACTGCTTTGCAGTCTTGGTATCCCCGATATGCTTTGGGTGAATTCCCCCATAATTAATTGCGAAAACAGTCTGAAAAGATGCAATTTTGGCCGTAAAATCGCTTCGGGAACGGGTTCCGGATACCGGATTCCGCGTTTCAGAGTAAAATTCACCCGAGATTCCCCGTTTTCACCGCTTGCGAGTTTTTGATGACTTTCATATATAGGTGCGCGGGGTAATTACCCCACGAAATTTGAGACTATTACAACCATTGGTCCCAGGAGGTCCTGCGCAGCGCTTAGATCGTGAAGGCTGCGGGACGGACCGGCCGCTAAAAGAGGAACTTACTATGGGCAAGATTATCGGTATCGACCTTGGCACCACCAACTCCTGCGTCGCAGTCATGGACGGCAAAGAAGGCCGCGTGATCGAGAACAGCGAAGGTGCCCGTACCACGCCGTCGATGGTCGCTTTCACCAATGACGGTGAGCGCCTTGTCGGTCAGCCTGCGAAACGTCAGGCTGTGACCAACCCGGAAAACACCCTGTTTGCGATTAAACGTCTGATCGGCCGTCGTTACGGCGACCCGGAAGTCGAAAAAGACAAAGACCTTGTCCCGTACAAAATTGTCGCCGGCGAGAATGGCGACGCATGGGTTGAAGTCAATGGCGAGAAAATGGCACCGAGCCAGATCGCAGCCATGGTGCTTCAGAAAATGAAAGAAACCGCAGAAGCCCATCTGGGTGAGCCGGTAACCGAAGCCGTTATTACCGTTCCGGCATATTTCAACGATAGCCAGCGTCAGGCAACCAAGGATGCCGGTAAAATTGCCGGTCTTGAAGTCAAGCGCATCATCAACGAGCCGACCGCAGCCGCACTGGCTTATGGTCTGGACAAGAAAGATGGTGGCACCGTGGTCGTTTATGACCTTGGTGGCGGTACCTTTGACGTGTCGGTTCTTGAAATCGGTGACGGTGTCTTCGAAGTTAAATCGACCAACGGCGATACCTTCCTTGGTGGTGAAGACTTCGATAAAAACATCATCGATTACCTTGCTGACGAGTTCAAAAAAGAACAGCAGATCGACCTGCGTAAAGATCGTCTGGCCCTGCAGCGTCTGAAAGAAGCTGCAGAGAAAGCCAAGATCGAGCTTTCCTCGTCGATGCAGACCGAAGTGAACCTGCCGTTTATCACCGCTGACGCATCAGGCCCGAAACACCTGAATATCAAGCTGTCGCGTGCGAAACTTGAAAGCCTTGTTGGTGACCTGATCGAACGCACGATGACCCCGTGCAAAGCGGCCCTGAAAGACGCCGGTATCACCGCAGGTGAAATCGATGACGTGATCCTGGTTGGCGGCATGACCCGTATGCCGAAGGTTCAGGAACGCGTGAAGGAATTCTTTGGCCGTGATCCGCACAAGGGTGTGAACCCGGATGAAGTGGTTGCACTTGGTGCCGCCATTCAGGGCGGTGTCCTGCAGGGTGATGTCAAAGACGTTCTTCTGCTTGACGTGACTCCGCTGTCGCTGGGTATTGAAACCCTTGGTGGCGTATTCACCCGACTGATCGACCGCAACACCACGATCCCGACCCGCAAGTCGCAGACTTTCTCGACCGCGGAAGACAACCAGACGGCTGTTACCATCCGTGTCTTCCAGGGTGAACGCGAAATGGCTGCTGACAACAAGATGCTTGGCCAGTTCGATCTGGTCGGTATCCCGCCGGCACCGCGCGGTGTCCCGCAGATCGAGGTGACTTTCGACATTGATGCCAACGGTATCGTCAACGTGTCTGCCAAAGACAAGGCGACCAACAAGGAACAGCAGATCCGCATTCAGGCATCTGGTGGTCTTGGCGATGACGAAATCGAAAAAATGGTCAAGGACGCCGAAGCCAACGCGGAATCCGATAAAAAGCGTAAAGCGCTTGTCGAAGCCCGTAACCAGGCAGAAGCCGTTATCCATTCGACCGAGAAAAACCTTGCCGAACACGGTGACAAGGTTGATGCCGGTGCGAAATCAATGATCGAAGATGCTCTGTCGGCGCTTAAAGAAGCCAAGGACGGCGAAGATCCGGAAGCGATCACCGCGAAGGTCAATGAACTTCAGCAGGCTGCGATGAAACTTGGCGAAGCCATGTATCAGGCACAGCAGGCCGAAGACGGTGGCGAAGGTGAAACTGACGGCGCATCTGCACAGGCCGATGACGGTGTTGTTGACGCCGACTTTGAAGAAGTCGATGACAGCAAAAAAGACAAGTAAGGCGACCGCAGAGGTCGTCTTGAACGACGCCCTGTAAATAAAAATCGGGCCGTTCCGGACGCAGATAATTGCGGGAACGGCCCGACCGTGTTTCGGAGTTACAGATGGCGAAAGAAGATTATTACGAGCTGTTGGGTGTTGGCAAAGATGCCGACGCAGCCGCGCTCAAAAGCGCCTATCGTAAACAGGCGATGAAGTATCATCCGGATAAAAATCCGGGCGATACCGAAGCCGAAGTAAAATTCAAGCAAGTCAACGAAGCCTATGAAGTCCTGAAGGATCAGGAAAAGCGTGCTGCCTATGACCGGTTTGGTCATGCTGCGTTTGAGCAAGGCGGACCGGGCGGAGCCGGTGGTTTCGGTGGCGGCTTTGGTGGTGGTTTCGGCGGTGGCGGATTTGCCGACGTTTTCGACGAGATTTTCGGGGCCATGGGGGGCGGCCGTCGTGGCGGTGGATCGTCGCGCGGTGCCGACCTTCGTTACAATATGGCCATCTCGCTTGAAGAAGCGTTTGAAGGCAAAAAGGCCGAGATCACCATTCCGGGGTCGGTTGCCTGCGAAGAATGCCACGGCAGCGGTGCCGAGGCCGGTTCGCAGCCGGTAACCTGTCCGACCTGTAATGGTCATGGCAAGGTCCGCGCGCAGCAGGGCTTCTTTACGATCGAGCGTACCTGCCCGAGCTGTCATGGCAAAGGCAAAATCATCAAGAATCCGTGCAAATCCTGCCATGGTGTCGGTCGTGTCGAACAGGAAAAGACCCTGTCGGTGACGATCCCGGCCGGGGTTGAGGATGGAACGCGTATCCGTCTTGCGGGCGAGGGTGAAGCGGGTGCCAATGGCGCACCGGCTGGTGATTTGTATATCTTCCTTGATATCCAGAATCATCGCTTCTTCCAGCGTGATGGGGCGAACCTGTATTGCCGGATTCCAATCCCGATGAGCAAGGCAGCCCTTGGCGGGACCATCGAGGTGCCGACAATTGAGGGAACTCGCACCCGGATCAACATCCCGGAAGGTACGCAATCGGGACAGCAGTTGCGTCTGCGTGGCAAGGGCATGACCATCCTGCGGTCGCAGGCACGTGGTGACATGTTCGTTGAAATCAGCGTCGAAACCCCGGTCAGACTGACCGAGCGGCAGAAAGAGCTTTTGAAAGAGTTTGATGAGATTTCGCGCGAAGAAGGCAGTAACCCGGAAAGCGAAGGGTTCTTTTCCAAGATGAAGGAAATCTGGAAAGACCTGACGGATTAGGTGCTGCACCAGATCGTTCCGATTTCGGAACGAAATATATTTTAACCCCGCTCTGTTATTTCGAGCGGGGTTTCTCTTTGGCTTGATCGTTTGGCCACGGACGACTTTTGATGAAATCGATGAAGGTCCGCAACGGTGTGGGGACAAGGCGTCGCCCCGGATAATACAGTTTGGGACCCGGAAACCGCGGCCACCAGTCCGCAAGCAACGGGACGAGGGCACCGCTATCAAAATAGGGCTGAAGCCAGTCCTCAAACAGGTAAACGATACCCGTGCCCATACAGGCGGCGTGAGTCGCAAGGTCAGTTCCCCCGCCGGGGCGCACAAGCAGCGGCCCGCCGGGGTTTAGTTCAATGGTTTCATCACCGCGCTCAAATTCCCACGAGATCATGGTCCCGCTTGCAAAGCGTCCGCGCAGGCAGGCATGTTCGAGAAGATCGCGGGGATGTTCTGGCATACCGTGTTTTTCCAGATATCCGGGTGACGCCGCGGCAGCAAAACGCTGGGTACGCGGGCCAATCGGAATTGCGATCATGTCCAGTTCCAGACTTTCGTCATAACGAATACCGGCATCGCATCCTTCGGCCAGAACATCGACGAAGTTTTCCTCGGTAATGACCTCGACGCGGATATCGGGATAGGCAGCAAGAAAAGGTGGAATAAAGTGCGGTAGAACAAGGCGTGCCGCACTTACAGGCACGTTCAGTTTCAGAGTCCCTGCTGGACGGCTGCGGAAGCTGTTCACCACATCAAGAGCCAGTTCCATTTCATCAAGGGCAGGAGAAAGCCGGTTTAACAAACCCTGACCGGCCTCGGTCAGGGCCACACTGCGCGTACTGCGATTGAACAGCCTCACGCCAAGCTCTGCCTCCAGTCGTCGGACCTGATCGCTCAGACGTGATGCACTGCCGCCACTGATGCGGGCACCTTCGCGGAAACCGCCTGCTCGGGCGACGGTGACGAATGCGGTGATATTGGGCAGATCAAGTTTCATTGTTTTGAATTCCGTACAGCTTGTTCTGATTGTACCGGATTGTTGATCAAAACAGTAGGGTCTAGCTTCGGGACAGAGATCGGATGTCTGACATGAAAGGAGATTTCCATGTCCAGTATAGAGCAGGCCGGAAATTTTAAGATCGGTGATCTAAGCGTTAAACGTATGGGCTATGGCGCGATGCAGTTAGCCGGGCCTGGTGTTTTTGGCCCACCCAAAGATCGCGACAGTGCGATCAGGGTGCTGCGCAAGGCGGTCGAAGCGGGCGTCAATCATATTGATACCAGCGACTTTTATGGCCCGCACATTACCAACCAGCTGATTCGTGAAGCCCTTCATCCTTATCAGGATGATCTTGTGATCGTGACAAAGATCAGTGCAAAGCGAGGAGATGACGGGTCTTGGTTGCCGGCACTGTCGGCTGCTGAATTGACATCCGCAGTGCATGATAATCTTCGCAATCTGGGGATTGATGTGATTGATGTTGTCAATTTTCGATCAATGCACGGGCTGCACGGACCAGCGGAAGGTTCAATTGAAGAACAGCTTAGCGTTTTGGCCAAATTGCAGCAGCAGGGATTGATCCGACATATCGGATTGTCGAATGTGACACCGATCCAGATCGAGGAAGGGCGCAAGATTTGTGACATCGTCTGTGTGCAGAATCAGTACAATCTGGCGCATCGCGATGATGAAGGATTGATCGATAGCCTTGCGGCTGATGGCATTCCCTATGTGCCGTTTTTCCCGCTTGGCGGTTTTTCGCCATTGCAGTCAGAAACCCTTTCACAGGTTGCCAGGCGCCTTGACGCAACGCCGATGCAGGTTGCCCTTGCCTGGTTGTTGCAGCGTTCGGCCAATATCCTGTTGATTCCGGGAACGTCATCGTTCGAGCATTTGATGCAGAACCTTGCGGCGGCCAGCCTTAAGCTTCCGGTTGACGCCGTTGCCGAACTTGACGGGATTGCAGCGCAATCCGCTACAACAGGTTGATTGTTGATTTGTCCGACATTTGGACATTTCCGATGATTTCATCGCAGGGCGGCATGTGCTAAAGCAATGACACGTTTGAAATTGCTTGCCGGAGGAGACCGGAAATGAAAATCGGGATTGTCGGATGTGCCGGCCGTATGGGGCGCATGCTGGTCAATGAAACGTTCAAAACCAACGGCTGCGAGGTTGGCGGTGGTACCGATCTGCCAGACAGCCCGTTTGTCGGCAAGGACGTCACCCTGATTGCTGGTCTGGAAGAAAGTGGCGTTCTGGTCGGTGACGATCCCAAGGCATTGTTTGAAGCTGTTGATGCGGTGATTGATTTCACCGCACCGGCTGCGACCATGAACCATGCGAAACTGGCAGCTGAAACCGGCAAAATCCTGGTGATCGGTACGACCGGGCTTTCAAACGATCAAAAAGCGGAGCTTAAGGCCGCAGCCAAAACAGCAACCATCATTTTCGCACCGAATATGAGTGTCGGTGTCAACCTTGCCTTTGCATTGGTCGAGAAGGTTGCAGCGGTCCTCGATAAGGATACGGCTGATATCGAAATCGTCGAAATGCATCATAAACATAAAGTTGATGCACCATCAGGCACGGCACTTGGCCTTGGTGAGGCGGCGGCAAAGGGTCGTGGGGTTGATCTGGATGCGGTTTCGGTGCGGTCGCGCGACGGGCATACCGGCGCACGTGAAAACGGCACCATCGGCTTTGCAACGTTGCGTGGTGGTGATGTTGTGGGCGATCACACCGTTGTCTTTGCCTGTGAGGGCGAGCGGATCGAAATTACACACAAGGCATCATCACGCGAGGTTTTCGCCAAAGGTGCGGTACGTGCCGCGAAATGGGCCGAAGGCAAGAAGCCCGGTCTTTATTCGATGCGCGACGTTCTGGGTCTTTAAGCCAGTTCTGATCCAGTCACTTTATGCAAAAGCCCCGGCAGCACTGCCGGGGCTTTTGTTTTGCTGAGGTATCCGGATATTGATCTGATCAGTGGGCATCCGCCCAGCTATCTCCGATACCGGCATCCGCGATAAGCGGTACGGACAGTTGTGCGGCATTTTCCATGACCTCACGGATCACCTTGACGGCCTTTTCTGTTTCGTCTTCAGGGGCTTCAAAGATCAATTCATCGTGGACCTGAAGCAGCATGCGGGTTTTAAGCCCCGCATCAAGAAGCGCACCCGGAACGGCAATCATCGCGCGTTTGATGATGTCAGCAGCACCGCCCTGAATCGGGGCGTTGATCGCGGCACGTTCGCCAAAGCTTCGGCGCATGCCGTTTTTATCATTGATGCCGTTGATATGAATCTGGCGGCCAAACAGGGTTCTGACAAAGCCATGCTTCTTGGCGAAGTCTTTGGCTTGTTCCATGTAATCGCGAATGCCGGGATAGATTTCGAAATAGGCTTCGATAAACGCCTTGGCTTCTTTTTGCGGGATACCAAGCTGATTGGCGAGGCCAAAGGCGGAAATCCCGTAAATGATGCCGAAATTGATGGCCTTGGCTTTCCGGCGGACCATCGGATCCATGCCTTCGATCGGCACGCCAAACACCTTGGATGCCGTGGCGGCGTGGATATCCTTGCCATCTTTGAACGCATCGCGTAGGGCGTCGATTTCGGCGACATGCGCCAGAAGACGTAATTCGATCTGCGAATAGTCGGCAGAAATCAGTTTGCAACCGGGTTCCGAGATAAAGGCAGTACGGATTTTACGGCCTTCCTCGCTTCTGATCGGGATGTTTTGCAGGTTCGGGTCGTTTGACGACAGACGACCGGTATTCACATTGGTCTGGCCGTAACTTGTGTGGACGCGGCCGGTTTCCGGATTGATATGATGGGCAAGCGCGTCGGTATAAGTGCTTTTAAGCTTTGAAAGCTGCCGCCATTCAAGGATTTTGGTTGGCAGGTCATGTCCTTGGGCCGCCAATGCTTCAAGAACATCCGCGCCGGTCTGCCACGCACCGGTTTTGGTCTTTTTCCCGCCCGGCAGGCTCATCTTTTCAAACAGGATTTCGCCAAGCTGTTTGGGACTGCCCAGATTGAACGGTTCACCAGCCATTTCATGGATGGTTTCTTCAAGGGCGGCCATCCGTTTGGCAAAATCGTTCGATAGGGTTTTGAGCTTGTCCGCGTCAATACGGATGCCGAGGCTTTCCATTTTGGCCAGTACCGGTACAAGCGGTCGATCCAGCGTTTCATAGACGCTGGCCATATGTTCCTGCGCAATGCGGGGCTTAAGAAGCCGGTGCAGGCGCAATGTGATATCGGCGTCTTCGGCAGCGTAATCAAGCGCTTTGTCGAGCGGGACCTGATCAAAGGTGATCTGGGTCTTGCCCGATCCGCAAACATCGGAAAACTTGATTGGTTTGTAATCCAGATGCAGTTCGGCCAATTCATCCATGCCATGGCCGTGGCTTGTGCCGTCCAGAACATAGGACAGCACCATGGTGTCGTCTATCGGGGCGACATTGATGCCATGACGGGACAATACGATCATATCGTATTTCAGGTTCTGGCCGACCTTAAGAACGCCCGGGTCTTCCAGAAGGGGTTTGAGTAAGGCAATCGCGCGATCAAGCGGGATTTGCTTTGGGACATCTATTTCTGCTGGTGCCTCGGCAGGGGCATTGAAATCGAAACCACCCTGTGCTTCGCCACTTTCGCCGTGACCCTGTCCGTGCCCGACAGGGATATAACAGCCATTGCCCGGTTCGGTCGAAAGCGAAATGCCAACCAGCTTGGCCTGATGGGCATTAAGCGATGTGGTTTCGGTATCGACAGCAACCGTACCGGCATATTCAGCCATTGAAATCCAGTGCCTTAGGCGGTCTTCATCCTGCACCAGTTCATATTCTGCCTTTTCAACACTGATATCATTGACACCGGTTCCGAGCTCGACAATGCCCTCGGCATCAACAGAACCACCGAATTTCGCCTTTATCTTAGAAATCAGTGATTTAAAGCCGTGTGTTGAAACAAAGCTTAAAAGAACATCAGGATCAGGTTCGCGCAGTTCGAAACCATCAAGTTTCTCGACAACCGGAACGTCGGTTTTGAGGGTCACCAGATCGCGCGAAATGCGGGCCAATTCGGCATTCTCGATCAGTTTCTCACGGCGTTTGGGTTGCTTGATTTCTCCTGCACGTTCCAGCAAACCATCCAGATCGCCATATTCATCAATCAGTTGGGCTGCGGTTTTGATACCGATGCCTGGTACACCGGGTACGTTATCAACGGAATCGCCAGCCAATGCCTGAATATCAATGACCTTATCCGGTGGGACGCCGAATTTTTCCAGAACCTCTGGTGCGCCAATGGTGCGATTCTTCATCGCATCAAACATTTGCACCCGGTCCGTGACAAGTTGCATCAGGTCCTTGTCCGAAGACACGATAATCACATCGGAACCTTCGGCCTCAGCCTGTCGGGCGTAGGTCGCGATCAGATCATCGGCCTCGTATCCTTCGAGTTCGATCGAAGGCAGGTTGAAGGCACGCGTCGCATCACGGATAAGCCCGAACTGGGGGACCAGTTCTTCGGGCGGCGGCGGACGGTGCGCCTTGTATTCGGGATAGAAATCGTTTCTGAACGACTTACCCTTGGTATCGAAGATAACCGCCATATGATCGGGCTTGGTATTTTCGCGCAATTTCATCAGCATGGTACAGAAACCATACACCGCATTCACCGGCGTACCGTCCGGACTGGTCATCGGTGGCAAGGCATGGAAGGCCCGGAAAATAAAGCCCGATCCGTCAACCAGAACAACGCGACGGGGGGATTTACCGGTGGATGGCGCAGAATCTGTCATGCGTCTAATGCTCATTCATTCGTGTGATTTGATGGCCCGCAGAATGCCCGATCCAGCGGGCTAAGTCGAGTGGGGCATCGCCGAAAGCGGGAATATATTGGCTGTTTCCGGCTTTACTACTGACAGGAGACTGTCAGTAAAGAGCAAGAATTTTGACTATCGTGTCGATATCGAAATGAAAACTTCGATCATGATCGTATTCTGAGCATTTATGGCAGGATGTCGCTTTGGGCTTATCAGGACGCACAGGGATTGATATGGTCTATCGCAGTGCAACTTCCCTTCGGGAAACGGGAGAACCGGTCATTGCCGGCGATGGAAGATAAACCGGTTTTCAAGCCACAAGGCATCGGCATTGAAACCGCAGAACCGACGCGCGAGCTGCATGACGACATGAAGCTGGCGAATCGGCGCAAGAAGGCCAAAAAAGCCGAACGGGTTGCGCGGTCCAACGGATCGGGATGGCGCAGGTTCTTTAGTGCGTCCTCATGGATGCGCTTTCTTATTACGTTCGGAATTTTCGGGCTTTTCCTGCACGGTTTGTTCGTTGTCTTTGGCGTTTATGACCGTAACCAGCGTCTTCCGGCGGTCGACCATTTCGTGCTGCTGATCAAACTCGTGGTGTTCATCGCACTGATGTACCTGTTTTACGCGATGCTGATGCATTACGGGCCGATCCGCCACAAGGTGCGCGGGATATTCTTCCTTGCACTCGCCCCCGTGGCGGCGGTTTGCATTTTCATGATTTATGGCGGTGGGCAGCTATTCGGTAGTTTCCTGCCGGTTTTGCAGTTCCTGACCCTTACCATCGGCGTAGGGGGATTCCTGCTTTATGTGTTGGGTTACACATGGGTTACTGGTCGCACTGTTCGGCGCGAAGCAGATCGTTATGACCGGATGGAGCATGTAGGGAACCAGATTTCGAAAGAGGGTGCCTCCGCCGGATTGCCGCCCGGTGTGGCCGGAGACCGGCGCAAGGTGCACAAAGCTGGCAGTCTTCGCCTGCGCAAGGATGATGACGGATCATCAAACGGCAGTGGCACGGGGGGTGGCAGTTCGTCAGCAGTAAACAATAAAGTGCGTTTACCGGAAATCTGATCGTGAGACGGCCAGATCAGGCGTGATTTTCCAGTACAACACCTGCCAGATAAAGCGACCCCAAAATCAAAACTCTTTTGGGTTTTGCAACAGCGTTCTTCAGAACGGCCAACGCATCATCCAGGGTTTCGCAGGCATGTGCATTTGCGATTCCTGCCGTGGCGGCAGCATCACGCAACGTATCGGCGCTGTGGACTTCGTGATCTCCCGGGATCGGAATGCCGGCAAATGATGTGATATGAGGAGCCAGCGGTTGGAGAAATGCGACCGGGTCCCTGTTATCAAGCATTCCCATGATCGCGACGGTATCGCCTTTGGGCTGCCGGGACAGCCAGTCTGCGATGACTTCGGCAGCGGCGATATTGTGTCCCCCATCCAGAATAAGCTCGCACCCCTCAGGCAGAGCATCACAAAGTGGTCCGGTGAACAGCTTCTGAAGGCGTGCGGGCCAGCTGGCTTGGCTGATCCCGCGCGCTATTATTGCCAAATCCGGCCCTGCGACATCGGGAATACCGGCGTAACGTGCAGCGGTAATGGCGGTCGCGGCATTGATAAATTGATGGCGCCCCGGCAAGGCAGGCAAAGGCAGATCAAATTCTTCTTCGGTAATGCGAAGCGTAAAGCCGTCCTCGCGTTCGGCGGTGATGCCGAAATTCGTGATCAGGGGACTGCCAATATCGTTGGCGTGGCGGGCAAGCGTATCAAAGGCCTCAAGGCTTTGAGGTGCAAGCACACACGGTACACCCGGCTTCATGATCCCGGCCTTTTCAAAGGCGATCTTGGCAATGGTATCGCCAAGGAAGCCCTGATGATCAAGCGAGATTGGCGTAATGACGGTCAGAGCCGGTTTATCAATCACGTTTGATGCATCAACCCGCCCGCCAAGACCGGTTTCAAGCAGGACAACGTCTGCCGGAACCCGTGAATAGGCCAGAAAGGCTGCTGCCTGGGTGATTTCAAAAAAGGTTATCTGTTCGCCGTCATTGATTGCTTCGACTTCTTCAAGAAGGTCGCACAGCATGTCTTCGGTGATCAGTTCACCGGCCAGACGTATGCGTTCGTGAAAGCGAACAAGATGGGGGGATGTCGAAGTATGAACACGAAGACCCGCAGCCTCATAGATGGCACGCAGGTAGGCCAGTGTCGATCCCTTGCCATTGGTTCCGGCCAGATGAATGACCGGTGACAAATTCAGGTGCGGATTACCCAGCTTGGCGAGCAAGCGGGTAATCCGACCCAATGAAAGATCGATTACTTTTGGATGAAGCTGGCCCAGACGCGTAAGAATCGCGTCACTTCTTGGCGTTGTCACCTTCGGTCTCGGCCTTTTTCGCGGGTTTCTTCTTCGCATCCTTGATCGGAACGATCGCGGCACCCGGCTTGGTGCGGCGGATCATATCGATCAGGTGACCGATGGTTTCATTCAGTTCACCGCGCGGTACGACCATATCGACCATCCCGTGTTCCAGAAGATATTCGGCTGTCTGGAAATCATCGGGAAGTTTTTCACGAATGGTATTTTCAATCACGCGACGACCGGCAAAACCGATCTGTGCGCCTGGCTCGGCAATCTGAATATCTCCCAGCATGGCGAAGGATGCCGAAACACCACCGGTGGTCGGATCGGTCAGAAGGACGAAATAGGGCAGACCCTTTTCCTTGACCTTCTCGATCGCGGCCGTAGTGCGCGCCATCTGCATCAGGCTTAGAATGCCTTCCTGCATACGTGCACCGCCCGACGCCGGAACGATGATAAGGGCCGCATCCTGAACCGTTGCGAGCTCGGCCGCGGCAACGATGCCTTCGCCAACGGCGGTGCCCATCGATCCGCCCATGAAGGAAAAATCAAAGACCGCAACGACGGTTGCATGACCGCCGACATCGCCGTGGGCAACAGCCAGGGCATCCTTGTAGGTTGCTTTGGCCTGTGCCGCTTTCAGGCGGTCGGTGTATTTTTTCTGATCGCGGAATTTCAGCGGATCGACCGGAACGCTCGGCAGTTCTATGAGCTGATATTTGCCCTCATCGAACAGGAGTTCAAGACGGTCCTTGGCTGAAATGCGCATATGATGGCCGCAATGCTGGCAAACATGTTTGTTCTTTGCCAGGTCACGGTGGAAGATCATCTGTTCGCACGACGGGCACTTATGCCAGAGATTTTCGGGCACATCGGTGCGGCGAACAAGTTTCTGAATCTTGGGACGGACGAATTCTGTCAGCCACGACATATCGGATACTGATCCTTGGTTTTGCCTATATCGGTCATTTCACAGCAACGCACAGAATTAGCTGCGCGCGTTGCGTACCCCGTCTGCAAGTTCGCGAACAAGGCCTGTGACCATAGAGGCGGTCTTATCGGTGGCCTTGCCGTTTTCGTCAAGACTTTCGGCAATTTTTGATACGATTGCCGATCCGACCACAGCAGCATCAGCCTGCCGGGCAACTTCTGCGGCCTGGGTCGCGTTCTTGATACCGAAACCAACGGCAATCGGCAAATCCGTATGGCGACGCAGGCGTGCCATGGCTTCGACAATCTGGTCATTGGTTGCCGAACCGGCACCTGTAACACCAGCAACCGAGACATAATAAACAAAGCCTGACGTATTCTGAACGAGTTTCGGCAGGCGTTTGTCATCGGATGTCGGGGTTGTCAGTCGAATGAAGGACAAACCTTTTTCCACTGTCGGGACGCAAAGTTCGGCATCCTCTTCGGGCGGCAGATCAACGACAATCAGGCCATCAACCCCTGCATTGCGTGCATCTTCAAGGAATTCGGCAACGCCATAGATATAGATCGGGTTATAATAGCCCATCAGAATAATGGGCGTTTCGTGATCCTGATCGCGGAAACCGCGAACCAGCGACAGGGTCTTGCGCATATGCATGCCGGCTGCCAATGCACGGATTGATGCTTCCTGAATTGCCGGGCCATCGGCCATCGGATCGGTAAATGGCATACCAAGTTCGATCACATCCGCACCGGCTTCGGGCAGGGCTTTCAGGATTTCAAACGATGCTTCCGGGTCCGGGTCACCTGCGGTGATAAAGGTCACCAGACCGGCACGACCTTCTTCCCTGAGCTTGGCGAAACGTTTGGCAATGCGGTCCTGGCCGCCGATGATTGCGTCGCTCACAGTTCTACTCCCAGTGCTTCGGCCACGGTAAAGATGTCCTTGTCACCCCGGCCACTCAGACACATGAGGATGATCTTGTCCTTGCCCATTTTCGGTGCTTCTTTCATCACCTGAGCGATGGCATGGCTGCATTCCAGTGCCGGAATAATGCCTTCGAGTTCCGAGCATAATTTAAATGCTTCGAGGGCTTCTTTGTCACCGATTGGCTCATACCGTGCACGACCGATATCCTTAAGCCAGCTGTGTTCCGGGCCGATTCCCGGATAATCCAGACCCGCCGAAATTGAATCGGCTTCCTTGATCTGGCCATCGTCATCCATCAACAGATAGGTGCGGTTTCCGTGCAAAACGCCGGGCTTGCCAGCACTCAGGCTGGCGGCATGCTTTCCGGTATGAATGCCGTGACCTGCTGCCTCGACACCAACAACCTCGATATCCTTGTCATCCAGGAACGGGTGGAACAGGCCGATCGCGTTTGAGCCGCCACCGACGGCCGCGATTACCTGATCGGGTAGGCGGCCTTCCTGTTCAAGGATCTGTTCTTTGGCTTCGTTGCCGATCACGCACTGGAAATCGCGGACCAGTTCCGGATAGGGGTGTGGGCCCGCAGCGGTACCAATGATGTAGAAAGTATCTTCGACATTGGTGACCCAGTCCCGAAGGGCTTCGTTCATCGCATCTTTAAGCGAGCAGGAACCGGATTTGACCGGTTTGACCTCGGCCCCCAGAAGCCGCATGCGGAAGACATTTGGCGACTGGCGCTCGATATCCTTGGAGCCCATGTAAACCGTGCAGGGCAGGCCAAAGCGCGCGCAAACTGTGGCCGTTGCCACACCGTGCTGGCCGGCGCCGGTTTCGGCAATGATACGGGTTTTGCCCATGCGCTTGGCCAGAAGGATTTGGCCAATACAGTTGTTGATCTTGTGCGCGCCGGTATGGTTCAGGTCCTCGCGCTTGAAATAAATCTTGGCACCGCCGAGATGTTCGGTCAGGCGTTCGGCGTAATAAAGCGGGTTCGCGCGACCGACATAGTGTTTCAGGTAATAATCGAGTTCTTTCTGAAACGCCGGGTCTTTCTTGGCATCCTTGTAGGCCTGCTCCAGCTCGAGAATCAGCGGCATCAGGGTTTCGGCGACAAAGCGGCCCCCGAAATTGCCGAAATGTCCATCCGGATCCGGAAGGGCACGATAGCTGTTAAGCGCGGTTGGTGCAGACGTCATAGGATTTCCCCGTGGATGGGCCGCGAACGGTGCCGCGACGGCAAAGACATGCGACAGTCATTGGATCAGCGAGAAGCCGCCGGTGTTAACGGGATTGGCAGCCTTAACGCTGGTTCCTTCTACCCGTGGCCGGGCAAAACGGATTAATGGGCTGCGTGCTCGGCCTGGGATTTGTCGAAAATATATTTCTTCGAGCAATAAGGGCAGACCACCTCGCCCTTTTCCTCAAGATTGAGGTAAACGGTGGGATGACCAAGGTGGCCTTTGCCGCCGTCACAGGCAACATTCAGGCTGCCGACTTTGATTTCTTCGGTGATCTTCATATATCCAGCTTCCCAGTTAGCACAGGCATAGGTGTTGCCATCGGTTGATCATCGGCCTGAAGCAGGGCCAAGAGCCATTGACCCAGCTTTGATGGGGATGATACCGATTGCGCATATTCAATCAACACTTCCGCATGGTCTTAGCGCAAACAAGCCACGCGGAAAAGAGCGGAGATCACGCATTCATGACTGCAATGCCCGACTACGCCATCGAAGTCGAAGGGCTGACCAAGCTCTACAAGGGTGCGAACGGCGAAAAACTGGCACTGGATAACGTGTCGTTGAAAATTCCACGCGGTTCATTTTTCGCCCTTCTTGGTCCGAATGGCGCCGGAAAGTCCACATTTATCAATATTCTGGCCGGTCTTGTCACCAAGACAAGCGGTACGGCAAAAATCTGGGGCCATGATATCGAAACCGAAATGCGCGCTGCGCGTTGTTCGATCGGGATCGTGCCGCAGGAACTTAATCTGGATGCATTTTTCACGCCGCGTCAGGCGATGGAATTGCAGGCAGGCCTGTATGGTGTCCCCAAACCGGAACGGCGTACGGACGAGATTCTTGCCGCTCTTGGCCTGTCAGATAAGGCCGATTCCTATTCCCGCTCGCTTTCGGGTGGGATGCGTCGGCGTCTTCTGGTCGGCAAGGCGATGGTCCATATGCCGCCGGTTCTGGTGCTGGATGAACCAACGGCCGGGGTCGATATCGAACTGCGTCAGCAGCTTTGGGCTTATGTGAAGGAACTGAACAAGGCAGGTGTTACGATTGTTCTGACCACGCATTATCTTGAAGAAGCCGAAGAGCTGTGTGACGAGATTGCGATCATCAACAAGGGCAATGTGATTGCCCATGAAGACAAACGCAGTCTTCTGCGCCGGATTGACCACAAAACGCTGGTTCTCACAGTTAAAAACGAACTCAATGCCGTGCCCGACGAACTCACCCCTTGGGGGGCGGAGCTTAAGGCCGCAAACCAGATCGCGCTGAATTACCGGCCCAGCAATACCCAGATGGCTGAAATCCTTAACGCCATTCAGGGTTGCGGTCTCGCAATTACCGACCTGTCGACCGAGGAAGGCGATCTTGAAGATATCTTCCTGATGCTGACACGCGATAATGACAAGGCCCGTGCGGGTAAGGCTGCCTGATTTTCAAGCAGTTGCCAGATCATTCAAAACCCTGCAAGTTTCTTGCAGGGTTTTGTTTTTTCCCCTTAACTTGGCTTTCAAACGCAAACCAGAATGACTTCAGGAGCGGCAATTAACCACATGTCGAAAACATTGTTGCGGTTTGTCGGGCTCGGGTTCTCGTTTTTTCTGGTGGCTTGCGCACCGACTGTCAAGCCTGCCGGTGATCCGGTTGGCAGCGTTAAAATTACCCAAAATGCGTTCATTGCATCTGACGGTGAATCGTTACCCTTGCAGCATTGGGGCCCGGTTGGCGATCCGGATGCGGTGATCCTTGGCCTGCACGGATTTGGCGATTACGCCAATGCATTTGACGAAGCCGGAACGACGCTGGCGTCTGATAATATTGCGCTTTTTGCTTATGACCAGCGCGGCTTTGGGCGCACTGCGACGCGACCTTTCTGGTCGGGAATACAAAGCCTCGTCAATGATGCGGCTGACATGCTGGTCACCCTTCGTTTGCAATATCCGGGTCGACCGGTCTATCTGATGGGGGACTCGATGGGCGGTGCGGTTGCAATTGTGACGGCGGCATCGCGGCCCCGGTGGATGGACGGGGTTATTCTGGTGGCTCCGGCAGTATGGAACCGCGACATGATGCCGTGGTATCAGACCGCACCGCTTTCTGTCATCTCACATAGTTTGCCTTGGTTACCCCTGTCTGGGCAGGGGCTTGATATCTGGCCCTCGGACAATATTGAAATGCTCCGTCGTCTGTCACGTGATCCGCATATGATGAAATCGGTACGGGTTGATATGGTTGCCGGTTTGGCTGATTTGATGGATTTGGCTCATCAACGGGCAGGAGAAATTGATATTCCAATGCTTTTACTGTCCGGCAAGCAGGATCAGGTGATTCCACCGGCGGCGATTGGTGCAATTGCGAAGGACATCAGGGCATCAAACCCGGACCGGAGTGTGGTTTGCCTGTTTCCTGATGGCTACCACATGTTACTGCGTGACCTAAACGGACCAACGGTGATCGGCGATATCAGACGCTGGATCAAGGGCGGTGCGGCTGCCCGGGATTTTTCGTGTACGCTCAATTGATTGCGTTTTGACCGCTGATCCTTGATCAGGTAGCATTTTTAATCAGTTGCATATGATAGCCAAGGTTGTTACCCGAGGCGACCGTCACGATATGGCACCTATTGCCTTTGTGTATTCGGTGGCATTTTCAGCTACGTTTTTCGGAGGATCAGGACCGGCATGCTAAGGACCGTTCGGGCGAAGTTCCTGGGTGTCGCGGCCTTTTTTGTCGTGTGGCTTGTTGTGGCTACCGGGTTCTCCGTTATCCAGTCGCTTGGGATCAATGGCGATCTTGAAGCGGTGTCGCGCTATGTGACACCAGTCAAGGATGCGCTTTCCGATGTTCGTTCCCGTCAGCTTGAACAGATATCGCTGATCGACCGTTACATGCGTGTTGTCGAAAATGAAGGCCCTGATGCACCCCTGTTAAGTGGTATCGAAATCGAGATTGATGCCAAGCAAACCCAGATCGAGCAGGCCTTTCGCAAGGCCTTTACCTCGGCAGCACTTGGCCGGGCACAGGCATCGGGCCATTTCGAACAAGGTGTGTTGCTTGATCTTGATGTCCGTATGCGCGAATTCGCCGATATTGCCGCCCAATTCAATCTGGGCGTTGAAAGGTTACTGAGCCGGGTGCGTGAAGGCGATCTTGATGATGCGCAACGTCAGGAAAATCTTGTCCGCGGTATTCATCGCAACATTGTGCTTGATCTGCGCAGCGAGATTTTGCTGCTGGAAAAATATTCCAGCGAAACAGTCGAAAATGTCTCGGAGCGCGAAGATTTCCTGATCCAGGCCGAATTTATCATGATGCTGGCTGCGGTGGTGATCGGTATTTCCTTTGCCTATTATCTGGCGCAGGCGGTGGTCAAAGCCGTTCGCGATACGACCAACGCCTTGAACAGCGTGCAGTCGGGCAAGCTTGATACGAGCCTTGATTTCAAGGGCAAGGGCGATTTTGCCCGGCTGGCGGATGCCTTTAACCGCATGACGCGCGAATTGCGCGTACGGTTCCGTATGCGTGAACGGTTTGGCAAATATATTGATCCAAAGATCATCAATAACCTGCTGTCACAGGAAACAGCGCTTGAAACCTCGCAAAAGCGGGTGATGACGGTCAGTGTTGTGAACCTGACCAATTTTGACTGGATGGCCGAACATATACCGCCCGAGAAACTCGTCGATTTTCTCAATGATTATCTGACCGCCATGACCGAACCGATTGCAAACCATAGTGGCATTATCGACAATTTTGTCGGGGATAGGGTGATCGGTTTCTGGGGCCCGCCCTTCTGCGGGGAAAAAAGCCACGCCGGGCATGCCTGTCTGGCAGCGTTGGAGCAGGTGGCACGCTTTAATGCGCTGAAGACCAAATATGCTGACCTGATCGGCGATCACGGGCTTGATATTCGTATTGGTATCGCGACCGGCGAGGTTGTCGTCGGCTCAATCGGGACGGATAAATCACGCGCCTATACGGTGGTTGGCGATTGCGTGAACTATGCCAACCGCCTTGAAAAGGCCAACCGTATTTACGGTACCCAGATTCTGGCTTCACATGAAACGGCCAGCATGGCAGCCGGCGAGATTGAGATGCGCGATCTGGATCATGTTGTACTGCTCGGGACCGAGCATGTGGTTTATCTTTATGAAGTGCTGGCACAGTCCGGACAGCTAAGCGATGAACGTCGCGACTGGCGCAAAACCTATGAAACCGCGATTGCGTTTTATCGCGAGGGCGATTTTGACAAGGCCCAACCTCTATTCGAGGAAGTTCAGGAAGGCATCGGCAGCGATTTTGCTGCCCAGTTAATGCTTAATCGTATGGAACGCCTGCAGCGCCGCGAACAGGACCGGGAATGGAACGGGACGTGGATCGTCCGGGATCCCTATGAGCGACGTGACGTCGAAAGCTGACCGCAGTGATATGTCGCAACCAGAATTTAACCGAACGGGTGGCAAGGTGCTGATTGGCAGGGGCCGTCAAAAATCCTTGCCCGCGACGGACAAAACCTGTATCACCCAACCGCTCGGGCCGTGCTGCCCGATGCCCATTGCGCACCCGTAGCTCAGCTGGATAGAGCGTTGCCCTCCGAAGGCAAAGGCCACAGGTTCGAATCCTGTCGGGTGCGCCATTTTCTCCGGAATATTTTCAAACTGGCCTAAATAAGGGCTGGCAAAGCATGTCCTGATCATTAATCTGCATCCGGATCAATCGCAGACGAGATAGGTGGGATATGCGCGGATATCTTCATGATTTTGCCGGAACAAATGTGCTGTTCGCCATGGCGGCAAATCAGGAATATGGTCCCCATCTTGAAAAATTGTTCAAGCCGCTGATGATCGGCATTGGTCCGGTTGAGGCTGCAATTAATCTGAGCTCTGCCTTGACGGAACTAAGATTGTCGGGTGATTTGCCCGATCTGGTGGTTACTCTTGGATCGGCAGGGTCGCGTACGCTTGAGCAAGCGGAGGTCTATCAGGCCTCGACCGTTTCTTACCGTGACATGGATTGCTCGGCGCTTGGTTTCGAGAAGGGGATTACACCCTATCTGAACCTTCCGGCGGTTCTGGAGATGCTCCATCGTATTCCCGGCGTACCGGAAGCCCGTTTGTCGACGGGGGCAAATGTTGTATCGGGTGTCGCTTATGACGCGATTGATGCCGATATGGTGGATATGGAAACCTATGCCATCTTGCGGGTCTGTCAGAAGTTTGACGTGCCATTAATCGGTCTGCGCGGAATTTCTGATGGCAAGGAAGAGCTTAAAAAGCTTTCGGATTGGACAGCTTATTTGCATGTCATTGACGAGAAGCTTGCAGAAGCTGTTGATAAGTTGCGCAAGGCGCTTGAAAATGGCGAGATCATTTTGCCTGAACGGTAAGTGATCCCGCCGTATTTCACAGTCTGACAGATCAACTGCCCGCGCGAATCTGATCCAGTGTCTTGATCGGGGTTAATGCCTGCGGATCAACCTGTACCTCGATAATCGCCGGTTTTCCCGAATTCATGGCACGCTCAAAAGCCGGGCCGAAATCTTCGGTCTTGGTGACGGTTTCGCCATGCCCGCCAAAGGCAACAGCGTAGGCCGCAAAATCCGGGTTGTGCAATTGGGTACCGGAAACGCGACCGGGATAATTGCGTTCCTGATGCATGCGGATGGTGCCGAACATACCGTTATTGACCACGATCACGATGATATTCGCACCATACTGAACCGCCGTTGCGAATTCCTGGCCGTGCATCAAAAAGCATCCGTCACCGGCAAGGCAGATCGACGGCCGGTCCGGATGGGTCAGCTTGGCGGCCACAGATGCAGGAAGGCCATACCCCATCGAGCCTGACGTCGGTGCAAGTTCGGTACGATATTTGCCATACCGGAAGAATCGATGCAGGAAGGCGGCATAGTTGCCGGCCCCGTTGGTCACGATGGCGTCTTCGGGCAGGATTTCGCGAAGCTTTGCGACAACATGCGCCATCTTTACATCGCCTGGCGTATCAAGGGGCGTCGAGAATTTCAGATATGAAGCGTGGGCCGTTTCAATCTGTTCTTCCCGTCCACTTCCATCCACCGGTTCCATCATGGTAATCGCACGGATGAATGATCGTTGGGATGCATTGATTGCGATATCAGGACGATAAACACGACCCAGTTCATCCGGGCCTGCGTAAACATGGATCAGTTTCTGTTTCGGGCAGGGAATTTCAAGCAGGCTGTAACCGCTGCTGGTCATTTCCCCCATGCGCGATCCGACAAGGATCACAAGGTCGCTTTCGCGAATGAATTTCGCCAGTTCCGGATTGATCCCGATGCCGACATCGCCAATGAAATGGCTGTGCGTGTTTGGGATATAGTCCTGACAGCGGAAACTGGTGGCGATCGCAACATTGTTTCGTTTTGCAAACGATTTAAGGTTTTCAGTGGTTTCTGCGGTCCAACCACCACCACCAACGATCATGATCGGCCGCTTTGCATCTGCCAGTGCGCCACGGAAACGGGCGACGTCTTCTGGGGCGGTTTTTGCTTCGATCGGGACATAGGGTTTGGCATTGGCAATCTCGGCTACCGAGGACAGCATATCTTCCGGCAGGGCAAGCACGACCGGTCCGGGGCGACCGGAGGTCGCGATATGATAGGCGTGGCTGATATATTCAGGGATGCGGTTGATGTCATCGATCTGGGCGACCCACTTGCAAAGCGGTTCGAACATCTTGCGATAGTCGACTTCCTGGAATGCTTCACGGTCGACCATGTCCCGTCCGATTTGCCCGACGAGAAGGATCATCGGGGTGCTGTCCTGATGGGCGACATGCACACCTGCTGATGCATTGGTGGCACCTGGTCCGCGGGTGACCATACAAATGCCGGGCTTTCCGGTCAGTTTTCCGTGTGCCTCGGCCATGATGGCGGCACCACCTTCCTGACGGCAGATGATTGGTTCGATATCGGGATGGTCGACCAGACCGTCCAGAACGGCCAGATAGCTTTCACCGGGAACAAGATAAACCCGTTCGCAGCCGTGAAGAGCAAGTTGATCGACCAGTATGCGTCCGCCGTGACGCATTTCCGCAGTATTAGACATTCGGGGCTCCCTGAAGATGGCGCATTTTCATGGTGGGGCGCTTTTGCGCGTGGCCGGATTTCAGCATGGTTAAACCTGCCCGTAAAGATGGGTGGCACGCTTAAACACGGTTTTTTCGTCAATTATTGCAATCGTTCCAGACTGTTCAGACGTCCGCAAGGTTCGCACGGCTGATAAGCCGGGTTGCTGCATTTGCAAAATGGGTGCGTGCAGCGATACGTGCGGCTTCGGCATCCAGCTCAACGATTGCTTCAAAAACCGCTTCGTGTTCGGCCAGAACCTCCTTGCGGGATTCAACGGCGATCATGTTCTTGATTGCAACGGAACGCAGGCTTTGATCAATTCTGCCATCCAGCATGCCAAGGAAATCGACGAAGAATCCATTGCCGCTGGCACGGGCGATATGACGGTAAAGCTGTCTTTCGGCTTCGTACCGGCGTTCGCCATTTGCCGCACCGGATTTTTCAAGAGATTCCCGCATGATGGTGACTTGGCCGTTCATCGCGTCAAGGTCGGCTTCGCTGCGATGTGCGGCGGCAAGAAAGGCGGCTTCGGCCTCGTTGCTTGTGCGCAATTGCAGGATCTGGGCAAGCTCCTTGCGCTTTGCAAAGCAGGCTTCGCCGATACGGAAAACAGTACGTGTGCCGGAATCGGCGACAAAAGCACCAACACCCTGACGGGAATTGATGATTCCATCGCTTTTAAGCTGCGAAATTGCTTCGCGGACGACGGTGCGCGCAACGCCAAAATCGTTTGCCAGTGCCTGTTCCGTTGGGAGTTTGTCGCCGGGTTTGAGGGTGCCATCGTCGATTTGCCGGGTCAGTCGCGCCGCGATTTCATCGGGGAGCCGGCGTGGGCGTTCAAGCTTTTCGTAACGGGTTTCCACAAGCGTTTTCCATCAGCGGTTCGAAAGGATCGATTTCAGGTAACTCAAGTCTTGGCATAAGCGAGCCAGCCTGTCATCATTAAGTAATGTTGTCTGACAATATGACATATTGTGAGGTAAAAGGGTACAAACCATTTTGCCTGCGACAAGGAGGATATTTCCAGCATGCTTTATGACGTCCGAACCTATTGCTGTTACCCCGGCACACTCAAAAAACAACTGGCTCTTTATGGGGAGTTCGGTTTCCCCGTGCAAAGCCGTCATTTGGGCGAACCACATGCCTATATGGTAACGGAAACCGGACCTGTGAATTCCTATGTCCATATCTGGGCCTATCAGGATGCTGCGGATCGGGAAGCCAAACGCCAGGCGCTGCAGGCGGATCCGGAATGGCAGACCTATCTTAAGAAAAGTGCGGATGCCGGGCATCTTGTCAGTCAGGAAAACAAACTGATGGTGCCTGCACCGTTTTGGACACCGCCTGCCCGCTGATCATCAGATTGCCGTCGTGGTCCTCTGTTGCCTAGTCAAAGGCAAGTATGATTGCCAGTACCGGCAGGACCACGACGGACAGCAATGTCGCAACCAGCATGGTCGTTGCCGTGCGTTCCCGGGCGGTACCATAGGTGGTCGCCATCAGGACCGAATTTACCCCGGGGGGGAGGGCCGCGATCATTATTGCGGGTGCCATGATCCGCAGGGGTAAATGCAGCAGGCTGCCTATGATGAAAACCAGACCGGGCATGATGCATACCTTGGCAACAGCACCCGTAATGCTGGCCCCCAGATTGCCGCGCAGCTTTTGCCCATAAATTCCTGCCCCGATCAGCATCAGCGCAATTGGCGGCATCGCAGCTTTGAGCATCCCGAAAAATGTCGTCGCAACCGGCGGCAGGGTAATGCCTGAAGCCGCAACCACTATGCCGCAGATAATGGCAATAATGATTGGATTGCATATTTGCGCACGCAGGGTTTTGCCAAGAATGGCCGCCGGGTTTCCTGTTCTGTTGCGGCTCCATTCCAGAAGCAGGATCGTTGGTGTCAAAAGGCTGATGGCGTGAATGCATAATATGGTTGCCAGTACGAGCAACCCCTCATGCCCGAACAGGATATCGACAACCGGAATGCCGAGCATGCCGATATTGGAAAATATTGCACCAAAGGCCAGAACAATGGCTTCGGGGGTGCTGTTCTTCTTGCCTGCGCGCAACAAAATGAAAACGGAAATAGCGGTGAGGCTTACCGCACCATAGTAGGCAATCCAGATCGATAAATTGAATAGTTCGGAGACCCGGTTTGCCGAGATTGTCAGGAACAATGTTGCCGGGATGAGCGTCCAGAACGTCATCTTGGTCAGCCCATCAATCGCGGTTGCCCCGATCAAGCCGATTTTGGTGAGGGCAAAGCCTGCTGCAACCAGCAGAAAAATCGGTCCGAGCTGATCAATAAGGTTCAGCAGCATTGTATTTCCTGATCCACGTTCTTTTGAAATCCGGGATGAAAAAATGCCACCCGCCCCGGGAGGGGTATGAGGAAGGTGGCAAGTTCGGCAATCAATAGATCAGATTTTTGGTGTCTTTGGTACGCGGATGACCATGAAGTAGAAAAAGATGGCCGTTAGAACGAGGAAGAAAAGACTGTCCGGACTGGTCAGGAATGTTAAGGGATTTCCGTCGTTTAAGGACAGCGCCCGTCTCAGATACTGTTCAAGATCCGGCCCAAGAATAAAGCCCAGCAGCAAGGTGACGGTGGGGTAATTCTGTTTGCGCAGGAAAAATGCCAGAATCCCGAAAACAAGTGCCAGCATCATCTGGAACGGGGAATAGGTTGCAACGTAGCTTCCGACCAATGCGACAACTGCGATGCACGAATAAAGCAGTGCCTTGCGGATCGAGACGATTTTAACGAAGTACGGACCCAGCAAATACAGTGTCAGCGGGATAAGGATCAATGCACTGATCAGAAGCGACGCAAACATCGGCGCAATGAGATCAAGCTGCGTATCCAGAAGCCGTGGTCCCGGCTGAAGACCGTTGATAATCAAAACTCCCAGCACGATTGCCGTTGTCGGGTCGCCCGGAATACCGAACATCAACATCGGCACAAATGCCCCGCCGCACATGGAATTGTTCGCGGTTTCAGCCGCGGCAATGCCTTCGCGCGAACCCTTGCCATATTCCCCGGGCTTTTTGGATTTGCGCATGGCTTCGGCATAGGAGACAAAGGCTGCCATTGATCCGCCGGCACCCGGAAGGACGCCGATAAAGTATCCGATCAATGCGCTTTTCAGATATGTGAAAAACCCGATTTCGCGGATTTCGTGCCAGCTTGGCAGGAAATCCTTGCGGCGGATTGGTGCCAGATTTCGGGTGTTGGCGTCAATTGTCAATGGATCGCGGCTTTGCTGCGCCTGATACAGGATCTCGCTTATGGCAAAGGTGCCGATGATAAGTGGCATCATGTCGATGCCCTCGACCAGCGTTTCCGTGCCAAAGTTAAATCGTGCAATCGGCTGCATGACATCAATGCCGATCGTGGCGATCATAATGCCTAGCAAGGTGGCAATCGTTCCTTTGGCAATTGCATCGCGCTGGGAAATCACGATCACAACCAGGGCAAACAGAATAAGCGAAAACTTGCCCGGGGTTTGGATCAGAAGCGAAGCCTTGGCGGCAACCGGTGTCAGCGCAATCAAAAGCAATGCACCGACAACACCGCCGATCATTGATCCAAGGGCGGCATGACCAAGTGCGTTTGCGCCTTGGCCCTTTTTCATCAATGCATAACCTTCGATCGAGGTCATCATGGATGATGGTGCGCCAGGGATGTTGATTGTCGTTGCCGTGATCGAACCTGCATACATGCCCGACATGAAGATCGACGCGCACATGACAAGTGCTGGAACAACATCAAGGCTATAGGTGATCGGCAATAGCAGGGCGATGGCAAGAACTGATGTCAGACCGGGTACAGCGCCAAAGAACGTCCCGATCAAAAAGCCGATGATCATATAGGCGAGTACTTCGGGGGAGGCGAGGGCGCTAAATCCGCCCAGAATTTCCAGAATGAAATTCATGGCAACAGGCCCTCCAGCATGGGCAATCGTACCTGGAAAATCACGGCAAACAGAACATAGAACACAGCAGTGATGATTGCCGAATATGCGATACGGCGGATTTGGCCGGTATTCTCTAGCTTGAAGAAAAACAGCAACGCATAGACGTAAAGAAAGGTCGACAGCGGGTAGCCCAGCGTTTTGAAAACCGCGATATAGATCGCGGTGGCAAGGACGATTTTGATGGCGGCCGCAAGGGATGGTTTGTCTTCTTCTTTAACTTCATCGCCTGCTGCGTCATCGGTTGGGGCTGGTGCGCGCAGGATGTCGCGAAAAACAAAGCCAAGTGCAACATACATCAGAATCGATGCAAGAACCGGAACGAACGACGGACCGACAAGCCCCTCATCAAATTGTGGGGTGATTTGTAGTGCCGTTGCAAGATAGACGGTCGTGATGATCAGAAGGAAAAGAGGCAGAGCAAGGTTGCCTTTTTTCGCAGCAAAACTGGAAGATGACATTCAGGTGATCTCCGTTCCGGCGGTGGGCGACCAACAATGACCGGGTGGCACCGGTTATTGGATGCCACTCGGCCGGTTTTGGGAGTTACTTCTTGATGACGCCTTGGTCGACCAGTGCCTGCATCTGATCAAACAGGGTTTTCTGGGTTTCCTCGGCCCATGCGGTTACTTCGTCTGTACCCAACCAGTTCGGTGAAACACCGACTTTTGAAACCCATTCCTGGAATTCGTCACTTTCAAGGGCGGCCTTGTAGTTCGCTTCGACCTTTGCAATGACGTCATCCGGCGTATCTGCCGGTGCTGCCAGAACAATGAAGCTGCCGATCTGAAGATCGACACCCTCTTCCTTGGCAGTCGGCACATCCGGGAAGGTCGGGTTGCGGTTGTCCGAGAATTCAACAAGCCCGCGAACATCGCCACCTTCGATCAAGGCCGAAAAGTCACCCATGCTGGTCGCGACAACGTCGACTTCATCAGATAGAATGGCTTCTTTCTGGGGGGCAGCACCACCCGGATAGGCGATCAGTTTGAATTCCGTACCGGTCAGCTGCTGGAATTGCAGCATCGCCAGATGCAGTCGCGATCCCGTATTCTGGATGCCGATTTTGATCTGTCCCGGATTTTCCTTCGCCGCGGCAACAAGGTCATCAACGGATTTATAGGGCGAATCAGCATCGACGATGATCGCATCAGGTTCGCTGGTGACGCGCGCAATCAGCGTCAGCTTATCAAGTTTGTAGGTCGGCAGAAGTCCCTGCCAGGGAACGGTGACGACGCTGTCATAGGTCAGCGCACCAAGGGTGTAGCCGTCCGGGCGCGCTTTCATGACCTGCATGATGCCGGTTGCACTGATGCCGCCTTCTATATTTTCGGCATAGATTGATTGACCGATATCCTTCTCGGCAATCGTGCCAAGTTTTCGGACAATGCCGTCAGTTCCTCCACCGGCACCCCATGGAATGATCATCCGGATATCCTTGGTGGGGTAATCAGCGGCGAATGACTGGCTTGCAAAGCTGATGGACAAAGCAAGAGTCGCACCGGCGACTTTAAGAAATGATTTCATTTGTTTCCTCCTTGATCGTTTGCTGCCCTAAGGCAGGGCAGCGGATTTTTGTCGGATGGCGGTTTGTCGCTTCTTTTCGCCGACATGGTAGGGGTATCTAATTCGTCATATTTATTCTTATTTTTGAAGAAATCATCATATATGTGATTGTCAGACAACTAGGTGTAGTTTACCGCTAATTTTCTCAGAAGTCCTGTATTTAAATAGGATGTACTCTATCACCTCATACGGGAAACCGGGATATAGTTGACGGGTGGACTCTAGAAAATAGAAGCAGAGATGTAAATAACATAATATGAATTTGTGGATCGAAAGGTTTTCCCGAAGGTAAGTCATGCTTTTGGGGATGAGATGTTCGCAAATTCATCATATGAAATGTGGCGGGTGCATCAGATTTCAACGTGCGAGGATGCCAGAGCATGGAATCGAGTGTCTGAGACGACGGATCGCATATTGCGAGGCCGGGACAGGTTTCGACTCTTAAAAATACCGTTCGGTGACGTGAATGATGTCACCTGGCAAAACAATGCTTTGTTCATTTGCCGGGATTTCGATGCGATTATTTTCACGGCCACGTATAATGATGATGTCGTCCTGATCGGCGCGATACGTAAACCCGCTACCAAGGGCAACGGCATTCAATACATTCATTCCTGAAACATATTTGTATTCACCGGGTTGATTGACTTCGCCAAGAACATAGACCGGCCGGAAATGCAGAATGTCGATGGATACCACGGGATGACGCAGGTAGCCGTCTGCAAGAACATTGGCGATGGTTTGCTGTGCTGCCTGAGGTGTGAGGCCGCGTACGTTAACTGGCCCTATCAGCGGCATGGTTACCGATCCGTCGGTTCCGACAGAAAAATCGCCTGAAAGGGTTTCTTCTTCGAAAACCGTAATGCGCAGTTCGTCACCGTTATCAATCGTATAGACGGTTTGAGCATGTGACTGCGATGCTGTAACACTGCATGAAAACGCGAACAGAAGGGTTGCCGTCAGGATTATATTTTTCATGACATCAAATTTTCAGCCTAAGAGTCAGTAAGGCGCGATTACGACGATAATCGTGCCCTGTTTCATTTGACCGGCGTTGGTCAAATCGCCACGAAGTATCAAGATCAGTAAATCGGTTCAATTCATAACGAACTCCTGCGCCAAAACGTGTCGTTGTGTCGGTGCGATCTGCACCTTCGAAATGGTCACGCTGGTAGCCACAGTTCAGTCGGAAACTCAGCCAGCGGCGCAATTCGTGTTCGATACCGGCGTCGACACTTTCGCTAATGATACCGCTGGCATTGGTGACGGTGGTTTCTCCAATCTCGCGCCGGGCGCGGAAATCCAGTGCGGTCAGGCGTGTGATGTTCCAGGTCGTTGCGGCGCGAAGTGAAAATCCATCGTTATTTTGCAGCCTTGAATCTTCGTAAATCTGTGACATCCACCCGGCACCGATATCGGCCTCAATAAGATCGGTAAGGTTAAATGTCATGCCACCCAGCAACCGGAAACCGCTTGAATTGCGAAAAATACCCTGATCGTCCGGGGTATTTGTGTACTCGCGCTGGTTAAATGTGGTTTCACCATAGGCTTCGCGGCCAAGACCCAGTTGGTAGGAAGACCGCATGATCAGCCGGACTTCCGAACGATCCCGATCATCATTGTTCCCGCTGTCACCGTTCGTAAGCGGTGTATCGTCAAAATCAAGCTTCCGAACCGCCAGTGCCGTTCGATAGTGAACATCACCGGCGAAATAGCGCACTGCAATTTCGGTGTTTTGCTCGTTATAGGTTACCGGCTCATCAGCGCCGGTAGGGATATCATTGCCGCCGCGATCTTCGTGACCTTTGGCGATGCGTATGTCGCCATCAATGGCGAATGCGGGGCCGATATCAAAGCCGGCGGAAGCACCAAGTTCGCCATCCAGATAATCGTCTTCGTCTGATTGTGCGTAAAATCCTGCATCGCCAAGAGCCATAAGTCGCAGGCGGGCGCGATGCCAGTTCGATTGCAGGGTTAAAGCGGGTGCAATACGACTGATCAGGTCGGATTTTTTGTAGTTATCCGACAGAAAGATGTTGTCGTTGAACTCTTCGGTTGCCGACAAAGTCGGTAATAAATCAAAAAGTCCAAGTTGTATTGATGCATTGCGTTTCGCCTCTTGCGGCGTTTCAGGTTTTGCACTGGCAGGAGGAATAAAGCAGCTGGTCAGGACGATGCCGCAAAACATGGTAGTAGTTATAAACCCTAATTTATTCATCCGGCATTGCATCGTGAAAGAGCAACGGTGGTAGTGCGGCGGGGACCGTTTACCCAGCATTGTGGTCTTGAAATCGTGCGCAAAAGAATGAGTATATCAGTTGTTAGGGACTGCTGATCGATATAGAGCAGGTCGCAGTCAAGGCGGCTTTTAAGATCACCAGCCGACTGGATCGATCCACGCCAACCGTAAAGCTGTGCCAGACCTGTGATGCCGGGTTTTACTTGGTGGCGGGTATCATATCGCGGGGAATAGCTGGCGAATTTCCGATCGTCATCGATGGTATGAGGACGTGGCCCAACAAGCGACATATCGCCGCGCATGACATTGAAAAGCTGTGGCAGTTCGTCCAGCCCCCAGCGCCGAAGGAAGTGACAGAATTTTGTCGGTACCAAATGGAGTTTATCCGGTGCCAAATCCGGAAGCGTGCGGAACTTGTATATGTTGAATGGCCTGCCGAGGTATCCGATGCGACGTTGTTTGAACAGTATCGGATCGCGATGATCACATTTCAGGGCAATCGCGATCAAAAGCAAAACGGGTAGGGATGCGAACAGCAATATCGTCCCGACAGAAAGATCAAACAATCGTTTGGTCTGCTGTTTTGGCCGCTCCAAGCGGAACGTATCCGGATTTTTATCCAACGGCACGGTTTGCATTGTCTGTTCCCCACCCAGAATGTGCAGGGATAGATTAGCGATTTAACCTAAATACGCCAAGTTATTATAACTAAAGGCTGTTTAACTTCTTCTGACGGTAGCGTTCAAACCATTTTGCCATCATCGGAGCCAGAAGGACGATCTCGAAGATGCGGACGATATGGTGGAAAGCAACAAAGCTCGGCTCGACATTGAGTGCCAGTGCAATCAATGACATTTCCGCAACGCCACCAGGGGCAAAGGCAAGCAGGACTGCGATATAATCCAGATCCAGCCAGTCTGAAACAAACCACGCCACACCGCCGGTAAAGGCAAGAATCAGTACTGTGGCGAAAATCGAATAACCTGCAAGGCGCGCGAGGAAGGAAAGTTTAACACCGGCAAAGCGGCTGCCGATGGCGGAACCAAGGATCAGAAGGCTTCCGGCCAGAAGCCATGCCGGCAGATTGCCTTCGACGACACCGGTAACATGCAAAGCCATACTTGCCAGCATGGCTCCGGTCATTTCGGCCGCAGGAACGCCAATTTTGCGGAAGATCAGCACTGTTGTGATTGCGCAAAACGCAGTGATCAATCCTTCGGACAATGTCATCTGGATGGCATTGCTGTCGCCATGTCCGTTGGCGACGACACCCGTGATCAGAAGCACGATTGCGGGAGCCGACATCACCAGAAGCAAAACACGCAAGCCCTGCGTCAGGGCAATTTCCTGTTCATTGCCGCCTGCTGCAGCGCCCAGAACCACCATCGGCGTCAAACCGCCCGGGGTTGCCGAAAATAGGGCCGTTGCGGGATCAAGTTTTGCGACTTTGCTGTAAAACCATGTGACAACAAGAGTGATGATGGGAACATAAAGCAGAACGGCGATCATACTGATTGGCCATCGTGCGGCCTGATCAAGGGTATCGGGGGTGAACGATGCGCCCAGAAATACACCGATCACACCCAGAATGACCGACCGGAATCGCATCGGGATGCCCATGCGGACACGAAGCAGGCTCGCGACGAAGGTCGCCAGCATTGGCCCCATCATCCAGGCCAGCGGCATATTGATGCTATGTGCGATCAATCCGCCAACAAGCCCGATACCAAGTGCAACGAACAGGTTTTTGAAAAATTTCGGGGTGAGGCTGCCGGAAAGGCGGTTGATCCAACTGTCGTTTGCGGGCCTTTCCGGCGGGCTGCTCATTATGCGTCGGCCTTATTCTTGTTAATCTGATCAAGGAAGCCGTCAATCGCGTCACGCAGCCGGGCAGCTTCCGTGTTCAGGGTGTTTGTTGCCCGTGACACATTTTCCGATCCACTGTGAACGCGGGCGGTTTCCGTATCCAGTGCGCCAACGGCATCGGCAACGGTTCGCATGCCACCATTGGCATCATGGATGCTGACAGAAATGCCGTTGGTTGATGCCTGCTGTTCTTCTACCGCCGCGGCGATGGCAGCAGCAGACTGGTCAACTTCGCCGATAACGTTGGCAACCGATTCAAGGGCACTGACAACATTGTCCGTCAGACCGCGGATTTCTTCGACCTGTGCTGAAATATCCTCGGTCGCGCGGGCTGTCTGCGAAGCAAGGTTTTTAACCTCGCCTGCGACAACGGCAAAGCCTTTGCCTGCGTCACCGGCACGTGCCGCCTCGATCGTTGCATTAAGTGCCAGAAGGTTGGTCTGGTTGGCAATGTCTTCGATCAGGGTAACGATATCGCCAATTCGCTGAGTGGCTTCGGTCAGTTGCTCGAAAAGGGCGCGGGAATGTTCGCTTTCATTGCGGGCGCGTCCGGCAACCTCGGCTGATCGCTGGGCCTGTTGGCCAATTTCACCGATGGCTTCTGACAGGCTGGCGGTGGTTTGTGAAACGGCTTCGATATGGTGGAGCACGGTTTCGGAATGGTGGTTGGCATCGGCGGCACGTGCTGTCGCTGATGTCGCGATTTGCTCCATGTCGTTTGCGGACCCGTTAAGAGACCCGAATTCACGGTCAAAGCCGCCAAGGGCCTCCTGCACTGCGCGCTGGAAATTATCGGTTGCTGCAACCAGTTCAAGCTGGCGTTCGCGTTCGATCTTACGGACCCGTTCGCGTTCGTGGCGCAGGGTTTCGGCTTCTTTTGACTGGTCGCGCAGCACTGTTACCGACCGTGCCACGACACCAATTTCATCGCGGCGTTGAACACCGCGGATTTCGATATCAAGATCGCCCTTGGAAATCTGTTCGATCAATTGCGCAAGATCCGTCATCGGGCGCGAAATACGTCGCGAAACAAATACCGATACGATTGCCGCGATAAGGATCACGACAATTGCGACAATCACGAAAACCTTCTGAAGTGTCTCGGCCTGTGCCTGGGCATTGCCAAATGAGGTCGTGGCAACCTCCTGAGACTGCACGAGAATTTTTTGCAACGGTATTTGCAAAGCACGGAATGATTCATCGGCACGCGCAATAACCTCAAGCGCGCCATAGACATTCATCTCGCTTTCGATCAGAAACTGATCGACTTCTGCCATATAGGTGTCATAGGCGGTGGTGAATTCATCACCGCCTACTTCTGCCAGACGTTCAGCAAGCGGGGCCAGTTCAGTAGACAGATTACCGGCCTTTTCGCGAAGTTCGGGAACGGCTGCGGCGTTAATGCCGTTTGAGTCCCACGTTAGAATTCGAAAAAGCGTCCCGTGTGCCTCATTTAATGCATCACTGAGTGTCAGCGCATCGGAACGACGTTCGTAAGCTTCGACGCGAAGGTTGTTCAGCGTTTCCTTCTCGCTTTCCAAGGTTAGAACCGTTGCGATACCCATCGCAATGATCACGGCCATAAGAAAAACAGGAACCAAAAGTGTTTTGGGACCGATTGCCAGATTATCAAGAAAACGCATCGCTTCTGGATCCTTCGCGTCGAAGATTCTTGGTCTTACATTTCGCCGTCATTCGGAACGGCTTTGCGTTTGCGCAGCCATTGACGTGTGTTTCCGACAAGCGGAGCAAGCAGGAAGGCAATGCTGATCAGCAGGATGACCAGCGTGATCGGGCGTTCCCAAAGGAAGGAAATCGAACCGTCGCTGATCATCAATGCGCGACGCAGGTTTTCTTCCATCATCTCGCCAAGGATGAAGCCCAGCAGCATTGGCGCCATCGGATAGTTCAAAAGACGCAGACCAATGGCGATTGCCGCGGCCAGAACCATCAGGTGAATATCCATGGTGTTAAACGTCACCAGATAAACACCGATCAGCGAGAAGAACAGGACGAACGGAACCAGCAACTGCTGGGGTAGTGCCAGCAAACGCGAGATGTACGGGATCAGCGGCAGGTTCAGGACCAGAAGGACGATGTTGCCGATATACATCGAAATGATGACCGACCAGAACACGTCAGGCTGTTCGACAAATAGACGGGGGCCCGGCTGAACACCATAGGAAATCAAAGCACCCATCATGACAGCAGTGGTACCCGAACCCGGGATACCAAGCGTCAGAAGCGGCACGAACGAGCCCGAGCAAGCAGCATTGTTTGCGGTTTCCGGTGCCGTCAGGCCACGGATCGAACCCTTGCCGAACTGAAGTTTTTCCTTGGCACTTGCAAGGTTCCGTTCAAGACCATAGGCGAGGAACGATGCAATCGTTGCGCCTGCACCTGGCAGAACGCCGGTAAAGAATCCAAGTACCGAGGAACGCGCGATGACAGGGGTCATTGTTTTGACCTCGTCTTTCGAGAGCTTCATCGATCCGAGATTCTTCAGTGCTTTCTGTTCGTCACTGCGTGTGTCTTTGGTAGGGCGCAGAATCTGCAAAAGGGCTTCGGACAGGGCAAATGTCGACATGGCGAGTAACAGGAAGCTGATACCGTCAACAAGATCCATGCTGCCAAAGGTAAAGCGCGCAACGCCGGCAGCCGGGTCGGTCCCGATTGTCGACAGCATGATGCCAAACAGCGTCATGGTGATCGCCTTAAGAACCTGGCCCTTTCCGGCAAAGGCCGAGACGGCAGTCAGGCCCAGAACCATCAGTGCAAAGTAATCAGCCGACTGGAAGGACAGCGAAACCGAAGCCAGTGCCGGTGCGGCAACCAGAAGGAAGATGGCAGCGATAGTCCCGCCCGAAAAAGAGGAATAAGCGGCAATGGCAAGTGCTTTACCAGCCTTTCCTTGCTGTGCCATCGGATAGCCGTCAAAAGCTGTGGCGACTGTTCCGGCAACACCCGGTGCGTTAATCAGGATCGATGAGGTCGAGCCACCAAAGATTGCACCGTAATACACACCGGCCATCAGAATCAGGCCGGTCGACGGATCAAATCCGTAGGTGATCGGGATCATCAGCGCAATGGCCGTGATCGGACCGAGGCCGGGCAACATACCGATAAACGTGCCGGCAAAGCAGCCCACAACAACCATCAGAAGGTTGATCGGCATAATAGCGGTCGTCAGACCGGAGAAAATTCCTTCAAGCATTTCTTTCGCCCTAGCCCAGCATTTCGAAGATGTCGCCCGGTGCCAGATAAATCCCCATCAACTGGGACAGCAGGAACCAGAATACGAAGACGACAGGTACGGCTGCACCGATCAGAACCTTGATACGGCGTTCGCCAAGAACGGCAAACCCGCCCATCAGGAAGATGGTGGTCGAGATCAGGAAGCCGAGATAGCGAATGGTCAGGCCATAGAAGATCATCAGTGCGGCAAGCATGATGACCGGTTTCCATTTCATGCCACGGAACGCGGCAAGGAGGCTGCCGGCCTCTCGATTGGCCGGCAGTACCAGTTGTGCGAAGGAAACCACGCCCATCACCCATGCTATGGCATTTGGGAGGGTCCGGGCATTGAACGGGGCATCTTCGTCACCGAACAAAAGCGGGATATCGCCGACATAATAGCCATAGATCAGCGCGAGACACAGAAAGAGCATTGCGCCGAATTTGTCACGATTGATGGACATGGCGTGGTTTCCTTTAGAGATCTTTTTATTGCTGTTCGGAAAGGCTTATTTCAGGAAGCCAAGTTCACGCATCAGGTCGCCGACCATTTTCTCCTGATTTTCCATGAAGGAGGAGAATTCAGCGCGCGGCTTGTAGAACTTTTCCCAGCCGTTACGTTTACGAACGGTTTCCCATTCTTCGGTCGCCTGCAGGTCCTTCAGCAGTTTGGCATAGGCATCTGCCTTTTCAGCCGAAAGAGCCGGGGAACCGAAATAGCCGCGCCAGTTGACGAATTCTGCGTCAATGCCGAGCTCGCCCAGTGACGGGACGTCCGGAGCAGCTTCGATACGGTCGGTCGAGGTAACGGCGAGGATACGAATCTGACCTGCTTTGTGCAGTTCAAGCAGTTCGCCAAGGCCGGTTGAAATGACTTCGGTTTCACCCGACAGAAGACCGGCAATCGCTTTCCCGCCCGCATCGTAGGGAATGTATTTTACCTGTTTGGCATCGCCGCCGCCTTTCTGGACAGCATATGCAGCAACGATATGGTCCATACCACCACGAACCGAGCCGCCACCGAATTTCACTGAGTTCGGATCAGCTTTGATCGCTTCGACAACATCGGTGAAGGATTTGTAGGGGCTGTCGGCTGGAACACCGAAGGCAGCGTATTCCGCGACAACACCGGCAATCGGGGTCAGGTCACGGAAAGACTGCGGGAATACGCCGGTCAGCGAACGGACGATAATCGGGGTCGAGTTGACCATCAGGGTGTTGTCGAGGCGATCAGCTGCTTCGATCATGTATGCAATGGCTTTACCGCCGCCGCCGCCCGAAAGGTTTTCGTAGGACGCGGTGCCAACCAGACCAGCTTTGGTCAGGGCTTCACCGGTACCGCGTGCGGTGCTGTCCCAGCCACCGCCGGCACCACCCGGAACGATGAAGTGAATATCGTTAAATTCCTGTGCTTTGGCATCAAAGGCACCAAAAGCAGCAGTTGAAACGGCAACAGCGGTGGCCGCTGCCAGGAATCCGCGACGCGAAAACATCGTCAGCTTCTTCATTGTGTTGTCTCCTCCAGACACAAAAACCTTCCTGAGCCGCCGAACGGCGGCAGGCCGATCAATTCAGGACAAGGCATCTGCAATGAAGGTCTGGCTGCGCTTGCATTCCGGCGACATGCCGGTACCCCATGACAACAAACAGCTGAAGGCCTCCCTTGCCGATGATCCTTTTTGATTATCCTTAAGCCAGACCAAATGATCTGACGGATCGGCAGCCGCAAGACGGTAACAGGCAAAGCTGTCACCAACCTGTCATTGCACCAAACAGAGTGAAAAAAGTTCACAGCATTTATGATGGTGAGGCAAAGACCGCTGGTGAAAATCATTTACGCCGATAATGTCCGCCCGCAATCAAGTGCATGTTTCTTAAGGAAAAACAGGGCTTCGTCACGTTTAAATTGATTGAACCGGCTAAGCGGTCCTGACAGTGTCAATACACCAAGAAGCCGGTTTTGCCGGTCCAGTACGGGAACGGCGATTGCCGATATGTCCGGGTCACGTTCGCCTTCGCTTTGGGCAAATCCGGCATCAAGAACATCAATCGCACGATCATCAACGCCGTCCCCCCATGCGCGGATCACGTGCCCGGCCGCACCACGGTCACAAGGAAGTATCGCGCCTTCTTCCAGATGATGGCGCAGACTGTTAGGGGAATTTTCGCGAAACAGGCACAAACGGTTTTCGCCTTCGGGCACATAAAAAGATGCGGTTTCCCCACTGGCCAAGACAAGGGCTGTCAGATGCGGGCGCACGACATCATCCATGCGAAATGATCGACGATAAATCGACCCCAGACGCCACAATGCAGGCCCCAGCCGATAGCGCCCGCGTCCCGATATTGCCAGAAACCCCCGCGACTCTAATGTTCCGGCCAGTCGGGTGATGGTGCTTTTATACATGCCCGTGCGTTCCGAAAGATCCTTAAGCGACAGATCGGCATCACGATCAGTAAAGGCATCAAGGATGATCAGGGCGCGTTCAACTGCGCTAACATTCTGTTCTGACATAATAAATTGAATTCCCGTGTGACTGTTCCGCCCCGGATATCGTTATTGGGCATTTTGGGATTGGTCAAAATTCTATATAGTAGAACAAAATTCTACCAGACAGAATTTAAGGAAATGTCATGGATACGACCAAACCACTTGCCGGTATTACCGTTTTGGACCTGACCAACGTTTTGGCTGGTCCGTTTTGCTGCCATCAACTGGCCCATCTGGGGGCGGATGTTATCAAGGTCGAAGCACCGGGGCGCGGCGATCTGGCGCGTCAACTTGGGGCGGATCAGGGGCTGAATGAAAAGCTAATGGGTGTTTCGTTCATGGCACAGAATGCCGGAAAGCGGTCTGTGACGCTGAACCTTAAGGACCCGCGCGGGAAGGAAATCCTTAAAAAGCTGGTCGCGAATGCCGATGTGGTTGTCGAAAATTTCCGACCCGGCGTGATGGATCGGCTTGAGCTTGGCTATGATGTCCTGTCAAAAGTTAACCCTTCGCTGATCTATTGTGCGATTTCAGGCTTCGGGCAGACCGGCCCGATGAAAAAGCTGCCAGCCTACGACCAGATTGTGCAGGGGCTTTCGGGTATTATGACGATCACTGGCGAGGAAGACCGGGAAACCTACCGTGTCGGATACCCGGTCGCGGATACCATTGGCGGTTTGACGGCTGCATACGCAATCACCGCAGCACTCGCCGGACGAGCAATGGGGAGCAACGAAGGTAAAGGCAGTTTCATCGATATTTCGATGCTGGAATCCGTGATTGCGACCATGGGCTGGGTGGTATCGAACTTCCTCATTGCCGGGAAGCAGCCGACTGCAAACGGCAACGACAATTTCACATCCTCGCCATCGGGTACGTTCCGCACACAGGATGGCAAGATCAATATTGCGGCCAACAAACAGGAACAGTTTGAAGCGGTTTGCGATGTTCTGGATTTGCCAGACCTGAAAGTTGACCCGCGTTTTGTAACCCGGACAGAACGCCTGTCGCATCGCCGGGAATTGAGCGATCTGCTTGAAGGTGCGCTCGTCACCCGGACGACAGATCATTGGGTATCCGAATTCAACGCTGTCGGCGTACCCGCCGGGGCGGTCTTGACCGTGCCACAGGTTCTTTCGCTGCCGCAGATTGCCGATCGCGGCATGTTGGCCGACTTTACGGACGTGCCGGGTGCAGAACGCGATATCTGTATTCTTCGTACAGGCATCAAGATGAATGGTGATGCGCCGTCGGTTGATGCGCCGCCACCGGTTCTGGGACAGGATAACGAAACTATTCTGGCCGCCCTTGGCATGTCTGCCGAGGAGGTCGCCACCTTGAAAGCCGAGGGTGTGCTATGAGCGACAAAACTGCAAAAGACATTGAAAACGAAGTCAGCGACTGGTGGAAAACATCCATCATCGATATGGAACCGGGCAAAATCCATTATGGCGGCTACGCCATTCAGGACCTGATTGGCAATATCAGTTTTCCCGGGATGATCTGGCTGATGACGCGCGGTGAGTTGCCATCAAAGGGGCAGGCAGCCTTGCTTGAGGCGGCCCTTGTTGCGGCAGTCGATCACGGTCCGCAGGCACCAAGCATTGCAATCGCGCGGATGGCTGCGACCTGCGGGGTTGGTTTGAATAATGCCATGGCCAGTGCTGTTAACGTATTGGGCGATGTCCATGGTGGGGCGGGTGAACAGGCTGTTGCGCTTTATCATGATATTGCGGCGCGTATGGATGAGGGGCAAAACCTTGTCGATGCGACAGCAGCAGGGCTGGACCATCAGATTGCCGAACATGGCAAACATATTCCGGGATTTGGTCATCGTTTCCATCCGCTTGACCCGCGTGCACCGCGCTTATTGTCGCTTGTTGAAAAGGCGGCTGCCGATGGGATTGTTTCCGGGCATTTTGGACAGATTGCCAGCCAGATAGAAGAAACCCTTCTGGCCCGCAAAGGCAAACGCATCCCGATGAATATCGATGGTGCGACGGCAGTGATATATGCCGAACTAGGATTTGCCGCACCGCTGGCGCGTGGTTTGTTCTGCCTGTCACGGTCGGTTGGGATACTTGCCCATGCGTGGGAGCAAACCAATCAGGGGGGCCGCAACAAGGGACCAATTCCGCGACGTCTGATCTGGAATTATGACGGGCCGGAACGCCGCCCGGTGCCATCAGACCTTAACGGCGATTAAGTAGCGCATCCTGCCAGCGGCTTAAAAACCGCTGGCGTTTTGCCTGATCCAGATAAACCAGAAGCCCCGGCCCTACGGGGAATGACCGGACCCGTTCGCCGTAACGATCAAAAATTAGCGACGAGAACGGGCTGGGCGGGACATCGGGACGGACGGGGTTGAAATTGCCTTCGTCCTGCAGGATGCTCTGGCCTTCAATCGACAGGATATAATCAAGGAACCTGCCACCCAGTTCCGGATTGCGCGCCCCGCGTGGAATGATGGCAATCCGGGAATAAACAACGATGAAATCATCGGGCAGGATTACGCCGAGATTGGGGTTCCGGTGACTGAATGTTTCCGCGTACGATCCCAGCAAATTGTATCCCAGTACGAGCTGGCCATCGGCGATTTTTTCAAGCATTGGCGACGTATTGGAATAGAGCTTTACCTTCGCCTGACCCAACGTGCGGACAAAGTCCCATATCCCGGAAAAGAACCGTTCATCGCGTGCCAGAAACAGGAAGCCAACCCCGCTGCGTTCAATGTCATAGGTTGTGACCTTCTCGCTGAGCAGATCATCGTGATCGTTCAGAAGCCTAATGAAATCGTTACGTGTGCGCGGCGGTTCAAGATTGTTTTCGCGAAAGTATTTGCGGTTATACGCCATTACGGCTGGTTCTTGTGTTACCGCAAATGCTTCGTTGCGCCAGCGGGCCCAGTTTGGCAATGCGCGTGTCTGATCGCTTTGATGCGAAAAGGCATAACCGTCATTCGCGAGCTTCATCTGCAAATCCATTGACGAACTGATCACCAGATCGGCGTTTGGTTCTCCTGCTTCGCGTTCGGCAAGAGTCTGGTGATACATCTCCAGTGTTTGCAGCTGATGATATTCGACGCGGATTTCCGGGTTGCTTTGCTGAAATCCGTCAATGGCGGGGCGAAATGCTTCGATATCGGCCGATCCGTAAATGACGACGGTTCGACTTTCCGACAACAGAAGCTGTTCGGGGTCGCCCGGGGTGGTGTTTTGCAGCGCGGGAAAGATGAAAAGCTCGGCAGATGCCGGCAAAACGCGGAAAATTGCTGCGCAGAAAACTGCAATAATGATAGTACTGCGCAGGTTCATTGATTACAGACCCTCACTTATTGAATTACTCGCAGGCGTGTCGCCGGATAGTGATATTGAGGCTTTTCCGATCCAGCAAAATCTGGAAAATTCATGTTCTTGGGGCAATATGCACCAGACCATTCTGGTTTAACAGGGGACCTGACCCGACACAATGAGAGTCCTTGTTGTAGAAGATCACGCAGCACTTGCTGATGGCATCGCCCGCTCTTTGCAGCAGGCGGGCTATGCGGTTGATGTGATTTCTGATGGTGAAGAGGCCGATGAAATTCTGCGTACCCAGGAATACGGCCTTGTCGTGCTGGACCTTAATCTCCCTCGGATGGATGGTCTCGAAATCCTGCGTCGATTGCGCCATCGCGGATCGGAAAGTGCTGTTCTTATCCTGACGGCACGCAACGATATTGATGACCGTGTTCGAGGGCTTGACCTTGGTGCAGACGATTATCTGGCAAAGCCGTTTGAATTGGTTGAGCTTGAGGCACGCGTGCGTGCCCTGATGCGCCGTCATTCGGGGACGCATAATACCCGGATCACCTGTGGACGCCTGACATATGATACTGTTGCTCGCCGCGCGATGATTGATGGCGAGGATATCGAAATTCCGCGCCGCGAACTGAATATCCTTGAAATTCTGCTTTTGCGGCTTGGGCATGTATTGTCCAAGGAACAGATCACCGACCAGCTTGCCGGGTTCGAGGACGACATCAGTGCAAATGCGGTAGAACTTTACATCAGTCGATTGCGTAAACGTGTCGAAACGGCAGATATCAAAATCCAGACTGTCCGCGGTCTTGGTTACCTGTTGAAAAAAACATGAAATGGCGCAACGCATCCCTTCGCCGGCGCTTGCTGATCTGGCTTTTAATCCCGCTGCTTTTGATCAGTTCACTGATGCTGTTCGAGGTCCGCAGCAACGCGGTGCATTCTGCCAATCAGGCCTTTGACCGTGCGCTTCTGAGTTCCGCGCTTGCGATTGCGGATCGTGTGGTCCTGATAGGTGGGCAGATTGAGGTCGACGTACCTTATGTCGCGCTCGAGATGCTGACCAGTTCTGCGCAGGATCGGGTCTTCTATCAGGTCAGTACAGCACAGGGCGAATTCATTACCGGTTACGAAGAACTGCCACCGGTTCCCGAAGAACTGATGCCGCTTCTGGAAGAGCCGGTGTTTTATGATGCGGAATATAACGGCGAACGGGTGCGGATTGGCGCGTTGTCGCGTTATGTGGCCAGCGCAAGAATGGCGACACGTTTTCACGTTTTGGTCGCCGAAACCACGGGAACACGCGAAAGCCTGAGCGAAGATATTCTGGCCCGTGCGGCAGTCCGGCAATTTGGCCTTATCCTGATTGCAGCCCTTATTGTCTGGTTCGGGATCGGGCAGGGGCTTAAACCGTTGGCGCGACTGGAAGAAGCCCTTAACCGCAGGTCACCCTCGGACCTGAGACCCATTCTGCATGATGTCCCGACCGAAGTGCGCCATCTTGTCGGCGCGATCAACCATTTGCTGAAACGCTTGGAAAATACGCTTTCGACCATGCAGCGGTTTACCGCAGATGCCGCACATCAGCTGCGCACTCCATTGGCTGCGTTGCGTACCCAGGCAGAGTTGGGACTGCGTGAAAAGGATCCGGAAAAGCTGCATGATGTCATGGAAAAGCTTGCAGCATCGACGCGTCAGACTTCTCATCTTGCCAACCAGTTGCTGACATCCGCGCGGTCCGCACCCGAAGGTTTGGCCGGACGTCCCTTTGCCCGTATTGACCTGGGCGAGATCACCCGGACGGTTACGGGCAGCAAGGTCCCCGCTGCGATAGAGCGCGGTATTGATCTTGGCTATGAGGGGCTGGACGGAGAGGCTTTGATCATGGGGGATGCGACCCTGATCGAGGAATTGCTGAAGAACCTGATCCACAATGCGCTGACCTATTGCCCCGAAGGCAGTTCCGTTACCGTGCGATTAATACCCGAGGCTGACAATACATCATTCGTCAAACTGGTGGTCGAAGATGACGGGCCGGGTATTGCGCTTGAACATCGCAAACATGTGTTCGAACGCTTTTATCGTGTGTCGGATGGTGGGGAAGACGGATGCGGCCTTGGCCTCTCGATCGTGCGCGAAATCGCATTGCGCCACGATACACGCATTCGGCTTGATGAGCCGGAAGATCACAGTGGTGCGATTTTCTCGGTGCGTTTCCGATTGGCACCAAATCAAGCGTAATTGCGTTAACGGCGAAGGGCGGGAATTGTCGAAAGCACGGTTTTCATCAATTGTGGTTGCCGGTTCACGCCGGTCTTTGAAAATACGGTTTTCAGATACGTTCGTGCCGAGCTTAGTGAAATTCCAACCAGTTCTGCTGCCTGTTCAAGAGACATGCCCTCGGCAAGCTTTTGTGTCAGCTTGGCCTCGGACCGGGTCAGGCCAAAAATATCAATCAGGTCATCAATCGTTGGCGGCCCCATTCTTTCGGGTTCGACCAGTATGAAGACGAAGCTGTCCGGAAGGGTGCCACCATTGCGGACCCGGCGCAGGAAAACCGACAATGCCCCCTGTTCGTGATCAATCGAAAATCCGCGCTGCATCGGCGGAACACGACCCGCAGGGGGATGCAAAAAACGTTCGAGATCATCAGGCACCTTGTCGATCAGAAGCCGGTTATCAGGACTGACCTGTAATGACGCTGACCGGCGCAAAATTTCGGCGGCTTGCGCATTCATGTGTGAAACCGTAAGCCGGTCATCGGTTGCAATAAGCCCCAGATGGAAAAGATCGAGAAACGCTGCAGGGATTGTATCGCGGCTTTCACCGTGCCTGCGCGCGATCTCGGTTTCGATACCATCAAGAATTGTTTTTAAGGCGGTGGGTTTTGGATAGAAACGAAAGACTCCGAACTCGTTGACGGCTGTAAGGGCTGATTGAAGGTCGGCATAACCCGTCAGCATCACAATGATCAGGTCGCCCCGCAGATTTCGAAGCTTTTCTGCCAGTTCAAGACCGGTCATGACTGGCATGTGGATGTCCAGAATGGCGGCTGTTACATTCGGGGTACTGGAAATCTCGGTCAGTGCGGTTCGCGGATCACCGAAATACAGCCCCTGCCAATGCGGCGCGAGGTTTGCGAAATTTCGCCGATGCGATGACAGCAGGTTTTCATCGTCATCTACAAACGCAATGCAGACAGGGCGGTCTGACGCCATTGTCATTCACACTCCACATATGGGGATGTTGGTTCGTCTATCCTGACATTATTCTTCGGTATATCAAATCCTGTATGAATTGGTGGCTGTAAAATCAGCTTTCGGGTGATGCAGGTTGGTTTTTACCGGAGTTGTCCCTGATGCGTGTTGCGACAATCGACCTGCCTACCGTTATGATGGTGGATGATGACGAAAACCTTTTGGCTTCGGTATGTCGTTCCCTGTCGGGGAGTTTTAATTTAGTCAAATATATCAATGGCGAGGCAGCTCTTGAATGGTTGTCAAAAAACCGTTCCGGGGTGCAGGTCATTGTTGCCGATCTGGTAATGCCGACCATCGATGGCATTAATTTCCTGAAACGTGCCTGTCATTGTGCTCCGGATGTGCCGCGGATTTTACTGACGGGAAATGTTTCGGCGGTATCACTGCGCGAAGCAAAAGAGCATGCAAAAGTCAGTCAGATTCTGACAAAGCCCATTTCGTCCATGGCCCTCAAAGAAGTCCTGGCCCGTACGATCGGAGACCGGTGTAAAGAAGGCCATATTGAAAATGTGATGCCCGATATCGTGAATGCAGCGATTGATAGGTATGATTTTACCACTGTGATTCAGCCCCGCGTCCGCACCAGCGATTTTATGAGAACAGGTGGCGAAGTTCTTTGCCGAATGCCTGATTTGCAAAAACGGTTTGATATTGGACAGATATTCGAAGGTTGCCGAAACCGCCCGGTGATGAACCGTCTGACGATGCATATTATGGAGACGATGATTGATCTGGCACCGCTTTATCGCGAAGCGCTGGGACCAAGTGCCAGAATATCAATGAACGTCGATCCCTGTTTGGTCAGCAACAACCGATTTGTTTGCTCGGTGTCGGATTTCATCGATGAAATGCAGGAATCTGGTCTCGAGATCGAGCTTGAAATTAATGAAAAGCAGTTGAACGTGATGGACGAAAACTTTGCGAAAAATGCAAAGTTTCTGGCCCGGCGCGGGACGCGGTTATTCATTGACGGCTTTGGGGCAGATAAAGGGGCATTCGAGTTGTTGCGGAACGAATATTTTGCCGGTGTTAAACTTGATCAGGGTCTGATTGGCCGGATGATGGGTAACCGGAGTGACGACGCGTTTGTTTCATGGATTGTTCAGATATGTCGGCAGATCGGCTACTCGGTCATTGCTGTCGGTGTTGAAAACGAGGCCACAGCCCTTTGCCTGCGCGAATATGGGGTAGAAGAATTGCAGGGATATCTTTTTGGTATGCCACAACCGCTTGAAGAATTTGTGCCAGGCAAGATTGCGATATGAACAAGTGTGGCACTACAAATGGTTGACCAGTTTTTTCAAGATCGATCATTGTTTTGCTACCACGCCGTGACCAATGTTTAAACCAGTCTCGGAGTACAATTACGATGATGAAAACGATCACTAAATTCGCCATGACCATAGGCACGATCATTGTCTTTACGGTTGGAAATGCTCATGCAGCAAGTGAATTGAGGCTCTCAACTACCGGCGGTGAAACCACGACGGTGTCATTTGAAGAACTGAGCAAGCTCCCCGACACCGAGTTTTATACTTCGACCCCGTGGACTGACGGTGTTCAGAAATTCCGGGGTGTTGATTTCGATGTTCTGCTTGATACCTATGGCATCACGGCAGATACAGTACGTGTGTCCGCATTGAATGATTACAGCGTGATGATTCCGGCCAGTGTGCTTCGGGATGACAACGCCATTCTGGTTTATCTGCAGAATGATGCAGAAATGTCGGTGCGCGACAAAGGCCCGTTCTGGGTTGTTTTCCCCTATGACAGTGATGTTCGTTTCCAGACTGACACCTACTGGTCTTATTCCGTCTGGCAAGTGAAGTCGATTGATGGGCAAAACTAGACATTTTCTGTCAAAAATCTCGAGTGGGGTCATTTTCTCGATACTGGCCCTGTTCATTGTCCTTTACGGCGTCTTTTCGACTGCGATTGTGCGGCAGCTCGACGACGAAAAATTTGCGTATCGTGAAAATTTTGCATGGGCGGTTTTTCAGATTCAGCGCCAGTTTCTGGAAATTGAGCGATATATCGAATACGCCCGGGTACAGAATGAAATCGCCAAAGAGGATTTCGAACAGGTTCTTCTGGAATATGAAATCCTTGTAAGCCGCACTTTGCTTGTCAAACAGGGTGAGGGTTTTCAGGTTCTTCTACAAATTCCTGAAGTGACAAGTTTGCTAGCGATACTTGATGAAAAGATCGCTCGCATTGATGCGATGATCGCAAAGACATCGAACCCATCTGTTGTATTGAATTTCATTCACGACGAACTTGAAACTATCGACGATCCTTTACAGCAAGCAGTGGTTCGCACGACCAACTTTGTGTCAGTCTATAATGCCAGCAACATTGCCAGCGTGAAGACCGACATACAAATCCTGTCCTATCTGTTCTTTTCCGGCATGATCGTGATGATTGGTCTTGCGGTCTTTGTCATTCGTCACCGTCAGCGTGCCTTTGCCGCAGATGTCGATGCGCGACGTGCCCGTCAGGAACAGGAAGTCATCGAAGAGGCTGCCGATTATGCCAAAATGCATGCATTGGGTACATTGGCAGGCGGCGTTGCCCATGAAATCAATACACCGGCCCAATACATTCAGAACAATCTTGAATTCCTGTCTGACAGTTTTGACGAGGTGGTTAAGGCAATCCGGACCGTTGATGCAGATGGAACCGCCCGTCTTGAACTTGATCGGAACCGCATCGACTTCATGATTGAAGAAATCCCGCTGGCAATCAGGGAAAGTATTCAGGGCCTTGACCGGATTGCGGAGATTGTTCGGGGTATACGGAAGTTTGCCCATCCGACGACGGATTCTGTCGAACGGATTTCCATTGCCGAGGAAATCGAAACGGCGATAACCCTGACGCGCAACCAGGTCAAACACGTCGCTGAACTTGAACAAAGTTATGTGACAGATGTCAGGGAAGTCGAAGGCCGGCGGAACCATCTGTCGCAGGCGTTGATCAACCTGATCGTCAATGCATCGCAGGCAATCCGGGAATCAGGAAAACGGCCCGGCAAAATATGGCTGGATGTTGCCTCGGATACCACGGATGTCTTGATTCGTTTACGTGACAATGGCGGTGGCGTGCCCGAAGAACTGCGTGACCGTATTTTCGATTATTTCTTTACCACCAAGGAACGCGGGGTTGGCACGGGTCAAGGCCTGCCGATTTGTCGCAAGCTGATCCAGGATGATTTCAATGGCGATCTGACCCTATCCGAAACCAGCGGCGAGGGGGCCGAATTTATTATCCGTATTCCGAAACCGGGCAGCCGGCAGGCGGACGATGATCAACGTCGGGATCGCGCTGCAATCGATGAAATCTATGACATTCGGTCCTGATGGGATATTGCGACGCCGAGCCCTATGGAAATCATCTCCTGTTCCTGTCGGATCGCTGTCGCACGGCGATATGAGGATCATATTGCCACGGGGAGGCTGTCGCGCAGTGACGCACAATGTTGTTCCCACGAGGCCCATTTCTGTTGGGCATTGCAACGGGCAATGAAACTTGCGGCGCGGTCATATTTGGATGTGCGATCATCGCTGTCCCGACCAAACTTTCGGGCAAAATGCTGTGCGGCATAGACAATCAGCAAAGATCTGGAATTCTGCGTTGGTGCAGCTTCCGGGCGATGATGAAAAGCAATGTCTTCGATAACCTCGTGCTTGAAGCCCCAAAGGGCTGCGAGGCAGGCCGAAACACCGGGATGAGAAACACCGATTGAACCGACTTCTGCTGAGATGATGTCGCAGTGATCCCGATCTGCATGATCACGACTTGCCGCAACCTTTTCCGGGATCACCTGTTCCATGATGTTTAGTCCGACATGACAAAGGATTGCCGCGGCGCGGACAATATCGATAGTTTCGTGAGACAGGCCGTCGAGACGGGCGATCTCGGCAGACATCTGGCCAAGAACGAGGCTGCGATGAATGGCCTGTTCTATATTGTCCAAGGTGAATCCGGTCTGCTGGCCATGTACGGCCCATATGACACATAATGCCTTGACGCTTTCCGGTCCGAACAGGTCGATCAGGGTAACCAAATCGGGCGTATCCGTTGGCAGGATAAGTTTTTCACGGCGTGCAAGTTCATGGGCAAGGTCGATAAAACCGGGTTTGTCGCGGCTGAATTCCAGCAATTCTTTCTCGCTGCTTTGTCCCTTGTGTTGCAGGATCGTATGCAGCCTTTGAAAAACCGGCGGCCAGAGAAGTGTGGCCGACATGCGATACAGGATATCGATCAGCAGAGGATCACGCAGATAGTTGCGCAGGATCAGACCGCGTTCAATGGCGTGGATGACATCCTGATCGCTGCACGGTTTCATCAGAAAATGATGGGTTGCCGCACTGCCGGACTGGATGGCCTTTTCATCGGAATAACCCGAAAGCAGGATGCGGGCCGTATCAGGATATTTTCGTGCTACGGTGCGCAGCAATTCAGCCCCGTCCATTTCGGGCATCCGCATGTCCGAAACAATGACATCAGCCCCTTGCAGGTCAAGATTCTTAAGGGCTTCGGCGCCACTGGTGCAAAAACGCAGTTTCCAATCGGGCCGTTTTGACATGATGCGGCGACGCAATCCGTTAAGCACATTGGGATCGTCATCAACGAAGAGGACTGAAACGTTTTCTGGCATCCCGGCATCCTTTTCGGGAAAGGTCGGCTGATGGCTGCCTTCAGGCTGACAGCGTTGCAGGATTTTGACAATACAAATGCCTTACCTGCCAAGACGGATTCTGGATCACAAAGCAGGTCAATATGATCATGCAGGTGTAGCGTGCCAGAGATTCATCCGCGGGGAGATAAACAAAAAAGGGCTGCCGATGAAGGCAGCCCAGAGTCGTTGAAAGCGAAGAGTGGAAGATCATTGCGTTGGGGTGAGCAGGATCAGAATTCGACACCGATCTTGCTATCTACCGAGTATTTGCCACCGCCACGGATCAGGATCGAAAGCGCCATCAGGCCCCAGAAAAGAGGCATTTCAAACCCGGCATTGTTCCACGCATAACCGTTTGGCAGGTGAATGGTAAAGGCAACCGCCATGAAGGCAATTACAGCAGCAGCCACCGGGCGGGTCAGCAGACCGATGGTCAGCATTAGACCACCGACGAATTCCAGAAGCCCGATCAGCAGTGCAAAAAGCAGACCCGGTGCAAAGCCGATGCTTTCAAGCCAGCCAGCGGTGCCTTCAAGGCCATAGCCGCCAAAGGCACCAAACAGTTTCTGGGCACCGTGCGGCATCAGAAGAAGGCCGGTGGTGACGCGAACGATCACGGGTGACAGGGGTTCAAGTGCCGCCCAAAGATTGCCAAGGGCCGGGATGACCGTACGCGGTTTGGTGTTTGCAAGAGATGACATATTCATTCTCCATCGAAAAGTCGGACCAGAAGACCGGTTCAGGCGACCATGTCAAAAACAAGGGCTTCAGCTTCGGTTGCGTCGCTGAAAATCAGTTCGTCTTCGTCCCGGATGGCGGCACCATCGCCGGCCTTCAGGGTTTCGCCATTCACGCTCAGCATGCCGCGCGCTACCTGAACCCACGCAATTCGGCCCGGTTCGATTTTATGGGATGCTGTTTCACCTTCACCCAGATGGGCAACGTAAAGATCAACATCCTGATGAATGGTGATCGATCCATCCCGGCCGGTGCGGCTGCCGATCAGTGACAGGCCCGAACCCGTATCGGAACGTGCGATTTCCTTTTCCTCGTAACCCGGTTCGAGGTTCGCTGCTTCTGGAATGACCCAAATCTGCAGGAAGTGCACCGGGTTTTCTTTCGAATGGTTGTATTCCGAATGGCGAATGCCCGTACCGGCCGTCATGCGCTGCAGGCGGCCCGGGCGGATAACGGAACCTGTGCCAAGGCTGTCTTTGTGTTCAAGCGCGCCATCAAGCACATAGGAAATGATTTCCATATCCTTGTGGCCGTGAGTGTCAAAACCGGCACCGGGGATAACCCGGTCTTCGTTAATCACGCGCAGCGGGCCCCAACCCATCCGTTTCGGATCGTAATAGTGACCGAAGGAAAAAGTGTGATGGGAGTCAAGCCAGCCAAACTGGGCGCGGCCACGGTCTGCGGATTCGATCTTGGTAATCATGTTGGTCTCCATCGCTGGGGTGTCGTTTGTTGGAGCCAGAATACGCTTTTCGCAAAAAGTGACAATTATCGTAATAATGTGCATACTGTCGCATAATTGGCGACAATAAAACAGATATAGGCATGGCGGAGCCCCCCGGATGGACAAGCTTGGAAGCTTGCAAACCTTTGTAAAAGTTGTTGATGAAGGCAGTTTTGCCGCAGCGGCACGTGCGATTGGTCAATCACGATCCCAGGTTAATCGGGCGGTCATTGCGCTTGAGGAAGATTTGGGGGTGCAGCTTCTGAACCGCACGACGCGCCAGGTCGCCGTCACGCCAAGCGGCCGGGCTTTTTATGACCGGGCCAAGGCGGTTCTTGCCGATTTGCATGAAGCAGAAGAAGCCATTCGCGAAAACCGCGAAACGCCGTCGGGCGATATGCGCATCAATGCGCCGATGTCGTTTGGCACGCTGCATCTGGGGCCAGCACTGGTTGACTTTGCACGGCAATACCCTGACATCCGGGTTGAACTTGCCCTATCGGACCGTTTTATCGACCCGGTCGCGGACGGGTATGACATGACAGTGCGGATCAGCCAGCCCAGTGAAACACTGGCACTGATTGATCATGAAATCATTCCGATGAACCGGGTTTTGTGTGCTTCGCCGGACTTCATCCGAAAGCATGGCGAACCGGAATCTCCGCGTGATCTTGCGACTTTGCCATGTTTGCATTACGGCAGCCTGCCAGCCGGTTCGAGCTGGAAGATGACCGGACCGGACGGGCCGGTTTCCGTGCAGGTGAATGGCGTTTTCTGCTGCAACAATGCCGAAGTTCTGCGCGATGCGGCGCTCGCCGATCTTGGCCTGGTATTATTGCCAACCTTCATTGCCGGGCCGGATTTGCAAAGTGGCAATCTGGTCAGTGTTTTGTGTGATTACAGCCCGCCGGAACTGTTTCTGTATCTGCTTTATCCGCCCAGCCGACAATTATCGGCACGTATCCGGCTTTTGGTCGATTTTATTTATGACCGTTTTGGCGGTCAGCCCCACTGGGATCTGGTGCAATAAAGAGGGGGCGGGAAATCCGAACCCTTGCAGTCCACGTACCAGATATTAGGTTTTGATCAGGCTCTGGTGATACATGGATATGACGAGTTTTGGCATGCCGACCCTGATGATGGTGTCACATGGTAACAGCGGCAATGGCGGCGATCCTGCGGCGGCGCTGGCGGATGCCGTGCGTGATCATTGGGCCGGGCCGGTACGCCATGGCTATATGCGCAGTACACCGTCGGTTCCCGATCAACTGGCAAAGCTGAAGCGCGATCACGAAGCAGACGATCTGATCGTCTTTCCGTTGTTTTTCAGCGAAGGTTATCTGGTTTTTGAGGAACTGCCGCGCAATTTGCGCGATGCCGGACTTGATCGTGCGGTTGTCCTGCCGCCTGCAATCAACCTGCCGGGTTTTACGGCCATGGTTGCCCGCCATGTTCAGGCCGCCATGTCGCGGCGTGGCTGGGATGGATCGGAAACATCGGTATTTCTGGTGCCGCATGGTCTGAAAACCCTGACCGAGCCACTGCCGGAAACCGTCAGATTTGCCCGTGAACTTGGTGGTTTCTGCGCCGGAAGCGAGATTTGCATTGGCAATATCGAAGGTGATCCGTCACTGCGGGACTGGCGAACAATCGGGTCGCGCAAGCATGCGCTGATTGTGCCGATGCTCGCAGGCGGTGGCATGCATGCCTGTACGGATTTACCGGAAATGATTGCGGCACAACCGGGCGAGACGATTGAAATACTCGCTCCGATTGGGGAATGGGCGGAATTGCCTGATCTGATTTTGGCGGAGGCAGCAAGGTTTGTGCGCCATAGGCCTGATCGGTCAAAGGGGCTGCATCGCCCGATTGCCAAGAGCCGGATCGAGAACGGCGCAGGTCTGATTTAAGGTGATGCGACCCGTTCAGCCAAGACCCGGTTTGACCTTGGTTTCGGATGCCTTTTTAAGCAGATAATCGCGAAAGACTTTGGCGGAACTGGTGAGGGTATCCTCACCGTCATGCACGATCAGCAACTGGCGTTTGGCCCAGCTATCGGCAATCGGTGCGCCGGAAATATTCATGTGATCAATGTAACCTGCGACCGAACTTTGCCGCAGGAAGCCGATGCCAAGTCCGGCTGCGATCATCTGGCGCAAGGATCCAAAACGCATGACCTTGATATGCGGATGCATGTCGTGATGCAGTTTACCTGCCGCCTCGCTGATCAGGTCATCGATAACGCCGCCTTCATGCAGGGAAATGATGTCGTATTTTGCGGCTTCGGCAAAGGTAACCGGGGCGGGATTGGATTGATCGGGGATCAGCGGATGGCCCTTGGGGGTGACAACCCAGATCGGGTCGTCGCAAAAGACGTGGTTCGACAAACCCTGACAGGGGCCGTTATCGGCCATGATCGCCAGATCAGCACGGCCTTCGCGCACCGCATCAGATGACTCGCGCGATGTCAGTTCACGGACATCGACGGTTACATCGGGAAAATCACGTTGAAAATCGGCCAGAAATGCAGGCAGTCCGGTGAGAATTGCCGAGGTTACGGCAGCAAGATAGATCTTGCCCTTTTCGCCGCTGTTGAAATCGCGAAGCTCGTTTGACAGGTGATTGAGATCACCCAGAAGCTTTTCGCCGTAGCGCGCGAAAATAGCGCCTTCTTCCGTCGGTTCGACACCGCGGGGCAGACGGCGCAGCAGCTTGACGCCAAGCATGGCTTCAAGTTCGCCGATGCGGCGACTTACAGCCGATGTCGCGATATGTTCGCGCCGGGCGGCTTCATTGATGCTTCCGGCGCGCACAATGGCGACAAACAACCGGATCGTGACGATATCAAACTTTTGCATTCAACCGTTTTCGGTTGTTTGGTTGAAACCGTCAAGGGCGATGAATTGACAGCATCTTTTGGATGCCAATCCTCAAACCCGCAGGGTCAGAGAGGGCGAATTAGCCCTCGACCTGACGCCATGCATTGTTCCACTCGGTCATCAGTTCATCATGGGTGCGTGCTTTCGACGCTTTCATGATCACGGCGACCTGAAGAGCATGAACAAGGTTGGTGAACCAGTTGACGCGAACTTCGCGTTCGATGGTGGTGGTGTCTTTAAGTGCAAGCGTTGCCATGGGTAGGTTCCTTTGCGTCTGGGGTGATTTCAGATGTACCAGACGCCGTTTGAACCCACTATTCTCGTTTCACCGCTATCCCGTTCTTGTTTGGAGAACGATAGATATAAGTAATTGATATTGAATGATTAATTTATATCGCAATGCACAATGTATTGCCAAACGCGCATGGTCCAAAATGTTGGATTTATCTGCTATAGCTTGGCAAACAGGATTTACCAGAGGTCGTGCAATGAGTGATGTGGATGACAATCTTGCCTGGGAACAGGCGCATGGTAGCGGGCTTCAGGCTTATCTGGGCTATCGGATTGTTGAATGGGAAGAAGACCGTGCGGTGGTCGAGCTTGAAATCAGGGATCATCACCGCAATCGTGCGGGTATCCTGCATGGTGGCGTGATTGCAACCCTGATGGATACGGCATCAGGCTGTGCCGTCTGTTACTGTGCCGTTCCGGGGAATGTCCGCAAATCTTTGACCCTGTCGCTGACGACCAATTTCATCGGGATGGCAACCGGCGGCACGGTGCGGGTTGAGGGGCGCAAACAGGGCGGCGGGCGCAAGATCGTCTTTACCGAAGCCACCGCCTATAACGCGGCGGGCGAGGTGATCGCGACCGCGACCGGCACCTTCAAATACCATAGCGGTAGCGAGGACCCGAACGGGGTGCCGCGCGACGCATAGGGGTTATGGAAATACAGGACGGTCCCTGAGGGGTCGGCCTTTGACGCTATGTAAAGCTTTTTCAAAAAGTTCTTGATTTGTTCTTTTAATTGTGGCATAAAAGTAAAGTCAACGGGAGAAATGCACCCGGACCGAAACCCGCAAGGCCTTACAGGCTCTGCGGGTTTTTGCGTTTGGGGCCGGATCAAAGAGGGGGTCAGGATGCAGCGGCAAAGATTGAGGCAGGGTCGCGGGGCAACCCGCAGGATGCTCTTCGGCGGATGGCGGAGCCATTACGGCGGCATTCTGATCAGACGATAACAGGTTTCGAAAACGCTTATTTGTCATGACGGGAGAGGTGCGTCTTGTCGGGGAACGGACCCCGGATTTGCCGGAAGCGGCAGCAATGGCAGCAATGGCAGCAGTGGTGGCAGTGATTTGCGGCCCGTCGGTGGTGGACAGGTTGGGGGCAGTATGCCCGAAATCCGTCTGTCGGTGAAAATGGCGAACGCCCGAGGTTTGTCTGGACGCCGGGGTGGCAGATTGTTGCCTTGGCCGGAGCGGGCAACGAGCCAGTGGGCGGTCCGTGGGGCGTCAGTTGGCGAGGTTGCTGGAGGCCCGAGGTTTGTCCGGGCTCTGTGGTCATGCCATTGCCGGAAGTGGCTGGAGCGGGCAGCGAGGTTGTGGGTCGTCATTGGGTCGTCTAGTGGTACGGCTGGCGGAAGCCCGAGGTTTGTCCGGACTTGGTGGTCGTGGCGTTGCTGGAAGGGGCCGGAGCGGGCAGCGAGGTTGTGGGTCGTCATTGGGTCGTCTGGTGGTACGGCTGGCGGAAGCCCGAGGTTTGTCCGGGCTTCGGTGGTCATGGCGTTGCCGGAAGAGCCGGAGCAGGCAGCGAGGCCGTGGGCGGTCAGTGGTCCGACTGTTGGCGGGGCTGGTGGAAGTCCGAGATTTGTCCAGTATTGCCGGAAGTTCTGCATCGCCGGAAGTTGCTGTGGAGGATTTGCTGGAAGAGGCAGCAGGGACGGCATCGGGCCGTCTATGAGCCGCTTGTTGGCGGGGCTGTTGGAGGCCCGTTTTTGTTCGGGCAGGGCATTGGGTCTGTTTGCAGGAAAGTCACCTCTGTTGCCGTGCTTTCGGAGTCTGGTGTTCCTAATCCTGCCATTGCCTTCGATGCCACCGGTGCGCCCTCAACCGTTTCCTGACCGATTATGAGGCAGGGGGACTTGCCTGATTCTTCTGCCTTTCAACGCAAAAGGGCGCGCCATTATGGCGCGCCCTTGGTTGATTGATATGGCCGGGATTATTTCGGCATCTGCCATTTGCCGTTTACAAGGCGCGGGATGTTGAGCGGGTTCGCGTCCTTGAGGGCTTCGGGCAGCAATGCGTCCGGGAAGGCCTGATAGGAGACCGGGCGGATGAAACGTTTGATCGCCAGCGACCCAACGGATGTTGCACGGGAATCCGTGCTTGCCGGATAGGGGCCGCCGTGAACCATGGAATGGCAGACCTCGACCCCGGTGGGCCAGCCATTGATCAGGATGCGGCCGGCACATTTTTCAAGGGCGGGGCGCAGTTTCCCGGCCAGTTCGGCATCGGCGTCAATCATGTGGATGGTCGCGGTCAGCTGCCCGATCAGGGTTGCCGACAGGGCAACCATTTCTTCGGGCGTGTCGCATTCGACAATGATGCCAGCCGGGCCAAACATTTCTTCCGCCAGTTCCGGGTTGGCCTGCCAGTCGGCAGCCGTGGTGCGGAAGATTGCCGGGCTGCCTTCGAACGGGCCGTCGCTGTCGCGGCGTTTAAGCGCGCAGGTTACCTTGGCGTGACCGGCCATCGCGTCGGTTACATGATGATAGGCGCTTGAAACGCGGTCGGTCAGCATGGCGGCACCGCCAACCTGACCCAGTTCGGCGGCAGCAGTTTCAACAAAGGCGTCAAGATCGGCACCCTTGAGCGCGATCAGAAGACCCGGATTGGTGCAGAACTGACCAACACCCATGGTGAGCGATCCGACCCAGCCCTTGGCGATTTCAACGGCCTTGGCACCCATGGCTTTTGGCATCAGGAAGACCGGGTTGTTGCTGCCCAGTTCGCCATAGAACGGGATCGGTTCCGGGCGGGAAACGGCAATATCAAACAGCGCACGACCGCCACCGGTCGAGCCGGTGAAGCCAACCGCCTTGATCAGCGGATGGGCGACCAGCGCCTGACCGACCTTGCGGGTGCCACCATGGATCAGGCTGAACACGCCTTTGGGCATGCCGGTTTTTTTAATTGCGGCTTCGATTGCCTTGGCAACGACTTCGGACGTGCCGGGATGGGCAGCGTGACCCTTGAACACGACCGGGCAACCGGCGGCCAGTGCCGATGCGGTGTCACCGCCCGCGGTCGAAAATGCCAGCGGGAAGTTTGACGCACCGAAAACACCGACCGGGCCAAGGGCCTTGTGCATGACGCGGATGTCGGGCTTTGGCAGGGGCTGACGATCAGGCTGGGCGGTTTCAATGCGGGCTTCGAACCATGATCCTTCTTCGATCCAGTCGGCAAAGAAGCGCAATTGACCCACGGTGCGGCCGCGCTCGCCAGTCAGGCGTGCAGCGGGCAGGGCTGATTCAAGATTGCCGATTTCGGTGATTTCATCGCCGCGCGCATCGATTTCATCGGCAATCGCGCGCAGGAAGGCCGCGCGTTTGGCCGGCAGCATCGCCGCAAATTCCTCGGCACAGGCATTTGCCGCCTGAACCGCCTGATCCACCAGTTCCTCGGTGCCGTGCTGGAACTTTGTTGGCAGTTTTTCGCCGGTCGACGGGTTATCGGCCTGAAACACATCCGGACCGTTCAGCCATTCGCCTGCAATATAGTGCTGTCCATTCAGCATGGAGCCTCCTGTGGGGTTGGCGTGTTTGTATGATGATACCGTGCAAAGGGTTGGGCGGTGGATTTCGGTAATCCTGCAACGCCCGATTTACGCGGTTTTATTCGGCGGCAGCTTAAGAAATCGGGGATGGGATGTAAATATCATATTATATGACAAAAATGCCGTCAGCAGCCGCCAGCAGAGATTCAAATAGTTAAGCATTATTGGATAATTTATACAATTATAATTGGTCAGAGAAAGCCATGGGCGTGTGTGCTCGCCAGAATTCAGATTATTGACAAAGCCCGGAATGGATCAAAATCGTCATTCCGGGCGCAGCAGAGCGCAGACCCGGAATTCATATCCCATTGAAAGAGACTGGATTCCCGCCGTCGTGGGAATGATGATCTGGCTGGAATGCTGTGTCAGTATCCTGCGGGCGTGTATGTCCGTGCCATGCCATGCCATGCCGTGCAGTATAGTGCTGTGTTGTGCCGCGCATTGCGGCCAGGGATTACTGGCCAAGGATTTCTGGTGTGTCCAGGCGGAGGCTGCGCGGTCCGCCTCGTGCCTCACGGAAGCCGATGGCGGGTGCTGATATTTGAAAAATCCCGGCGGATGATGCCGGACTAGCTGGCGACCGATTTGGGGTTTCGGCCAAAGATGCTGGCGAAATCGGTTTTGGCTGGTTTGGGGCGCTGGAGCTGCAACCGGTCGCGAATGGCATCAAGGTGTTTGGCCATTTCGGCGGCTGCGGCGTCCGGGTCGCCGCCCAGAAGGGCGTTTAACAGCGTTTCATGTTCCGAGTGAGAGCAATCTACCGGTTGCGGGCTTTCATACATCGCAATGATCAGCGAGCTTCGCAGGATCAGGCGTTCCAGAAATTCCTCGATCACCAGATTGCCGGCAAGGCGGGCCAGCAAAAGGTGGAATTCCCCGGAAAGAATGATGGCGGCGCGGTGGTCGCCTGCGTGGTGCGCCTGATGTTCGCGTTCCAGATGCTCGCGGATCTGGTTTGCGCGGTCGGGCGTCATCTTGGCGGCGATTTTGCGGACCACGCCGTCCTCGATCATGCGACGGGCCGAAAAGACCTCTATCGCCTCGTCAATGGTGGGTTCGGCAATAAAGGCGCCGCGATTGGGGACCAGATTGATCAGCTTGTCATGTGCGAGCTGTAAAAAGGTGGCCCGGATGCGGGCACGGCTGACCGAGAATGTTTTGGCGAGATCTTCTTCGATCAGTTTCATGCCCGGTTCCAGCCGCCGGTCAAGAATGGCACCCAGCATTTCCTGATAGATCAATTCTTCCGGGCGAAGTTTACCGCTGCCTTTATAGGGGGTGGGCTGTGCGGGGTTGGCCATCGCGGCGCATCTTTCCGGTTGTTCATTCGAGGGGTCAATTCTTTTCTACAAAATTGTTGACGATCTGCAAAACAAAAAAATGCGGCAATCGTTTTGGATGAGTCGCGACGGCTTTGCCTTCAGTTTAATCAAAAGAATGCTGCTGTGCAAAAATTGCGCACAAGTTGCGCATGAATCGGGCATTGGCCGGTTTCGTCGCCCTATGGTTTCGGCTGAACGTCCCGCAAAACCGCCGATCCTGAAAATGGCACGCAATTTGCCTACAATCAAAAATATGGATTGTTAACAATTTTGCATGCAGTAACGGGTGGGCGCATGAAGGGTAACGGGGCCATTGAGTTGATCGCTGTCAGTAAGCATTACGGCAGTACCATCGCAGTCAAATCGATCGACCTCAAAATACCGGCAGGGGCCTATTGCTGCCTGATTGGTCCATCCGGCTGCGGCAAAACCACGACATTGCGCATGATCGCCGGGCATGAGGTGATCAGCGAAGGTGATCTTCTGATCGGGGATCGCAATGTGACCGAGCTTCCGCCGGTCAAGCGTGGCACGGCCATGATGTTCCAGAATTATGCGTTGTTCCCGCATATGACCTGCATGGAAAATGTCGCGTTCGGTCTGCGGATGCAGGGCATTTCCCCGGCGGAGCGCAACGAACGGGCCAAGGAAATGCTGGCGCGCGTCCATATGGAAAAGTTTGCGGATCGCAAGCCCGATCAGCTTTCGGGTGGCCAGCAGCAGCGGATCGCGCTTGCACGTGCCTTGATCACGCAGCCCTCCGTCCTGTTGCTGGACGAGCCGCTTTCGGCCCTTGATCCGTTCCTGCGGGCCCGGATGCGCGATGAATTGCGCCGCCTTCAGCAGGAGCTTGGCATCACATTTGTCCATGTCACCCATGCCCAGGACGAGGCGCTTGCGCTTTCGGACATGGTTGTTGTCATGGAAGACGGTGTCATTCGCCAGAAAGGCACGCCGGAAGAAATATTCAACAAGCCGCGTTCGCGCTTCATCGCCAATTTCATGGGCGGTCAGAACATTTTCAAGGGAACGGTTTCGGAAAGCAGCCCGGCGGGCACGCTTCTGACCCGTGGCCCCGATAGTTTCTTCCTGCCCGGATATGGCGATGGTGCCACGGGCGAGGATCTTGAATTCACAATTCGTACCGACCTGATCGGACTGGGTGAAACAGCGCCCGGTGATGCCGAAAATGGTCAGATTCCCGTCGAAATCACAACGGTCGAGTATCTCGGCCTTTGGGTGCGGATTGTGGCGACGACCAATGACGGCAAGGAAATCACCCTGATGAAGACCGAAAGTGAATTTCGGCAGGCGCCTGTGCGCCGGAAGGAAAAGTTCATCGCCTATTGGAAACCCGAACACGCGCATGTTCTGGCCTAAAAAAACATCATTTATCAGGAGCTTCACATGACGACCGACAATTCCAAAACGACGAAAAACCTGCTTTCGACCAAGGAAGTCACCCGCCGCGGTTTTGTTAAAGGTGCGGCTGCGACTGCCGGTGTCGCGATTGGTTCAGGTGCGATCACCGGTTTCCCGACCATCTGGGCGCAGAACATCAAGGATGTGACGTTGCGCCAGTTCGGCACGGGTGTTTCAAACATCAATGCGGTGGCCGACAAGGTTAAGGAAGACCTTGGCTTCACGCTTCAGATGACGGCCCTTGATTCCGATGCGGTTGCGCAGCGTGCGGTCACCCAGCCGAAATCGTTTGATATTGCCGATATCGAATACTGGATCTGTAAGAAGGTTTTCCCGGCGGGCACCATGCAGCCGATGGATACCACCAAGCTTAAAAACTATCAGTATATCTCCAAGCTGTTCATCGACGGCAAACTGACCCCGGATTCCGAGATCGCACAGGGCACGGCACCGCACACGGTTGGCTTCGTCGAAGGTGCCGACAGTGTTGAATTTGCATCTGCGCCGACGCAGTGGATGACCCTTGTTCCGACGATTTACAATGCCGATACACTTGGCATTCGCCCGGACCTGATCGAACGTCCGATCAATAGCTGGGCCGATTTGCTTGATCCGGCCTTCAAGGGCAAGGCATCGATCCTGAATATCCCGTCCATCGGGATCATGGATGCGGCCATGGTTTGCGAAGCCATGGGCGAAGTTACCTATGGTGACAAGGGCAACATGACCCAGGAAGAAATCGACAAGACGATTGCGATCATGATCGATGCCAAGAAAGCCGGTCAGTTCCGCGCCTTCTGGAAGAGCTTCGATGAGTCGGTCAACCTGATGGCATCGGGCGAAGTCGTGATTCAGTCGATGTGGTCACCGGCGGTTGCGGCCGTTCGGTCCAAGGGCATTGCGTGCAAATACCAGCCGCTTAAGGAAGGGTATCGTGCATGGGGTGGCGGCATTGGTTTGGCCAAGCACCTTACCGGCCTCGAACTTGAGGCGGCGTATGAATATATCGACTGGTACCTGTCGGGCTGGGTCGGGGCGTATCTTAACCGTCAGGGTTATTACAGTGCTGCCCCGGCAACCGCACAGAAATTCATGTCCGAAGACGAATGGGGCTTCTGGATGGAAGGCAAGGAAGCCCAGGGCGATATCCTTAGCCCGGATGGCAAGGTTATGGAAAAGGCCGGTGCGGTTCGCGATGGCGGTTCGTACGAGGAACGCATGGGATCGGTTGCGTGCTGGAACTCTGTCATGGACGAGAATAAGCACATGGTCCGCAAGTGGAACGAATTCATCGCCGCATAAGGCGTTTCAATTCGGTCGGGCGCAGCTTCGGTTGCGCCCGATATCCTGATTTCCCTGATGATTTTTCCGGTTCAAAGGGCAGACAATGGCGTTTGATATGTCCAAGCGATCGTCGTATTTCCTGATCTCGCCGATGGCGCTGATCTTTGCGATCTTTCTGGTCGTGCCGTTGCTGACGATTATTGTCGTCAGTTTCTGGGACTATGACGAATACCGCATTCTGCCCGACTTCATTTTTGAAAATTACAAATACCTGCTGGGGTCTTCAGTAACCTGGCAGATTTACCTTAATACATTCAAATATGCCGCGCTGACCTGGGGCTTTACCCTTCTGATCGGGTTTACGGTTGCCTATTTCCTGGCGTTCCATGTACGCAGCCTGACATGGCAGATTGTCCTGTTCATGTTGTGCACGATCCCGTTCTGGACATCGAACATCATTCGCATGATTTCGTGGATTCCGTTTCTGGGGCGCAACGGGCTTTTGAATTCGGCCCTGATGGGGCTGGGGATTGTGGATGAACCGCTTGAATTCCTGCTGTTTTCGGATTTTGCGGTCGTTCTGGCGGATGTGCATCTTTACACCCTGTTTATGGTGGTGCCGATTTTCAATTCGATGATGCGCATTGACCGTTCCCTGATAGAAGCCGCGCGTGATGCCGGGGCATCGGGGTTTGAAACCCTGCGGCACGTGATTGTGCCGCTATCAAAGCCCGGTATTGCAATCGGTTCGATCTTTGTCATTACGGTTGTGATGGGCGATTTCATCACGGTGCGGTTGATGAGTGGCGGGCAGAGTGCGTCGGTCGGGCTTCAGATTTCCAATGAAATCGGGTTACTGCAATATCCGGCGGCGGCGGCCAGTGCGGTGGTGCTTCTGGTGACCGTGCTTTTGATCGTGACGGCCCTGCTTCGCATGGTCGATATCAGGAAGGAGCTTTGAGATGGCGAAGACCCGTGAAAAGCGCCCGACAAGTTTCTATTTTCTGGCGGCCTTCTTTGCGCTGTTTGTGCTGTTCCTGTATGGGCCGATGCTGACGATTTTTATCCTGTCATTTCAGGGTGAGAATGGCGGTCTGACCTTCCCGATGAATGGGTTTTCGGTCCATTGGTTCGGCAACCTGTTTGAACAGCAGGCGGTCGGGGATTTTGGCGGATCGTTCCTGCGATCTCTCAAGCTTGGCCTGATTGTCATGGTGGTGACGGTTCTGGTGTCCTTTATGGCGGGGCTTGCGTTTCGCAAGCGGTTCAAGGGTGACAGCGTGATTTTCTATCTGGCGATTGCCAGCCTGATCGTGCCGTCGATCCTTATTTCGCTTGGCATCGGGTTGCTGTTCAATATCGTAAGCTGGCAACCGCAATGGTTTACATCAGCCCTTGGCGCACATCTGACATGGACCTTCCCGTTCGGGCTTCTGATCATGTTTGCGGTGTTTAACCGGTTTGATCCGTCTTATGAGGAAGCGGCACGCGATCTGGGTGCCAGCAGTTGGCAGACCATCTGGCATATTGTTTTGCCGATGGTGGCACCCAGCCTGATTGGTGTCGCGATGTTTTCCTTTACCCTGTCCTATGACGAGTTTGCCCGGACGCTGATGACGGCGGGCGCGCTTAATACCCTGCCGCTAGAGATTTACGGGATGACAACCAACGTGACGACGCCCGTGCTTTATGCGCTGGGCACGGTGACGACCGGCTTTTCGTTTGTGGTGATTGCCATTGCGCTCGGTTCGGTCCTGATCCTGCGGCATCGCAAGGGGCAAAAGGCATGACCCGGATCGCGGTTATCAATCCCAATATGTCGGTCGGGTTTACCGAGAAGGTTGGTTTGCAGGCCCGCCGTATTGTGGCACCCGGGACCGAGGTTTTGGCCCTGAACCCCAAATTCGGCCCGGCCAGTATTGAGGGTTATTATGACGAGGCGTTTGCAAGTGTCGGGTTGCTTGCCGCGATGCGCGGGCTTGAGGCCGACGGGGCATCGGGCGGGAAGATCAGCGGATATGTCGTGGCGTGTTTTGATGATACCGGCGTTGATGCCGCGCGCTGTTTGACCAAGGCACCGGTGATGGGCTTGTGCGAGGCGGCCCTTCGGTTTGCGGCCATCGTTGCGTCACGCTTTGCCATCGTCACCCCGATGGCGGTGTCGGTGCGTCCGCTTGAACATCTGGTGTCGAAATACGGGGCGTCTTCGCAATGTGTGGTGCGGGCGGCGGGTGTCCGGACACTGGATTTCGAGGGCGAAAATGCGGATATGGCCTATCTGGCGCTGAAAACCTCGGCGGAAAACTGCCTTGCCGAAGATGGTGCCGAGGCGATTGTGCTGGGCTGTGCCGGGATGACCGATATTGCCGACCGTTTGCAGGCCGAGCTTGGCGTGCCGGTGATTGACGGGGTCAGTGCGGCGGTCAAGCTGATTGAGGCGATGGGGATGCTTGGGCTTCAGACCAGCAAGGCCGGAGCCTATGCCAGTCCGCCGGTTAAAACTTACGACGGGATATTTGCCGAGTTTGCGCCGGTCGAGTGAGATTGCGTGATCGGGTCGGGGCCGGATTTCCATCCGGTCAGATTTGCTTTAACGCCTGTTCGACCTGAACCAGATGACGCCGCATGGCGTCTTCTGCACGTTTGGGGTCGCGCTGTTCTATGGCGTCGACGATTTCGCGATGCTGGGTGCTTAGGTCATTGATCAGGCGGTCCGAATGGCTGCTTTCGCGCATACGCGCCCATGCGGCTTCGCGGCGGACGGCACTGACGGCTTCGAACACTGCCAGAAACAGCGTATTGCGGACACTTTCGGCCAGTTTCTGATGAAAGGCCGCATCCCATTTTTCATATTCGCCCTGATTTTGGGCCTTGGCAGCGTTTTCGATCATGGTGCGCATGGTGTCGATATCGGCCTGCGAGGCGCGAAGGGCGGCAAACCGGGCCATCGATGGCTCGATCTCCTGCCTGACTTCCATGATTTCAAACGGGCTTGTTCGGGTGGCCAGACCTTCGAGCTTGCGAAGGCGTGGTGTGGGTGGGGTGCCGACAAAGGTGCCCTGCCCCTGACGGCGCCAGATCAGGCCATCAGATTCAAGCTGATCCAATGCCTTGCGCAGCGCGCGACGTCCGACATCAAGCTGTTCGGCCAATTCGCGTTCGGCGATGACGCGCCCGTTCTTGACGAATTCTCCCGCGGCGAAGCTTGTTCTCAGCTTTTCTGCCAACCCCTGGGTTGCTATGTCATTCATGGCTTTTTTTATCGTTATCTGGACGTTTAAATCTTATCTGTTAAATCTTATCTGTTCCGGGCCGTTGCCCGCGTTTTGCACCCTTGCGGTTTCATCGGTCCGGAACAGCATCAATCCCAATCAGATATCAGGAAATCAGATCATAGAACATGCGCAATGATGTGATGGCCAGAAACAGGCCAAAACAGATGCGAAGCGCGCGTCTTGGGATGGAATGCGCGATGCGTGCGCCGACCGGTGCGAAAAGAACCGTCATCGGGATCAGAAGGGCCGCGGCCAGCACGTTCACATATCCCAGCGAGAAGGGCGGACGCCCGTCCACACCGATGCCGGACATGGCATAACCGATGGTGCCGGGCAGGGCGATGATCAGGCCGATTGCGGCCGATGTGCCCACCGCACGGCGGATGTCATATCCAAGGAAGCTTAATACCGGTACGCAGATCGTGCCGCCGCCGATGCCCATCATGGCCGACAGGCTGCCTGCGATCACACCCAGTATCGCCCAGACGGATTTGGGCGGGTTTTTCTGGGTATCGGTTTCGCGATCCCGGACCAGAATCATATTGGCCGCAACCAGCAGGGCCACGACGGCAAACACGATGGTCAGAACCCGGCCATCGGCAAAGCCGCCAATCGCAGTGCCAATCAGGACACCAACGACAATTGCCGGTCCCCAGTGTTTCAGCAGGGCGATATCGACCGAACCCTTTTTATAGTGGCTTCGGGTGGATGAAATCGCGGTGGCGATAATCGTCGTCAACGAGGTGGCAACCGCGACCTGCATGCGCAGGCTTTCATCAACGCCCATGGTGGTCAGGAAATGATACAGCACCGGCACAATGACGATGCCGCCGCCGACGCCCAGAAGCCCGGCCATGATGCCGCCAACGATGCCGGCAAACAGCATTGCTGCACCCCACAGCAGGTACAGGCTCATGGTGCCTTCGATTTCAATCATGATGAACCAATCCAAACCAATAATGACTATCTAGGTGTATTGGTACTAACTCTGATTGGTCGTAGTTGGCAAATGTTTTGCGCTGTTAATCAGCTTAATCTGGCAATTAATCAGCATTAACCAGATTTAATAGTTGCGAACCAAATGCAAGAATGCCAACAATATGGCGACAAAATGAACAAACCAAATATAAATTGGTTCAGACTCAGGTATCAAATCTCATCAGGAGGCAGAACATATGTTCCGCAAGATTGCCGTAGCCGCCGGTTTGATGGCCGCTGCCTTTGCCGCACCCGCGCAGGCGCAGAGCTATCCCGAAAAACCGATTGAATTCATCGTGCCGTGGGGCCCGGGTGGTGGCAGTGACACGCTGATGCGTATCGTTGCCCAGGGCCTTACCGAAGAAACCGGTCAGGCCGTACCGGTTATCAACATGCCCGGCGTGGGTGGCAATGTCGGCCTTGCCGAATTCGCCAAGCGCCCGGCAGATGGTTATACCATTTCGCAGATTCACGAAGGTCTTCTGGTATCGAACCAGACCGGGATTACCGAACTGAACTGGGACAGCTTCATCCCCGTCGCGCTGGTGGCGTCCTCGCCGCAATATCTGACGCTTTCGAAGAACGACAATTTTTCGAACTTTGAAGAACTGGTTGCCTATGCCAAGGCACATCCGGGTGCCGTTCGTGCCGGTGTGACACTGGGCGGGATCCCGCATGTTCATATCGCGATGATCGAAGAAGCCATGGGGCTTCAGTTTTCCTATGTCGGGTATACCGACACGGGTGAGCGTATCCGTGCCCTGATGGGTGGCAACATCGATATCGCGATTGGCGATATCTCGTCGGCCAAGCAGTTCGTCGACAATGGTGATCTGATTTATGCAGCCGTTGGTACCGAGGAACGCACCGATGATGCACCGGATGTCCCGACGCTTAAGGAACTTGGCATGGATGCCGAACTGGTGATCACGCGTGGTGTGGTTCTGCCGAAAGGGACGCCGCAGGAAACCGTTGATGCGCTTGAAGCCCATATCGAAAAGGTCATGCAGCGCGAAGACGTGATCAAGCTGATGAAAAATGCCGGTGCCGATCCGGTGTTTTATGGTCAGGAAAAATACAGCGCCTATCTTGATAAGCTGAACGCGACCATCGCGAAGCTTGTAGGCAAGCTCGAAGGATGACCGTCAAGGTGACGGAGGCAGCAGCAGCGGATACAGGTGTATCCGCTGCTTCGCGCGCCCGCACCGAATTGGCGCGGCTGATCTCCTATATCGTTTTTGGTGGCGTTTCTGTTGTTCTGTCCTCAATGGCGGCCGGTTTGCCGACGTCCCGCTGGGAACCGCTGGGGGCGGGCACATTCCCGAAACTTGTCTTTGCCCTGCTGGCGGTGCTTTGCCTGATTGCGGCTGTTCGCTCGATCATTGAAATCGTGCGGGCGGGGGGGCTTGCGGGTGTGGGGGCTGTCTTTACCCAGTGGCTTTATGTGCGTCGGGTCGCCATTGGCCTGTTTGTCCTGTTCGCGGTTTATCTTGGTGTCATGCCCTGGACCGGGTTCTCGCTTGCAAGTTTTGTCTTTCTGCTGATTGCGCAGTTGATGATCGCGGGTGTTTCGCGACGAACCGTCATTCAGTCCATCATCGCCGCCCTGATTTTTTCGGTCGGGTTGAACCTGCTGTTTGCAGAAGTTTTCAATGTGTTCCTACCGCGCGGCGTTCTGTTCGCGGGTTAGGCGGGAAAGTTTAAATTATGCTGGATGCGTTTCTTGCCGGGGCCCATCAGGTATTTGCCTTTGATACCCTGACATACATGCTGATCGGGTCGGTTGCCGGGATTATTGCCGCGGCCATCCCCGGTTTTACCGTAACAATGGCAATCATTCTGACCCTGCCGCTGACCTTTGCGATGGAACCGTTGCAGGGTGTGTCGGTAATGCTGTCGGTTTATGTCGGGGGGTACACCGGTGGCCTGATCAGTGCCGCCCTTCTGGGCATTCCCGGAACGCCAAGTTCGGTTGCCACGACCTTTGATGCCTTTCCGATGGCGCGCAAGGGGGAACCGGGCCGGGCCCTTTCACTGGGTGTATGGGCATCGTTCTTCGGGACCGTGATTTCGACCATCGTTCTGATCGTTGCCGCCCCGCCGCTGGCGCTGATTGCGGTCAAGCTTGGCCCGTGGGAATATTTCGCGCTGATCGTCTTTGCGCTGACGATTGTTGCCAGCCTTGTCGGGAATTCGTTAATCCGTGGTTTGATCGCGGGCGTCATTGGCCTTGGGATTGCGACCATCGGGCCGGACCCGATGATGGGTAAATCGCGCCTGACCTTTGACACCGATCTTTTGATGCCGGGCTTGCCGTTCCTTGTGGTGCTGATTGGTATTTTCGCGATCAGCCAGCTTCTGAGCGAAGTCGAAATTCATGGCAAGAAGACCAATCAGGCGCTGATCCCGGATGTGATCGACTTCAAGACATGGAAAGTCATGCGCGAAGTCCTGATGGCGCCGGTCAATCTGTTCCGGTCGTCCATGATCGGGGTTCTGATTGGGGCGCTGCCGGGTGCGGGTGGATCCATCGCCAACCTGCTGGCTTATGATCAGGCCAAACGTAGTTCCAAAAACCCGGAAAAATTCGGCGAAGGCTGCGCCGATGGTGTGGTCGCGTCCGAGGCGGGGAACTCTGCCACGGCGGGTGGCGGTCTGATCCCGATGATTGCGCTTGGTATCCCCGGTTCTGCGGTTGATGCCATTCTGATGGCGTCATTGATGGTGCACGGGATTTCGGTTGGTCCGCGCCTGATCATGGATCATGCCGATCTGGCCTATGGCATGTTCATTGCCATGATCGTTTCAAGCCTGATGATGCTGGTGGTGTGTGTCGCATCCATGCGCCTGTTCCTGCGGGTGACGGACATCCCCAAGCAGTTCATCGTGCCGACGGTCATCATTTGCTGCGTTATTGGGGCGTTTGCGCTTAATAACCGGGTGACGGACCTTTATCTTCTGGGGATTATCGGGTTGGTTGGCTATGGCCTGAAAAGCCTTGATTACCCGCTGGCACCGCTGGTGCTGGGTGTGATCCTGGGGCCGATTGCCGAAACCAATTTGCGCCGCGCATTGATGAGCGATCCGGACTGGACGACCTTCTTTACCCGGCCGATTTCAGCCATCCTTCTGGCGGCGGCGTTGCTGTCGGTTATCTTCAGCGTCCGGTCCATCCTTAAAATGCGTAAAAAGAACCGTCCCGCCACCGACGAACAGGACGGCGATTAAGCCGATTAGGAGACTCCAATGAAACTTCGTCATGACGCGCTTTATGCCTCACGCCGGTCACCGGTGCTTGCGCGCAATGTTGTCTCGACTTCCCAGCCATTGGCGGCACAGGCCGGTTTGCGCATGCTGCTGGCGGGCGGGAATGCGGCCGATGCCGCGCTGGCATCCGCCATCGCATTGACTGTGGTCGAGCCGACTGGCAACGGGCTTGGTTCGGATGCCTATGCGATCATCTGGGATGGCAAGGAACTGCATGGCCTTAATGCATCGGGTCGTGCGCCCGCGGCATGGTCGCCGGAACGTTTTGCCGGGGCGGATGCCATGCCGCAACGCGGCTGGGAATCGGTTACCGTACCGGGGGCGGTTTCGGCCTGGCGCGAGATTTCCGACAAGTTTGGCAAACTGCCGTTTGAAAAGCTGTTTGAACCGGCCATCGAATATGCCAGCCGTGGTTTTGCCGTGTCGCCAATCATTGCAACGCTTTGGGAAAAGGGTGGCAATGTATTGGGCAAGCAGCCGGGCTTTGCCGAGGCATTCCTGCCCGGTGGCAAGGCACCGAAAGCGGGTGAATTGTTCATCAACCGCGCAATTGCCGAAAGCCTGACAGATATCGCCGAGACCGGTGGCGAGAGTTTCTATCGCGGTCGGCTGGGGGCCAAAATTGCGGCCTTTGCCAAGGAAAACGGTGCGGTCCTGACCGAGGAAGACCTTGGCAATCATAAAACCGACTGGGTCGGAACGATTTCGCAAAGCTTTGGCAAGGTGAAGCTGCATGAAATCCCGCCAAACGGGCAGGGGATTTCAGCCCTGATTGCGCTGGGTATTTTGCGCCATACCAACATTGCCGATTATGCACCGGACTCGGTCGAGGCCCTGCATCTTGAGATCGAGGCGATGAAGCTGGCCTTTGCGGATATGCATGAATATGTCGCCGATCTGGATCACATGCGTGACGTGACGGTCGAACATCTGCTGTCCGATGATTATCTGAAATCCCGTGCGGCACTGATTGATGCCAGCAAGGCGCAGGATTTCAAGGCGGGTGCGCCAAAGCATGGTGGCACCGTCTATGTCACGGCGGCGGATGAAAGCGGCATGATGGTGTCGTTCATCCAGTCGAACTATATGGGTTTCGGGTCCGGTGTTGTTGTTCCGGGCACATCGATCAGCCTGCAGAACCGTGGTTTCGGTTTCACCCTGAAAGAGGGTCATCCCAATCAGGTGGCTGGCGGAAAACGCCCGTTCCAGACAATCATTCCGGGCTTCCTGATGGGGGACGACGGCAATCCGGTCATGAGCTTTGGTTTCATGGGCGGCCCCATGCAGTCACAGGGGCATTTGCAGATGACACTGCGAACCCAGCTTTGGGGGCAGGACCCGCAAACGGCGGTGGATGCGCCGCGCTGGCAGGCGCTTTCCGGGCTTGAAGTCGCCGTTGAGGCCTCGGTCGGGGCGGATGTGATTGATGCCCTGAAAGCCAAGGGGCATGCGATCAAGGTTGAAGCACCAGACAGCACCAATTTCGGTTTTGGTGGTGCGCAGCTTATTGCGAAAACCGATGCCGGTTATGTCGCGGGTTCTGATCCGCGCAAGGATGGATGTGCGGTCGGGTATTAATCCCGCGTATCGCCAATTCAGATGAGCTCCCCTTAATTCATCTGACGGAAAGGCCGGTCATTAATTTGACCGGCCTTTTCTTATGAAAATTCGATATTTTGAACCGCTAATATTTTTCGGTTCGTCAAGATGGAAATCACCGCATTTCAGGGGGATACCCCATGCAAAAATGCCGCTTTGAGTCTGGCCAGGACAGGCGTAAAGACGCAGAATACGGAATTTGAAATGCTGGCAGCACCGGATTCTTATCAATATGCTGTCACATTGCTGCCCCGTTCTTTAAGCAAAAACATCTTTAGCGGGAAATTCGCTGATCAGTCGGGAAACTCAGACGGGAAATATGTACAGATTTCAAAAGCGTGTCACCAGTAGCTCGGTTCATGCTCTGCTTGCGGTTGCGCTTGCAGGGTTTTTAACGTTTGGGGCGAGTGGCTTGGTACACGCCCAGGACAGCAGCACCACAACCGAAACGTCGTCAGGCACGCAGCCTGCTGTACCGGTACAGGCCGGGACCGGGACGACCAGTCCGGCAGCCGAGAGCCCGGTAGTAGAAAGCACCGAGCCGGCGGTAGCCCCGTCGTCGAATGCACCGGAACAGACCGCGCCAGTTGAACCGGTCGCGGCCGGTAATGGCGAAACCGCTGCTGATAATCCTGTACAACCCGTTGAAGGTGATGCGGCTGCTTCATCCGAAGCGGCTGAAAAACCGGCGGTTTCCGTGCCGGTTGCCTTTGATCCGGCACAGGTGATCGAACGGGCGCGCAATCTTGCAAAGCAGCCGTTTGAAAATCCGCATCGTGATTTACCGGAAGCATTGGCAAATCTGAGCCCGGAAAGTTATGCGAAAATCCGTTTCAAATCCCAGCGGGCATTTTTCAGTCAGGCAAATTCGGGCTTTGCACTCGACCTTTATCATCCTGGCAACATGTATGATGTGCCGGTTGCGATAAACCTTGTGCGTGATGGTCAGGTGCAGGCGGTTCCGTATTCGGCGGGGCTGTTTGATTTCGGTGAAACCGGCCTGTCGGGCAATGATTTTTCGACACAGGGATATGCCGGTTTCCGACTGCGGTATCCGTTGGGGAATGTTGCAGGCAGCGATGAATTGGCGACCTTCCTTGGCGCATCCTATTTCCGCATTCAGGGGCGTGATCAGGTTGCCGGACAGATGGCGCGCGGACTGACCGTTGATCTTGCGGGGCCGTCGGGTGAGGAGATTCCGGTATTTCGTGAATTCTGGATCGTTACCCCGAAAGAGGGCGAACGCAAAATCACCGTTTTTGCGCTGCTTGATAGCGTGCGGTTGACCGGTGCCTACCGTTTTGACATTCGCCCCGGTAACAACAGCAAGGTCGATGTCAGCAGCACGCTGTTTTTCCGCGACCGTGTTGAAAAAATCGGTCTGGCCCCCCTGAACAGCATGTTCCTTTACGGGGAACAGAAACGGCGCCGGTTCGAAGATTATCGCGGAGAAGTTCATTCCAGCGACGGGCTTCTGATCAATAATGGCAAGGGCGAGTGGCTTTGGCGGCCGCTTGATAACCCGGCCAACTTGCAGATCAGTTCGTTCCTTGATGAAAATCCGCGTGGTTTCGGGCTTCTGCAACGTGACCGGAACTTCGATCATTATCAGGACCTTGATACCCGTTTTGACCAGCAGCCCGGCTATTGGGTGACGCCAAAGGGCGATTGGGGCAAAGGCCATGTCGAACTGGTCGAAATTCCAAGCCCGAGCGAAAGCAACGACAATATCGTTGCGTTCTGGGTGCCCCAGAACAAGCCCGAAGCCGGAAGCGAGTTGACCGTTGAATATCAGATTGCGGCAACACAGGATGGCAGCGATCTGCACAAGCTTTCACAGGCAACAGACACGCGTATCATGCATATTCCGTCCGGTGGTGATGATGCGCAGGCGGCAACCCGTTTCATCCTGAATTTTGCGGGTGAAGAGCTTGAATATTATCTGTCCGATCTTGATAACCTTCAGGCCAATATCAGTGCATCGAATGCTGAAATCCGTAATATCCGCCTTATGAAGGACCCGGAGAACGGTGGTGTTCGCGTGATGTTTGACCTGATTGGAACTGGCGAAGCCCAAAGTTCAAATCTGCGCGCCTTCCTGCAATATGATGACAGGGTGCTGAGCGAGACATGGACCATGCCGTGGGTATTTTGATGCCTGCGGCAATTCCGGTTGGGCACATTTGGCCGCGTATTGCGTTTCGCTTGGAATATCGCAAGTTGCATTCAGGGAAAACTAGAACCTTATGAACCGGATTTCCGATCCCATGTCCGATAGTGCGGCCAAAAATGGCGTTGATGATGATAACCTCGATCCGACAGTAAAGCTGCGCGGTCCCGGTGTCGGATCGCGGCGCATTTTCCTGTTTGGCGCGTCGATTTTTGCAACCGCCTATGCCGCGTGGCTGATGGCGGATGTATTGGGTGCGGATCAGCTTACCGTCATGGAAATGGTGGTTATTGCGTTCTTCACGATCAACTTTGCATGGATTTCGCTGTCCTTCTTTACGGGGATTGTCGGGATATTCCTGCGTGGGTTCGGGTTGGATGCCATCACGCTGAAACGGTTGAAGCCGATTACGCGCAAAGGGTCGCTGAAATCCAAGAACGTGATTGTCATCCCGGTCTATAACGAAGACCCGGACCGGGTGTTTGCCGGACTGCGTGCGAGTTATGAAAGCCTTGCCGCGACGGGCGAAATTGATGCGTTTGATTTCTTTGTTCTGTCCGACACCCGCGACCCGGATATCTGGATCGCCGAGGAAGTTGCATGGGCCAAGGCCTGTGCGGATCTGAAAGCGCGCGGCAAGATATTCTTCCGCCGTCGTGCGGAAAATACCGAACGCAAATCCGGGAACCTGAAAGAATTCTGCGAGACCTATGCGACGCATTACGATCACATGATCGTTTTTGACGCCGATAGTGTGATGTCGGGCGAGGCCATGGTGAATATGGCCTATCTGATGGAAAACAATCCCGATGCCGGGATCATCCAGAGCCCGCCGCAGCCGACCGGCCGTCAGACCCTGTTTGCCCGTATCCTGCAATTCATTTCGCGCGTTCATGGCCCGACCATGTCGGCGGGTCTGTCGTTCTGGTGCATGGGCAGTTCGAACTATTGGGGGCATAACGCGATCATTCGCGTGCAGGCGTTCATTGATTGCTGCGGGTTGCCGGTTCTGTCGGGCAAGCCGCCGATGGGCGGGCATATCCTGAGCCACGATTTCGTCGAGGCCGCCTTTATGCGCAAGGCGGGCTGGCGTTGCTGGCTGATCCCGCAGCTTGAAGGTAGCTGGGAAGAATTGCCGCCGAACCTGATTGATTATGCGATCCGTGATCGCCGTTGGTGTCAGGGAAACATGCAGCATGCGCGGCTTCTGTTTGCGCCGGGGTTCAGGCCGCTTAGCCGTCTTCACTTCTTCATGGGCGTCATGAGCTTTGGCTCGTCGCCGCTGTGGCTTTTGCTGTTGCTGTCTTCGACGATTGCGACGCTGCAAAACACGCAACTGACCTATAGCTTCTTCCCCAGCCAGTTCACGATGTTCCCGCAATGGCCGGTTGACCGGTCGTTCGAGATGCTGGTGTTGCTGGTCTTTACCATCGGTATGCTGGTGGTGCCCAAAATCATCTCGATCCTGATGGTTTGCCTTGGCCGTGATCGCAAGAAATACGGTGGGGTCATGGTGCTGGCGAGCGGTATCCTTGAAACGCTGTATTCCGCATTGCAGGCACCGATCATGATGATGCTGCATGCGCAGTTCGTGTTTTCGGTTCTGACCGGCAATCAGGTGGGTTGGGACGCGCAGGAACGCGATGATACCGGTGTGCCGTTTAAGGCCGCACTTAAAACCCATCGGACGATCATCGTGATCGGCCTTATCTGGGGGGCGGTGGCGCTGTTTGTGGATACGGCGTTCTTCTGGTGGCTGTCGCCAATTCTGGCGGGGCTTGTTCTGGCGCCGTGGCTGACGCATTGGTCAAGCAGCCTTGCCATCGGCCGTGCGGCGCGCCGGATGAATCTTTTTGTGACACCGGAAGAAACCGAATCACCCGAAGAACTTGCGACATTGGCACGCCTGACAGCGGAAGCACCCGATGAGGATGTCAAAGACGGGTTGCTTCGCCTGATCGAGGATCCGTTTGCCAACGCATTGCATTCGGCCCTTTTGCCCGCGCGCAAACCCGACCGTCGGACCCAGATCGAGATCGGGATCATCTATGAAAAGCTGGCCCGGTTGGGGGTCGAAAGCCTGACGAGGGATGAGAAGCTCAAGATCCTGTCGTGGCCGGTCAAGCCGCTTGACCAGATCATGGCGGGGAAAAAGGACGAAAATGCAAAGCTGCCCGCTAATTCGTCATAGTGCATTGATTTTCTTGCATGGGTCGCGCCACAAAAACGCCCCGATTTGATCAAAATATGCCGCGGTTTTTCGGTGATCATAATCCTTACCAAAGAGTTAATCGCCGATTGTCGCCATTTAGCCCGAAGGGGCCGCAAACATGACTGACCTGACCATCGCATCCAAAGGTTACGCCTACGCTGCTTTTGAATCTGCCGCAGTGACCCGTCTGATCGACGAGACCGCGCGTGCATGGTTGCGCTCGTTTAGCGTTGATAATCCGCAGGCTCATCAGCGTCTGGTGAACGAGTTGCGTACCGCGTTGCAGCAGGACTCCGTTGCGACGACCGAAAAAGAAAGCATGCAGGACATCCTTGATCAGGCGGCCCACGATGCCATCGCAAGCTGGTTTGCCGATCTGAGCGGCCAGAACAACTGTTTTGGTTCTTCCGGCTTTGCCATGATGCGCTGTGCTTTCCTGTCGGCCAACTGTGACAAGGCATGGTCCGAACGTTTTCTGGATCGTGAGCACAGCAACAATGACCTGGCCCTTGCCCTGTCGGTACAGATGATGTGCCCGACTCCGGCGGTTAAAAGCTGTGTGATGCCGCGCCAGTCGCTGGATCGTCGCGCCGCGTCCTAAGAATTTAAAGATTTGCGCTGACTTGTCTTACCCTCAACGTCATCTGCGCATTACCAACGAAGCACTGCCATAAAGGCGGTGCTTTGTTGTTTGTGCATATGGCCAAAAAAGAACCCGCCCAAAAGGGCGGGTCGAGTTCAGCGGGCGAGTGGGACCTGATCCCGATTGAAATCAGATCCCGATGACGTCAGGGCACACACTCCCCAACGCCGACGAAAAAGGGTTCAGGCGGCTTTGCGGGCCGCGGACAGTTTTTCAAGAAGCCGGGCGACGGCCGGATCGTTTTTGCCATTCCGGTCCAGTTCAAGGAAGAAGTCCGGATAGGGGGCTTTGCCCGGTGTCAGGTTGTAGGGTTCGAAATCCGTGATCCCGATGGCTTCGAGCACGCTTTCATCGGTGAAGAAACCACCGGTAACGTCGCGTGCGGGCGATGTCAGGATGGCGTGTGCGGCATCGGCAAGGATTTCGGGGCTACGCGCACGACCCTGTTCAAGACCGGGGATCATGTTAAGGGCGGCGGTTTCGATCACGGTGACGGGCCAAAGCGAGTTAACAGCAACACCTTCGTCTTCGAATTCCGCAGCAAGGCCCAGCGTCACGAGGCTCATACCGTATTTCGAAATCGTATAGGCGGTGTGGTTGGCAAACCATTGTGCCGACAGGTTGGGCGGTGGCGACATGGTCAGGATATGCGGGTTGTCCGATTTCATCAGATGCGGCAGGCAGGCCTGCGCGCAGGCGAAACTGGCCCGGGTGTTGACCTGATACATCAGGTCAAACCGTTTCATCGGTGTTTGCAGGGTCGGGGTCAGGTTGATCGCGCTGGCATTGTTGATCAGGATGTCGATCCCGCCAAAGGCATCCACGGTTCGGGCAACGGCATCGGCGATATGGTCTTCTTCGCGAATGTCGGTTTTAAGGGCGAGTGCCCTGCCACCGGCTTCCTCGATCTCGGCGGCGGCACTGTGAATGGTGCCGGGCAGTTTGGGATGGGGTTCATCGGTTTTGGCGATGATTGCGACATTTGCCCCATCGCGTGCCGCACGCAGCGCGATTGCCTTGCCGATCCCGCGCGATGCGCCGGTGATGAACAGTGTTTTGCCAGCTAAACTTGCCATGATTTTCTTCCCTGAATTTTCTTATTTATGATTTGCCAAATTGCGGGCTGCGTTTTTCGACAAAGGCGCGGACACCTTCGCGGAAATCGTGGCTTCCAGCGCAATCGGCGAAGGCGGCGGCTTCGCGCGCCAATTGTTTTGCCAGATCGTTTTCGGGCGCGGTGTTGAGCAACGCCTTGGTGCGGGCAAGGGCATCGCGCGGACCGGCGGCAAGGCGGGTTGCATATTTGGCCGTCGCCGATGCCAGTTGATCGGCGGGGACGACCTTGTTGACCAGGCCGCATTCGTGGGCGTCGGCCGCGGTGAACCGGTCACCCAGAAAGGCGATTTCCTTGGCTTTCTTCATGCCGACAAGGCGGGGCAGCGAATGGGTTGATCCGCCATCCGGCGAGGTGCCGATATGGATATAGGCCAGTGTGAAAACGGTTTCCTCGGCAGCAACCGCAAGGTCGCAGGCATTCATCAGGCTGATGCCAAATCCGGCAACCGCCCCTTCGAGCTTTGCAATAACAGGACGGGGCAGGGCGGTTAGGCGGATGATGATGTCATGCACCCGGTTGATCATGGTTTCGATCAGGGGGCGGGATTCTTCGGCCGGGTTTTTTGATATCTCATAAAAGAACTTAACATCGCCACCGGCCATGAACGTGCCGCCTGATCCCTCGATAATGACCGCGCCGATATTGGCAATGTCCGCCTCGATCCGATCAAGCGCGGTGCCAAATCCTTTGATCATGGACTGATCAAGCGCATTCATCCGGTCGGGCCGGTTCAGGGTGATCGTTGCGATCTGATCCGTGATCGACAGCAAGACGGCATCAGTTGAAGTCATAACAATTCCTCCCGCGGGCTTGTGCCCGGTTATTCTTGTCAGGCGGCAAGCCGTGCTTCGATGGCGGTTTCCATGTCCGGCCAGCCTGAAAGCCAGTCGGGCATGACCGGTGATATTTCATCCGCACCCACCAGCCTGCAAATCTGTTCGGGCGGGACGATGCCATCGGGGCCGACAAACACGGCCTTCACAACGCCAAGTGCCAGAGTTTTGCCCTTCGCGGTAAAGCGCTGTTCCAGATAGAAACCCTTTTCGTCCCAATAAAGGGCCTGGGTTTCGAGTTTGAAGCGCTGGAACGGTTTGATCGCGCGCTTGAACCGCATGGTGGACCCGGACACGACGGGCTGCCATTTGCGTTTAAGCATCTGTCTGGCGATGCCGTTGCGCAGGATCAGTTCGGTGCGTCCCAGATCCATCAGGGCGAAGTACCGCGAATTGGTCATATGGACATTGATATCCAGATCCAGTGGCCACGCCCGGAATGACAGAACAGACGGATCAAGCGGATGCAGACCGGGCCGCAACCAGGACAGAACCAGCACACGGATCAGTCGGAAAATCAGATTCACGACAGGCTCCTTGTGCCGATATATGCCGGTTGAGGGATGCGGCCCGTTTGCATGATCAGAACAGATCCTCGTCCAGTTCCATCATGGTGCCGGACCCGGCCATCATCGCGCTGAACAGTGCGCCGGACTGCGGCAGGATACGTTCCATATAGAATTTGGCGGTGATCAGTTTCGCCTTATAGAAACCGTCCGGATCGTCGTCCTGTTTCGCCAACGCGATTTCCGCCATGCGGGCCCACATATAGCCAACCGCGACCAGACCAAACAGACGCAGGAATTCGGTGGCCGCAGCCCCGGCCTCGTTCGGGTTTTTCATGCCGCGTTGGGCCAGTTCACCGGTGGCCTGCTGCAAACGCATGAAGGCCTTTGCCAGCGGCTGGATGAAATCGCCAAGCCCGTCCTTCGAGACATTGGCTTCGATATATTCCTGCACCGGGTGGAAGAAGCGACGAAGGTAACGGCCGGCCTTTGCCGGCATTTTACGCCCGACAAGGTCAAGGGCCTGAATGCCGTTGGTGCCTTCGTAAATCTGGGCGATGCGGGCATCACGAACATATTGTTCCATACCCCATTCACGGATGTAACCGTGTCCGCCAAAGACCTGAACGCCAAGATTGGTGTTATCAAAGCCCCAATCGGTGAACAGGGCCTTGACGATTGGCGTCATCAGTTGCACGAATTCGTCGGCTTCTTCGCGTTTGACCGGATCGGCATGGTGTTTGGCGGTATCAAGCGCGCGCGCCACCCAAATGCCCATTGCCCGGCATCCTTCGTTGGTTGCGCGTGCGGTCAGAAGCATCCGGCGTACATCGGGATGTACCAGCAGGGAGTCGGCAGGTTTGTCCGGGCTTTTGGGACCGGTCAATGCCCGACCTTGCAGGCGGTCACGGGCATAGGCAGCCGCCCCCTGATAGGCGGCTTCGCCAAGTCCAAGACCCTGAATACCGACCGAAAGGCGTTCCTGGTTCATCATGGTGAACATGGCGGGCATGCCCTGATGAGGTTCACCGACCAGATAGCCGATTGCGCCGTCAAAGTTCATGACACAGGTGGCGGATGCCTTGATACCCATCTTGTGTTCGATCGAACCGCATTTGACCGCGTTGCGATCGCCAAGCGATCCGTCATTGCCAACCATGAATTTCGGGACAAGGAACAGGGAAATGCCCTTGGTCCCCTTGGGTGCATCGGGCAGTTTTGCCAGAACCAGATGGATGATGTTTTCCGTCAGATCATGTTCCCCGGCAGAAATGAATATCTTGGTGCCGGAAATGGCATAAGACCCGTCTTCACGCGGTTCGGCCTTGGTCTTGATGATGCCAAGATCGGTACCACAATGCGGTTCGGTCAGGCACATGGTACCAGCCCACGTGCCGTCGACCATTTTCGGAAGATATTTATCCTTCAGTTCGTCCGAGGCGTGGCTGTGAAGGGCGGCATAGGCCCCAAAGGACAGCCCCGGATACATCCCGAATGACAGGTTGGTCGAACAGATCATTTCTTCGACCAGGGCATTGATCGTTTTCGGCGCACCCTGACCGCCATAGGCGGGATCGCAGGCAATACCGGTCCATCCGCCTTCGGCAAAGGTCTGATAGGCTTCCTTGAAGCCCTTGGGCGTGGTGACAACACCATCATCCCAATGACAGCCTTCCTCGTCACCCGAACGGTTGATCGGGAACAGGAGTTCCTCGCAGACCTTGGCGGCTTCTTCGAGAACGGCATCGACGACGTCGGGTGTGAAATCCTCGCATCCGGGCATCTGGTTGATGTCGTTATAGTCAAACAGTTCGGTCAGGACGAAGCGCATGTCGCGCAGCGGTGCTTTATATTGGGCCATTTTTCTGTCCTCCTCGTCCTAGTTTCGCAACGGCTTGCCGGTCAGCAGCATATGCTCGACCCGGGCCATGGTGCCTTCGTTGCGGACCAGACGCATGAAGCCTTCGCGCTCCAGTTCCAGAATATCGTCTTCGGAAAGTTCTTCGGTGACATCGGTGTCACCACCGGCAAGAACCCTGGCAAGTTCACCTGCGACGACACGGTCGTAATCGGTGGCCTTCCCCAGACGATAGAAACCATCAACCGCCATCTCGAAGGCAACCCGCGCACTTTCGCCGGGCAGGCGATAGGTGAATTCTTCGGGGGCTTCGTAACCTTCGACCATTGAAAGCGCGCGCGCCTTGGCATCGGCCAGCAGACGGTTGCGGTTCATGGTGATGCCGTCACCCTCGCGGAAGAACAGGTTTTCCTTGGCTTCCATTGCGGATTTGGCAACGGTTGCCACCGAAATGATTTCAAATGCCTTGGCACTTGGCGCCATCGGGCCCTTGGGGAATTTCGGGTTTTCGGACCAGCGACGGATCATTTCCTTGCACCCGCCCCAGGCCGGGATCAGGCCAACACCGGGTTCGACCAGACCGATATAGGTTTCCCCGTGGGCCTGCACCGCATCACAATGCAGAAGCACCTCGCAGCCACCACCCAATGCCATGCCGCTGGGTGCGCCAACGACCGGGAAGGGCGAATATTTCAGGGCCTTGTAGGTTTCCTGACCGGTTTCAACGAGGTTTTCGATTTCCGGCCACGCAGCGATATTGGCGGCAAACAAAGCCAGACCAAGGTTGGCCCCGGCCGAGAAATTGCTGCCTTCGTTATAAATCACCATTGCCTTGAACTGCTTTTTGACAGTCCGGATGGATGTCTTGACCATGCCAAGAACGTCAGCATCAAGCGCATTCATCTTGGTATGGAATTCAAGGCAGGCAACGCCGTCACCGATATCCCAAAGCGATGCGGCGCGGTTGCCGACAACCGGTTCGGATTTGCGTTTGATGTCTTCAAGCAGAAGAACACCGTCCGGGCGAACGACTTTGGCGTATTTGCCATCAAAACCAAGGAAGAACAGCGTGCCGTCTTCGACCTTGTAAAATGATTTCCCGGCCGCCTTTTTGAGTAATGCCGGGACCTCGATACCGTCCGCTTCAAGCATGGCAATCAGGGTATCAACCCCGATGGCATCGATCAGTTCGAACGGACCGGTTTTCCACGCATAGCCAAGTTTCATCGCGTCATCGACATCGACAATCGAATTGGCGGCTTCTTCGGCGATGAAGGCGGCATAGGCAAGGGTTTTGGCCATCACGGCACGGCCATAAAGGCCCCCCTTGTCATTTGCTTCCATCATTTTGCGCGGGTCTTTACCGGCAGAACGGACGCTTTCAAGGCGGGCTTTTTCCGATTTGGCGAATTCACCGGTCTGAAGATTGACGGATTCCTTGACCTTTTCGCCACCTTCGCGGTTCAGACGGTAAAACCCGCCTTTGCCCTTGCGGCCGGTATAGCCATCCGCGATCAGTTTTCCGACCAGATCGCTTTCGCGGTAAATGGCGTGGAACGGATCGGATTTATCAAGGCTACCTGCCATGCTCGATTGCACATGCGGCATCAGATCCAGACCCACCAGATCCATCAGGCCAAAGACACCGGTTTTGGGAATACCGAACGGGCGACCGATGACGCTATCGGCTTCTTCGACAGTCAATCCGCGATCCATGGCTTCGACCATGGCGGCCTGAATCCAGTAGACACCAAGGCGGTTGGCGATAAAGCCCGGCTTGTCATGGCAGATGACACAGGTCTTGCCCAGTTTATGATCGGCAAATTCGGCGACCATATCGATGACGCCGTTTCGGGTGACGTCTGATCCGACCAGTTCCAGCAGACGCATATAGCGCGGCGGATTGAAGAAATGCGTGATGATGAAATCCTGCGCAAATCCGTCGCCCATGCCATCGATCAGTGTGGCCAGCGGAATGGTCGAGGTGTTTGACGAGACAACCGATCCCTTGGCGCGAACGGCATCAATTTTGCGATACAGATCCTGCTTGATATCAAGGCGTTCGATGACGGCCTCGACGATCCAGTCACATTTGGCAAGTTTATCAAGGTCGTCCTCGATATTGCCGCACGTGATCAGCTTTGCCACACGTTTGGACATGAACGGCGCCGGATCGGTTTTCAGCATTTTGGCAACTGCACCCTCGGCCACCGCGTTGCGGTTTTTTGATCCTTCGGGAACGATATCAAGCAACAGAACGGGCGTGCCCGAGTTGGCGATATGGGCGGCAATCCCGGCCCCCATAACACCGGCGCCGATAACGGCGACCTGTTTGATTTCCTGGGCCATTACATCGCCTCCAGAATGGTCGCGATCCCCTGACCCCCGCCAATACATTGCGAGGCAAGTGCGTATTTGCCGCCTTCACGTTTCAGAAGGGCGGCGGCCTTGCCGACAATACGCGCACCCGTTGCACCGAGCGGATGCCCGATGGCCAGTGCGCCGCCATCGATATTGACGGTTTTGATATCCAGACCAAGGTCGGAAATGCTGGCCATTGCCTGCGACGAGAATGCTTCGTTCAGTTCAACGACATTAAGGTCGGATGCCTTGATACCGGCACGCGCCAGCGCCTTTTTCGAGGCACCAACCGGGCCGATCCCCATGATTTCCGGCAGGCAACCGTCAACAGCAACGGATTTGATCCGTGCGAGTGGTGTGAGGCCGTGTTTCTTGGCATATTCCTCGGAGCAGACCAGAACGGCCGATGCGCCATCGGTCAGCGGCGAGGATGTTCCGGCGGTGACAACGCCATCCGCCTTGAAAGCCGGTTTCAGATCGGCAAGGCCTTCGGCCGTGGTGTCGCCGCGAATGCAGCCATCTTCGGCGATTGTGCCGTCCGGGCCTTCAATCGGGATGATTTCATCGACAAATTTGCCTGCTGCCTGTGCGGCGGCGGCCTTTTTATGGCTTTCTACGGCAAAGGCTTCCTGATCGGCGCGCGACAGACTGTATTTGGTTGCGACGTTTTCCGCCGTATCACCCATGCCCATATATGCCTCGGGCATTTCCTTATACAGGGCCGGGTTTGGCATCGGGTTGAAGCCCATCATCGGCACGCGCGACATGCTTTCGATACCGGCGCAGATGAAGGCATCACCGGCACCAATCGCGATGGCACCAGCGGCCTGATGGATCGACTGCATGGACGATCCGCAGAAACGGTTAACCGTGACACCGCCGACAGAGCGCGGCAGACCGGCAAGGAATGTGATCAGGCGGGCGACGTTAAGACCCTGTTCGCCTTCCGGGAAGGCGCAGCCCAGAACCAGATCCTCGATCGTGTTGGGATCGATACCGGTTTTATCCACCAGACCTTTGACAACCTGTGCCGCAAGATCGTCAGGACGGACCTTGGCAAGGGCACCTTTGCGTGCCGGGGTGAAAGGCGACCGGACATATCCGGCAATAACGGCATTGGTCATGGCGAAGTATTCCTTCCTGAGCTGTCAGCGATTCCGGAAAGCAATTGTTACGCTACCGGATCGAGTCCTTTTTCTTTAAGCGCATCAATCGATTGTTGTTCGATGTCACGCAATTCATCCAAAGTGACGTCCAGTGCCTGGCGTTGATCTTCCAGGGCTTCTATCCGTTCCCGGACCCGGGTCAGCAACATCCTGATCTGTTCGGCCTGGGTGGGGTCTGCGCCATAAAGATCCAGATAATCTGCAATTTCTTTCAGCGTGAAACCCAGCCTCTTGCCCCGGAGGATGATCAGCATTCTGGCTCTGTCCTGCCGGGTGTAGATCCTTGTCGTGCCGGCACGTTGTGGTGCTACGAGACCTTTTTGTTCGTAAAACCGGATGGTGCGTGGCGTAACCCCCAGATTTTCGGCCAGTTCGGGAACGGTATAAAACCGGTCGTCAATTTTCGTCATTTGATCGCCCCTATGGTATATATTTTTATCTTTACGTCAATTAGTTTACGTTAACGTCACTTGGATTTTTTCCATTCTGTGTGACATGACGTTAACGTATTGAATTATTGTGCTTTTCCCTCGCGTTTCAGACGCTCTTCCTCGACTAGTTCCTTCTTCGACAATTTGCCGACCATGGTTTTTGGAAGTTCTTCCCTGATCTCGATTTCACGTGGCATTTCGATTCTCGAAATCTTGTCATCAAGGAATGTTCGCAAATCTTCGGCGGTTACGTCCGTGACATTGTCCTTCAGCCGCACAAAGGCCTTGGGTGCCTGGCCGCGATACTGATCGGGAACGCCGATAACCGTGACCTCGGCGATCTGTTCATGCAGATAAAGCGCTTCTTCGATGGCGCGCGGATAGACATTGTAACCGCTGCATAAGATAACGTCTTTAAGTCTATCAACCAGAAATATATATCCGTCCTGATCGGCATAACCCACATCGCCGGTTTTGAGCCAGCCATCGACAAAGGTTTCCTTGGTTGCGGTTTCGTTCTGCCAGTATCCCGGCATCACCTGCGGGCCGCGAACGCAAACCTCCCCCTTTTCCCCGGCAGGCATGACCTGATCGGGCCGATCAAGCGATCTGATCTGGATATCGGCGCCGGGCAAGGGAATGCCGATTGATCCTTCCTTATTGACGCCTTTAACCGGATTGCATGTGCAGACCGGGCTGGCTTCGGTCAGGCCATAGCCTTCGACCAGTTTGGCACCGGTGATTTCTTCGAACCGGTGTTTGACTTCAACAGGAAGCGGCGCGCCGCCGGAAATGCAGCAACGGACCGAAGACAGATCATGTTTCAGCGTTTCCGGCGAATTATTGATCGCCGTGTAGATCGTCGGCACACCAGGGAAGATCGTGACGTTTTTCTTGTCGAGTGCCTTTAACAACGCATCAAGTTCGAAGCGCGGCTGCAGAACAAGTTCCGCCCCAAGATTGATCGATGTGTTCAGTGCCACGGTCATTGCAAAGACATGGAAGAATGGCAGTACACACAGCGTGACTTCGTGCCCCGGATTTGCATCGGGCATCCAGCGTGTCAATTGATCGACATTGGCGCTGAGATTCCCGTGGGTCAGCATTGCTCCCTTGGGGCGACCGGTTGTGCCGCCGGTATATTGCAGCACGGCCAGATCGTTGACCGTTACGTCGGTCACGAAATTTATGGGTTTGCAGTCAGCCAGCCGCGAGAAGGGGATATGCCGCAGATCCTTGGGGATTTCGGCAAGTTCGCTGCGCTTGAACAGGCTGAAAAGAACGCTTTTGACCGGGGGAAGGATGTCGCTCATCTCGCAGACGACGATCCGCTTCAGGCAGGTTACATCCAGGCAATCGGCAACCTTGGAATAAATCTGCTTCAGATTAAGCGTTACCATCAGGCGGCAACCGGAATCCTCGATCTGATAGGAGATCTCGCGCTTGGCATAAAGCGGGTTGAAATTCACAACGACACCGCCGCATTTCAGCACGGCATAGTAACAGATCACGTAGTAAGGCGTGTTGGGCAGGCACAGCCCGACCTTGTCGCCTTTACGCACGCCGAGCTGATGAAAGCCTTCGGCGACGCGATCAATTTGTCTGGAAATGTCTTCGTAGTCGTAAATACGACCCAGGAAATCAAGACAGGGGCGCTTGGCAAAACGCTTTGCCGCATCATCAAAAATCTCGTGAACCGGGCGCATACGCACCGGCGAGCTGATATCGACACCGTTTTGCAGGACAGGCGCGTCTTGGACGTTTATTTGGTTCATACGCGTTAACTCCATTACGTTAACGTCACTTTGCGGGCAAAAAAAACCGCCCGGTGCGGAATGGCAAACCGCCATCCCGCATCGAACAGTATAACCGATCAGAACTTGAAATTCGCCTGTAGAGCGATGATGTCGACGTGCGCATCGTAGTCAGCTGCATAGCTGCCAAGGAATGTATCCGTTTCGTCAACCCGTGCCGAGTTTGCGAAGACGTGGGTATATCCAAGGCTTACGGCCGCCCAGTCTGCAACCTTGTATGCGGCACCAAGTGAGACCCAATAACGGTCGGAGTCAGGCAGCCGAACGTTGCGATATTCGGTTTTTATTGGCGATTCATCAAAGGCGACGCCACCCGTAAAGGACCAGTTATCGTCATACTGGTATCTTGCGCCAAGTGATGCAAACCAGGCGCTACCCCACTTGTATTCGTCCGAGGTTGAGCTTTGCGTTCCGGCTTGCGGGCTGATGTCACCATCATAATTGAAGGTGAGTGTGTCGATGGAGTTCCAGTTGGTCCACTGGGCGTCTGCCATAACGGTCCACTGACTGCTCAGTTCCTGGGAGACGCCAAAGGTGATTGATTCTGGCGTGGCAACCTTTGCCGTCGCATTCCGGTCGGTATAACCAAGTGCGTTGGCGGCTGTATCAAAGTCTATTTTGCCGTCAAGTTCGTGCTTGATTTCAGAGTTGTAGGAAAGACCGATTTTCGTACCATCAATCACTTCCCAGTTGATGCCTGCAGCCCAGCCAGCATCCACTGAATCACCACTTACTTCACTGTTTCCTTCGCCCGCACCAGCAAGGTTTGGAACTGACCTAGCGAGCGACGCATCCATCTGCTGAATTTGAGGCCCAGCACCGATCGACAACCCGTTATCAAATCTGTAGGCAAGAACAGGCTTGATATTTATGGTCTGGATTTTGGAGGTTGTGCCATAAAAGCGCCCTGCAAAATCAGGTTCATAGTCAGTGACCAGTCCCCATGGTGACGTAATTGAAACACCCAGATTTAGCTGGTCATTTAGTTTCCAGACGGCATGGGCGTTAGGTACAAACGCGTCCTGTGCCATATCTTTATAGCTGCCGTTGTTGAAGGTCTGAGTGTTTGTGACAAGGCCTCCGGATGCCTCAATGTTTTTCGCTTTTGCGACAGGCATAATCAAAGTGCCACCAACACTGTAGCTCGTTTCCTTATATTGTCCGACTGTTCCGGGATTGTAGAACATGGTTGATGCATCGGTTGAGAGCGTCGACATGCCCGCAAAGCTGGAACCCTGTAATGTGCCGCTGGTTTCGCGTACCTGGAAGCCTGAAGCATGGGCGCTGCCGCTTGCGGCAAGTGCGCAGATAAGTGCTGTTCCGGAAGCTGCCCCCCACAGGCAGCCTTTCTTGAATTTGGACGTCATGGGTTTCTCCCTGGATCATAACGGTTTTGGAATTTGCGCTTTTTGCGCCCGCTTTTATTTTTGAAGGTCTTTGGCATCGACCCGGATAAAGTCGATGTCGTAACCCTTTCTTTTGAAACTTGTTTTCAGAAGCCTGCCGTCGTCGCCATACCAGAGGTCGCGTTGGACATCCCCGGTCATGACATAGTGTGTGGCGGGTATTTCCCGGTTATTGATGGCAAGTGTTTCTGTCCCGGTTTTCCGGGTTGTTACAGCGTAAGGTTCGGCATTGATTACGCTGTAAAGGCTTGTTTTCGTGGTGACGTCCTCGCGCCAGAGCGTAAGGGGCCATGCGCCGTCACAGGCATCGCGTTTCGCAACACCCTTGCCGGCGACCTCGAAACAGTCACCTTCGTATTCAGCCTTGTAGGTATATGGGGAGCCGTCATCATTTGTATCGGTATCAACGGACACAAGCTGATCGTTCCGCCATTTTTCAAGGCGTGAATGGCCATATTGGAATTGAAGGAAAAGGACTTTCACATCGGTGCGTGTGGTGATGGCGGCTGTATAACCATCGGGCGTGTCGGTGATTTCGACCGTTTCAAAGCCGATGGGTTCGCCATCTTTCAAGACCTGATAATTCAGCGTTTCGTCGGCATGTGCCGATGAGATTGCACCAAGGCTTCCGATCAGGCCGACGGCCAAAGTGCAAAGAACGGTGCTTTTGATAAAGCTGTGCCGCATCCCTGTTCCCCTGACGATAGAAATCAATCCAGCATGGATGAAAGTTTTGCCGCGACTCCCATGGAGCCCTTGATCTTGAGCTTGCCCATCGTAAAGGCGAGCATCGGATCAAGCTTGCCGGCAATCATCTTTTCCAGATTGGCTTTCTTGATTTTCAGGATGCAGTCCGCGTCGCTGATATCATCGTCGCTGATTTCCGGTTCCGGACCGGTGGCATCAATGACGATATGTCCGTCTTCGCCGCAATCAAAGGCAACCACGGCATTAAGGCCGCGCAATTGCGGAAGTTTCTGTTTTACGGATTCGAGGATATCCTCCACGAACGCCTCCCTCTGAAGCTGATGTTGTTTTTCTGATTATGTCAGCACTGTAACGTAAAGTGACGTTAACGTAAAACAAATTACGATAGGGATATTTAGGCTCCTATTAAGTCACTGATCTGGATAAATAATCAACTGCAGGATTGCGGTTCCAGACAGCAAAAAGGACCCGAAACTTTCGGGTCCTTTGTAAAGGTATCAAGATGCCGGTACGCGTATAGGTCGTGTTTCGGACGGGCGGTATCAGGAAACGATCTGCCAGCTTCCGTCAGGTTGCATGCAGGCCGTACCATAGCTTTGCTGCTGCTTTCCGCCGATGACCGTTGTTGCCGTATATTCCCGGCAATAGCGGCCAGCCGTATTTTGCCAGGTTCGGGTTGGTGTCATATCGAACTCGCGTTGCGACTCCGGGTTGATCCAGCGCGCCGTCTGTCCATCGGGAATTTGTTGAAGGGCATACCCCGTACAGGCGGCATCTGCCTGATCAAGGCTTTGCCCGACCGAGTATCCACCCAGAAGACCAAGGATCGCACCGCCAATCATCGCGGCATCACGACCGCTGCCTTTACCAATTGTCGATCCGATAGCCGTTCCTGCGCCGCCGCCGATCAGTGCGCCAATCACATCGCGGTTGCATCGCAGGAAATTGCCATCCGAAACAAACATGTCGGATCGATAGCCACGGTCATAATTCTTGTGGTGTTGTTTCGCCCGGTGACCGTGTGCAGGTGCCCAGGACGGCGGATCTGCAAAGGCGGTCGCCGGAATTGCGACAGGTGCGGCAATTCCAACCGAAATGGCAATCGCCATAACGTGCCTTGTCCATTTTGAATGTGTCATTTCCGGCGCTCCTCATTTTCATGAAGGATGTAACCGGCACCTGTACCGACCAGCCCGCCGATTACTGCGCCGCAGGAAATACATCCGCCGGTAACGGCTGTACCAACAACGCCAACGCCCGCGCCGATGGCGGCGCCGCTCAGCATTTTCTGATCCCTGTCACCCAAACCGCTGCAGGCCGATAATCCCAATGTGCTCGCAACGGCCAATATAATGGCTGTGTGTCGCATCTCTCTCATGTCCTTCCCATTTTGTTTTGTCGCGGCGGTATTCCGGGAAATGGATAAACCACCGATGAAAGCAGTCTGATCGGGCAATAAGGAAGGCATTGGGCCGCTTTAAGGGAAGAATGCGGCAGATAAGGTAATAAAAAGGCATCCGGGAATGCCTTGATTCCGAACGCGTTTCCGCAGGTGATTGATGCGATTTTGAAACATCATTTGCGTTGAAACGGTTCAAACATCCCGATAGCTTGTTGGCGCGATCACGAGCGCGATAACAAAACCGCCAAGATACCAAGGGAAACGTCATGACATTTGCCGCGTGGTTGTCCGTTGCGACAATCTGCATTCTGGGTGCGATGACGCCCGGTCCCAGCCTTGCGGTTGTTTTGCGTTATTCCGTCGGACAATCCCGTCAGGCTGGGTTTGCCTGCGCGGTGGCGCATGGATTGGGCGTCGGTTTTTATGCCGTCATCACCATGACCGGCCTTGGCATCCTTTTCCAGACGGTTCCGGCATTTCGCAATATCGTCAGCGTCCTTGGTGCGCTTTATCTGATCTATCTGGCGATCAGGGCATGGCGTGCGGCAGGATCGGGTACGCGGTTCGAGTCCGAGCAGGGCGGGCAGGTTGCCGAAACAATGACGCAGGCGGCGCGTGACGGTTTCATGATCGCGTTTCTGAACCCGAAGATCGCGCTGTTCTTCCTTGCCCTGTTCAGTCAGTTCGTGTCCCCGGAATTCGAATGGGGGGGTAAATTCCTGCTGGCTTTTACTGCCGCGGGTATTGATGCGGCCTGGTACTGCCTTGTTGCGGTTGGCTTGTCGCATGGCGCGGTTTTGCCATGGCTGCGCGCACATTCAATGTGGATCGAACGCATCATCGCAATATTGTTTGTCGTGATTGCGATGCGGGTCATCATTGGGATATTGCCGGTTTGACCAAACGCGTTTTTGATCACCCGGTTAGTCTGTCTGCGACGCAAAGCTTTTTACTTCTTCGATGATCCAGTTCCGGAACGCCCGCACCGTCGGGCGGTTCCAGCGGGATTCCGATGACACGAGCCAGTAGGCATAGGGCGTCGGGGCGCAGATTTTGAACGGTTCAATCAGATCGCCATTGCGCAATGCGTCCTGAATGATGACGGGCCAGCCAAGCATCGCACCGTGGCCCGCCATTGCAGCCTCAAGTGCGAGATATCCGTCGGAAAATGTGATTTCCTGTCCTGAAAGCGGTTCATCCGTTCCGGCGGCATCCAGCCAGTCCTGCCAGGCGAAAAAACTGAGGCGGTCGACAATGCGGGGCCCGCGCGCGATGTCGGCCGGTTCGCGAAAGCGGTCCTTGAGTGACGGGGCGCAAACCGGCAGCATCTGCTGTTCAAGAAGCTTGTGCACCCGCAATCCTTCCCAGCCACCGCGGCCGAACCGTACCCCGATGTCAACATCGTCACGATCAAACGATGTCAGCCGATTGTCGGTTGAAATCCGGATATCAATTTCCGGATGGCGGTCACGGAACCGGCCAAGACGCGGCACCAGCCATTTTCCGGCAAAAATCACCCCGGTTGTCACGGTCAGGACGTTTTCGTCCTGCCGCGTTGCTGCGGCAATGCTGTCGCGGATGCGGGTAAATGCATCGCTTAATCCCGGCAGTAATCGTTGACCCGCTTCGGTCGGGATCATGCCCTTGTCGGTTCGGGCAAAAAGCTCCAGCCCCAGAAATTGTTCAAGCGTTTTAAGCTGCTGGCTAACTGCACCTGGCGTGACGTTGAGTTCGTCGGCCGTGCGCAGAAGTGTTCCGTTTCGGCCAATCGCCTCGGCGGCGCGAAGGCTGTTTAACGGGGGAAGTGGCGTTCGTTTCATTTTAGAAAATCTAAAATCATTTCAAAATCCATGAATTGAACCATTCACACGATCTGTTGGAATGTCAACCATGCAATGCCCGCTGATCCCGGATCGGCAGAGCAGAAGTTTTAGTTCATCTAAAGGTGGAAGGTGAAATGAAGGATTTCCTGTGCGGTCTTTTTCAGATGTTCTTTGCGCCACCGGCCGAGCCCGATCCCTTGGCGGGTTTCACGCCCCGGATGCTTGACGATCTGCCATTGCGCCCGTGCGGTGTTTTTACGGGCTACCGTCATTTTCAAAATACAGGAGAACATAATGAGCATCGCGAAAACGGCGAAAACCCATCCGTATCATATCGTTGATGTTTTTGCGTCATCGGTGCTTGGCGGCAATCCGCTTGCGGTGGTGATGGATGCGGATGATTTATCGACCACCGTGATGCAGGCGATATCGCGCGAGTTCAATTTGTCTGAAACGACCTTCCTGATGCGTCCGGAAACTGCCGGTGGTGCGGATTGGAAGCTTCGCTCCTTTACCGGTGCGGGGGTCGAGGTTGGCGGAACCGGTCATAATGCTTTGGGGGCATGGTGGCTGCTTGGTCATCTTGGTTTGTTACCCGCCGGTCAGAGGGAATTTACCCAGGAAATCGGTGGTCGTGATCTGCCTGTTGAAGTCCTGAAAGGAAAAGACGGGATTACTGTGACCATGGATCAGGCGCCAGCAGAAGGCCGGGCGGTTCTTTCTGATCTGGATGCGCTTGCCTTGGGGCTTGGTGTTTCGCGTGACGACATTGGTATTGGCAATGTGCCGGTGCAAACCGTTTACACCGGCACGGCACATCTTCTGGTCCCGATGCGTAGCCGATCTGTCATTGCCAGTGTGGAGCCCGATGTGCGCCGTCTGCGCGATATTCTGGCAACGGTTGGGGCGGAGGGGATTTATCTGTTCTCGCTTGATCCGGAAGACAGAAGCATGACCGCGCATGCGCGTTTCTTCAATCCGACTGCCGGTATTGTCGAGGACCCGGCGACGGGCAGTGCCGCGGGGCCGCTGGCCTGGCAACTGGCGAAATACGGTTATGCGGATGCGAACGCACCGGTCAGAATCATACAGGGCGTTGAAATGGACCGGCCCAGCGTGATTCGCATCGATCTGGATGGTGATTTCATCAGATTGTCTGGTGGTGGCGTGCTTGCGGCATCCGGGGAATTATTTGTGTAAGGGCGGCTTCGTTTTTACAAGGGTGACCGGCGGGGAGGGCTTGCTTTGCCTTGCCGGTAATTCCCAATTGTCGGATTTGCGTTGAGCGACCCGGTTTCTGCGGCTAGCATGCGGCCAAACACAGCAAAATTCTGGAAACGTTCGAAAATCTGCCAAAAGTGCCACGGGTGACACATATATTATGTCCCCATGTCGCGGACAAAATCAGACAGGTTCTCGTACTGCTTCGTTGTTTTGCCGTTCGTTCATGCAATTTCGGGCTTTCGGGCCCGTGATACTCAGGCTTTCCCCGCCACCACCCTTGCCGGAGTATTCCGATGACCCAAAATCAGGACGGTGTTGTACCGTCTGAAACCTCGTCTGCTGTGTCCCCAACGCAGCAGAATGAAGACACGCGATCCGCCGATCCCGCCGCACGCGGATTTCGTCACCTTGGTCCGCATATCGGCTTTTTGCTGGCGCTTTTGCTTTTGGCGGCGAACATGCGTGGCAGCATCGTTGCCATGGGGCCGCTTGCCGAGATTGTCGGCGTTGATTTGCAGCTTTCGGGCGTGCAGCTTGGCCTGTTGACGACCATCCCGGTTCTTAGTTTTGGCGTGCTATCGATCTTTGCGCCGCGTCTTGGGCAGCGGTTTGGGTTGGAGGCAACGCTTCTGACCATGCTGCTGTTTATTGCGGTGGGGCAGGGCCTGCGTGCGACCGGAAGTTATGGCATCATGATTGTTGGCACGATCATTCTTGGATCGGCGATTGCCGTTTTGAATGTGCTGACGCCGTCGCTGGTGCGGCGCAGTTTCCCGACCCGGGTCGCGCTGATTACAGCGCTTTACACCTTTACCATGTCAACGGGTGCGACTGTCGCGGCATTCGTTGCAATTCCGATACGAAATGCGGCGGATGGTGATTGGCGCTATTCATTGGGGATCTGGGCGGTCTTTGCAGCCCTTGCCTTCATATTGTGGCTGCCAATGTTGCGCTATCGCCACAAGGGGCCGGCACCCGTTTCTGTCACACAGGTTTCGCTTTGGAAAAATGTCGAGGCATGGTGGCTCGCGCTGTTTTTCGGGTGCCAGTCGCTGATGTTTTATACCGGCACCGCCTGGGTCGCGAAGGTCTTCATCGATAGCGGCATTTCCGAGGGGGAGGCCGCAACCCTTCTGACGATCTTTAACGTGTTTGGCATTCCGGCCGCGTTTGCCGCCCCCCTGATCTATTCAAAAATCGCCAACAAGAAACTGGCGATGGTCATTTTGCACGTTCCGCTGATGATCGGTATTCCCGGCTTTGTTTTTGCCACGACGGAGCTTCCCTATCTTTGGGCGTTCTGCATGGGGCTTGGGCAGGGTGCCATGATCAGTATTGCCTTGACGCTGGTGGGTATTCGCGGTGCGGACCCGCAGACCTCGGCACGGTTGTCGGGGATGTGCCAGTCGGTCGGTTATTTGCTGGCTGCGGTTGGCCCGGTTCTGTTTGGCGCCCTGCATGACTTGCTTGGCAACTGGGAGGCGGCCTTGTCCTTCCTGTTTGCGATTGTGTGCATTCAGATGATTGCAGCACTTCGTGCGGGATCGGCCGAAAAGATCGGCGGATAACGTTTCACGTATCACTTTTATCAGAGTTGATCGCCCGGACGTCAAACCGTCCGGGCTTTCTTTTGTGCGGGGGTGAGGTTATTCGGCGGCTTCGGCAAGCGGGGTGATATTGCGCGCTTCGTTTGCCAGTTGATCGAGTTTCTGCAGGACTTCATGGGTCGCGGTTTCCATGCGGGCGAAGGCCGTTTCCGCAGCCAAAATATCGCGGTTTTTGAAGGCCGTGATCGCTGCCTGACCGGCTTCGTGTTGTGCCAGATGCGGTGCCCGGATCGCGTCAAAAGACGGCAGATGGCGGAACGGTTTTGATGCCGGGCTGTCATACCATTTGCCAAACCGGCAGGCTTTGGCATCACCCATGTGGATATCGGCACTGCTGCCCAGTCCGGCCAGAAGTTCGGCAACGGATTTGAAGAAGACGGCATGTTCAGCGCGGGCACTTCGTATGGTCCGGTTTGGAATTTCATACTGAACCAGTTCGGAAACCTGCGTTTCGATCAGGCCTTCGACCTGTCCGATAACCCCGATGGCCGAACGGATGGCCGCAACCTGCCCGCCGGTTTGTCCGGCGATGCCGGTAATGCCATCGCGGACGGCATCGGTTGCCTTGTTCTGTTCATCAAGGATGGTTGAAATATCGGCGATACGACGCGTCGTGTCTTCCATCTTGGTGCCGATGTCACCCATTTCGCGGGCAACATCATTCATCACATTCTGACCGCGCGAAACGGCATCATTGCCGCGCGCCATGGCATCGACGATGCCCTGCGTTTCGCCCTGCAGATTGACGATGCGGCTGCGGATTTCCTCGGTCGCGCGTGCGGTCTGCTGGCTAAGCGCCTTGACCTCGCCCGCGACGACGGCAAATCCCTTGCCCGCTTCGCCCGCGCGGGCGGCCTCGATTGTGGCGTTGAGCGCCAGAAGGTTGGTTTCGGCGGCAATTGCCTCGATCGATGCGACGATCTCGCCGATTTTTTCGGATGCCTCGGCCAGGGCATCGACCCGGCCAGATGCGTCCGACACCGCATGTGCAATGTCATCCATGCTGCCAACGGCGTCCTTGACGGTTTGCTGGCCATTGCGGGTGGCGGTGATGGCATCGGTCGCGTTATCGGCAGCAGCGCGGCCATTTTCGGCAATGTGGCTGATGCCTGAAACCATTTGATCAATAGCAGCCGAAATCGATTGTGCCTTGCGGTCGACATCCTCGATGACATTCATCATGCGGGCATTGGATACCGCACTTTGGTTGATCGCAACGGACAGATCCATCGTGCGATCAAGCTGCTGATCGGCAAAGGCGTTTTCCGATGCGTTATGGCGTTTGACGGCACTGGCATCGCAATAGGCGGTCAGGGTCAGTTCGATATCAAGTAGCATGACCGATGTCAGCGAGGTGACAATGCTTGCCGCCTGACCGGCATTCCATCGATGGCGGGTAATGATCGCCTCGATCAGGGCATCGGTGATCGCATTATAGGTCGCGATGTACAGTTTGGGGGTAATGCCGTGGGTTTCGTGGGCCTGGCCGATCTGGCTGGCCTGGATGACGAAAGCCTCGTCAATTTTACCGTCAAACAGGTTTTTCCAGTGATTTTGCAATGATTTCGTCAGGGATGCGATGGTTGCCTCCGAAAGCGGGCTGGCTTTCAGATCGTCACTTTGGCTGATGGTTTTGTAAAAGCCTTCGGCGCGTTTGGCCGATTGATCGTGGATCAGCCCGGATGCCTTGCGCAAGGTGCCAAACGTTCCGGGCAGCACATTATAAAGATCCAGACGATTTTCCAGTTGCGACACAACCAATTCCCCTTACCCCGATCTGACCGCGCGGATGGCGGTTCTTATACATATGGGTGGGAACTTTAGGGTTGGTGAATTCAATCGGCAATGAAATTCGTTGTCGGGATATATCCGTTGGAAGATGTCATGCGGCGTTTGATTGAGCTGTTTCAGCCCGACAGGTTGCAATGATCCAGTCACGGAAGGCCCGAACCGCAAAATTGTTTTCCTTTTCTTCGGGATAAACAACGTAATAGGCATGCCGGTTGGGGATCGAGACGTCAAAGGGGGCGACAAGCCGCCCGTTATCAAGTTCTTCGCGTACCAGAAATTCCGGCAGAAGGGCCAGCCCCAATCCGGCAACGGCGGCCTGGATCACCATGTGGAAATGTTCGAACCTGGGACCGGCAAGTTCATCGACAACCGCAACACCAGTTGCGGCCAGCCAGTCCTGCCACGCACGCGGGCGGGTGGAATGTTGCAACAGGGTGCAATTGCGGACCCGTTCGCGCGCAATCGGCAGGTCATCATTTTCCTTAAGGATTTTGGGTGCGCAGACCGCAATTAGGGTTTCACCCATCAGGCGGTGGAACACGCAGCCAGGCATGTTGTCCTCGCCAAAATGGATGGCGATATCGATCCCTTCGCGGGTGAAATTGAATTCGCGGGTCTGGGTGATCAGGTTAAGCTGGATATCCGGCCACGTGGTTTTGAAATCCCCCAGTCGCGGCACCAGCCAGCGTGCGCCAAAGGTCGGCAATGTTCCGACATTCAGCATTCCGCCAGCATCGGAATAGGCCATGACCTGCAGGGTTGCGGCTTCTGCCCGGTCGAGAAGATCGCGCACCTGTGCGGCATAGGCTTCGCCCGCCGCCGTCAGTTTCAGGCGTTTTTTCACCCGACGAAAAAGATCCCGGCCCAGATATTCCTCGAGTGCTCGGATCTGGCGGCTGATAGCACTTTGCGTCACGTTCAGTTCCTCTGCCGCACGGGTAAAGCTCAGATGCCGGGCAGAGCTTTCGAAAAATTGCAGGGCAGTGAGGGACGGCAGGACGCGACGCATGTGTTTTGATCCCCAAGTTCATTACCAAATGAAATGATATGGTGCGAATATATCGTTTGTGAGAAATCCTGCCAAGTCTTAGCATTTCAATGGTTCGGAACCCCTCGTGCCACCACATGATCCTTCCGGACAGTAAAATTGATCGGGTAATTGATAATATTACGGAAGGAGAGGCAGAAATGCCCCAGCCAGTTAAATCCCCGCTAGACAGCCAGCTTGGCGCTGTTCTTAAAGCTGTTCTTGGTGCGGAAAAGGCCGATTATCTGTTTCGCATGATTGATGTTCATGATCGGCTTCTGGCCGATCCTGCAGACAAGGCCGGGAAAGTCAGCCGTCTGACGATGGCGCAGGCGCTTAACATGATCCTGTTTGATGGTCTTCTGGAAGCCGTTCCCGAAGGCAAAGCCTATTCCGAGGATAAACTGGCCGCGGGCGAGCCGATCATTTTCGATCATGGTGCCATTCGTACCGTCGATGGCCCGGTGACCGGCGAATTGCCGCGTGGTCATGTTGCCATGGCGCGCATCCTTGCGCCGCTTGGGTTCGATGTTGCCGGTGTTTATCCGCTGTCGCGTCTGAAAATGACGGGTCGGGCGTTTTGCCATGCAGATGAGCCAGAACTGATCGCGCAGTTCTTTGTGTCCGAACTTCATGTCGAAGAATTCAGCCCTGCCTTCCAGCAGGCGGTTGCCAATACGGTTGGCAAATCGGTTGATCCGCTGTCACCCGGTGCCAGGGTCCTGCTGGATCAACTGGCTGCTAACGGCACTATCAGCTTTGCCGGTGCCACCAAGCTTCTGCCGGTTCTGGTCAAATGCTTTGGCGCGCAGCACGGCCCGGTAGCCGAGGCCGATTATGAGGTCCTTTTGGCAGAGTCGGCCGAAATGGCGTGGATTTCGACCGAAGGCAATGCGTTCAACCACGCAACGGATCGGGTTGACGATATCGAGGCGGTCGCCAGCGAACAGCGCGCCAAAGGCCGCCCGATGAAGGAAAAGGTCGAGATTTCCAGCACCGGATCGGTGCGTCAGACCGCATTCAAGGCAACCCGTGTCCTGCGTCAGATGTGTGATGCCAATGGCGATCTGGTGACCCGCGATGTGCCCGGTTCATTTTATGAATTCATCAGCCGTGATCACGTGCGTGACGAGGCGACCGGTGAAGAAAAACTTGATCTTCGATTTGACAGCAGCAATGCGCAGGGCATCTTTAAAATGACCGCCGGAAGCAAAGCGGCATAAGAAAGCAAAAAGACCGGAATGCCGGAACGGATTATACCGTTCCGGTTTCAAAACATTCTATCGGGTGACAGGCGATCATGGGATCAGTGGACGAAAATTATGATGTCATCATTGTTGGCGGGGCTGTTATCGGAAGCTCCGCCGCGTGGTTTTTGACCGGCCGGGATGATTTCAAGGGCCGGGTTCTGGTCATTGAAAAAGACCCGAATTATGAATTCTGTTCGACAACCCTGTCGGCGGCATCCATCCGTCAGCAGTTTTCGACCCCGATCAATATTGAAATGTCGGGTTTTGGCATCGAATTCCTGCGCAACCTGAAACGTGATCTTGATCCGGAAGTCGATATTTCCTTCCATGAGAAGGGCTATCTGGTTCTGGCGACCGAGTCCGGGCGCGATATCCTGCGTCAGAATCACGCAACCCAGACCAAGCTGGGGGCCGACATCGTCTGGATGGAACCCGACGAACTGGCGGCCAAATATCCGTGGATGAACACATCCGATCTGGCGGCGGCCTGCTGGGGCCGTACCGGCGAGGGATGGTTTGATGCCTATTCCCTGATGCAATCCTTCCGCAAACAGGCTCGCCGTCAGGGGGCCGATTATATCGACGGCGAAGTCGTCGAGGTTCTGCGTGATGGCGATCAGGTTACGGGTGTGGTCCTGAAAGATGGACGGCGGTTTGGCTGCGGGGCGCTTGTCAATGCTGCGGGAACCGGTGGATCAAAAGTTGCCCGAATGGCGGGGCTTGAGATCCCGGTGGAGCCGCGCAAACGCTGCATCTTTGTGTTTGATTGCCGTGATGCGGCCGACATCAACGCGTCCTGCCCGATGCTGATTGATCCAAGTGGCCTTTATGTCCGTCCCGAAGGCGATCTTTTCATTACCGGCATTGCGCCGCCCGCCGACCGTGATCCGGAATGCTGGGACTTTGAAGTCGATTACAGCCTGTTTGATGACATCGTCTGGCCGGGGCTTTACGAGCGTTGCGAACGGTTCGAGGCGATCAAGATGGTCAATGCCTGGGCTGGTCATTATTCCTATAACCTGCTTGATCAGAACGCGATCATCGGCCCGCATCCCGAGGTAAAGAATTTCTTCTTTGCCAACGGGTTCTCGGGCCATGGCTTACAGCAAAGCCCGGCGGTTGGCCGTGGCCTTTCAGAACTGATCGTCGCAGGGCATTACCAGACCCTTGATATGTCCGTGTTCGGCTATGAGCGCATCCGCGACAATGTCCCGGTTCTGGAGCTGAACGTGATTTAAATCGATTTCGTAACGAATGTTCGAAATCAATACCTTAACGATGAAAGCCGGAGCAACCCCACATGCCCCGTGATGACATGACCAACCAGACACAAGATGCCGCGATGGACGCCACCACCATTACGGCACGCCAGAAACACAGCGTTTCAAACGGTATTCGCACTCTGCATCCGGTCTATATGGATCGGGCGCTGAATGCCGAAATCTGGGATATTGACGGCAATCGTTATATCGATTTCATCGGCGGGATCGGGGTGCTGAATACCGGGCATCGCAATCCGGTCGTGATGGACCGTGTGGCAGCGCAATGCGAACGTTTTACCCATTCCTGCTTTAACGCGTTGCCGCATGAACCTTATGTCGCGGTAACCGATTGGCTGGCGCAAAACTGCCCGATCGAAGGTCCGGCGAAATCGATGCTGACCAATTCCGGGGCCGAGGCGATGGAAAATGCCCTCAAACTCGCCCGCGCCTTTACCGGCCGGACGGGTGTTCTGGCCTTTGAAGGGGCGTTTCATGGCCGAACCCTTGCGACACTTGCGCTGACGGGTAAAACCAAACCTTACAAGACCGGGCTTGGGCCGCTTCCGGGGCCGGTTTACCATTTGCCATATCCCTGCCGTGAAACCGGTGTATCGGTGGCGGATGCAATGGACGCAATTGCCAGATTGTTTGCCGTATCAGTCGATCCGGGCAGCATCGGGGCCGTGGTGATTGAACCCGTGCAGGGCGAAGGTGGCTTCAGGGCTTGTGACGCGGAATTTCTTGCCGAATTGCGCCGTCTTTGCGATGCCAATGGCATGGTTCTGATTGCTGATGAAATCCAGTCGGGCTTTGGCCGGACGGGTAAGATGTTCGCCATCGAGCATGCCAATGTCTGCCCCGACATCCTCGTGATGGGCAAGGGTATTGGCGGTGGTTTCCCGCTGGCGGCGATCACGGGGGCCGAGGATGTGATGAATGCCCTGCTGCCCGGTGGTCTGGGCGGGACCTATTCCGGTAACCCGGTGGCCTGTGCGGCGGCAACCGGTGTGTTCGAGGTGCTGGAAACAGACGGCATTTTGAACCGTGCCAAGCAGCTTGGCGAAAAATATGCCACCCATATTTCCTGGCTGCGCGATTTGCCCGGTGGGCATGTCATCGGTGCAATGCGGGGTATTGGCGCAATGCGCGCCTTCGAACTGATCGCAGATGACGGGGCACCGTCGCCGAAACGTCTGCAAACATTATTGCAACTGGCCCGTGCAAGCGGGCTATTGTTGATGCCAAGTGGTGAACACGCCAATGTGGTGCGCCTTCTGGCCCCGCTGACCATTCCGTTCGAACAGGTCGATGAAGCCTTTGCGATCATCGGCAAGTTGCTGCCAAAGCTGGCGGCGGTATCGGATGCGGATGACCGGTCGTGATTGCCGTAAAATTCAAAAAGAAGGGAGCTTAACCGTGAGTTTCAAAAACATTCTGACCGAACTGGGCCTGTCCGAGGCCGAGATTTCCAATGGTACGCTTAAGGTTCAGACCCCGGTTGACGGTTCTGAAATTGCGGCTGTTGCCGAGACCGACCCGTCGGAAATGAACGACATCATTGCGCGTTCGAAAAAGGCATTTGCCCAGTGGCGTCAGGTGCCCGGCCCGCGTCGCGGTGAACTGGCCCGTCTTCTGGGCGAGGAACTGCGCGCGGCCAAGGAACCGTTGGGGCGTCTGGTGTCGCTTGAATGCGGCAAGATCTATCAGGAAGGTCTTGGTGAAGTTCAGGAAATGATCGATATCTGCGATTTCGCCGTCGGCCTGTCGCGTCAGCTTTACGGTTTGACCATCGCGTCCGAACGTCCGGGCCATAAGATGATGGAAAACTGGCATCCGCTGGGCGTTGTTGGCGTTATTTCCGCGTTTAACTTCCCGGTTGCCGTCTGGTCTTGGAATACCGCGCTTGCACTGGTTTGTGGGAACTCGGTGATCTGGAAACCGTCGGAAAAAACCCCGCTGACCGCACTTGCCTGCCAGAAAATCTTTGAAAAGGCATTGGCGAAATTTGGTGATGCGCCGGAAGGCCTGCATCATGTCGTGATCGGCGATCGTCGCATTGGCGAAGCCCTTACCGACAGTCATGATGTGGCACTTGTTTCGGCAACCGGTTCGACCCGCATGGGCCGCGAAGTTGCCCCGCGTGTGGCAGAACGTTTTGGCCGGACCATCCTGGAACTGGGCGGCAACAACGCGATGATCGTGACCCCGTCTGCCGACCTTGATATGACCGTGCGTGCAGTGGTTTTCTCGGCGGTTGGGACATGTGGTCAGCGTTGCACATCCCTGCGTCGCGTGATTGTCCACAAAGACGTCAAAGACGAATTGCTGCCGAAAATCGTTGCTGCCTACAAGTCTGTCAAAATCGGTGATCCGCTTGCCGATGGTACGCTGGTCGGTCCGCTGATTGACGAGGACAGTTTCAACAACATGCAAGCCGCGCTTTCCAATGCCAAAAAAGACGGCGGTAAAGTGCATGGTGGTGAACGGACACTGGCCGATCAGTATCCGAACGCCTATTACGTCACCCCGGCGGTTGTTGAAATGCCGTCCCAGACCGAAACCGTGCGCAACGAAACCTTTGCGCCGATCCTGTATGTCATGACCTATGAAACGCTTGAAGAAGCCATTGCGCTTCAGAACGGCGTGCCACAGGGCCTGTCATCCTGCATCTTCTCGACCGATCTGCGGGAAACCGAACTGTTCCTGTCGGCCGTTGGTTCGGATTGCGGTATCGCCAACGTCAATATCGGCCCGTCGGGTGCGGAAATCGGCGGTGCGTTTGGCGGTGAAAAAGAAACCGGTGGCGGACGTGAATCGGGTTCGGACGCATGGAAAGGCTATATGCGCCGCGCGACCAACACGATCAACTATTCCCGCGAGCTGCCGCTGGCGCAGGGTATCAAGTTTGATATCTGATCCGGCGCTCAATCAGCTTTGATAGCAAACCCCGTCGGTTCGCCGACGGGGTTTTTATTTACCCCTGAATGCGATATAATACGTTGTAATACGTCGTAATCGAAAGGCCGATCCATGAGCAAAGATACAATGGCAGTGCGTGTTGATGCCGATTTGCGCACACGGCTTGATCAGCTTGCCAATGCGTTCGGCCAGACGCGTTCAAGCATCATCAACGATGCCCTTCGGCAATATGCCGATCATCAGGAATGGCAGATCAACCTGATTGCAGATCGTGCACGCAGTATTGCCGAAGGCCGTGCGAAACTGATCGGGCATGACGATGTGCTTGCCGGATTTGAACAACGCTTCGCTGAAAAATAATCCGGATGCGTATTCAATGGGATAGTCGGGCTGTCGATGATCTGCGTGACATTCTTGACTACATTGACGAACGTAATCCGACGGCGGCCCGCAAAACCTATCAATTGATATCAGGGTCAGTGTCGCAACTCGTTACCCATCCGTTCATAGGTCGCGTCGGGCGTGTGGATCAAACACGCGAAATGATCGTCAATGGTACGCCTTACCTTGTTGCTTATGGTCTGGATGATAATACGGTCACGATAATCGCTGTCTTGCATGCTGCGCGGCGATGGCCCGATGAGTTCTGAACAAAAAAAGCGGCCCCCGAAGGGGCCGCTTTATTTAATTCATGTTCAAAGCCAGGCTTGATTAGCCAGCCTTCGAGAAACGTTCCGCAACATATTCCCAGTTCACCAGGTCGTTGATGAACGCTTTGACATAGTCCGGGCGCGCGTTGCGGTAATCGATGTAGTAGGAGTGTTCCCACACATCGCAACCGAGCAGCGGGGTCTGACCGTGGACCAGCGGGTTTTCCGCGTTCGGGGTTTTGGTCACGACCAGTTTGCCGGATTTATCAAGTGCCAGCCAGCACCAGCCCGAACCGAACTGGGTCACGCCAGCCTGAATGAAGGCTTCCTTGAAGGCATCGACAGAGCCGAAATCTTCAACGATTTTCTTTTCCAGTTCGCCCGGAATGTTGCCGCCGCCATTTTTCTTCATCATCTGCCAGAACTCGATATGGTTCCAGTGCTGGGCAGCGTTGTTGAAGAGGCCGGCTTTGGATGCATCGCCATAGGATGCAACAACGATTTCTTCGAGCGACTTGCCTTCAAGGCCGGAACCTTCGAGCAGCTTGTTGCCGTTCACAACATAGGCGTTGTGGTGTTTGTCATGGTGAAACTCAAGGGTTTCAGCCGACATGACCGGTGCAAGCGCGTCATAGGCATAAGGGAGTGCAGGGAGTTCAAGAGCCATGATACAGATCCTCGACTTTCGTTATTGGTTTGTGCGGTCAGCACAGGGCTGATGCAACATATCCCCATTACCGCCTGCCGTAAAAGTGAAAATCCCATGCAACCTGTTGGAAAACTTGTTGCTCTGGATGATCATTGCCTTTTGGCGGGTTCGGAAACGGGCATGATGGAAAACCTCGTGGTCCTAATCCTCGGCCTTTATCTAGGTCAAAGGCAGCAGCACGCAATGGCCAGACGGGCTTTGCGAATTGAGTTACGCTGCATATCCCTTAAACAAGCGAGCCTGCGCATCGTTCCATGAATAGGGAAATTTTCTGAAATCGGTGAATGATCCCCCGACCAGTGGCTTTGTAAAAATCCCCATGGTTCCGATAGCATCGTGTTATCGGGCGCGTTGTACCCCGAGCCGTCAAACCGGCCAGTCCGTTATTCCTTGTACAGGCTGACCATGTTTTGAATGTCGGTACCATTGCGGATCATGACGTCATATTCCCCCTTTTGAAGGCGGGAAATATCGATACGGCACGGGAAAGAGCCGCAATCTTTGTTCAGCGCAATCGATCCGTCCTGAAAGGACAGGATGACTTCGCCTTTTGCCTGATCAGCATGGATGGTGACACTGTCGGTGGTCGCTTTCGGTGCGACACGGATTGCAGCCAGTGCGGCTGTCGTCACTGTCAAAACTCCGACGAGGGCGATTACAACCGGCTTGCTGCGCAAAGATCTAAACATGATGTTTCCTCGCGCTTCTTCTTGGTGTTGTAAAGGTGCGCGGCGAAGACGGGAAAATGGGGGCGCAAATGCGGCATTTCCGTGCCGAATGTTTCGATTTTTCATCTGTCACACGTAAAAAGCCCCCTGAACAAAAGGTTAGGGGGCTTTCTACAATCAGAATAGGCGTGAAATTTTTATGAAATCGCTATTTTCGGCGTTCCATCGCGGCCTTTAGGGCGGCGGCCATCGCACCGCCATCATTTCCGGCACTGCCTTGATTGCTTTGATGATTCCCGCCGCGCGGCGGGGTGTTCCGTCCGGTGTTTGCACGTGCCTGATGGCTGTGATTGCCGCGGGACTCGGTGCGTTTTTCACGGGTGCCTTCGTAATCCGGTGCGGATTTCATCGACAGACCGATACGTTTGCGCGGCGCGTCCACTTCCATGACGGTAACCGATACGATCTGACCTGCTTTCACGACTTCACGCGGGTCGGAAACGAATTTGTCCGCCAGTTGCGAAATATGAACCAGCCCGTCCTGGTGCACGCCGATATCCACGAACGCCCCGAAATTGGTGACATTGGTGACGGTACCTTCAAGTTTCATACCGGTCTTGAGGTCTTTGATCTCGTTGACGCCATCGGTGAATTTGGCGGTCTTGAATTCAGGGCGCGGATCGCGACCGGGTTTATCAAGCTCGGCCAGAATGTCGCGGATGGTCGGGACACCGAACACATCATCGGCATAATCGTCCGGGCGCAGGGTTTTGATGAAGGGCGAATCGCCAATCAGGTCTGCCAGTGGCTTGTTGGAACGCGTGCTGATGCGTTCCACCAGTTTATAGGCTTCCGGGTGAACCGCCGATGCATCCAGCGGGTTTTCACCGCCACGAATGCGCAGGAAACCCGCACATTGTTCGAACGCTTTGGGGCCAAGGCGTTCAACATTGCGCAAATCGGCACGTGACCGGAACGCCCCATTGATATCGCGATAACCGACAATATTGCGCGCCAGTGTTTCCGAAAGTCCGGCAACACGGGTCAGAAGCGGGATGGAGGCGGTATTGAGGTCAACACCCACACCGTTCACGCAATCCTCGACCACGGCATCAAGTGATTTGGCAAGTTTGGTTTCTGATACGTCGTGCTGATACTGCCCGACCCCGATGGATTTTGGTTCGATCTTCACCAGTTCTGCCAACGGGTCCTGCAGGCGGCGCGCGATGGATACCGCGCCACGCAGGGACACATCCAGATCAGGGAATTCTTCGGCGGCAAATTGCGATGCGGAATAAATCGATGCACCGGACTCGTTGACAATGACCTTTGTCGCCTTGAGTGCCGGAAAGCGTTTAAGCAACTGACCGGCAAGCTCATCGGTTTCACGCGAATAGGTGCCGTTGCCGATGGCGATCAGTTCGATCTTGTGGCGTGCGGCAAGGGCCGCCAGCGTATTGAGCGCGCCTTCAACGTCATTGCGCGGCTGGAACGGGTAAACGGTTGCGGTATCGACCATTTTGCCGGTGGCATCGATCACGGCAACCTTGACGCCGGTACGAACCCCCGGATCAAGACCCATGGTGGCCTTCTGTCCGGCCGGTGCGGCCAGCAACAGGTCTTTGAGGTTATCGGCAAAGACCTTGATCGCGTCTTCCTCGGCGCGGTCGCGAAGCGTGCCAAACAGGTCCAGTTCGATGGATAGCGACAGTTTGACCCGCCAGGTCCAGCGAACCGTATCCACCAGCCATTTGTCGGCGGCGCGGCCACGGTCTGCAATACCAACATGGGCGGAAATCATGATTTCTGCCCGGCCCTGTTCGGTACGTGGGCGGTCTTCGTCGGCGGCACCAAGGGTCAGTTTAAGTTGCAGGATGTTTTCGTTGCGGCCCCTGAACAGGGCCAGCGCACGATGCGACGGGCAGGTTTTGATTTTTTCGGAATGTTCGAAATAGTCGGAAAACTTGGCACCTTCGGCCTGTTTACCGTCAATCACGGTGGCGCTGATTTCGCCGTCATTCCACAAAAGGTCGCGGAGTTTGGCGACCAGATCGGCATCCTCGGCAAAGCGTTCCATCAGGATTTGACGGGCACCATCAAGGGCGGCCTTGGTATCTTCGACGCCTTTTTCGGCATCGACATATTTTGCAGCTTCGGTTTCCGGATCAAGGGTGGGATTGCCGTACAGATCATCTGCCAGTGGCTCCAGCCCGGCTTCGCGGGCAATCTGGGCCTTGGTGCGGCGCTTTTTCTTATATGGCAGGTACAAATCTTCAAGGCGGGTTTTGGTGTCGGCCTCGTTGATGGCGGCTTCAAGTTCCGGCGTCAGCTTTTCCTGTTCGCGGATGCTTTCAAGCACGCTTGAACGGCGTTCTTCAAGCTCGGTCAGATAGCGCAGGCGTTCTTCCAGCGTACGAAGTTGGGTATCATCAAGACCGCCGGTTTTTTCTTTGCGGTAACGGGCGATGAATGGAACGGTTGACCCTTCATTGAGCATCTCGATGGTGGCAATGACCTGTTCGGGACGAACCGAAAGTTCTTCGGCGATACGCTGGGGAATTGGACGCATGGTTTCTCCTTGGTTTGCTCGTCTGCCTGAAATAGCGGCTTTCGCATACAGGGGAAAGAGCCAGTTTCCGGTATTTGTCCGTTGGCATTCCACCGGGGTTTCCCGTCGGGAATCCCAACATGCTGAAATCCCATGTATTTTGCGCAATGCAGCCAAATCCAGCCGCCGATAACTTGCCCCGACGGTGCGGGCAGGTTATTTCTGGGCTAACAGATTAATCGGGGTATCCCCGACAAACGGAGAACCAAGGATGGCTGGAAAGTTCCGCGAAACCGTTATTCACGAGGTGCCAAAAGAAAAGGCCGAACCTAAAACCTCGGAAGAAAAGAACGAAGCCATTGCCGGTGCAGACATGGCACCTGTTCTGTCACAGGATGCAATCAATGCACTGGCCGAAGCCAAGGCCGCCAAGGAAGCTGCTGCCAAGGCGCGCGAAATCGGGGGACCCAAAGGCCCCGAGCCAACCCGCTTTGGCGATTGGGAAAACAAGGGCCGCTGCATCGATTTTTGAATGGGCTATTTTTTGCTGCTATGCTCGGTAACTATAGGGATTATCGCAATTATGAGCATTTGTATTGCTAATAAAGTGCTGAATAGTAATGCTACGACTACGAACGCCCAAGTAAGTGCCAAGTTTAGAAGTGGTTGAGAAACTATTTCGATGGCGGCGACCGCTGAAGCGTAAAAATGAAATATCATTCCAAAAAATATGAACAAAATCAGCATTAAGCCGCTGAAAGTGACAAGTTTTTGAGTTTTGGGAAAGGAAGAGTAATATCGGGAATCAAACAAAAATTCTGAGGGGGCTGCTTCAAAATAAGAGCTGTAAAGAATGAACTTATCGTTGTTGTTTGTTCTTTGTTCGCATATCTGCTTGATGATATTTTGGTAAAATGTCAGGGATACTAAATATATGAATGATAATAAGAAATTATAGCATGATGCAAAAATAAGTATTTCCATCAGGCCGTCAAATTTTTTAAAACTTGTTCCCAGAAATACTATAGTAAAATCTGGATTGTTTTTTAATATTACTAATAATATATCTACGATTATGGTGTAGAATGAAGATTTTCTGAGATTTTTTCCAACAATTTCAGATTTATTGTCTATCTTTTCGAGTATTTCACTCAATGTTATGTTTGATTCGCTGTAATTGTTGTTGATGGTGTTTAAATTTTCGCGAGTTATTTTGGATACTATAGTGACAAGGTTGAAGGATATTTTTCCGTTTAAATTTTTAATCACCGCGAAGCCCCCGTACATTATCGTAACAATTTGAGAACGATTTTTCCGGTAGAAGCAATGAAAGTCCAACGGTTGCTTTCTAATATCGGATTAGATACGATTCACTAATGGAAAGCTGCAGATTTTAGCGCTTTCACGAGATGCTTTCCAGTGAGATCGTGGATGAATCTGTTACGAGCTTGTAGCTAGCCGGTAGTGGGTACGTAATGTCCTCGGGTCCCGCTTTACCAGCTTAAGAATATCATCCGTTTGCAAAAGGGCATTTAGTTCACGCAGAACGATTGCGTGGGCCATCCCGAACAATCGGGCGAATGTTTTGCTGTCACGGGCGATATCCTGTCGGGCGGCGACCAGAATTGCCCCCTGAACCGGACTGAGTTCCGGGTTGCTGGCCAAAGTGCGTTCGACCAGATGCAGAAAATGTGCTGCATCTGGTGCGTTATCTTTTTTCCCATGATTTTGGAGCGGGGCGCTCACGCGGATTTTTCCGTGCGAAATGACACCATGATCGATTTTGATGTCGGTGTGTCGCTTTGATCACCGGCACTGCCAAGCGGCACCAGAACGTTCAGTTCCGGGTAATAGCCCGCCACACTGCCGCGCGGAATGTCATAGGACACAAACCGGAAATCATTGGCGATCCGTTCGATCCCGTCATCATATTCGCAAATTACGTCAACACGGTCGCCGGACCGGGCATTCAGCATGGCCAGATCATCGGGATGGATAAAGATGACCTTGCGTTCGCCGTAAACCCCGCGATAGCGATCATCAAGGCCGTAAACAGTCGTATTGTACTGGTCGTGTGACCGGAATGTCTGCAAGGCAAATTGCGATCTGCCGCCATCGGCCTTCTGGTTCTGACGGGCCTGTTGGTGGACTGTCTGACGGGGCAGGGCGGTATTGGCAAATGTTGCCTTGCCGCTTGGGGTGTTCCATTCCCGATGGGCGGCATTATTGCGCAGATGGAAACCACGTGGCTTGCGAAGGCGCGTGTTGTAATCGGCAAAGCCCGGAATGGTGGCTTCGATATGGCTGCGGATGCGTTCGTAATTATCGGCAAGGCTGGCCCAGGATACCACATTGCTTCCAACCGTTGCCTCGGCAATGCCAGCGACAATTGCAACCTCGGACAGAAGATGCGGCGATGCCGGGCGGTTAATACCCGCCGATCCGTGCACCATGCTCATTGAATCTTCGACACTGACCACCTGTGACTGACCCTGGGAATTAAGGTCAATCTCGGTCCGGCCCAGACAGGGAAGGATAAAGGCCGTTTCCCCGGGCATTAGATGCGAATGATTGGGTTTGGTCGCGATATTGACGGTGAGACGAAGGCTTTTCATCGCCTTTTCGACAAGGGCGCTATCAGGGGTCGCACGGGCAAAGTTCCCGCCCAACCCGATAAAGGCCTTGGCACTGCCATCAAGCATCGCACCGATGGCGGCCAGAACATTGTGACCGTGATTGCGCGGAGCCGTGAAACCGAATTCCTTTTCCAAAGCATCAAGGAAGGCGTTGGACGGTTTTTCATTGATGCCCACCGTGCGGTCGCCCTGCACATTTGAATGTCCGCGCACCGGACACAAACCAGCGCCCGGCTTGCCGATATTGCCGCGCAGGAACATGAAGTTGGCAATTTCACGAATGGTTGGCACGGAATGAAGGTGCTGGGTAATACCCATCGCCCAGGTGCAAATGACACGTTCAGAAGACAGATAGACAGCCGCCGCCTGCTCGATCTCCCGTCGGCTCAGGCCCGACTGGTCTTCGATTTCCGACCAGCTGGTGGCATTGACCGCGGCCCGGTATTCGCTCAGTCCGTCGCAATGTTCATTGAGAAAGGCGTGATCAAGAACAGATGGCGCGCCGTTGGCGGTGGCTTCGTCATCAGCGGCAAAGATCGCTTTGCTCATACCCCGGACGGCGGCCATATCCCCGCCCAGGCAGGGTTGGAAATAGTGGCTGGCGATTTCGGTCGAACCGCCATGCAGCATTTCAAGTTTGTCCTGCGGGTCGGAAAACCGTTCAAGCCCGCGTTCCCTGATCGGGTTAAAGACCACGATCTTTGCACCACGCATTGCCGCCCGGCGCAAATCGCCCAGCATGCGCGGATGATTGGTACCCGGATTCTGCCCAAGGACGAAAATGGCATCGGCCTTTTCGAAATCCTCAAGAAGGACCGTGCCTTTGCCCACACCGATTGCCTGACGCAAACCAACGCCGCTTGCTTCGTGGCACATGTTTGAACAATCGGGGAAATTGTTGGTGCCAAAGATGCGCACAAAGAGCTGATAGAGATAAGCGGCCTCGTTGCTGGCACGGCCTGATGTGTAAAACTCGGCCTGATCGGGGCTATCCAATCCTTTGAGGATGTCACCAATCTCGGCAAAGGCATCTTCCCATGCGACCGGCTGATAGGTATCGCTTTGACGGTCATAGCGCATCGGATGGGTGATGCGGCCGTTCAGTTCCAGCTCGTAATCGCTCAGTTTGCGGAGTTCGGTTATGGTATGTTTGGCAAAGAATGCCGGTGTTGCCCGCTTTTCGGTCGCTTCCCAGGAAACGGCTTTGACGCCGTTTTCACAAAATTCAAAGGATGACCCGTGCTCGGGATCGCCCCAAGCACAACCCGGGCAATCAAAACCGTTAGGCTGATTGGCCTTAAGCATCGTGCGTGCACCGGTCAGGGGACTGCCGCTTTGCAATAATTGCTTACCGCAACTTTTCAGCGCACCCCAGCCACCAGCGGCCGATGATTTTTTTCCAATAAATATCTCGTTCATGTCGGCATCTATTTGCCAGATCGGAAATTAGGTCAAGTATGCAGACCTAATGGGGTGATAGAAAAAATTTATCAAACAGATCGGGCAATGATTTGAATGTGTTCAAAACGCAATCGGGGTCGGAACCAATGGATGGTTCCGACCCCGAGCCGTTTTTAGCAATGCTGTAAAGGCAGATTATGCGCCGCGGATTGCCTTGATGTTGTTGGCATATTCCGACGGGCCGCCTTTGAAGGTTGCCGATCCGGCGACCAGAACATTGGCACCTGCCGCGATCACCTGCGGGGCGATTTCCGGGTTCACACCACCATCGACTTCAAGGTCGATATCACGGCCGGTCGCATCGATCATCTTGCGGATGCGTTTGATTTTCTCAAGCTGGCTTGGAATGAATTTCTGGCCGCCAAAGCCGGGGTTCACAGTCATGACCAGCACCAGATCAACCATGTCCATGACATATTCGATCACGCTTTCCGGCGTTGACGGGTTCAGCGACACACCGGCTTTCTTGCCAAGCGACTTGATCAGCTGAAGCGAACGATGCAGATGCGGGCCTGCTTCGGCATGGATGGTGATGATGTCGGAACCGGCATTCGCGAAGGCTTCGATATAGGGATCGACCGGTGCGATCATCAGATGAACGTCAAACACCTTGTCGCTATGGGGGCGCAGCGCCTTGACCACATCCGGACCGATGGTGATGTTGGGCACGTAATGGCCGTCCATGACATCGATGTGTATGTAGTCTGCGCCGGCGGCATCAACCGCACGGACATCAACGCCCAACTGGGCGAAATCGGCGGAAAGGATCGAAGGTGCGATTTTAATGGCGTTTGATGCGGTCATGGCGCGGCAAAGGTCCTGAAGCGGGTTGGGATATGAGAATTTCGCGGTTCTCATACCCCAAAAACGCCGCCCTGTCACCCAAGCGGCACGAATGGCAGCCCTGTCATGTTCCGGGGCAGGTCCTGATCAGGATTTCTTGACCAGCCGCGCACAGAAGAAGCCATCAATCCCGCCATATTCGTGCATATGGAGCGGCAGGATGCGAAGCTCTCCGGCATCGTTGATCGCCTCACTCCAGCCACCCAGTTCGTCGGCCGTAATCGGCTTGCGTTCGTAATTCGGGTGGTCGGCCAGGAAGGATTTTACCTGATGCTCGCCCTCTTCGGGTTGCAGCGAACAGGTGCAATAGATCAGTTCGCCGCCAACATTCAGAAGCTTGTCAGCCTGATTGAGCAGCTTGGTCTGAATCGGCAGAAGCGATCGCATCAGTTTGTCGTTCTGACGCAACAGAATATCGGGATGGCGACGAATGGTGCCGGTTGCCGAACAGGGGGCATCAAGCAAAACCGCATCGGCACGCGGCGTATCGGGTGCGAGATCGGTGGCATCCCCGATAACAACGGCGGCACCGAGTTCAACCCGTTCAAGGTTTTCATAGACGCGTTTCAGGCGGCCTTCGGATTTATCAACGGCAATGGCCTGTGCACCAAGAGCTGCCAACTGCATGGTTTTTCCGCCCGGTGCGGCGCAGAGGTCATAAATGGTTTTGCCCTTGTGAGCCGAAAACAGTTTGGCAGGGATTGAGGCAGCCGCATCCTGTACCCACCATTTTCCGTCTTTATAGCCCGGCAGGTTGCGGATGCGACGCCCGCCTTCAAGCCGGACCGTACCGGTCGGCAGGACGATACCGTCCATTTTTTCCGCCCATTCGGCGGCCTCGGCCGGGTCTTTGATCGAAAGGTCAAGCATGGCATAGCCAAGGCTTGCCTGCGCAATGCCCTGGGCCACGTCCGCGCCATAGGCCTTTTTCCACGATCCGCGCAGCCATGCCGGAACGTTCAATTGCCAGTCTTCGACATTTTCAGGCCATTCAAATCCGTCGCGCTGCAAGCCGCGCAAAACGGCATTGATCAGTTTGGTGTACCGATGAAGTCCTGCATCGCGCGCCAGATTAACCGTGCTGTCAACAGCACCGTGATCGGCCGTATCCATGAAAAATAGCTGGGCGATACCCAGACGCAGGATATTGGTCAGTCGTGCGGCGGTGCGATCTTGTGGCGGGTGATAGCGTGGGGCGAGCATGGCATCAATTTCACCGAGATGGCGCAATGTCGTGCCCAGCAATTGGCGCAAAAAATTGCGGTCCAGTGACGGCAGGCCATAACCATGTTTTGACAGAAGCTCGTCCAGTGTTACTTCCCCCCCACGCAGTTCCTGCAGGGTTTTGAGCGCCAGCATCCGCGGATCGGGAAGATCGGCCGGTTGAGTATGGCGGTTATCCGTGCGAGAGCGGCGTTCTGTCAAAAGGGTATCTCCAGTTTCGGGTTATGGCTTGTAAGTAAGCGCCCTTGATAGGGCTGTAAAGCACTTAACCGCAGGATTTCCAGCATGGCTGGCCTGCCTGATGTTTTCCAACGACATTGAAAAACCTTGCGATGGAGACGGGTGCCCGGTAATCCAGACGGATCATTCGAAAGAAACGGGCGACATAGATGTCTTTTGCCGCGCTTGCGATTTTTTCCGGCTGCTTTCTGATCGGCTCTATGTTGCTGACCTGGGCGGTGTTGCTTTATCTGCGGCGCAAGGCGATTCTTGATATGCCCAATCATCGTTCCAGTCATGTGGTGCCAACCCCGCGCGGTGGTGGATTGGCAGTGACGCCCCTTTTGATCGTCATGGTCGGGGCCGTTTTTTTATGGTCCGGGAATGCGGGCTTACAGGAATGGTTGATGCTGATCGCAGCCGTAGGGCTTGGTACGCTAAGCTGGTTTGATGATCGGCATAATCTGTCGCCGGCCATTCGTTTTGCCTGTCAGTTTATGGCCGTAATCGTTGGTATATTTGCGATTGACGGTCCGGTGCTGCAAGGGCTGGTGCCAATGTGGCTGGATCGTATTCTGGTCGTTCTGGCTTGGGTCTGGTTCCTTAATCTATTCAATTTCATGGACGGGATTGACGGCATTACCGGGGTCGAGGCGGGTTCGATCGGACTGGGTATCTTTATTCTCGCACTTTTGGCCCCATTACCCGAATTTGTTGATCTTGGTTATATCGGGCTTGGCGTTCTGTCGATTATGATCGGTTTCCTGATCTGGAACTGGCACCCTGCGAAGCTGTTCCTGGGGGATGTCGGGTCCGTACCGCTGGGTTTCGTTCTGGGCTGGCTATTGCTGGAACTTGCCGCACGCGGGGCGTGGATGCCAGCATTGATCCTGCCGTCATACTATCTGCTGGACGCAACTTTCACCCTCATCAAGCGCGGACTTCGGGGTGAAAAGGTCTGGCAGGCACATCGCGAGCATTTCTATCAGCAGGCAACCCGGCGTGGTATGAGTCATGCACGGGTTTCGGCCCTGATTGCACTGGCAAATCTGGCGCTTATCATTGTTATTTTTGTCCCGATGGATATCGCGGTATGGCTGCGTTTGATTCCTGCTGCGATGATACTGGCATTACTGGTCGCGGAATTGGTGTTTTTGCCTGTCAGGGATGCGGAACCGAAATAGTGTGAAAGTTATGCTCGTTCGGATAGCTTGACTTGTCACAGGCCGGACGCGAAAAGAAAATCCGTGCTCGCACCAAAGGCTTGCGGGTATTATGAACCACACAAGAATTCCGGTAAGGGACCGCATGTCGCGTTTATTTCAACGTAGCCATATTGCCTTTGTCCATGACGTGATGATGGCGGCGATTTCGTTACCCGCAGCATTGTATCTGCGGGTCGGCGATGGTGTGGTTTTTTACAATCCGCAAAACATCCTGTTTTCGGTATCGGTTTTTACCGTCATCGCCGCAATGACATTCTGGGTTTTCGGACTTTACCGTGGCATCTGGCGCTATGCATCACTGAACGATCTCATACGGATTGCCAAGGCGGTAACGGTTGCTGTTGGCGTACTGTTTCTGGTGCTGTTCCTTACTGCAAGGCTTGAGTGGTTGCCGCGATCAACGCCGATTATTCAATGGTTCCTGTTGATGGCGATGCTTGGCGGGTCAAGGCTGATTTACCGGGTTGCCAAGGACAAGACGACCGCTCGTGCCATGGTGCGACAGGGCACCCATCGTGTGCCGGTTCTTTTGATCGGAGCCGGAGACGAGGCCGAGGCCTTTATCCGTGAAACGTTTCGATCTGCGAACACCCCGTTTGACGTTATCGGTATTGTTTCCCTGACCGATAGCCGTGTCGGGCGGAATATGCATGGCATTGATGTGCTGGCGACCGCAGACAAGCTCGAAGAAACTTTGGGCAAGCTTGCAAAAAGCAAACGTGGTTTGCCGCGCCGTCTGGTTTTAACCGGTGACGCATTGCGTCATGCCGACATTACCAAATGGGTCGAAATTGCGGATCAGAACGGCATGACCCTGGCGCGCTTGCCAAAGCTGAGTGACTTGCGTGAGGGGCTTGCCGATCCGCTGCAAATTCGCCCGGTTGCGATTGAAGATTTGCTGGGACGGCCGCAGGCCCGACTTGATCGTGACAAGGTTCGTCAGATGATTGTCGGACGGCGGGTTCTGGTGACAGGCGCTGGTGGCTCAATCGGGTCGGAACTCGTGCGACAGATTGCGGCCTACGGTCCTGCAAGCATTACCTTGCTGGATGCGGGTGAATATAATCTCTATGCCATTGATATGGAGATGGCGGAAAAATATCCTGATCTTCCCCGCGAGAGTATTCTCGGTGATGTGCGTGATCGCCTCAGGATTGATCAGGTTTTTGCGGCCCGACAGCCGGAAATCGTTTTCCACGCAGCAGCCTACAAACATGTGCCGTTGGTTGAGCATAACCCGAATGAAGGCATTCTGACCAACACGCTTGGGACCCGTAACGTTGCCGAGGCGTGTCGTGCTGCTGGTGTTGAAACCATGGTTTTGATTTCAACAGATAAGGCCGTAAACCCTGCCAATGTCATGGGGGCGTCAAAACGTCTGGCAGAATGTTATTGTCAGGCGCTTGAAACTCTTCCGGCGGATCAGCGGGGGGGGACACGATTTGTCACCGTGCGGTTTGGTAATGTTCTGGGGTCGACAGGGTCGGTGGTGCCCTTGTTCCGCCGTCAGCTTGAGGCCGGTGGGCCGCTGACCGTGACACATGAGGGTATCACGCGATACTTTATGACGATTGCCGAAGCGGTCGAGCTTGTTTTGCAGGCTGCCGAGCTTGGCAAACATGGTGTTACAGAGGGTGGCAAGATTTTCGTTCTCGATATGGGACGACCGGTAAAGATCATCGATCTGGCGCGTCAGATGATTCTGCTGTCGGGGCTGCGGCCAGGTAAGGACATTGATATCAAGGTCACAGGCCTGCGCCCGGGCGAGAAGCTTTATGAAGAACTGTTCCATGATGGTGAGCCGCCGGAACCGACTGAAACCGATGGGGTTATGCTGGCCGCACCGCGTGTTGTTGATTATGCCCTGATCAAGCAGGTGTTCGATGAGCTCGGCGAGAGTGCTGCAAGTCGTGATACGCACAAGACCCTGGAATTGATGAGCCGTCTTGTTCCGGAATTTCAACCGCCTGAGATTGGTGTGAAATCCTTCTTTGCCAAGAGTGAACCCGAAAAGCTGGATAAAGCAGCAAGCGGTCAGTGATCTGATAATGGCTCCTGGCGCTGACATCTGCGCAGTCCGGCCTGCGGCCATGCAACATTTCGGGGTCCACATTTTGGCGCGTGCGTGATAAAGCTCCGCGCGAAACATGGTTCGGACTCATTGATCATGTGTCGGCCCGAATGAAAATCAGCGGTTTTCACTCATCATAAAGCCGATTGCCCGCAAACGTCATTACCCCGTATGCACCAGTAGCAATACGGAGTAGGCCGATATATCATCAATGGGTCCGGGGCCTTCATCATTGACGATGTATTGAAAGCGAACCCGATGACTGCTCGTATTGCGCGCGCGCTGATCTCCGTTTCCGACAAGACCGGTCTGGTCGAATTTGCCAAATCCCTTCATGAACAGGGTGTTGAAATCCTGTCCACCGGTGGTTCTGCCAAGGCCATCGAAGCTGCTGGTATTCCTGTAAAGGAAGTTGCCGATCACACCGGTTTTCCCGAAATCATGGACGGTCGCGTCAAGACTCTTCATCCGAAGATTCACGGCGGCCTTCTGGGCCGCCGTTCTCTTTCCAGCCATATGCAGGCGATGGAAGATAACGACATTTCACCGATCGATTTGGTTTGTGTGAACCTTTATCCGTTCGAGGAAACCGTTGCCAAGGGTGCCGATTTCGATACCTGCATCGAAAACATCGATATCGGCGGACCGAGCATGATCCGTTCGGCAGCAAAGAACCATGAATCGGTTACGGTTGTTGTCGATCCGTCTGATTACGACCGCGTTGTTGCCGAAATGAAAGACAATGCAGGTGCCACGACGGCTGAAACCCGTCGTATTCTGGCGGCCAAGGCTTTTGCCCGTACCGGTGCATATGATTCGGCCATTTCAAGCTGGTTTGCCGGTGAGCTTGGTGAAACCTTCCCGCAGCGCCTGAATGTTTCTGCCGAACTGAAACAGACCCTGCGTTACGGTGAAAACCCGCATCAGCAGGCTGCGTTCTACACCAACGGTAAAAACCGTCCGGGCGTTGCCACCGCAACCCAGCTTCAGGGTAAGGAACTGTCATTCAATAACCTGAATGATACGGATGCAGCGTTCGAACTGGTGTCCGAGTTTGATGAAAAACCGGCTGTTGCCATCATCAAGCACGCCAATCCGTGCGGTGTTGCCGAGGGGGCAACCCTGATTGAAGCCTATAACAAGGCGCTGTCCTGTGACCCGGTTTCGGCCTTTGGTGGCATCATCGCGGTTAACCGTACCCTTGATAAGGCCACTGCCGAAGAAATCGCCAAACTGTTTGCCGAAGTGGTGATTTGCCCGGATGCCGATGACGCGGCGAAGGAAGTTCTGGCAGCGAAGAAGAACCTGCGTCTTCTGGTGACCGGCGGCATGGCCGACCCGGAAGGCGAAGACATGACGCTTCGTTCGCTGGCCGGTGGTTATCTGCTTCAGAACCGTGATGCCGGTCGTGTAAAGCGCGACGAGCTTAAAGTCGTCACCAAGCGCAAGCCGACCGAGGCAGAGCTTGATGACCTGCTGTTTGCCTTCCGCGTTGGCAAGCACGTCAAATCAAATGCCATTGTCTATGTCAAAGACGGCAAGACCGTTGGTGTTGGTGCCGGGCAAATGAGCCGCGTTGACAGCTCGCGCATTGCGGCATGGAAAGCCGAAGAAGCCGGTAAAAATGCGGGTGAAACCGCACTGCGCACCATGGGCTCGGTGGTTTCGTCTGATGCGTTCTTCCCGTTTGCCGATGGCCTTCTGGCGGCGGTCAAGGCCGGGGCAACTGCCGTGATCCAGCCGGGTGGCTCGATGCGTGACGAAGAAGTCATTGCCGCAGCCGATGAGCATGACATTGCCATGGTCTTTACCGGCATGCGTCATTTCCGTCACTGATCCGAACCCGGACAGTCACAAGACAAAGGCCGCAGACAATTTTGTCTGCGGCCTTTTATGTTCGGCTATGTTCAGCGATTAGGCTTTACAATCAGACTACTGGTGACGGTTGATTCCGATTTTTACCAGCGGTTTCCGTGTCTGTCGGATCGGGATTGTCTATGATTGCGCCATCCTGCCTGATCGCGGCGGGTTCTTTTGGTTTGTGCGGATCAGATGAAGGCTCATTATTGTGAACGCGTATGGGTGCACGCCAGTCAATACTGCCAAATGAATGACAGGACGGGCAGGTAACGGCCCATTTGTCTGTTTCCGCACCGCATGCACCACACCGCCAACCCGGATCAGGATTGGCATGGCTTGCCTTTACCAGCAATTCACGGGCCTTGGTGGCATCTTTCTTTTCGCGGAATTCCAGATCGGCCAACATACGATAATGACGTGCCTGCGCCTTTTGGGCGATGGCCTTTTCCAGATTGTTGCGTGCCATACCCCACAAATCGGCATCAAGGGCGGCCTCGGCAATCAAAAGCTGGCTTTCCACATGGTCAGGATTGGTCGCAATCAGCTTTTCGATGCCTTTGACCTTGGTCAGGGCATCTCCGGAAAGGTTGGTCAGATAAATTTTGCCAAGTGCGGCTGATGGTGATGTATGCCAGCTTTGCAGGGCAATCTCGCGAGCCTTTGCAACCTGATCAATATCAGCATAAAGCTGTGCCAGCAGAACCGCCGCACCGGTGAAGTCAGGACGGACATTCAACGCTTTGCGAAGAAGTTTGACAGCTTCCGCATTTTCACCGCTGGCTATTGCTTCTTCGGCCTTGGCGGTAATCAGAAGCGCACGGCGACGGGTCAGTTCATCTTCGTTGAAGATACCCGCCTTTTGAGCATCAACCAGAAGCGTCAACGCCCGATCCCAGCGTTTGGCCCCAAGCAAAAGATCAAATAATGTTATCAGAACGGACGGATTGCGCGGGCGCAGGCGGTGAGCGCGTTCCGCGTAATCAAGTGCAGCCGACCGATTACCGGACTTAAGTGACAGTTGGAGCAATCCCCGCAATCCGAAGAAGGCAGAATCCGGCTTTTCCAGCATGGCTTCAAACTGACGCTTGGCGGCATCATTGTTACCGTCCAGTTCTGCTGCCTGTGCCGTCAGAAGGCGGGTCAGGGTGTCATCTTCAAGATACCTGTCAACTGCGCGAGTATGTTTTAGTGCCTGTCGCACATCGCCCGATGCCAGTTCGAGCAATCCCATGGTCAGGGCCTGCTGACCCTTCTTCCGGCGTCGGCTGCCCAGAATGCGGCCCAGCCAGTTTGGTGAATTTGCAATTGCCGACCAGCAGCGCCAGAGAATGACCAAAAGCCCTGTCAGCGCCAGCAGGCCAAGAGCAACCATGCCGATAGATCCATCAAACCGGTAGCCCAACCATACAATCGTCATGGTGCCGGGGTTATTGGCAAACCAGACGGTACAGGTAACGAGAATGATGGTGATCAGAATAAACAGGCCAAGACGTATCATTGGCTATCCCCCGCGCTGAGGGACTCATCGCCTGTCAGAAGATTGATCGCATGAGCACTGAGTGTGGCAATTGCGCTGTTCAGAAGCTGACGGCTTTTGGCGTCTTCCAACCATTCAGTAATAGCGGTTTTTGCGTTTTCGCCTTCGACACCATCCAGAGCGGCAATAGCCGCATCAAGATCGTCGTTTTCAAGGGCCGTCTCGGCAGTTACCAGACGTCCATCAAGTGAAGCTTCGCCAGCGACATCAACACGTCGAACCGGGATCAGTTTTTTGATATTTGCCCAAGTTGCGGCAAGAATACTGCCGGAATGGTCATCGCTTGCGGCTTGTACCGCTTGTTGTGCCATTGCAGGGAAGGATTGGCGCAGTTTTTCAATTGTCGGTGCGCCGTTGTCTGCGAGTGGTTTTAATGCAGCAATCTGTTCCGCAATAACCGGATCATCGGATCCGCTGCGTTCCAGTTGGTTCAGTGCAACCATGAACGGCCCACCGCGTTGCAATGCATCGCGAAGGAGCGTGACGGCCATGGCAATAGCCTGCCCGCGGCTTTCAACGCGGAGCCCGGCGGTTGCACGAGCTTCTTCTTCCATGGTGGACAGGCGGGCTGAAAGGTCACGCATTTCGGCGGCAACGCCGGAAAGTTCGGATTCAACTCGTGCCAGTTCCTCAATCGGGGCGGTGCGGGTTTCAATTTCTGCCATACGGCGTGCGACCGTATTGTTCAGCGTATCGCCCCGCTCATTGTTAAGCCGTTCGCGCAGCGCATTGATCGTGCCCTCAAGACGCGAAAGTCGTTCGGTCAAATCAGAATCAACAACAACCGTACCTTCGTTCATATCTGGCGAGTTGTCGGTATCGGCCAAAGGCGCGGTTTCGGGTTGCTGCGTCAGACTGTCTTCTTTGCCAATCATCGCATCGTCCCGTTCTGGGGCGCCGGGCGATGATGTAGCTGAAGTATCCGTACTGTTATCAACCGACGTGGATGGAGACGTGCTATCGGCTGCCGGTTCGTTTGTGGTTTCTGTGGGTGTGGGTTCCGCCATGCCTTCCGGAGTGATTTGGGAAAGAATTTCGGTCGGAACATATTGGTTCAATACGGGTTCCGCATCACGCCACCAAAGGGCGCGTGTGAGCCACCCGATTACCAGCGCACCGGCAATAATCAGCACAAACAAAAGAATGGCGCTGCCGCCCCGCTTTTTCGCAGCCGGTCTGGCTTTGTCCGAAACATTTTTATCAGAAGCCGATTTTTGGTTCATACCCGGCTTGATCTCAGGCTTTGTACCTGACGGGTTGCCGTCTGATTTTGTTTTGTCGGTTTTCGTGGTGCCGCTTGCATCAGTATTCGAAGCAGAGGCAGGCTTCGCATTCTCTGTTGCATTGGGGCTCGTTTCCGATTTCTGATCGGCAGAATTTTTGGCAAGGTTTGCATTGCCTTTACTGTCGATCGAAATGGTTCCGGACGAGTCGGCTTTTGTCTCGGCCGGTTTTGCGGAAGCGTCGGTTTTTGGCGTTTCTGGTTTTTTCACGGTCGGACCATTGCAGTTTGCGGTTGTTCCGAGACACCACAGGGCGCGGAAAATCAGGCGAATGCGTTCTCTAGTGCCGAAAGAAGGTATTCCTGTGTCGGGTGTTTTGCCACTTCTGTCTTATGCCATGTAAGGACGCCAAGGCGATCTTTCACCGCTTCACTAAGACAAATTGCACTTGTACCGACCAGATCTTTTTCCAGCTTGTATCTTTCGATCAGCTTAACAAAGCTTGTTGCCGTGCGGGGAGAGAAAAATAAAACCGCATCAACATGATGGGCAGAGATCGCGGTTATCACATCGTCGGGCAGATGATCGCATGGAATGGCATCATAGACGGTTTGGCGGCGAATATTGAAGCCACGGTCTTGCAAAAGTGAACCAAGATCACCTGCAACCTTGCGGGCCGCCGGATGGAAAAGATCCCCTTTTGTCGGGTCAATTTGATCACCAATTAGTCGCGCCAGATCTTCTATATCACCATCTGCGCTATGGATGTCGCCAAAACCGGCCTGGCGCGCCATACGTGCGGTGGCATCGCCAACACACAGTACCGGATAATGTCGTGCGTCGCATTGTTTTGCAAAGGCACGTACCCCGTTGGCCGAGGTAAAGATCAGCGCTTGCACGCCGTCAAGATCCAGACAGTCTGTATGCGGTGGAAACTCAATGCGCAACATGGGGGCTGAAAGCAGGTAATAGCCGCGCGCCAGTAACGCGGCTTCAAGTTCCTGCGAGTCGGTTTCCGGTCGGGTATTCAGGATCAATGGCCCCATGTCATCCCCGTCTATGGTCCTGAAAGCGTGGGCCGCAACTAGACTGAAATAAAGTCCGGCCCGCCACGTTCTTTGAGCTCGTTACCCGCATCTGTTCCGGCGTCTGCAGCACTTGCGATGTCCGGATCATCAATCAGCCGTTCGGTATCAAGCCGTTCGCTGCCGTCTGGTCGAACAATGCTAACCCGCAAACTCATCTTGCCATCCGGCAGATATTCGGCAAGGGCCGCAATAGGCGTACGACATGATCCGTCCAGCGCACGCAACGCAGCACGTTCGGCCGCGACGCGGATGGCAGAAGCCGGGCAGTTCAATGCCGAAAGCCAGTCAAGCGTCTGATTATCATTTTCCCTTATGGTAATGCCGATCGCACCCTGGGCAACCGCAGGCAGCATGTCGTCTTCCGAAATCGGGGCGGTTGCGACTTCCGGCCGGCCAAGCCGGTTCAACCCGGCCATCGCGAGCAGCGTGGCATCCACCTGTCCTTCTTCAAGCTTGCGAAGACGGGTCTGGACATTGCCGCGGAACGTCACGACCTTGAGGTCGGGATATTTGTTCAGGATCATGGCCTGACGGCGCAGAGATGCCGATCCGATCACCGATCCGGCGGGCATTTCAGCAAAGCTTTTGTATTTCAGCGAGATAAATGCATCGCGTACGTCTTCGCGCGGCAGGATCGTTGGCAAAATCATGCCATCGGGCAGCACGGTCGGGACATCTTTCATGCTGTGGACAGCAAGATCAATCTCGCCGCCCATCAGGGCATCATCAATTTCCTTGGTGAACAATCCCTTGCCGCCGATTTCCGACAAGGCGCGATCAAGAATTTTGTCGCCCGTTGTGGTGATAACGGTAATGGCAATCGCGCCTTCGGCTGCGAGCTCGGGATGTGCCTTCGCAAGTTTGTCCCGGACTTCATGCGCCTGCGCTATTGCCAGCGGAGAGCCACGAGTACCGATGCGAAGTTTTGCAGTGTCAGATATGTTTGTCATGAGGCCGAGTTGTAGTGATAAAATCGGTTGAAAACAAGGGTCGTGGCATGTGTGACGTTCCATGAACAGCACCGGATTATCACGGCGAATAACCCTGTTTCATTGACTTATGTGGTAGTGTTTTCGTTCTAGCGTCTTTCTTGCATGGGCCCATTGCATTGCCTTGGGGTGGAAAGCGGCCGCTGTTTGGGCTACATGACTGTCACAATTGTTGCCAATCAGGACGCGTCAGTCGGGACGCGACACATTGCCGGATCTGCATGACATGATCGTACTGGGTATCGAAACAAGCTGTGATGAAACGGCTGCGGCTGTCGTGAATGACAGGCGTGAAATTCTGTCCAACAGGGTTCTTTCACAACTTGACGATCATCGTCCGTATGGTGGGGTTGTTCCGGAAATTGCGGCACGTGCGCATCTTGAACATCTTGATCGTCTTGTGGCCGAAGCCATGGATGATGCCGGGATTGATTTTGCCGATCTTGATGCGGTGGCCTGTACGGGCGGCCCCGGTCTGATTGGTGGCGTTATGGTGGGCGCCATGACTGCCAAGGCGATTGCCTTTGCCGCGCAGAAGCCGTTTCTGGCGGTCAATCATCTTGAAGGTCATGCACTTACAGTGCGCCTTACGGATGATGTTGCATTTCCATACTTGCTGTTACTGGTTTCCGGCGGCCATTGTCAGGTCCTGATCGTTGAAGGTGTTGGCCAATACAAACGAATTGGTACCACCATTGATGACGCGGTGGGCGAGGCATTCGACAAAACCGCAAAAATGATGGGACTTGGTTATCCGGGCGGACCTGCGCTTGAGAAAACGGCGGAAGCCGGAAATCCGGATCGTTTCGGTCTGCCGCGTCCGTTGCGCGGTCGTCCGGGCTGTGAATTTTCGTTTTCGGGTTTGAAGACTGCGGTCCGCACCTATCTGGACGGGTTTCCTGTCGAACAGCAGACTGCTGAAGTCAAAGCTGATTTGGCGGCATCGTTCCAGCGGGCAGTCGGTGATACGCTTATTGACCGCACGCGAAATGCGATTTTCGAGTTCATGCGTGATTATCCGACAGGTAAAACTCTGGTGCTTGCCGGCGGGGTTGCCGCGAACAAGTATTTGCGGACGCGTTTGACGGAACTGACCGATCAGGCAGGCATGACATTGGTGGCACCCCCATTGGAATTATGCACCGACAATGCAGCGATGATTGCATGGGCCGGGCTGGAACGTTTTCGTTTGGGGCAGCATGATGATCTTGATTTCAAACCGCGTCCGCGTTGGCCGCTTGATCCGGAGGCACCAAAACGTCCGGGTGCGGGCGTGAAGGCCTGATTTTTTCCAAACGCCAAACTGTTCGAATATTTATCATCGGGGTCGAAAAGAACTATGTCGGATAAGCGCATAACGGTAGTCGGCGGGGGTGCGTGGGGTACTGCGCTGGCCATTCAGGCTGTGCGGGCGGGCGCTGATGTTGAGCTTGTTTTGCGTGACCGTGCGTTGGCCGAACGGATCGATACATCGGGTGAAAATGACGTCTACCTGCCCGGCATAAAGCTTCCCGAGGCATTAAGGGCAACAGTTGCGATTGATGGATTGCGAGAGTCAAACGCGGTTCTTCTGGTTACACCGGCACAACATCTTCGAAGCACCTTATCAAAGCTGGCACCCCATTGGCCCGAAACGCTTCCTGCCATTATTTGCGCCAAGGGGATCGAAAAAAAGACCGGTGCGCTTATGGCGCAGGTTGTGAACGAAACACTTGGCGATGTTCCGGTCGCGGTTCTGTCTGGGCCAACATTTGCCCAGGAAGTTGCGAAAGGTCTGCCCGCGGCGATTACACTTGCCTGTTCAGACAGGAATTTGGGCAAGGATCTGGTGGAATTGATCGGTACTTCAGCGTTTCGGCCCTATTTCAGTACCGATGTTGTTGGTGTTGAAGTTGCGGGGGCTATCAAAAACGTTCTGGCGATTGCAAGCGGCGTCGTCGCCGGGCTTGAGCTTGGTGACAATGCGCGCGCAGCCCTGATTACCCGTGGCCTTGCCGAAATGTCACGATTGGCGGTGGCGATGGGTGGCCGGATTGAAACCATGATGGGGCTCGCAGGACTTGGCGATCTGACACTGACCTGTACCGGTACGTTGTCGCGCAATTACACCTTCGGGTTTGCCCTTGGTCAGGGCAGCAAGGCCGAGGATATTCTGGCCGAACGCCGTTCCGTGACCGAAGGTGTGCATACTGCCGCATCAATTACGGCCGTTGCGTCGAAATACGGTATTGAAATGCCGATCTGCAGTGCCGTGGATCAGGTTGCCAACCATGATGCGGACCTGCGCAGCACGATCAACGCATTGTTGCAGCGACCGTTTCGTGATGAGCTTGAAACCGGAAAATAATCCGGTCACATCCACGCTATCAGCTTTTGTTCGGCTTGAGCCTTTGAGCAGGTTCTGTCAATTTACCGGTATCAAAACCAATTTTGACAGGGAACGCTGCCATGCATTTTTACATTCGTTGTGTCGACAAACCGGGTCATCTTGCCGTTCGCAAAGCGAACCGGGACGCTCATATTGCCTATATCAAGGACGGTTTCGCCGACAGGATCGTTGCAGCCGGTCCGACGCTTGATCCCGATCTTGAAGGTATGAATGGCTCCGTCTTCATTATCGAGTTTGACACGCAGGCCGAGGCCGAAGAATTTGCGGCCAACGATCCATACGGCAAGGCAGGTCTGTTTGAATCAGTGATTATTCGTCCGTTTAAAAAGGTATTCTGACCCATGGCGCATTGGCTGATCAAAACCGAGCCGGGAAGCTGGTCGTGGGACGATCAGGTCAGGAAAGGTGTCGAGGGATGGGATGGGGTTCGCAACCATCAGGCGGCAAAGAACCTTAAGACAATGCAGATCGGTGATCTGGCTTTCTTTTATCATTCGGTGAATGAAAAACGGATTGTCGGCATTGTCGAAGTGGTCCGCGACGCCTATCCCGATCCTACTGACGCCACCGGCAAATTTGTTCAGGTTGATTTCAAGACCGTCAAACCGGTGCCAAGGCCGGTGACGCTTGCCGATATCAAAGCTGATCCGCGATTTGCCGAATTGCCGTTGCTCAGACAGTCCCGTTTGTCGGTCATGCCGATAGATGATGCATCCTGGAAAGCGATTTGCGAAATGGGCGGTGTTTCGGCATGACGGTTGAGTTGCCGTCACCCGGAACAGTGTTATGCGAGCTTTCCGATCTGGATGCGACCGGGGCCAAGGGCATATCACTTGACGGAAATGCAGGCCGTGCCGGGATTTTTGTCGTGCGCGACGGCGCAGGGGTTTTCGGCTACGTCAACAGTTGCCCCCATATTGGTGTGCCGCTTGAACTTGAGCCCGACGAGTTCATCAGTGATCTTCACAATGAAATCATCTGCTCGACACATGGTGCGCGTTTCAATATTGAAGACGGCCTTTGCGTCGCTGGCCCCTGCGAGGGGGATATGCTGGAACCCGTCGCCGTAAAGATTGAGAACGAGAAAGTCGTTCTGGCCTGAAATTCTGCGTCATGGTGACGGTCCTAGCCGACCGTCACCTTTTCGATAATCTCATCAAGATGTTTGGTGATGACATCAAGCTGATCAGGTTCGGACAGGCGGTGATCACCGGTTTTGATCAAATCTATGCGGACATCTTTGGAAACCAGTGCTTCTGTCAGACGAATTGAGGTCTGCCATGGGACATCCGGGTCCTGCATGCCTTGGATCAGCCGCACCGGGCATTCAAGGTTGATCGGGTTTCGCAAAAGGAGCTGATTTCTGCCGTCTTCGATCAGGGCATGCGTGATCGTATAAGGATCGTCACCATACTCGGTCGGCTCTATCAGTGCGCCGTTTTCGACGATGTCGGATTTCTGGGCATCGGTGAATTGCGCCCACATAAGGTCTTCGGTGAAGTCGGGGGCTGCCGCAATGCCAACAAGTCCGGCGATGCGTTCTTTCCGCGCCAGTGCCGCCAACAGCATGATCCAGCCACCCATTGACGACCCGACCAGAATAAGTGGACCCGTGGTGATTTCGTCAATAATGGCAATGGCATCGCGTGCCCACTGTCCAATGGTTCCGTCTTTGAACATGCCTGCCGATTGTCCGTGACCCGAATAGTCAAAGCGGGTATAAGCCAGCCCCTGCTGTACGCAATGGGCCTCAAGATGGGTGGCCTTTGTGCCGGTCATATCGGACATGAAGCCCCCCAGAAACAGAACGCCAGGCTTTTGTTGGCCTTGTACTTCTGTCAGCTTGCCGGGAGTCGCATGGTATGCGATTTTTAATCCGTCAGGCCGCTCGAGATACTGAGGCGTCGGCATGTCATTTGTCATCCGGGAAGGGTATCCTTGGGTGTTAGTGGTTGGAATTGCATGAGCGCGTCAGAAATCAAGACCCAGTCAGTTTATCGTCCGGAACAGCAGGCGCAAGGTGCGGATTATCGCCCGGCGGTGATTCTGCAAGTTCTGCCGGAACTTGATACCGGTGGTGTGGAGCGCGGTACGGTTGATATCGCGCGCGCCATTGTCGATGGGGGTGGTGTTGCGCTGGTCGCCTCGCAGGGCGGGCGGCTTGAGCGCGAGCTTGACCGGTTTGGTGCCCGTCATATCACCCTGCCACTGAAGTCAAAAAACCTGTTTACCATGCGCCGTAATATTGATGCGCTGGTTGATCTTATTCGTGCCGAGGGCGTTGATATTATTCATGCGCGTTCGCGTGCGCCGGCCTGGAGTGCCTATTTCGCCGCGCGCAAGGCTGGCATTCCGTTCGTCACGACATTCCACGGCACTTATTCAGGTTACAACAACCTGTTCAAGAAGCGCTATAATGCGATCATGACGATGGGTGATCAGGTCATCGCCATTTCCAATCATATCGCAGACCATATTCGCAAATTTTATAAAATGGATCCTGCGCGCCTGAATATTGTGCCGCGCGGAACAAATACAGACTTGTTCAACCCGGAGAATGTCAGTCAGGAACGCCTGATTGCACTGTCAAATCAGTGGCGTTTGACCGGTGAAGAATATGTCATCATGCTGCCGGGACGCATTACCCGATGGAAAGGGCATTGTTTCCTGATAAAGGCTTTGCCCGCAGTGTTTGAAGCACTTGGCCACCGGAACGTGCGTTGCCTGATGGTTGGTTCCGATCAGGGGCGCACGGCTTATCGCGATGAAGTGCTGGCTTTGACCAAGAAGCTTGGCCTCGAAGATATTGTGCATATTGTTGATCACTGTGCCGATATGCCGGCGGCATACATGCTGGCGGATGTCGTGGCATGTCCCTCAATCGAGCCCGAGGCCTTTGGCCGAATTCCATCCGAAGCCCAGGCAATGGGGCGTCCGGTTGTCTCGACGGCCCATGGTGGCGCGATGGAGACCGTTTTGCCCGGTGAAACCGGCTGGCTGGTTACGCCAAATCAAGTTGATCAATTGTCTGTTGCATTGGTGCAGATATTGCGGCTGACGCCAGAAAAGCGTGCCGCTTTGGCGCAAAAAGGTCGCAGACACGTTATAGAAAACTACTCGCTGACCCAGATGGCAGAGAAAACGCTGGCGGTTTATGAAAAGGCGCTGAAAGGCGCGATCAGGAACGCTGCATGACAGAAACGATCACTTCGGACATGCCGCAAGATGCTGAAATTGTTGCGGGTGTGATGCCCGATGCCAAGCAGGAACGCATCCTCGTCATCAAGCTTTCTGCCCTGGGAGATATCATTCTTGCCATGGGGGCCTTCGCCGCGATCCGGGCTGCGCATCCACGCGCCCATATAACGGTGCTGACGACCCGGCTTTATGTCGATCTGATAAAATCGACAGGCTATTTTGATGCGATTGCGATTGATCGGCGTCCAAAGCTTTATCAGGTGCGTGAGGTTCTCGCACTGCGCCGATTCTTGCGAAACGGGAATTTTGACCGGGTCTATGATCTGCAAACATCGGATCGTAGCGGATTCTATTATCGTCTGTTCTGGCCGGGTAAGGCGCCCGAATGGTCGGGGATTGCACGGGGATGTTCGCATCCGCACGATAACCCGGATCGTGACAGCCTGCATACCATTGACCGGCTGGCAGATCAACTGCACCGTTCCGGGATTGAAAACGTGCCACCGCCGTTTATTGCCGGATCGGATATCGATCTGGAACGATTTGGCGTTCGAAGCCCATTTGTTATTATTTGTCCTGGCGGTGCCCCGCACCGTCCTGACAAGCGGTGGCCTGCCGAGCGGTTCGGTTTGCTGGCAAAAAAGATTGCCGACTATCGTCTGACGCCGGTGCTGATCGGGACTGATAAGGAAGCCGACGTTCTCAGCAAAATTGACAGCATGTGTCCCAAGGCACGAAACCTGATGGGGCGCACCGGGTTTCTGGATATTGCAGGGCTTGCGGCGCGATCCGTTCTGGCGATCGGAAATGACACCGGACCGATGCATATTGCCGCCGCTGCCGGGGCACCTTCCATTGTCCTGTTTTCACGCGACTCAGATCCGAAAAAGAGTGCGCCACGTGGAACAACAGACAATGCTGTCAGTATCGTACGTGAAAATGATTTGCGGGAATTGACAGTTAACCGGGTGATGGACGAGGTGCGTCATCGCCTTGATCTTGTCGATTAATATCGCGGTTTCTGCCATCTCGTTCGTCTGTCATTGTGTTCAGCAGGCTGCAAGGCTTTGAATACTGTTGCAGAAGGCTAAAATCATTGCTTTCTGACTGCGGCCCGATATGCTAGGCAAAGGTCCGTTTCACAGTATGCATGACGGGACGTGCGGCCCGGTGACTTTCTGTGTTACCCGTGACTTGTTTCTGTGCTTTTTGTTTGATTACCAAAGGAGATTATCCATAGCACGACCACGTAAACCGATGCAGCCGACCAAGGACGGTCCGCGCGTCAATGAGGATATCAAAGCTCGTGCCATCTGTGTTGTCGACGCTGAAGGCAACATGTCTGATCCGATGACGGTTCGTGAAGGCATTGAAATGGCGATGGAAGCTGGACTCGACCTTGTCGAAGTCGCTCCGAATGCCGAGCCTCCCGTCTGTAAGCTGATCGACTACGGCAAGTTCAAGTACGAACAAAGCAAGAAACAGAACGAAGCCAAAAAGAAACAGAAGGTTATCGAGGTCAAGGAAATCAAGCTCCGGCCGAACATCGATACCCATGATTACAATGTGAAGCTCCGTGCGGCACAGAAGTTTCTTGGCGGTGGAGACAAGGTGAAAGTCACGTTGCGTTTCCGCGGACGTGAAATGGCTCACCAGGACCTTGGTCTTGGCATGCTGCAGCGTTTTTCGGGAGATCTTGAAGATCTTGCCAAAACCGAACAGATGCCGAAGATGGAAGGTCGCATAATGATTATGGTGCTGGCGCCGCGTTAATCCGCGGCGTTTTGCCTTTCCAAGCAAGAGGGAATGCCATGGCAGCCGGGAATGATCTTCTGATCGTTGGAGTCGATGACGACCCCAAAAGTCTCGTGCTTCTAAAGCGGATCGTCGAAAGCGGCGGTTACAGTTTTGTTGGCGTTTCCTCTGGCAAGGAACTTCTTGAAACTCTGAAAACAAGAAAGCCCCGGATTATCCTGATGGATATCATGATGCCGGGTATGAATGGTTTTGAGGCCTCAATCCGGGTTCGGACCCGTTTCCCCGATCTTGCCTGTGCCATCATCTATGTGACGGCCCGTCAGGGGGAAGAAGACCTGCGGGGCGGTGTTGCCGCCGGCGGTAATGACTTTGTCCTCAAACCGATCAATCGTGAAAAGCTGCTAAGCCGAATCGAAAAGTGGATCGGCCGGGTTCATACAATCAAAACAGCGATTTAAGATTTTGATCTCGGGTCACGGATGGCCCGGTTTTCTCGTTGTCCTCGTGATGTAATGGTCGATGACGCCACCTTCTGGCAGTCTTGGCGGATCAGAAGGTGTTATGCCGGTTTTGGCATGCTCCTGACCGATGTTTCGTGATGATCGGCGAGAAGCCTAAAAATCCAAGAGAACCGTCGCGAAAAGGTCCTTGAAAAAGGAAGGGGTGGAGTCTATAACCACCCGTCCCCAAAACAGGTGGTGAGGCTGGAAAGATCATTTGATCTTTCAGGGCATGCCCAGCCGCCGTGGGGAATTTCGTGTTTCATTGCTTATGCAAGGATAGAAAAATGCCCAAGATGAAGACCAAAGCGAGCGCTAAAAAACGCTTTAGCCTGACCGCAAAGGGTAAAGTTCGTCGCAATGTCGCTAACAAGCGTCACCTGTTGACTGCGAAACCCACCAAGATGAAGCGCCAGGCACGTGGCACGGAGATTCTCTGTGACGCAGATGCCCGCATCGTCAAAAAATTCCTGCCGTACGGTTAAGGCTAAGGAGAGTTAAATGGCTCGTGTAAAAGGGGGCGTGTCTTCTCACGCCCGTCACCGCAAGGTTATCAAGGCTGCCAAAGGTTACCGCGGTCGCCGCAAGAATGCTTACCGCACTGCAGTGCAGGCCGTTGAAAAAGGTCTGCAGTATGCATATCGCGATCGTCGCGTTAAGAAACGCCAGTTCCGCAGCCTGTGGATTCAGCGTATCAACGCCGGTGCTCGTGAAAACGGTCTGAGCTACTCGCAGTTCATGAACGGCCTCAAGAAGGCTGGTGTTGAACTGGACCGCAAAGTGCTTGCCGACATCGCTGTGCGCGAACCGGAAGCTTTCAAAGCTCTGGTTACTCAGGCGCAGGCTGCACTCGGCTAATAAACCTTTTGTAAAAAGGTTTAATCGGCACTTGCCTGATTTGATCGGGGGCGGCCATATTGGCCGTCCCCTTTCTTTTGTTTATCCCAATTCACTTTAAGCAAAGCGTCGGAAGTTATGGAAAACATCGAAGCATTGCGCGAAGAGGTTCTGGCCGAAGTCGAAAAAGCAGCCGATTTACAGGCTCTTGAAGATGTTCGTATCAGCGCTCTTGGCAAAAAGGGCCGTATTACCGGCCTGATGAAAAACCTTGGTCAGATGGACCCGGATCAGCGCCGTGAATTCGGTCAGACGCTGAACGCTGTCAAAGATCAGGTTGCCGAGGCGATCGACACCCGCAAATCCGGCCTTGAAGATGCAGCATTGAATGCGCGTCTGATTGGCGAGCGGATCGATGTGACCCTGCCCGCGCGCATGGACGAAACTGCTGGTCGTATTCATCCGATCAGCCAGACGATGGATGAAATCATTTCGATCTTTGGCGAGATGGGCTTTGCTCTTGCCGAAGGTCCGGATGTCGAAGACGATTTCCATAACTTTACCGCCCTGAACATTCCGCCGGAACATCCGGCGCGTGAAATGCAGGACACTTTCTATCTGCCTGAGCAGGAAGATGGTTCGCGCCTTGTGCTGCGGACCCATACCTCACCGGTGCAGATCAGAACCATGCAGTCGAAAACCCCGCCGATCCGCATCATCGCGCCCGGTCGCACCTATCGTTCCGATAGCGATATGACCCATACGCCGATGTTCCATCAGGTTGAGGGACTGGTGATCGACAAGAAAACCCATATGGGCCATCTGAAAGGGTGTCTGCTGGAGTTTGTTAAAACCTATTTCGAACTGGACGAAGTTCCGGTTCGCTACCGTCCAAGCTTCTTCCCCTTTACCGAGCCGAGTGCCGAAATGGATATTGGCTGTTCGCGCAAGGGTGGGGAGCTCAAGATTGGTGAAGGCGACGACTGGCTGGAGATTCTGGGCTGCGGTATGGTTCACCCGCGCGTTCTGGCGGCTTGTGGACTTGATCCGAATGAATATCAGGGCTTTGCCTTTGGCATGGGGATTGAGCGTATCGCGATGCTGAAATACGGCATTCCCGATCTTCGCACCTTCTTCGATACCGATCTGCGCTGGCTGAAACACTATGGTTTCGTGCCGCTGGATGTACCGAATATGGTGAGAGGCTAAGACCATGAAATTCACACTCGACTGGCTGAAACAGCATCTTGAAACCGATGCTTCGATCGACGTGATTGCCGAAAAGCTCACCGATGTCGGACTGGAGATCGAAGGTGTCACGGATCGTGCGGCGGCGCTTAGGGATATCCGGGTCGCCTATATCGAAGAAGCGGGCCAGCATCCGGATGCGGATCGTCTGAAACTGTGCCGGGTCAATACCGGTGAAAAGATCATTCAGGTTGTCTGTGGTGCCCCCAATGCCCGAACCGGCATCAAGGTTGCCCTAGCACAACCGGGCGCGATTATTCCGATTGACGGCTCGAAACTGAAACCGGGCAAAATCCGTGGCGTCGAAAGCCAGGGCATGATGTGCTCGACCCGTGAACTTTGCCTTGGCGAGGATCATGACGGCATTATTGAACTGCCCGAAGATGCCCCGGTTGGTGCCCAGGTGGCGTCAGTGCTGGGAGCGGATGATCCGATCATTGAAATCGGTCTGACCCCGAACCGGCCGGATTGCACCGGTGTTCGCGGGATTGCGCGCGATCTGGCCGCTGCCGGCATTGGCACGCTAAAGGATGACTCGCGCCAGCAGGCGGTTGCGGGCACGTTTGACAGCCCCGTCGGTGTTTCGATTTCGGCCGATATTGCGCAGAATGCGGCGGTTCCGGCATTCTATGGTCGTTATATCCGCGGTGTTAAAAACGGCGAAAGCCCGGCGTGGCTGAAGGCCCGTCTCGAAGCCATCGGGCTGCGTCCGATTTCGGCACTTGTTGATATTACAAACCTTGTAACGCACGACCTTGCGCGTCCGTTGCACGTGTTTGATGCTGACAAGCTGTCGGGTGACATCAATGTCCGCTATGCCACCAATGGCGAGAAGATTGCGGCACTTGATAACAAGGAATACACGCTTTCCGACAGCATGGTCGTGATCGCCGATCAGGCAAAGGCACTTGGCCTTGGTGGTATCATCGGCGGCGAAGAAACCGGTTGTGTCGATGAAACGGTCAATGTCTTCGTTGAATGCGCCCTGTTTGATCCGATCAATGTCGCAAAGACCGGCCGTAAGCTGCAGATCAATTCCGATGCCCGTTACAGGTTCGAGCGCGGTGTCGACCCGCAGTCGATTTCCTGGGGTATAGAGGTTGCGACACGTCTGATTACCGAGATTTGCGGTGGTGAAGTTTCTGATGTCGTGAAGGCGGGCGAGGTCCCTAATCCGCGCAACAGCTTCGATCTTCGTATTGATCGTATTCGGGAGCTGGGCGGTGTTTCGGTTGACGCCGATCAGGCGATTGCGATTCTGAAATCGCTTGGTTTTGAGGTCAGCGGGTCCGCGCCTGTTATCACGGCGGTTGCACCAACCTGGCGTCCTGATGTCATCGGCGAAGCCGATCTGGTCGAGGAAGTTTTGCGCATTGTCGGATATGACAAAATTCCGACGGTGCCGCTGGAACGTGAAACCAGTTTGCCGGTTCCGGCCCTTAGCCCGTTCCAGAAGCGGGTTGGTCTGACCCGTCGGATACTGGCTTCGCGCGGGATGTTCGAGACCGTTACCTGGTCGTTCACGGACTCGCGTTGGGCAAAACTGTTTACCGATCTGAAACCAGGCCTGTTCCTTGCCAATCCGATCAGCTCGGATCTGGATGTGATGCGTCCGAACGTGCTTATCAATCTGATCGCGGCAGTTGGTCGCAACCAGTCACGCGGTTTTGCCGATCTGGCGTTGTTTGAGGCCGGGCCAGAATTCTTTGGCGATCAGCCGGGGGATCAGCGTCTGGTAGCTGCCGGTTTGCGATCAGGGGCAACCACCCCGCGCAGTTGGACCGGTTCGCGCCGTGATGTCGATCTGTTTGATGTTAAGGCAGACGCAGAAGCCCTGCTTGAAGCGCTTGGTACGGCATCAGCCAACGTACAGGTCAATGCCGAAGGGGCACCATCATGGTATCATCCTGGTCGTTCGGCGGCATTGCAGCTGGGCCCGAAAAATGTCCTTGGCTATTTTGGCGAACTGCACCCGAAAGTGTTGAAAGCACTGGGTGTTAAGGGGCGCGTTGTTGCCTTTGAACTGTTTGTTGAAAATGTACCGATGCCCAAGAAAAAGGGAACGGGACGGCCTTTGCTGAATGCATCAAGCTTCCAATCGGTTGAACGCGACTTTGCCTTCCTTCTGGATGCAAATGTTCAGTCCGAGGCCGTCGTCAAGGCAGCCCGCAGTGTCGACCGGAACCTGATTTCGGATGTTACGATCTTTGACCTTTATGCAGGCAAAGGTATCGAGGATGGCAAGAAATCGGTTGCTTTCTCGATCACCCTGCAGCCGACCAAGGCAACCCTGACCGAAGAGGAAATCGACGGGGTTTGCAAGAAGGTTGTTGCCGCTGTCGAAAAGGCAACAGGCGGTTCCCTGCGCGCCTGATGTGCAGTTGAAAGATTATATGAAAAACGGGCTGTCCATTGGATGGCCCGTTTTTTGTGGCAGGGGTGCGAAAAGTGGTTCTTATCCGCCGGGGCGTTTGCGCAGGATGGCAAATTCATCTTCATCAAGGTCGATGGCAATCATGTCCGGACCATTGGTGTATATGCGCCATTCCATGTCAGTATCATCGCATTCGATGTTGAGCTGATCGACCAGGTTGTTCCACGTGCAGCTTTCGCGTTCATCATCGGCGTCAAGTCGACCGGTTCCGTTATCAGAAAGATGCATCACCAGAAGTTCTTCGTCCTCGTCAACGGAATAAACGGCATAAGTTTCGTTGGCGAAACGATAATTGATTTCCGTGCCATTGAGCTGACGCCATCCCCGCGGCAAAGGCGCATCAACATCCCGCTCGGCGAACATATAGGCCAGTTTCTGCATGTGATTGTCGGGCATGGTTCTCATGTCGGAACCGCAGGCAGCTAGCAAAAGGGCTCCGCTTAGTGCGATGGCGATCCGGAAATTAATATCGGTCATATGATGCTCCGTAACGGTCGATGGGCATTCAAGCGGGCAGCTTTTACCGGCCCCGTCCTTCTGCGGATTTTCCAAGCAAGATGCTTGCCATCGGTAATTTTGCGGCAGGCGTTCGGTAGTTCTAGGGCGTTCCCCGCAACGTGAAAATGAACGTTGCCCCGGGATCGGTTATGGGGCGGGAGGTATCAAGCCATATCCTGCCACCATGCTGTTCGGCAATTTTGCGGCATAAAGAAAGGCCAAGACCGGTACCGCTGAATTCATCTTTATGCAGGCGCTGAAACAGGCGGAAAATACGTTGGGCATGTTCCGGATGAATGCCAATTCCATTGTCGCGAACCGAAAAACGCCAAAATCCCGGGGTCTCCGGATCGGGTATGACACGGATATCAATATGAGGCGGCACACCGGGACGACGGTATTTGATGGCATTCGACAGCAGGTTCTGAAACAGACGTGACAGACTGATACGGTCACCATTGATTACAGGCAGGTCATTATGGGTGATGGTGGCCTGTTCCTGAACAATAATGGCTTTGAGATCGGCCTGGGCTTCATTCAGCACCTGATTGCAGTCGATTTGGGTCATTTCATCGTCGCTGCTACCGGTCTTGGCATATTCCAGCAAATGACTGATCAGTTTATGCATGCGTTTTGCGCCATCGACTGCATAGTCGATATATTCGTCGGCCTCCTGGTCGAGTGACCCGCCATAACGACGTTTCAGAAGCTGGGTATAGCTTGCAACCATGCGTAATGGCTGTTGCAAGTCATGGGACGCGACATAGGCGAACTGTTCAAGATCTTCGTTGGTGCGTTTGAGCTGATCGAGGGTATCACGCAGCTTGTTCGCATTTTCGACAAACTGGGTTACATCCCGTGCACTGCTGAAGGTCATGCCTTCAAACGGTCCGATACCGTGCCAGGCAAGCCAGCGATTTTCTCCACGCTGATCGAGGATACGAAAAACCAGTTCGCTTTCCTGAAACTCGCCAGATGCCTGATCCATGAAACTGGCGCGAACCATTTCCCTGTCTTCCGGAAGAAAAAGGGCTTCGAATGGTTTTCCAATCAAATCATAAACCTGCTTGCCAGCGAGTTCGGCCAGTGCCGGGCTCAGGCCGCGCAGAATACCATTCGTATCCAAGGCAATAGAAGGTTCCGGCGTATGATGCAGGTAGGTTTCGAACGGATGGCAAAGTTCTTGCTGTGGTACGGTTTCCAACAACAGGACAGTGACGGTTTCAGCGTCTTCTTCGATCCGGTGTTGGGCCATCAGATAGAAACGCTGCATCTGGTCGGCGGATGTGCGTAAATCCACCATGGTGCCGATACGTTTGTCCCGCCACCGGTTTTCGATCAGGGGTGCGCGCAATTGCGCCCGTGATGCGTCGCTAAGCTGCGAAAGGAATGCCTCGGCGGTTGGCTTGATGTCGGCAAAGGCAAGTCCGAGTATTTCCGGCCAGTTAAGCCGGGACGTAAGAGTTCCCGCCGGATCCTTTGTCGACCAGCTTAAAATTGCACAGCCACAATCAGACAGGGTGTTTTCTGAATCGTTGAAATGTTCGGCCAGATCGGCAGCGCGCAAATGCTGTCGTTTCAGACGCTGCCAAAGCCAGACAGAAAGTCCCGCCATAATCAGCAGAACGATCAGAAACAACGATGCGTGAAGCATGATCGCTTCGCGCCAGTTGCCCAATAAAATGTGCCGGGGAATGTAGGTGACAACGATGCGGTCAAGCTGTGGCAGAATACTATATGCCAGCAGCATTACGGTGTTGCCATGCATGCATAACAAACTGCCGCGGGAGGCTTTTTGTTTGTCTATTTCATCAAAAAGATCATCAACCAAATGAGGCGGGATGGTGCCATTGATCTGATTGCGTTCATTATCCAGAACGCCAACGGAAAGATCGGGATTTTCATCAGTGACGCGTTGCAAGTCGATTGTGCTGTTTTGCGCAAGCACGGCACTCAGATGATAGGTGACCGCCATCATTTGTGCACGCGCCTGATCAATCGCGCTGTCGTAAAGCGTTTTCTGGATGAAGAAGAAGGAAAACAGTAGGATCACCATGCCGGTAATCGTAAGGGCGGCAAGACGCTTTCGCAGTTTGCTTAATCCGCGTCGGGACAATGACGGCTCAATGGATGTCAGAAACATTTTCTTTGTTGCACCCTTGCCTGATCCTGCCCAACTGCCCCGTCATCAAAGCCTATGTTTTTTTGGTTCGGTTGAAAAGCATTCAACCGGTAATAATGCGTCTGTTCTCATATAAAAAAACGCGCGATGACAGCAACTTGCCCTTGCTCGGGGCCTGTTGCGGTCATCAGGAAGGGACGATCATGCAAATCCGGGGTAGGCTGAAGGCGAATTCGCAGAACCGAATTCAAACACAGTGCTTCTAATTGCAGTTAAAAACCCCTATAAACCCGCTGTTGGCGATTGGTTTTTATCGCCAGGACGGCCAAGACGATCCGAGATTGCCGGTATCGCCCGCTTGTATCGCGGCAGAACAGCTTTTGCTGCCGCGCCTCTCCCAGATGTCGCTGCCCTGATCGGGTGGGCTGACCGGGAGGATGCAAACGGCGTGACACCGGCTTTGTGATAAATGATCGATGTTGAACGCGATCGTGTTTTGGCAATAACCGAACCGAATTTTTGACATAACCATCGCCCAGTGCCAGAAGCAGCCATATGACCGATCTTAAGAACATTCGAAACTTTTCGATTATCGCGCATATCGACCACGGTAAATCGACCCTGGCCGACCGTCTGATCCAGCTTACCGGTGGTCTTACCGATCGCGAGATGTCCGAGCAGGTCCTCGACTCGATGGATATCGAACGCGAACGCGGGATCACCATCAAGTCGCAGGCGGTGCGTCTGAAATACACGGCCAAGGACGGTCAGGAGTATACCCTGAACCTGATGGATACGCCGGGCCATGTGGACTTCGCCTATGAAGTGTCGCGTTCGCTTGCCGCGTGCGAGGGATCGCTTCTGGTGGTTGATGCCGCCCAGGGTGTCGAGGCGCAGACGCTGGCCAACGTTTATCAGGCGATTGATAACAACCACGAAATCGTGCCGGTCCTGAACAAGGTTGATCTGCCTGCCGCAGAACCGGATCGCGTCAAGGAACAGATCGAAGAAGTGATTGGCATTGACGCCAGTGACGCGCTGATGATTTCAGCCAAAACCGGACTGGGCGTGCCCGATGTGCTCGAAGCATTGGTGCATCGTCTTCCGGCGCCGACGGGTGATCCGGCGGCACCGCTTGAAGTTCTGCTGGTCGATAGCTGGTATGACTCCTATCTGGGTGTCATGATTCTGGTGCGTGTCAAAGAAGGCACGTTGAAAAAAGGCCAGAAAATCCGCTTCATGAATGCCAAGGTCACCCATACGGTTGACCGCGTCGGCGTGTTTACGCCCAAGCCGCTTGCGCTTGATGAAATGGGGCCGGGTGAAGTCGGCTTTATCAATTGCGGCATGAAAACCGTTGCCGAATGCGAAGTCGGCGACACGATTACCGAAGAAAAACGTCCCTGCGCAAAACCGCTTGCCGGTTTCAAGCCGTCCATCCCGGTGGTGTTCTGTGGCATTTTCCCGGTTGATACCAGCGAATATGATGTGCTTCGCGATGCGCTTGAAAAGCTGCACCTTAACGATGCATCCTTCCAGTTCGAACCGGAAAACTCGACCGCACTTGGTCTTGGTTTCCGCTGTGGCTTCCTTGGGCTTTTGCATCTGGAGATCATTCAGGAACGTCTTGAACGCGAGTTCGAACTTGATCTGATCACCACGGCGCCATCGGTTTCCTATAAAATCTCGATGACCAAAGGCGAAGATATTCTGCTGCATAACCCGGCGGATTTCCCTGATGTCACCAAGATCAAGGCGATTGAAGAACCCTGGATCAAGGCATCCATCATGGTGCCGGATGAGTATCTGGGCGGTATCCTGACACTCTGCACCGAACGCCGCGGCATTCAGCAGGACCTGACCTATGTCGGGAACCGGGCGATGGCGGTTTACAAACTGCCGCTGAACGAGGTGGTGTTTGATTTTTATGACCGTCTGAAATCGATTTCGCGTGGCTATGCCAGCTTTGATTACGAACTGGCCGGCTATGACGAAAGCGATCTGGTCAAGGTATCCATTCTGGTCAACGAAGAGCCGGTCGATGCGCTTGCATTGATGGTTCACCGTTCTGCTGCCGAACATCGTGGCCGCGAGATTTGCAAACGTCTTAAGGACCTTATCCCGCGCCAGATGTTCAAGGTCGCCATTCAGGCCGCCATCGGCGGCAAGGTGATCGCGCGTGAAACGGTTTCTGCAATGCGCAAGGACGTGACGGCCAAATGTTATGGCGGTGACGTTTCGCGTAAACGCAAACTTCTCGATAAGCAGAAGGCTGGTAAGAAAAAGATGCGCCAGTTCGGCAAGGTGGAAATTCCGCAGTCGGCATTTATCAACGCCCTTAAGATGAGCGACGATAAATAGAGCGAAATTACGGTATCGAAACAAAGGCTGCATCCCATTGTGGATGCAGCCTTTTTCTTTGAGGGCTTTCGGCAATTCGTGCCATGCGCTATGGATAGGTTCTCATACCGTTTTGTTGCAGGAGCCCGCCATGGATCTTGAAATTCTTCAACGCCAGGAAGCCATCCTTGTCTTTGATCGCTTTGACGAGGAAACGGCGTGGGAAATCGGATCGGCCCTTGTGGCGGTTGCACGGGCACAGAATGCCCCGGTTGTCGTCGACATCCGGACTTCGGATCGTACCCTGTTCCACGCAGCCCTTCTGGGGGCCAAGCCCGCCAACGATTCCTGGGCGCTTCGCAAAAGCAATCTGACCCTTCGCGAACATCAATCATCGATGCAGTTTGGCATGGCGTTGAAAGCCAAGGGCAAGACACTTTCCGATCACGGGATTGATTTTGCCGATTATGCCGACCACGGCGGCAGTTTTCCGGTTCGCGTCAAAGGCGTTGGCGTGATCGCGGCAATCACCGTATCCGGCCTTGCCTCGCCCGAGGATCACGGCATGATCGTTGGTGTTCTGGAAGATTTTCTTGGGGTTTCTGTCTGATCAGATTTGTCCGAGGCATATTGTCGTTACTGATTGTTGGTGTCTGGTAACGCGGAATCCTTGGGGCGTGCCTCGGCCCATTTGAGCAATGCATCAAGTGCCGGGCAAAGTGATTGCCCCCACTCACTCATGCGATACTCCACCTTGGGCGGAACCACCGGATAAACCTTGCGTTCGATTATACCATCGGCTTCAAGCTGGCGAAGCTGCTGGGCAAGCATCTTCTGCGAAATGCCGGGGATCAGCTTTTCCAGATCTGAATAGCGTTGGACCTTGCCACCGAACAGATGGAAAAGAATAATCAGTTTCCATCGGCCTTCGAGCATCTTGAAGATTGTTTCGACATCTGATGCCGCGGTGACCGGGGTGTAGGTTTTTGCCATGTTTGGAACCTGTTAGTTACTTACTTTAAAGTACGTACTTCCCAAAATGTGAGTTTGTTTGAAAAATGCCTGTCTGACAAGCAAGCAGACAGGAACAAACGACATGATCAAACTCCCCGAACCGATCACCGCATATTTTGATCCCGCCAATAGCGTTGAGCAGAAGGCGGCGGCTTTCAATGACACTGCAATTGTCGAAGATGAAAACCAACGCCATCAGGGACGACCTGAAATCGGGAAGTGGATGGCGGACGTCAAAGCAAAATACAACTTTGTGGCCGAGCCGATCGACGTTGTTCATGCAGATGAAAAATTTGCCGTGAAAGCCAAAGTCAGCGGTGACTTTCCCAACAGTCCGATTGAGCTTGATTACCGGTTCGAACTTGCGAATGGCAAGATCGAAAAGCTTTTGATCGGCTAATCGACCGCGATTTTTGACGTAACTTTCCCAACAAAACAAGCGACCCGAAAATGTTTCAGCTTCCAGATCCTGCGCAGGAATTTGCGCAAAAACGCATAATTGTAACCGGCGGTACCAAAGGTACAGGAAAAGCCGTTTTTGAACGCATGATGGCGGGTGGCGGAACCCTGCTTACGGCGGCGCGGGGCGAAAAACCCGATGATATCGCCAGCGATTGCTATGTGCAGGCGGACCTTTCGACCACGGCCGGCGTCGAAAAACTGGCCGCAGCCGCACGCGAACGCATGGGAGGGGTTGATATCCTGATCCACGTTCTGGGCGGGTCATCAAACCCGTCCGGTGGCTTTGCCGTGATCGACGATGCCAGTTGGGAAAAGGAACTGAACCTTAACCTGATGTCGGCTGTGCGACTTGATCGCTGTCTGGTGCCCGAAATGATCGCGCGTGGCAGCGGTATTGTTGTGCATACATCGTCAATTCAGCGCCGTTTGCCGCTATTTGACGCAACAACGGCCTATGCGGCGGCAAAGGCAGCACTCACGACTTACAGCAAGGTTCTTTCGAAGGAAGTTGGTCCCAAGGGCGTGCGGGTTAATGCTGTTGCGCCGGGGTGGATTTATACCGATGCATCAAAGGCGATGGTCGAACGGATTGCAGAAGGCGGCGGCATCACCCAGGAAGCCGCACGCCAAAGCATCCTTGACGCATTGGGAGGCATTCCATTAGGGCGTCCGGCACAGCCGGAGGAAGTGGCAGAATTGATTGCCTTTCTGGCATCAGATCGGGCGTCATCAATTCATGGCGCAGAATACACCATTGATGGCGGCACGGTGCCGACGGTCTAGGAAAAGTACAACGCAGCCCGGTCAGCTGGATTGATCGATATGTTCGATATCGGGGTCAATTCCCGCAAAGCTGGGCAGGGCTGTGCTCATCCATAGATGCTTTTTCGCCTTGAAAGGCGTCGGGTCGTCGAAGCTGCCAAGCCGGAAATCGAGGAAGTCGGGATGGTCGCCGTGCCGCCAGGTAAGGCTTGATCCGCATTTCGGACAAAAGCCGCGAAACCGGTTGGGCGAACTTTCAAACTCGGCCGGTTTGCCATCCCATTTCAGGGTTGCGGTCGCAAAGGTGACAAAGGTTGAGACGCCTGAGCCACTATCCTTGCGGCACATGCCGCAATGGCAGTGATTGCCGCCCGTCGGCTCGCCCGAAACAGAAAAGCGCACCGCGCCGCACAGACAGCCGCCGGTATGAAGATCGGTGGTTCTGGTGGTGGGCATGGTGCGCTTTTCCTTTTTGATCAGGGCTTATTCCGCCGGAACGCCTGTCGTGGTGGAATATTCGAAATGGAATTCCTTGTCCGGGAACAGGTAGCTGCGCGCGGAATGGATGGCGCTGGCCCCTTCGGCAAAGCCTGACAGGATCAGTTTCAGTTTGTGGTCATAGGTCGCGATATCGCCAATCGCGAAGATGCCCGGAACCGAAGTTGCCATGGTGGCCTGTGTGACACCAATATGGTTGCGATCAAGGTTAAGGCCCCAATCGGCAATCGGGCCAAGTTCCATGGCAAGGCCAAAGAACGGCAACAGGTGATCTGCTTCCAGTGCAAGTTCCTCGCCTTTGAGTGTCGCAACGACGACATGGGAAAGCTTGTCGTTGTCACCTTTCAGGCTTTTCAGCTGATAGGGAATGACCATCTCGATCTTTCCGGCTTCGGCCAGGGCCTGCAATTTGGCACTGCTGTCCGGGGCGGCACGGAATTTCGGGCGACGATGAACAACCATGACCTTTTCGGCAATGTCATGAAGGGAAAGCGCCCAATCCACAGCCGAATCACCACCACCGGCAATGACAACCTTTTTGCCCGCGAAATCGGCACGGCGTTTGACGTAATACTGAACGCCGCCGCTGCCTTCGTAATCTTCAAGGCCTTCCATCGGGGGCTTGTTCGGGCCAAAGGCACCGCAACCGGCCGCAATCACAACCGCACCCGCGTCAATGATGGTGCCGACGGATGTTTCCAGCGTGAAACGGCCATCGTCACGTTTTTCAAGCTTTGTGACCTGCTGACCGAGATGATAGGTCGGCTCGAACGGGGCGGCCTGTTTGGCAAGCTGATCAATCAGGTCCTGACCGGCGATCTGGGGATGTGCCGGAATATCGAAAATCGGCTTTTCCGGATAAAGCGCGCTGCATTGTCCGCCAACCATATCAAGCGCGTCGATGACATGAGTTTTAAGCCCAAGCATTCCGGCTTCGAAAACGGCGAAAAGACCGACAGGGCCGGCGCCAATGATGGCAATATCGGTGCTGTGCGACGCGTCTGACATGTTCATTCCATCCAAATAACATCAGGTCGATAAAAGCGACGGTAATTCTTTATCCAATCTATACATGTGCGAGATAGCATTTGGGACCCTTTATCGCAACGTAAACCGCCCTTTCTTGCAGGTTGTCCGGCAAACTGCTGCCTGCGTTATACGATGCATGTAAAATCATTGCGAAGGGTGGGTCCATCACCCTACAACTAGGATCACAACACAATTATTCGACGGATATCATGAGCAAGACAGTCACTGTCAGTGATCAGAAAGGTACCGAAACCCTTGCCGGACAGCTTGCCGCCCTGGCAAAAGCCGGTGACGTGATCCTGATGCACGGGACGTTGGGGATGGGGAAAAGCGCGTTTTGCCGCGCCTATATCCGCGCGCTTGCCGGTAATCCGCATGAAGAAGTCCCAAGCCCGACCTTTACACTGGTTCAGGTTTACGAACTTGATCCGGTCCCGGTCTGGCATTTCGATCTTTACCGGCTTTCCGATCCCGAAGAAGTCCACGAACTTGATATCGAGGACGCCTTTGCCGATGGTGTCAGTTTGATTGAATGGCCTGACCGGTTGGAATATCTGACGCCGCAAGACCGGCTTGATATTCATATCGAACCCGGATCAAACCCAGATGCGCGCGTTTTTCAACTGGTCCCGTATGGCGAGGATTGGGAAAAACGGATAACAAATCTGCCCGGGGTCGCATCATGACCGTGATGGGACGTCAGGATGTCATCGCCAGGTTTCTGCGCGAAAATGGCTGGGCTGATATTGAACCCGTCGCATTGGTTGATGATGCATCGGCGCGAAAATATTATCGTCTGGATAATGGGCGACAGACGGCCCTTCTGATGGATTTTCCGCCTGACGCGATCAGTGTCGACCCGCACGGTATTCATGAAAACCCGGAACGTCCGGCTTCGGTCACGCCGGTTATTGCAACGACATCACTGCTGTCGCAAGCCGGTTGGCGTATCCCCGCGATATATGCAAGCGATGTTGCGCTTGGCCTTGTCCTGATCGAGGATTTTGGCGATCTGACCTTTACCCGCGCGCTTGATCTGAGCGGGGCCTCCAAACCGGCACTTTATCTGCGTGCGGTGGATCAGCTCATCACCCTGCACCAATATTGTGATACCCGGTTTGAAAGTGCGGATTCCGGGCTGGTCCGATACGGACCAGACAATTTCAAGCGCATGCTGCAAAGCTTCAAGGACGATTATCTGCCGCTGATCGTGACGGATGTCGCAAAGCGCAGCCGTGCCATCAGCGAATTTGATGCGATGCTTGAGGCCGTGTTGCCGAACTGCTGGAAATCCGGCGAGGTGATCATTCACCGCGATTATCACGTTGATAATCTGATGCTGGTTGAAAATGACGAGGGCGGCGAGGATTGCGGCATCATTGATTTTCAGGACGCGGCAATTGCCCCGCGGCCCTATGATCTGGTGTCGCTTTTGCGCGATGTACGTCATGATATTGGGGTCGAACTTGAAAACAGCCTGAAGGACCGATATTGCGCCGCCTTTGAAAATCTTGATCGTTCCGATTTCGAAATGTCTTATGCGGCCTGCAATATGGTAAGGAATTTCAGGATATTGGGTCGGTTCGGCTGGCTCGCGATCAAGGCAGGCAAACGACGCTATTTTGATTTCATCCCGCGTTGCTGGGAATTGATCGTGCGCGATGCAGACCGCAATCTGCCGGAACTGGCCGCATGGATTGCACATCATATCCCGGTCGAGGCACGAATGGCTCCGTCACTTTTAAGCCGACAGCAATCGTCCGAACAGGGGGCATCCTGATGAGGGACAAGAACGCAAAGGCGCAAGCAATGGTTCTGGCTGCCGGGCTTGGCAAACGCATGCGTCCGATCACCGATCATATGCCAAAGCCGCTGGTGCCGGTTGCGGGCAAGCCGATGCTTGATCACGTACTGGATAAGCTGGCTTTGGCGGGCTTTGATCAGGCGGTGGTCAACAGCCATTATCTGGGGCAGATGATTGTAGACCACGTCGCGACCCGGACCCTGCCGCGGGTGCTTTGTTCGCCCGAGGAAGACCTGCTTGAAACAGGCGGCGGGGTGAAAAAGGCCCTGCCAATGTTGGATGATCAGGCCGTGCTGATTGCCAATGCGGATGTCTTCTGGACCGAAGGGGCGGAGCCGCTTTTTGATCGCCTGACAGAGGCATTCGATCCCGATCATATGGACGCGTTGCTTGCGATCTATCCGGTCGAAGGGGCGTTTGGTTATGACGGTGCGGGTGATTTCTTCTGGCAGGTCGATGGTCGGTTGAAGCGTCGCGGCGATGCCGTGTCTGCCCCGTATTTCTTTACCGGTGTTCAGATCCTGTCGCCGCGATTGTTTGAAAATACCCCTGATGGCGCGTTTTCATCAAATCTGGTTTACGACAAGGCATTGGCATCGGGGCGTTGCTTTGGTCTGGTTCATGACGGGGACTATTTCCATATCGGCACGCCAGAAGCATTGGCCGATGCCGAAATCGTCATTGCAGATGTATTGGCGCGCGAAAGTGCCGCCAGAACCGCCAAAGCCGGGGGCGGCTGATGGCGGATCTGTTCGATTATATGGACGCCGCCGATACCTTTGTCGCACCGGCGGCACAGCCGGAAAACCTGTTTTATATCCCGCCGGGTGCTGCTTTTGCCGATCTGATTGCAAAACAGCTGATTGCCGAAACGGCCAGCCAGCCCGTTGCCTTGTCCGACTATGTCCTGATGGTACCCAATCGCCGTTCGGCCAAGGTGATGCGCGATGCGTTCCTTCGTCAGTCGAATGGGGCGGTGACCATGCTGCCGACCATCCGCGCATTGGGCGAGGCTGACGAGGACGAACTGGCGATTTACGGTGCAGGTGGCGAACAGGCAGCCCTTGATCTGCCACCATCCATTCCGGATCTGCAACGGAAACTGCTGTTAACCCGCCTGATCATGAACCGGCCCGATCATAAGGGCGATAAACCAACCGCGGATCAGGCCGCCCGTCTTGCGGGCGAACTGGCGCGGTTTCTTGATCAGGTGCAGACCGAAAACTGCAAATTTGATGATCTTAAGGGACTGGTGCCTGCCGAATTTGCCGAACATTGGCAATTGACGCTGGAATTTCTGCAAATCCTCACCTTGCACTGGCCCGCCATTCTCGAAACCTATCAGGTCAGTGACCGGGCCATGCGCCGCAATGCCCTGATTGCCGCCCAGATCACGCTTTGGCGGGAGAACCCGCCGGCCACACCAATCATTGTCGCCGGATCGACCGGCCCGTTTCCGGCATTGCGCGATCTGATGAGTGCGGTTTTGAACATGCCGCATGGTCGTGTGGTCCTGCCGGGTCTGATGACGGGCTTGGGGCGTGACGACTGGCAGGCGATTGGCGAGGACGCCACCCACCCGCAGCATCTTTTGGGAACGACATTGCGTCATATCGGGCGTGATCCAGCGACGGTTCTGCTTTGGCCATCGGTGCCTGCGGCGAGCCCTGGGCAGGAAGAACGTCGGCGTTTGGCCCGCGAAGCCCTGCGCCCGGCGCAAACCACCGATCAGTGGCGCCATGTTGGCAATTTCGCATCCGATGTGCTTGATGGTGTGCTGCGTATCGATTGTTCCGGTGCCCGGGAGGAGGCCGCCACCATTGCCCTTCTGATGCGTGACGCGCTTGAAGTGCCGGGCAAGACATGCGCACTGGTAACACCAGACCGGGGATTGGCGAGGCGCGTGGCAACCGAACTTCGCCGCTGGGAGGTCGAGGTTGATGATTCGGCCGGTATCCCCTTGCACGACACCGCACCGGCGATTTATCTGCGCCTTGTCGTGCGCGCCGTGCAGGAACAGTTTGCTCCGGTCCCGTTGCTGGAGCTTCTGAAACATCCGCTCAGCGCGGCAGGGTTACCGCCCGAACAGTTCCGTGTCCTGACCCGGCAGATGGAACAATATGTTTTGCGTGGCGCACGCCCCGGTCCGGGTTTGGACGGGTTGCAGGTTGCGCTGGATGGCTGGCGTGATGAGACGATTGAGCGTATCACCGCGTCTGGTGCGGATAATGCGGCCCCGCGGATTGAACGCATCCGTGATGACCATGCGCGGCTTTCCGACCTGATCGCGCGGTTTGAAACCTGTTTGGCGCCGCTGCTTGATCTGATGGATGAAAAATCGATCTCGCCGGTTGGTGCATTGCGCTGTCATATTCAGACTGCCGAGGCCCTGGCGGCAAGCGATGTGCAGGACGGGGCGGAGCGCCTATGGCGCGGCGAAGCGGGCGAGGCCCTTGCCGATTTTGTCCATGAACTGCTTCAGGCATTAACCGATTTCGTCCCCATGCCGGGTATCCGGTATGCGGCCTTTCTGGATGCCTTGATGGCAGAGCGTGCCGTGCGTCCGAAGTTTGGCAAACATCCGCGCCTGTTTATCTGGGGCACGGTCGAAGCCCAGATGCAGCAGGCCGATCTGACCATTCTGGGTGGATTGAACGAAGGTGTCTGGCCCCCCGAAGCCGGTGCCGATCCATGGATGAGCCGCCCGATGCGGCGCAATTTCGGCTTGCCAGCGCCAGAACATCGCGTTGGCCAGTCGGCCCATGATTTTCAGCAGCTATTTTGTGCGCCAGACGTTGTGATGACCCGGGCCCTGCGCGTTGAAGGCACGCCAACCGTGCCGTCCCGCTGGTTGTTACGGATTGAAAACATTCTTCGGAAGTCGGGCGTTTCAATGGAAAAGTCCGACGCCCATGCGTGGCGTGCGATGGCCGATCTGCTCGATGAACCGCGCGATGACATGCGCCGCAAAATTGGCCGTCCGGCTCCGACACCACCGGTTTCGGCCCGCCCACAGCGGCTGTCGGTTACCCAGATTGAAACATGGATGCGTGATCCGTATGCGATCTATGCCCGGCATATCCTTGGTTTGCGCAAACTTGACGGGGTGGACGAAGATCCCGGTGCGGCGGATTACGGCAATCTGATCCATGATGCCCTTGATCAGTTTATTTCGAAATATCCCGATCACCTGCCGCCTGACGGCGAACATCAATTGATCATGATCGGGCGCGAGGTGTTCAAGCCGCTTGCTGCCCGTCCGGGTCTTTGGGCGTTCTGGTGGCCACGGTTCGAACGGATTGCCCGCTGGTTCATCCAGACGGAGGCCGCACGCCGTGATGATGTGCGCAAATCCTATACCGAACAATCCGGGACGCTTGAAACCGCGACAGGGTTCGAAGTCTATGCCCGTGCGGACCGGATTGACGTGCTGCGCGATGGCGGGATCGCGATCATTGACTACAAAACCGGGATGCCGCCCAGCCAAACCGATGTTGCCAGTGGTTTCGCACCGCAATTGCCGCTTGAAGCTGCCATTGCGCAGGACGGCGGATTTAAGGATGTCCCGGCGGGTCCCCCGGCTTCGATGGCGTTCTGGAAACTGTCCGGCGGTGATCCGGCGGGCGAAATCCGCGAGATCGATACCAAACGCATGAAAACCACGCCGGCAGAACTGGCGCGTGATGCGGTGGCCGGGGTGAATGTACTGGCCAAGGCCTTCGCAGATGAAAAAACGCCTTATCTCAGTGTGCCGCATCCTGATCATGCGCCAAAATATTCCGATTACATCCATCTGGCGCGCCTCCGCGAATGGATGGGCAGCGAGGATGTCGATACGACGGACGGTAACGAGAACAAGGATGGTGACGCATGACCGAAATTCGCGGCACCGATCCCAATATCCTGCAACGCAATGCGTCTGACCCGATGGCGTCGGTCTGGGTGTCGGCATCGGCCGGTGCGGGCAAGACCAAGGTTCTGTCGGATCGGGTGTTGCGCCTGATGCTGTCGGGGACCGAACCCCATCGTATTCTGTGTCTGACCTTTACCAAGGCTGCGGCGGCGGAAATGGCCAACCGTGTCAATGAACGGCTGGGTCATTGGGCCACAATGGAAGATCGTGAACTTCATGACGATCTTTTCAATCTGGCTGGCACCGCGCCAAGTGGCGATGAAACGCGTCGCGCGCGCCGCCTGTTTGCATCGGTCCTTGATGCGCCGGGCGGGATGAAAATCCAGACGATCCATGCTTTTTGCCAGTCATTGCTGCGTCGCTTCCCGCTTGAGGCCGGTCTGGCACCGCATTTTGAAATCATGGATGACCGGACTGCGGCCGAAACCATGGCCGATGTGCAGGAAGAAGTGCTGGCTTTTGCCCGAAATGGCCGGGACGACGATCTGGCGGATGCCCTGTCGGTCGTGACCGGACAGGTCCGCGAAGGTGCCTTTGGCGAGGTCATGGGTGAATTGGCGCGTGAACGCGGCCGTTTGAAACGCATGCTGGCCCATCATGGCGGTGCAAACCGGATGCGCGATGCGGTTTATGCGGCCCTTGGTGTTCCGGTCGGACAGGACGAAGACGCGGTATTGCGCAAGGCCCTGTCTGATGATGCGTTTGACCGCGACGGCCTGATGCGCGGCTTGGCCGCGTTGGAGGCCGGGACCAAAACAGATCAGGACCGTGTTCCGGCACTGGCCCAGTTTCTTGAAAAAACCGGTATCGAGGATCGGCTTGCGGTATTTTCAGATTATCGCGGTGTCTTCTTTACCGCTGCAGGCGAACCGCGTGCCAAGCTGATCACGAAAAAGGCCGCCGAAAATCACCCGATGGGGGCCGATGCACTGGAAGCCGAATGTGCGCGCCTGATCGAAGTCGACCGTTTGCGCAAGGCCGCAGCCCTGGCCGGGGCAACGGCGGCCCTGATCAGTATCGGAAATGCGATGCTGGATCGATATGCCGCGAAAAAGGCCCTGCATGCCCGCCTTGATTATGATGATCTGATCCTGACCAGCTTGCGGTTGTTGCAACAGCAGGCCGGGATTGCCGGGTGGGTGTTGTTCAAACTCGACGAAGGTCTTGATCATATCCTGATTGACGAGGCACAGGACACCAACCCCGAACAATGGGAAGTGGTGCGCATTCTGGCCGAGGAATTCTTTGCCGGTGCCGGGCAACATGATGAAAAGCCACGGACAATCTTTGCCGTTGGGGATGCGAAACAATCGATTTACAGCTTCCAGCGCGCCGATCCGGAAAAATTCACCCAGATGCGGGCCTATTTCCGCGAACGGGCACGCGAAATCGAAGCCGAGTGGCGCGAAGTCCCGATGAACATATCCTTCCGTTCGACCGATGCGGTTTTGGGTACGGTGGACCGGGTCTTTGCCGGGATGATAGCGAAGCAGGGTGTCGGTGATGATGGCGCTGATGTCAGCCACAGCCCGTTCCGCGTCGGGCAGGCCGGGCGGATTGAATTGTGGCCCGCAGTCGAGCCGCAGGAACGTGATGCCGAAGACCCATGGACGCCGCCAACCCGCATCGTGCGCCTCGAAGACCCGGAAATCAGGCTGGCGCGGGTGATTGCCGGGCGTATCCGCCATGCCATCGATACGGACGAGAAACTGATATCGCGTGACCGTCCAGTGCGGGCGGGTGATTTCATGATCCTGGTGCGACGTCGTACCGCCTTTGTCGACGAGGTCGTCAAGGCGCTGAAGGAACGAAACGTTCCTGTCGCTGGTGTTGACCGCATGCAGATCACCGATCAGCTTGCGGTGATGGACCTGATCGCCTTTGGCCGATTCCTTTTGATGCCCGAAGATGACCTGACATTGGCCGAGGTCCTCAAAAGCCCGCTGATCGGGTTTGACGATGATCAGTTGTTTGCGATTGCCCATAACCGTCCGCGCACCCTTTGGCTTGCCTTGCGCGAAAAGGCCGGTGCGGGCGATGCTGATCCGGCCTTCCTTGCGGCCTATGAATTTCTGTTCAAATGGCTGGGGCGGGTTGATTACGAACGTCCGTTCGAACTGTTTGCCGAACTTCTGGGTGGGCGCGGTGATGATGCGCGCGGGGTGCGCGCACGTCTGGTCGGGCGGCTCGGGATCGAAGCAAACGACCCGATTGACGAATTCCTTAACCTCGCGATGGGATACGAAGCCGATCACGCGCCAACCTTGCAGGGGTTCCTGCACTGGCTGATGGCAGGCGACGCCGAAATCAAGCGTGACCTTGAACAAAGCGGCCGTGATGAGGTCCGGATCATGACGGTGCATGGGGCCAAGGGCCTGCAGGCGCCCATCGTATTCCTGCCCGATACCATGCAGGTACCAACACAGGCGCCCAACCTGTTCTGGCAGGAAGATCGCGACCTGATGTATTGGCTGCCGCGTGTGGCACTGGAAACCGATGTGGTGTCGCGTCTGCGTGATGGTATCGCGATCAAGCGCGATCAGGAATATAACCGCCTGCTTTATGTGGCGCTGACGCGCGCCGAAGACCGGCTTTATATCTGCGGCTGGCAGGGCAAGCGCAAGGCACCCGATCATTGCTGGTACAATCTGTGCCAGCAGGCCATGGAGGGCTATGCCCGGTCCGAGCCGTTTGATTTTTCCGATTTTTCTGGGTCCGGCTGGGCCGGTGATGGCTGGGTATGGGAAACCGATCAGCGCGAAGCACCCCGGGCCGACAAGGTCGAAACCGCAAGCGGTGCGGCAGATTTGCCCAAACGGGCCCTGATTCGCGATATCGCCCCGATCGAGGCCTTCCCGCCCAGGCCATTGGCCCCCAGCCGCCCGCTGGAAGAAGAACCGTCTGTGCAATCGCCATTGGGCGGTGATCAGGGCCAAAGCTTCAAACGCGGGCTTCTGATTCACAAGCTGCTTGAATTGTTGCCCGACCTGCCTGAAGCCAAAAGGCGGGCGGCTGCCGAACGGTTCCTTGCCCAGCCGGTTCATGCGCTTGATGCAGACCAGCAGCGCGAAATCACCAATGAAACAATCGCGATTTTTGAGAATCCCGAATTCGCACCTGTTTTTGATGCCGGATCAAAGGCCGAGGTGCCGCTGGTCGGGATCGTCGGCGGGGACGTCGTTTCCGCACAGATTGACCGTCTGGTTGTGCGCGAAAACGAGGTCATGATCGTTGATTTTAAAACAAATCGTCCGCCCCCGCGCGATGTCGAGGGGACACCACGTGCTTATCGTCGGCAGATGTCGATTTACCGGGCCGCATTAAGCCAGATGTATCCGGACAAACGCATTCGCTGTTTCATCCTTTGGACCAACGGACCATGGATGGTAGAGCTGCCCGAACACATCATGAGACTGTAACGCGCTTGACGTTTGCGTCAGTGCTGCCTACCTTTGCCTCCATACAGCGGATCGAGGTGAGCGGTTTACCCCACTTGGCCTCGTAACAACCAGGAACTGATAGTATGACCACGATTAAAGTATCCGATACTTCGTTCGATTCCGACGTTCTGGGTTCCAACGACCCGGTTCTCGTCGATTTCTGGGCGGAATGGTGTGGCCCGTGTAAACAGATCGCGCCGTATCTGGACGAAATTGCTGGCGAACTGGGCGGCAAGCTCAAGATTGCCAAAGTGAACATCGACGAAAACCCGAACACCCCGGCGAAATACGGTGTGCGCGGTATCCCGACCCTGATGATCTTCAAGGGTGGCGAAGTTGCAGCGATGAAAGTTGGCGCGCTGCCGAAAAGCGCTCTGGTTGACTGGATCAATCAGTCGATCTGATCATCTGATCGGTGACGATCTTAAAACATCAAAAGGCGGGCTGTGTCATGCAGCCCGCCTTTTTTGTCAGATTGGCGCTAACAATCACGCAGCCCTGATATCGTTCAGGAACTGCTTTATCTGAGTCATCAGATTCTGTGATTTGTTGTTCAGGCTGCCGGATGCCGCCAGAACCTGACCGGATGCCTCGCGTTCTTCTTCGGCCGCCTCGCGCAGGCCGATAACATTTTGCGCGACGTCCTTGGTGCCGGTTGCCGCTTCGGCGACATTGCGGGCAATTTCGGCGGTGGCGGCATCCTGTTCGCGGACGGCTGCGGAAATGCTGGCCGCGACCTCGTTCAATTCCTTCATGCGACCGGAAAGATGCTTGATTGCGCCAAGTGCATTCTGCGTCGATTCCTGAATGCCACCGATTTGGCCCGCGATATCTTCGGTTGCGCGTGTGGTCTGGTTGGCAAGGTTTTTGACCTCGGCGGCGACAACCGCAAAGCCCTTGCCGGCATCACCGGCACGTGCGGCCTCGATGGTGGCGTTAAGCGCCAGAAGGTTTGTCTGTTCGGCAATTGACTGAATAAGTTCAACCACCTCGCCGATCTTGTCGGATGCTGTCCCCAGTTCGGCAAAAATCGTGCTGGCTTCGTCGGCTTCGGTTGCACCTGATTGGGCGATGTCCGAACTCCGCGAAACCTGCGATGTGATTTCGTCGATGGACGCGGCAAGCTGTTCTGCGGCGGCGGCAACGGTGTCCACATTGGCCGCTGCCTGTTCGGTTGCTGCCGCAACATTGGCTGCCCGCCCGGTGGTTGCGTCGGACTGGCTGGCCATGCCTGTGGCCGTGGCGCGTAATTGCTCCAGCGCGCTGTGAACCGTCGACAGGTTCCCCTCAACCTCGGTCTCAAAGCTTTTAATCAGCTTTTCGACCTTTTCCGCACGGGCAATCTGGGTCTTGTGCGTATCTTTCTGTTCCCGTTCAAGCTTTTCGGCCTGTTCGCGGTTTGATCTGAAAACGTCAAGTGACCGGGCCAGAGCACCGATTTCATCACGCCGATCTGTTTCGTCTGTGGTGACACTGGTATCGCCCTGTGCCAGTTTGTTAAGCGCCTCGGTGATTGTCCGCAAGGGTCGGGTTGTCGATCTGTCAATCGCAAGTCCGGCCATTCCGATGACGATCAGCATGGCAATCGCGACCGCGATATCATTGATGGCGGTCTGCCAGAAAATCCCGTCAACATCGTCGATATAAACGCCGGTTGTTACCACCCAGCCCCACGGCTTGAATGTTTCGGCATAGGCCAGTTTGGGAAATACCCCGTCATGCCCCGGTTTGTTCCACTCATAAGTCAGGAAACCGCCTTCGGGATTGCGGGCCGCCTTGACCATTTCATCAAGGATCGGAACACCATTGACGTCAATCACCTGTTTGCCGTTCTGACCGTTCAGTTTTGGCTGGATCGGATGCAGGATAACCTTGGTATCAAGGCCCAGTACAAACACATAGTTGTTGCCGGCGTAACGGGCATTCTGAATGAACTCTGTCGCGCGGGTTTGCGCTTCTTCAAGGGTGATCTCGCCAGATTTGACGAGCTGATCATAATGGCTAAAGGTCGAACGGGTCATATCGACGATTTGCCGGACATTGGCTTTCTTTTCTTCGACCAGTGCAGATCGCAGTGTCACAAGATCAAAGATCGCCAGACCACCCAGCGCAAAAGCCGTCATTACCAGTACCATCCGCAATTTGGCGGAAAGCGAGAAATTGGAGAGTTTCATCGGGTTCTCCGTGTTTGGACGTTAACGGCGGGAAACTGCATTCAGCAAAAGCTGTCAGACCAGCATAACTGCAACATAGGGTTGTGCAGATGTGCGGTTTTATAAAAAGAGCTTTGCCATTTGTTCCTGATCGAAATCAAAAAACCCGTGGTAAAATGAAGAATCCTCAGTGAAATGAGTACTGCGACGAAATCTGCAAACGAAAGAGGGATGCACATGGCATCCCTCTTTCATTTGTCGATGATATTTTTGGTTGCAGGCGGATCAGTATTCGTAAGGTGATCCGTCCATGTTTTCCATCAGGACTTCGCGTTTGCCAACATGGTTGGCGGATGAAACAATCCCGTTTTCTTCCATCTGTTCGATGATGCGGGCGGCACGGTTATAGCCGATCGACAGTTTGCGCTGGATGAAACTGGTGGATGCCTTTTTCTCACGCAGGACAATGCCGACAGCCTGATTATACAGGTCATCATCCGATCCGTTCCCGCCGCCATCTGAACCGCCACCACCGGCCATATAGGCCGCGACCGGATCTTCTTCCGGTTCTTCGGTAACGGTTTCAAGATAGGCCGGATCACCCTGATCGCGCAGATGGGCAACGATGCTTTCGACTTCCTCGTCCGATACAAACGGACCATGGACGCGCTGCAATCGGCCGCCTTGGCCCATATACAGCATATCCCCCTGACCCAGAAGCTGTTCGGCACCCATTTCACCAAGAATGGTCCGGGAATCGATTTTCGAGGTAACGGAATAGGAAATACGTGTCGGGAAGTTCGCCTTGATCGTACCGGTGATCACGTCGACCGACGGACGCTGGGTTGCCATGATCAGGTGCAGGCCCGCCGCACGTGCCATCTGTGCCAGACGCTGGATCGATGCCTCGACATCCTTGCCCGCCACCAGCATCAGGTCGGCCATTTCGTCGACGATAACCACGATAAACGGCAGCGGCTCCATCGGCAGTTCCTGATCTTCAAAGATCGGTTTGCCGGTTTCCGGATCAAAGCCCGTCTGGACGCGGCGGGTAAGCTGTTCGCCCTTGGCGGCTGCTTCCTTGATGCGTTTGTTATAGCCCGCGATGTTACGCACACCGACCTGGCTCATGGCGCGATAACGGTCTTCCATTTCGCGCACCGCCCATTTAAGGGCGACAACCGCCTTGTGCGGGTCGGTCACAACCGGCGTCAGAAGATGCGGGATACCATCGTAAATCGACAGTTCCAGCATCTTCGGATCGATCATGATGAAGCGGCATTCTTCCGGTTTCAGGCGATAAAGCAGCGACAGGATCATCGCATTTACACCAACCGACTTACCCGAACCGGTCGTACCGGCAATCAGCAGGTGCGGCATTTTCGCCAGATCGGCAATCACCGGCGTACCGCCGATATCCTTGCCAAGGCTCATATTAAGCTTGCCGGTATTCTTTTCAAAATCGCTGGATGCCAGAATTTCATGCAGATGCACGGTTTCACGGCGCGAATTCGGCAATTCGATACCGATCACATTGCGTCCCGGTACAACCGCCACACGGGCAGCAATCGCGCTCATGGAACGTGCGATATCATCGGCAAGACCGATCACGCGTGATGACTTAACACCTGCGGCCGGTTCAAGTTCATAAAGGGTAACGACCGGGCCGGGGCGAACCTGAACGATCTCACCCTTAACGCCGAAGTCCTGAAGAACGGTTTCCAGAAGGCGGGCATTTTGCGCCAATGCTTCCTGATCGATCTGCGTCGCGTCGGCAGGGTCGGGTTCATGCAGAAGGCTAAGCGGCGGGAACCGGTAATCATCTGATCCAAGATCAAAGGATGCCTGACGCTGGGCCGATGCCTTTTCGCCGGGCTGCAATTTTGCTGCCGGTGCGGCGACGATATGAACCGGCGGGGCATGGTCCGCTTCATTGTAATCATCATCGAAATCATCGTCGTCATTGTTGTTATTTGACGATGTTGCCGCTTGCAGGCGGGTACTGATCGCAGCACCGAGGCCGGGTTTCCCCTTATCAAGTGACGGTTCCTGACGCATGCGCGGATTACGGGCGGCTGTACGTTCGCCCGGGCGTTCATCTGCTGAATTGCTGGGAATGGCACGACCAATTCCGGAAATAATACCGCCAGCGATACGCGTCAGGATCGATCCAACCTTTTGCCATTCAGACATATGATAGGCCATGCAGAACATGGTCAGGAACAGGCCGAGCACCATTGAAATCAGCGCAATCAGCGGACGTGCACCCGGCACACCAATTATTTCGAACCCGTATTGAAGCTTGGAAAGCAACAGATCACCGGCAAAACCGCCAAACCCGACCGTAAGCGGCCAATGCATGCCCGGACGAATGGCCGCAGCCGCCGTCGCGACGAGCAACAGGGCGAGCGGCAGAACCAGAAACCGTGCCCACATCCAGTTAAACGGACGAACCGCAATCAGCCGCAGGCCCCAGCCAAGGAGCAGAACCGTCAGCAGGGCAGATGCTAGACCGAGCGTACGAAGCAAGAGATCGGCGGTATAAGCCCCGAATGTGCCAAGCGGGTTAAAGATCACATTGCGATCAGCTGCATGGTTGAAGGACGGGTCACCGGGATGGAAGCCGATCAGCATCATGAAAACGGCAACTGCCGCACCAACCAGGACAAGCCCGCAGATTTGCAACCCGCTTCGTTTCAGCAGATTGACAAGACTGCCCGGCATGAAGGCGGTGCTGCGTGCGAGAAGGTTGGACTGACTGCTCATCGGGGTATCCGTTGTCGTTTCGTCGCTATTGGTCAGGGATCGTGGTTCAGCTCAGCGCGTCGGCAATACGTCGAAGCCCTTCGCGGGTGGTTTCAAGGTCATGGACAAGCGCAATGCGGATAAAGCGTTTTCCGGGATTGTTGCCATCTGCATCCGTGATCGACAGATAGCTGCCCGGAATGACTTTCACACCTTCCTCTGCCCATATTTTGCGGGTGGCGGCTTCATCATCACCGACATCAAGCCACAGGAAAAAGCCCCCCGGCGGGCGATAGAAGCCAAACCGGTTGCCAAAGATTTCCTGCGCGACATCAATCTTGGCGCGGTAAAGATCGCGGTTTTGCGATGCATGGGCATCATCGGCCCAAAGTTCGGCGGATGCGGCCATGATCGGCATTGGAACGGTGGCCGAACAATAACTGCGCAAGGCATTGAAACGTTTGATGATCACCGGGTCGCCCGCGACAAAACCGGAACGCAATCCCGGCGCGCTGGACCGTTTCGACAGGCTGTGGAAAACAACTACATTATCCATCCGGCCGCCCTGTGCTGCACAGATTTCAAGTGCACCAACCGGGGCTTCGCGATCATAGATATCGGCGTAGCATTCATCCATCGCCAGAACGAAATCATGTTCCTGTGCCATGGCGATGATACGTTCAAGATAGTCCCGTGATGCAACAGACCCTTGCGGATTGGCTGGTGAACACAGGAAAAACAGGCTGCAGGCTTTAATCGTTTCGATATCGATCTGATCAAGGTCAGGCAAGAAATCCGTTTCCGGATCTGCTGCCAGCGGCACCATTTCCGCGTCATTAAGTACCGCGGCACCGCAATAGACCTGATAGAACGGATTGGGTAGAAGAACCTTGGGCTTCGGGCCGGGCTGATCCTGCGGGATGACACAGGTTGCAATCAGATAAAGGGCCTCGCGGGTTCCCGCGACCGGCAGGATATGAGCATCCCGATCAATCATGTCCGCAGGCAGGCTGTAACGGCGGTCAAGCCATCCCTTGATGGCGCTTCGCAGCTCGGGCGTGCCGTTTCCTGGCGGGTATTTGTGCCAGAGACTTGCATACTTCACCATCGCCTCAGTGATCATCGCGGGCGGTTCGTGCTGCGGCTCGCCAATCGACATCACCAAGGGCGTCTTGCCGGGTTCAATCCCCTCCAGCAGGGCGGCAAGCCGTGGGAACGGATAGGCAGGCAACTGATCAAGGCGCTGGTTAAACATCGCGTTCGGTATTCCGGTCATGAATGGATCCGTCACATATCAACAGGCGTCAAAATGCGGGTGTCCGTAAAATGTGGGCAATCTCCCCTGACTTTACCCCTATGCCAAAAATACAAAGAAAGATTTAAGGGCAGGGGTTCGAATAACGAAAAAGCCCGGAAAGATGCGCTTTCCGGGCTTTTGACAGGAAATCAGGGCAAAGAATTGGCAGATCAGCTTGCGCGCAGATCATCCTCGGGATAGGCACCGATTTTGTGGATGGATATATCCGCCCCGTCGAACTCGTCTTCTTCAGACAATCGAAGGCCGATGGTCCGTTTGATCGTGCCGTAAACCACAAATCCCGCGATTGCGGCAAACACGGCACCGATCAGTGATCCGGCAAGCTGGGCGCCAAACGAAACGCCGCCCATGCCGCCAAGGGTTTCGAGTCCGAAAATGCCGCATGCAATGCCCCCCATCAGGCCGCACATGCCATGTAACGGCCAGACACCCAGCACGTCGTCGATCTTCCATCTGGTCTGGCACTGGTTGAAGCCCCAGACGAACAGAACACCGGCAATACCGCCAGTGACCAGTGCGCCGATCGGGTGCATGACGTCCGACCCGGCGCAAACGGCAACCAGTCCGGCAAGTGCACCGTTGTGAACGAAACCGGGATCGTTACGTCCTGCGACCAGTGCCGTCAGAATGCCGCCAACCATTGCCATCAGCGAATTGACGGCCACCAGCCCGGTAATGCCGCTAATCGATTGGGCCGACATGACGTTGAAGCCAAACCAGCCAACGCAAAGTACCCATGATCCCAGTGCCAGAAACGGGATGTTGGATGGCGGAATACCAACCAGTCCACCGGTTTTGGTGTAACGCCCGCGCCGGACTCCAAGCGATGCAACGGCACCAAGGGCAATCCAGCCACCAACCGCGTGGACAACAATGGAACCTGCAAAATCGTGGAAAGGTGCGCCAAAGGTGGCCTCAATCATATCCTGGAAGCCAAAATTATTGTTCCAGACCAATCCTTCAAACAGCGGATAAAAGATGCCAACCAGAATGGCGGTGGCAATCAGCTGCGGATAAAACCGCGCCCGTTCGGCAATGCCACCGGAAATGATTGCGGGGATTGCAGCCGCAAAGGTCAGCAGGAAGAAGAATTTAACCAGATCATAGCCGCTGGACGCAAAAAGATGCTGTCCGTCAACCATCGCAGATCCGCTAAGAACCGCGGCATTGCTAAAGAAATCAACACCATAGGCAACGCCATAGCCGATGAAAAAATAGGCAATGGTGGAAACGGCAAAATCGACGATGATTTTAACCAGTGCGTTCACCTGGTTTTTCTTGCGTACGGTTCCGACTTCAAGAAAGGCGAAACCGGCATGCATGGCGAGCACCATAATAGCGCCCATCAGGACGAAAAATACGTCCGAGGCGGTCTGGAATGCCTCCATCGGGCAACCCCCATTTGTTAAATGCGTTTCCTCACGGTCCGGTCTGCGGGGCGCAGCCGGATTCTTGTTCAGGGGCCCCAACATCAATTTCTGTGCCAACAGGGCAAACTGATTGATCGGAACAATGGAAAACGGGTCTTTGCCGGGGGGAAATCGATCACGCTCATATCGGGCGGGGTAACAGCCGGATGGGGCTGTTTGCATGTCTTGTGATCATAATCGTGCCTAAAAAGGCAGCATGGGCAGAATACAAAAGACCCGCCACTGGGATATCCCAAGGCGGGTCAGTCGGTCTGACAGGCAGGGTGCCATGCAGGCATGGCACCCGTCAGGAAATCTGATCGCTTAGAAGCGCTGCGAACCTTTACCGAATTCCGGATAGGCTTCGAGGCCAAGCTCGACAGCATCGCTGCCCAGTGCTTCGTCTTCTTCGCTAAGGCGAATGCCAACCGTGAATTTCAGGATCAGCCACACGATTGCCGATGCGATGATGGTGAAGGCACCCATCGCAACAACACCGGTCAGCTGAACACCAAACGATGCACCGTCATTGGTGAACGGAACCGCCATGGTGCCCCAGATACCGCAAACAAGGTGAACCGAAACAGCACCGACAACGTCGTCGATTTTCAGTTTGTCGAGCAGCGGAACTGCAACAACAACCAGAATACCGCCGATGGCGCCGATGATGATGGCGGAACCGATGGTCGGGGTATCCGGACCGGCAGTGATCGAGACCAGACCAGCCAGTGCACCGTTAAGCGCCATGGTAAGGTCGACCTTTTTGTAAAGGATCTGGGTCAGGATTGCTGCGGCAACAACACCACCGGCAGCAGCCATCGAGGTGTTGCCATAGATGTTGGCAATCGCGATGACGTCAGCAGCAGAACCCATTGCAAGCTGCGAACCACCGTTGAAGCCAAACCAGCCGAGCCACAGAACGAAGGTACCAAGTGTTGCCAGCGGCAGGTTCGAACCGGGCATCGGATGAACCGAACCGTCCGCGCCGTATTTGCCTTTACGTGCACCAAGGATGATTGCGCCGGTCAAGGCAGCCCAGCCGCCAACCGAGTGAACAATGGTCGAGCCCGCGAAATCGGCAAAGCCCATTTCCGACAGCCAGCCACCGCCCCATGTCCATGCACCGGTAATCGGATACAGAACACCGGTCAGGACAACGACGAAGATCATGAACGGCCACAGTTTGATACGTTCGGCAACGGTACCGGAAACGATCGAAGCTGCGGTTGCAACGAACACCATCTGGAAGAACCAGTCGGAAGTCGCCGAATACCCGCCGGAGAAATCGCCACCAAGTGCAGCAGCGTCATCAGCGCTCCACAGGCTGAGCGAACCGATCCAGCCGGAAACGTCCATATACATAAGGTTGTAGCCGATCAGGTAATACATGATACCTGCAACAGCGAAGAGGCCGATATTCTTGAAAAGAATGGTCGATACGTTTTTGGTGCGAACCAGGCCGGATTCCAGCATGGCGAAGCCTGCAGCCATCCACATCACCAGCGCACCACTAAACAGGAAGCTGAAGGTGTTGAGGATGTATTGGGTCTCGGCCGAAACGCCCGCGTCCTGAGCAAAGGCCGGTGATGTGATTGCCAGCGCAGCGGCCCCGGCAAGAGCGGCAAAGCCGGTTTTCTTCATCGGAATGTTCATAATGTCTCCCCTTGTCTCTGGACTTACAGGGCGTCGTCGCCGGTTTCACCCGTGCGGATACGTACCGCCTGGCTCACATCAAGAACGAAAATCTTTCCGTCCCCGATTTTCCCGGTCTGAGCAGTTTTGGTGATGGCTTCGACAACCTGATCAACCAGATTATCCGTGATCGCGACTTCCAGCTTCACTTTCGGCAGGAAGCTGACCATGTATTCAGCGCCACGATAAATTTCAGTCTGGCCTTTCTGGCGGCCAAAACCTTTGACTTCAGTGACCGTCAGGCCCTGAACGCCAAGCGCGCTAAGCGCTTCACGAACTTCATCGAGCTTGAACGGCTTAATGACAGCAGTAACGAGTTTCATAATATTGCGACCTCCCGGCATATCCGTTGAGTACCGACGTGGTAATCACGATTTCGCAGTCGCAACCTACAAACCAAGAATCGTGCCAGATTCAAAAATCATCTTTTAACCAATTGAAATTAAATGATTAATTATGGTTAAGAGGTGATTTTTCGCCAAGGATGGAATAGGGCGCAGAATATAAAATGTGCATAGATTTTGGCGCTGTTTAAAATTTGTGCATAAATTTTAATCAACTATAGCGATCCGAAAAACTTGTTTTACGTCAAGGTGATGTAATACCGGGATCGCTATAGCCAAGGCTCGGACTATTCAACAGATACGATTCCCGGTCTTTTCCCGGCTGATCTGCTTTGACGTTGTGATATCCGGCATCAATTTATCGCTCTGGCTTGTGGCCGGGATCGCGAGGGGTTAAATCAGATACATCTTTCGATGGCGGATTTGCGTAAAAACTGTCGAAAATGGATTCTCCGGTCAGAAGTCAGGTGACTTTGTCCGGCTGGCTTGGAAAGCAAAGGTGTCACAATGGTTGCTCAGCAGGAACAGATTCAGACCGATGTCATCATTCTTGGCGGGGGGCTGAATGGTGCTGCGATGGGGCTTGCGCTTGCGCATGGTGGCCTGCGTTCGGTTGTGATCGATTATGCTGATCCGAAAACCATCCTTACGGCCAATTATGACGGGCGCACTTGTGCGATTGCCGCGGCTTCCCGCTCGGTGCTTGATGTAATTGGTGCGTGGAAATATATGGCAGACGAGGCCGAGCCGATCCTTGATATCAGGATTGCCGATGGCACAAGTCCGCTATTCCTTCATTACGATCACAAGGATGTCGGAAACCAGCCGCTGGGCTACATTGTTGAAAACCTGATCACGCGGGGCGCGCTTTATCGGGCGATTGCCGAAACCGATCTGGTTGACATGATCGCGCCGGCAAGTGTTGAAACCATCGCACGTGATCAGGGTGGTATGACGGTGACACTGGCAGATGGCCGGTCTATCCGCGGCTCACTGGCCATCGGGGCCGAAGGGCGCAATTCGATGTTGCGCAAATGGGCTGGTATCAAGACCTACCAATGGAGCTACAAGCAAAGTGCCGTGGTCTGTACCGTGAAGCACAAGGTGCCCCATAATGGCCTTGCCGTGGAACATTTCCTGCCCGCTGGCCCGTTCGCGATCTTGCCGATGACCGACGACCGCTGTTCGATCGTCTGGACCGAAACAACCGATCTTGCCAATTACCTGGTCAATCTTGACGAGGAGACCTTTGTCGATGAACTGCATCGACGGTTTGATGGTTATCTTGGCGATCTTGAAGTCATCGGTCCGCGTTTCTGTTACCCGCTTGGTCTGCAGCATGCCTATCGCTACACCGACCCGCGCATCGCCCTGATCGGGGATGCGGCCCATGGCATGCATCCGATTGCCGGGCAGGGGTTGAATATGGGCATACGCGATGTTGCCGCGCTTGCCGAAATTCTCGTCGAAGCCCGCCGTATCGGTCGTGATATCGGTGGTTTGGATGTTCTGGCTGAATATGAACAATGGCGCCGGTTTGACAACACGGTGATGCTGGCGGTTACCGATGTGACCAATCGGTTGTTTTCCAATGATGTTGCACCGGTGCGCTGGGCGCGCGATATCGGGCTTGCCGTTGTGCAGAAAATCCCGCCGCTCAAGAAAACCTTCATGTCGCACGCCATGGGGTATGCGGGGACTCTGCCGCGCTTGATGCAGGGTAAGTCGCTTTAATCTTCCCCCTACCCAAGATAGTGATCGATGTCAAAAGGCGATCTTTAGGAATTAAAGATCGCCTTTTGGTTTGGTTATCTGTGCGCAGTTAAAAACAATTCAAAATTGTGTCGCTTTTCATCGGCTTATGTTGATTTGAGTCAAGCTTTTCGCGTTTGCGAAGGCGCAGTGTCCCCGTGACGTATTTTTGAATGCAGGGGATAAACATGACACTTACCCGGAAATTGATGGCCACTGTGGCCTGCTGTGCTGTTGTTGGCACAATGATGATTGCGGCAACCGGCGCACAGGCGCAGGAAGCAGCATTTAAAACCAAACAGGCAGGCGATATTCTCATTCGCGGCCGTGTTATCGGTGTAGTGCCGGACGAAGATACCTCGACCGGTGACATTGCTACCGGGGAAGGCAAGGTCAGCAATGATTACGTTCCCGAGGTGGATTTTTCTTACTTCATTACCGACAACATTGCTCTCGAGTTGATCGCCGCAACGACCAAGCATGATGTTAAATGGCAGAATCCCGATGTTGATCTCGGCTCGGTTAATCTGCTTCCGCCAACTTTGACGGTGCAATACCACTTCCTCTCGGATCAGCGTTTCAGCCCGTATGTTGGTGCAGGTTTGAACTACACCATGTTCTATAACGAGAAATCTGGCGCTGCGAACTCGGTTAAATATGACGATGGCTTTGGCTATGCGTTCCAGGCTGGTTTTGACTATGCAATATCTGGCCCTTGGTCGTTGAACGTTGACGTCAAGAAACTCTTCCTGAACACAACGGTAACTGCCGACCTTGGCGGGGCATCGCCGGCCAAGGTTGATGTGGATCTTGATCCGTGGGTCTTCGGTATCGGCGTCGGTTACCGCTTCTGATCACTGCCGACGGCAAACTTTCCGGTTTGTTGTCTGATCCCAAGAACGGTCCTGTCACATGGCAGGGCCGTTTTTGCTTATGGGTCGGATCAGAGGCGGTCTGTTGCTTTAACGACGCACGGGATCGCGTGACAGGCCGCGTGTTTCAAGGGCGCGAAGGTAATCCGCCCAAAGCTGGTCCTGATTGGCATGAAGGTCGCGCAGATACTGCCAGCTATAAAGGCCGCTATCATGCAGGTCATCAAATGTGATGCGCACCGCATAGTTCCCGACCGGAACGATGTCGATGATGCCGACATGGCGGCGGCCGGGAATGATTTTCTTTTCGGACGGGTGGTGCCCTTGCACCTCGGCAGACGGGCTTTCGACCCGCAGCAGTTCGGCGCTAAATCTTGATGTCAGCCCATCATCCCAGACGACTTCCAGAATATGGTCGTCACGCAGATAGTTGATTTCAACCGGGCTGAAGCGCGGGGTAAAGCTGTCTTCCGACATGAAAACCGTCACAATCAGTCTTCGATGACGCGGGCTTCATCAGGCAGCATGATCGGAATGCCGTCACGGATGGGGTATGCAAGGCCCGCCTTGACGCTGATCAGCTCGTTCTGTTCGCGATTATATTCCAGTGTCTCTTTGGTGACCGGGCAAACAAGGATTTCAAGCAGTTTCGGGTCTACCGGGCTGTGAGTCGCGGTCATTGTTCTGGGCCTTCATATTACGTTTAGTTGCTGGCGGTTTGGGGGGCCCGTGGGTGGGCTGCCATTTCCAGCAGGGTTGTCAGCATATCGCCGCGATCATACAGGCTTGCGCATTCGAGCAAAGCCTGTTTTTCGAGCGGGCTGAGCCGGCAGCCCATCGCGATGGCGGTTACCAGCATTTCATCGTCGGTATCGCTAAGTGTATCCCAGCAGGATCGCAATGAATGCTGGGCGAAATAGCTTTCCAGTGCCTGCCGGAGACGGTCACGATCAATCGGTTTCAAATCCGCCGATGGCAACAGCAAATCATCCTTCCACGGGGTGAAATCACCGCGAACAGCGCGATAACCGCCGCCCTGCATCGAAAGTTCTTCGACGATGTTAAACCGGCAGACGCCCGTCAGGGTGATCAGGAAACGACCATCATCGGTTTCGCTGAACGCCGTGATGCGACCGGCACAGCCGGTCTGGAAGACCGGTGGATTGTCCGGGTCCATGTAATAGGTATTGCGCCCGTCCGGGCGTGGCTGAACCATGCCGATCATGCGGTCCTGCCCCAGGGCATCGGTGATCATGTTCAGATAACGCGGCTCAAAGATATTAAGCGGCAGATGGCCACGCGGCAGCAGAAGCGCGCCACTTAGCGGAAAGACCGGCAATGTATCTGGAAGATCCGAAAAACTGGGATCGAAAGGACCGCATATGCTCATGAAAATAAAACCGTCGAGAGTGCGCGGCGCCCCGCAACGCTGGCCGGGTCCATTGGGCCCCATGCCTCGAAAAACTTGATCAGTTGGGTGCGACCGGCATCGTCGTTCCAGCTGCGATCTTTGCGAATGATCGCAATCATGGCGTTGACGGCTTCTTCGCGCTTGTTGGTGGCAAAGCAGGCCATGCCCAAATCAAACTGTGCCTGCAGGTCATCCGGATTGGCGGCGACTTTTGCGCGTGCGACATCAAGGTCTTCCTTGCTGTAACCGGTTTCCGCCAGTTCAAGCGCGCTGATCGCAGATGCAATCGGTGCCTTCAGACGATCTGCTTCGGCCATGTTGTCGACAAAATGGCGGGTTTCTTCAACTTCTCCCATTGCGACCATGCAGCGGATCATGCCGCCAATCGCTGTTTCATTCTGAGGTTCACGTTCAAGTACGCCAACATAAAGGCCATGGGCTGTTTCATGGTCGTCATCCGCAAGTGCTCCAGCCGCCTGATCCAGAATTGCTGCAATCGGGCTTTCGATCGGGCCGCCTGCAAGACGCTCGTAAAACGCACGGACTTCGCTTTCTGGCTGCGCGCCCTGAAAACCGTCAACCGGACGGCCGCCTTTGAAGGCATAGACCGTCGGAACCGATTGGATGCGCAATTGCATCGCCAGTTCCTGGTTTTCATCGATATTGACCTTGACCAGCTTTACGCGCCCGCCAGCCTCGCGTGTCACCTTTTCGATGGTTGGCGTCAGGCTTTTGCACGGGCCACACCAGGGGGCCCAGAAATCGACGACAACAGGGACTTCCATCGAGGGTTCGATGACGTCCTGGACAAAGGTTTCAATGCCGCTGTCCTTGATCAGGTCTTTGTCCTGTCCAGCGGTGGGGGTGGCATTCGGGGCGGTGGCGTCAAGAATGATAGACATTATCGTTTACTCACTAATTCTCAATTCTAGATGATGCCTCAACCGCCGTTCGACAAGAGGCTTCTGCATAACATTAGGAAAATCTTATAGTTTAATGTTTCGCGGTAAAAGGCTTTATGAGCATTTGTGCGGAATCAGAACGAATCTATTTTTTCATCAAAATCGATAATTCTGATTTCGTAGCCAAGACTGGTGACAAATCGAAGCAGGTCATCAGACTGAATTGTCGTGGTTCTGTCATTCCGCAAGGGGTGGAAGTTAAGAATGTCTCCGTTGGCCAGCTTCGCATCCAGGGCGAAGTTGATCTTTCGCGAATGATCGTTGATCAGGGCAAAGGGTGTGACCGATCCCGGAATGACGCCAAGCGTTTCAAGCAGCAGTTCCGGTTTGCCAAACGAAAGCCGCGCGCAACCCAGTGTCTTGTGCAGGTGGTTCATGCGGATTTCGGTATTTTCCTCAGCCACGACAAGCCACAGGGCATCCTTCTTGTCTTTGACAAAAAGGTTCTTGGAATGAAGGCCCGGCAGATCCCCGCGCAGCTTTTGCGAATCCTCGACCGTAAACAGCGGCACATGCTCGTGCGTGCGGGTTTCGATCCCAAGATTTTCGAGATAATCGAAAAGTGCGGTTGATGGATCACTCATCCTGTTTTCCTTCTGGCTGGGTCGCGCGAAGATGGTCAGATTGCAATTAGGACGCAAATTGCAGCATGTTGGCGTGATTTCCCTGTTTTAAGGGTAAAAAGTCAAGGAAAACCGCCATTTTGGATGTGGTGGCGATTTGATGGAAAAAAGGGTTGCAATCACGTTTTGTTGGGCTATTATCCGCGCCGCTCCACAGGGGCAGGAAATACTGATGAATGCGGGCGTAGCTCAGGGGTAGAGCATAACCTTGCCAAGGTTAGGGTCGAGAGTTCGAATCTCTTCGCCCGCTCCATCAGGTGGTTTCCTCATCATGCTTTCATGATGATGCGGGCGTAGCTCAGGGGTAGAGCATAACCTTGCCAAGGTTAGGGTCGAGAGTTCGAATCTCTTCGCCCGCTCCATGATGAAAGTTCAAAGGCCGTCCTTCGGGGCGGCCTTTTGCTTTTGGGCCTTTTGCGTTCGGGAAATCCGCGCATTTCTCTCCTTTTCCCGATCATCAAAGCCTTTGATCCCGTCCGATTACCCGCCTATTGCCCTGCGCGATAGGTCAGGCGCGATACGAGTTAGCCATGATGCCTATTGAATTTGGTCGCCAGACAGCAAATCTTTTTAGTAACTGATTAGCCCTTCGTAAGAATAGGCCGCCACTAGCCTTTTGGGCTTGAACTGGTGCGATCGAGGACACGAAAATTAATCAAAAGCACTACCTTCTTAGCCGCATTCTTCCTGCTGTGATTGTTGCCCTGGTGTTGAATTTCGCGGGTTTCGGATTGCTGTACTGGTCAACGCACGGAGCAGATAAGGTCGCGATTGACCGCCAGGGGCGGCTGTTTGCGCGTGTTATTTCCGATACGCGCAATCTGATCGCACATGATCAGGAAAGCGTTACCGTTTGGGATGACACGGTTAATGCCGTCCGAAAACGCGATCTTGAATGGCTGGACTGGAATCTCGGTGTCTGGATGGAGGATTATTTTCACCATGACGGATCATTCGTTGTCGCGCCGGATGACCGGCTTGTTTACGCCTATGTTCCTGAAAATATTGCGAACGCCGTCTTTTACGGAACGATTCAGGAGCCTGCGGCCAGCCTTGTTGCCGAGTTGCGCGACAAGATGCGCAATATTGAAGCCTTCGAGCCGGATGCAAATCTCGATACGCCCGGTGCCGCGGATGTCCGCATTATTATGGGACGTCCGGCAATTGTCAGCGCCAAACCCATCATTTCGGATACCGGTGACATCGAAGAGGTGCCGGGGCAGCAATATACCCACTTGGCCGTCCGCTTTCTGGACGATGGATTTCTAAGCGAAATCGAACAGAAATATCAGTTTGACGGTATTCGTTTTTCCCGGATCGACGACAGTAGTGCTCTTGAGAAAGTGCTGGGCCTGCACGATGAAGGCGGTGATACGATAGGGTACTTTATCTGGACGCCCTATCTGCCGGGCTCGACGGTTTTCGCGTATCTTTTGCCGTTGCTGATTGTGATCGGTGTCGTTCTGGTGGCGATCGTCGCAGGGTATTTGATTCTGCTTCGGCGCCATAACCAAAGCCGGTTACAGGCCGAAGCCAGCATGCTTCATCTGGCAAAGCATGATCCGTTAACAGGGCTGCCTAATCGCAGCCATTTCAATGACAGCGTTGATGATATTCTGGTCGAACATCAATCGAAAGGGCACGGGATTGCCTTGTTGTTTGTTGATCTTGACCACTTTAAGCAGATCAACGACACAATGGGGCATCCGGCGGGGGATGCCCTGATTTGTAACATCGCCGATCGTTTGCGTAATCTGGTGGGCAATAACGGCATCGTGGCACGGGTCGGAGGCGACGAGTTTACCGTTCTTCTTACCAATGTTGACGAACTTGGTGCGGCCGAAATTTTCTGTGACGCGATATTTGATGCCTGTCGCAAACCATTGCGGTTTGGTGGACGGCACATAAACATTCGACTCAGCATTGGTGTCGCGTTTTGCCGGGACGGAAAGATTGACCGCAACGAGTTGATCCGTCGGGCAGACGTTGCGCTTTATCGGGCTAAATCGATCGGTAGGAACCGATATGTTGGCTTTGATGAAAATATGGATGCCGCCCAGCGTGAAAAACGCAATATCGAGGTGGATCTTCGCCGGGCTCTGCACCAACAGGGGCAGGATCAGTTAAAATTACTGTTTCAACCGATCTACCGGCTTCGTGATGATCGCATCCGTGGTGTGGAAGCCCTGATGCGCTGGCAGCATCCTGAACACGGAAACATCCCCCCTGACACCTTCATTCCGATTGCCGAAGAAGCAGGCCTGATCCGCGAGCTTGGCGCATGGGTTTTGCGTGCTGCCTGCGAGGCGGGCATGCATTGGCCCGATATCGTTGTCGCGGTAAACGTCTCGGTGCTTGAATTTGATGATCCGGATTATGTTGGTCGTGTCAGTCAGGTCCTGCAGGACACCGGAATGGCGCCCGAACAGCTTGAAATCGAGGTGACCGAGACCGTGATGGCCAATTCCCCGCAATGCCAGCTCAGTCTGAAAGAACTCAAGGCGCTCGGTATAAAGGTTGCAATTGATGATTTCGGGACAGGCTTCTCGTCGCTTGGCCGGTTGCGGCAACTTGATGTTGATCTGATCAAAATTGATCGCAGTTTTGTCGATGGCTTGGAGCAGTCTGGCTATGACCGCGAGATGGTGCGTGCGATCATTGATTTTGCCCATGTTGCCGGATTGGAAGCGACGGCCGAGGGTGTTGAAACTGCTGGCCAGTTATCGTATCTGCGCCAGCTTGGCTGTGATCACGTGCAGGGGTATTATTTCTCTCGTCCGGTCGGGGCTGCCATGGTCGATGACCTGATGGGCTTGAAGCAAATGCAGGTCAATGGCGTGGTTTAGGTCCGGTTTTCCCCGATCTGATAGGGACTTGCCAATTTATCTGAAATGCGTTGTCTTGAATGCATGGCTGATGACAAAACTTCCATCAACATTATCTGGACCGTCGGTTATGCCGGGCATGATCGGGACAGTTTGCTTGCCCTTTTAAAGGGGCAGGGCATTACGGCCGTGGCCGATATCCGGACTTTCCGGGGATCGAATTACTGGAAGGCGTTTGATGCCGATACCTTTGGTCCGTTCCTGCGCGAGAACGGTATTGCTTACGTTTTCATGGGGGATGTTCTGGGCGGAAAGCCGCAGGACCCGACATTGTATCCCGATGGTCGGCTAAGCTACGACCTGATGGCAGCACGCCCGGAATTCAAAGCCGGGATTGATCGTCTGATCTCGGGCGCAGGCAAATACCGCATCTGCCTGATGTGCGCGGAAAAGGATCCGCTGGACTGCCATCGCACATTGCTGATCGCGCCGGCGCTCAAACGTGCCGGGTTTGATTTGCGGCATCTGGTTTCCGACGGGCGTGTTGAAACCCAGGCCGAAACGGAAAAGCGCATGATTGCGATCAATAGCGGCGACACGGCAGATTTGTTTGCTGCCAGCGCACCGGATCCCGATGCAGAGCTGGTTCTGGCACTTCAGAAGCAAATTGTAAAAGCGGCTCCGCTTGCAGATGACGCAATAAAATCCGGAAAACGGCAAAATAATTTCTAATATTTCATGTATTAAAATGCGTTATGGTCATTTTTTGAAAATGGTCATTTTGTATAATTTAAGTTTATATTTCATTCTATTTTACGAATATTGATACGCACAGGAATATGTATTTAAATCTGTAGTTGATGTTGTCAGCTGCAGGAGGATTCCATGGCGGTCGTTACAGGAACGGAAGGCAATGATAGCCTTGTCGGATCAGGTGATAATGACACGATTTATGGCTTGGCCGGAGATGATCAGCTTTATGGAGCTGGCAGGGATGACGAGCTGACAGGCGGGCCGGGAGCGGATTTGCTTGACGGTGGCCCCGGCGGACGTGATAGCGCCAACTACGATACCGATACCGCAACAGAAGGCGTGATTGTTGACCTTCAGGATGGAACAGGTCATGGCGGCGAGGCACAAGGTGACCGGCTTGCTGGTATCGAAGTGGTTGAAGGAAGTCCGTTCGACGATACTTTAATTGGCGATGCCGAAAGTAATGTGCTGTGGGGGCGTGGCGGCAGCGATTTGCTGCTGGGCGGTGACGGGGACGATTTCCTGTATGGTGATTATCTTGGCAATGATCCCGGCAATGACACCCTTCTGGGGGGCAGAGGGGACGATACCATCACGGGGCGCGACGGCGAGGATACCCTGTTGGGGGGTGATGGGGACGATATGCTAAGCCCCGGTGCCGATGCTGATTATGTCGACGGCGGCGCTGGAAGCGACACACTGCGCTACAATGGAGACAGCGGCGTTTCGATCAACCTTGAAACCGGTGTTTTTCAGGGCGGCGAAGCCGAAGGCGACGTTGTCCATGATATCGAAAATCTTTACGGCACAATCCATGATGACCTGTTGATCGGCGATGCTGGTCGGAATGTCCTGCAGGGGCATTTTGGCGATGATGTTCTGCGTGGTGGGGACGGGCATGATGTCCTGCACGGTGGAAATGGTCATGACATCATCGAGGGTGGCGATGGCAACGATTTCCTGCGCGGCAATAGTGACAGATATCCGCAGGATGATGGCCCCGATACGTTTTTGTGGCGGGTGTTCGAAGGGGGTGCCGAACGCGACCGGATTGCCGATTTTGAAACCGGCCCCGATGGTGACAGGCTTCAGCTTGGAAGCGAGTTTCAGGAAAAAAGCGGCATCCACGATTTTTCCGACTTCATCGCCCACGCCGAAGAAACAGACGCCGGATTGTATGTCGATTTCAGCGATGGTCGCCCCTATGACTATGGCGTGCTGATCGAAAATGCCGATCTTGCCGATTTCACCGAGGACAATATCGTCTTCGAAGATAGTGTCATCGGTTAGCAGCGGCGTTTTCCGGCCCTAGCCCATGATGTTATAGCCACCATCGACATGGATTACGTCGCCGGTAATCCCGCGTGACCGGTCGCTGGCAAGAAACGCCGCCAGTTCGCCGATCTCGTCGATGGTGACAAGCCTGCGCCCCGGTGATCGGCTTTGGGCCGTGTTCATCAGGGTGTTAAACTCGGCAATGCCCGATGCCGCGCGTGTCAGAAGGGGGCCGGGTGAAATCGCATGGACCTGAATGTTTTTCGGGCCAAGTTCGGCGGCCATGTATCGGGTTGCACTTTCAAGCGCGGCCTTGACCGGGCCCATGACCCCATAATGGTCAATAACCCGTTCCGACCCCATATAGGTGACGGTCAAAAGTGCGCCGCCATCAATCATCAATGGTTCGGCGCGTTTTGCCAGTCGCTGAAACGAATGGCACGAAATATCCATTGCGGTCAGAAAGCCGTCGCGTGAACAGTCGATCACCCGCCCATGCAGGTCATCGCCGGGGGCAAATGCGATGGAATGCAGGACAAAATCCAGTTTCCCCCATTGATCGGCGATCCTGTCAAACAGCCGATCCATCTGATCTTCGTTCTGAACGTCAAGCGGGGTGATGATCGGGGCACCGAGTCCTTCTGCCAAAGGTCGGACATGCTTTTCGGCCTTGTCATTCAGATAGGTGATCGCAAGCTCTGCACCCTCCCGGTTGAAAATTCGGGCGCAGCCATAGGCAATCGATTTGTCGTTGGCAATTCCGACGATAAGGCCCTTCTTTCCTGCCAGCACGGGGCATCTCCTGCTTTATTGTGTTTTGCGGATGCGAAACGGACTTCTGATTCGCGCACCAGATAAAGCTTAGATGATTTTGCAGCGCAGCAAAGTGTAAAATTCTGTGACAATCCCCAATTGGAATACAGGGTTCCGTCGATCTGAACCTATTGAGCGAACGATTTTTTTTTGTGCAGAAGCATAGTTTTTAGGCAGATGATCCGCTATGTGTAGCCTTGGAAGGAAGCTGCAGTTTTCCGTCATTTCCGGGTGTGGGGAACTTCAGGTTGTCTTCCCAAATACATGTGACATCCGAGGTGTGTAGTGCCGCCCGCAAAGGTCGGCACTTCGGTTCTGGCAAACAGAATCGATAAAAAGGGAAATTGGACATGAAAGCCCGAAGCGACGACCCGAAACGGGAAGTCATCGACAAGGTTGTCGAACAGATCCAGCAACGCTTGACCGGTAAGATGGCGAAGGATGCAGAAGCATTCGTTCGCCTTTTTTACAAGGATGTACCGCCTGACGACATGGCAGGTCGATCCGTCGACTCGCTCTATGGCGCGGCACTGACTTTATACAAATTTGCGCAAAAGCGCCCATCGGCCAATGCCGCCAAGATCCGGGTCTATAATCCCGATCTTGAAGAGCATGGCTGGAAATCCGATCACACCGTGATCGAGATGATCAACACCGATATGCCGTTCCTGGTGGATTCCGTGACATCTGCCCTTCACGAATTCGACCTGACGGTTCATCTGGTTATCCACCCGATCATGCGTATCGCGCGTGATGATCGTGGTGAATTGCAGTCGGTCGAAGGGGTCGAAAGCTCGGATGCGCCACGTGAGTCCGTGATGCATCTTGAAATTGACGAACAGACCGACGAAGCCGTTCTGCAGAAAATCCGTGACCGTCTGGAAGATGTTCTGACCGATGTCAGTCTTTCGGTCGAGGACTGGCAGGCAATGCTGTCAAAAGTCGCCGAAGTTCTGGAAGGCATCAGAACCGCACCAACCGGTATTTCTGCAGAAGACCAGAAAGAAGCCCAGGATTTCCTGGGCTGGGTTCATAACGACCATTTCACCTTCCTTGGCTACCGGGAATATAAATTCAGCGGTACGGGCAAGAAAGCCAAGGTGGACGTTAATCCCCAAAGCCAGCTCGGGATTCTGCGCCGCGAAGGCACCCACATCTTTGACGAACTGCGCCAGATCGGCAACCTGTCGTCCGAAGTGCAGGCCTTTGTGGCACAGCCAAGCCTTCTGATGGTGACCAAGGCCAATAAACAGTCAACCGTGCACCGTCCGGTGCATCTTGATACCATTGTGGTCAAACAGTTTGATGACGATGGCAAGGTCATCGGCCAGCACCTGTTTGTCGGTCTGTTTACCTCGGTCGCCTATAACCTCAGCCCGCGTCTGATCCCGCTTCTGCGTATGAAGCTCGCCGAAACCATCAAGCGCGCCGGCTTCCCGCCAGCCAGCCACGATGCCAAGGCGCTGGTCAATATCCTTGAAACCTTCCCGCGTGACGAGCTGTTCCAGATCGAACTCGACGATCTGTATCATATCTGCATGGGCATCCTGCATCTGCAGGAACGCCAGCGGATCGCACTGTTCGTGCGCCGTGATGCCTTTGAACGGTTTGTTTCCTGTCAGGTTTTCTGCCCGCGGGATCGGTTCTCGACCAAGCTTCGCATGAAGTTCCAGTCGGTGATCGAAGCCGCCTTTGATGGCAAGGTCACGGCACATTACACCCTGATCGGCGATAGCCCCCTTGCGCGGTTGCACCTTCTGGTCAAAACCACGCCGGGCGAACTGCCGGAATACAATGTTGCCGATATCGAACGTCAGCTTGTCGAAACCGCACGTGACTGGGCCGATACCCTGCGTCAGGTGCTGGTGCGTGAAATGGGCGAAGAACGCGGTCTGGCACTTTACCGTCGTTACGGCGAAAGTTTCACGGGCGACTACCGTGATCGGTTCGGTGTCGATACCGCGGCTCTTGATATCGACCGTATCGAGGACGTGATCAAATCATCGGACCTGCGGGTGAACCTGTATCGCCCGATCGAAGCGGCCGAGAATGAACTGCGCTTCAAGATATACAACCCCGGTGCACCGGTGCCGCTTTCTGACGTCTTGCCGATGCTTGAAAACATGGGGCTCAAGGTCATTACCGAGAACCCGTTCAAGGTTGAACCGCGCGATACGGATGTGAATGTCCGCATTCACGATTTCGGGGTGCTGGTTGACGGCGAATTCCACCTGCATGATGTGCGTGACAAGTTCCAGGAACTTTTCATTCGCATGTGGCATGGCGAAGTCGAAAACGACGCCTTTAACCGTCTTGTTCTGCTGGGCGGGCTGCATTGGCGCGAAGTCGTCATCCTGCGGACCTATGCCCGATACATGCGCCAGATGGGATCGGCCTTCTCGCAGGATTACATGGCCAAAACACTCGCCAATAATGCGGGTCTTGCGGCAACGATTGTTGATCTGTTCATTGCGCGCTTTGATCCGGATCGCGATCCGGGGCTGGCTGTTGAAGCCGAGGCCATCGAAGGCGATATCATCACCCGTCTTGAAGATGTGATGAACCCGGACGAGGACCGCATTCTGCGCGCCTTCCTCAATCTCGTTCAATCAACGCTTCGCACCAACTATTTCCAGTATGGCAAGGACGGCAATCCGAAACCCTATCTGTCGGTAAAATTCAATTCCGGCATGGTAGAAGATCTGCCGCTTCCGCGTCCTTGGCGCGAAATATTTGTCTATTCACCGCGGGTCGAGGCCGTCCATCTGCGTGGTGGTCCGGTGGCGCGCGGTGGTATCCGCTGGTCAGACCGTCAGGAAGATTTCCGGACCGAGATTCTGGGTCTGGTAAAGGCCCAGATGGTCAAGAACGCGGTCATTGTGCCGGTCGGCTCCAAGGGCGGCTTTGTCGTTAAACGGCCTCCGGTCGATGGCGGTCGCGAAGCATTCCTTGAAGAAGGCATTGCCTGTTACAAAACGCTGATGTCCGGGATGCTTGATATTACCGACAATATTGTCGGTGGCGACATCATTCCGCCGGAACGTGTGCGCCGTCTTGATGACGATGATCCCTATCTGGTTGTTGCTGCTGACAAGGGGACTGCGACCTTCTCGGATATCGCCAATGGTGTTGCCCGTGATTATGGCTTCTGGCTGGACGATGCCTTCGCATCGGGTGGCTCGCAGGGCTATGACCATAAGAAAATGGGCATTACCGCACGCGGTGCATGGGAATCGGTCAAACGTCATTTCCGCGAAATCGGCAAGGACATCCAGAAAGAACCCTTCACCGTTGCCGGTGTGGGCGATATGTCGGGTGACGTGTTTGGCAACGGCATGCTGTTGTCCGAACAGATCAAGCTGGTTGCCGCCTTCAACCATATGCACATTTTCGTCGATCCCGACCCGGATCTGGCGAAAAGCTTTGCCGAACGGCAGCGACTGTTTGATATGCCGCGTTCAAGCTGGGCCGATTACGATACCAAGGTCCTGTCAAAGGGCGGCGAAATCTTTGACCGCAAGGCCAAGACGCTTGATCCCTCGCCCGAGGTCCGCAAGCTGCTTGATCTTGGCACCGGCAAGGTAACACCGGCCGAGATGATGAAAGCCATCCTGAAATCCGATGTTGAACTTCTGTGGTTCGGCGGGATCGGGACCTATATCAAATCATCGACGGAATCGAATGCCGATGCCGGGGACCGGGCCAACGATGCCATTCGCATCAATGGCAAGGATATCCGCGCAAAGGTCATCGGCGAGGGTGCCAACCTTGGTTGCACACAGCGCGGTCGTATCGAGTATGCCCATGCTGGTGGACGGTTGAATACGGACGCCATCGATAATGCGGCGGGTGTCAACTGCTCGGATCACGAGGTCAATATCAAGATCCTTGTGGGCGAGGTGGTGGCCGCCGGCGACATGACCGAAAAGCAGCGTAACAAACTGCTGGTCGAAATGACCGACGAGGTCGGTGATCTGGTGCTGCGTGATAACTATCTGCAAAGCCAGGCGATCTCGAACGCCTTTGCCGGGGGCGGGGATGCGCTTGATGCGCAGGTTCGCCTGATCCGGATGCTCGAACGCGAAGGTCGCCTGAACCGGGAAATCGAATATCTTCCCGATGACGAGGAACTGGCACGTCGCACGGCTGCCCATCAGGGCCTTACCCGTCCGGAAATCTCGGTTCTGATGCCCTATGCCAAGCTGTGGCTGTATGACGAGGTGCTTAAATCCGATCTGCCCGATGATCCGATCCTTGTCGAGGAACTGGTGCGGTATTTCCCGACGGCAGTTCGTAAAAAATACAGCGCGGCGATTTCCAACCATCGTCTGAAACGCGAAATCATCGCAACCGTGGGAACCAACAGTCTGGTCAACCGCGTTGGCGGGACCTTCGTGCATGACATGATGGAAGCAACCGGGCTTTCGGCGGTGGATGTATCGCGCGGTTATCTGATTACCCGTGCGGTGTTCGGCCTGCGCAAACTGTGGTCGGGTATCGAGGCCCTCGACAACAAGGTCGATGCCAAGGTTCAGATCGCGATGTTCTCCTACATCAATCGCATGGTCGAAGATGTGACCCTGTGGTTCCTGCGCAATTGCGAGGAATTGAATGTCGGGGCAAAGATCGCGCTGTTCCGTCCGGCGGTTGCCAAGGTGATCGAGGCGTTTGACGATATTGTCCCTGCCGATGCGGCCTTCCGCACGACCCTGGATCAGAAATCGCAATCCCTGATCGACCGGGGCGTGCCCGAAGATCTGGCCCGCCGGGTGGCAGCGATGCAGCAGATGGTCGCCGTTTGCGATATCGTCCGCATCGCCGAGGCAACCGGGCGTGATGTCATCGATGTCGGGGCAACCTATTTTGCCATCGGCGCACGATTCCAGCTTGGCCTGCTGCGTGCAGCAGCCGAGTCCATCGAAGCCGAAACCCATTGGCAGAAACTGGCCCGTGCAGCCGCAATTGATGATCTGTTCGGTCATCAGCGCGAACTGACACGTGTGGTGCTTGCTTCCGGCAAGAATGGCACGGTTGGCGGTGATCTGGTTCGGAAATGGGTTGATGATCATCAGCGCGGTTGTGCCCGTTGTGACCAATTGATCGACGAGCTGCGTGCCGCAGGGCAGATCGATCTTTCGATGATCACGGTGGCCAACCGTCAGATCAGGGCCATGGTCGGCGGCTGATCGGCCCGTCACGGATTTTCGCAAAAAGGGGGCGCTTCAGTGCCCTCTTTTTTTTGGCTTCGCCGGGGTGTGGATATCTCCCGAAATGTCAGGAGCACCCGGATGCCAGTTGGTTGGCAACTTTTTTAAAGAGGGTACAGGCCACGAAGTAATTGAATCGATTTAATTTACTGCCATCCTCCTGCCGTTTTTATATGATGAAAATACAATAAAGGCCGTGGAAGCCTTGAAAAATACCAACCGGTACGTATATTGAATACAGAAGACGAAAAAAATGGTGTGAAAATGAGGAACGCTGCCGAGACCCGGACAAAGCTGCTGGAGACAGCCATACAATTGCTGTGGACCAGCAGTTATCACGATATTGGTGTCAGTGATGTCTGCAAGCATGCAGGGGTCACCAAGGGCGCATTCTATCATCACTTTGACAGCAAGGCGGCCCTGTTTGCCGCCTCTGCCCGTCATCACTGGGACAAGGGCAAGGATGAACTCAGATCCATCTTTTCCCCTGAAATCGCCCCGCTTGATCAGTTGAACCGCTATATCGACCTGGTCATGAACAAGCAGAAAACACAGGGCGTACCGGGCGATACAGAGGTCTGTGTCTGCCCCATCTTTACCGCCGGTGGCCAGGTCGGCCCCGAAGACATCGAAATTCAGGACTGTTCACGCGAACTGGCCGAGGAACAGATCAAGTATCTTGCCTCGATGATTCGCGGCCTGAAGGGCGAAGGCATGCTTTCGGGCGATGCCGACGTCACGACTCTTGCGCGTCTTGTTTTCCAGTTCGTGCATGGCACGCTGACATATGGCAAGGTTTTTAACTGTGCCGATACTGTTCGGTCTGATTTGCGTGTCGGCATCTGCCGAATCCTTGATTTGCGCTGTGAATTCAGGGATATGAAGGCCAAAGAGGCCCCATTGTCGGCTGCCGAATAATCCGTAAAATTTAGAACGGCTGCAATTTTTTTTCATTTCGCTCTTGCGAACAAACCGATCGGTACGCATCTTCCCGTTATTCTGTCCGCGAATGCGCGGGTAACGCTATTGGGAAATGGAAAGATGCAATCACGATCCAAACTGAGAATGTTGCTGCCAGCCACAGCTGCAATCGTTGCGATTGCTGCCGGTGGTTACGGGCTTAGCATGATTGGTTCCGCCGGTGCCGACGAAGCCGTCGCACAGGCCGAACCGCAAATCACCCCTGTTACCGTCCAAGGCGTCCATAGCCAGTCCGTAAGGCTGTGGAACAATTTCTCCGGCCGCTTGAGCGCGGTTGAGGAAGTCCAGCTTCGCCCGCAGGTCAGTGGTGCGATTGTCGATATCCGTTTCGAAGACGGCCAGATCGTCAAGGAAGGCGATATTCTGGCAGTCATCGATCCCCGCACCTACAAGGCCGCCGTTGACGAAGCCAAGGCCGAACTGGCGGCTGCCCGCCAGACCCTGTCGCTTGCCGCCAAGGAAAAGGCACGTGCCGAGAAACTGGTGGCCAATGGCACCGTTTCCAAACGTGTCTTTGACGAACGCGTCAACACCCATCAGGTCGCTCAAAGCCAGGTCAACCGCGCCCTGGCGCAGCTCGAACTTGCCGAAATCGAATTTGATCATGCCTTCGTCAAGGCACCGATTGACGGTCGCGTCAGCCGGGTTGAGCTGACCGTCGGCAATCAGGTGAATGCCGGGCCGAACGCACCGGTTCTGACCACGATTGTCTCGACAGGTAAAATCTATGCCGATTTCGATCTGGACGAACAAACCTATTTCGCCAGCATCTATGATGCCAACAAGGTCGGCGGTGCAGCACAGCAAATCCCGGTTCGCATGACTGTCGCCGGTGGCGAAACCATTTCCGGCTTCGTTCACAGCTTTGATAACCGGATTGATACCCGTACCGGAACCATCCGCACCCGTGCCCTGTTTGAAAACAGCAACGGCGCCCTGCTGCCCGGAAGCTTCGCCAGCCTGCAGCTTGGTACACCGGGTCAAAAGGATGTCATCCTGATTTCACCAGAAGCAATCAGCACCGATCAGGACCGTAAATTCGTTTACGTGGTCCAGTCGGATAACACGGTTGCCTATCGTCAGGTGACGCTGGGTTCCGAAGTTGACGGGCGCCGCATCGTGACATCCGGGCTTGAACCCGGTGACATGGTGATTGTGAACGGGATCATGAAAGTTCGACCCGGTATGCCTGTTGCTCCTGAAATTCTGCAGGCCTCGGCATCCTGACGGATGCTTGACTGCGCGCAAAGACTAGGCTGACCGTTATGCAGAATATATCCAGATTCTTTGTGGATCGCCCGATTTTCGCTGGCGTTCTATCCGTCCTGATATTGTTATCAGGTTTAATTGCCATGCTGAATTTGCCGATTTCCGAATATCCGGAAGTCGTGCCGCCGACCGTCGTGGTCGAAGCGCAATTCCCCGGTGCAAACCCGGCCGAAATTGCGCAAACCGTCGCCTCCCCGCTTGAAGAACAGATCAACGGGGTCGAGGGGATGCTGTATGTCAACTCGCTGGCAACGACCGATGGCCGTCTCAGCCTGACCGTGACCTTTGAAATCGGGACCGATCCCGATCTGGCACAGCAAAAAGTCCAGAACAGGGTATCGCAGGCCGAACCGCGTTTGCCCGATATCGTCCGTCAGCTTGGCGTGACGGTGTCAAAGCAGTCCCCGGATCTGACGATGGTGGTGCATCTGCTCTCGCCAAATGACCGCTATGACATGCTGTATCTGCGCAACTACGCGACCCTGAATGTCAAGGATCAGCTAGCGCGTATCAAGGGCGTCGGGCAGGTCGGTCTGTTCGGGTCGGGTGATTACGCGATGCGCATCTGGCTTAACCCGGACAAGGTTGCCGAACGCGGCCTGACCGCGGGCGATGTTGTTTCGGCCATTCAAAGCCAGAACGTGCAGGTCGCGGCGGGTACGATTGGCGGCGCACCGTATGATACCGGTGTGCAGTTCCAGTTGCCGATCAATGTTCACGGGCGCCTCGAAACGCCCGAGGAATTTGCCGAAATCATCATCAATCGTGACGAAGACGGCACTGTAACCCGCCTTGGCGATGTCGCCCGGGTCGAGCTGGAAGCACAGCAATATGCGCTGCGTTCCCTGCTTGATAACAAATCGGCCGTCGCCCTTCCGATCTTTGCATCGCCGGGTTCCAACGCGCTTGAAATTTCAAGCAACGTTCGCGCAACCATGGCGGAGCTTAAGGAAAACTTCCCCGAAGGTCTTGAATACAGCATCGTTTACGATCCGACTGTTTTCGTTCGAAGCTCGATCAAGTCGGTGATCAAAACCCTGCTCGAAGCCGTCGCCCTCGTTGTTGTGGTGGTGACAATCTTCCTGCAAACATGGCGTGCCTCGATCATTCCGCTGCTGGCCGTGCCGGTGTCGATTATCGGGACATTTGCCCTGATGCTGTTGCTGGGATTCTCGATCAACGTGCTGTCGTTGTTCGGTCTGATTCTCGCCATTGGGATCGTGGTCGATGATGCCATTGTGGTGGTCGAAAACGTCGAACGTAATATCGAACGTGGCCTGTCGCCGCGCGATGCAACCGTGGCCGCGATGCGCGAAGTCACCGGGCCGATCATCGCAACCTCGCTTGTGATCACCGGCGTCTTCGTTCCGATTGCTTTCATCAGCGGCCTGACCGGGCAGTTCTATCAGCAGTTCGCCCTGACGATCGCCATTGCAACGATCATTTCAACCATCAACTCCCTGACGCTCAGCCCGGCTCTGTCCGCACTTCTGCTGAAAGGGCATGACGCACCGAAAGACTGGCTGACCCGTGCCATGGACTTTGTCTTTGGCTGGTTCTTCCGCTGGTTCAACCGGTTCTTCAATCGCAGTACTGAACTGTATGGCGGTGGTGTCAAACGGTTGCTGGGGATGAAAACCATCATGATGGCGGTTTACGCCGGATTGCTGGTTCTGACCTGGCAGGGTTTCCAGATTTTGCCATCCGGCTTCATCCCGCTGCAGGACAAGCAATATCTGGTCAGCTTTGCACAATTGCCGCAAGGCGCGACACTGGACCGTACCGAAGAAGTCATTCGCGAAATGTCTGAAATCGCATTGGCTGAACCCGGTGTCGAAAGTGCCGTGTCCTTCCCCGGCCTGTCGATCAACGGCTTTGTGAATAGCTCAAGTGCCGGCATCGTCTTTGTGACCTTGACCGACTTTGCCGAACGCAAATCCGATGATCTGTCGGGGCTGGCGATTGCCGGAAAGCTGCAACAGAAATATGCCGCACTTGACGAAGCCTTCGTTGCCATCTTCCCGCCACCCCCGGTTCAGGGTCTTGGCACGGTGGGCGGTTTCAAACTGCAGGTGCAGGATCGCAGCGACCAGGGATATCGTGCGCTTGATGACGCCATGAAACAGGTACTGGCCAAGGCATGGGCAGCACCTGAACTGACCGGTGTCTTCTCAAGCTACAATATCAATGTCCCGCAATTGCAGGCCAATCTTGACCGTACAAAGGTCCAGCAGCTCGGCATTCCGGTCGATGAAATCTTCCGGACCATGCAGATCTATCTGGGTTCCATGTATGTCAACGACTTCAACCAGTTCGGTCGTACCTATCAGGTGATCGCACAGGCGGATAAACCCTATCGGTCCAGTCCGGAAGACATCCTGCGTCTGCAAACGCGCAATGCGGATGGCGATATGGTTCCGCTTGGCAGTGTTCTTTCCGTATCCGAAACATTCGGTCCGGATACCGCCATGCGTTACAACGCCTTCCGTTCGGCTGATCTGAACGGCAACGCCGCACCGGGTTATTCCAGTGGCGAGGCCGAGGCCGCGATTACAAAAATCCTGGAAGAAACATTGCCACCGGGAATGTCCTATGAATGGACGGACCTGACCTATCAGCAGATTCTGGCGGGTAACACGGCAATCTTCATCTTCCCGATCTGTATTCTGCTGGTCTTCCTTGTTCTGGCGGCCCAGTACGAAAGCCTGACCTTGCCGCTGGCGGTCATCCTGATCGTCCCGATGAGTACGCTTTCGGCTGCCTTTGGTGTCTATCTGTTTGGGGGTGACAACAACATCTTCACCCAGATCAGTCTGTTCGTTCTGGCCGGACTGGCATCAAAGAACGCCATCCTGATTGTCGAGTTCGCCCGCGAACTTGAACATCAGGGCCGGACAACCGTTCAGGCGGCAATCGAAGCCAGCCGCCTGCGCCTGCGGCCGATCCTGATGACGTCGCTTGCTTTCATCATGGGCGTTGTCCCGCTGGTGATTTCAAGCGGTGCGGGTTCTGAAATGCGCCAGGCCATCGGCATCGCCGTCTTCTCGGGGATGCTGGGTGTGACCATCTTCGGTCTGATCCTGACACCGGTGTTCTACGTGCTGGTGCGCAAGATGGGCCGACGCAACGAGGTTCGTTCACTTGATGGGGCTGACGCGCAGCAGCCCGCGGAGTAACGAAAACCGTTGCATAACAGCCGGACCATAAAGTTCCCCCGACCCCGTGGTCCGGCTGTTTTCTTTTCTTTCCTGTGACGTTGATCTCATCGAATTCCGGTCGTGCTTGCCTTGGCGTAACTTCTCCCTATCTTCTGGCCGAAGTATTCGTCAAAGGAAGTGTCGACCATGAATTATGTGCGTACAGGTTTGCTGCTGGCCGGTTTGACTGCACTGTTTGGTGTGGTTGGCATGATGATCGGTGGACAGCAGGGCATGATCATCGCATTGCTGTTTGCCGCGGCGATGAATGTGTTTGCCTACTGGAATGCGGATTCCATGCTTTTGCGCATGCGTGGCGCAAAACAGGTGGATGACCGCACCGCACCCGAACTGGTATCGATGGTGCGCGAACTGGCGCAGAATGCCGGGCTGCCGATGCCCAAGGTCTATGTCATCGATAATCCCCAGCCCAATGCTTTTGCCACCGGGCGCAATCCCGAAAATGCAGCCGTCGCCGCAACCAGCGGCCTGATGCAGTTGCTCGATCGCAACGAGATTGCCGGTGTGATGGCCCATGAACTGGCCCATATCAAAAACCGCGACACTCTGACCATGACCATCACCGCAACCATTGCCGGGGCGATTTCCGCCTTGGCGAACTTTGCCATGTTTGCCGGGATGTTTGGCGGTGGTCGAAACGATAACAACAATCCGCTGGGCGGGGTGGGGATGATCCTTGTTGCCATTCTGGCACCGCTTGGCGCGATGCTGGTGCAAATGGCAATCTCGCGTACCCGCGAATACGAAGCCGACAAGATCGGGGCGGAAATCTGCCGCCATCCGATGTGGCTGGCATCGGCGCTGAACAAACTCGACAAGGGTGTTCGGACCATTCCCAATATGGATGCCGAACGCAATCCTGCGACCGCGCATATGTATATCGCCAACCCGCTTTCGGGCAAAGGCGTGGACAACCTGTTTTCAACCCATCCGAGCATGTCCAACCGTATCGCCAAATTGCGCGAAATGGCCGGCGCGCCACAATCGGGAACGACAGCGCCGACAAAATCCGGCCCGTGGTCCGGCTCGGCAAAGGAACGCCGGGTGCGTCGTCGTCCCTGGAATTAATCTAAGTTACTAAAATCCGGGGGCATTTTCCGACCGCTCCCTATACGTAACGGGCCTCTTTATCCTTCTGTATGGTGTGAAATGGGGCGGCGTATTATTGACGCCGCCGCCGCCACAAGTGATTATATCACAATCATCTAAGTCAACCTCCGGCCACGGATGACGAAGGACGTTTGAGAAGGGGATAAATGGCGGGCTTCTGGTCCATGGTGGGGCTTGTTTTCAAGTCCATCTTTACAACCGGGGAAATGGTTGAAGACGGTTCTGCTCCGGCCGATATGCCGGGGGACCGTGTTGAGCCATGCCTGTATGCCATTGCCCATTTTGTTCCCGAAGATCCGTCCGGAACGCCTTTGCCCGATCAGGCCGGTGACTGGCTGAAACGAACCCTTTCCGATATTCCTGATACCGCAGCATTGATGCTGGGTCGGCATGTCGCAATCAATACCGATATTGCGGATGCCTTTCAGGCCGTGCGCGAAGCCCATGCCGGTGTGTTAAACTTGGCCCGGCGTCAGGATGCCACGGCGGTATTCTGGGGGCAGACCAATCCGGATACCGGCGGGCTTGATGTTCATTTCAGCAACGATTTGCTGGCCTCCCCGCTTTATGAATTGCTGCTGCCGCTTGTTCATTCCTTTCGCCAGCCGCAGCACAAGGATACGGCTGCTGCCCTGCATATCCTGCTGACCTGTGAATTGCTGGCACGCGCGCGTGGCCATGATCAGCGCGCCCTGCAGGTGGCACGTCTGACATCCCACCTCGCAGACCTTCAGGAACGGATCAATAACGGCGAAAGCTTTGACGATGTCGGGCAGGGTGTGGCAACCGCCTATGCCTTTGGTGCCGTCATGCTGGCTGAAACCGGCGAACGCAGCTATTGCGTCAGCGCCATTCGCACCATCGAACCAATCGTCCGTGAATTCCTGACCATGGCGGCAGAACCGCCAAAAGAAGTCAAAAAGGCCAAGCAGCCAGCCGGTCTTTTGCATGAACGCGTTACCCAGCAACAGACCGTCGAAACCGTTGCCAAAACCGAAGACATGCTTCGCGGGATCGGTGATCTGTCCCTGATCAATCCTGAACGTTCAGCAGTTCTGGCGCTGTATGGCACGCTTTTGAACTGGTCTATGGTCAGCAACATGAACGCGCGTTCGGGTGCGACGGCGATTGGCCTGTGGAAGCTTCTCGAACGTCGCTTTGAACTGATGGCCGGTACGCCCGTTTCCCGCGCAATTGCCATTGGCAAACTGGGCGAGGCCATGATGATTCACGCCAAGGAAACCGAAGATATCGAAATGGCGCAAACCGCGAGTGGCCATTATCGTCGGGCGCTGGGGCTGGTGAATGCAAAGGCGCACACGGTGCTATATGCGCAGATCGCTTATGGCCTGGCCGAATCCGTTGTCGCCCAGTCCTCTATCGGCAGCATCGGCGTCCCCGCCGAACAGGTGATCCCCGTTTTTCAGGCCGCACTCAAGTTTTGCTCCAGACGGGATCATCCCTACCTCTGGGGGCGGGCCATGTTTGCGCTTGGCAGTGTCCAGTTTTCGACCGGTGCCGCGGAAAAGGATATCAAGCTGATATCCCAGGCGCGGATGAATTTCTCGCAGGCCTACGAGGCATTTGACGAGGCGGCTGCACGCGGTGCGGCGCGCGCGGCTTCGGGCAGCTTTACCCGGGCTGAAAACATGCTTCACCAACTCGCTCAGCGCCAATCGGTGATTGATGCAACCGGTGGCACCAGCGAAGCCAAGGCGTCGTAATCCGGTTCCTGTCACGTTCTAAACAGGCAAAAGAAAACCCCGCAGCCTTTCGGATGCGGGGTTTTCCGACTGCGAATGCCGGGATCAGTTCTATTCGCGATTACCGAAGAACTGAAGCAGCATTACGAACAGGTTCACGAAGTCCAGATAGAGCTGCAGGGCGCCAAAGATGGCTTTTTTGCCTGCGGTCGCCTGATCATCGTGCGCATGATAGCTTTCCTTGATCCGCTGGGTGTCATAGGCGGTCAGACCGGTAAAGATCAGAACGCCAGCACCAGAGATCACGAACTGAAGCATCGTGCTGCCAAGGAAGATGTTCACGACACTGGCCAGGATAATCCCGATCAGGCCCATGAACAGGAAGCTTCCCCAACCCGACAGGTCTTTCTTCGTCGTGTAGCCATAAAGGCTCATCGCGGCAAAGGTGCCTGCGGTGATGAAGAAGGTCCGTGCGATGCTTTCACCCGTGTAAACGAGGAAGATCGACGACAGCGACAGACCCATCAGAGCCGCATAAATCCAGAATGTGGTTTGTGCAGCACCAAAGCTCATCTTGTGGATGCGGAAGCTCAGGAACAGGACGAGGCCGATCGGGGCCAGCATCACGATCCAGTGCAAGCCGGTTCCGAAAATCGCCTGCATCAGGGTAGGGCTGGTCGACACAGCCATCGCGACGATACCGGTCAGGGCAAGTGCGGATGCCATATAGTTGTAGACACGCAGCATATAGGCGCGGAGACCTTCATCAATCTCGGCCGCCGACCGGCCAACCGAGACGTCATAGCCGCGTTGACGCGTTTCAAAAGCCATTGAAATCCCTCTTTGATCCATAACGGGCAGAATGTTCATAGAACTCTGCGATGCTGAAAATATGGCAGGATTTCCGTGAAAAGCAACGGTTTGGCCGATGACCTTTCGTTTCGGACTGACGATATTGTGATCTTGTTCACTTGGCTGCGCGGGATGTGCTCTCGCGACTTTCTGGTCAATTCGGCCTATAATCACGTATCAGGTTTCACGAACCGTGCTTTTCTGCCGGTTGTGATTACGGATTGATCGGGCATGCGAAAAAAGTTTTTCGATATCAATGATATGTCAGGAAACCCGGATCGGTCTTTACCGGTGACTTTGCTGCGGCTTGTTGTCGGATTGCTGGTTGCCGGCATCGTTCTGCTTGTCACCCTGTCTGCGGCATCCGCCCAGAATCCCAATTTTGTCGCATCGAAAAAGGCCAACGAGATACCGGTTTTCAACGCGGTTTATCCCGAAGATGAATTTTGCGCGACAACCGGCGTGGGCGGACTTTGTGCCGCCATGCCCGTCGACGTGCCCGAATTCGATGCCAATTTCATCTATCGCTTCGTCGCTTACGAGGCACAGCGTCCTTTTGACCGCTTTTCATGGCAATCCTTTGTTTCGCTGCTATGGCCCCATGATAATGCGGGTGCGCCGATTGCGACCGGATATCGCCAACCCGATGCGGGGCATGGGCTTTGGGAAAGCTATGCCACCAAGAATGATGTGTTTGGCGATATCGCAAGGGCCAATGCCTCTTGCCGCGTCGGGTTGCCTGACGGGCATCTGCTGCTGTCGGCATTTATCCAGTCATCGGGCGATATCCTGATTGATCAGGCGGGCAATTTCATCCTCTATGACACGCGGATCAATGATGTCGCGGCTGATTATATCCGCTGGAATGGTCTTGGGACGGCGCAGGGTCGTCTGACCTTCGCCCAAAGCGGCCAGTCGGTGGAATTCCCGATGCTGACCCTGTCGGCCGGCGGAAAGGTTGCCGATAATTCGGAATTGCTCGCCAGTGACAAGACCTGGCTGACACCTGGTGCGCAACTGACCAAATTCGCATGGCGGATCATTACCGGGGCGGCTGATCAGGATCGTTACTATACCCGCCCGGCCCGGATTGCACTTGCTGCCGATGATACGCTTGACGGCACCGCCAAATGCCTTGATGTCACGGTCGGACTGGTCGGGTTGCATATCGTTCAGCGGGTCAAAAGCGGTAACGGGGATCGCTGGATCTGGTCAAGCTTCGAACATGCTGACAATGCACCGCTGGCCGATAATGCCCGACGTCCCAACAGCATCATCGCCAATGATCTTTTCCCCGATGGCTGTCTGGCACCCGAAAAAACCGACCGCGATTACATCTTTTATGGCGGGGGTGAACTGGGAGGTAAAAAGGATCGCGTAGCAAACGGGATCATCAGGTCCGATCTGCGCTGGGCCGATCAGCCGCCCTATGCCCGCGATCCCGATGGGAACAGGGTTGCTGCCCCCGATATTGTCCGATGCTGGCGGCTGTTTTCCGGCACGGCCGAAGCCAATTTTGTCTGGCAGCGCAAACTCGAAGGCAGTGTCTTGCAGAACTATTTTCTGCTCGGAACGCAATGGATCGGTAATGGCGGCGGTGCCCCGTTTGGTGTTGGGGAAATTCCGCGTTTTCTGACCAATACCGCGCTCGAAAGCTTTATCCAACATCAGGCCGATGGCACCTGCCTTGGCTGTCATGCCACGGCCTTTACCGATGCTGGCCAACCGGCCAATTTTACCTTCCTGCTTGATCCGGCGCGCTAGAGCCCTTTCCGTTTAGATTGAACAGTTCGGTATGACACCGGGCTGTGCCTGATGGCGCATGACAAAATGGTTCATATTTGCGGATGCATCGACTAGCATGTCGCCGACCAAAACGTCGTGAAATCAAAAAATCAAAAAGACGTGGCGGATACAGGGAGGAAACATGCTGCCGGTTCGTGCGGATTACGCGTCGGTGCGTTCGGATTTTGTCTGGAACGTACCCACCCATTTCAACATTGGTGTCGATGTTTGCGACAAGTGGGCAGACGATCCGGATCGTCTTGCGCTGATGTATCGCAGGCGCGATGGTTCACGCCGCGATTACAGCTTTGCCCAGCTTAAACGCCTGTCGAACCGTTTCGCCAATGTCATGCGCCGCCATGGCATCCGTCGCGGGGATCGGGTTGGCATCCTGTTGCCGCAAAGCCCCGAAACCGCCGTCGCCCATATTGCCACCTATAAAATGGGCGGCATTGCCGTGCCGCTTTTTACCCTGTTCGGGGTCGAGGCCCTTGAATACCGGCTTGGCAACTGTGCTGCCAAGGCACTGGTGACCGATCGGGAAGGGGCACGCAAGATTGCTGAAATCCGCGATCTTTTGCCGGCGCTTGAATATGTCTATGTCATTGATGGTGCGCCTGAAGGCTGTTTTGATTTCAAGGCACTCTCGGCCGAGGCCAGCGATGATTTCGAACCGGTCAAAACCCGGGCCGATGAACCGGCCCTGATCATTTATACGTCCGGCACCACCGGCCAGCCAAAGGGCGCGCTGCATGCCCATCGTGTGTTGCTGGGTCATTTGCCCGGTGTCGAAATGTCGCATGACTTTTTCCCGCAGGACGGCGATGTCATGTGGACCCCGGCCGACTGGGCGTGGATCGGCGGGTTGCTGGATGTCCTCCTGCCCGCCTGGCATCACGGCAAGCCGGTCGTGGCCCATCGGTTCGAAAAATTCAGTGCCGAGGCCGCCTTTGGCCTGATTGCCGAATATGGCGTGCGCAATACCTTCCTGCCGCCAACCGCGCTTAAGATGATGCGCGCCGCCGGGGATGATGTGGCGGCAAAGTTCAAATGCAATATCAGATCCATCGCAAGCGGTGGCGAAACTTTGGGTTCAGAACTTCTTGATTGGGGGCGTCGCGTGTTTGGCGTCACCATCAACGAGTTTTATGGCCAGACCGAATGCAACATGGTCGTCAGTTCCTGTCAGTCGATTATGGAACCCAAGCCGGGCGTCATGGGTCGCCCCGTGCCAGGCCACGACGTTGCGGTGATCGATATGGCGGGGAATGTTCTTCCGGCTGGCGAAATGGGCCGGATTGCGGTTCGGTCGCCCGATCCGGTGATGTTTCTGGAATATTGGCGCAACCCCGAAGCCACCCGCGATAAATTCATCGGCGAATGGCTTCTGACCGGCGATATGGGCGAACTTGACGCGGATGGCTATATCCGCTTTGTCGGGCGCGATGATGATCTGATCAGTTCGGCGGGGTATCGCATCGGCCCGGGCGAGATCGAGGATTGCCTGATCGGCCACCCGGCCGTGCGGATGGCCGGTGTGATCGGCAAGCCCGACGAACAGCGCGGCCAGATCGTCAAGGCCTTCGTCGTGCTGGCCGATGGCTTTGCCCAAAGTCCGGAGCTTGAGGCCGATATCCGCGACTTCGTCAAAACCCGTCTGGCAGCCCACGAATATCCGCGTGAAATCGCCTTCATGGACCAATTGCCGATGACGACAACCGGCAAGGTCGTCCGTCGCGCCCTTCGCGATCTGGCATAGTTCCGGCCGATACCAGGTCAAAATGAAAAGGGCCGGTCTGTGATGGACCTGCCCTTTTTGTTGTTATGTCCTGCCCGCTACTCGTTGCGCAAAAGCGGTGCCGCAGGGCTGCGTAACGCCTGCCAGGTCCCGATAAAGCCCGCCGACAGGGTCGCAAACAGACCAATCGCAATCGGACCAAAGATCGTCATCGGCAGGAACGTCCAGCTCGCTTCCATGATCAGCACCAGAACCGACCATGCCGCAAGACTGCCAAACAGGGCGGCAATCACCCCGGTCGCAAGGCCCAAAATCCCGTATTCCAGCGCATAGGCATAAAGGATATTGCCGCGTGTCGCCCCAAGCGTTTTAAGAACAACCGCATCATAAATCCGTTTGCGCCGCCCGGCCGCGACTGCACCGGCAAGGACCAGAACACCGGCGACAATCGCGATTGAACTGGTCGCGTTAAGTGCGGTGCCGATCCCGGCCAGAATGGCATTGGCGGCCTCAAGCGCCTCGCGTACCCGGATCGCCGACACATTGGGGAAATCAATGCCGATCATGCGATCAACCGGTTCTTCCATCTCGCGCGGCATATGCGCCGTCGCGATCAGGCTATAGGGTGCCTTGTCGATCAGGCCCGGCGAAAACACCATGGCGAAATTCATCCGAAGGCTCTGCCATTCGATTTCGCGCCAGTTGGCAATCTCGGCGGTGATATCCCGGCCAAGTACATTGACGGTCAATGTATCGCCGGGCTCCAGCGAGAACGCCTCGCCAATATCGCGCGAGATGGAAACAAGCGGCTTGGCGGCATCGTCATAATCGGCTGGCCACCATTCCCCGCGCACGATCTGGGTTTCGGGCGGCGGGCTTGCCGCAAAGGTCAGGCCACGGTCACCGCGCAGGAACCAGCGATCATCCCCCGGACCAACATCATTGGCATCCACCCCGTCAATCGCAACCACGCGCCCACGCAGCATCGGTGTTTGTTCGATATCCGAAACGTTATCTTTTTCAAGAAGTTGCGTTTTGAACTGATCCATCTGATCAGGCTGGATATCAAGGAAGAAGAAGGCCGGGGCGGAGTCCGGCAAGTTCTCGTTGATCTCGTGATCCAGATTTCCCTCGATCCCCGAAATCGTCACCAGCAGCGTCAGACCAAGCCCAAGCGACAGCGCAACCGGCACCGTGCTCGCACCCGGCCGGTGCAGGTTCGCCAGCGCCAGACGGCTAAAGGCATTCCGCCCGCCGGTCATCCGTTTTGAAAGCGATACAATTGCCTTGCCCGCCGCGGCAAAAACCGCAATCGCCAGAAGCGACCCGGCGATAAAGCCAAGCGCGATTTCGCGATCCGTTGCGGTAAACACCGTAAGCAGAAGCAACAGGATAAGCGGAATACCGACATAAGGCAGATCGCGTTTACGCAATGCACTGCCATTCATCAATCCCGCACTGGCCCGGAAAAGCCGTGCTGCCGGAATTTCGCGTGCACGCAAAAGCGACGGCATGGCAAAGACCAGTGTGGTCAGAACACCAAATGCGGTTGCAATCAGAAGCGACGGCAATGCCGGGCCCAATGTCACATCAATCGGCAAACGTCCGGCCAGAAGCGGTGCGATGATCGCCGGTGTGACCGCCCCGATCAGAAGCCCGATGCCAATCCCGACAAGCGACAGCATCAGGATTTGCAGGAAGTAAATCCGAAGCACCAGCCCATGCGATGCCCCGATGGATTTAAGCGTCGCGATAACGGATGTTTTGCTTTCGATATGGCTGCGCACCGCATTGGCAACCCCAATCCCGCCAACCAGCAGGGCCGACAATCCGACAAGGGTCAGGAACAGCGTCAGCCGTTCAATAAACCGCCGCAGGCCCGGATTGGCATCCGATACGTCGCGCACGCGCCATCCGGCATCCTCGAACTGCGCGTCAAGCCGGTCGCGAAACACCTTTGGCGTTTCCGCATCATTCAGATCCAAAGCGTAATAATAATTGATCAGGCTGCCGGGCTGCACCAGCCCGGTATCGGCAAGCGCCTCCATCGACACCATCAAACGCGGGCCGAAATTGAAAAAGCCAACCGCCTTGTCGGGTTCGGTCGCGATCACGCCACGCACCTGGATATTGATATCGCCAAGGCGCACCGTATCACCGACATTGATCTTCAGCCGTTCCAGAAGCCCGGCCTCGGCAACACCGCCCCAGACACCGTCCTTTTTGGAAAGCGCGCCATCAAACGGAATACCGTCGGCAAGCTCCATCTCGCCAAACAGCGGATAGACATCATCAACCGCCTTAAGCTCGACGAGCCTGCGCTGCTCCGGCCCATAGGCGGTGGCGCGCATGGTCGCAAGCTCGCCCATGCGTTCGGTATTCTCCGAAAGCCAGGTCTGCTGTTCCTCACTGGCGGGCATATGCACAAGGCGAAGTTCGACATCCCCGCCCAGAAGGGCCCGGCCATCGCGCTCAAGCGCATTTAAAACGGATTCCGAAACGTTTCCAACCGCGGCGATTGATCCGACGCCAAGTGCCAGACAGGCCAGAAAAATGCGAAAGCCGGAAAACCCGCCGCGCAATTCCCGTCGGCAGACCCGCCAGGCAATCGACCACAGCTTTTCCGCCCCGTTGGTGGATTGGGAAATACGGCTCATATGTCGGCATCCTGTTGCGTAACGATTTCCCCGTCGCGCAGCATGATCGACCGGTCGCACCGCGATGCCAGCCCCGGATCATGCGTAATCAGAAGCAAAGTCGATCCCTTGCGCTTCGCCAGATCAAACAGCAATTCGATAATCGTTTCGCCCGTGGCCCCGTCAAGGTTGCCGGTCGGCTCGTCCGCCAGAAGCAGTTCCGGGTCGGTCGCAAGCGCACGTGCCAATGCCACGCGCTGCTGCTCGCCACCACTCAACTGCCCCGGATAATGCCCGATACGATGACCAAGCCCGACGGCCTTAAGCTCTGCCTTGGCGCGTTCAAACGCATCCTTGCGTCCGGCAAATTCCATCGGAAGGGCGACGTTTTCAAGGGCTGTCATGGTCGGGACAAGGTGGAAGTCCTGAAACACGATGCCGACATGATGGCGGCGATAAAGGGCCAGACCATCTTCATCAAGCTTGCGCAAATCCTCGCCACAGATATTGATCGTGCCTTCCTGCGCCTGCTCCAGCCCGGCAATCACCATCAAAAGCGACGTTTTGCCCGATCCCGATGGGCCGACAAGGCTGACACGTTCGCCGGCATCAATCTGGATATCGACCCCTTTGAGGATATCAACAATCCCCGCCGGTCCCTTAAGGCTCAGCTTAAGCCCGGAAACATCGACGGTACGCTGACGCCCGGCCTCGGTCGTGGCCGTGTTTTTATCCGCGATAGTGGCAGTTTCGGTAACACTCATTACAGGTCCAATCGGGCTAAGGCATTGCAAGGTTAGGCAAACGGGTTAAATAACTGTACGGAATTTAGTATCGGCGGTTCAAACTTGTTTATACCAAGGGAGCCAATAGGTAACCAATGAGTGACCAGCAGGTAACCAACGGGTAACCGTCCGTGCAGGATGACAAAACATAAGGTGAGATTTGTGGCATATACGCTGTTCGGGCAAGACCCGGCTGTTAACCAGTTCACTTTCAAACAAAAAACCGGACTTTTGGGTGGGCTTTCCCGCCGGTTGTTCCGCTGTGCCGGTATGGCTTTTGGCATTCTGATTGGCGCGATGAGCCTGTTTGGCATCCATGATGCCCAGGCGGCTGACAATGCGGCAAACACTGCTTCGGGCAATGCCCCGCAAACCCTGATGCTTTATGGCGACAGCCTGATGGCGGGTTACGGCCTCTCGCACGAGGATGGCTTTGCCCCACGGCTTGAAGCCGCCCTTCGCGATGCCGGGCATAACGTCAAGGTTATCAACAGTTCGGTTTCCGGCGATACGACGGCTGCGGGCCTTTCGCGCCTTGAATGGGCGCTGGTCGATGATCCCGATGTGGTGTTGCTTGAACTGGGTGCCAATGACGCGCTGCGCGGGGTCGAACCGTCCCAGACCCGCGAAAACCTTGATGCCATCATCGGCAAACTGCGCGATCGCGATGTGGAAGTTTTGCTGGCCGGAATGATGGCACCGCCCAATATGGGCAAGGAATACGGGGCTGAATTCAATGAAATCTACCCCGAACTGGCGGCTGAATATCAGTTGGCCTTCTATCCCTTCTTCCTTGATGGGGTGGCTGCCGATTCCAGCCTTAATCTGGATGATGGCATCCATCCCAATGCCGACGGGGTCAAGGTGATCGTTGAACGCATCCTGCCCCAGGTGATTAACGTGCTGGAAGCCGATTCCTGATTTTCCCGAACATTTGACGATCCAAAGGCTGTGACGCCCGTCACAGCCTTTGTCGTTTTTGGGCGGATTTCTGAAAAACCGTTCAATAACAATGTGGTAAAGGGTGCCAAAATGCTCCCGGACGGGTGTGGAACCGCCCCGCAGGCACGGCAATTTCGTCGAAATCCAACCAAAAAACTACATTCGTAGATAGAATTAGGAAACAAACCGAAACGATACTGTCGCCATAGCCGTGATCAATTGCGATGAAACTGGAAATTCCAATTTAATCAAATTAAATCAATTGTTTAATGTGTTGCGGACGAGCGTTTTAAATCATCAAAACGGACCCGAAAACGGGCAAAAACCGCTCAAAACACCTGATCAGGTGTGAAATTAACACACCATTTACTTTCGGTTATGTTTCGAATATTGCCACCTGCAACTGCATTTGTAGGTAACACGCTTTGGCATGACCACGACGCAGCAGACCGGCACACCGGATGGATGAAAATGCCGGAAGCCCACCCAACTGCAATGCACTTCCGGAAATTCCGAATAATCATTTTATTACAATGAACTAGCTGGAAATCCCCGCGCGACCTTGTGTTCGTAAGGCCGTCGCGGATTTTTGCTGATGAAACACCAAAGATGCGCCCGGCGAATTTCTGCAAAACCAAAAATATCATTTAATATCAGTGTATTAAGTTGGGGTGTCTTCTCAAATTATCAAACAGAAACCGCCGATTTTCCCTGTGGATGAATCGGAAGCGATTCAATTTTGCCTACAAACGCAGTTGCAGGCCGAGTCCCCGACCGCTACACTTTGCCTCAACAGGCAGTTTCACGAACGGCAATATCTGAAAGCGTGATCTAACAGGCTGATTTTACAGCTAAAAATAGGGCAGGGGGCGATAAGGGGGCGATGGCAACACAATCCGTCAAACAATCCTATACCATTCCGTGTTCATCGGTTTTCCGTGATGCCGTTCTGGCGCTGGCGACCAAGCGCGGTGTGAATGCCGCCGATCTGGCGCGTTCCGTCATGCTGATTGTGCCCCAGGGCGCGATTGAGGATTACGAGGATCCAGGTGATCCGCCCCCCGGTGACCGTGAAACCATCGTCCTGAAATCCGGCCCCGCCGAAGGCCGCCCCTGGCGGCGCAAACCAAGGCTGCAATTGCGTTTGCCACCGGGGCATTCGATCATCGCGGTGCGCAAGGCGCTCAATATGGCGCTGCATTTCGACAAGGGCGAAGTCAAGATGCGCGTTGAAAAGGCCGATATCCTTGCCGCCGAACGCAAGGCCCTTGAAGAAGCCCACGCGATGAAAAAGCGGCAGCACGAGCCACCCGTCGAACTCTTGCAATCGCGCGAGGAACTCGAACGTCTGCGCGCCATCGTCGATAATCTGGCGTTCGAACCGCTGGATCGCGGGGTCACGACCTTTAACGAAGCCCTGCATGTCATGGGTTTTGCCCCCAATGCCCGGCCCGACATAAAGTCGATCCGCGCCAAATATCGCGTTCTGGCCGCCATCCACCACCCCGACAGCAATTATGGATCGCATCAACGCATGACACAGCTTAATGCCGCCATGGACCTGTTGCGCCGGCATATTGCCTGACGGGTTACAGGCTTTGTCGTGGCGGGAATGAAATCTTTATCCGCCCATTGTGAATGGCCCCCCCGAATGCTTAGATAGAGCTTGGATAACCACAAGACCAAGAAAACGGACCGCCACATCATCAGGCAGGTTTTCAAAAAGCGGGAGAATGCATGACGGCTGAATTTCATGCGGCACATGCCAGCGGGGAAAATTGGGCAGCAGTCGCCACCGAACTGGCCGATCAATTGCAAACACAGCCATTGCCGCAACAGGCACTGGCTTTTTTATATGTGTCCGAGGCACTGGCCGCCGATCTTGGCAGCATCCTGACTTTCCTGCGCTCCCGCCTGTCGCTTGAACACTGGGTTGGCACCGTCGGCATTGGTGTCTGCGGATCAGGCCGCGCCTATTTCGGCGTTCCGGCGGCCTCCGTGATGGTCGCCCAGATCGACCCGGACGATTTCCATATTTTCGAACCGCTTAAAACCGATGCCGATCTTGACGCGCCGGAATTGCAGCGCGCGATTGATCGCCTGCAACCGATCTTTGGTCTTGTCCATGGCGATCCGGCGGCCCCGGAAAGTCTCGCAACACTGTCCGAACTGGCACGCATGGGATCAACCTATCTGGTGGGCGGTATTGCATCGGGCGAACGCGGTGCCCCGCAAATTGCCGACAGGGTCGTTAATGGCGGCCTGTCGGGTGTTCTGTTTGCCGGCAAAACAATGGTACAGGTCGGCATCAGTCAGGCCTGCACCCCGGTCGGGCCGGTGCATCGCGTGACCGAGGGACGCGAAGGAATTATCGCCACCCTTGATGACCGTCCGGCACTCGACGTTTTCAAATCGGAAATGGAAGCCGACGGCAGCGAGCATTCCATCGCCTCGGGCCGCTATCACGTCGCCCTGATGGTGCCGGGGTCGGACACCGGCGATTTTGTTGTTCGTAACCTGATGGGGGTCGATCCGCACAACAACCTGATGGCCATCAGTGGCGATGTGCAGGTGGGCGATACCATCCGTTTTGTCCGGCGCGACGGCGTTGCCGCCGAACAGGATCTGCGCCGCATGCTGGCTGATTTGCAAAAACGCCTGCCGGGCAAACCGCGCGGTGCTCTTTATTGCAGTTGTGTCGCCCGCGGGCCGCATCTGTTTGGCACCGAAAGCCGCGAAATGATGATCATCCGCGATGAAATCGGTGATCTGCCGCTCACCGGATTTTACGGCAGTGGCGAGGTCTGCAATGATCGCTTTTACAGCTATACCGGGGTTCTGACCCTGTTCATCTAGGCTCTAATCGGTCGAAAATTCATTGCAATTCCATGATGTTGCAAGAAAATTCGCGCTAAAAGCTTTCATCACTCCGCGACCGGGATATATTCATACCATTGAAAATAAAGTGCGCCCAATCAGGGCGCAAAAGGGGATTGATCTATGGAATATCGTCGATTGGGACGAACTGACATCAATGTCAGTGTCATTTGCCTGGGCACCATGACCTGGGGCCAGCAGAACAGCCAGGACGAAGCTTTCGAACAGCTTGACTACGCCACCAGTAACGAAGTCAATTTCATCGATACCGCCGAAATGTATCCGGTTCCGGCGATGGAAGAAACCTTCACCAAAACCGAAACCATCATCGGCAACTGGCTTGAAAAACGCGGTCGCCGCGATGATCTGGTGATCGCCACCAAGATTGTCGGCCCGGCCGAACGTTTTCCCTATGTCCGGGGCGGCCCGCGCCTGACCCGCGCACAGATCAACGAGGCGATTGACGGTTCGCTCAAACGGCTCAAAACCGACTATGTCGATATCTATCAGCTCCATTGGCCGGACCGGAATTCCAACTTCTTTGGCAAGCTCGGTTACGTCCATGACGCGAACGAGGAATTCACCCCGATCGAGGAATCCCTCGAAGCCCTGCATGACCTCGTGCAGGCGGGCAAAATCCGTCATATCGGGCTGTCGAACGAAACCCCGTGGGGCTTGATGAAGTTCCTTGAACTGGCCGAGAAAAAAGGCTGGCCGCGCGTGGTTTCGGTGCAGAACCCCTATGGGCTTCTGAACCGCACCTATGAAGTCGGTCTGGCCGAATGCTCGATCCGCGAAGATGCCGGTCTTCTGGCGTATTCGCCGTTGGGCGGTGGGGCATTGTCGGGCAAATATATCGGCGGTGCGCGGCCCGAAGGCGCACGGACAACCATCTGGCCGCAATATTTCGGCCGTTACCTGACGGAAAATGGCATCAAGGCGACAACGGCCTATGTCAAACTCGCCAAGGATAACGGGCTCGACCCGGCACAGATGGCACTCGCTTACGTCAATACCCGCCCGTTCCTGACCGCCAATATCATTGGTGCGACCAGCATGGAACAGCTGAAATCCAATATCGGCTCTGCCTATGTTGAACTGTCTGACGACGTTCTGGCCGAGATCGAGAAAATCCAGACCACCTGGCCCAACCCTTGCCCGTAAGGCAGGTTCGAACCAGATTAGTCTGAAGCAGACCTAAAAAGGAGGCGGCGCATGTCCACACTGATCTCTGGCAAGGAAGCCAATCTTGGTCCTCTGTCCGTGCGCCGCGTCCTGCCACATCGGGATGTCCGGTCTGTCGGTCCGTTTGTGTTTTTTGATCGCATGGGACCGGCATCGTTCGAACCGGGGCAGGGTGTTGACGTTGCCCCGCATCCCCATATCGGCCTTGCCACCGTCACCTATCTTTTCGAAGGTGCGATCCGCCATCACGACAGCCTTGGAAGCCTTCTTGAAATCCAGCCAGGCGATCTGAACTGGATGAGTGCCGGGCGCGGCATCACCCATTCCGAACGCGAAACCGATGCGGTGCGCAATAGCCATCATAAACTCGATGGCCTGCAATTGTGGGCCGCACTCCCCGAAGACGAAGAAGAATCCGATCCGGAATTTTTCCATATCGCCGGGGATGACCTGCCGGTCATTGATGATGCCGGTTTGCATATGCGCCTGATCGCGGGCGAGGCATTTGGCAAAACCGCGCCGGTTCCGGTCAAGTCCAAGCTGTTTTATCTTGATGTCCGCATGGATGCCGGTGCGCAGCTTCTGCTGCCCGGTGAAAATCAGGAAGCCGCCCTTTATGTCGTTTCCGGCAGCCTGCGCATTGACGGCGACCTGTATGAACCGGAAAACTTCATCTATGTCCCGCCCGAAGAAATTCCCGATATCGTCGCCCAATCCGATTGCCGTGTGATGCTGCTCGGCGGATTGCCGGTCGGTTATCGCCATATCTGGTGGAACTTTGTTTCCAGTTCCAAGGAACGGATCGATAAGGCCAAGGCCGACTGGGCCGCGGGCCGTTTCCCGCAAATCCCGGGCGAGGATGACATCATCCCGCTGCCGGGCCGTTCGACCGGATAAATCCCGGGTGGTCGCCCGCTTAAAGATCAAATCCCCATCTGCCAGATTGTCGTGCGTGAGTTCCGAATATGCGTTTGTTTGTTGGCGTCGAAATACCGGCTGATATTGCCGACGACCTTTACCCGTTGGCGCGCGGGATCCGGGGGCTCGATGCCCAGACCCCGGAAAACATGCACATCACGCTGAAATTCATCGGCAATGTCGACCCCGGTCTGGCCCGTGAAATCGATGCGGCCCTGTCAGAACTCCCGTTCGAACCCTTCGATCTTCGCGTGCAGGGCCTTGGCATCTTCGCATCCGCCCGGAAACTGCGCATTTTCTGGGCCGGTGTCGCCGATCAGCCCGCCTTGCACAGTCTTGCAAACCGCGTGGAAAAGGCATTGCTGCGGCTTGAAGAATGCCCGGATATGGATATGCGCAAATTCAACCCGCACATCACCCTTGGCCGTAACCGCGACGCCGCCCGTGCGACCGTCGAACAGGCGGTGGCCGACAATATCGGCCTGACATCCCGGACTTTTACCGTTGACCGCTTCTGCCTCTACGAAAGCCACTCAACCGTCGATGGCCCGGAATTCCGGGTGGTCGCGGCCTATGACGGATCAAACGGGTAAGGCTTCCATTGCCCTGTTTCCTACCAATGACCACGGAAGCATGACAGCGACAACAGCAGGGCAACCAACCCCAAACCGGACGTCCCGCAACTGACGAAGCCCGAACAAACCTGGGGCTCCAGAGACGACCATCATGCTCACGGCCCACGTCACGGTGCCTTCCGGCGACACGGCACTTTCGGCAACGCTGGACAAATCTCATGCCTTCACCAGCCTCGCCACCAGACGCCCCCAGCCTCGCTGCCCGTTCCGGCCCCTTCGCCAATGCCACGACCATGAAGCCCGGACAAACCTCGGGCTTCCAGCAACCTCGCCAACTGACGCCCCACGGACCGCCCACCGGTTCGTTGCCCGCTCCCGCCACGGCGACAATCTGCCACCCCGACGTCCAGACACACCTCGGGCGTTCGCCATTTTTACCGACAGACGGTCTTCGGGCGTATTGCCCCCAACCTGTCCACCACCAACGGGCCACAATCCGATGCCGCCACTGCTGCCATTGCTGCCGCTTCCGGCAAATTCGGGGTCCATTCCCCGACAAGACGCACCTCTCCCGTCATGACAAATAAGCGTGTTTGAAACGTACTAGAACTAACGTGGAATGCCGCCGTAATGGCTCCGCCATCCCCCTACCCATATCCTGCGGACTGCCCCGCCACCCTGCCTCAATCCTTGCCGCTGCATCCTGATACCCTCTTTGATCCGGCCCCAAACGCAAAAACCCGCGAGGCTCAGGGCCCTGCGGGTTTCGGTCCGGGTGCATTTCTCCCGTTGACTTGACTCTTATGCCATAATTAAAAGAACAAATCAAGAACTTTTTAGGGAATCTGAAAAAAAGGGGCGGATATGCGCAGAAACCAAAGGCTCTGCGGAAGGTCTAAAGTGCCGTATGCATCCGATATCCCGGCGCAAACACCAGCCGGGCCGAGGTAATGCCCTTTTCCCCCTCCCAGGTCGTGCGTTCGATCAGGAACAGCGGTTCATTTTTTTGGGTGCGCAGGATTTTGGCTTCGTTTTCGGATGCCAGCACAGCGGAAAATGAAATGTCGCCCTTGGTGTAGGGGGCATGAAGCACCAGCCATTCATTGGCACTGATTTTCGAGAGGTCAGCATCAACAATTTCCGGGGTGGCGGCGACCGAAACCCAGCGTTCTTCAAACATATAGGGTTTGCCATCCGCCAGATGCAGCGACGTGATATGCAGCATGTCGCTATCCGCGGTGACACCCAGATTGGCGCAGATTTCCGGCGGCGGGCTGCGGCGCTCGCTCAATAGCAGGCCATAGGTATATTTCTGGCCGCGGCCCTCGATCTCAAGCCGAATGACCGGGATGTCAAGCCGCGCGCGTCGCACCGGGTGGGCGGCAACACGGGTTCCGGCCTTGCGGCGGCGATCAAGGAAGCCCTCGGCGGCAAGTTCACGGAGTGCCCGGTTGACGGTCGCACGCGCGCAGCCCAGTTCCTCGGCCAGCTCGACTTCCTTGGGGATCTGGTCGCCGGGCTTCCATTCACGGGTGTGAATGCGGCGCAGGACCTCGTCATGGACCGATTGCCAGTTTGTCAGTTCCGTGGTGGTGCTCACACCGCTTCCTTGAGTTGTTCCATCACCTTGCGATACCGGCTCGTGATCGTATCATGTGCGATATGGCGGCCCTCGGTCACGACATGGCGACCGGCCGACCAGACATCACGCACCATACGATCATCTCCGGCAAAGACATATGTATCGAGGATCGTATCGCCTGTCCGACCAATAAGGTCAACTGCCGTGCCATCAAGCGCCATCAGGTCGGCCAGCGCACCAACCTCGATCCGGCCGGCATCGCGGCCTGCCGCCTGTGCGCCACCTTTGGCAACCGCATCAAACAAACGGCGTGCGGTGGATTTTTCCGGGGTGGCAAGGGCAGCACGCGATTTATCGCGCAGACGCTGGCTGTATTCCAGTGTCCGAAGTTCTTCGGAAAGGGAAATACGGATGTTGGAATCCGATCCGACACCAATGGTACCGCCCGCATTCAGGTAACGCACACCATCAAAGATACCGTCGCCAAGGCTGCTTTCGGTGATCGGGCAAAGCCCGGCAACCGCACCGGTTCTGGCGAGTCCAAGTGTTTCGTGTTCCTGCATCTGCGTGCAATGGATCAGGCACCAGTTTTCATCAACATCGGCATTTTCAAGCAGCCATTCGACCGGGCGCTTGCCCCAGGACGCCTCGACTTCCTCGACCTCGGCGACCTGTTCGGCCAGATGCATGTGAACAGGGCCGTCCTTTGACAGGCGCGTGGTGGCGATCAGGTCCTCCCGCCCCACGGCGCGCAGCGAATGCGGGGCAACCCCCATGCGTGTGTCGGACGGCATGGATTTTAACGCCTTTTCGCTTTCCTCATACAGTCTGGCAAAGCGTTCCGGATCATTGCCAAACCGGATTTGTCCCGCGCCAAGCGGGCGTTTGTCGCAACCGCCGAACTGGTAATGTACGGGCAAAAGCGTCAGGCCGATACCGGTGATGTTTGCCGCCGCAGCAATGCGTTCGGCCATCTCGGCGATATTGTCATAGGGAACGCCGCCCGGTTGATGGTGCAGGTAATGGAACTCGGTATTATTGGCGTAACCGGCTTCGAGCATTTCCATTTGCACAAAGGCCGCAATGTCCTGCACGTGATCCGGGGTGAGCTGATCCAGGAAGCGGAACATCAATTGCCGCCATGTCCAGAAGGTATCGCGGGGATCGGGGCCACGTTTTTCAGTCAGTCCGGCCATCGAACGCTGGAACGCGTGGCTATGCAGGTTTGATATAGCGGGCAAAAGCGTGCCAACACGGTTGCCAGCAGCAGGGGAATCGGCCTGAACCCTAGAGATTCTGCCGCTTTGATCGATCTCGATCAGAACGTTGTTTTCCCAACCCGAAGTCGTAAGTGCCTGATTTGCCCAGATAACCGTCATTGCCTATACCCGTCTTGACAGTGATATTATGTACGTACATATTATATTTAATAACAGACTTATCAAGGGTGAGCTTTACATGCTTTTGGGAAATGCGAAAATTGTCGCGATCGATAAAGCGCCGGGCAAAGATCAACTGTCATATTGCATGATTGATAATGGTGCCGTCGCGATCGAGGGCGAGAAAATCGTCTGGGTCGGCGATGCCGACGCGATCCCCGAAGACTATAAAGACAGCAAAAAATTCCCTTATCGTGACCTTGGCGGGCGGTTGGTCACACCGGCCCTGATTGATTGCCATACCCATGTCGTGCATGGCGGCAACCGTGCCGTTGAATTCGAAATGCGCCTGCAAGGCGCAAGTTACGAGGAAATCGCCTGTGCAGGCGGTGGTATCGTTTCAACCGTAAGCGCAACGCGCGCCGCCAGCGTCGAAGAATTGCTGGCAAGTGCCCTGCCGCGGGTTGATGCGCTGCTGGCCGAGGGTGTAGCCGTGATCGAGGTCAAATCTGGTTACGGCTTGGACCGCGAGACGGAACTGAACATGCTGCGCGCAGCTCGCGCGATTGAAAAACATCGTTCGGTCCGGATCAAAACCACCTTCCTTGGTGCCCATGCCACCCCGGCGGAATTCAAGGGTGAACCGGATCGTTATATAGACGAGGTCTGCATCCCGACTTTGCGCGCCGCCCATGCCGAAGGGCTGGTCGATGCGGTTGACGGTTTCTGCGAAGGCATCGCGTTCGATACCGCACAGATTACCCGCGTGTTCGATGTCGCCCGCGCGCTTGGAATCCCGGTCAAACTGCATGCCGAGCAGCTTTCAAATATCGGCGGCACCAAACTGGCCGCGAGCTATGGCGCGTTGTCGGTCGATCACGTCGAATATGCCAACGAAGAAGACGCGATGGCGATGGCCAAAGCCGGGTCGGTCGCGGTCCTGTTGCCCGGCGCGTTTTATACCCTGCATGAAAAACAGTTGCCGCCCGTCGCCGCCTTTCGAAAGCATGGTGTGCCGATGGCGGTCGCCACCGATTGCAATCCGGGCACATCGCCGCTGATGTCGATCCTGCTCACGATGAATATGTCCTGCACATTATTCCGCCTGACCCCCGAAGAAGCCTTGGTCGGCGCAACCGCCCATGCTTCCCGCGCGCTGGGTCTGTCCGATACCGGGCAGGTCAGGGCAGGGATGCGTGCCGATCTGGCGATCTGGAATGTGTCGCACCCGGCAGAGCTTTCATACCGCATCGGGTTCAACCCGCTGTTCGAACGTATTTTTGGTGGGGTTCCGGTCACGCGCTAGGCGCCCTGAACTCTGCCCACGTGCCCCGAAACCTGTATTCGACAAGGATGCAAAATGACCGTCACCCTGATCCCTGCTTCAGTGAAACTGGCCGATCTTGAACATATCTGGCGCAGTCAGGCTGCCGTGAAGCTGGACCCGTCGGCCAAGGCTGGGGTCGAGGCCGCCCATGCGATGGTACGTGCCGCTGCCGAAGGCAGTGATGCGGTTTACGGGGTCAATACCGGTTTTGGCAAACTGGCATCGGTCAAGATTGCGGCCAAGGATACCGAAACCCTGCAACGCAACCTGATCCTCAGCCATTGCTGCGGTGTCGGGGATGCGCTTGATATTCCGACCACGCGTCTGATGATGGCGTTGAAATTGCTGTCGCTCGGGCGCGGTGCATCGGGTGTGCGCTGGGACATTATCGACCTAATCGAGGGGATGCTGGAATATGGCGTAACCCCGGTTGTCCCGTCACAAGGATCGGTTGGGGCATCGGGCGATCTGGCACCACTTGCCCACATGACGGCCGTCATGATCGGGGCGGGCGAAGCGGTCTATCGCGGTGAAACCATGGCCGGTGCGGATGCCCTGAAAGAGGCAGGTCTGACGCCGGTGGTCCTTGGCCCGAAAGAGGGTCTTGCCCTGATTAACGGCACACAGTTTTCAACCGCATGTGCATTGGTCGGGCTGTTTTCAGCCTGGCGCAACGCCGCAAGTTCGATTGTGACCGCCTCGCTTTCGACCGATGCGATCATGGGATCGACCGCCCCGCTGGTGGACGAAATCCATACGCTGCGCGGTCATCCGGGGCAGATCAATGTCGCGCGGTCGATGCGCGACCTGATGGACGGATCGGAAATCCGCGAAAGCCATCGCGAAGGCGATACCCGCGTTCAGGACCCGTATTGCATCCGCTGCCAGCCGCAGGTGACCGGGGCCGCGATGGATTTGCTGCGCTTTGCCGGGCAGACACTGGAGATCGAGGCCAATGCGGTCACCGATAATCCGCTGGTTCTGAAAGAAGATGGCCGGATTGTTTCGGGCGGCAATTTCCATGCCGAACCGGTGGCCTTTGCTGCCGATCAGATCGCGCTTGCCGTTGCCGAAATCGGGGCGATTGCCCAGCGCCGCGTGGCATTGATGGTTGATCCGACACTTTCACATGACCTGCCGCCGTTCCTGACCCCCGATCCGGGTTTGAATTCCGGTCTGATGATTGCCGAGGTCACGACGGCAGCGCTGATGAGCGAGAACAAGCATCTTGCCAATCCGTGTTCGACCGACAGCACCCCCACAAGTGCTAATCAGGAAGACCATGTATCGATGGCCGCCCACGGCGCGCGCCGACTGGCACGGATGAATGCCAACCTTTCCTACATTCTGGGGGTTGAGCTGATCTGTGCGGCACAGGGCGTTGAATTCCGCCGTCCGCTGAAAACCAGTGCCGGTTTGCAGGACGTTCTGGCGATGGTCCGCAAAGACATTCCAAGCGTCGAACAGGACCGCTACATGGCCCCGGATCTGGAGAAGGCCGCGGAACTGGTAACCGATGGCAGCCTTGTTTCGGCCGCGAAACTTTCGGGTTTTGTCGTGGGGGGGAACGCATGACCAAGAGCAATCCGGTTGAAGTCAGGCACGGCGATGGCCCCATCGTTCTGGGATTGCCCCATACGGGAACCTATGTTCCAGACGACATTGCCGCAAAACTGAATGATCGCGGGCGCGAACTTGCCGATACGGATTGGCATATCCATACCCTTTATGACGGGCTTCTGGATAATGTCACGACGGTTCGGGCAACGTTCCACCGTTACGTGATCGATGCCAATCGTGACCCGGCAGGGGTCAGTCTGTATCCCGGTCAGAACACCACGACCTTGGTGCCGTTAACCGATTTTGATGGTGAAAATATCTGGGATCAGGCCCCTGACGACGATGATATCGCGTTTCGGGCGCATCATTTTCACAGGCCCTATCATCAGGCATTGGCAGGCGAACTTGATCGGGTGCGTGAAAAGCACGGGGTTGCGATCCTCTATGATTGCCATTCGATCCGGTCACACATCCCGTTCCTGTTTGACGGGAAGCTTCCCGATTTCAATATTGGCACCAATCTGGGCACGACCTGCGATCCGGTGATCGAGGCGGCAACGCGTGATATCTGTGCCGCGGCGAAGGATTACACCAGCATCCTCAATGGCCGTTTCAAAGGCGGCTGGACCACGCGCCATTACGGTCGCCCCGATATCAACCAGCACGCCATCCAGATGGAACTGGCGCAATCAACCTATCTTCAGGCCGAGGCAGCACCCTGGGCCTATGACGAAAGCCGTGCCGCAAAACTGCGCACGCATCTGACTTCCATTCTTGAAAAATTGGCCGAACTGGCCCCGACGTTAAGAGGCAAATCATGAGCAAAAATCCGCGGCATAACCAGCGCGACGTCTATCCGGCAACCGGCACGGAAATCACCGCGAAAAGCTGGCTGACAGAAGCACCGATGCGCATGTTGATGAATAACCTGCATCCCGATGTGGCCGAAAACCCGCATGAATTGGTGGTTTATGGCGGCATTGGCCGTGCGGCGCGTACCTGGAAGGATTTCGACCAGATCGTTGCCAGCCTGAAGGAACTGGAAGATGACCAGACTCTTTTGGTGCAGTCGGGCAAGCCGGTGGGCGTGTTTCGCACCCACAAGGACGCGCCGCGTGTCTTGATTGCCAATTCCAACCTTGTACCGCATTGGGCCAATTGGGATCATTTCAACGAACTCGATAAAAAAGGTCTGGCGATGTATGGCCAGATGACGGCGGGGTCGTGGATTTATATCGGATCACAAGGCATCGTTCAGGGCACCTATGAAACCTTTGTCGAGGCCGGGCGTCAGCACTATGGCGGCAGCCTTAAGGGCAAATGGATCCTGACGGGTGGTCTTGGCGGGATGGGCGGCGCACAGCCATTGGCCGCCGTGATGGCCGGTGCATGCTGTCTGGCCGTGGAATGCGATGAAACCCGCGCCGATTTCCGCCTTCGTACCCGTTATGTCGATGAAAAAACCCATTCGCTGGACGAAGCACTGGCGATGATTGATCGCTGGACCAAGGCGGGCGAGGCAAAATCGGTTGCCCTAATCGGTAATGCTGCCGATGTGTTCCCTGAACTGGTCAAACGTGGCGTTCGCCCGGATATCGTGACCGATCAGACATCGGCCCATGACCCGGTTCATGGTTACCTGCCAAAGGGTTGGTCTGTGGCCGAATGGCGCGAAAAGCAGGAATCTGATCCGAAAGCCGTGGCAAAGGCGGCGCGTGCATCCATGCGCGTTCAGGTCGAGGCGATGGTTGCCTTCCATGATGCGGGTATCCCGACCGTCGATTACGGCAACAACATTCGTCAGATGGCACTCGAAGAAGGGTTCGAGAACGCCTTTGCTTTTCCGGGATTTGTTCCGGCCTATATCCGGCCGCTGTTTTGCAAGGGGATTGGTCCGTTCCGCTGGGCGGCGTTGTCGGGCGATCCCGAGGATATCTACAAGACCGATCAGAAGGTCAAGGAACTGATTCCGGATGACAAGCATCTGCATAACTGGCTGGATATGGCGCGTGAACGCATTTCGTTCCAGGGGTTGCCCGCGCGTATTTGCTGGGTCGGTCTGGGGCAGCGTCACCGTCTCGGGCTTGCCTTTAACGAGATGGTCAAAAACGGTGAACTGAAAGCCCCGGTGGTGATCGGTCGCGACCATCTGGACAGTGGTTCGGTTGCAAGCCCGAACCGTGAAACCGAGGCCATGAAAGATGGTTCGGATGCGGTCAGTGACTGGCCGTTGCTTAATGCGCTGCTGAATACGGCATCGGGGGCCACATGGGTCTCGCTGCACCATGGTGGCGGTGTCGGAATGGGCTTTTCGCAGCATTCCGGCATGGTAATTTGTTGTGACGGTACGGAAGATGCCGCACGTAGGGTCGAACGTGTCCTTTGGAATGATCCGGCAACCGGTGTGATGCGTCATGCCGATGCGGGATATGACATCGCACTGGATTGTGCACGAGAACACGGGCTTAATCTTCCCGGGATTCTTGGCAAGTAATCTGACGAAATACGGGCCGGGGGCAGATGCCCCCGACCAATCAGGGTTCTTCATCAAGGAGGCTATATAAAATGAAAAGACGTGAATTTCTGACCGCCGGTGTTGCCGGTGCCGGGGCTGCTGCTGTCGCAGCGACCTTTGCCACCCCGGCCATTGCACAGGACAAGCGACAGTGGAACATGGTGACCGCATGGCCCAAAAACCTGCCTGGGCCAGGCGTTGCCGCACAGAAACTGGCTGATCGCATCACGACCCTTTCGGGTGGCCGGATCGAGGTCAAGTTGCATGCCGCCGGTGAACTGGTGCCGGGCAACGGCGTGTTTGATGCGGTTGCCGAAGGGACTGCGGACATTTATCACGCGGTTCCGGCTTATTGGGGATCGAAATCCAAGGGCATTCTTCTGTTCGGGTCGCAGCCGTTCGGCCTGCGCGCGGATGAGCAGGTTGGCTGGCTGACCCATGGTGGCGGTCAGGAACTTTATGACGAGATTTATGGCCAGTTTGGACTGAAACCGTTCCTTTGCGGGAACTCCGGCCCGCAGTGGGCCGGCTGGTTCCGCAATGAAATCAAATCGGCCGAAGACCTTAAGGGGCTTAAATTCCGTACCACCGGCCTTGCATCGGAAATGTGTGCAAAGCTTGGCATGGCGGTTCAGGCCATGGGCGGGCGTGATATGTTCCAGGCATTGCAGTCTGGTGCGCTTGACGCGGGCGAGTTCATCGGTCCGTGGTCCGATAGTGCGCTTGGCTTCTATCAGGTTGCCAAGAATTACTATTGGCCCGGTGTGGGCGAGCCGTCCTCGGCCGAGGAATGCGCGGTAAATGCCAAGGCATATGCTGACCTTCCCGACGATCTTAAGGCCGTGGTCAAATTTGCCTGCGACAGCCTTTATAACGAGGTCTGGACCGAGTACGAGACCAAGCATGCGATGGCGCTGAAACAGCTTGTTGCCGAGCAGGAAGTCCAGGTGCGTATGTTGCCCGATGATGTGATCGAGGCAATGGGCAAGGCAGCAGCCGAAGTCATTGGCGAGCTTCGCGAAAGTGACGATGCACTGACACGCAAAACGACTGAGAGCTTTGTTGCGTATCGCGATCTTATTGGCGGGTACATGACCTATGCCGATAATGGTCAGATGAATGCGCGCGCCAAGGTCCTTGGCTTCTGATAGAACTGAAGACCGGCGCGGGTTTGCTCGCGCCGGTTTTGTCGTTTCGCGGGGGATTTCATGCAACGCCTTGCTGATGCACTGGATCAGGTGAACCAGTGGACCGGAATGACCGTGCGGTGGTTCGCACTTCTGATGGTTCTTTTGCAGTTTACCGTGGTTTTGCTGCGCTATGTGTTCGGGTTCAGTTCGATCGCGTTAAATGAAAGCGTGCTTTACCTGCATTCCGGGCTTTTCATGCTGGGTGCGGGTTATACGCTTCTGGTTGATCGTCATGTACGGGTCGATATTTTCTATGCCGCAGCGCATGAAACGACCAAGGCCAGGATTGATGCCTTTGGCTATGTCGTGCTGGCGATCCCGTCGATGGTGACGTTGCTGTATTGGTCATGGCCGTCGGTGGTTAATTCCGTTTCGATGCTGGAAGGGGCGATTTCGGTAGGGGGTATTCCTGCCGTCTGGTTGCTTAAATCCCTGATTCCGGCCTTTTGTATTCTTTTGATTATTCAGTCGGTTGCCTGTCTTCTGCGGCAAATTATCATTCTGCGGGGGCGTGCAGCCTGATGGAATATCTTGATCTATTGATGTTCGCGGCCCTGATGGGCTGCATTTTGCTGGGCTTTCCAGTGTCGTTTTCCATTGCCGGCGTTGCGGTGATTTTTGCCTTTATCGGCTGGGCGACGGACGCGATGAATATTGCGTTGATGGGCGCCCTTGGCCAGCGGGTGTTTGGCGTTCTGACCAATGACGTGCTGATTGCCATTCCGTTATTCGTTCTGATGGGCGTGGTTCTTGAAAGATCACGCATCGCCGAAGATCTGTTGCATACCATGGGCCGGTTGTTTGGCCAGTTGCGCGGCGGGCTTGGCATTTCGGTCGTTCTGGTGGGCGCGTTGCTGGCGGCATCGACGGGGATTGTTGGTGCAACCGTGATTGCCATGGGCATGATCGCGCTGCCGACCATGTTGCGCACGGGCTATAACCCGAAAATGGCATCGGGGCTTGTATGCACGGCGGGGACATTGGGGCAGATCATTCCGCCGTCTACACTGCTGATCATTCTGTCGGATGTGATGTCATCAGCCTATCAGCAGGCGCAGTATGAACAGGGTAAGTTCACCATCGAAACCATTTCGGTCGGGCAGATTTTTGCAGGCGCCCTGATCCCTGGTCTGACGCTGGTGGTGATTTATATCGCCTATATCCTGCTGCGCGGTTTTTTCCGGCCAAATGATATGCCGCCAGTCAAAAGTGACGATGGTCGCCCGGATGTGGGCGAGGTGATCCGGGCGATCCTGCCGCCGGTTTTGCTGATTATTGCGGTTCTGGGTGCGATCCTTGGTGGAATCGCGACCCCGACGGAGGCCGCATCGGTCGGCGCGATTGGGGCGATCCTGATGGCGGGTATCCGGCAGGGTGCCAGTCGCAATCTGGTGCTGGCGGGAACTGCGGCCCTTCTTGTCCTTGCTGTCATGGCCGGGATTGCACCGGTCCGGTTTCAGCGCAACGATCTGGACGGGCTGGATTACGTTTTTGGTGCGGGTTATGTCGTGCTGGCGATCATCGGTGTTGCGGCTATTGCCGCCTGCTTGAAGCAGGCATGGAAGGCGGATGTTCTGAAATCCGCCCTGACATCGACGATGACGGTGACGGCAATGATCTTTGCCACCATCCTGACCGCCAGCATGTTTTCGCTGGTATTTATCGGGTTGGGCGGCGAAGACCATGTCGCGGAAATCCTTGAATCCATGCCCGGTGGCCCGATGGGGGCGTTGTTCTTCTGCATGGCGGTGATTTTCGTTCTGGGCTTCTTCCTTGATTTCGTGGAAATCACGGTGATCCTGCTGCCATTGATCGCACCTGGGCTGATCATGATGGGGCATGATCCGGTGTGGCTGGCGATCCTGATTGCGATCAATCTGCAGACGTCGTTCTTAACGCCGCCATTCGGCTTCTCGCTGTTTTACCTGCGCAGTGCCGCACCACCTGAAATCACCACCGGACAGATTTATGCTGGTGTGGTGCCGTTTATCGCACTTCAGGTGTTTGGCATCTTCGTGATCTGGCTATGGCCGTCTTTAGCCAAATGGTTGCCAAGCGTGGTTTTCTGATGCCTTTGAATAAAAAACGCCCCGGAAAACCGGGGCGTTTTTGTTGATCAGGCGGGGGACCTTGATCGGTTATGCAGCGCGACGATGTTTGCCTTCGCTGACTTCCTCGACAATCTTGGAAACAAAGGCATCAAGATCGTTAGGATTGCGTGACGTGATAATCGCCTGATCGCAGACCACGGGTTCATCGCGCCAAACCGCACCGGCATTTAGCAAGTCGGTTTTGATCGAACTGTATGAAGTTGCGGCGCGCCCGCGCAGGGCACCGGCTTCGACCAGAAGCCATGGGCCGTGGCAAATTGCAGCAACCGGTTTGCCGGACGCGACGAATTCGCGGACCAGACTGACGGATGCCTCGTCATTGCGCAGAAGATCGGGATTGATCTGGCCGCCGGGGATAACCAGTGCGTCGTAATCGTTGATATCGACATCTTTGACTTCGATATCGACATCGACCGTGTCGCCCCAATCCTTTTTATCCCAGCTTTTGATCGGAGATGATTTGGGAGATGCGATTTTGACATCAGCCCCGTGGGTCGACAGTTTGTCGCGCGGAACACGCAATTCCGAACGTTCATAGCCATCGGTCGCGAGAATAAGAATCTTTGCGGTATCGATCGCAGGCATAACGTCTCTCCTTTCATTGATGTCGAGCGCTACACCTCACCAACGGCTATGATTTCAAAACGTTCCAAATTTTCCTGTGGCAATTTTGTGCCGATGTCAGAGCCAACTGGAAACTGCGGCTCTTATTGACATCGAAGGGCTGCAAACTAGCTCTGAAGAGAGATTTGCACCGAAATTGAAGAAGTCGGAGACGCGATATGGCAAGGGTTTTCATCATTGGTGTCACGGGTGGCATCGGTCATCGTCTGGCGCCGATTTTACTGGCAAACGGGCATCAGGTTACAGGGCTGCATCGTAAAACCGAACAGGCCGATAACCTCAGGAATGCAGGGATTATACCGGTTGCTGGTGACCTGATGGAACTGACTGCCGAAACGCTTGCCCCTTTGATCCGGGGGCATGACATTGTTGTTTTTTCATCCGGGGCGGCGGGCAGCGGCCTTGACCGGACCACGCGAATTGATGGCGACGGGCCGGGGCATGTGTTGGCGGCGATGAAGCAGGAAGGCATTTCGCGGCTTTATCTTGTTTCCGCCTTCCCCGAAGCCGGACGCGGCAAAGACCCCAATCCGCGGTTTGAACATTACATGACCGAGAAAAAGCGCGCCGATGCGGATGTTGCGGCATCCGATGCTGATTGGGTGATCCTGCGACCGGGGACATTGTTGCATGAAGATCAGGACGGGCGTGTGAACGCCGGATTTGCGATTCCTTACGGCACGGTCAAGCGTGGCAATGTTGCGCAGTTTCTGGCCAAATTGATTGAAACCCCGGAAATCCGACGGGAGATTATCGAACTGACCGATGGTGGAACGGAGATTTCCGATGCGGTAAATCGGATCGTCCGGAAATAGGTTGGCTGCGTCTTTATGCTTCCGGGTTTTCGGTTGTTCTGCTGTGGCGGCTTCAGCTAGGGTCGGCAAACCGTCAATTTCAAACACCGGAATATCATGCATATCGACCTTGCCAGCTTTGTCCCACAGTCTGATCGTGACCTGGAAAATCACCTACGTATCAGTGACTTTATCGCAGGTGAACCCAAGGCATTTGAAAATGATCCGGTAACGTCACATGTCACGGGATCGGCCTTTGTCGTGAATGAAAAGCGCAGTCATGTGGTGCTGACCCATCACCGGAAGCTTAAACGCTGGCTTCAGCTTGGCGGGCATTGTGACGGAGTGCGTGATGTGTTGTTTGTTGCCCAGCGCGAGGCTTATGAGGAAAGCGGGCTTTCGTGGATACGGCCCCTGTCATCTGCGATTTTTGATATCGACATTCACGAAATTCCAGAAAATGCCAAGGGACCAGCGCATTTGCATTATGATATGCGGTTCCTGTTTGAAGCCGACATGCGCGATCCTCTGAAGATCACCGATGAATCCGATGATCTGACATGGGTGGCGCTTGACCGGTTAGAGGATTACACCGACGAGCATTCGGTTCTGGTGATGCGCGACAAGCTTCGGGGTTTTGCCCAAGGTTAACGGAGCGGACAATTACAGCCGCGACATTGCCGGATCATCCTTGTTGGTGCGCGCATCATTGCGGTCAAGCTGATAGCTTTCATGAACCTTTGCCATGCCGGCAATGCGGCCTTCGGCCACTTGGGCGTGCAGCATATCGATATCCCGACGACGAAATTCATCTGCAATCTGATCAATGACATCGTGTTCGGTTTCAAGCATTGAAAGCCCGTGGCGTGCCATGGAAACACCTGCATCAAAGGTTTCGCGATAAAGCTGTTCGACGCCAAGCCCGATTTCCATAAGATCGAGTGCATGGTTGCGGTCGTAAACACGCACCAGCAATTTCGGTTTGGGAAAGAGTTCGCTGATATATTTGGCGGCCTGTCTGGTCGCCTCACGATCATTGATACACAGGCAGATCAAATCGGCATTCGCGGCTCCGGCGGTGGCAAGAACATCGCTTCGCCGGACATCGCCGAAATAGACCTTGTTGCCATAAAGGCTGGCCATCTGGATGCGTTTCGGATCATTGTCGATCGCGGTGGCGTTGATGCCACGGGCTGCCATGACACGTGAAATGATTTGTCCGAAACGGCCAAAGCCGACAATGATCACGGATTGCAGTTCGGCCATTTCGATGCCGTCCACATCCGGCTGGTCATCCTTGCGCAGTTTGGCAGACAGTTTTTCGGCAATCGCACCGACAAGCGGGGTGGCAGCCATCGAAAGGGTGACGATGGCGGTCAGAAGGTTGGCGCGTGTGGCACTGATGACGGCAAGCGATGCCGCCATGCTAAACAGGACAAAGGCAAATTCACCCCCCTGCGGGATGGTGATCGCGGCCCGCCAGGCGGTCGCGTGACATTTGCGAAAAATCCGGCACAGGCCATAAACCACGATCCCCTTGATTGCCATCAGCCCGGCAACCGATGCCAGAACAATTCCGATATTATCGACGACCAACGGCCAGTTGACCGACATGCCGACCGCGATGAAAAACAGACCCAGCAGGATGCCACGGAAGGGCTCGATATCGGTTTCAAGCTGATGTCGATATTCGGAATCTGCCAGCATCACACCAACCAGAAACGCGCCAAGTGCCATCGACAGACCGACTGCTTGCATCAGAAGGGCCGCGCCGATCACCAGCAGCAGTGCGGCAGACGTGAAGATTTCCTGTGCCCGGGTCAGGGCGATGATACGGAAAAACGGATTAAGCAGATATTTGCCCGCCCCGATAACCAGTGCAATCGCACCGATGGTCTTGGCAATATAGATCCAGTCGGTTCCGGCTTCGCCGCCGTCGCTTGTCGGACTGAGCCACGCGACAAGGGCGATCAGTGGCACAATGGCAAGGTCCTGAAACAGCAGGATCGAAAAGGCGGTATTGCCATGGTCGCTATTGAGTGTGCCTTTTTCTTCAAGGATTTGAAGGGCAAAGGCGGTTGAGGAAAGCGACAGGGCAAGGGAGGCAATCACGGCCTGCTGCCACGGCCAGTCAAAAGCAATCAGCACGGCATAAAGAAGAGCGGCAGTGACGGCAACCTGCATCAGACCCAGTCCGAAAATCTCGCCTTTCATCGCCCACAGGCGTTGGGGACGTAATTCAAGACCAATAATAAACAGCAAAAGAACAACGCCAAACTCGGCGAAGTGCAGGACTTCTTCCGGTTCTGCAATCAGGGCAAGGCCAAATGGTCCGATCAATGCCCCTGCGGACAGATACCCCAGCACGGAACCCAGACGCAGTTTTTTAAAGATAGGCACTGCGATCACGGCTGCACCAAGGAAAAGGACCGCCGTGTGCAGGAACCCGCCTTCAATTACTGCCATTTTGTCGTTGTCCTCGTGCTTGATGTGGTTTTTTGCCAATTATATCGGGTGGCTTGTCCCCGGATTTTCAGTTTAGCGGGCGCGTAAACATCGCGCATCTAAAACCTCGTGCCGAAAGAGAGTGACATCATTTAACAGAATGGTTGACTCAGCGTGGGGTCGAATTTACATTCAACCGTATGGTTGAATTAAATGCACAGCAGATGAATGCGGTTTTTCACGCGCTTGGTGACCCGACGCGTCGGCAGATGCTTTCTGATCTGTCGGAAGGGGAGAGGACTGTCAGTCAGCTTGCGGAACCATTTGCCATTTCACTAGCCGCGGCATCGAAGCATATCAAGGTGCTGGAAAGTGCCGGATTGATCCGGCGCGAAATCAGATGGCGCACTCATTATTGCCACCTTGATCCTGCCCCGCTGGCGAGTGCCTATGAATGGCTTGGCTTCTATGCGCGGTTCTGGAACGAGCGGCTTGATGTTCTGGAAAATCTGTTGCGCAGGGATGACGCTAAGAACAGCCCCAACTCCAGGACGGGAGACACCCAATGACCAATATTGGAAAGATAGACGATTTCGGCACATTGATTGAGCCCGCGACGCTTAAAATCCAGCGACTTTTGCCCGGCCCGATCGAAAGGGTCTGGTCCTATCTGACCGAAGATGAGTTTCTCAGCAAATGGCTGGCATCGGCCGGGATGGAATTGAAAGTCGGCGCACCGTTCGAATTTGTCTGGCGCAACGATACCCTGACCAACCCGCCGGGAAACAAACCGGCCGGGTTTGGCGGCGAACACCGGATGCAAAGCAAGATTACCGCGCTTGAACCGCTACGCAGGCTTGCCTTTACCTGGGATGGCAGCGGGGATGTGTCGTTCGAGCTGGAACCAAGCGGCGATCAGGTGTTGCTGACAATCATCCATCGCCGCCTTGCCGATCGGTCGAACCTGCTCAGTGTCAGTGCCGGATGGCATGCGCATATCGATATTCTGACCGGTCGGATTTCAGGCATTGAGCCCGAGCCGTTCTGGAATAATTGGGCGCGGCTGAAGGATGCCTATGGTCGCAAAATACCTGCGTAATTGTGATCAGCAGTAATCAGGATGTTTGAATATTGAGTGGGGGAGGGGATTGCCGTCCCCTGCTATCGTTCTAAACGTAGAGATTATCGGGGAATGCAATCGGTCACGTGTTCATGACTGATAAAGTGGCAGAGAGGAGGGGATTCGAACCCCTGAGGGGCTTACACCCCAACACGCTTTCCAGGCGTGCGCCTTAAACCACTCGGCCACCTCTCCACATGCGATCTTGTATATATCGCGAAAGCGGGCGGACATTAGCCGACCCGATCCCGGTTGACAAGGCAAAATCCCGTACTTTTTGATGTTTGTTCAGGTCGCTATCCAAGCGGCGAACAAGTGCCCTTGTTACAATAACTTGACGGATAAAGTTGTAGCAATTTGTCCAATATTTACTTCTTGTTGATCAATCGCCTCTAAGGTTTCAGGCTATGGTTCCAGATGTACCGGGACGATAGGGTGATTCGCGGAAACCTTCACGCTGGCGGGGCAAAGCCGGTAGCGTGGCCGCGATCATAACGAAAACGAAAAGTTCTGACCGGGAATTCGGAGACGGCTATGTGGCTTTTCAGGGCGTTGGGATGGATATTGCTGTTTGCCAGTCTTGCTGTGCTGGTCGGTGATGGCATTACCGCGCTTCAGACAGGAACGTTCCGCTTTGTGGCGGCAGGCGAGCTCTGGTATCGGTTGGATGCCGGAAGCCTGAACCTGTTGCAGTCCGTGATCCAGCGTTATATCTCGGCTTGGATTTGGGACAATGCGTTTGTTCCGGCTCTTCTTGCCCCGGCCTTCATCATTTTGCTGGTGCCGGGTATCCTGCTGTTGCTGATGACCCGCAAACGCAGGCGTCAGAAGTTTTTCTAAGACTTTTTCATCTTTGTCTTTTGTCGGGCTTTTCCTTGTCGGATCGGTTTGCGCGCGGCACACTGTCTGTGATCGGGCAGGATCACGATATGGAAAACAGCCATGAAGGCATGGATATGCAAGGCATTTGGCGACGCGCCGATGCTGATCGATTGCGATGAACCGTTCGCACAATCCCGTGACGTCATCATTGATATCGCAGCGTGTGGCGTCAATTTTGCCGATACGCTGATCCTTGAAGGCAAATACCAGAAGCGCCCCCAGGGTCCGTTTGCGCCAGGGTTTGAAATTGCCGGGACAGTTTCGGCGGTTGGTCCGAATGTGCGGGGCCTTAAAATCGGGGATCGGGTTATGGCAATGCCCGACTGGGGCGGGTATGGGGAAAAGATCGCGGTGGATGCAGGATCTGTAACTATCCTGCCCGATAATGTCGAATTTGATTCGGCGGCTGCATTTCAGATTGCTTATGGAACATCATGGTTTGGATTGAAATATCGCGCCAACTTGCAGCGCGGGGAAGTCGTTCTTGTCCACGGGGCAGCAGGGGGTGTTGGCCTTACGGCGGTGGAGTGCGCCAGACTTTTGGGTGCCACCGTCATCGCGACCGCGGGTGGGGAGCCAAAATGCGCCATCGCCAAAGCGCATGGCGCGGATCATGTGATTGACTACAAATCCGAAAGCATTCGCGACCGGGTAAAGGAAATCTGTGCCGGGATCGGGCGAACGGGGGCGGATGTGGTTTATGACCCGGTCGGTGGCGACGTGTTTGATCAGAGCCTGCGTTGTGTTGCGCCCGGCGCACGTATCCTTCTGATCGGATTTGCCAGCGGATCGGTGCCGCAAATTCCGGCCAACATCCTTCTGGTCAAGAATGTCGCCGCACTTGGCTTTTATTTCGGGGCCTATCTGGAACAGAACCCGGATATCGCAAAGGCAGGCATGGCCGAGCTTCTGGATCTGCTGTCATCGGGGAAGATATCGCCAATGGTGCCGGCGGTTTATTCGCTTTCCGACGCGATGGAGGCACTTGACGCGATCCGGAACCGGACTGCGACGGGGAAGCTTGTGATCCGCTGCGGCGAATGAGTTCGTCGCCTGACGATTATTCTATTAATCAAATCCTTGAAATTTTATAGGATGTTGCCGTCCCTGATATCGTTCCGTCCTGCGGGCTCCCTGTCGGGCTTGCTAAAGCACCTGTTGATCCATTGGAATGCCGCTGATGTCCGAAACCCGGAAAAAGCCAGACGAGCCAAAAGCGTCCGATAAAACGCGGGCACAATATGAAACATTCCCCTACCCGGCCCGTGATCCGAAGGATGAAGACCAGCGCCTCGTCGTGGGATCACCAGGAAACTGGGACGAAGTGGTTCATTTCGTGTTTGGTGGCCACGATCCGTCGGCGAATGACAAAAAGATAAAGATACTTGTCGCAGGCGGTGGTACCGGGGACGCGCTGGTGATGCTGGCGCAGCAGGCGCGTGATCGCAAGGCCAAGGTCGAGATTGTCTATATCGACCTTTCGGAAAGCTCGCGCGAGATCGCCGAGGCACGGATCAAACGCCGCAACCTTGAAAAGAACGTCAAATTTGTTACCGGATCGTTTGTTGATCTGGCCGGAAAATATGGTCCGTTTGACTATATTGATTGCTGTGGTGTGCTTCATCATCTGCCCGACCCGGATGCCGGGTTAAAGGCTTTGGCTGATGCGCTCAAACCCAAAGGCGGTATGGGTTTGATGGTTTACGGCGAACTTGGCCGGATCGGCGTTTATCATATGCAGGAGATGATGGATCGCCTTTCGGCGGAAGCTGGTGGGCGCAAAAGGCTTAATCTTGGCAAGGCACTGTTTGACTCATTGCCCGGTACAAACTGGCTGAAGCGTAACCCGTTTGTAAATGATCACATCCAGGGGGGAGACTCCGGGTTTTATGATCTGCTTTTGCATCAGCAGGATCGAGCATATCGCGTTGACGAGGTTTTTGATTTTGTCGAGAAAGCCGGTTTGCGGCTTCAGCAATTCATCGAACCGATGCGCTATGACCCGACGACCTATTGTTCGCGCCACGACGTTCTGGACAAGGCCGTACATGTGCCGTTCCGCAAGCGCGCCGCATTGGCCGAATTGATGGCAGGCAACATTACCAAGCATCTGTTTTATGTGGTGAAATCGGAAAACAAGGTCAAACCGCCCGTACCTGATCGCAATGCGGTGCCATTCTTTGTACGTATAGACGGGGCTGCCTTGGCGCGGTCTGTTGCCAAAACCGGCCATATCAAGATCAATTTTACCGGATTATCTGTAACGCGCAGCCTGCCCCCGGCGAGCCCCGGCATTCTGACGCGCATCAATGGCAAACGCACGGTCGGCCAGATTTACGAGATGTTTGACCCGAGACCCGACAAATATGAGTTTGATGCCCAGTTCGCGGTGATGTATTCGGTGCTGAATGCAGCAAACCTGATGTACCTGCATCCAGAGAGGTAATCCGGTTCGGGGTTATCCGGGTAACAAAAATGCCGACCATCGGGGGATGGTCGGCAATCAGGAACACAAAACCGTCAATAACGGGTACGAATCTCGGTCTTGCGTGTCGGGAGACTGAAGACGCTTGTCAGCGCTTCAATAACCTGCAGGGGGAATGAAAGCGGCCCCTGCAAGCGGAAAAGTCGGGGAGACATAATAAATACTCTCGTTTTGGCGCCTTTAAGCGGAATGCTCAGGCTTTCCAGAATGGCTTGGCGGCTTCGATACGTGCTTCATATACGTCCCAGCCAATGTCGCGCAGCAGATGGCTATCCATCGTCGCAAGCTTCTGGCGGAGAACATAACGTTTTGCCCACTGACGCGGCAATTCCATAACATTTACGCTGTTGTGGTGACGGCGGGTGGTGACAAAAGCACCGGCGTCTTTGGTGATCGCGACCATGATCTCATTCCTTCAATCTATCGGCCTGCTCTCGGTTTGTATGCGGCCTGAATGTGTCTCGTTCTGTTAAACCCAGAGTTACGCTTAAAAACACTTGCGCTCAAACCATCTTTTGTCATCATTGCATGAGTTTTAATCATGTAAGTTGGTTGCCGTGAAACGCCGCCCATTACCGCTAAACGCGCTTCGTGCCTTTGAAGTTGCCGGCCGTCTTGAAAGTTTCACCAAAGCTTCACATGAGCTTAATGTGACGCAAGGGGCGGTCAGCCGACAGGTGCAGCATCTTGAGGATGTGTTGGGGCGGCAATTGTTTGAACGTCATCACCGGCGCCTCAAGCTGACGCGACCGGGACGTAACTTGCTGTCGTCGTTAACTGCGGCATTTGATTCGATCGAGCTGGCCGTGTCGCGGATCGAAAACCGGCCGGATGACACGCAGCTTAAGGTCCTGTCGCCTCTGACATTCGCGATGCGCTGGATCGTGCCGCGCCTTGGACGGTTTCAGATGGAACATCCCGACCTGCAAGTGCAGTTGGGAACATATAGCGACGATGCCGCCCCGGTAGATTTTAACGAAACCGATATTGCCATCCGTTTTGCCGATACGCCCGGTGATCAACTGGTACACGAATTTTTGACCGGTGAACGGCTTTTGCCGGTGTGCCACCCCAATCTTGCGAAAGAACTGAAAACCCCAGAAGACCTTGGTCGCGTTACCCTGCTGCATTGTTCGGCTCAGCGAGAAGATTGGCGCATATGGCTGAAGGGTACGGGGATAGAGGGGGTTGATCCCGACCGGGGGCCGGTTTTTGCGACCCTTGATATGGCGATGGAAGCTGCGGCCAGCGGATTTGGCGCGGTGATTTCAGACCCGGCGATGATTGGGGAATATGTGGTAACCAATCGTTTGACCGTGCCGTTCGATTTGCCGGTAGATAGCCCGTATGCCTATTCACTGTGTTATCCCGAGGGACGTCTGGAGCGGCGCAAGGTGCGGGCGTTTCGCGACTGGTTGATGACCGAAATCAGGATGGAGACGGACAAGCGCAAGCTTTTGCAAAAAGAATCAGGGGCAGAATGACAGTTTCAAGATGATGCCTTGAAATTGAACCATTTTATTCCTCATTATGAATATGTCGTTTGGATCAAGATGCGTTGCGGACGTAACGTCGGCGTATCCGGTCCCCGTTATTCTTGGCGGGAATTGTCCGGAACGTTTCGAACAGTGCGTCCGTAATTGTGTCAGATGATCCAATGATGCGTATTGGCCCTGCCGGGGTTCGGGCTTCGAGCCGGGCACATTTCAGGAATAAATATGACGCGGCAAGCAGGCGAGACGTGCATCGCACGGAAAACGGGGAGCCCGGGAAAAATTTCCCGCTATTTCGGGGGCGCATTTGGGGCGCTGATATTCGCAGCATCGTTGACGGTTTCGACGGCAGCGATGGCACAGAATGGCGATAAACCCGATATTACAGCCGCTCCGACCGTGCGGGTCGATGAGGAGCAGCTTAAACCCCTGACCACCGTTTCACACGGCATATCGCTTTATGGTGATTTGAAATATGGGCCTGATTTCCGGCATTTCGATTACGTCAATCCGGATGCCCCCAAGGGTGGGACGCTTGTGCAGGGCTCTATCGTCGCGTTTGACACATTAAACCCCTATACCCTTAAAGGCACGGCTGCCAGCGGGCTTGGCCTGATCTATGACAGCCTTATGGTATCTAGCGCGGACGAGCCTTCGTCGCTTTACGGGTTGATTGCACGCAGCATTGAATATCCCGCGGATCGGTCATTTGCCATTTTCCACCTTGATCCGCGCGCGCGGTTTCAGGATGGTACGGACATCACCGCCGAAGATGTCGTGTTTTCGTTCAATATCCTGATTGAAAAGGGCAGCCCGGTTTATCGGCAATATTACGCCCAGGTCGCAAAGGTCGAGGCGATTGACGATTTGACAGTCCGGTTTGATTTCAAACCGGGCAACAACCGTGAAATGCCGATGATCGTGGCCGAGCTTGCCATTATGCCCAAGCATTACTGGGAAGGGCGGGACTTTTCCAAAACCACCTTTGATATCCCGGTAGGTAGCGGCGCCTATAAAATCCGTGATTTTGAATCCGGTCGCCGGATTACCTATGAACGGGTCAAGGATTACTGGGCAGAGGATTTGCCGGTTAATCGCGGCAGCAACAATTACAATACGTTGCGGTTTGACACCTATCTTGATCCCGATGTGCAACGTCAGGCGTTCTTTGCCGGGGAATATATGATCCGCAGCGAACATTCTTCGCGCGAATGGAGCACGGCATACAACACGCCCGCAGTCCAGAATGGCCAGATCAAGAAGGAATTCCTGCCCGATAATCTGCCAAATGGCATGCAGGCCTATGTGTTTAACACGCGCAAACCGCAATTTGCCGATATCCGCGTACGGGAAGCCCTGCAATATGCGTTTGACTTCGAATGGCTGAACCGTGCGATGTTCTATGGCGCGTATAAACGCAATGTCAGCTATTTCGCCAATTCCGAACTGGCGGCGACCGGTGTGCCGCAGGGCGAAGAGCTTGATATCCTGAAAGGATTCAGAAGTCAGCTTCCGCCGGAGCTGTTTACCCAGCCACCACAATTGCCGAACTTTGATGCACCGAATGGCCGACGCGAGGCATTGCGCCATTCGATGCAGCTTTTGCAGGATGCGGGCTGGGAATTGCGCAATATGCAGCTGGTCAACAGCAAGACCGGTGAACCGTTCCGGTTTGAGCTGATTATCCGTCAGCCGGGGCTCGAGAAGATCGCGCTGGTTCTGAAGGCGCGCCTGCGCCAGCTTGGCGTAACCATGGATATTCGCCTGATCGATACCGGGCAGTGGGTCAATCGCATTCAGGCCTATGATTTCGATATGACGACTTTCTGGTGGACACAAAGCCTTTCACCGGGGAACGAACAGCGGATTTTCTGGTCATCCGAAGCCGCCGACCAACCCGGCAGTCGCAATTTTGCGGGTATCAAAAGCCCGGTTATTGATGAACTGATCGATCTGGTTGTGGATGCCGACAGCCGCGAAAGCCTTGTGCAGCGTGTGCGTGCACTTGATCGCGTGTTGCAGTGGGGATTTTATGTGATCCCGCAATATTATCTTGGCGGGGACCGGATGGCCTATTGGGATGTGTTCGGAAGACCTGATGTGGTGCCACTTAAGGGATCATCCGTCATGACATGGTGGATTGATCCCGAAAAGTCGCGACAGCTCCGGAAAGGGGGGTATTAGGCCATGCTGAATTATATCCTGCGTCGCCTTCTGCTGATTCCGGTTACACTGTTTGGCATCATGGTGCTGAACTTTGCCATTGTGCAATTCGCACCGGGTGGACCAGTCGAACAAATGATTGCCCAGTTGCAGGGCACCGATGTTGCCGCAACTGCCCGCATCAGCAATCAGGGTGCGGATAGTGGAGGTGGCGGTGGTGCCGGCGGCGGGAACAATTTTTCCTCCACCTCGACCTATCGAGGGGCACAGGGACTGGATCCTGAAATCATCACCCAGCTTGAACAGCAGTTCGGGTTCGATAAACCGGCTTATGAACGTTTCTGGATGATGATGAAAAATTATCTGACGTTCGATTTCGGCCAAAGCTATTTTCAGGATCGCGATGTGGTCGATATCGTGATCGACAAGATGCCGGTCTCGATATCGCTTGGCCTTTGGTCGACATTGATCATCTATATCATTTCCGTGCCGCTTGGCGTTGCCAAGGCCGTGCGGGACGGGTCGAATTTTGATGTCTGGTCATCGGCGGCGATCATTGTCGGTTATGCCATTCCGGGCTTTCTTTTTGCCGTGATGCTGATCGTGGTGTTTGCCGGTGGAACCTATTTCGATCTGTTCCCGTTAAGGGGGCTGACATCATCGAATTTTGATGAATTGTCGCTTTTGGGCAAGGTTGCGGACTATTTCTGGCACCTCGCATTGCCGATTACAGCATTGACCATTGGCGGATTCACCACACTTACGATGCTGACCAAGAACTCGTTCCTTGATGAAATCAACAAACAATACGTTGTCACCGCACGGGCCAAGGGGGTGACGGAAAAGCGGGTTCTTTACGGGCATGTGTTCCGCAATGCGATGTTGCTGGTCATTGCCGGTTTCCCGAGTGCATTGATCGGGTTGTTGTTTACCGGTTCGGTCCTGATCGAGGTGATTTTCTCGCTCGACGGGCTTGGGTTGCTTGGTTTTGAAGCCGTGATGAAGCGTGATTACCCGGTGATGTTTGCGACACTTTATCTGTTTACGTTGTTTGGTCTTGTGTTGAACCTGATCAGTGACCTCAGCTATCACTTCGTTGATCCGCGGATCGACTTTGAAGCGCGGGAGAATTGATCATGGGTAACATCATTCTTTCGCCGCTGAATAAACGCCGCATGGCAAATTTCCGGGCCAACAGGCGTGGCTATTGGTCGTTGGTTGTTTTTGCGATCCTGTTTGTGATCTGTCTGGCAGCCGAACTGGTGGCCAACGACAAACCGATATTTGTCAAATATGACGACAACTGGTACGTCCCGATCCTGTCAGATCATCCTGAAACTGCCTATGGCGGGGATTTTGACGTCGAAACGGATTTCTACGATCCCTATATCCTTGGCAAGATCGAAGAACATGGTTTTGCCATCTGGCCACCAATCCCGTTTTCCTACAACACCATTGATTTCGAAATGCGCGAGGCACAGCCGGCCCCGCCATCATTCCGTCATTGGTTGGGAACAGATGACCTTGGGCGTGACGTGCTGGCGCGTCTGATTTACGGGTTCCGGATATCGATCCTGTTTGGTCTTGCTCTGACCGCGATTAGTTCGGTGATCGGGATAGCGGCTGGTGCGGTGCAGGGTTATTTCGGCGGCTGGGTCGATCTTGGTTTCCAGCGTGTGATCGAAATCTGGGCCGGATTGCCGCAGTTGTTCATCCTGATCATTCTGGCCAGCCTGTTTGCGCCGGGTTTCTGGACGCTTTTGTTCATTCTTGTGCTGTTTAGCTGGATGAGTTTGACGGGTCTTGTGCGTGCAGAATTCCTGCGGGCACGTAATTTTGAATATGTTCGGGCCGCGCGTGCATTGGGCATGACCGACTATCGCATCATGTATCGTCATGTGCTGCCAAACGCGATGGTGGCGACGATTACATTCCTGCCTTTCGTGTTGAACGGTTCGATCGTGGCGCTGACATCGCTTGACTTCCTGGGGCTTGGAATGCCGCCCGGCTCGCCGTCGCTTGGTGAATTGCTTGCGCAGGGGAAAAATAACCTTCAGGCACCGTGGCTTGGCATGACGGCGTTCTTTGCGATTGCCCTCATGCTGAGCCTTCTGATCTTTATCGGCGAGGCGGTGCGTGATGCCTTTGATCCGCGCAAGACATTTTAAAGGAAACGGTTATGACGACCAATCAATCGACACAGCCGCTTCTTGAGGTAAAGGACCTTTCGGCGAGTTTTGCCGGGGTTCCGGCGATCACGGGTGTTTCGTTTGCCATGAAGCGCGGCGAGACGATGGCGCTTGTTGGCGAAAGTGGATCGGGTAAATCGGTGACCGCACTTTCGATCCTGCAATTGCTGCCCTATCCGCGGGCAAGTCATCCGGGCGGTTCGATTATCTTTGACGGGCAGGAAATGCTCGGCACGGATGCGAAAATCCTGCGCAAGATTCGGGGAAACCGGATCGCGATGATTTTCCAGGAGCCGATGACATCGTTAAATCCGCTGCATAATATTGAAAAGCAGATCGGGGAAGTATTGCTGCTTCATAAGGGGCTTCGCGGCCGCAAGGCGCGGGAACGCATTCTTGAACTGCTTGATCTGGTGGGTATTCCCGATCCCGCGTCGCGATTGAAGGCATTGCCGCATGAATTATCAGGCGGCCAGCGCCAGCGGGTAATGATTGCGATGGCACTGGCGAACGAACCGGAATTGCTGATTGCCGACGAGCCGACCACGGCTCTTGATGTGACCATTCAGGCGCAAATCCTTGAGTTGCTAAAAGAGCTGCAGGCCAAGCTTGGTATGGCGTTGCTGCTGATTACTCACGATCTTCAGATCGTGCAGAAAATGGCCGATAATGTTTGTGTGATGAAGGATGGCGAGGTGGTCGAGCGCGGCACGGGCCGCGGGCTTTTTGACAATCCGCAGCATCCCTATACCCAAAAGCTTCTGGCGGCAGTGCCAAGTGGCAATGCGCCACCTTTGCCCGACAATGCACAGGAACTGATCCGGACAAATGACATTCTGGTAAGGTTCCCGATTGGCAAGAAGGGGCTGCTTGGCCGCCCGGAATATTACCTTGATGCGGTCGATCATATTTCGCTTAGCCTGAAACAGGGCGAAACATTGGGCATTGTTGGCGAAAGTGGATCGGGGAAGACGACACTTGCGATGGCAATTCTGCGTCTGCTGTCATCGACCGGCGATATTCGATTTGATGGTAAAGATGTCCGGCAATTTTCCGGGGGTGATTTGCGCGCATTACGTCGCGACATGCAGGTAGTGTTTCAGGACCCGTTCGGATCCCTGAGCCCGCGTATGTCGATCAGCCAGATCGTCGGCGAAGGGCTTGAAATCCATAACCCGGAAATGTCCCGGCAGGAACGCACTGAACGCATTGCCGAGGCGTTGCGCGAAGTCGATTTGCCGGTGAACGCCATGGATCGTTATCCGCATGAGTTTTCTGGCGGGCAGCGCCAGCGCATATCCATTGCGCGTGCACTGGTCTTAAAACCGCGTTTCATGGTTCTTGATGAACCGACATCGGCACTCGATATGTCGGTACAGGCACAGATTGTCGAACTTTTGCGTGATCTTCAGGCGCGCCACAAGATGGCCTATCTGTTTATCAGCCATGACCTTCGTGTGGTGCGCGCTCTTTCGCATCGGGTGATGGTGATGAAGGGCGGGCGGCTTGTCGAAAGCGGAAATGCCGACGAAGTCTTTGAAAATCCGAAGGAATCCTATACAAAGGCATTGTTGGCTGCGGCACTTGATTTGCGTGCAGCCGGGTCGGAGTTCGTGCAAAGCTAAGTCCGACGGGAACCTGACAAGGGCTCACCGCGTTCGTCGGGCAATGCCATGGTACAATTACGGGCTGGAAGCGAGTGTTCATGACCGAACCGGGAAAAAACCCGAAAGGATTCAGGAACTGGCTTGTCATGCCGCTGTCGGCGGTATCGATGGGGTTGATGTTGCTGCTGGCATCAGACGCGCATGCGTCTGGTGGCGGACATGGCGGGGACGCCACATCCGAGAGCAGTGGGCCAAAGGAACCCGAGATTCCCGAAACGGTAATCCAGTCGGATTCAATTGCACTGACCGTGGTTTTGCCAAAGGTCGGTGCAATCCGGCAGATGGTGTTTCACGTTTGGCTGGAGGCGTCGTCGGTGGCGGACCGTGCCATCCTCGAACAGGCAGAGCCCAAACTACAGAACGCATTTCTGCGTGATCTTCAGCGCATCATGTATCGTGATACCCAGAACCGGTATGACAAGCTCGAAGCAGGCAAACGTGGCTTTGTCTATAACGGGCCAGAACTGATCGCGCCGCCACCGCCCAAAACGCCAGAAGAACTCGAAGCGGAAAAAGAAGCGGCCGAAGCGGCGAAGGAAAATGGTGAGGAAATCAAATCCGAACCACCATTCTCTCCATTTCCGCCAACGACCAATCGCTATTTTGCCGCTCTTCAGAACCGGCTTTTATCGACCGCACGGGGCATTGTGCCACCAGAAGCCATCCGCTCGGTCCAGGTGCGCAAGTTCTATGACAATTGGCCAGGTGATAAAAAGCCTGGGCGGTGAGACGTTCCTGCAAATCCTGTGCATGCCTTGTGGCCGCTTGCCATATGATTTGTCTCCCCATTCCTGAACGATCCTTTGCGGATTGGTCCATTCCCATACAACGCGTTTTGAACCGGGTTGAATGCGGCAGGGGCGGTGACTCCCTGTGCACTTGGTCTGTGGATGCCAGCCGTGCGCAGAGTGCACTTGTTCGAGGGCTTGAGCGTGATATTCCGAGGGCGTTTGATGTGACCCGGGGATTGAAATGCCGATTGAAACATGGCTCAGCTTTTGCGCACTGGTATCACTTATGGTGGCGACACCGGGTCCAAGTGTTCTGATCGGGATGTCGCATTCGTTGCGTTATGGTCCTCGCCCGACAATGATTACGGCACTTGGCGATGTGACCGCCAACATGATCCAGATGGTGATTGCCGCAGTTGGTCTGGGGGCGTTGCTTGCGACTTCGGCGACGGCGTTTGGTGTTGTCAAATGGTGCGGTGTTGCTTTCCTGTTTGTTATCGGCGTGACAGCGATCCTGCGCAAATCCAAGGCAGGAAATGATCGTAACGATATAGAAATGAATTCAGCGCCGGGGTTTGAGCCCGTGCGCAAGCGTCGCCTGTTCAGCGAAGGCTTCCTTGTCGCAGCCGGCAACCCGAAAGCGATTGCTTTTTTCGGAGCACTGTTTCCGCAATTCATCGATCCGTCGGCGGAACTTTTGCCGCAGTTGATGATTCTTGGAACCACCTTTGTGATTTTTGATTACACATTCGTAATGATATATGCGATGGGCGCCGCCCGTCTGATGCCCTGGCTGATAAAACGCGGCGGGAAAAACACAATTGGCCGTGTCAGCGGCGGTGTTTTGATTGTTGCAGCCCTGCTTTTGTCCTTGATTGACATGCCGGAAAGCATTGCCAAGACCCGTTAAGCCGAAATCTGGGATAAGCAGAAACTTCTTGTGTCACGGAGTATATGTTGCGGCTCTATGCGCGGGTGTTTCGATATAAGTTTTTGATATCAAAAGATTAAATCAAATATCTAATGCCTGGACGCAAAAACTCCTAACAAACCAACTGGTCTGTTTGTTGGCTATTCTTACGTGTGGGAAGGTGGGGTAAGAAAGGATGGGGCAGATTTTCTGTCCCATTTGGCGGAATTGCGCACTCTTGCCAATTCTTGGCTGCCAAAAACCGGGTGAATTCTGCTTGCCGATGGCAGTGACACCCGAAAAAACTTGGCTCGAAAGCCTCGGCTATTCGGTTTTCTTGCCGGCAGCGACGATAATGTCGCCGAATTCGCGGAGGAAAACGGAACCCTTTACCGTGCGCTGAATCAGGACCGAGCGACGGTCGTCCTCGTCAACCTTGCGTTTGACCATACCCAGCGAACTGAGGCGGTCAAGTGCACGTGTAATGGCCGGTTTGGAGATGTTAAGTGCATCCGAAAGGCCACGCACGGTATGCGGGGCCGGGGTCAGGTAAACAGTTAGCATAAGGGCCATCTGGCGGGCCGATAGGTCGGGAGAGTCCCGACGCACACTTTCCACAATCGCGATACGCCAAAGGTCAAGCGCCTGAGACGGTTTGATCTCGATCGACATGCCTGTGCCCAACAATTAATTTGTTACGAATACGTAATCTGTCTACCTGACCCCTGCACAGATGTCAAAGGTCTAATTGGCAAAAACTGAACGTTTACTTTCCGTAACGATCTGCGATCAGCTTGAAAGCAGCCCGAATGCCTTGGGCTTCGCCGCCTTCGGGGCGTCCCGGGCGGGCAGAAGGATTCCACGCCATCAGGTCAATATGCGCCCAGGCTTTTGCGCCCTCGGCGAAACGATCAAGGAACAGAGCGGCGATGATTGCCCCGCCATAGGGCGATCCGGAAATGTTGTTCATGTCGGCTGCCTTGCTATCAAGCATCGGGCGATAATCATCCCACAGCGGCAGGCGCCACATCGGATCGTTCAGCGCCAGGCCGTTTTCGAGAAGCCCATTGGCAAGATCATCGTTATTGGAAAACAGGGCAGGCAGACCAAGGCCCAGTGCAACACGTGCCGCCCCGGTCAGGGTTGCGAAGTCCAGAAGCATTTCCGGATCCTCGGCGACGGCTTCGGTCAGCGCATCGGACAGGACTAGCCGACCTTCGGCATCTGTATTGCCAACTTCAACCGTGATGCCCTTGCGGGTCTGAAGAATGTCGCTTGGCCGGTATGCCTTGCCCGATACCATGTTTTCAACAGCCGGGATCAGAACGCGCAAACGAACCGGAAGACCGGCTGCCATGATCATGCGCGCCAGACCAAGAACCTGTGCCGAGCCGCCCATATCCTTTTTCATCAGCAGCATATTGCTGGACGGTTTCAGGTCATAGCCACCGGTATCAAAACAGACACCCTTGCCGACCAGTGTGATTTTAGGTGCGCTTTCATCGCCCCAGCGCAGATCGATCAGGCGCGGGTCGCGGTCGCTGCCCTTGCCGACGGTATAGATCGCCGGGAAGTTTCGCTTGTTCAAATCTTCGCCAACGATGCTGGTGATCTTTGCCCCGAATTCCTCGCCAAGGCGACGTGCGGCGGCTTCGAGTTCCTCGGGCCCCATGTCATTGGCCGGGATATTGATCAGATCGCGGGCAAGGCCAATGCCGCGCGCGATATTCTCGGCACGCTTGGCCGCCTCGTTTGCCGGAATGGCAAAAAGGGCCCTTTTGGCGGTGCTGGCATCCGACTTGCGGTAACGATCAAACCGGTAGCCGCCAAGATAAAGACCAAGAACGGCCTTTTCACAGACCGCATCATTTTCCGTGACATCATCGGTCAGTATATATTCGCCCGCAGGAAGCGCACCGGGCAGTGCCGCAAAATCCCACTGGGTTTTTGCATCATCGACATAGCTGATCACAACGGTCTGATAGGCGCCCGCTTCGCCGGGCAGGGCAAGATGGGTGCCGCGTTTGCCTTCATAGCCGGAAGATTTGACCCATGCCTGATGACCATTAGTTTGTTTGCCCAACCAGTTTTTGAAATCGGCTTCGGCGACGGCCGTAATGCGGATCGGGTTGGACGATTTTTCAGACGCGATGATGTGATCGAACAATTTGACACTTCCCTTGTGGTGGCATGTTGGCGTTGCCGGGAGAAGACCCATGGACAGGGGGGCCGACAACGTTTCCTACGGCGAGATATGAATCCGATCTTACGGATGCCACCGTCAATCGGCAATCGCCCAAAAGAAAACCCCGTATGCGGAAATATCATGCGGATGATGATCTGTTTTGGCCGTCGAAGGGACATGGCATTGCCATATGCAAAAGAAGACGTTCGGGTACGGTAAAACGGCAAACGAAAATCAGCGATGCAACGGTCTTGAACCGGATTTTGAAAGCCCCGATAGTGGTCGGCCACCATCATCCGTTTGATAAAGGATACCGCAATGGAAACGCGCCCCGTTCTTTATATCGGCAACAAAAATTATTCTTCCTGGTCGCTTCGTGCCTGGCTTGGTCTGCGCGTGGCCGGGATTGATTTCGAGGAAAAGCTGATCCCGCTTTATACCGAGGAATGGCATGCCAAGGCCGAGATTTTTTCGCCCAGCAAAAAGGTTCCGTCCCTGTTTGATGGCCGCAAAACCATTTGGGAGGCATTAAGCATTCTGGAATATTTCGCCGATAGCAGGCCAGATGCCATGCTATGGCCGCTTGATCTTGATGTGCGCGCGATTGCGCGGTCGGTTTCACTGGAAATGCATGGCGGGTTTACCGCATTGCGCAGCAATATGCCGATGAATTTACGCAAAAGCCTTCCGGGCCGTGGTCGGGGAGAGGGCGTTGAGAAGGACATCGCGCGAATTGGTGAGATTTTTAAAACCTGCCGGACCCAATACGGGCAGGGCGGTGATTTTCTGTTCGGTCATTTTTCGATTGCCGATGCGATGTTTGCACCGGTCGTGACCCGTTTCAAAACTTATGGCGTGTCGCTTGATCCTGTTGGCAATGCTTATATGGAAGCAATCCTTGGCCTTCCCGAGATGGTCGAATGGTATCGTGATGCTCTGGCCGAGGAATGGGTGGTCGCCGGTGGCGAGATTTCCGACGCATAGGCAGCAGCAAAGCAGGAGCATGCAATGGCCGGAGTGACCGGCGAGCTTCCCGAAATCGATCCGCCGGGTGATGACCCGGCGCTCGACGATCTTCTGGTCAATGTCCGGGCCTGCCGGATATGCGAAGGTGCGTTGCCGCTGGGGCCGCGTCCGGTTGTGCGGATGGCGGCAGGTGCGAAAATCCTTGTGATCGGGCAGGCCCCGGGGACGAGGGTGCATGAAACCGGCTTGCCATGGAACGATGCATCGGGGGACCGGTTACGCGACTGGCTGCAAATGACGGTCGAGGATTTCTATGACCCGGCCAAACTTGCAATCATGCCGATGGGATTCTGTTATCCCGGCCGGTTTGAACGTGGCGGCGATTTACCGCCGCGCCCCGAATGTGCCCCGACATGGCATGATGAATTGTTACGACATTTGCCTGATATCGGCCTGACACTTCTGATCGGGCAATATGCGCAGGAACGTTATCTGGGCCCGCGCCGTGCAAAAAGCATGACGGAAACGGTGCATCGATTTGACGAATATTTGCCAGACGGATTACTGCCGATGCCTCATCCAAGCTGGCGCAATACCGGCTGGATCAAAAAGAACCCGTGGTTCGAAGTCGACCTTTTACCGGTCTTGCGCAACCGGGTGCATCGGTTGTTGGGCACAAACTGATTTTATGGTCCAATAGGGCAACGAAAAATGCAGGAGGTCACAATGAGCAAACTGGACAAAACCGCCATCGAAGCCGCAATTGCCAAGCTGGATGGATGGGATCTGGCAGAAGACGGGTTATCAATCGGCAAGATTTATATGTTCGGCGATTTCAATTCGGCATTCGGTTTCATGACGCGAGTTGCGATGCAGGCCGAAAAGATGAACCACCATCCGGAATGGTTCAATGTATACAACAAGGTGGGGGTTACGCTGACAACGCATGATGCGGGTGGCGTGACGCAAAAGGATATCGATCTGGCGACCTTTGCCGAAACGGTTGTATCGCATTAAGCTGCGTGATGCGTCAGAAAGAAAACGCCCTGCCATTGTGGGACTGGCAGGGCGTTTTTCGTGGCAGCGGTGGCTTATTTGGGTTCCAGCCTGACCGCGCCATCGATCCGGATGGTTTCGCCGTTGATCATTTCGTTTTCGCAGATATGCAGGGCCAGTCGGCCATATTCTGCCGGATCGCCAAGGCGTTTCGGGAAGGGAATGTTTGACGCCAGCGCCTGCTGCATTTCATCAGGCAGGGCAGTGACCATCGGGGTGCCAAACATACCCGGCGCAATCGAAACGACACGGATGCCATGACGGGCCAGTTCGCGTGCTGCCGGAAGGGTCATTGCGGCAACGCCGCCTTTGGATGCCGAATAGGCGGCCTGCCCGATCTGGCCTTCGTAGGCGGCGATGGATGCGGTATTGACGATAACACCGCGTTCACCGCCCTCGGTCGGTTCATTGCGGCTCATCGCGGTGGCGGCAACACGCATCATATTGAACGTGCCGATCAGGTTGACGTTGATCACGCGCGCAAAGGCATCAAGGTCAGCCGGACCTTCGCGTCCGACGATGCGTTCGCCTTGCAGGATACCTGCACAGTTTATCAGAATGGATGGAATGCCTTGTGTTTCGATAACATCCGAAACCGCGTCCTCGACACTTTTGGCGTTCGACACATCAACACCATAACCAATCCCACCCAGTTCGGCTGCTGTGGCTTTGGCCCCGGCCTCGTTCAAATCAAAGGCTGCGATTTTTGCTCCGGCGCTAGCAAGAACACGTGCAGTGGCAGCTCCAAGACCGGACGCAGCCCCGGTGACAATGGCGATGGATCCCTTGACCTGCATGGCTTCAAATTCCCTGTATTCAGTCCGATAAACAAATAATAGGTAATTCTATACCAAATTATTTGTTTATCGGGCAAGGTCATTTGACTCTGTTGTGTCAGGGGCCCGAATGTCGGCCTTCCGGTGTTGCGGCAATCGGGTCTTGTGCTGCGATATCGGGGACGGTTGGTGTGACGGATTTGCCGATTTTCCGCTCCCGCAGGGCAACATAGATTGCTGCTGCGATGATCAGTGCCCCGCCCGGTAATATCCAGATATCGGGAATTTCGCCAAACAGCATCAGGGCCAGAATGGCAATGATCGGCAGACGCAGATAGGAAAAGCCAACAAAGAAACTGTAATCAGCCAGTTGCAGGGCTTTGACATTGCACACCTGCATGACGTTCATCATGAGTGCGGCAAGCGCCATCAGGCCCAGTACCGGCCAGCTTGGCGTTTGCCAGACAAGCAGGGCCGGAATCAGGGATACCGGAGTTGTGATCAGCATCAGATAAAACAGAAGGGCGGTTGTGCTTTCGGTTGCAACCAGCCGTTTGGTGATCAGACCGGCACTTGCCATACAGATGGCTGCGGCAATCGGCAAAAGACTGGCCGGTTGCATGGCAGCGGTTCCCGGCTGGATGATCAGTCCGACACCGACAAACCCGACAAGAACAGCCAGCCAGCGATGAATGCGCACAGTCTCGCGCAAAATCAGGGCTGCCAGAATGGTGCCAAACAGCGGCACGGTGAAGTTCAGCGTGGTGGCCTCGGCCAGTGGCAGATAAAGAACGGCCATAAACCACAGGGCACATTTCGGCCGCCGACAATACGCCACGCAATCCCAGAAGCGGCAGGCGTTTCGTGCGCAGTTCGCCAAGGCCACGGTGCATCACGATGGGGGCAATCATTATCAGGCCAAACAGGAAACGCAGGAATACCGCCTGATAGGGATGGATTTCAGCCGTGGCAAAGCGTATTGTCAGGGTAAAGCAGGCGGCAAGGATGGCCGCAGAAAGGGCATAAAAACTGGCCTGAACCGGGGCGGATTGTTTCTTGAACCAGTTTTTCATGAGATCCTTGTTCCTTTGAATGGTCGATCAGTGACTTTCGCGCGTGGGTGGTGGGTCAAGATCACTTGCCGCAGGTGATGGGCCTCGATTGATCCGCTTGGCTTCTTTGGCCAGTTTGGCTTCGCGACGCGCAATGAACAGTGCGGATCCGATAATCAGACCAGCACCTGGCAGAAGCCAGATTTCCGGGACTTCGCCAAACATCACCAATGCGATGACGACGACAAACGGCAGGCGCAGATAATTGAACCCGACGACAAAGCTGTAATCATAGATGCGAAATGCGTTGGTGTTACAAATCTGGGTGATGTTGGCGATAAAGGCGCCCAGCGCCATCAGCCCCAATACCTGCAGGCTTGGGGTTTGCCAGACGAAAAGGGCGGGCACCAGCGTTAGTGGCGTGGTCAGCAGCATCATGTAAAGCACGATGGTGGTGCTGTTTTCGGTTCTGGCCAGCGACTTGATGGTCAATCCGGCACTTGCCATGCAAAGGGCTGCTGCAATTGGCAGCAGGCTGGCCAGTTGCATTGTTTCGCTGCCGGGGCGGATGATGATGATGACACCAATGAAACCGGCAAAAAGTGCTGCGATACGGTATTTTCGGACCGTCTCACCCAGAAAGATTGCAGCCAGGATCGTTCCGAACAGCGGCACGGTAAAGTTCAGCGTCGTCGCCTCGGCCAGCGGCATATAGGCAAGGGCTGAAAACCAGAAGCTCATGGCACCCATCGATAGGAACGCTCGTAGCAGAAACATCGGCATGCGGTGTGTTTTCAGCCGAGCAAAACCGGATCTGAGTGCGATGGGGGCAATAAAAAGAAGTCCGAAGAAGTTGCGAAAGAAGACCGCCTGCAACGGATCAATCTCGCGGGTTGCCATACGTACTATGACCGAAAACAGGGCTGCCATAAGCGATGCAATTACGGCGAAAACCGATGCCTGAAGATAGGGCGGCAGGCTGTTGAACCACTTACGCATCGATGCGGCCCGTTCTGTTTCCTGTATTGTCTTCTGGGGTATCTTCAGGTGGATTTATGGTTTTGGCCTTGGTGACAGGAATGGCCTGTGAGTCGGCTGCCGCTGTTGTCGGCATGCGGCGGCGGCGTTTTTCATTCCTTGCCAGAACAGCTTCGCGCCGCGCGATGTAAAGCGTTGATCCAATAATCAGCGATGCCCCGGCCCAGGTCCAGAAATCAACCGTTTCACCAAACATGATGAAGGCAAGTGCGGCAACAAATGGCAGACGTAGGAAATCAAACGCCATGACGTAGGACTGGTCCGCTGCGCGATTGGCACGTACAAAAAGCTGCTGCCCGGCAGTTGCGAGAATGGCGATAGCAAGAAGGATGGCGAGTTGCTGCCATGTTGGTTGCTGCCAATAGAAAAGTGCCGGGATCAGAGACAGGGGCGTCATGATCATGCCCATCCAGGTCACGATGCCGTTGGCACTTTCGCTGCGTGAAAGCATTTTGACCGTCGTCACGGCGCAGGCGGTAAACAGGGTCGCCAACAGGGCCAGAATTGCGCCGGTTTCAAGAGTTTGGCCAATCGGGCGCACGATGATCATGGCGCCGACAAACCCAAGAACCACGGCGGACCAACGGCGCGCCCGGACGGTCTCACGCAGGATAAGGGCTGCAAGGATGGTGGTCAGGATCGGGACGGTGAAATTGATCGCGATGACCTGTGCGGCAGGGGCGATTGCGAGGGCCGAGAACAGACACAGCATACCGGCCAGCCCGATCACCGCCCGAATGAAATGCAGCTTCAGTTTAAGCGTGCGCAGACCAACAAACCGGTCACGCAACATCCAGGGAATCATCGGTATCAACCCGAACAGATTCCGGAAAAAGGCTGCTTCAAACGGATGAACTTCGCGCGTGATGTACCGGATAAGCACCGCCATTGCCGCAAAAAGGATTGCAGCACCGGTCATCAACAGGGCGCCACGAAGCGCATCATTATCCGGAGAGACACGAAAAAGGTGCATGATCATCAACGAATAAGGCCGATTTTATAAAAAATCCAGCCTTGATCGGTGAAATAGTCCTACCATTTATCCAAAAGGTTGGCCGAAAGTTTCATGCGCACACAGTTTTCGTGTAAGATCGTCTGATATTGATAAAAATTCTTCAGGGGGATGTTTTATGGATGCCATTGATCGCAAGTTGATCGACATCTTGCAGGATGACGCGTCTTTGTCTTATTCGGCACTGGGGACGAAGGTCGGCCTTTCTGTTTCGGCGGTAAATGACCGTGTACGTAAACTGCGCGAGCAGGGGGTGATCAAGGCGTACCGCGTTGAAGTTGATGGACATGCCATCGGTCGCGCTCTTACCGCGATGGTCTGGTTACGGACCGATCCAGCCAAGGGAAACAAGAAGCTGGTCAAGTCGCTGATCAAGGCGGACGAGGTTCTTGAATGCCATCACATGACAGGGCGGTTTGATTTCCTGTTGAAATTACGGCTGCGCGATACGGCACATCTTGAAAGCTTTGTGACCGATACTATCAAGGAAGTCCCTGGCGTGGTCGAGGTTATTCCGGAAATTGCCTTGTCTACGGCCAAAGAAACCGGCTTTGTTCCGGCGGCACTTGATGGAGATAAGTGATCGGTTGTGTCACACTCTGAGCGGTAGGAGTACATAATTCCAGTTGCCTGATATTTGACCAAATGTCGGGCAATTTTGCCGCAAGAATGCCGCCTTTGGGCGTTTTAAACCATCGTTGCGGTAACGCATTTCAAACTTTCCCGTCGTAACTGGCGTGCGACAGGAACCTGACGGGCCTTTGGGCCTGTCCCACGGGTAATGACAAACAGGATGGAGACGCAAATATGATCGAATCGATGAATCTGGTGATCCTGATTGCATCGGTTCTGGTTGTCGTTGCTGTTTTTACCAGCCTGATCAGTTTCCGGGTTGGGGCACCATTGCTGCTTGTGTTCCTGTTTGTCGGGCTTGGGGCCGGAGAAGACGGGATTGGCGGCATTAATTTCGATAATGCGCCGCTGGCCTACTTTATCGGGTCTATCGCGCTTGTGATGATCTTGTTTGATAGCGGATTTGAAACCCAGCTTCGAACATTGAAAATTGCGGCAGCACCGTCGCTTGTACTGGCGACGGTGGGGGTCATGCTGACCACGGGGGTGGTTGGCGGGGTCACGTGGCTCGTGCTGGATGTGCCCTGGCTGGTGGCACTGCTTTTCGGGGCGATTGTCAGTTCAACGGATGCGGCGGCAGTATTTTTCCTGCTGCGGGTTGGCGGGATCAATTTGCGTGATCGTACGCGCAGCACGCTTGAAGTCGAGTCCGGTTCGAACGATCCCATGGCGGTGTTTCTGACCATTTCACTGGTCGAACTGATCATGCAGGGGGGCGGGGACAACCTTGCACTGGAATTGCTTGAACGGTTTGTCCTGCAAATCGGGCTTGGCGGTATTCTGGGGCTTCTGGGTGGTATGGCCATCGTCCAGATGATCAATCGGGTCAAGCTTGAACCGGCCCTTGTTCCCATTGTCACGCTTGCCTGCGCGCTCAGCCTGTTTGGTGCGACAAGTATCGTTGGTGGCAGCGGATTTCTGGCGGTTTATGTTGCCGGTCTTTATGCTGGCAACAGCCAGATGCGCATGAGCGTTGGTGTGCGCAGGTTTCAGCATGTCACGACATGGCTGGCGCAGATCGCGATGTTTGTCACCATGGGCCTGCTGGCAACCCCGTCACAGTTTGGCGAAGTGGTCATTCCGGGTGTTATTCTGGCACTGGTACTGGTGTTTATCGCGCGCCCGGTGGCGGTATGGCTTTGCCTGATGTTCTTTAACTTTTCACGCAACGATACCGCCTTCATTTCATGGGTCGGCTTGCGCGGGGCGGTTTCCATCCTGCTTGCGATCGTACCGATGGTTGAGGGCGTCGAATACGGACAGTTGCTGTTCAACACGGCATTTATTGTTGTAATCACATCGCTGCTTTTGCAGGGGTGGACGATCCGGCTGATGGCGCGGTGGCTTGGCATTATGATTCCGCCGCGACATGGGCCGGTGGATCGTATTGACCTTGAGCTGCCGGGCAACGCCAATCAGGAGATCGTTGTTTATCGCGTTCATGATGAAAGTGCAGTGGCAACGGGTCACCGTATTCCGCGTTGGGCACGGCCAAGCCTGATCCTGCGGGATGGCAAATCGTTACGCCCGCACAGCGCCGGGCGGATTGAAGGTGGCGATCAGGTCTATATTATTACCCCGCCACGCCATGTCGAACTGCTTGATCAATTGTTTGCCGGTCCGGCCGAAGGGGCAAATGATATCGACCTGTTTGGTGATTTCAGTTTTCCACCCGATACACGTATCGCCGATGTCGGTCGTCTTTATGGCTTTGCGGTCAAGGAAGAGGACGAAGAGGCAACCGTTGCCGAAATTCTCGAGCGCAATCTTTCGGGGGATATCGAACCCGGGGATCGGGTTGCCTATGGTATGGTTGAGCTGATTGTTCGCCGGATCGATGACACACACGAAATTGTCGAAGTTGGCATGGCGGTCGAACAGAAGCCGGTCAAGCCGAAACGGCATCTCCCGATGTTCCATTCGCGGACAGAATTGCTGGCAATATGGAAGGAATGGCAGCGCCGTCGACTGCGTGAAAAAATGCGCAAGCAGCGTGGTGATGATGCCCTTGATTCCGATGAAATTACAGAGCCGGCGGAAGGAATGTCGGGTATTGACGCGGCTGCTAATGACGGCGGCGATGAAGGCGTCGGGCCGGTGCGGACAGAAGCAGGACAGTCCGACAAATCCTGAGCATGGATTGGCAAAGGGATTAGCCTATCTAATTGATAGATGAGTTTTGCTGGTTTGTGCGAATGGCGCAAACTGCCCTAAATTCCAGCGATTGATTTCGTTGGAGTGCCGTTATGGGCCCGCTTGGATTATATAGCGCTGTCGTTCTGATCTGGGGAAGCACCTGGATCGCGATCCAGTACCAGCTTTCGGTCGGGCCGGAACTGGCTGTTGCCTATCGGTTTGTTCTGGCGGCAGTAATTCTGATGGCATGGTGCGTGATCCGCCGCCTGCCAATGCGTTATTCCCTGCGTGATCATGTATTCATGGCCGCCCTTGGCGTGTGCCTGTTTTCATTGAATTATGTGTTGATTTACATCGCCAGCGCCCATTTGACCTCGGGCCTTTTGGCTGTGGTGTTCTCGACCATCGTCATCATGAACATGATTAATGGCGCGATATTTTTCAAACGACGGCCCGAAACACGGACTTTGATCGGGGCGGCAATCGGGCTTGGCGGAATTTCGCTGGTGTTCGCGCGCGACTTGGCAACGTTTGATCTGGCAGCAGGTGGTAGCGTTGGTTTGCTGGTTTCGCTTGCGGGCAGCTACATAGCATCCCTTGGCAATATGGCATCGGCGCGCAATCAGGCGCGCGGTATTCCGGTTCTTCAGGCGAATGCTTATGGCATGATGTATGGCTCGATCCTGTTGATCGGATACATCCTTGCTGCCGGTATTCCGTTTACCTTTGATACCAGCCCGTCCTTTGTTGCCGCGCTGATTTATCTTTCCCTGTTCGGATCGGTGCTGGCGTTTGGCTCTTACCTGACACTATTGGGCAAGATCGGTCCGGATCGTGCGGCATATAGTTCCGTCATGTTTCCGGTGGTGGCGCTTTTGCTGTCGACCTGGTTTGAGGGATTTATCTGGGACAGCAATATCGTTCTAGGCGTTGGCCTTACTCTGCTGGGTAATATCGTGATCCTGACCAAGCGGATGCCCAAACCGGCGGTCATTGCGATGCAGACAACAGGCACTAAGCCAGCGTCAACACCCTGCGACGCAAAGGCCAGATAATGTCTACGGCTCCGAACTAACAGGTGTTGCGACGAGATGACGACGGATGAAATGCGATGAACGGTGTTGCCTATTTTCAACGGATGGCCCTCTATAACAGTTGGGCAAACCAGCATGTTCTCGACGCTTGTGCCGACCTTGATGCCGGTGCGCTTGCCGCGCCACGTGCGGCCTTTTTCCCGTCTATCATCAGGACACTGAACCATCTTCTGGTGGCAGATCGTTTATGGCTGGGACGTCTGGTCGGTACGCCCGAACGTCTGGCACTTGATACCGTGCTACATGCCCGATTTGACGAATTCTGCGCCGCGCGCGAGGCACAGGATGCCAAAATCATCGCTTTTACCGAGCAACTTGATGCGGACACGCTGGCAAGCGATTTGTCCTATCAATCGATGCTGGCCGGCGCATATACCCTGCAGCGCGAGATGATTTTGGCACATATGTTCAATCACCAGACACACCACCGTGGGCAACTGCATTCCATGTTGATCGAGGCCGGAGTAAAGCCGCTTGCGATTGATCTGGTTTATTACTGTCTGGAGGCCGATGCGTGATGGCCGATCTTCTGATTCAGTACACGCCATTTCTGATTGCAGCTCTTTTGCTCAATATCTCGCCTGGGCCGGATCTGGCTTATATCACTGCGCAGACCGCGATCCATGGTCGCAAGATTGGGGTGTTTTCCAGTCTTGGCGTTTGTTCCGGTGCCTTTGTGCATGTGGTTGCCGCAGCCCTTGGGCTTTCGGCCATTCTGGCGACATCGGCACTGGCATTCTCGGTGGTGAAATGGGTGGGAGTCGCATATCTGGTGTGGCTGGGGATTGGTGCCTTGCGCAGCAGTTTTGTCAAGCATGGCCCGGATGATGCGGCATCTGAAATATCTGCCGCAGAACGGTTTCCGATACGCACAATGACAGCCTTCCAGGCGTGGCGTCAGGGCGCGATGATCGATGTACTTAATCCCAAAGTCGCGATTTTCTTTATGGCGTTTCTGCCACAGTTTGTTGACCCCGCGGTGGGGGATGGTGCGGTTCAGTTTCTGGTGCTTGGCACATTGGTCAATGTGATCGGTTTTTGTGTCGAGACGGTCGTGGTGTTTTCCATCGGATTTGCCGCGACCCGCCTTCGGGGTAACGGATTGCTTGCTATTTGGCTGCAGCGTTCGCTTGGAGGGATGTTTATCGCACTTGGTGTCCGGCTGGCACTGACCGAGCGGTGATTTATCGAATTCGTCACCCTTCGTTTCCAACCGGTTGCGAAGGGTGACGATGACGGACTTTCGTATTCAGGTGCGAAGGTCCTTGGTCCGGATTAGTAACCGGGCCCTCTGGATTTTACATTCCATCCAGAGCTCTCTTACTGCAAACCAAGACTTGCGCCCGGCTGGGTTATCCTCAGAACCGGGCGCCTTTTTTGGCAAGGTGACGCACCAGCATATTTGAAAGCGGGGCGGCCGACAGGCCATGCGCGGTTACGCTGATGGCAACGATCATGACGGCGGCGGCAATCAGGGATTCATAGCCCTTCGGATCGATCATGGTGATCATGATCAGCAGGTAAATAACCGACGCTATGCCACGTGGGCCAAACCAGCCGATATAGATTTTCTCCGCCAGACTGTAGGGGCTGCCGATCATGCAAAGCCAGACGCAAAGCGGGCGCAGGATCGCGAGACTGACGATTGAGAAGATCAGCATTTCCCATGTCCAAAGCTGATATACTGCCGGTATGACTACCAGACCGAAAATGAAGAAGGTCAGCATGGTAAGCAGCTCTGATTCTGCTTCACCAAAGCTTTCGATCGTTTCGCGGACCTGTTCTGATGAGATGTTAAGCGCAAGGCCGCCTGCGAAGGCCGCAACAAAGCCGTTTCCGCCAAGTTTTTCGCTGAGGAAAAAGATGAACAGCGCAGCGAGTACGCCGAGCAACCTTTCGAAGCGGTCGATAATGGTGTTGGTGGTGACCGCGTGATTGACGATCTGGCCGATGACATATCCGGCCAGAAGCCCGACCCCGGCGCCGACGGAAATTTCAATCGCCGCCTCTGTCAGCCAATTGTTGCTGCTTTCGCCAACAAGGTCGGCCTCGAGCAATACGACCGCAGTGAATACCGGCAAAACCAGCCCGTCATTCAGGCCACTTTCGATATTGATGCCCTGTCGCACCGGGTCGGGGACGGCGGTGTTTTCCATCACCGGACGGCCAAGGGCTGCATCTGTCGGGCTAACGATCAGCGCCAGTATAAGGGCGGGCAAGACACCAACGGATGGATGAAGGCCAATGATAAAGGCCCATGTCACACCAATGGTTAGCGGCAAACCGATCAGAAGCAACCGATTGGCAAGCCGGATGGCGGGCCTTTCCTTGCGGTAATCAAGAACGGCGGCATCGAGGAACAGTATGATCGCCAGCGTCATTTCGGAAAAGCTGGTGGCAAAGGGAATGCGATCAGCAAAGGGGGCCAGCGGTGCCTCATGCCATATGCCGAGCGGTACGGCGATTAGCGCCCCGGCCAAGGTCATCATCATGGGCGAAGATATATTGCTTCGTTGCAGTCTGCGTGACTGCAACCCGTAAAGCAGTCCCGATCCCAGAAAAAGGATGATGACCCATTCGAACATGATACAGCCTAACTGATTGGTTCATTGGATATATTGCCGCAATTCAAGGCAAATACCAAACATCAAAGGCGGAAAGCGAAGGGCGAGAAGAGATCAGGCTGTTGCTGCCCGGATGGTGGAAAGAACATTCTGATGGCATCGTGCGTCGCCACTCGCGATGACGGCACCATCACTGAAAATCGTAAGTGGTTTGCCCTGCCAATCGGTCATAACGCCACCCGCACCTTCTACAACGGGGACAAGGGCACAAAAATCATATGCCTGCAAACCGCATTCAACCACGGTATCGGCAAAGCCAAGCGCAACCAGACCGTAGGCATAGGCATCAACGCCATACATCGGCTGGCGGCATTTCTCCGAGACTGCCTTGTAGGCTCGTGCCGAGGCATCGGTTCGGAAAAGTTCCGGGGCAGTGGTAAAGAAAGTCGCGGTATCAAGCGTTTCGCATTCACGCGCGTTGATTTCGTTACCATTCATCGTGCTCGGGCGCCCCATAATCCCAACCCAGCGTTCATTCGTGATGGCCTGATCAATGATGCCAAGTATGGGGACGCCTTTATGGCACAGCGCAATCAGGGTCGCGAAGCTTGGTTTGCCCGCGATGAACGACTTGGTGCCGTCAATCGGATCAAGGACCCAGACAAAATCGGCATTGATATTGTGGCGGCCATGTTCTTCGCCAAGAATTCCGTGATCAGGAAGTTCTGCCGACAGAATTGCACGCATCGCGGTTTCAACTTGGCGGTCGGCAATGGTCACCGGGCTTGCATCAGCCTTGACGTCAACTGCTACGGGGGTGCGGTAATACTGGTGCACGACCGGACGGGCGGTATCGGCCAGCTTGTGGGCGATCTCCAGAAAGTGGTCGAGATTTTCCATTAAAACGCATCCCTGCTTGAAATGATTGGCCGCAAACGAAAACAGGGGACAGTTACCTGTCCCCTGTAAAAAATCAATCGATTATCCGGTGAATTTTCCTGCCCTTTATTGGGCGGGTGCTTCACCCTCTGCTGCAGGTTCTGCCGGTGTGTCTGCCGCAGGTGCTTCTTCAGCAGCCGCATCGTTGGATTCCGCAGCTTCGGCCGGGGCATCTGCGGCTGCGTCGGTGGTTTCACCTGCCGCGGCCTCTGCCGGATCGGGATAAGGTAGCGGATTATCCGACTTGCTGTTCAGCCATGCGATGACTGCGGCGCGCTCCTCAGGCTTTTTCAGGCCCCCGAAGCTCATTTTCGTGCCTTCAACGTAATCGCGCGGCTTGTAAAGGAAGTGGTTCAGCTCTTCCCAACCCCAGGTCCCGCCATGGTTTGCCATGCCATCGGAATAAGCGAAGTCACCCTTGTGGGCGAAATCGTTGCCGACAATACCATAAAGGTTCGGGCCGGTTTTGTTCGGGCCGCCTTTTTCGACGTCGTGGCATGATGCGCATTTTTTGAAGACTTTCTCGCCCTCGGCAAGGTCAGCCGAAGCAAGCATTGCCAGAATCGGCTCCGGTCCGGCAGGCTCTGCCGGTGCGGCAGCAGGCGCGCTAGCACCGGCCATCAGTTCTTCGGAGAACGGGTAAACGGGCGATTCCAGTTCATCGGGGTGCACAAGGGCACTTCCGATCTTGCCAACAACTATGACCAAAAGCACAGCACAGATAACACCGGCGACGATCTTGTTGATTTCCATCGTTTTCATGACGGGATCCCTACAGCCTAATCACTCTCAGGTTTCTTTTTTAACAGCTGACCCATGCGCCCCCAAAACGCTCTTAAAGATCACAAGAACGCGCATGCGACAGCAGGTCAGACCGGTCGGAGGGAAAACTATACGTTTCAGAGATTTGCATCAACCTTTCTTAAACACAAAGGCGAAAACAGACGAGATAGACCTTCGTCATATTCAATTCCGTCTTTCGCAAAATCCCCAAAACCGGCTATTGTCCCGCCGAATCAAGCCATTGTTTCTTGCACAGGTCATCAGACACGCGCTTTGCGCGAGATCAAAGCAGGATCAAGCCAATCCGGAGGCCCAAGATGACTACGCCGCGCAATCCCGTTGTCGTTATTCCTGCCCGCATGGCATCGACACGCCTGCCCAACAAGCCGTTGGCCGATATTCACGGGGAGCCGATGATTGTTCATGTCTGGCGTCGGGCCACCGAGGCCGGAATCGGCCCGGTTATTGTGGCTTGTGCCGAGCAGGAAATCGTCGATGCCGTTACGGCGGCTGGCGGGATTGCTGTTTTGACCGATCCGGATCTGCCGAGCGGATCGGACCGCGTGCATCAGGCGCTGCAAAGCTTTGATCCGGACGGAAAATATGATGCCGTGGTCAATGTGCAGGGGGACCTGCCGACGATTGATGCGGCAGATATTCGGGCGGTGTTCGAGCCGCTTGCCGATCCGAATGTCGATATCGCGACTCTGGCAGCCGCAATTACGCGCGAAGAAGAACGGACCAATCCCAATGTGGTCAAGGCGGTTGCCGCCTTTGGTGCCGGTAGGGTTGCACGCGCACTTTACTTCACGCGCGCGACAGCCCCGCATGGCGACGGGCCGCTTTATCACCATATCGGGCTTTATACCTATCGCCGGGCGGCTCTTGACCGGTTTGTCAGTCTTCCGCCTGCCGAACTTGAAATGCGTGAAAAGCTTGAACAGTTGCGTGCACTTGAAAACGGCATGGTGATCGCAGTTGCCCTTGTGAACGGCGTCCCACTTGGCGTTGATACTCCCGAAGACCTTGAACGCGCACGACTTGTGCTGGGCGCGTAATTAGGCTTTTCTATGTTTTGCTCAGCGGTAAAGCCGCAGGATGCAACATGGAAATCATATTAGATATCAGGAAACAACCAGATGACTGCCCAACAACGTATCGCTTTTCAAGGAATGCACGGTGCCTACTCCGATCAGGCAGCCCGGCGCGCCTTTCCGGGTGCGACGACTGTGCCTTGCCGGACGTTTGAGGGCGCATTTGGTGCATTGCGCGACGGCGATGTCGATCTGGCGGTGATTCCGATTGATAACACCTTGGCCGGTCGCGTGGCGGATGTTCATCACATTTTGCCCGATTCCGGTGTGCATATCATTGGCGAGACGTTCCTGCGGATCAATCACGCGCTGGTCGCGGTTCCGGGGGCGAAGATTTCCGATATCAAGGAAATCCGAAGCCACGTTCACGCACTGGGTCAGTGCCGCAAAATCCGTCGGGAACTTGGCGTGAACACCGTCGTTGGTCCGGACACTGCCGGATGTGCGAAGGAAGTTGCTGATCTGGGCGATAAAAGCATTGCGGCGATTGCGCCGGTACTTGCCGCAGAAATCTACGGTCTTGATGTGCTGCGTACCGAGGTCGAGGATGCTGAGCATAACACGACCCGCTTCATTATTCTGGCGCGCGAACCACTTGATATTGCCAATGATGGCACGCCGGTGGTGACAAGCTTCGTCTTCCGCGTCCGCAACGTTGCAGCCGCTCTTTACAAGGCGCTTGGCGGTTTTGCAACCAACGGCATCAACATGACCAAGCTTGAAAGCTATATGGTTGAGGGACATTTCACCGCCACCCAGTTCTTTGCCGAGGTCGAGGCCCATCCCGAACAGCTTGGCCTGCGTCATGCATTGGAGGAACTCCAGTTCTTCTCGCACGAGGTTCGCATTCTGGGTGTTTATCCATCCCATTCCTTCCGTCGGGAAAATGATCTTCCGGCGGAATAGATCGGGTTAAAATCCTCTTGCGATCAGTCATAAGACAAGCAAAACGGGCCATTCCAAAGGAAATGGCCCGTTTTCTTATTTATGCGCTAGGCTGTTTTCAGCAGGGATCAATTTTCGGCCTGTTTGACCAGGTCGTTTGAGAATCGCTGAATGATCTGGGTCAGTTCCGAAGAACGTGAAGAAAGTTCTTCGGACGCATCGCGCAGATCGCCTGCGTGGGTTGTCGTGCTTTGCGCATTCTTCATGGTCTGATCGACGCTGTAGGAGATCTGTTTCACGCCGTCGGCACTGCGGTTCGCATTGCCGGCAATTTCCTGCGTCGCGGCACCCTGTTCCTCAATTGCGGCTGCAATGGCGGTCGAGGCAGATCGAACCTGGTCGATGGTTTCCGACACACGTGAAATGCCGGTAACAGCGCGTTCTGTGCCTTCGACGATACCGTTGATCTGGGCAGCGATTTCCTCGGTTGCGCGTCCTGTCTGGGTGGCGAGGTTCTTGACCTCACTTGCGACAACGGCAAAGCCTTTGCCTGCATCGCCAGCACGGGCGGCCTCGATGGTTGCGTTTAGTGCCAGGAGGTTGGTCTGGCCTGCGATGTCATTGATCAGGCTGACGATTTCCTTGATCTTGTCGACCGCATCGGAGAGGCCGCCAACATCATTTGATGCACTTTGGCTTTCATGTGTTGCGCGTTCGACCGTGTTGGACATCTGGGAAATCTGGACGTTGATTTCCGTGATCGAGGATGAGAGTTCCTCGGTTGCGGCGGCAACCGCGTCGACATTCTGTGACACCGATCCGGCGGCAGAAGCGACCTGCTGGCTTTGATCCAGAATACCTTCGGCGTTGTGTGACATACTGATCGCAAGATCGCCACTGCGTTTAACCGACTGGTCAACGGCACCGGCGATACCGCCAACTTCACTTTCGAGTTTTTTGGCGATGTTGCGGATATTTGTACGACGTTCTTCTTCGGCTTTCTGTTTCTGGAGGGCCGCATCTTTTTCAAGCTGCTGGGCCTGTGCGGATTTGTCGCGCAGGGCAAGAACGCCGGATGCCATATCGCCGATTTCGGTAAAGTTGGACTCGGTATCAACCGGTGCCTGATAATTGCCTTCGGCAATTGTCGCGATGGAGCGGTTCAGGCCCACGATGCTTTTGGTGATACGGGTCCCGACGAACCAGGACAGAACCCCCGCGATGATGATGGCGATGACGGAAATGATCGCAATACGTTGCATAACAGACTGAAATTCTGCAGCAACATCATCCATATAGACGCCAGCGCCAAGTGCCCAGTTCCACTCCGGGATCGGGCGGACATAGGCCGCCTTTTCGATCAGGCGGTCGCCTTCGCCCGGCTTTTTGGTTTCATAGGTGATGACACCACCACCGGCCTTGGCGGTGCTGACGATCTTTTGGCGTACTTTGCTGTCGGGATTACATTTGCCAACGTCATCGGGGCTAAGAGGATCCAGAACCATGCAATGGCTGTAGTCGGATGCATAAATATAGTTCTCGCCATCGAACCGATAGGCATTGAGAAGGGCAAGAGCCTCTGCCTTGGCGGTATTTTCGTCCATGTCGCCAGCTTTAACTTTGGCGATATATGCATTGACGATTGTGACCGCACCTTCGGTCAGATGTTCGATCTGTTCGAACTTCCCGTTTCGCAGGCTGCTTTGATAATTCAGTGCCACCGTTGCAATAATCGCGATCAGCGTCAGCAGGCAGATCGCCGGGATTGAGAAAATCCCCGTAACAACCCGAAACCGCATGGTCCATCCCCTTGAATGTTGTGTAACCGACCGATAATGCGCACAAATTCGATATCGATAGATTAATTCGGTGTTACATATGGGAATGATAAATGCGTTTTTGCATGGCTGCCCGGCGCAGGGATTGATTGACTTTGTTCCGAGGGGCCTGTATCACCCGCTTCATTCCTTCGCTTGTAGGGCAGATTGAGCTGTCAGGAACTGTGTGAAAAGGCGAGGGCGGCGATGACGTGATGACGTCATGGCCTCATCATATGCCTCTCATGCAGGGTCCGAAGCAGCGGCTTGATCGCCGTGCACCGGTCGCTATTGCTGTCGAGCAGGCACATCATGGCGCGAACATGGCGCCGACCGGATTTTGAAGGACTTTCCTTTATGACTAATTTTGAAGGGCTCAACCTTATCGAGCCCCTGCTGCGCAACGTTGAAGCTACCGGTTTCACTGCACCGACCGAGATTCAGGCAAAAACCATTCCGGCATTGCTTGAAGGTCGTGACCTGATGGGGATTTCCCAGACGGGTGGTGGTAAAACCGCTGCATTCTGCCTGCCGCTGTTGCAGCGTCTTGCCGAAAATCCGAAACGCCCGGCACCGGGTCAGCCGCGCGCGCTTATTCTGGCGCCGACGCGTGAACTGGTAAACCAGATTGGACAGTGCCTGCGCGATTTCAAAAAAGGCATTCGCCTGTTTTCTTCCGTTGTTTATGGCGGCTCGCCGATGGGCCCGCAGATTCAGGAATTGCGCCGTGGCGTTGATATCCTGGTTGCGACCCCGGGACGTCTGCTTGACCATATGTCACGCAACACCATCCGTTTCGACGATATCGAAGTCTTCATCCTTGATGAAGCCGACCGTATGCTCGATATGGGTTTCTCCGAAGATGTTCTGACCGTTGCCGAAGTGCTGCCGCGTGATCACCAGACGGTGATGTTCTCGGCAACTATGCCGCCGGCTGTCAAACATCTTACCGACCGTCTGTTGAACAATCCGGTTAAGGTTGAAACCGCGCCGCAGTCCAGCGTGACCGAGCGTGTTACCCAGCGTGGCATGTTCGTGAAACGTCATGACAAGACCTCGCTTCTGGTTCAGTTGCTGAAACGTCAGGAAAGCGAACGCGTACTTGTTTTCACCAAAACCAAAGCCGATGCGGACGAACTTTCGTTCCAACTGCGCGATGAAGGTGTTGATACCGACGCCATCCATGGTGACAAGCAGCAGCGTATTCGCCAGAAAATCCTGCGGAATTTCCGTAATGGCCAGTTCCCGGTCCTGATCGCAACTGACGTTGCAGCGCGTGGGATTGACGTCCCGGGCATCACGCATGTCATCAACTATGACCTGCCGACCGATCCGGAAAACTATGTGCACCGCATTGGCCGTACCGGTCGCGGCAGTGCCGAAGGTATTGCGATTTCGTTCTGCGAACCGCGTGACGTTCGTCATCTGCGCAACATCGAACGCGTGATCGGCCAGCAGGTCGAAATCGACGAAGATCATGAATTCCATTCGGCTCCGCCTGCCCGTTCGTCGGGTGGTAGCGGTCGCGATGGCGGCCGTGGTGGTCGCGGCGGATTTGGCGGTGGTCGTGATGGCGGTCGTGGTCGTGGCGGTTTCGGCGGCGGTCGTGACGGTAGTCGCGATGCTGGCCGTGGTGGTCGCGGTGGATTTGGTGGTGGTCGTGATGGCGCCCGCGACGGTGCCCGTTCATTCGGCGGTCCGCGTCGTGCCGAAGGTGACCGTGATGGTGCGCGCCGTTTCGAAGGTGATCGTCCTGCTCGTTCGGATCGTAATGATCGCGGTGGTGACCGTTTTGATCGCAAGCCGCGTTTTGACCGCGCTGCTAGCGATCAGCGTCCGGATCGTGCCGAGCGTTCTGATCGTACCGAGCGTACGGATCGTGGCACCAACTTCCGCCCGCGCGGCGAAGGGGCACCGGCACGTGATGGCGAGCGTCGTTTTGCTGACAAGCCGCGTGGTGAACGTGGTTTCAAAAATCGTGATCGCGATACCCGCGGTCGTGATTTCAGTGATCGTCCGCGCCGTGCCGAAGGTGGCCGTGGTGAAGCCCGTGGTGGTAACCAGGGCATGAAACGCCGTTCTGCCTAAGGCATTTCCCCTTTCCGGCTCTGGCTGGAATATCCGGGAAATCTGAAGATTTTAAAGGAAGCCTCCGCTCTGCGGGGGCTTCTTTGGTTTCTGTCTCATCGCGCAGTTGGAGAATGTCTGTGATAATGTGCTAAAAAACATATTCTGTATGATGAATATGTTCGTGTGCCTTCTTACATACTTCATAAAATAATCGACGCTGTGTGATCGATAATGCAGTTGGAGAGTGGTGGATATGCAATTTATAACCCGGACAGGGTTTGCGGGGGCGGTTTGTGCTGCCGGACTGTTGCTGGCAAATATTGCACATTCCCACGACGCATCGCAGCATCTTGCCGTCAATGATGATGGCGGGCGCGATTGTACCCGTCTGCTGGCATCCGGAAATCCTGATTATCCGCCTTATCTCTGGCCAGCAGAAGATGGCAGCAATCATTTGATTGGCGCGGCAGCAGATTTTCTTCAGCGCGTTGGCGAAGCTGCGGGTATCGTGATCGAGGTTGTTAATACCGGCAGCTGGGGGCGCGTGCAGCAGCATATGCGCGAAGGCGGCATTGATATGATTGCCGGGGCTTTCTTCACCGTTCCGCGGCTCGAATACATGGATTATTTTTATCCCGCATTTCAGGGGACGCGCACTGTCATCTGGACCAAGGACAATATCGATATCAATTATCGCCAGTGGTCGGACCTTCGCGGGCTTGAAGGTCTTACCGTGATAAATAACAGTTTTGGTCAGGGGTTTGATACCTACGCGGCCCAAAACCTGACGATCCGCCAAGTCCCAAGTCTGGAACAGGGCCTGAAGATGCTGGATCGTGATCGCGGCGAATATCTGATTTATGAAGAATTTCCCGGCAAAGCTTTTGCTGCGCGGGAAAATATTGACGGCATCCGCAGTTACGACGTCCCTGTCAGTGAAGAAAGCCTGTATCTGACCATGTCACACAAGTCGCCATGCAATACCGGTGCATTGCGCGGCCGGATCGCGCAAGCCTTGTTCAAGCTGGTGAACGACGACGTGATGACTGATATGCTCGAAGCCAGTATCGCCCGCTGGAGCGCGGGTACAAACTGATCCCTGCTAATCCCAGAAAACTTCTGAAAACCGGCATCTGACCTGTTGCGATCATAAATCGGTATAGTTGTGCGGATTTGATTTGACGTTAACGTAAACGTTAACTAAAACGGAATCGCGTCACAACCCGTCATTCCCGGTTATTAAAAAGATTGGGCCGGAATGGCCGCAGGCAGAACAGGACCGAGAAATGGCACAGTTTGAGCCGCAAAATCCGAATTATGATATCGAAGTCCGACATCGGTTTCGTCAGCAACCCTACAATCTGTCGATTGGGGCTGAGGTCATCGACGTGAAGCCGGGGCGGGTCGAGATTGTGGTTCCGTCGCGTGCCGATCTGATCCAGCATAATGGCTATTTTCACGGCGGTCTGATTGCCGGGCTTGCGGACATTGCAGGCGGTTTCGCCGGATGGAGCCTTGTTGCCGAAGATCAGGGCATGCTGACCATCGAATACAAGCTTAATATCGTTGCACCGGGCATCGGGCAGGAATTGCGGGCGGTGGGTGAAGTCGTTTCTCGCGGCAGGTCGATTATTGTTACGCGCATTGATGTTTTCGGCAGCAAGGATGGTGCACCGGTTCTGTGTGCGACTTCGCTTCAGACACTGAAAGTGATGAAGCTGCCACCAGAACTTCTGGGCGACGCAGCGGCTTAAACCATCACGCGGGTCTTATATCCGTGAACAAACAGAACTCCACTCCAGGGCAGGATAGTTACCATGGCATTTTTCGAATTTCCCGGATTGAAATTTGATCTCGGCGAGACCGCAGAGGCGATCCGAGAAACCGTTTCATCCTTCGCCGAGGCCGAAATCGCGCCGCGCGCCGCTGAAATCGACGAAAAAAATGAATTCCCCAACGATCTGTGGCGCAAGTTTGGTGATCTTGGTCTGCTGGGTATGACGGTTCCCGAGGAAGATGGTGGTACCGGCCTTGGCTATCTTGAACATGTGATTGCCATGGAAGAAATCAGCCGCGCATCGGCATCGGTTGCGCTTTCATACGGGGCGCATTCCAACCTGTGTGTCAATCAGATCAAACGCAATGCCAATGCCGAACAAAAGGCAAAGTACCTGCCAAAGCTGATGAGTGGTGAGCGTGTCGGTGCGCTTGCCATGAGCGAACCGGGTGCTGGTTCGGATGTGGTATCAATGAAATTGCGGGCGGAGAAAAAGGGTGACCGTTTCATCCTGAATGGTAACAAAATGTGGATCACCAATGGGCCGGATGCTGATACGCTGGTGGTTTATGCCAAAACGGATATGGATGCCGGGCCCAAGGGTATTACGGCCTTCATTATCGAAAAGGGTTTCAAGGGTTTCTCGACGGCGCAGAAGCTCGATAAACTGGGGATGCGGGGCTCCAACACCTGCGAACTGGTGTTTCAGGATTGTGAAGTGCCAGAGGAAAACATTCTAGGTCACCTGAATGGTGGTGTGCGTGTTTTGATGAGTGGCCTTGACTATGAGCGTGCCGTTCTGGCAGCAGGCCCTACCGGCATCATGCGTGCCTGCATGGATGTGGTCGTGCCTTATATCCATGAACGCAAACAGTTTGGTAAGGCGATTGGCGAGTTCCAGCTGATGCAGGGCAAGATTGCCGATATGTACACCACAATGAATGCTTGTCGCGCCTATGTTTACGAAGTGGCCAAGGCGTGCGATCGAGGTGAAACATCGCGCAAGGATGCGGCCGGTGTAATCCTTTATGCCGCGGAAAAGGCGACCTGGATGGCGCTTGAGGCCATTCAGACGCTGGGCGGTAATGGCTATATCAACGAATACCCGACCGGACGTTTGCTGCGCGATGCTAAGCTTTACGAAATCGGTGCTGGAACAAGCGAAATCCGTCGCATGTTGATCGGTCGTGAGCTTTTCGGCGAAACCGCTTAACCCGCGTCTTACTTCGGAATACAGGACCAAAGTTATGAACAGTTCAGATCCCATCGTTATCGTTTCCTGCGCCCGTACCCCGATGGGGGGCATGCAGGGTGACTTCGCAACCGTCACTGCATCCGAACTCGGCGGCGTTGCCATCAAGGCAGCACTCGAACGTGGCGGTGTTTCTGCCGACGATGTCGACGAAGTCATCATGGGTAACGTTCTGCCCGCCGGTCAGGGACAGGCCCCGGCGCGTCAGGCGGCATGGAAGGCGGGTATTCCGCGTTCTGCCGGTGCAACCACGATCAACAAGATGTGCGGATCGGGTATGAAAGCCGTGATGTTTGCCCATGATATTTTGCGTGCTGGCAGTACCGATGTCATGGTCGTTGGTGGTATGGAAAGCATGACCAATGCACCCTTCCTTCTGCCCAATATGCGTAGTGGCCAGCGTTACGGTCATACCGAGGTCTATGATCACATGGCGCTGGATGGGCTTGAGGATGCCTATGAAAAAGGACGTTCGATGGGCACCTTTGCCGAGGCGACAGTTGATAAATATGGCTTCACACGGGAAGAGCAGGATGACTATGCGATCACCTCGCTGACGCGTGCGCAGAATGCGGCGTCTGCCGGGCATTTCGATACGGAAATTGCCCCGGTGTCATTTACCGCCCGTAAAGGCGATGTAACCATTTTCGCCGATGAACAGCCGCCCAAAGCGAAACCGGAAAAAATCCCGACCTTGCGTCCGGCATTCCGTAAGGACGGAACCGTGACAGCGGCTCATTCGGCATCCATTTCGGACGGAGCGGCGGCAATGGTAATGATGCGCCAGTCCGAAGCAGAAAAACGTGGTTTGAAACCTATGGCGAAAATCATGGGGCATGCAACCCATGCGCAGGAGCCATGCTGGTTCACAACCGCCCCGATTGACTCAATTAAAAAAGTGCTGGCGAAAACCGGTTGGTCCAAGGATGACGTTGATCTTTGGGAAATCAACGAAGCCTTTGCTGTGGTGGCAATGGCCGCCATGCGTGATCTCGACCTTGACCATGGCAAAGTCAATATCCATGGCGGTGCCTGTGCGCTTGGCCATCCGATTGGTGCGACCGGTGCACGTCTGCTGGTGACTTTGATCCATGCACTTAAAACCCATGGTGGAACCAGAGGGGTGGCATCACTTTGTATTGGTGGTGGCGAAGCAACTGCGGTCGCCATAGAGCTTTTGTGAGCCAGATTAAAGTTGTTCTAAAAATCAGTGATTGGGGCTACCAACTTGCGCGAATTCACCCTATTTTGTCGCCAGAGTGATTGACGAGGATGAGGGAATTCGCGTGATGTCAAAACCGACAGTCGACCGGATGCTTGCCGGATTTAAAAGCTTCAAGGCGATGTATTACGAGCAACGCCCTGAACGAGTAGAAGATTTGGTCAATATGGGCCAAAAGCCGGAAGTTCTGCTGATTGCCTGTTCGGACTCCCGTGTTGATCCGGCGATTTTGACCAATGCCGAACCGGGTGAGATGTTCGTCGTTCGTAACGTGGCAAACCTGGTGCCGCCTTATGAGCCTGACGAGAATTATCACGGAACGTCAGCGGCGATTGAATTTGCCGTTCGCGATCTCAAGGTCAAGGATATCGTCATTCTTGGTCATTCGGGATGTGGTGGTATGGCGGCTTTGGTCGAGCATGGTGATGCGGGCAAAGTGCCTGATCGTGACTTTATCGGCGAATGGGTCAGCATTGCGAAATGCTGCCTCCATCACGGGCCGGATGTGGATAAGGTATCCCGGCATTCGATCCGTAATTCGCTTGAAAATCTGATGACTTTCCCGTTCATCAAGGAACGGGTCGATGCCGGTGACCTTAACCTGCATGGTTGGTGGTACGGCATGAAGGAAGGCATCCTGTGGCGTTTTGACGCCGATCAGGACAAGTTTGTGCAGGGCGAAGAATAAGCTCTGGTCTGATCCATAGGTTCCAAACCTGTTCCGATCGCATGGCCGGTGCATCGCCCAATGGGGAGGATGGCCGCCATGCGGTTGGAAGAACATCAAATCATGGTGCGCGATACCGCGCGCGAGTTCGCCGAAAATGAACTCAAACCTCATGCCGCAAAATGGGACATCCACCATACCTTTCCGGCCGAAGCGATTGCCGGATTGGGAGAGCTTGGCTTTTTGGGCATGCTGGTGCCCGAAGAATATGGCGGGGCGGGCATGGATCATGTCGCCTATGCGCTGGCACTCGAAGAAATAGCTGCTGGCGATGGGGCAACATCCACCATCATGTCGGTGCATAATTCGGTCGGGTGTATGCCGATCCTGAAATTCGGTACCGAAGATCAGAAAGAAAAATATCTGGTCCCGATGGCGCGTGGCGAAAAGATCGGCGCATTTTGCCTGACCGAACCTCAGGCCGGATCAGATGCCAGTGCACTGCGCACGCGTGCCGTGCGCGACGGAGACGACTGGATTATCAACGGCTCCAAACAATTCATCACATCGGGCAGTGAAGGCGATGTTGCGATTGTGTTTGCTGTGACAGACCCGGAAGCAGGCAAACGTGGCATTTCCGCCTTTATCGTGCCCACCGATACGCCGGGCTATGTGGTGTCACGGGTCGAGGAAAAGCTTGGACAGAATGCATCGGATACCTGCCAGATCACCTTTGTTGAATGCCGCGTTCCGGCGGAAAAGATGCTGGGTGAAGAGGGTCAGGGGTACAAGATCGCGCTTGCGAACCTTGAGGGCGGGCGCATCGGTATTGCCGCCCAGTCGGTCGGCATGGCGCGTGCTGCGTTCGAAGCTGCGCGCGATTACGCCAATGAGCGCGAAACGTTCGGTAAAAAGATCATTGATCATCAGGCGGTGGCATTCCGCCTTGCCGATATGGCTACCAAAATCGATGCGGCACGGTTGCTGGTGCATCGTGCAGCAGCGTTGCGCGATGATGGCAAGCCCTGCCTGACCGAGGCCTGCATGGCAAAGCTTTATGCGTCCGAAATTGCCGAACAGGTTTGCTCTGCCGCGATCCAGATTCACGGTGGCTACGGATATCTGAAAGACTTCCCGGTCGAACGGATTTACCGTGATGTCCGGGTGTGCCAGATCTATGAAGGCACATCCGACATCCAGCGTATGGTGATCGCGCGGTCGCTGGCCGATTAAATGCCGGGTGGTGGGCCAAATCGATCTAGATAGCGTTCGGCGCGGGGCAATGCGTTGTGAAGAAACTGATCTGGTTCGCGTAACCAAAGGCCTTTGATTTCCTTTGATTTTTGCTCCGATATCAGAACGTTACGAGGCAGCAGGGTAAGCTCTGCATTCCATCCCGGCCAGCGTTGTCTCGCCCGCTTGAAATAATGGGCGATTAGGTCGGTGCGCTTGCTATAACCATGATAGTCAAATGCCCACTCGTTCCATATGACGATAATATGGCTGCCGGTATAACCTTCAAACGGGCGCAGCCAGAGTGGCTGCATTGTCCTTGTTGTGTGCCGATCAAGAAAGGCGTGTGCGAGAATATGACACGCACCGCAGGCAAAAAAGACCCTGTCGGGTAGGTTCCGGCGTTTGGCCGGATCGGATTTGCAGTAATTTTTGGTACGGGGCTGATACATGCCTGTGTTCCGGGTCTATTTTCCGGGATGCAGTTTGTGTTTGTCTAGTAATCGGCGGAACTGATGATAATTCAGACTGAGTTGTTTGGCGGCTTCGGTCTGATTGTTGGCGTTGTCTGCCAGTGCCTTTTCCAGAAGGCGAATTTCGAAGGCTGCGACTTCTGATTTGAAGTCGATGCCGGTTTCGTCGCCTGAGTTTTGGGGTGCAGCCTTGGCCGGGGCGGCGGTTTCGGACCAGATGCTGGCAAAGGGATCAAGTACGATACGCCCAAGCGGGTTTTCGTCATCTTCAGCCAGATAAAGGCTGCGTTCAACCGCGCTGCGCAATTCGCGGACATTGCCCGGCCATGAATGGGTCAGAAGCTGTCGTGCGGCGGTGGGAGTAAAGCCTGCAAAAACGGAACGTGACAGGCGCTTGGTCATTTCAAGGGCAAATTGTTCGGCAAGCGGCAGAATATCATCGGATCGTTCTCGAAGTGGCGGTACGGCAATTACATCAAAGGCAAGGCGATCAAGCAGGTCGGCGCGGAATTTTCCCTGATGGGCCAGTTCGCGCAAATTTTCATTGGTGACGCCAATCACGCGGGTATCGATTTCAATTACGTCAGAGCCGCCAACGCGTTCTATTTCACCGTATTCAACAACGCGCAGAAGCTTTTCCTGCACCATCGGGCTGGCGGTGGCGATTTCGTCCAAAATAATGGTGCCGCCATGTGCGCGTTCAAATCGTCCGACATGGCGTTTGGTGGCTCCGGTAAACGCGCCGGCCTCGTGACCGAATAGCTCGGTATCCAGCAGGCTTTCGGTCAGGGCTGCGCAATTGACCTTGATCAGAGGGCCGCCCCAGCGCCGGGACAGATAATGCAGGCGTGATGCAATCAGCTCCTTGCCCGACCCGCGTTCGCCGATCACCAGACATGGCCGTTCAATCGGCGCCAGACGTGAAACATGTTCAAGGGCGGCCAGAAAAACGGGGTCTTCGCCCAAGATCGGTTGCAAACTATCCATTTCGCGAAAAACGTTATCGAAAATCGACAATAAAGTCGCGAAGAATATAACTTATTAGTGATGGTGAAATGATAAGTTGTTGATTTTATTAAAAACTAAAATTGGCACGCTGCCTGCAATAGTTGGATCAGAATTTTTGCGTCCCCCGTATTCTTAAGGAGATCAGACAATGGGCGTGTTCTCGCGTTTGTCCGATATCGTAAATGCCAATATCAACTCGCTCTTGGATCGTGCCGAAGATCCGGAGAAAATGGTTCGATTGATGATCCAGGAAATGGAAGATACCCTGGTCGAAGTTCGTTCCGCTGCCGTCAAGGCGATTGCCGACAAGAAGGAAGTCGAGCGCAAGCTCAAGAAACTTCATGACGGTCAGCTTGAGTGGGAAGGCAAAGCAGAATTTGCCATTTCCAAAGGCCGTGATGATCTGGCGAAAGGTGCGTTGATGGCGCGTCGCCGTCTGGCCGATCAGAGCGTCGTGCTGGAGCGCGAGCTTGAAGTGATCGAGGAAACGCTTGGCAAGTTCGATGATGATCTGAACAAGCTTCAGAACAAGCTCAACGAAGCCAAGGGCAAGCAGCGTGCAGTTGAAATCCGCATGCAGACCGCCGAAAAGCGTGTCAAGATGCGTGAAAAGCTGCATTCCGGTCAGATCGACGAAGCGCTTCTGCGCTATGAGCAGATGGAGCGTCGCATTGACGAGCTTGAAGCCGGCGCGGACTCCTGGGACCTTGGTCGCGGTCAGAGCCTTGAAGAGCAGTTCGATGATCTTGAAGCCGAGCTCGGGATCGAGGACGATCTGAAAGAGCTTAAGGCTCGGGTCAAAAAAGACAAATAATCAGCGGTTTGCGTGTTTCGATGCGATAAGCTGCAACAAAGGTTGAGCTGACTGAAATGTGGGCGATTGCTGTACCGCTAATTGTGTTTGTTGTCGTTGTCGGTCCGGTATGGGTTGTGTTTCACTACATAACACTCTGGAAACGGATGAAAGCCGAACAGCAAAAATCCAGTCCGGAACAGGTGGCGAAGGAAAAGGAAATCGTCGCCATGCTGAAGGGCCGGGCAGAACGCCTTGAAAATCGTGTCGAAACACTTGAACGCCTGTTGGATGCCGAGGTTGCCGAATGGAGGAACAGGATATGACTGCCCAGCAAGCTGCTGCCGGTGCCGGTTATCAGCGCGGTCACAAGAAACATCGTCATGGCGGATGCCGTTTCCGGCATCATGACCAGGATGGCAAGGAATGCGGTGGCGTCATTCGCAGGACAACACGCGGGATCGCGGAGAAGTTCGGTATCCCGCGCAAAGGGGTTCTGATCGCCTTCATTCTTATTCTGATTTTCAGCTTCCCTGTCGGTGTGATGCTGTTTGCCCTTGCATGGGCCTATGTGCATCATCCGGAATGGTTTGATGGTCTGCGCGGCAAATTCCGCGGGGCCGGTCGCCCGGGAACATATAATGCCTCGACCGCGCATGCCGGTGCGACCGAAGAACGTCCGACGATGGGTGTCGATTTCGAGGAGCCCTGGATGGAAGATCTTCGTGAGAAATTCGATGATCTCGAACGTCGGACCGGTTCGATGGAAGGTTATGTGGCTTCCGGCGATTACCGGCTCGCTTCCGAGCTTGAAAAGATGAAAAAGAACGATGCCAGCGACAAGAATGATGTCGATGGTAAAGCTGACGACGCTTCATCCTCCCCCAACGATAAAGTGTAACGCATGCTGTGATGTTTTGCCGGTATCAATCCCCCCTGCCATGCAGTGATACCGCATGATATTCAGCATTGCTGCCTGACCGGGCCTGTTTTGCAGGCCCGGTTTCTTTTTGAGGAGCTTGGATTAATCGCAAGTATTTGCTGAAAAATACCGAAATAGCGTTTATCACTATACCTAATTTAAAGGTTTTCTCGGTTAGTTTGATGCCGAACGTGCGGCGGGCATGCCGGAAAATCAGCCGGAAAACGGGGTGGGGTGATAATGGCGACCATGATTGAACATCCGGGCGAGCAGAATTTCCTGCAACGGCTGATGCTTGATAATCCATGGTGGGATGGCATCACCGACGATCTGGTTCATGATTTGCCGCAACGCGCCTTTTTCAAACGGTTCTGGACGGCGATTGAAAAGAATGACGGATCAAAGGCCGTTGTTTTAACCGGGCCGCGTGGGGTTGGCAAAACCGTCATGCTGCGTCAGGCGGTTGCTGAATTGCTGAATGCTGATACCCCGCGACGTCATGTTTGCTACATCTCGCTTGAACATCCGCTGTTTCTGGAAATCGACCTGCCGCGTCTGCCAAAGCTTCTGCGTTCCGTGCGGGGCATATCGGCGGACCATCCGCTATGGCTGTTTATCGACGAGGTTTCCTATCAGCGTGACTGGGAAGACCGGATCGCGAAATTGCTGGTCGCTGATCCGATGTTGCGCGTGGTGGCGGTTAGCGCGCTGGCGCCAAAGAAGGATGCACTTGGTCATATTCAAAGCCTGTTTTTACCGCCCTTCAGTTTTGCCGAATATCTTGAGCAGCGCGGGATCACGCCATCGGATGTGTTGCCGCAAACCCCGAATGTCGGGCGCTATACCGCCGATATTCCCGATGGCCTGATCGAGCTTAACGATCTGTTCGAGGCCTATATCAATGAAGGTGCCTTCCACGATCGTGACGGCGAGGCAGGATCAATCCATCGGTCACTTCATTCGGATCTTCCGGGGCTGCATGGCATTTCAAGCCCGTCGGATCTGCATCGGTTGTTTGTGCTTCTTGCCTATAACACGGGTGCAGAATTTTCGATCGAGACACTGGCGCGCGAGCTTGATATCGCCAAAAACACGCTGCGCCGTTATCTTGAATATCTTGAAAGTGCGTGGCTGGTTCGCAGGCTTGAGCGAGTTGATCAGGACGCCAAGCCATTTCAGCGCGCGGTGGCGTTCAAGGTGCATTTGATCCATCCGGGTCTTCGGACCGGCCTGATCGGTGCCAAGGCGATGGATAGCGGAACGATTACCCGGTTGGCGGAAACCGCGATCCAGACCCAGTTCCTGACATCAAGTGCGGGGATTGAAAGCCTGTATTACGCCCGCTGGGGGCATTACGAGGTGCCGTTTGTCTTCCTTGACCGGCGCAGCGGAACACCGCTTTTTGCCTATCATTGTCTGTGGCGGGATGAAGGTATTCGCAAACCCAGGGAAATCCGCGCACTGGTCAATTTCCGCACCAGTCATGCCTTGCCACTTGGGGCGTTTGTACTGACCAAGGCGCAATGGCATGGCGGCAAAATTGGTGGTGTGCCGATGCGCTTTGAGCCTGCGAGTGTCCTGGCGCTTCGGATCGGACTGGAATTCTCGCAGCTCTAATGTCGTGGCTTCACAGTGCAGGGTTGGTGGCGTCTGTTCCGGGCAGTATGTCGCTGCCCTGACGGTTGCGGCAGGAACTGTATAGGACAAGGCAAAGGAGGTCGTTCATGACGACACTTTCAAAGCTTTCTCGAATTTTTGCAGCCTTGATTCTGCTGGTGTGCGGGTTGTTTATGCTCAGTGCTGCATCTGCGACGGCACAGGTTGCGTGCCCGGTCGGCACGATCACAAATGCCGGCCTGCCCAACATCAATGGCGACCACGTTTTCTGCGGTGAGATTAATGGCAAAGGCAAAGCTGTCGGTTTCCACTCCCGCCCCGGAGGAAATAATCCTGCGGGTGGGGGGATTACGAATGTTGTGATCACCCAGACAGCGAACCCGATGGGAATTTACAACATATCCTTCGATAAGAACGGGGTTCCGAAATCGATTTCTACCATGTTCCCCGATAGCTGTTCCCAGGATGAGGTTGTGAACTCCATCCTTTATGCTGAAGCCAATCAGGAAGCATGTCCGACCGGGGCACCCGGTTGGGTGGTGTGCGGAAAAAACCGACCCGATCCGGTGTTGGCGACACAGGGGCCGTATTGTGAAGGTGATGACGATTCGAACCGTTTTTACATCGCGGTTGGGGTTAATGGTGGAAACATCAACACCGCGTTCCCGCTGCGTTAACCGTGAAATGTGAGGCTTGAAAATGGCAGGCGGTGAAATGATGGTGCCCGATTGGCCCGGCAGGATTGTTGGCGACGAAGGGCATGATCGCATCGCCGCCTGTCTTGTTATGGATATTCAGAATGCACCGGAATGGGCGCAGATCGTGCTTGATCGGGTCGATGCCGTTATCAATGGCGACGAAGGCCATTGGGAGATGGCAATGAATGCCTATATTTTAAAAGTGGACCCGGCCATTTGTGAAATTGCCCCGGCATATGAAGAGCAGGGCGAGGAGATTGTCTGGGTGCCCTCTTCAGAATTTCGTGCAGCACTGGTCGCATGGATAAAACAGATGGATAAATCAACGGGTTAACCAGCCGATAAGCAATTTGATCAATGCTGGCGCCAAATTTGACGTTTTGCGGGGACAAAATCGTGATTGCAGGCCTTTGGCGGCTTTGGATGCCGGTGTTTCTTATGCTGATCGCTGTGATATCGGCATCGCAGGTGGCGTATGCCGCGGAAAAAACAGAACCGGGCGATACGCTGGTCAAATTTCTGCGGCAATATGTCGAGCAGGCCGGTTTGCCGGGGGCAGTGATCGGCATTGGTTATGGTGACGGCCAGATGCGTTTTGCCGCGACCGGATATGCTGCGGTGAATCCTGACAAGGGCATGACCCGGGAAAGGCAGTTCTATATCGGGTCGCTGACCAAGATGATGACGGCGGTGGTCGTGTTGCAGCTGGCATCTGAAAAGCGGATTGATCTTGCTGATCCAATTGCCAAATGGCTTCCCGAAGAGTTTCGCGACAAGATTGCCAACGCCAGAATTGCCACCATCCGCGATCTTTTGCGCAACAGCTCAGGCATTCCCGATTATCTGGATGGTGAGTTTTTCTTTGAGCTGGTCGGGCGCGATCCTCAGCATGGATGGCGCAATCGCGAATTACTGCCGCTGATTGCGGGCCGCGAGGCACATTTCAAACCCGGTACGCAATATAACCCATCCAACAGTAACTACATCCTGCTAGGTGTGTTGATCGAGCAGGTCGAGGGTGATCATATCGAAGCAGTGTTTAATCGGCGGATTTTCGAACCGGCCGAAATGCGCAATACATCCTTTGGCCGGTATCCGCGACCCGATGATCTGGCGCGTGGTTTCGATGATGCCAATGGGGATGGCAAGCTTGAAGATGTGACTGACTTTGATGTTGGTGATCAGTTGGCCGATGGCGGGGTGATTTCAACTGCGGAAGACCTTTTGAAATTCGGGCGAGCTCTGTTTGCAGATGGTATTCTGCTTGGCCCGAATGCGCTGGAACGCGCGACGACCGATACGCTGTTTGCCGGGGAAGGTTCCTATGGCTATGGCATGATGATCGGCAATACCGACTGGGGCCCGGTCTGGGGACATGATGGAATTTATTTCGGGTATTCCGCGGAATTTTCATGGTTTCCGAAACAGGGTGTCACGATTGTTTTTCTGTCCAATGGTCGGGCGTTAAACGAGGTGCCACCTGTGACGGGTCTGCTGTTGTCGGGCCTGTTTGGTAAGGCTCAATAAGCGCGGCCATTGTTTAACTCATTGAATATAGATTGATAATTTTCATTCCGCTATGTGCAGGGGGGGGATTTATGCCCGTGACGCATGACAGATAGGATTATAATAGTTAGAATCCTATCTAATTTTTCTGTTATGTTTTGCGCATGGAAAACAATGATCCCGATACCCCTTATCTGAGCTTTGGAAGCACGTTGATGCGTGTCGCACTCTGTTGGCGGCGCGAGATTGACCGCACATTGCAGTCGCATGGGCTGTCTCAAACCATGGTGATGCCCCTGATTGTTCTCAATCGGGCAGCCGGTCCGGTGCGACAAGGTTTGATCGCAGATGAGATCGGTGTTGAAGGTCCATCGCTTGTGCGGGTTATTGATGCGCTGGAACGCGACGGGCTCATTTCGCGGGTATGCGATCTGAGCGACCGGCGTGCCAAAATGGTTGCGCTGACGGCAGCAGGCAAAGACAAAGCCGCCGAGATCGAGGTCATTCTTGCCGATATCCGCAACGAACTGACGGCTGATATCGACCCCGAAAATCTTGCGACCACGCTTGACGTCATGCAGCAATTGCTTGGCAAGCTGGCGCAACGCGACGGCGAAGCTTAGAGGAAGGGGACAGGATGTTTGCAAATATTCTTGCCCTGCGTCCCAAAGGTGCTGACTGGCTGTTTTCGGCGAAAACGTTTGCCGCGGCGGTTCTTGCATTATTTATTGCGCTGGCCTTTGATCTTGATCGGCCTGTCTGGGCGATGGCAACGGTCTATATCGTTGCCCATCCTTTGTCCGGTGTTCTGGCGTCCAAGGCGATTTATCGTGTCATCGGTACGATCATTGGGGCGGTTGCGGCCATTGTGCTGGTGCCGAACCTTGTGAATGCGCCTGTTCTGCTTTCGCTTGCGCTCGCTCTTTGGGTTGGTGGCTGTCTTTATCTATCGCGGCTGGATCGAACGCCCAAAAGCTACCTTTTCATGCTGGCGGGCTATACCGCAGCGATTGTCGGTTTTCCGTGCGTAACGGACCCCGGGATTATTTTTGATACGGCCGTTGCGCGTGTCCAGGAAATTTCGCTTGGCATCATTTGTGCCACACTTGTCAGTCATATCATTTTCCCACGCCATGTCGGCCCGGTCGTCGCGGCACGGATTGATGGCTGGATGGGCGATATTGCTGACCTGGCAAAGCTAAGTTTTGATGCCGGTTCTGATCCTGAAAAATTGCATCAGGACCGGACACGCATCGCGGCAGATATTGGTGAATTGCACGGGCTTTCTGTTCATCTGGGATATGAAAAGTCCCGATTTGCTGGGCGAACCCGCCAATTGCAGGCCCTGCAAAGCGCGATAGCCGCTCTTTTGCCTGTGTTTTTCGCCGTTCATGACAGAATAACAGCGCTTGTCGATTACAGTGGGAGCATCCCCAAAGATTTGCGGGCCATTCTCGATGATGTTGCGATCCATATGGCAACCGGCCACTACGACGGTTCGTCAGCGCAGGCGCTTCATACGCGAATTGCCGCATATGGTACCGAGTTTTCGAATGCATCGGAATGGGATGGCCTGTTGCAGCTTAATCTTTGTAATCGTCTGCATCGGCTTTTGAATTTTTATTCAGATTGCTGCCGGTTGTGGGATGGGTTGCGTGTCGACAATGTTCCAGCCGACGTCGTGGATCGCTGGCGTGATAGTGCGCAGGAGCGGGCTTTGCATCGCGATTACGGTGTTGCGTTCCGGTCTGGCCTGACGGCGGTGATTGCAACCTTGCTGGTGTGTGGTTTCTGGATCGTGACGGCTTGGCCGGCCGGCAGCACGGCCGCGATGATGGCGGCAGTCGGTGCCAGTATCATGTCGTTTCTGGATAATCCGGTTCCGGCCTTAAAGGGCTTCATCCGTTATACTGCGATGGCAATTGTTGTCGTGATTATCTACAGCCTTGCGATTTTGCCCGCTATCGATGGTTTCCCGCTTCTTGTGATGGCATTTGCACCCTATTTCCTTTTGCTGGGAGTGTTGATGACTTCGCCGCAGACCTATGGGTTTGCTCTGGCGATGCTGGTCAATGTTGTGATGATCCTGAATGTCGATACCAGTTACAGCAGCGATTTTGCGACTTTGCTCGATGGCGGGATTGCTTCTCTTGCCGGTTTTGCAGTTGCCGCGGTCGTGACGGCTTTTGTCCGTAGCGTGACGGTAGATGACAGTATCCGGCGTCTGGTAATGTCGAACTGGCGCGATATCAGTGCAATCGCGCGCGGGACGGTCAGCTTGCCACGGATGGTTATGGTCCGTCGCCTGCTGGATAGGCAGGGATTGATTTTGCCGAGGCTGGCACTCGCACCGGACCATCGCGACACCCTGATCCGCGCAATGCCCGAGGTTTCAATCGCGGCCAGCATTTATGACCTGCGTCGTTTCAAGGAGCTGGCGGATCGGCGCATCGCAGCAAAGCTTGATGGCGTTTTGCGTAACATGGCCCGACATTTCGATAATCGTCGTCATGACTTCTCCGCACTGCCCGATCCGCTGATCGTTGAAGAAGTCGACAATATCCTGCGCGACGTGGTGGCGATTTCGCCCTCACCATTGCGTGGTAAATTGCTGATCCCTTTGATTGCGCTACGTCGTGCCTTGTCTCGGACCGGTGCGCCAAAGCTGGATCGCCCGGCAGAAAAAGCACTCGTGCCTGACCTGCCGCCGTTAATGGGAGAAACCGCATGATCAATCCGACGGTCGATATTTATGGCGTGTTTGTACCCGCCTTTCTGATGATGGCGCTTGGCGCCTGGTTCTGCCTGAAAGTGCTGCATGTTGGCCTTGCGCGGATCGGTTTTTACAAGATAACCGCGCATCCTGCTTTGACGGATCTGGCCCTGTTCGTGCTGATCCTGACCGCACTTTCGGGATTATTTGTTCAATAGGTGACGATATGAAACCGACTTTTGCCAATTTCCTTCGCGCTTTGGTGACGCTTGTTCTTGTTCTGGCGGCATCGGCTGGCGGTTATCAGCTGTATGATTACTATATGAATTCCCCTTGGACGCGAGATGGCCGGGTTAGTGCCGATGTCGTTGCGATTGCGCCGGATATCGCTGGTCTGGTCAGTGAGGTGCATGTTACCGATAACCAGATTGTTCACGCCGGGGATTTGCTGTTTTCCATTGATCCCGCCCGTTATCAGGTGGCCGTCGATCAGGCACAGGCGAAGCTTGAAAGTGCCATCGCCGCACGGGATCAGGCCCAGCGTGAAATGAAACGCTACAAGGGGCTTGATAGCGACGTTGTGTCGCGCCAGAAAAAAGAACAGGTTGCGACCAACCTTGCCACCGCACAGGCAGATATGGATCTGGCCAAGGCCGATCTTGACCTTGCGGTTTTGAATTTGGCGCGTACCAAGGTTGTTGCCCCGGTGGATGGCATCCTGACAAATTTCTCGTTGCGTCGGGGAAACTATGTTGGTGCAGGGCAGGCGATTGCTGCTCTGGTCGATAGCCAGTCATTCTATGTCGCTGGTTATTTCGAGGAAACCAAACTGCAGCGTATCGCAATCGGTGATCAGGTCGAAGTCCGTCTGATGGGTGAAGATGACGCTATTTATGGTCATGTGGTCAGCATTGCGGGTGGCATTCAGGATAGTGAACGGTCGGGTGCAGGCGGAAACCTTGCAAATGTCAAACCGACCTTCAGCTGGGTCCGCTTGGCGCAACGTGTGCCCGTGCGCGTATCGCTTGATAACGTCCCTGAAAGTGTCCGGTTGGTTGCAGGGCGTAGTGCTACGGTAACGGTACTGGACGAAAAAGACGGAAGCCCTTTCCGGGCGTCCGTCTTTTAAGGAACGTCTAGTTTCCGATTCCACTCAGCAAGGAGGGGGTCCCAAACTGTTTGAGTTCGGCATTGGAATGCTCAAAGTAGCTTGCCCAGAAATTCTCAAGCGCTTTCAATGCCAAAGATGAACGATATTTCCCATTGGCAAGATAACCACCGCCAATGACATATACTTTGGCCTTGTCCATATTTTCAAATGCAAGCTTTCTACTGAGCTTGCTGATTTCCTGGTCGACGTTGAGAGCTTCCAGTTTGCCAGTACCATACAGCGACAGCAGGTCAGAATTTTCCATCATGTCTGAAACTATAAGAACATACTTTTCCGGTGTTTCAGACTTGGCGATAATATCCTTTGCAACAACGGAAAGGTTGGAAACAATTTCTGTTTTGGGAAGTTCGGTTGTTGCTTTGGAAAATGCATGGATTAGAGCACGCCCAGCATATTGACGCACTTGAGTGTCCTGTGTTTCGTAACACTGATCCAGTTGCCGCAAGATTTTCTTGGAAACGGAATACCGAACGTCATCAATCAAGCGGGTATCAATGACACCTTTGAGAATTACCTCAGTGTAGAACCCCGCAGCATTGGCGGAAAAACCGATAATTTGGATAGTATCTCCTGGGCTCAGAAAGTCGATGATTTTCTGATATGTTTCTTCCTGAAGCTTTTCAGGTAACTCCATTGTTTGGTCGACAAGCACATATAAATCTCGTGTCGGAACTGGAGGATTGATATCCTCCAGCATGACCAACTGATAGCAGCTGTCGATTTTTGCGGTTGCGGCGTTTGCAGATTGTTGGCTGAGGCCAAAAAATGCAGCAGCAGAAAACAGCGTAGCGGCAAATAGATGCCCTAACTTCTGTGTCGTCTTTGGAACCGGATGTTTAAGAATCAAGTCCGAGCTCCTTGCGCATGCGTTCTCGCATTTCTTCTTCGGTCTCGATATGCTTTTCTTTTGCCTCTTTTTCGGCAAGCAGTTCCCTGCGAATGCGCGCTTTCATTTCTTCTTGGCTCTCCGCAACAGCAGGCGGTTTGTCCGTTTTTGCAGGTTCTGGTTCGGACGTAATCTTCGTACTTTCTGACGTCGATGCTTTGGTTTCGGCTGAACGAGCAAGTTTGCGTGCTTCGCTGTTTTGGCGAGATTGCTCTGCTTTGAGTTCAGATTGTTCGTAATGCTCGATAAATGTACGATCTGCAGAATGTTGCAAAACTTCCCTGTGCGTTTTATCTACCCCATTGGCTGCAGCGTTTTCGGTTAGTCGTGCCTGCAAATTTGAGAGGTGTTTTTGAGCAACCCTGGCGATTGCATCACGTTTGCGCTCATACCAAGCCTCATAAGACATCCTGCTTGGAAAACTGCGAATGATGCGTCGCGCTGTAGAGCTTTCCTTGCCTGCGAAGCCAGTTTTATAACCGATGCCGATACCCATGATCTGAATCAGGATGAATAAAGTTGCCAGAATGGCATAGGTCGTTAGATTGGCAGCATCACGTGCGCCTTCCTGTTCGTTCTGTGCCTGGTTGTCAGCTTCAGCCTGCGGCTGAGTCAGAACATCAGGAAGTCCTTCAGAATGAAGGCTTTCAAGTGAGAAGAGGGAATTACTCGACGGCGTGGTTGCGCCAATGGTTTCCGCAGTTTTTTCCTGTTGGTAGGTCTCATAGCGCACATATGTTGCACCAATGGCGACCCCGATGATGGCGATTGTCGCAATGATGGTCCACATTGGTGCGCCGGGCGTAACGTGTGCATTTGTATCAACGCGATGGAGAATCTGCATATAGGCGGGGTCATCATCATCAACTTGATCATTTTCAAGGGTGACCTTGTTGGTGCGCCCCAGAAGATTTGGGCGATCTTCCGAAATGTCATGCATCCACCATGTGCGAATTTTCTTGATCAGGCCACGTTTGTGAAGTTCCTGACCTGATTGATGGGTCAGAAACACCAAAACACAGGAGATTAGGAAGGCAATAAAGAAGGATCCCTGAACCTGCAATTGCTCACTGGCTCCTGGCAAGGTATAGCCCGCAAGTACGTAGGCAAAACCAAGAGCTTCGACAAAGACCATGGCAATCAGAAGAATGCGCATGAGGATGCCGAGTTCGTTCCGGCCCAGTTCTTGTACTTTTCCGAGGTAACTTTTGGAACGGTCGTACATTTCAGGATCAGCTGCAATACGCCGGATATCACCCGCAAAGTCATCGCAAAGAGTACGCTCGGAAGCAAACCAACCATCTTTGCGGACAGAAATGTCCTTGGCGAGGCGACGTGTTTTACCAATCAGGGGTAAGCTATAGAGCGCGCTCTTGAAAAAAAGTTTTACTTCATCCCACCAAGCAATGACGAGAATGAAAAAGATGGCTGTAAGAACCGCTGCGCCAATGATGGCACGATATGCTAACAAGAATGCGTAAAGTTCATCCATTTTTATTGTTCCGTGCTTTGGGCTTTTTTCAAGTTCATCGCGGTTGCAAACACTTTGCTGTCTTTATCGTAATATATACGCGCTTGTGCATGGCCTTGTTGAGTCATGTTGCGCGGGAAGAACGTATCGACGCATCTCACCGGCCAAGCGCTTTCATCAAAGAAGACGCGATAGACGACGCCGTTTGTCCCGACATATGACCTCGCCGAGCCCTCAGCACTCAGATTCGGTTCTTGATCCCCTTTCCTGTAATTTTCAAATACAAAGAGACCGGGGTTTTTATCAACAAGGCCGCTATCTTCCAGCACTGCCACTTTGGTTAGTCCGACAAGATGTTTGTTGACGCTGTCATGCCAAGAGGTTGAGTAAAGTCCGGGAATATACTCCGATGTGCGATGAACCGGCTTGTCCCCATCCAGAGACATGATGTTTCCAACCGGGCGATAGCTGTCACTAATGCAAGCTGTGCCAAGCATGATGTTTTCTCCGTTGGAAGCGTTGGCTTCGGAGATCGGCCACAGGTAAGAAAGAAGAGGTTCCTCTTCTTGGTTTTTATCGACATTTGCAGCTAGGTTCTGATCAAATTCATCAATTGGCTGGCCACCAAAATCAATTGATTTACCTGATTTCAATGCGGCGATTACGGTTTTAGTATTGGGTAAGATTTCGGGTTTTGTTTCTGCTGCAGGTTCGGATTTTTGTGGTGGTTGCGGTGTGCCTGGAGTCTCGTGCGATTTAGCAACCCGCGCGGGAAGAGTTGGATCACTCTCAACGAAGTTGTCATAGGCAATGATGCCCTCTTCGGATCCAAGTTCAACGACCTCTACCCGGCGATTTGCCGCGCGTCCCTCTGGTGTTAGATTGCTGGCGACCGGTCGGTCGGCACCTGCCCCCTTGTAGTACAGGTCACCTAGTTGCACGCCGGATTCTTCGAAGATTTTGGCGACTTCTCTTGCGCGCTTTTCGGAAAGGGTTCGGTTAAGCTGTTCTGGGCCGGTCGAGTCTGTATGTCCGATAATCAAAACCCTGCGGTTCTTGCCGGCATATGTTTTTGCCAATTGTTGTAGATCAGCAGCGGCGGATTCTGTTGGTACCGATGAGCCGGTGGCAAACATTGCCGCATTTGAAACAGTGACGACGATGCCTTGCTCACCTTCTTTTGGTGACGTTGCATCGGGGTTTACCCAACTGCTTGGTGCAGGAGCTGTTACCGCCTGAACGGTAAGGTCACTTTCCTTCATGCGTTTTTGGGCCGCAGCAAGTTCCTGGCATCTGCTTTGCAGGTAAGACTGCAAACCTTTGCCTGCGAGGCCTCCCACGGCACCGCCCGCAACGGTTGCAAGTCCTCGATTATCTCCGCCAGCAAGCAGGCCGATACCAATGCCTATAATTGCACCGCCAATAACATAGGCAGCTTCATTATAGTCACATTCGCCATTCGCGCCGGGTGTACTGCTCAGGAAATTGCGGTTAGAGCCATTTGTAACACAACCACTTAACAAGCTGGTTGCGCACAAAGATGCAATCAGGGCCCTTGCAGGCATGGATTTCATGTGAATCCCCAAGTTCAATCATTATGTGTATCAGTCCCCGTTAATACTATTAACGTTACCGATATAAGATCAGCAAGTATTGTTTGTGAAATGGTCCACCGATAATTATCCGGTATACTGCAATGCAAAAAGAGACTTGCGATGCATTCCGAGCTTGGGTAATTTTCATAAAAATTATAAATGAATATTATACGAAAATTACCCAAGCTCGGAGGCGCCTTATGGTTGCAACTAACCGCCCACGTCGCAGTGTTCTTTATATGCCGGGCTCCAACGCCCGGGCGCTGGAAAAGGGACGCAGCCTGCCTGCTGATGGTCTGATCCTTGATCTTGAGGACGCAGTGGCCCCCGATGCAAAGGATGTGGCGCGCAATCAGATTGTTTCCGCGCTGGCGGAGGGCGGTTATGGCAAACGTGAAATCCAGATCAGGACCAACGGATTAAATACCCCGTGGGGATATGCCGATATCGTGGCTGCGGCCAAAACATCGGCTGATGCCATTCTGCTGCCCAAGGTCGAAAGTGCCGATACGGTCCGGCAGGTCGCGACCATCATGGAGGCCGAAGGCGCGCACGCAGATATGCGTATCTGGTGCATGATGGAAACGCCACTTGCGATGCTTGACGCGAAGGAAATCGCAGGTGCTCACCCGCGTCTTGGTGGTTTTGTGATGGGAACATCCGATCTGGCGAAGGATCTGAACTGTGCCCATACGCCTGATCGTTTGCCGATGATAACAAGCCTTGGTCTTTGTCTGCTGGCAGCACGTGCCTATGGCCTTGCGATTCTTGATGGCGTTCATCTTGATCTTTCGGATGATGATGGTTTTGCCGCGTCCTGTAAGCAGGGGCGCGAAATGGGATTTGATGGCAAAACACTGATCCATCCCAAAACCATTGCTGCGGCCAATACCGCATTTGCCCCCGCCGAAACCGAGATTGTCTGGGCACGCAAGATCATCGCAGCCCATCAGGAAGCAGCCCAAGAGGGCAAAGGCGTTGTCGTGGTGGATGGCAAGCTGATCGAGAATTTGCATGTGGTTTCGGCCAAACGTCTGGTCGCTATGGCCGATCAGATTGCGGAAATGGACGCGGCTTAAGCCCGGCCACATAGCCGGTAAAAAAGCGAAAAGCACCGGCTTCCTGCCCGTCAGACCAAGCGCCATACATGCAGGGAGGCATCATGGCATCGAAAACAAATCCCGGAAATTACTTTGAGGATTTCCGTATTGGTCAGGAAATCCGCCACGCGACACCGCGTACGATTACGAGTGGTGACGTTGCGCTTTATACCGGGCTTTATGGTTCCCGTTTTGCGGTGCAGTCATCGGATGAATTTGCCCGCCGGATCGGGTTCGATGGCGCGCCGGTGGATGATCTTCTGGCGTTTCACATGGTGTTTGGCAAAACCGTGCCGGATGTGTCGTTAAATGCGGTTGCCAATCTTGGTTATGCGGGCGGGGTCTTTGGTGCGCCAGTCTATCCGGGGGATACGGTCGGCACGGTATCGACCGTGATCGGGCTCAAGGAAAACTCGAACGGCAAGACTGGGGTGGTTTACGTCAACTCCGTCGGTCGTAATCAGCGTGGCGAGATGGTGCTGGATTACAATCGCTGGGTCATGGTGCACAAACGTGATGAAAGCGCACCGACACCTGAAACTGTACTTCCTGAATTGCCGGGTGTTGTTGCGCCCGAGGCATTGCAAATCCCCAAAAGCCTCGATCTGTCGGCCTATGATTTTGAATTGGCTGGATCGCCCCATTGCTGGGATGACTATGCGATTGGCGAGAAAATCGATCACATTGATGGCATGACCATCGAGGAAGCCGAGCACCAGATCGCCACCCGGCTTTACCAGAACACGGCCAAGGTCCACTTTGATCAGGTCGCGGCAGGTGCCGGGCGGTTTGGCAAGCGGCTGATTTATGGAGGGCACATCATTTCACTGGCACGGGCATTGTCCTTTAACGGGCTTGGCAACGGTTTCCGAATTGCCGCGATTAATGCGGGTGCGCATGCCAATCCGGCCTTTGCCGGGGATACGGTGTTTGCCTGGACCGAGGTGCTCGACAAGTTTGAAATTCCGGGACGGCGTGACTTGGGGGCCCTTCGTTTGCGTCTTGTTGCGGTGCGGGATGGTCAGGCATCTGACTTTCCGTTACGTGACGCCGAAGGAAAATATGACTCCGGCGTTCTTCTGGACTTTGATTATACGGTTTTAATTCCCAGATAATCTGGCAGCTGCAGTCTTGCGTAATAAGGTCTAATTGTGCGATTGCTAAAAGCACGTTACGCCGTTTTCTGCGTAAAGGGGAAACCCTTGGCCCTTCCCGCGGGTCGCAAACGGCATATGAGAGGTCAACCTACGTAGTTTAACCGAGGCGAAAACGGAATTTGATCGCGGATTTCTTTGGATTTCAAAGGTGTCTAGATTGACTCAATCCCGTTGCATGGGTAAATAAACCCTGCTTTCCCGCCAGCTACTTTGAGAAGAGGCAAATCCGCTATGAGCAAAGCCAATCGGCCGCTGTCTCCGCACTTGCAGGTGTACCGGCTTCCGATGGCAGCAAAGATGTCCATTTCGTTCCGTGCGATGGGTGTCGGTCTTGCCATTGGTTTCGTATTTCTGGCGTCCTGGCTGATTGGTGCCGGCGCTGGTCGTGACGCCTTTAACGGCTATCACGCATTTTTCACCTCGTGGTTTGGTCTGCTGCTGCTGTTCGGTTGGACGGCGGCTTTTTATTACCACGCTTGCAACGGTGTCCGGCACCTTGTCTGGGATACCGGTCGCGGCCTGACGAATGAGGGTGCCGCAAAAGGCAACCCGATCGTCCTTGGCGCGGCAGTCGTGCTGACCATTCTTACCTGGATTATCGGTCTGGCCTAAGGCCGGGCAAGAGGGGACAAACCTGTCATGAAAATGCAATCCGATCTGGGTCGTGTACGCGGCCTCGGTTCTGCTAAAAGTGGCTCGTCGCACTGGTGGACCCAGCGCGTTACCGCTGTCGCAAACCTTCCGCTCGGCATCTGGTTCATCATATCGATCCTGTCTGGCCATACGGCCGACTATGATGCAGTCCGTGAATGGCTGAGCTCGTATTTCCATTCGACCATGATGATCCTGATGATCATCAGTGTTTCGGTGCACTTCACGCACGGCCTGCAGGTCGTGATCGAAGATTATGTGCACAACCGTAAAGCAGAAATCGTATCGCTGTTCCTGATCAAGGCTGTGGCCGCCTTCCTGTCGGTTGCCGCCATCGTGTCGGTCTTGCGTATCGTTTTTGCCGGAGCCTGAACCAATGAGCGAATCATATAAAATCATCGACCATAACTACGACGTCGTCGTTATGGGCGCAGGCGGCGCCGGTCTTCGTGCGACGCTTGGTACGGTCGAAGCCGGATTGAAAACCGCATGTATCACCAAGGTCTTCCCGACCCGTTCGCATACTGTTGCGGCGCAGGGCGGCATTGGTGCGTCGCTTGGCAACATGTCCGAGGATCACTGGCAGTGGCATATGTATGACACCGTCAAGGGGTCTGACTGGCTGGGTGACCAGGACGCGATTGAATATATGTGCCGTAACGCCGTTCCGGCGGTTCATGAACTTGAACATTACGGCATGCCGTTCTCGCGGACCGAAGATGGCAAAATCTATCAGCGTCCGTTCGGTGGTCACACCCGTGACCACGGAAAGGCACCGGTCGAACGTGCCTGTGCTGCGGCTGACCGTACAGGTCACGCCATGCTGCATACGCTGTATCAGCAGTGCCTGAAACACAAAGCCGAATTCTTTGTCGAATATATTGCCCTTGATCTGATCATGGGTGAAGATGGTTCGTGCAAAGGTCTGGTTGCCTGGGATCTTGATACCGGCGAACTGCATCGCTTTAACGCCAAGATGGTCATTCTGGCATCTGGTGGTTACGGTCGCGCCTTCTTCAGCTGCACCTCGGCACATACCTGCACCGGTGATGGTCATGGTATGGTTGCACGTGCGGGCCTTGGTCTTCAGGACATGGAATTCGTTCAGTTCCACCCGACCGGCATTTACGGCTCGGGTTGCCTGATCACCGAAGGCGCACGCGGTGAAGGTGGTTACCTGACCAACTCCGAAGGCGAACGTTTCATGGAACGTTACGCCCCGACCGTTAAGGACCTTGCATCGCGTGACGTCGTTTCGCGCGGTATGGCACAGGAAATCCGTGATGGTCGTGGTGTTGGTGAACACGGCGAATATATCCATCTGCACCTTGAACATCTTGGTTCGGAAGTGCTGTGGGAACGTCTGCCGGGTATTACCGAAACCGCAAAAATCTTTGCCGGTGTTGATGCGACCAAGGAACCGATTCCGGTCCTGCCGACGGTCCATTACAACATGGGCGGTATTCCAACCAACTATAAGGGCGAAGTCCTGCGTCCGACCCCGGATAACCCGAACGCAATCGTTCCGGGTCTGATGGCGGCTGGCGAAGCGGCCTGTGTATCGGTTCACGGTGCGAACCGTCTGGGCACCAACTCGCTGCTTGACCTTGTTGTGTTTGGTCGTGCCTGCGGTCTGCATGCAGCCGAAGTCGTCGATGCCAAGGCATCCTACAAGGAACTCAAAACCACTGACGGCGACGAGGCGATTGCACGTTTCGACCGTCTGCGTTGGGCAAAGGGTTCCCGCCCGACTGCCGAGATTCGTCTGGAAATGCAGCGTGTCATGCAGGGCAACTGTGGTGTGTTCCGTACGTCCGAGATTCTCAAGGAAGGTGTCGAAAAACTTTCCGCGACCGCAGCAACGCTTCCCGATGTTGCCGTGTCGGACCGTTCGTTGATCTGGAACTCCGATCTCGTCGAAACGATGGAACTCGAAAACCTTATGGTCTGCGCCGCAGCAACCATGAATTCCGCCGAGGCCCGTCACGAATCACGCGGGGCACATGCCCACGAGGATTATCCGAAGCGTGATGACGAAGTCTGGATGAAGCACACGATCGCCACCGTCGGTTGGGACAAAGGGTATGGCGTTGATCTGACCTATCGTCCGGTCAATACCTTCACCCTTACCGATGAAGTGTCGTATATCGAGCCGAAAGAGCGCGTCTATTAAGGCGCGGCAAGAGAGGATTTGAGAGATGGTAGAATTCAATCTTCCCGCCAATTCGGTCGTCAAAGAGGGCAAGTCGTTCTCTGCACCGGCTGACGCGAAAAACACCCGCAGCTTCAAGATCTATCGTTACGATCCTGACAGCGGAGATAACCCGCGTACCGATACTTACGATATTGACCTCGACAAGTGCGGTCCGATGGTTCTTGACGCGCTGATCAAGATCAAGAACGAGATCGACGCGACCCTGACTTTCCGCCGTTCCTGCCGCGAAGGCATTTGCGGTTCGTGCGCGATGAATATCGACGGTCGCAACACGCTTGCGTGTCTGAAACCGATCGAGGACATCAAGGGCGAAGTCAAAATCTATCCGCTGCCGCATATGCCGGTGGTCAAGGATCTGGTACCCGATCTGTCCCAGCCTTACGCACAGCTTGCCTCGATCGAGCCGTGGCTCAAGGCTGACAGCCCGACACCGCCGGATGGTGAACGTCTGCAGTCGCGTGAAGAACGCGCGAAGCTTGACGGTCTGTGGGAATGCATCCTGTGCTTCTCCTGCTCGACCGCGTGCCCGTCCTATTGGTGGAACTCCGACCGTTACCTCGGCCCGGCTGTTCTGCTGCAGGCTTATCGCTGGCTGGCTGACTCGCGTGATGAATATACCGGGGAACGTCTCGACGCGCTCGAAGATCCGTTCCGTCTGTATCGTTGCCACACGATCATGAACTGCACCAATACCTGCCCGAAAGGCCTGAACCCGGCATTGGCGATCACCGAAATCAAAAAGATGATCGCAGAACGCCGCGCCTGATCGGTTCGCACCATAAAAAAGTCTTTTTAAGACAAAAAGTTAAAGCCGCCGGAGATCGGATGATCCCGGCGGCTTTTTCTGTTTTAATACCTTTCATGAAGACAACCTGACCCGGATAATCGGGCGCGAGCAAAGGCAAACCCATGAAAAAGGCGCATTGGCTGTTCCCCCTGAGCGGCGCGGCATATGGCTTAGCATTCTGGTATCTGATCGATTATCGCTGGGAGGATAATTATCTTCTGGCGAGCCTGATGACGTTTATCGCCGGACTGGCTTATTGCAGCTGGTTTGCCATCGGGGTGCGTCGGCTGCGTGATGATCTTGCCGTGACGCTCGTCCTGCCATTGATTGCAGCCCTGCAGGTATTGGCATTTCAGTATCTGGTTGGGTTCGAGTATACGGACGAAACCGCCATTTTCGCCCTGCTGGCCTGTCAGGCGCTTTGGGTCGGGGTCGCTGTTGGCATATGGCGCATTTGGGGGCCGTTGCAGACGACCGTTTTGCCAAACTATCCGGATCGGGCGGCACTTGTGCCGGAAATCTGGTCGATCAAGCTGGCATTGGTTTTCGGTTTGGTCGGGGTTGCCGTTTTCTGGCCGGTTTTCTATGCGCTATGTTCACTGTTGATTCTGGTTGGCATCGACCAGATCTGGGAACTGCTTAGCGAGGCATATGTTGCCTTGCCGCTCTCGGGGGCGGCCTTTGCCACCGGTATTCTGATTGCCCGGGAAAAATCGGGGCTTCTGATCCCGGTCCGTCAGGTGATTGGCGGTATGTTCCGCATTCTGTATCCGATCCAGGCATCCGGGCTTTTCCTGTTTCTGGTTGCAGCCGCACTTGGCGGCTGGGAAGTTCTGCTGGATCAGGATTTTGGTGTCTGGTGGACCGTGATGGCTGCCGCAGCAGGGCTTAGTTATTTGCTTTTTGGTGCGGTTCAGGCAGGCGAAGGCACAACTCTGTTTGGCCGGATTGGTGATCGCGTCTTTCGCTTTACATTATGGATGGCGCCGATATTCGCCCTGATTGCGATGGCGACGATTTATATCCGGGTGCGTGAATATGGCCTGACCCCTTCGCGGGTTTATGCGATCTGGGCGGCGGTATTTGTCTTGATGGCAACGATCTGGCTTTCGGTGGCGGCATTTGGCCGTCGTCAGTCAACCCCGGTCTCCCTGCGCAGGGCGTTTGGCCATATCGCGATTTGCGGGGCCCTGACGGCCTTTATCATGCATCTGCCCTTCCTTGATCCGGTCAGCATTTCGGCGCGCAATCAGCAAAGCCGTCTGTCATCTATGACAGACTGGGACACGGCTGATCTTGCTTTCATTGCCCGAAATCTTGGAATGCCGGGCGAGGAGGCACTTGCCGAACTTGGGAGCGCAAAGCCCGACGTGGTGCCGCCACTTGCCGAACTACGCAGCTATTTCGATCCTGATGGTGATCGAATGAAGGCCGGAATTGACAATATTCCGGTCTACCCGTCGCAATACCAGATACCTCAGGAAGCAGTTAAGACCCTGCTGGAAGGCCAGCTTGAATATGATCGTCGTTTCTGTCGCAAGGCAGCTTCAGGTACAGGAGGGGCCCCGAACCAGTGTGCATTGTTGATGGTTGACCTTGACGGGGATGGCATGGAAGAGGCGGCCTTTTTCACGACACGCGACTATGTTGATGTCTATCGTTACGGGCCAGACGATGCTGCTTGGCAGATTGCAGCCAGTTTCTTCCATGATCAGAGTGAAATCGACCACGAGGAAATGCTGCGTGATCTTGCCAACGGAAATTTCGAGATCGTTTCGCCACGTTACTCCGACCTTCTGATCGGTGGGGCACGTTGGGGGCAATATCGTTAACGCCTGCCTAATCGGGGCGGGTTATGCTTTGTCATCATATGAAACAGCATCAGGGAATGACTGCTTTGTTGATCCGGACACATCATCTCATTGTGGGTTTAGCACTTCTGACTTTGGCGGCCTGTGGCGATACCTCCCCGAAATGGGAGCCTCAGGACATGTTTGCCAGCCCGGCAGAAAAACCGGTCGATGAGCGTTATCGTGCGATGATTGATTTCAAGGCGTTGTCGCGTGACGAGGCCGGGATTGAATATGCCGCTGGACCGAGTGCGACCGTCCTGGGTGCAGTTGAAGAGTCCGTTGCCCTTTGTCAGGAAAAGGGTGGCAAGGGATGCAAGGCGGTTCGTGTCGGTTTGACATGGGTTGATGGTCTTGATAGCGATGGCATCAAGTCGGTGATGGAAACCTATCGCAACACCATGCTGGCGGAAGCAACTCAGGCATCGAATGCAGGGAATGCCGGTGCGGCAAACTGGCTGGCGTTCCACTATGCCGTTCGCGGGGAAAATCTGGGTGAAGCAGAACGCCTGATCAAGCGTGCCTTGCAGGTTGCCCCTGATGATCCCGGTGCACTCGATACCTATGGGCTGGTGCTTTACAAGCAGGGCAAATATCAGGAAGCCGAAGAGATATTCATTGCGGTTAACAAAGCAATGCCGACGGCTGAACATCTTGCACATTTTGCCGACAACGCCCTTGCAATGGGCAAGACCGAAATGGCACGTGCCGCCTATCAGCGCGCCCTTGGCGCGCAGCCAGGTGCGGTGCTGTCCCAGGAAATTCAGAAACGATTGCTCGCCCTTGATCTGGGTGGCGGTTCGGCAACGCAGTGATCAATCTGGTCATCTTTGATTGTGACGGTGTGCTGATCGATAGCGAAGTGCTGTCTTTTGCCGTCGATGTTCAGATACTTGCAGGTCACGGCATTGCATTGTCATCGGATGATCTGGCGCGCCGTTTTGGCGGTGTATCCTATGCCGGGATGATTGAGAGCCTGAATGATGAGCACGCGACTGCAATCGAAGCGGCGCATTATCAGAAAGAATGCGAAGATTTGCTCGCACATCTTTTTGAAACCGATCTTCGGGCAATCAGCGGTATCGACACGTTGTTGAAATCGTTGAGCGTGCCGGTTTGTGTCGCATCAGGCAGCGATTTGGCGCGGCTTGATATGTGTCTTGGGATTACGGGGCTGCTTGATTTCTTCGGGACGCGGATTTTCTCGGTCGAGGAAGTAGAAAATGGCAAACCTGCCCCGGATATCTTCCTGCATGCGGCGCGCGAATGCGGTACCAAGCCGGAAAACTGCCTCGTGATCGAAGATAGCCCCGCCGGAATTATTGCCGCTGCGGCGGCCGGGATGCGAGCCGTCGGCTTTCTTGGTGGCGGCCATAGAAATCCGGAAGATGCCAAAATGTTGATGCAGGCAGGCGCCGAGGATGTCGTCGGTGATGCCAGCGAACTGCATCGGTATCTTGCAAATCTGGGACTGGCAAATCGACCCTGATCGAAATCGATCAGGGTGCGATGTCTTCGTGGTCCGATATTAGGGCAGGGGCCAATCAAGTGTGATAACCGTGCCATCGACCATCGGCAGATCAACCTCGTTCAGGTTGTTGCCCGGGCCGCTGCGATCCACGATCAAGAAGTCACTTTCAGGTTCAAGCACCAGAAGCGGGTGGTGCCAGATATTCTTGGCATAAGTCACACCTTGTGTTCCGTCCGAGATAAAGGCGCGCAGCTTTTCGGAGGTAGGGGCTTCCGAGCCCTCTGCCACAACAATCAGGAACTTCTGACCGCTTAGAGGCACGAACGCCTGGGAGCCGAGCGGATGGCGTTCCATCATTTTGATTTCAATCGGCATCGGGCGCGGTGTGCCGCGAAAAATGCTGATGATTGGTGCGCCGCCTTCATCCCCGACATCAACGCGTGATATATCGTGAAATCGCGTTGTCGTGCCCAGATTGATCTTGTATTCATCCCGCGCTGTGGCGGTTGATATCACCTCACCAAACGGGGCAAACGATGCTGGTGTCAGCAGTTCGACTTTCAGTTTCATCGTTCTTATCGCTTTGCCGGTTTACCAAGAATGCGCAGGCGGCTGATCCCGCCATCGGGAATGGAATTGACGCGCAAATGCGATACCGGTCCAAGCTTTGCGATCACTGATGCATCAAATTCGTGGATATGGTCAGCCTGCATTTTCTGTTCGGGCAGAATGGTTTGCCAGAACATGGACCGTGCGCGCAGCGACTTGTCCTTTTCACCATCGACATAAGCGGCCTGAATGGAAACCCGGTCGGGATAGTTGCCCTTGAAATGGCAGGTATCGACGATGATTTTTTCAATCTCGCCGGGATGGCCGAGTTCAACAACCAGCCACTCGTTACCGGGTTCGCGGCGGCGCCGGGTTTCCCAGCCATCACCCATATTGATGCCCCGGCCCGGTGCCAGAATGGCATTCGGGTTACCATAATGGGCATCCGACCATGTCAGGACCACACCACCATTAATCATGGCTGCCAGATCAACCTGATCGGCACTGCTTGCCATTTTTGACCAGTCTCGATCCGGGCGCCCATAAACGCGCAGGCGGGCAATACCACCATCGGGAAAGATATGCAGGCGCACATGGGTGAAAACGCCCTCTGCCATGACTTCGGCATAATGGTGGGCTTCTGCTCCGACACCGGCACGTAGCCCGATCGGGGCGACGATTTCGGTCCAGGTCGCATCATCTGCGGGATCGCCATCCGGGCAATAGCATGCCTCAAGCGATGCGGCGGGCGGGAAGTTGCCAGTGAAGTGGCTGGTATCAATATCGACACCATAAATCCGTCCCGATGTTGCCAGCCGCACCACACAGTAATCATGACCTTCCACACGTTTACGGCGGCTTTCCCAGCCGTCCATCCACTTGCCATTGTCATCGTATTTGTCCGGATAGAAAATCGCATCCGCGGTTTGCAGCATGCGCTGCTTGTCGGCAAAGAAATCATCAGTCGCAAAGATTGCCTCTGCACCCAGACGTTCATCGGCCAGATTGACAAAACGCCGGGTAAATTCCGGGGCATCATGGTTTGTGTGGTGGCTCATGGCTTTTAAATCCTGATTATTGGTTATTTTGTTCAGGCCGGTCATTGGCGATCAAAGGGCTTCGAGGCGCAGCTTGGCGATACGATGTACCTGATTGATGGCCTCGTTAAATTCGGTTTCAACATCGTTTTTAACGCGGCGTTCGAATGCGTTCAGGATGTCGGTCCGATGGAACCCTTTGACAGCAAAAATGAACGGGAAACCGAACTTCTTCTTATAGTCGTCATTCAATTGCGTAAAACGGGCAAGTTCGTCTGGTGTGCATTGATCAAGTCCGGCACCGGTTTGTTCATTCTGCGAGGAATGCGTCAGTTCCGCCAAGGCAAGCTTGCCTGCAAGATCAGGGTGGGCGCGAAGCAGTGTCAGTTTGTCATCGTCAACCGCGCCATTTACCACGGCTGCCATGGCATCGGCGAGTGCATCGGGGGTATCAAGGGCAGACGTGATGCCGCGATCATAAAGCTGCTTTGCGATCCAGGGGGAATGTTCGTAAACCCCGCCATACAGCGAGACAAAGGCGCTTTGCGCCAAGGTGCTGGGCGGTCGGGTTTCGAACAATGATTTTTCAGGTTTGGTCATAACGGCCATTTCAGTTCTTGTTTTTCTTGATGCTTATTTGTTTTCGGTAAACGGATGATGTTCACGCCAGTGACGCGCAATATCGACGCGACGTGCAAACCAGACATCATCATGACCGCGCACATAATCGACAAAGCGTTTCAGGGCTGCAAACCGCCCCGGCCGGCCGACAAGACGGCAATGTAAACCAATCGATAGCATCCGCGGCGTTTCGGCACCTTCTTCGTAAAGCGTGTCGAAGCTGTCTTTCAGATACTGGAAATACTGTTCGCCGGAATTGAAGCCCTGCATGGCGGCAAAGCGCATGTCGTTGACGTCAAGCGTATAGGGAACGATCAAATGCGGTGTGTCTGTCTGTGTTGACCAGAAAGGCAGTTCGTCGCTGTAATCATCGGCGTCATACAGGAAGCCGCCTTCTTCGGCGACAAGCCGCCGGGTGTTCGGGCTTGTGCGGCCTGTATACCAGCCAAGCGGGCGTTCGCCCGTCACATCCTTGATGATGTCGATGGCTTTGTGCAGATGTTCGCGTTCAAGTTCTTCGGGGAAATATTGGTAATCGATCCAGCGATAACCGTGGGAGCAGATTTCATGACCGTCGCGCATAGCGACTTCGCCAACCTTTGGGTGACGGGCCAGTGCCATGGCAACGGCAAAGATGGTGATCGGAATTTGCCGTTCGCGGAACAGGTTCAGGATGCGCCAGACACCAACGCGCGAACCATATTCGTAAATCGACTCCATGCTCATATGGCGAACGCCTTCGCGCATGTCGGCACCGATGATTTCCGACAGAAATGCCTCGGACGCGCGATCACCGTGCAGAACGCAGTTTTCACCGCCTTCCTCGTAATTCAGCACGAACTGGACCGCAACACGGGCCTTGCCCGGCCAGTTGGCCTTTGGTGGATTGGGGCCATAGCCAATCAGGTCGCGTGCATAATTTTGTTCGGTCATCTTTGGCCTCTCCTGATATCGCAACGCCCGGCTTTGTCATGCTGGCTGTTTGGTGTAGCATTAACCATAGGTCGCAGCGCAGCAAGGAAGAACTCCTGCGCGCTGATTGATGGATGATCATGCCGCACTATCAATATGACTTTGATAATGTTCCTGGACGGGAAATCGCTTTGGCCGGTTTTTTGTTGGCTTTTAAAAGCTTTTTATCCGGCTTTGATCGTATTCTGCACGAAGCTGTGGCAATCGTTTTTCAAAGAATTATTGATATAGTTTCACTTTATCACCTCTTTCCACGATCCGTGTCCTAATGCGACCTTTTTGAAACGCTATAAATTCGTTCGGCATAAAACGATCAATCAGAAAAGCCGACCAGGGAAGAAGCGACCGACCACCGCATGAGAGAGAAAAGAGGAGGCCCGGCATGGGACGACTGACTACCCATGTTCTTGATACGGCAAAAGGTTGCCCGGCGGGCGGCATCCGGATCGAGCTGCACCGTTTTGGTGATGGCCATGATGATCTGGTTGCCGAAGCCGTAACCAATGCCGACGGGCGAACCGATGCGCCAATGCTTGATGGTGCTTCGTTCAAGCCGGGCGAGTATCAGCTTGTCTTTCATGCCGGTACGTATTTCGATGCCATCGGTCTTGATCTGCCGGAACCGAAATTCCTTGATCAGGTTGTAATCCGGTTCGGTATTTCAGATGCGCAGGCGCATTATCATGTGCCGCTGCTGCTTTCGCCGTTTGGCTATTCCACCTATCGCGGCAGCTGAGGCCATCATGACCAAACCGGCCCCTGATACACGCGATGATATCCGGTTCCTGTTCGGGAACGAAGAACGCAGCCTGCGTGATGTCGATCCGCAAATGACGGTTCTGAACTGGCTGCGCTTAAACGAGCGCAGGACCGGGACCAAAGAAGGCTGTGCCGAGGGCGATTGCGGTGCCTGCACGGTCATTATGGGCGAACCGGATAGTCAGGGCAGCATGCGTTACCGGACGGTCAATGCCTGTATCCAGTTTATGCCGACCCTTGATGGGAAGCAGCTTCTGACTGTTGAACATCTTAAATCCGATGACGGCAGCCTTCATCCGGTGCAGCAGGCCATGGTAGAAACCCATGGGTCGCAATGCGGTTTCTGTACGCCGGGCTTTGTCATGAGCCTGTATCAGCTTTGGCTGGATGGGGGCGAGGATGACCGGGGTGCCATCAATGATGCCCTTGCCGGGAACCTTTGCCGTTGCACCGGTTACGGACCAATCATCGAAGCCGCCCGCAAGGCCGGTGGCATAAGCGCAACCGATCCGGTCGAACAAAAACGCCGTTCCGATATCGCGACCCGATTGACCACGATGATCGAAGGTGCCGACATGCTGGCACTTGAAATGCCGGTGGGGCGTTATTTCGCGCCCCGCAGCAGCGATGAACTGGCCGCACTTTTGGTGGCCCATCCCGATGCGACGGTGCTGGCGGGCGGGACGGATGTCGGGCTTTGGGTGACCAAGATGCTTAAGCGACTTGATCCGATCATTTATATCGGGGATGTCGCCGATCTTAAATCGGTCCGGGAAAAGGATGGTGTTCTGACTATCGGTGCCGGTGTGACTTATAGCGATGCCCATAACGCACTTGGCATGATTGCCGGTGATGTCGGAGAGCTGGTCCGCCGGATCGGGTCACGGCAAATCCGCAATGCGGGGACGGTTGGTGGCAATATCGCCAATGGATCGCCAATTGGCGATACACCGCCTGCCCTGATTGCACTGGACGCGCGCATTGCCCTGCGCATGGGCGATATCCGTCGCGAAGTTGCCCTTGAAGATTTCTTTATCACCTATGGCAAGCAGGACCGGGCCAAGGGCGAGTTCGTCGAAAGCATCATCGTTCCGAAGCCTGCGGCCGGGGTGCAGTTCAAGGCCTACAAGATTTCCAAACGGTTTGATCAGGATATTACGGCGGTTCTTGCGGCCTTTGCCATTCGGATTGATGGCGGCAAGGTTGTCGAGTTCCGGGCGGCATTCGGTGGCATGGCTGGAACACCGATGCGGGCCAAAAAGTGCGAGGCGGCCCTGATCGGCAAGGACTGGAACGAGGCCAGTCTGAACGCGGCGCAACTGGCCCTGACCAAAGATTTTGCACCTATGTCTGATATGCGGGCATCAAAAGAATACCGCATGTTGGTCGCGCAAAACCTTCTGACCAAACTGTTTATCGAAACAACGGCACCTGAAATTGCCACCCGTCTGGTTGGCAGGGAGGCCGCCCATGTCTGACAACGCATCCAAAGTCATCGATACCAAAGACCCGGACGAACTTCTGGCGCCGACACCGGGGCTTTCGGGTGGGGTCCGGTCCGCCAGCAAGCATGACAGCGGCCCGAAGCATGTCGCGGGCGAAGCGGTTTATGTTGACGATATTCTTGAACCGTTCGGCACTCTTCATCTGGCTCCCGGTGCGGCGACAATCGCACATGGCAGGATCACGAAGATGGATCTGTCAAAGGTGCGATCCGCACCCGGTGTGGTGTGTGTCCTGACAGCGGATGATGTGCCCGGTGTCAATGACGTGTCGCCCGCCCATACCCATGATGATCCGGTTCTGCCCGACGGGATTGTTCAGTTTTACGGTCAGCCGGTTTTCTGTGTTGCCGCTGAAACCCGCGAACAGGCACGCAATGCTGTCAAGCTGGCCGAGATCGAATATGAAGAACTGCCCGCGATCCTGAGCGTCAAGGAAGCACTTGAAAAACAGCAATTCGTTGCACCACCCCATGTCATGGCGCAGGGCGATGCCAAATCGGCACTGGCGCGCGCCAAACATCGCCGATCCGGGGTGATGGAAATCGGCGGGCAGGACCATTTCTATCTCGAAGGTCAGATCACCTTTGCCATTCCGCAGGAAGATGGTGATGTGCTTTTGCATTGCTCGACCCAGCATCCGTCCGAGGTTCAGCACAATATCGCCAATGTCCTTGGTCGTCCGGCCAATGCGGTAACCGTCGAAGTGCGCCGTATGGGCGGTGGTTTCGGTGGCAAGGAAACGCAGGCATCACAATGGGCTGCACTGGCGGCGATTGTTGCGGTTAAAACCGGTCGCCCGGCGAAAATGCGTCTGGACCGCGATGATGACATGGTCATGACCGGCAAACGCCATGACTTTATCGTCGAATATGATGTCGGCTTTGATGATGATGGCCGGATTTGCGGGTTGGATATTCAATATGCCGCCAATTGCGGTTTCTCGGCCGATCTGTCGGCCGCGATCTGTGATCGTGCGATGTTCCATACCGACAATGCCTATTTCCTTGGCGATGTCGAAATCCGGTCCTATCGCTGCAAAACCAATCTGGTGTCCAATACCGCGTTTCGCGGATTTGGCGGGCCGCAGGGCATGGTTGCGATTGAGCGGATCATCGATGAAATCGCCATGACGATTGGCCGCGATCCGCTTGATGTGCGGATCGCCAACTATTACGGGACAATCGACCGCAACACGACGCCCTATCACATGACGGTCGAGGATAACGTCCTTGCGGAACTGACGAACGATATTCTGGCATCTTGCGACTATCGCAAGCGCCGCGAGGAAATCGACGCGTTCAATGCGCAAAGTCCGGTGATCAAGCGCGGCATTTCAATTACGCCGGTCAAGTTCGGCATTTCCTTTACCACGACCTTCCTTAATCAGGCCGGTGCGCTGATCCATATTTATCAGGACGGATCGGTGCATCTGAACCATGGCGGGACGGAAATGGGGCAGGGCCTGTTTATCAAGGTTGCCCAAGTCGTGGCCGAGGAATTCCAGATTGATCTCGACCGGATCAAGATCACGGCCACCAACACTGGCAAGGTTCCCAACACATCGGCAACTGCGGCCTCAAGCGGTGCGGATATGAACGGCATGGCCGCGCGCGATGCCGCGATTACCATCAAATCGCGCCTGATTGCGTTTGCGGCTGAGAAATACGGTGTTGCCGAGGCCGCCATTCGCTTTGTTCCGGGCCGGGTAATTGTTGGTGATGTTGCCGAACTGGAATTTGCCGATCTGATCAAACAGGCCTATCTGGCGCGTGTTTCGCTTTCGGCGACGGGCTATTACGCGACGCCGAAAATCCATTACGACCGTGAAACCGCGTCGGGTCGGCCATTCTATTACTTCGCCTATGGCGTGGCCTGTTCCGAGGTGATGATCGATACCCTGACCGGTGAATACAAGGTGACCCGCGTTGATATCAGCCACGATGTCGGCCGGTCGTTGAACCCGGCGATTGACCGGGGGCAGATCGAAGGCGGCTTTATTCAAGGGATGGGATGGCTGACATCCGAGGAATTGTGGTGGGATGATGCCGGTCGTTTGCGAACACACGCGCCGTCCACCTATAAAATTCCCGCATGTTCGGATCGGCCGGAAGATTTCCGTCTTGAATTGTGGTCTTCCGGAAGAAATGTTGAAAAAACCATTCACAGATCCAAGGCGGTTGGTGAGCCGCCCCTGATGCTGGCGATTTCGGTGCATCGTGCCATTGCCGATGCGGTTGCATCGGTCGGGGACTACAAGGTGATCCCGATGCTCGATACGCCGGCAACGCCTGAGGCCGTGCTGAACGCGGTGGCCAATGTGGCCAAGGGTATGATCGTCCAAAGTCACGATGCGGTTCCGGTGGCGGGGGAATAGACATCATGCGCCTGTCACCCGACGCCCATATCGCTTTGCTGCAATCATCCGATCCGGTGATGCTGGTCAGTGTGGCGGCCATTCGCGGGTCCACCCCGCGTGAGGCAGGGGCCTTTATGCTGATCAGTGAGGCCGACATTGCCGGGACGGTTGGTGGCGGCAATCTGGAACATCAGGTGACGGTACGGGCGCGTGAAATCCTGACCTTGGGTCGGTACCTTGGCGCGGAACTGGTTCCCTTTCCGTTGGGGCCGGGGCTTGGTCAATGTTGCGGTGGTTCGGTCGAGATTGCCTTCCACCTGCTGGGGGCAGTGCAAAAGCATCAGCTGGCAACAGCGATCCGAAACACGCGGAACCCTGCCGGTGCTGGTCATGGTGACTGGGTGATGCTCTCGATGAGCGAAAGCCGGAATATTGAAACGGCCAGCATTCAGGATACCGACGCACTGGATCGCCTGTTTGCCGGGGGCCGTGGCGGGTTGTGTGATCTGGCCGGGCAGCAGAAGCTGTGCTTGCGTCTTGATGATGGGGCAACACCGCTTTGGCTGTTTGGTGCCGGGCATGTCGGGCAGGCGATTGTTCAGGCACTGGCACCGTTGCCGTTCGATATTCACCTGATCGATTCGCGTGACGAATACCTGACCCTGCCGGAAACATCGAAACTTCATCTGCATCAAAGCGAAAGGCCCGAGGACGAGGTGCGCGACATACCGCCCGATGCCTTCGCGCTGATCCTGACACACAGCCACGCGCAGGACTTTGATATCTGTCGGGCGGCCTTGTTGCGGAATGATCTTGGTTTTGTCGGTATGATCGGAAGCCAGACCAAACGCGCGCGCTTTGTCCGGCGATTAAAGGATCGCGGGTTGGGTGACATGGAAATCGGTCGTTTGACATGCCCGATTGGAATTCAGGGCATTACCGGCAAACAGCCGGCAATCATCGCGGCATCGGTTGCGGTGCAATTGCTGTCCGTGCGTGAAGCACGTCTGGCGCGATATCCGGTGAACAGGGTTGCACAAGACGGCTTTGCCGGATGATAAAGCCTTCATTGCAAGGCATATAAATGATAAAGGGCCGCGCCAATAGCGGCCTGATCAGGAGGATCCGTTTACCGGATCAGGAGTTCATATAGGGAGATTTGGCTGTGTGTGATGCCAAGCATAAACACATGCTCCATGCCGTGAATTTGTCGCGGACAAAAATGGAAGAAGGCTGTGGCGGCCCGTTCGGGGCAATCATTGTCAAGGACGGCGAAGTCATATCCGAAGGCTGGAACAAGGTAACATCCAGCAACGATCCGACCGCCCATGCCGAGGTCAGCGCCATCCGTGCGGCCTGTGAAAAGCTTGGTACCTTCAATCTTGCCGGTTGCGAGATTTACACCAGTTGCGAGCCATGCCCGATGTGCCTTTCGGCGATCTATTGGGCGCGTCTTGACCGGATCTATTATGCCAATTCCCGCGATGATGCAGCGGCAATCGGCTTTGACGATCAATTCCTGTATGATGAAGTGGCAAAACCGATCCCGGATCGGAGCCTGCCGTGCGAACATCTGGATTTAGGGGAAGCGCGTGATGTCTTTGCGGCCTGGGATGCCAAAGAAGACAAAATCGCGTATTGAGACCGTTTGATTAGCAAACCGTGAACGGGTAATACCTTCGGTGCGCGTGATCGGATCGCAATTTAGGGGTGGCAGCAGTGACGTCGACGACCGGGAATACCGGATCAGATACAGGCTTGGCGATGACAGGCGGGTCAAAACCAGCGCAGCTTGAAGTGCGCGGTGTGACCAAGGCCTTTCCGGGCTGTCTGGCAAATGACGATATCAGTTTCCGTATCGAACCTGGTGAAATCCATGCTCTTCTGGGGGAAAATGGTGCGGGTAAAAGTACGCTTGTAAAAATCATCTATGGTGTGCTGCAGGCCGATCAGGGCGAATTGCTGTGGGAGGGTAAGCCAGTCACGATCCATAGCCCGCATGACGCGCGCGAAATGGGTGTTGGTCTGGTGTTCCAGCATTTCTCGCTGTTCGAAACCATGACGGTTCTGGAAAACATTGCGCTGGCGATGAATGACGTGCGCGATATGGTCGCCCTGCGTCAGCAGGTGATCGAGGTCGAAAAGACCTATGGTCTGCCGCTTGATCCTGATCGTCATGTTTACACGCTTTCGGTTGGCGAACGGCAGAGGATCGAAATCGTTCGCTGCCTTCTGCAAAATCCCAAACTGCTTATCCTAGACGAGCCGACATCGGTTTTGACACCGCAGGAAGTCGAAAAACTGTTTGAAACATTGCGCCGTCTTGCCGATGAAGGTTGCGCAATCCTTTATATCAGCCACAAACTGCACGAGGTCAAAGCACTGTGTCAGAAGGCAACCGTATTGCGCGGAGGCAAGGTCGTTGGCGGGTGTGACCCGCGCGAGGAAACGGCGAAATCCATGGCCGAAATGATGATCGGCCAGAAACTGACAGCACCCGATCGCAGTGGCACGCGCAAATTCGGTGATGTGCGTCTTGATATTTCCGATCTGTCACTGATCAGTGACGAACAGTTTGGCACCGACCTTAAGGGGATTGGCCTGAAGGTGCGGGGTGGGGAAATCATGGGCGTTGCCGGTGTCGCCGGAAATGGCCAGAACGAACTGTTTCAGGCACTGGCCGGTGAAACCGAAATCATCGGCACACCCGACTGCATCAAGATCGATGGCAATCCGGTTGCACATTTTGGCCCGCGCCGACGCCGTCGGCTTGGCGCGGCTTTTGTACCCGAAGAGCGTAACGGGCATGGTGCGGTCCCTGATATGAGCCTTTCGGAAAACGGGTTTTTGACCGCGTTCCGGCGCATGGCGCTGTCCGCGCGTGGTCTGATCCGCGAAGTGCCGACCCGTACCTTTGCCGACAAGATCATCAAGACGTTTGACGTGCGTACCACCGGTGCCTCTGCCGAGGCCGGAAGCCTTTCGGGCGGCAACCTTCAGAAGTTTATCGTCGGGCGTGAAATCCTTCAGGATCCGGGCGTGCTGGTGATTTCACAGCCGACCTGGGGTGTTGATGCCGGTGCGGCAAGTGCCATCCATCAGGCGTTGCTTGATCTGGCGGCAAAGGGCACGGCGGTTCTGGTGATTTCGCAGGATCTGGACGAAATTTTCGCCATCTGTGATCAGGTGGTGGTGATGTCCGAAGGCAAGATGTCCGCCCCGCGGCCAATGGCCGATGTCAGTGTCGAGGAAATCGGTTTGTTGATGGGGGGACTTCACGATCTGGACGGCGACGTAACCCTGAAGACGAAAGAGCTTATCGAAGGAGATCGCGTTGGTCAGGCTTGAACCCCGTCGCCAGCATAGTCAGGCGATGGTCTATCTGTCGCCGGTTCTGGCAATTCTCATGACGCTGATAGTCGGCGGGATCATCTTTTCCTTTATGGGCAAGAACCCGTTTGATGCGCTTTACACATTTTTCATCCTGCCGGTCAACAACAGCTATGGCATTTCCGAACTGTTTGTGAAGGCAACCCCGCTTGTGATCATCGCCATCGGGCTGTCGATGGGGTTCCGCGCCAATGTCTGGAACATCGGTGCCGAGGGGCAATTGACCATGGGCGCCATATTCGGCGGTGGTCTTGCGCTTTATTTTTATGACAGTGAAAGCATGTTCCTGTTGCCCGCAATGTTTGTGCTTGGGGCAATTGGCGGGGCGTTCTGGGGCGGCATACCAGCACTTCTGCGCACCCGATTTAATGCCAACGAAATTCTGACCAGCCTGATGCTGACCTATGTCGCAACGCTGTTCCTGAGCTTCCTTGTGCATGGTCCGTGGCGCAACCCCGAAGGTTTCAACTTCCCTGAATCCCGATCGTTTCCGGATGCGGGCCTGTTGCCGGTGATTTATGACGGCACGCGCGTTCATCTTGGAACCGCCTTTGCTGTACTGGTGGTGATTGCTGGTTGGGTTTTACTGTCGAAATCGGTGATCGGGTTCCAGCTGCGAGTGGTTGGCAAGGCCCCACAGGCCGCCCGCCATGTCGGGTTCCGTCAGAAACGCATGGTCTGGTTTACCCTGTTGCTGGGCGGCGCGCTTTCCGGTCTTGCCGGTTTGTTCGAGGTTGCCGGGCCGATTGGCCAGTTGCAGCCTGCCATATCGCCCGGTTATGGCTTTACGGCAATTATCGTTGCCTTCCTTGGGCGGTTGCATCCGCTGGGTATCCTGTTTGGCGGGCTGATTATGGCGCTGACCTATCTGGGTGGGGAATTGGCCCAGATTACTTTGGGGCTGCCAAATGCGGTGACCGGCCTGTTTCAGGGGATTTTGCTGTTCTTCCTGCTGGCCTGTGATGTTTTGACCAAGTACCGGGTGCGTTTCGGAACCCCGGCAGCCAAAGGGGAGGCCGCATAATGGATTGGCTCATTCCACTGATCCTGACCGTGATTACGGCATCGACCCCGCTTCTGCTGGCATCGACCGGCGAACTGATTACCGAAAAATCCGGGGTGCTTAACCTTGGTGTCGAAGGCATGATGCTGGTCGGTGCTATTTCCGGATTTGCGGTCACCGCATCAAGCGGCTCTGCCATTCTGGGCATTCTGGCGGCGATCATTGCCGGGATGCTGATGTCGCTGATCTTTGCCTTTCTGACCCTGACCCTGATGGCCAATCAGGTGGCAACGGGTCTGGCGCTGACCATTTTTGGGGTCGGTTTTTCAGCGCTTGTTGGTTCCGGCTTTGTCGGCTTTGCGATCGAGCCGCTTCCGGGGCTTCATATCCCGGTTCTGACCGATATTCCGCTGGTTGGCGAAATTCTGTTTGGTCAGGATTTTCTGGTTTATCTGTCGATTGTGATGGTGATTGCGGTTGGGTTTTTCCTGTCGCGTACGCGTGGGGGGCTGATCCTCAAGGCGGTTGGTGATTCCCATCATTCCGCGCATGCAATCGGCTATTCGGTGATCAAAATCCGGTATATGGCTACCATGTTTGGCGGCGCGATGGCTGGCCTTGCCGGCGCATATCTTTCGCTGTCCTATACGCCGATGTGGGCCGAAAACATGACAGCCGGGCGCGGTTGGATCGCGTTGGCGCTTGTCGTGTTTGCAACATGGCGTCCGGGCCGTCTGTTGGCGGGGGCCTATATGTTCGGGCTTATTTCGGTATTGCAGCTTCATGCGCAAAGTGCAGGCGTGCATGTGCCGTCGCAATTCATGTCGATGCTGCCATACCTTGCGACCGTGATTGTGCTGGTGATCATTTCCAGTGATCGCGCAAAGATCAGACTGAATGCACCTGCCTGTATCGGGCAGGCGTTCCGGCCCGCACAATAGGGCTGGTGAAACGGGATCGGGGTGCGTCAAAGGATACCCCGACCCGGTGGGAGGAAGTGCGTATCGGACCAACACTCAATCAAACCGGTCTTGTATCATGCGGTCGGTTTGGCTGAGTCTTGGTCTGGACAAGAACACGTCATTGATTGCGTAAACAATTGGGTTTAAATCCTGATTAGCTGATTAACAGGGAGACCAAATAATGAATGCAAACCTCGTGAAGCGCACGCTTGCCGCCGTTGTGGCAACCGGTGCACTTGCACTCGGCATGGGTGCTGCCCAGGCCGAAGAAGTCAAAGCCGGCTTTGTCTATGTCGGCCCGATCGGTGACCATGGCTGGTCCTACCGCCACGATATCGGCCGTCAGGCAATCGAAGCGGCCCTTGGTGACAATGCCACCACCACCTATGTCGAAAGCGTGTCGGAAGGTGCGGACGCGGAACGCGTGATCCGTCAGCTGGCCCAGACCGGTTATAACCTGATCTTTACCACTTCCTATGGTTATATGAATCCGACCGTCAAGGTTGCCAAACAGTTCCCGAATGTAAAATTCGAACACGCAACCGGTCACAAGCGTGATGCAAACGTTTCGACCTATGCCGCGCGTTTCTATGAAGGTCGTTATGTTGCTGGTGTGATCGCCGGTAAAATGACCAAGTCGAACATTGTCGGCTATGTCGGTTCGTTCCCGATCCCGGAAGTAGTTCGTGGCATCAACTCGTTCATGCTGGGCGCATGGTCGGTTAACCCGGACGTTAAAGTCAAAATCGTCTGGGCCAACACCTGGTATGATCCGGGCAAAGAAGGCGACGCTGCCAAGGCACTGATCGACCAGGGCGCTGATATCATGGTTCAGCACACCGACAGCCCGGCGCCGCTTCAGGTTGCCGAGAACCGCGGTATCGTCGGTTTTGGTCAGGCATCTGACATGATCAAGTTCGCACCGAAGGCTCAATTGACCGCGATTGTTGACCATTGGGACGAATATTATGTCGCGCGGGCCAAGGCTGTTGCCGAAGGTACGTGGGAATCGACCGACACCTGGGGGGGTATTGATTCCGGTATGGTCGACATGGCACCCTACACCAATATGCCTGATGAGGTAAAAGCACTGGCCGAAGAAACCGAAGCCAAGATCGCATCGGGTGAAATCCACCCGTTCGCAGGCCCGATCTATGATCAGGCTGGCGAACTGCGCATCAAGGAAGGCGAAGATGCAACCGACGAAATGCTTCTGGGCATGGACTGGTACATCAAAGGCATCGATGCCGAACTGCCGAAGTAATCACGATCTGCAAGCCTCTTGAGGGCAGCACGACGAACAACCCCGCATCTGGTATGCGGGGTTGTTTCGTTTCAGGGCTTCTTGATGCTTGTTTCCGGATCCCCCGGACGGATGCGTTTCGGGCTGTCGTCGATTTTTTCGTAGGCGATCATTTCCATTTTCGGGTGCAGCAGGGCGTAGAGTGCGGCGCGCCAGAATTTCAGTTTGACCTTATGTTCGCGCGTCTTGCCAGCCCATCGTTCACGGAAAAGCTCCATATCCTCCCGACGGGCAAAATAGATCACCATGTCGACGATGGGGGCGGATTGGGTCGCACGCGGCAGTTCGATATTGCGAATGCCCATGGTCCATCTGTCGCTGCGTATATTCTTGTCCAGCCAGTCAAGCACCCCTTGGGCGGAGTGCTTTTCATGGATGACCACGCGAAATGGAAAGTCCCGAAGATCTTGTGCCATGCTGCTTCCCTGCAAACGTCACCATAATCAGAAAATCAAAAGCATGAACATCTGACAAGGCGTGATCGATGACCGGCGCCGCTATTGTATGTCGGGAGCGCTATGGCCAATTATATTTATCTAATTTTTATCATCACGCTTAGTCTATGTATCACATGGATATTTTACATTTATCATTCGCGGATATATCGTTACATGATATCCGGACATGCAAAACTGCTGTGATCTACAATGGCAGGTTATCGGACAGAAAATCGGGGACAGAAACGTGAGCGAAACGCTAGTCAGGTCCAAGCCAACCGGCAAGGAACGCCATTTCAAGCCTGAAGAACTGATTGTCAGTAAAACGGACCTTAAGGGCCGGATTACCTATGCCAACGAGGTTTTTCTGCGTCTTTCCGACTACCGTGAAAAGGAAGTTCTGGGCCAGCCCCATTCGATCATTCGTCATCCCGACATGCCGCGCTGCGTTTTCAAGTTGCTTTGGGATGAAATCGCTGCTGGTCACGAGATTTTCGCCTATGTCGTGAACATGTCAAAGAACGGCGATCACTACTGGGTATATGCGCATATCACGCCCAGTCTTGACGCAAATGGCAAAATTATTGGCTACCATTCGAACCGTCGGGTGGCTGATCCGAAAGTTCTCAAGGATAAGATTATCCCGCTTTACGCGGAACTCCGCCAGATCGAAGAAAGCACAGCCAACCGCAAGGACGGCATGATTGCGGCTGGTAAGGCGCTGGCGCAAAAGCTTTCAGATGCCGGTCTGGCATACGACAAATTCATTCAAAGCCTTTAGGCTGATTGCTAATTCGAGGTTTCAAAATGTCGCTATTTGGTGGTTCCAGCAAATCGGGGATCAAAAAGGCACTGGACGTTGTTCTTGCCGCGGCTGAGGGTGATTACGAAGCACGCATTACCAATGTCGACAGTCATCCCGACATGCGCGAACTTTTCATCGCGATCAATAGACTGATCGACCGCAATGACGCCTTCCTGCGTGAAAGTGCGGCATCCATGGGCGCGGTTTCTGAAAACCGTTATTATCGACGGATTGTCGAAACCGGATTGGTCGGTGCCTATCTGACGTCAGCGCAGAAAATCAATGCGGCAACTTCGTCGATTGAAAAGAAGCTTACCGGCTTTAACACCATCATCGAAGAATTCAAAAGCGGATCATTCGAGGCCGTCGATCAGATTGCCGAAGCCGCAGGTGCACTTTCAAACGCATCGGGTGATGCCAACCGCATTGCGCACGAAACCAGTTCGCGTTCGACCAATGTTGCCGCTGCGGCCCGCCAGACTGCCGCCAATGTTTCGGGCGTCTCCGAGGCATCCGAAGAACTGAACCAGTCGATCCGCACCGTTGCCGATCAGGCCCGTGAATCGGTTGAAATTGCCCATCGCGCCAATGGTCTGGCGCAGGAAACCGATGGCCGGATTGGTCAGCTCGAAGCCGCCGCAGGCGAAATCGTCGAAGTCGTCAGTTTTATCCGCGATATTGCAGCACAGACCAACCTTCTGGCATTGAATGCCACCATCGAAGCCGCCCGTGCTGGTGAAGCAGGCAAGGGCTTTGCTGTTGTCGCCAACGAGGTCAAGGGACTTGCCAACCAGACCAGCAAGGCCACTGAATCGATTGAGGAAAAAGTCCAGGACATCCAGAATGCGATCGAAGCGTCGGTCAATTCGATCCGCGAAATTGCATCTGTCATTGATGATCTGGCTGCCCGTTCGGACCTGATTTCGAACAATGTTGAAACCCAGACGGCACTGTCATCGAACATCACGCGCAATGTCGAACAGGCATCCAGCGGCGCACAGGAAGTGACCGACAATATCACGGTGGTTTCTGAAATGGCCGGTCAGACGGGCGAGGCTGCCGATACCACGCGTGATATGGCGGGCAAACTGGCGCGGGAAGCTGAAAATCTGCGCAAACAGCTTGGCGGGTTCCTTGAAACCATCGCCGAACTGCTATACAGCACCGCGCGCAAATAGCTACCTGTTAAGAACTTTCTGCTACGATAAGGGGATAGATGCCCCTTATCGCCTTTGCCGGAAAGGAAGTCAGTCATGCGTGTGTTTTTTAATTCCCGCCACGATGCCCATGACGGGAATGGTGAAATGCACCATGGGCGTTTGATTCCATGCTTTGAAAATTCCCGCCGTATGGCAATTATCCGTGATGCGGTAGCCCACTCGGTGCAGGCGCAACTGGTTGATCCGGCCGATCACGGCATGGCACCGATTGCCTCAATTCATGATGCGGATTATCTGGCCTTTCTTGAAAACGCATGGGCGGACTGGAATGCGGCGGGCAACGACCACGACGCTTTTCCCTATGTCTGGCCAACAGCCGGATTTTCAGGCGGCAAACCCGCCCATATCAGCGCGCGTCTTGGGCAATATGCCATTTCATCCGATACCCCGATTACCAAGGGAACGTGGAAGGCGGCCTATTGGGGCGCGCAAACCGTAGTATCGGCGGCCGATGCTGTCTGGAACGATGGTGAGGCATCCTTTGCCCTGACCCGCCCGCCGGGACATCATGCGCATGCCAATCGTTATGGCGGATATTGCTTCCTCAATAACTCGGCCATTGCTGTCCAGCAGATGATTGCCAAGGGTGCTAGAAAGGTTGCGATACTTGATATCGATTACCATCATGGCAACGGAACGCAGGATATTTTCTATGACCGTGGTGATGTTCTGACTGTCTCGATTCATGCTGACCCGAAGCACCAGTTTCCGTTCTTCATGGGCTATGAAAACGAAACCGGTCGTCTGGACGGGCAGGGGGCGAATCTAAATATTGTGCTGCCCGGCGGATCGGATTTCGGTCCTTGGTCACAAGGCTTTTCCAAAGCCATCCAGAAAATCATTACCTGGCAGCCCGAGGCATTGGTGATCGCCCTTGGCGTTGATGCCCACGAGGCCGAAACGCTGTGCGATTTCAGACTGCAAACCGATGATTTCAACCGGATCGGGCAAATGATCGGGCGGCTGGGATTGAAAACCGTCTTTGTCATGGAAGGTGGTTATGCCCATGACGTCATCGGGTTCAATGTCGCGGCTGTTCTGGGTGGGTATCTGTCCGAAATCAAAAAGTAATACAAACAAAAGCCGCAATACGCCTTGCATCTATTGGGGCATTTTGTGGATGTACGGATTTGTATCAGCTCTTGTCCCATGGCGGTGTCCCGCCAAACTCGCTTACCAGAAAATCGACAAAGGCCCGTACACGTGTCGGCAGGTAACGGTTTTCGGGATAAAGCGCGTAAACTGCATGGGCTGGAGGGGTATAATCGGGCAGAACCACCTGAAGCTGGCCGTTGCGGATATATTCGCCGACTTCCCAGTAGGATTTAAGGGCGATGCCATGCCCGTCAAGGCACCAGCGGGTCAGGACTTCACCATTGTCTGAATCCATGGATCCTGAAACCGACAGGGTCACCGGGCCTTCTTCCTGTGAGCCGAGCAGGGTCCATTGATATTGACGTGATCCCGGAAATCGCAGCAACAGGCAGTTATGGTGCAGTAAATCACCGGGTGCGCTGGGGGCACCATGCCTTTTCAGATAGGCCGGGCTTGCCACCAGCATGCGTTTGTTGGCCGCAAGCTTGCGCACGATCAGCGAGCTTTCCTTTAACTCGGCAATGCGAATGGCAAGGTCGACCTTGTCCTGAAGCAGGTCAAGCAACCGGTCGGAAAGGTGCAGTCTGACCTGCACATCGGGGTTCTTCTCAACAAATTTCGGGATGATCGGTGCGACATATTTATTGCCAAACGCAATCGGGCAGGTCAGCGTTACCGGGCCGCGGGTGGTGTTTTTCTGGTTGGCGATGGCATTTTCGGCTTCCTGCATTTCGGCCAGAATGCGCAGGCAGTGCCGGTAATATACATCGCCTTCGGTGGTAAGGTTCACCCGGCGTGTGGTGCGGTTCAGAAGCCTGACACCCAGCCGTTCTTCAAGGCGTGCAATCCGGTTTGAAACAACCGCCGCCGAATGGCGCAATTCGCGCCCGGCAGCAGACAGGTTTCCAAGCTCGGCTACGCGGACAAAAATCTGAATGTCCTCAAAGTCGGACATGGGTTGCGGGCTCCTGATACAGCTTTTTTTATTTTCTGAATTTGTATTCTTCCAAATCCTGACGGTCACTGTGCCATTTTAAAAAATAACTTGAAAGTCATTTCGATTATGCATCTGCCCTTAATAATAGAGCGCCCGGATACGCTATGTTAGGACTCTGATTGGAATAATTCCGGATCAATGTGGTCAGATGTATCGCATAACCGGCAAGGGGATAGTGGGGCAGTATGAGAGATGCCCTGCAAGACGGAGGTTTCAACGGGTGGATATTCTGTTTCAGGACTGGATCAATCTGATCCTGCGCTGGGCGCATTTGATCACCGGTATCGCGTGGATCGGTTCATCCTTTTACTTCGTCTGGCTTGATCTGAGCCTGCGCAAGCGTCCGGGCATGGACGAGGGCGTTTATGGCGAGGCATGGATGGTTCATGGCGGCGGGTTTTACCATGTCAATAAATGGATGGTCGCGCCGAAATCCATGCCGCCCGAACTGCACTGGTTCAAATATGAAGCCTATTTTACCTGGCTGACCGGTTTTTCGCTTCTGGTGACGATGTATTACTGGAGTGCCGAAAGCTATCTGATCGATCCGAATGTCATGCCGCTTGGCAAATGGGATGCGATCCTGATCGGGCTTGCCAGCCTGTTTGCCGGTTGGGTGATTTATGACCTGATGTGCAAAAGCCCGATTGGCCAAAGCACCGGAAAGCTTGCGATTGGCGTTTTCATTCTGGCGATGGTTGCGGCCTATGGTTTTACCCATGTGTTTAGCGGCCGTGGGGCGTTTATCCATGTCGGGGCGATGATTGGCACGATCATGGCTGCCAACGTGTTTCGCATCATCATTCCCAACCAGAAAAAGGTCGTCGCCAGCCTCATGGCGGGCGAAAAACCCGATCCGGCATTGGGATTGCAGGCCAAGCAGCGATCCACGCATAACAACTATCTGACGCTGCCGGTTTTGCTGATGATGATCAGCAACCATTATTCGATGCTGTTTTCCCATGATCAGTCGTGGCTGATTGTCGGCCTGATCCTGATCATTGGTGGGTTGGTGCGCCATTTCTTTAACACGCGTAATGCCGGGGGCCGCGGCAAGGCGATTGCATGGCAACTGCCATCGGCTGCGGTGGGCATGGCGATCCTGGCGATGTTTGCGTCCTATGATCCCGATGCCGCCAAGCTGGCCGATCAGGAAATCATCACCGGCGATCATGCGCTGGCGATTGTTCAGACCCGCTGCACGGCCTGTCATTCTGCCAACCCGACCGATGAAGGCTTTGACGAGGCGCCGATGGGCGTAATGTTTGATGACATCGCGCAGGTCAAAGCCAATGCGCAGCGTGTTCTGGCCCAGTCCGTTATCGGGCGTGCCATGCCGCTTGGCAACATGACCGAAATGACGGACGAAGAACGGGTACAACTGGGGCAGTGGATCCGTGCCGGGATGCCGGAATAGCCGGTTTTGTCGAAAAAGGAAATCAAAGGGCGGCCTGCGTGATGCAGGTCGCCCTTTTTTCGTCTGGCGTCTTAAGCGCGGGTCGGGGAAGTCGGATCAGACGTCAGCGCGATAGTTCATCGGCACCCAGTCAAACATCGTGCTGTCTTCGATGACATGCCCAATACCCGGGAAGGCGATATGGCACCCGGCAACCAGATATTTTTCTGATACGGCTTCGGCAAAGGCAGCCTCGCGGGTGGTTATGGCCTGATCTGGATCGACATCAAACGCAATCGAGACGCCCGGTTCGTCAAACTGGATGACATCGCCGTGGGTGATGTCGCCCCAATAAACGAACTTTTCGCCTTTGCTTTCAAACCAAAGTGCACTGTGGCCCGGTGTATGACCCGGACGATGCGTTGAATTGATCAGGCCCGGAACGGGTGATGCATTGGCCTCGTAAGTCGAAAGTGTACCGCTTTCGCTATAAAGCTTTGTCGATAGGACGGCCTGATCAAAATATTGCTTTGCACTTTCTGGTGCCTTGTTCCGATTTTCCGTACTCAGCCAGTATTCGGCATCGAGTTTCGGTACATGCACTGTGGCGCTGGGGAAGACTTTCTTGCCGTTCATGATCAATCCACCGCTATGATCGGTGTGAATGTGGGTAATCACCACATCATCGATCTGATCGGGGTGATAACCCGACGCGATGATATTGGCCGGCAATTTACCAAGTTCCGGTCCCAACAGGTCGCTGGTCCCGGCATCAAGCAAAACAAGACGGTCGCCGAAATTCAGAAGATAGGCATTCACGGATGTCGATGTCGGGGTTCCCTGAAATGCATTGGCAAGGGCCGTGCGCGCATGTTCGGGGCTGGTATTCAGATACAGATCGGCAAGCGGGAACTGCCCGGTCCCATCCGAAAGTGCGGTAACTTCGACCTCGCCCACCATCAGTCGGTAATATCCGGGGGCCTGTGTGCCCACCAGTGGCGCCTTGGCCGCGGCGCGCAATGGAATAAAAACGGTGCTGGCCGTCGCCCCGATGGCAGCGGCAGCAAGCGAACCTTTAAGCATGTCTCTGCGTGACAGCATCAGAATATTCTCCCTCAATCAAATGCCGGGATTTAACCGGCAGCTTGTAACGCGATAGAGAAAGGCTATATTCCAATTAGTCAGTAATCAAATCGATGCGGATCATGGATACTATTGATCATTTCAATTTAAGGTCATTTGACCTCAATCTCATGATTGCGTTTGACGCAATGATGCAAGAGCTAAGCGTCACAAAATCTGCGGAAAAGTTGCGGATTGGGCAGTCCGCCATGAGCCACAATTTATCAACGCTCCGGATGCTGTTGCAGGATGATCTTTTTGTCCGTGTCGGACAGAAAATGCAGCCAACCGCAAAAGCACGTGCGTTGGCTGGACCGGTTCGGGCCGCATTGACACAGGCACAAAGTGCGCTTCAGGCGACCGACAGTTTCGATCCGGACACGGCAGATCGCATTTTCCGGATCGGTATCACCGGCGAAATGGAAATGGTTCTGTTGCCGGCATTGGTGCACCATTTGCAATCAACCGCACCCGGTGTGCGTCTGGTGAGTCGTTCGATTACTGTCGAGACGGTCGATCTGATGCTAAATGCCGGGGAAATCGATCTGGCAATCGGATGTAAGGAATCCCGCCAGATCGGCGAAGTGCTGTTTGAATCCAGTGTGGCCTGTTGCTTTAACCCCGATATGTGCAAGCTGACACTGCCACTATCTCGCGAAACATACCTTGGCGCGCGCCACGCGGTTCTGTCCCAGACGGGAAATGTCGAAGGCTGCGTTGGTGATGCCTTGCGCGCAATCGGTATTGATCTTGATGTCGTTCTGGCCGCGCCGGATTTCATGCCGTTGCTTGCCGCCGCCCGGAACGCCCCGATTGTCGCGACTGTGCCGCGCAGGATTGCGGTACAATATGCGCCGTTATTCGGGCTGGTGTTCTGTGAAATGCCTATTCCGCTGAACTTCCCGCCGGTGACCATGAACTGGCCGATCTGGGCGGATCGGGATGTCGGGCTTGTCTGGTTGCGTAATCGGATCAGATCAGTGATCGGCGACATTTCAACGGATCTGACTACCATTGCGGCACAATGATTGACCCGCATCACTGCATGTAAGCAACCCCGCCGGCGAACCGGCGGGGCGCGGGATGCTTCGGCCTATGGGCATTGTGGTGCAATAACCGCAGAAAGGCGAAACTTCCGCCCCTCAGATAAGGGCTGAGCGGGTGCAGGTCAACGTGATTAAAAAATAATCAAATTTTAATTAATGATCGAAAAGTGATCATTGAAATCGCGTCTAACGCAAATATTTTCCGTTTTTTGCCTGTTAAATAGTTGGATATTGCGTTGAGTCGCCGCGATTTCTGGCGCTGCAGCATATTATTCGGAATCTGGCACGATTTTAGCAAGCACCACTGCGGTGCAATAAACTCGCAGTGGAGGCAATAGAATGAATAAGAAGCTTCAGGCGCTTATGGGCGCTGGGGCCTTGGCTTGGTCGGCAATGACCATGTCAAATGCCCAGGCCGCTGATACGATTAAAGTCGGCGTTCTGCACTCTCTCTCTGGGACGATGGCTATTTCGGAAACCACGCTGAAGGATACGGTCCTGATGCTGGTGGACGATCTGAATAAAAATGGCGGCCTGTTGGGGAAACAGGTTGAGGCAGTTGTTGTCGATCCGGCTTCGGATTGGCCGCTTTTCGCCGAAAAAGCACGTGAACTGATTGAAAAAGACAAGGTCGATGTCGTGTTCGGCTGCTGGACCTCGGTCTCGCGCAAGTCGGTACTGCCGGTCTTCGAAGAACTGAACAGCATGCTGTTCTATCCGGTTCAGTATGAAGGCGAGGAAAGCTCGCGCAACGTGTTCTATACCGGTGCCGCGCCGAACCAGCAGGCAATCCCGGCTGTTGACTACCTGATGAGCGAAGATGGCGGCGGTGCCGAGCGTATCGTTCTTCTGGGGACGGACTATGTCTATCCGCGCACGACCAACAAAATCCTGCGTTCCTACCTGAATGGCAAGGGTATCTCCGATGAAGACATCATGGAGAATTATACCCCGTTCGGTCATTCCGACTGGCAGTCGATTGTAGCCGATGTGAAGGCATTCGCATCCACCGGCAAGAAAACCGCAGTGGTTTCGACCATTAATGGTGATGCCAACGTGCCGTTCTACAAGGAACTCGCCAACCAGGGCATCAAAGCCGAAGACATTCCGGTTGTTGCCTTCTCGGTCGGTGAAGAAGAACTGGCTGGTATTGATACCGCCCCGCTGGTTGGTCATCTGGCTGCCTGGAACTACTTCCAGTCGGTTGAGTCCGATGCGAACTCGGCCTTCATCGAAAAATGGCATGCCTTTATCGGTGATGAAAAACGCGTGACCAACGATCCGATGGAAGCAACCTATATCGGCTTTAACATGTGGAAACAGGCTGTTGAACAGGCTGGCACCACCGATGTCGATGCCGTCCGTCAGGCTATGTATGGCCAGGAAGTTGCAAACCTGACCGGCGGTACCGCTGTCATGAACACCAACCATCACCTCTCCAAGCCGGTTCTGATCGGCGAAGTGCAGGACGATGGCCAGTTTGACATCGTTTGGGAAACCGAAGGCACCGTCGTTGGCGATGCATGGTCGGACTTCCTGCCCGAAAGCGCAAAGCTGACCGCCGACTGGACCTATCCGTGGGTCTGCGGCAACTGTGAAAAACCGATGTATTGATCGGGATAGGACAGGCTGGCTGTTGATGCAGCCAGCCTGTTTTTCGTTGTCCTGATGATTGGGCAACCATTCTTTTTGCGATTTTCTGACATCCGATTTTCAAAGGCTTGGTGACCATGCGCACTGTCATGACCGCTGTCCTGTGCCGTTTCCGCGCGAACAACTCCGTGCCTGTCCTGTTTGCCCTGGTCGCAATTTTTGCGGTGATGGTGCTGGCATCGCCGCGACCGGCACACGCATTTAGCGACGAAGAACTGCGCAATGTAACGGAACAGCTCAACCATAAAAGTTCGACCAAAAAGGTTGAAGCAATCGAGGCCATGGCCGCCGATGGCGACCCCCGCGTCGCGCCGATCCTGAACGCGATACTTGAAGGCAACCTGTTCGTCCGCGCTAGCGACGAACACGTCGTGATTGGCGAGAAAAAGGGCAAGGTCTGGAACCATATCGACGTCGTCAGCGGCGAGGTTGTGGGTGAAAGCGGTTCCAAGGAACTCGACAAGATCAAGATCAACAACCGTCTGCGTGGCGCGCTGCGCGATGCGTTGGCCGCCCTTAACCTGTTTAGTCAGGATATCGGCATCCGCACCGCCGCCGTCGAGCAGGTCATGGACGCCCGCGATCCGTCGATGTTACCATTGCTGATCCGCGCGATCGAGCGTGAGGAAGATGCGACGCTTCTGGCGCGGATGGAACTTGCACGGGCGACCATGGCGCTGGCGGCCGGTGAAACCACCGAGGAACGTCTGACCGCCATCGAAGTGCTGGCCAGCGAAACCACACCGCAAATCCGTGCGGTATTGTCGCAATTCGTTGCCAGTGCTGAAGCCGAAGGTTACCAGCCCGAAGTCGTTGCCGCCGCCAAAGACGCGCTTGCCGATGTCGAGGGGCGGCTTTCGATGTGGCAGACGCTGGGGGATGTGTATCGCGGCATTAGTTTGGGATCGGTGCTGTTGCTTGCCGCGGTTGGCCTTGCCATCACCTTTGGCGTGATGGGCGTGATCAATATGGCGCACGGCGAAATGATCATGATCGGTGCCTATACCACCTTTGTCGTGCAGCAGATTTTTTCATCTGTCATTCCGTCGGGTTCGCCGTGGTCGTTGATGATTGCGGTGCCTGCGGCATTCGTTGTTGCCGGTCTGGTCGGCATCGTGATCGAACGCTGCGTGATCCGGTTCCTGTATGGTCGTCCACTTGAAACGCTTCTGGCGACTTGGGGTGTCAGCCTTGTCTTGCAGCAGGCGATCCGAAGCCTGTTTGGCGCAACCAACCAGCAGGTTACCGCCCCTGATTTCATGAGCGGCGCGCTTGAGCTTTCAAGCGGTCTGGTGCTGACCTACAACCGGCTGTGGATCATCCTGTTCAGTCTGATTGTGGTGGGTGGAATCGCGATTGTGCTGCGCTATACCGCCTTTGGCCTGCAAATGCGTGCCGTGACCCAGAACCGCCGCATGGCCGGGTCGGTCGGCATTCGCACCGGATATGTCGATGCCCTGACTTTCGGGCTTGGTTCCGGGATTGCCGGGATTGCCGGTGTCGCGCTTAGCCAGATTTCAAACGTAAGCCCGAACCTTGGCCAAGCCTACATCATCGACAGTTTCATGGTCGTGGTGTTTGGCGGGGTCGGCAACCTTTGGGGCACGGTTCTTGGTGCATTCAGCCTTGGCATCGTGAACAAGTTTCTTGAACCGGTGGCCGGTGCGGTGCTGGCGAAAATCTTTGTTCTGATTGCGCTGATCCTGTTCATTCAGAAACGACCAAAGGGGCTGTTTGCCCTTAAGGGTCGCGCGGTGGAGGCCTGATACATGACCGACTATCGCACGAAATACCAAATGACGCCGGTGATCGGGTGGCTGTTGCGTGATCGCGGCGGGATGATCCTGCTTGCGATCCTGATTGCGGCGTCGATCCTGATCCCGGTCGGCAACCTGATCGTACCGGAAGGATCGGCCTTTCATGTTCCGACATGGATGATGAGCCTGCTTGGCAAGTACCTTTGCTATGCGTTGCTGGCGCTTTCGGTTGATCTGATCTGGGGGTTCTGCGGGATTCTAAGCCTTGGTCACGGGGCGTTCTTTGCACTTGGCGGTTATGCCATGGGCATGTATCTGATGCGCCAGATCGGGGACCGCGGGGTTTATGGCAACCCGGAACTGCCGGACTTCATGGTGTTCCTGAACTGGACCGAATTGCCGTGGTACTGGTACGGCTTTGACATGTTCTGGTTTGCCATTGTGATGGCGATGTTCGTGCCGGGGCTTCTGGCTTTTGTGTTTGGCTTCCTTGCCTTCCGGTCGCGGGTGACGGGGGTGTATCTTTCGATCATCACCCAGGCGATGACCTATGCACTGTTGCTGGCATTCTTCCGCAACGATATGGGATTTGGCGGCAATAACGGCCTGACCGATTTCAAGGATCTGCTTGGTTTCTCGTTGCAGGCCGATGGAACGCGGGCGGCCCTGTTCATTGCATCCTGTGTGATGCTGGGCATCTGTTATGTCGTTGCGCGCTGCATTACCAACTCGCGTCTGGGCAAGGTTCTGATTGCGATCCGCGATGCCGAGGCGCGCGTGCGGTTTACCGGTTACCGGGTCGAATATTACAAGCTGTTCGTCTTTACCGTATCGGCCGTGATGGCCGGGATTGCCGGGGCGCTTTATGTGCCGCAGGTCGGCATTATCAATCCGGGTGAATTTGCCCCGGCCCTGTCGATTGAAATCGTCATCTGGGTTGCGGTTGGCGGGCGTGGCACGCTGTATGGTGCGGTGCTGGGGGCGTTCATCGTGAACTATGCCAAAACCTTCTTTACCGGTGTGATGCCTGATTTCTGGCTGTTCTTCCTTGGTGGGCTGTTCATTGCCGTGACCCTGTTCCTGCCAAAGGGAGTGATCGGGGCGGTGCCGGCATTTGGAGCACCCGACCGGCAATCGGCGTTTAGCACCCTGCGCAAGCGTTTCCTGAACGGGCGTGCAAACGAAGGAGGCAAGGCATGAGCGAGGCAGCCGCAATCGAGATTGAAAAGGCCGAACGCAAGGCCGCCAAAGCCAATACCATCCTTTATGTCGATGGGGTTTCCGTCACTTTTGACGGGTTCCGGGCGCTCAATAGCCTGTCGTTTTATGTCGAGCCGGGCGAACTTCGCGCGATCATCGGGCCGAATGGCGCGGGCAAAACGACGATGATGGATATCATCACCGGTAAAACCCGGCCCGATACCGGCGATGTGATGTTTCGAAGCGAAGTCGATCTGACGAAGCTTGATGAAGCCGAGATCGCGAACCTTGGCATCGGGCGCAAGTTCCAGAAACCGACCGTCTTTGAAAGCCATACGGTGTTTGACAATCTGCTGCTGGCCTGTTCGGGCGGGCGCGGGGTGTTTCAGGCGCTTTTCCATCGTTTGGGGAATGCCGAGAAGCGTCGCATCGAACAGACGCTTGAAACCATCATGCTGACCGACAAGCGTGACGAGACGGCAGCCAACCTGTCGCACGGGCAGAAACAGTGGCTGGAAATTGGCATGTTGCTGATGCAGGAGCCGGAATTGCTTCTGGTGGATGAACCGGTTGCCGGGATGACGGATTCCGAAACCGAACAGACCGCGAAATTGCTGCGATCCATTGCAACGGATCGGTCGGTTGTGGTTGTCGAACACGACATGGAATTTGTTCGCGACCTTGATTGCAAGGTGACGGTTCTGCACGAAGGATCGGTTCTGGCCGAAGGCCGCCTTGACCATGTTCAGAAAGACCCGCGGGTCATCGAAGTATATTTGGGGCGCTGATCATGCTGGATGTAGCCAATATCGATCTGTTTTATGGGGCGTCGCATGCGCTTCGCAAGGTGTCGCTCAGTGCTGAAACCGGCAAGGTCACAGCGGTTTTGGGGCGTAACGGTGTGGGTAAAACATCGCTGATGCGCGCCGTTGTCGGGCAACATCCGATTGCCGATGGCAACATCACGTGGGAAGGCAAAAACATTTCGCGTGATCCGGCGTGGCGTCGTTCGGCGTCCGGGATCGCGATTGTCCCCCAAGGGCGCGAGATTTTCCCGCTTCTGACCGTGAAGGAAAACCTTGAAACCGGGTTTGCCGCCCTTCCGCGCGCCCTTCGTCATATCCCTGACGAGATTTTTGAACTGTTCCCGGTCCTGCGTGACATGCTGGGTCGTCGTGGTGGCGATCTTTCGGGCGGGCAGCAGCAGCAGCTTGCCATCGGGCGGGCGCTGGTCACACGTCCGAGACTTCTTGTGCTGGACGAGCCGACGGAAGGCATTCAGCCATCGATCATCAAGGATATCCAGCGCGTCATCAAACAGCTCGCGGATCGCGGCGATATGGCGATCCTTCTGGTCGAACAGTATTTTGATTTCGCCCATGAACTGGCCGACGAGATCGTCGTGCTCGAACGTGGCGAGGTGGTGCTGGCGGGGTCCAAGGATGCACTGGATCGCGAAAAGGTGCGGTCGTATCTGACTGTTTGATCAGCATTTGCCAAAATTTTGCGCATGGGTGAATTGGGGCCGGTGCGGTAAATGGCGCGATTGCGGGCTGTGTGGTTTGGCCCGCATCTTGCTGTGTTTGCCGATGGGCCAGCCGGTCTGACCACGGGTTAACCGGTTGTGCGACTGAAACATTCAGGTGGCTTTGTGCAGCTTCGCAAACTCGAAAACCCGGTCCGCAGCGATTTGAAGGCGGAACCGCAAATGTCAGACGCTTCCAACCCGATCGTCACCGACGGCCGGGCCCAGGTTGCGTTCAAGCCGGGCCCTGAGTCTGCGGATAAACCGGGTTTTGCGGCCCTTGATCATCTTTATTACCGCGATCCGATGAAAATCCTGTTCCCGCGTCCGATGGCCGGGGATCTGGTGACCGCCGTTCTGGTGACGACATCGGGTGGCATGGTGGGTGGCGATCATCTGGCATTTGAAGGCCGGGTCAAGGCAGGGGCATCCGCCCTGTTTACCGCACAGGCCGCCGAAAAGATTTACCGTTCCGCCGGGCCCGATTGCGTCATGTCGGTTGATCTGGCGGCCGAAGATGATGGCTGGCTGGAATGGTTGCCGCATGAAACCATCCTGTTTGAGCAGGCGCGTCTGCGCCGCAAGACGAAGGTTTCCGTTACCGGTTCCGGACAGGTGATGGCCGGTGAAATCATGGTGTTTGGCCGTCTTGCCCGTGGCGAGGTTTTCACAACCGGTCTGGCACGCGATGCGTGGGATGTCTCGATTGACGGGCGGCCTGTCTGGCGCGATGCGCTGCATCTGGAAGGTGATGTTTTGCGCATGCTTGATCACCCGGCATCGTTTGATGGTGCGCGGGCGGCGGCGACCGCCATTCTGGTCGGGCAGGGTGCCGAGGATAAACTTGATATTGCCCGCGATTGTCTGGTGCGCGCATCCGAGGGTTTGATGGATACGGATGTGCTGTGCGCGGCAACGGCGATGAAGGGGATTGTGATCACGCGTTTCATGGCGCGCGATCCGATGAAATTGCGCCGGGTTTACGGCGCGTGGTGGAAACAGTTCCGCCATGAAACACGCGGACTTCCGGCGCGCCTGCCGCGTCTTTGGGAAATTTAGGAGAACGGCATGAATCTGACGCCACGCGAAAAGGACAAATTGCTGGTTTCAATGGCCGCCATGGTGGCACGACGCCGCCTTGAACGCGGTGTGAAACTGAACCATCCCGAAGCCATCGCCCTGATCACGGATTTTGTGGTCGAAGGTGCGCGCGACGGCAAATCGGTTGCCGATCTGATGCGTGACGGGGCGACCGTGATCACGCGCGATCAGGTGATGGATGGCATCGCCGAAATGATCCATGAAATTCAGGTCGAAGCGACATTTCCCGACGGGACGAAGCTTGTGACCGTTCACGAACCGATCCGCTAGGCAAAGGAAACAGGCCATGATTCCAGGTGAAATCATTACCAAAGAAGGCAGCCTGATCCTTAATCAGGATCGCGAAACCAAAACACTGACCGTCGCCAATACCGGGGATCGCCCGGTACAGGTCGGATCGCACTATCATTTTTATGAAACCAATCCGGGCCTTGATTTTGATCGCGAGGCGGCGCGCGGTTTCCGTCTTGATATCCCGGCGGGCACCGCCGTTCGGTTCGAACCGGGCCAGACGCGCGAGGTCAATCTGGTGAAATATGCCGGGTCGGGTGTGGTCTATGGCTTTAATGCCAAAATCAATGGCAAGCTGGGAGCGTAAAAATGGCTTATGAAATTGATCGCGCATCCTATGCCGCCATGTTTGGCCCGACCGTGGGTGATAAGGTCCGTCTGGCTGATACCGAGCTTTTGATCGAGGTCGAACAGGATTTCACGATCCTTGGCGAGGAAGTCAAATTCGGCGGCGGCAAGGTCATCCGCGACGGCATGGGCCAGTCGCAGGCATCGCGTGCCGAAGGATCGGTCGATACCGTGATCACCAACGCGCTGATCCTTGATTATACCGGCATCATCAAGGCCGATATCGGCATTCGCGATGGCCGTATCGCCGGGATCGGCAAGGCCGGGAACCCCGATGTGCAGCCCGGTGTCGACATCATCATCGGTCCGGGGACCGAGGTGATTGCCGGTGAGGGCAACATCATCACCGCAGGCGGTATTGACGCCCATATTCACTGGATTTGCCCCCAACAGGTCGAAGATGCGCTGTATTCCGGCGTAACCACGATGCTGGGCGGCGGGACCGGCCCGGCGGCGGGCACGAACGCCACCACCTGTACGCCCGGTCCGTGGCACATTGCCCGCATGTTGCAGGCAGCCGACGGATTGCCAATGAATATCGGTTTCTTTGGCAAGGGTAACGCGACCCTGCCGGGGTCATTGATCGAACAGGTCAAAGCCGGTGTTTGCGGGCTTAAACTGCATGAAGACTGGGGCACGACCCCGGCGTCGATTGATACCTGTCTGTCGGTGGCTGATGACCTTGACGTGCAGGTGATGATCCATACCGATACGCTGAATGAAAGCGGCTTTGTCGAACATACCCGCGCATCGTTCAAGGGGCGCACCATCCATACCTTCCACACCGAAGGGGCCGGTGGCGGCCATGCGCCCGATATCATCAAGCTGTGTGGCGAGGCCAACGTTCTGCCAAGTTCGACCAACCCGACACGTCCCTTTACGGTGAACACCATCGACGAGCATCTTGATATGCTGATGGTGTGCCATCACCTTGATCCGAAAATCCCCGAAGACGTCGCCTTTGCCGAAAGCCGCATCCGCCGCGAGACCATTGCGGCCGAGGATATCCTGCATGACCTTGGCGCGTTTTCGATCATCTCATCGGACAGTCAGGCCATGGGCCGCGTGGGCGAAGTGATTTCGCGCACCTGGCAGACGGCGGACAAGATGAAAAAGCAGCGCGGCAACCTGTCGGAAGACGGGCCGGGGAATGATAATTTCCGTGCCAAGCGTTATGTCGCGAAATACACGATCAACCCGGCAATCGCACAGGGCATTGCATCCCATGTCGGATCAATCGAGGTCGGCAAGATCGCCGATATCGTGGTCTGGAAACCGATGTTCTTTGGCGTCAAACCCGATATGATCATCAAGGCGGGCATGATCATCGGGGCGGCGATGGGGGATCCGAATGCCTCGATCCCGACACCGCAGCCGGTTCATTATCGTCCGATGTTTGGTGCCTATGGTTCGGCATTGTCGAAATCGAGCTTCTCGTTCGTGTCCCAGGCCGGGATCGATGCCGGGATTGCCGCCGAATTCGGTCTGGCAAAGCAGCTTCTGGCGGTTTCGAACACGCGCAATATCGGCAAAAAGGACATGAAGCTGAACGATGCCCTGCCGAAAATGGAAGTCGATCCGGAAACCTATCAGGTTCGTGCCGATGGCGAACTTCTGACCTGTCAGCCGGTTGACCGCGTGCCGATGGCACAACGTTACTTCCTGTTCTAGGAGCCCGGATCATGCGTCGCGCGATTGAACATATCCCGGTCAGCCAGTCCGACACATCCGAAGTGCGCGGTACGGTAACACTTGCCTTTGCCGACCGTCACCGGCGGCGCATCCGGCTGATGGATGATGCCGGGGATGCGTTTCTGCTTGATCTGCCCCATGCGGTGCGGTTGGGGGATGGTGACCGGTTGCGTCTGGTTGATGGCGGGGTGATCGTGGTGCGCGCGGCTGCCGAAGATGTTCTGACCATCACCTGTTCCGGCCCGATTGCGGTGGCCAAAATGGCATGGCATATCGGCAACCGTCATACCCCGCTTCAGGTCCTGAAAGACGGGCGGCTTCGCATCATTGATGATCATGTCATGCGCGACATGGTGCAGGGGCTGGGCGGTGTTGTTTTTGCCGAAGTCGCCCCGTTCGATCCGCTGAATGGAGCCTATCACGGGCTGGGCGGCGATGGCGGTCATGGTCACAGCCACGGCAATGATCATTTCGAAGACCCGCATGATCATGACGATCACAATCATGACCACCGGCATGATCACGGCCATGACCATAGCCATGCGCATTCTCACGGGCATTCCCATTCTCATGCGCACGCCCATGCCATCGGGGAGCCGCATGACCACTGAACTTGATCCCTGTTCCCCCGCCAACCTGACGCCGAGTGGCCTGATGCGGTTGATGACATGGCTTAGCCCGTCATTCCCGGTCGGTGCCTATACCTATTCCCACGGTGTTGAATACGCGGTCGAGGATCGCCGGGTCATCAGTGCCGAAAGCCTGACTACCTGGATCGAAGGGGTTCTGGAATTTGGTGCGGGGCGGATTGATGCGGTGCTGTTTTGTGCCGCATGGCGCGCGGCGCGTGCGGAGGACCTGGACGCGCTGTTTGATATCGGGGTTGATGCCGATTGCTGGCGCGGGACGGCTGAAATGGCGCTGGAGGCAACCGCACAGGGGCGTGCCTTTGTCTCGACCGCCCAAAAGGTCTGGGGCGATGGCATTTTGACCCTCTGGGCCAACCGAATGCGCGATGATGATCGTCTGCCATCCTATCCGGTTGCGGTTGGTATTGCTGCGGCCGAGGCGGATGTGCCGCTGCGCGATGCGCTGAGCGCGTTTTTGCATGCGATGGCGGCCAATCTGGTGTCGAGTGCGGTGCGTCTGGTGCCGTTGGGGCAGACCGATGGCGTGCGGACCCTGGCGTCCCTTGATAAGGCGGTGGCGATGGCGACCGAAACCGCGATGAATACCGATCCGGTCAATCTGGGGGCGGCTGCCCCGATGGTGGACTGGACGTCGATGAAACACGAAACCCAATATACGAGGCTTTTCAGATCATGAGCTCACCCCTTCGCATTGGTATCGGTGGCCCGGTTGGTTCGGGCAAAACCGCCCTTCTGGAACGGCTGTGCAAGGCCATGCGCGACGAGTTCAATATCGCCGCGATCACCAACGATATTTACACCCGCGAGGATGCCGAATTCATGACCCGGTCGGGAGCATTGGCCGCGGACCGCATTGCCGGTGTTGAAACGGGTGGCTGCCCGCACACCGCCATTCGCGAAGACGCATCGATCAACCTTGCCGCGGTCGAGGATATGAGCGCCAAACATCCGGGGCTTGAGGCGATCTTTATTGAATCGGGTGGTGATAACCTTTCGGCGACATTTTCGCCGGAACTGGCCGATATCACCATCTATGTCATCGATGTTTCGGCGGGCGACAAAATCCCGCGTAAAGGGGGGCCTGGCATTACGCGGTCCGATCTGCTGGTGATCAACAAAACCGATCTGGCACCGCTTGTTGGGGCTGATCTGGGGGTGATGGATCGCGATGCCAGAAAAATGCGTGGCACCCGTCCGTTCCTGTTTACCAATCTCAAGGCGATGGATGGCCTTGAAGACGTCAAGAATTTCATCATCGAGACAGGGGGGCTCCGTCAATCCGCCGCGTCCTGATGGGGATCTGGACGCAATAATACCGGATGACGGGAGCACACAGCGCCCGGCCTGAAAATGGCCGGGCGTTTGTGTTTTAAATATTTTTTTAGAGGGCTATATTAAGGTTCGTGGTAAGTGTGACCCCGTTTTTGCCTCAGGCATGAGTTTGGATAAAAGTAAGTTGATTGAAGAAAAAATGGGCAAACCCGTCGTTGTTGACTTTTTCTGTGGTGCCGGTGGCCTCTCCTACGGTCTTCAGTCCGCTGGACTAAAAATAGCTGTTGGCGTCGATATTGATGCCTCTTGTCAATATGCTCTCGAAGCAAATACAGGAGCTAAATTCGTCTGTGCGGACGTTTCACAAGTTAAAAGCAAAGATGTTCAAAGTTGGTTTGGCGGCGCTTCAGTAAGAGTGATGGCAGGGTGCGCACCGTGCCAGCCTTTCTCTACGTACTCGCAAGGCCGTAAGACTAAAGACGAGCGTTGGAACTTGTTGGAAGAGTTTCAGCGCCTAGCGCTTGAAGTTTTGCCTGAAATAATAACTGTTGAAAATGTTGTAGGTCTTGCAAAGCAAGCAGTTTGGGAGAAGTTTGTTACTGCATTGCGACGTGAGAATTATTATGTATCTTGGCGGGTGGTGGATTGCGAGAAATTTGGTGTTCCCCAAACTCGAAAAAGGCTTGTGCTTGTAGCCTCTCGCATCGGAGATATCGCGCTTCCTGATCCCCAGAGCTTTGAAGTAATATCTGTTAAAGATGCTATCGCTGGATTGCCGAAAATTGACGCGGGTAGCCGAAACTCTGAAGATATTATGCACTCGGCAGCCAGTTTAAGTGATTTGAATCTAATGAGGATTAAGCATTCCAAGCCCGGAGGTACCTGGCGTGATTGGCCCGAGGACTTGAGAGCTGACTGTCACAGGAAGGATAGCGGCAAGACCTATCCTTCCGTATATGGCCGAATGGATTGGAGCAAGCCTGCTCCTACTATGACTACGCAATGTTACGGATTTGGAAACGGTAGATTTGGACACCCAGAGCAAGATCGAGCGATAAGTTTGCGTGAGGCTGCAATAATACAGTCATTTCCTACAACCTATAAGTTTATTCCAGAAGGTGGCTCAATTTCATTTGTCCACCTTGGGCGCCTTATTGGAAATGCCGTACCTCCTAAGCTCGGAGAAGCAATTGGGGGTTGTATTCTTGATCACTTAAACGGTAAAACAAATGTTGGACAGACAAGTTTGCCTTTTATTTGAGAGAAGATATGGCCCGAACTCGTGTAACTGAAGAGCAGACAGCCCAAGCTGAAGCCGCCATTGTTGATCGCTCGAAGCGAATTGATTTTTACACTACAGAATACAACGTGGAGCTTCTAGTCACGAAGCTAACAAATGAAGAGTTTGTGGTCCCAGACTATCAAAGGGCTTATACTTGGGATGAGCCAAGAAAGGCGAAGTTTATAGAATCTGTTCTTATTGGTCTTCCAATACCATTTCTGTTCTTCTGGGAGGGATCAGATGGAAAGATGGAAATTGTCGATGGATCTCAAAGACTGCGTACTTTGAAGGAATATGTTGATGGTGGATTGGTTTTAAAGGATCTTGAAGAGATACCTTCACTTAACAAAACTAAGTTTTCCGATCTACTTCCCGGGCGGCAAAGGAAGTTCTTAAATAAATCCATTCGTGGCATTGTCTTAAACGAAAACGCTGATCCTCAAGCGCGGTTTGATATGTTTGAGAGAATCAATACAGGCAGTAAAGTTGCTAACCCCGCAGAAGTTCGTCGTGGAGCACTTGCTGGTCCTTTCCAAAGCTTGGTCGAAGAGTTAGCTCAAGGGGAAAAATTTAGTAGGCTTGCCCCAGTTTCTAAGAAATCTAAAGATGAACGGGTCCCCGATGAACTAGTGACGCGGTTTTTTGCTTATGGCGACGGTCTGGAAGATTACAAGGACAGTCCAAACCGCTTTGTCTTCGAATACACGAAGAAGATGAATAAGATTTGTGGCGAGCATCCGGAAGTCATAGAACAATATCGCAGCCGTTTTGATAGAATGTTGAGTTTTGTAGCCAAGAATTTCAATACTGGGTTCACAAAGCCAAGCAATCCTAAGACTACCCCTAGGGTAAGGTTTGAGGCTATAGCGATTGGCGTTGATCAAGCAATTTCTGAGGCTCCAGATATAGTCGATAAGGACTTTTCTCGTGTGAGCGATTGGTTGGAAAGTGCTGATTTTAAGACTGCGACAACGTCTGATGCTGCCAATGTCAAATCAAAACTTGAACGCCGAATAGCGTTTGTTAAAGACGCCCTGCTAGGTGAAATCTAAATGGGTACAGTTTCTGAACTACTTGAGCGTCGATACTCTGAGATTGATGACTACTTGAAGTTGTTGGAGAGCTTGGATTCATCGCTTCTGTCTGGCCCGCCTAAGATCGGTACGGGCGTAGTATCTGCACGACAGAGTAGAGTTCTAAAATCAAGTGTTTATCTCCAATTATACAACTTGATCGAAGCAACTGTGACTTCAAGTATTGAAGAGGTTTGCAATTCAACGATTATTGGTCGCAAAGTGGCACCAGCTGATTTAAATCAGCATCTGCGAAAGGAATGGGTTCGTTCGGTCGCAAAAACGCACACTCAAATGAACGAAGATAAGCGGCTAGAATATGCCGTAGGTCTGTGTGAGCATTTGACTGCGACGCTTCCTGTATCAAACTTTGAGCTTGAGAAAGGTGGGGGAGGCAACTGGGATGATACGCAGATACATAAACTTGCTGTGAGAATCGGATGTGATCTGAAGTTTTCTTCCGACACTTATAAGCTAGTGAAGCGACCACTAAGGGATGATCTCGGTCCTTTGGCGCTGGTAGTTAATTTGCGAAACAGGCTAGCCCACGGGAGTATTTCATTCGAGGAATGTGGTCAGGAAGATACAGCAGCAGAACTTCGCGCACTTACAGAAGTAGTCATTCAGTATCTAAGGGAGTTTGTTGTTGCCTTTGAGCTATACCTTGAGAAAGAAATGTTTTTGCGTGAAGAGGTTCGGGCGGAAGCCTAGCTGCACGAGCAAAACATTGATTTTGATGTGAGGGTGGCGGGAGCACGCATCGCCCGGCCTGACAATGGCGGAGACTAAACATTTAGTCGGAAGGTTGAGCACGGACGATAGCCGCGTGCGCGGACTGCATATAAAACTTTTTTCAAAAAGTTCTTGATTTGTTCTTTTATTTGTGGCATAAGATAAAAGTCAACGGGAGAAAACCGCCCGGACCAAAACCCGCGAGGCCTTGAGCCTCGCGGGTTTTTGCGTTTGGGGTTGGATCAAAGAGGTGATCAGGATGCAGCGGCAAAGATTGAGGCAGGGTAGCGGGGTACTCCGCAGGATATGGGACGGCGGGTGGTGGAGCCATTATGGCGGCCTTCTGCCCGAGGACTAAGGGAGCTAACCCGGTCATTTGTCATGACGGGAGAGGTGCGTCTTGTTGGAGAGCGAGCGTTGAATTTGCCGGGAGCGGCAGTAATGGCAGCATCGGGCAGCGGTGATCTGTGACCCGCCGATGGTGGACCAGTGGGGGCCGTGCGCCCGAAGTGTGTCCGGGCTCCATCGGTTGCATGAAGGCCGCCATTGCCGAAGATGACCGGAGCGGGTGGCGGGCCAGAAGGCCGTCAGTTGGCGAGGATGGCGAACGCCCGAGGTTTGTCCGGGCTTCGTCTGTTGCCGGAAATGTTGACATGGCCGGGAGTGATCGGAGCGGATCGAGAGCCCGAAGGTCGTCTGCTGGCGAGGATGGCAGATGCCCGAGATGTGTCCGGGGCTCATCGGCTGCCGGAAATGCCGACATGGCCGGGAGTAACCGGAGCGGATCGAGAGCCCGAAGGCCGTCTGCTGGCGAGGATGGCAGATGCCCGAGATGTGTCCGGGCTCCATCGGTTGCCGGAAGTGCGGCCATTGCCGAAAGTGACCGGAGCAGGCCGTGAGCCCGAGGTGGTTTATTGGCGAGACTGGTGGTGGCATGAGGTTGGCTCGGGGTGTGGGGGCAGAATTGCCGGAAAGCGAGCGGAGCGAGGTGTTCGTCCGAAGGCGGCCTTGTCAGCGGCGCTGTCTGCGCCCGGTTGGGCGAGGATGCGAAAGCCCAAGGTTTGCCAGACTTATCTGATTGCGGGAAGCCCGGTTTTGGGTGGGGGGCCCTGCCGTCGCACCGGTCGTCGACTGTCTGCGGTCCGGGCATGTGATGCTGTTTGATCCGTAGCAAGCTTTTGAAACCAAAATATTATTAGGCGATTCTGATCCTGTCCTGATGGAGATGATGCGTCATTTTTCTTTGCGATCTGCGGTTTTGCGGCTATCCCTTCGGCCGTTGAACCGGTCGGGCGGACCGGAAAACGAACGGTGATGTGTCGGGGCTTGTGCCATCACCGCCGGGGAGAACGGGAAGGAAGGATCGTAAAATCATGAACACCAAAGATATCGTCTATATCGCGCTGTTTGCGGCGGTGACTGCCGTGCTTGGGCTGTTTCCACCCATCACCCTGCCGATTACCGGCGTGCCGGTGACCGCGCAATCGCTGGGGCCGATGCTGGCCGGGGCGATTTTGGGGGCGCGTCGTGGCGGGCTTTCGATCCTGCTGTTTGTTGTGCTGGTTGCGCTTGGCCTGCCGCTTCTGTCGGGTGGTCGCGGTGGTTTTGGCGTTCTTCTCGGGGCGACGGGCGGCTTTATCGTTGGCTGGGTGATTGCGGCCTTTGTGATCGGCCTGCTGATTGAAAAATTTTGGGACAGGCTGAATGTCGTTAACGCGGCATTGTCGATCGCGATTGGCGGGATTGTTGTCCTGTATGCGATTGGCAATCTTTGGGTCAGCATCGTTGTTGAAATCAGTTACTGGAAGGCGACCGTCGGGGCCGCGCCATTCCTGATTGGCGATGTGATCAAGGTTGCGATTGCGACCGCGGCCTGCCTTGCCGTTCGCCGCGCCTATCCCTTGATTTCCAGGGCACGCTAGGTTTTGATGGGGCGCGGTCATCAGATCGCGCCTTTTGCTGTTATTCCCTGTCTGAAATTTTGCGCCAGGTGCCGATGATCACGCTTGAAAATGTCACCGTGGAATTCGATCAGCGTCGCGTGCTTGACGATATTTCACTGTCACTTTCCGAAAGGCGGATCGGGATTGTCGGGGCCAATGGATCGGGCAAAAGCACGTTTGTCCGGCTTCTGAACGGGCTTCAGGTGGCATCGTCGGGGACTGTGCGCGTCGATGATTTCGATGCCGCCAAGGACGGGCGCAAATTGCGCCGTCATGTCGGCTTTGTTTTTCAGAACCCGGATAATCAGATCGTCTATCCGGTGGTCGAGGAAGACATCGCCTTTGGCCTGAAGGCATTGAAACTGCCCAAGGACGAGATTGACCGTCGGATTGACGAAGTCCTTGCGCGATATGACCTGTCGGAATTTCGCAATCATCCCAGCCATCTGTTAAGCGGGGGCCAGAAACAGCTTCTGGCGATTTCCGGTGTGCTGGTGATGGCGCCGCGTTATGTCATCTTTGACGAGCCGACCACGTTGCTTGACCTGCGCAATCGCAACCGGGTCGAACGCGCGATTGCCCAACTTGATCAGACCGTGATCACCGTTTCCCATGATCTTGATCTGATTGCCAATTATGACCGGGTGCTGGTGTTTGAAAATGGCCGGATCGCCTGTGACGATGTCCCGGCCATCGCCATTCCCCGCTATCGGGAGATGATGGCGTGATCGCCGGACTTTACATCGATGGCAATTCCGCCCTGCATCGGGCGGCGGCGGGGTTAAAGGTGCTTGCCCTTGTGCTGCTGGGGACCGGTGTTTTTCTGATCCCGGACTGGCCGGTTCTGGCGGGGGTGCTGGTGACGGTTTTTGTCCTGTATCCGGCGTCGGGTTTTGGCCCCGGCATCCTTTGGGCGCAGATCAGGCCGATATTGTGGTTGCTGGCTTTGTTCTTTGCCGTGCAGCTCTGGCTCAATGACTGGCAGGCGGGGCTTGTGGTGATTTTCCGGTTAGCCGCGATTGTTACCTTCGCCGGGCTTGTCACCCTGACGACCAGAACGTCCGACATGCTGGCCGCGCTGGAGCGGGCGATGAGGCCGCTGGCGCGGTTTGGGGTTAATCCGGAGAAGGTCAGTCTGGCCTTTTCGATGGTGTTGCGATTTATCCCGGTGATTGCGCAAATCGGTCATGAAATCCGCGATGCGCAACGCGCGCGCGGACTTGATAAATCGGTGCTGGCGCTTGTCGTGCCGCTGATCATTCGCACGCTTAAAACGGCGGATGATGTGGCCGATGCCATTGATGCGCGCAGCTTTGACCCGGATTAATCTTCAAAAAAAAAAGACCCGGCACGCCTACAGGGACGAGGCGCGTGCCGGGTGAAAACCGCTTGGGTGCGGGTTCTGTGCGGTTGCCTGATCTCAGGCGATACCAAGATGCCATGCGTGGAAACGCAGATGGTCTTCGATAAAGCTCGCGATGAAGTAATAGCTATGGTCGTAGCCTTCCTGCATGCGCAGGTTCAGCGGATAACCGGCATGGCTTGCCGCGGCAAAAAGCGTATCGGGTTTAAGCTGCTCGGTCAGGAAGCCATCGGCATCGCCCTGATCGACAAGGGCGGGGGTTTGCATATCCTTGGCGGTTGCGGCCTTCATCAGTTCCGAACTGTCCCACTGTTTCCAGACGGATTTGTCATCGCCCAGATAATTGCCAAGCGCCTTCTGGCCCCACGGGCAATTGATCGGGTTTGAAATCGGGGAAAAGGCCGTCACCGATTTGAACATGCCCGGATTTTTAAGCGCGATCATCAGCGCACCGTGCCCGCCCATCGAATGGCCGGAAATCACCGCATCATCGGAAATCGGGAAATGATCGCGCACAAGGGCCGGAAGTTCCTTGGTCACGTAATCATACATGCGGTAATTGCGCGCCCAGGGTTCCTGCGTCGCGTTGACGTAAAAACCGGCACCCTTGCCAAAATCGTAGGCCTCTTCTTCGTCATCGGGGACATGGTCGCCGCGCGGGCTGGTGTCGGGGGCGACGATGGCAATGCCAAGTTCGCTTGCGATGCGAAACGCGCCGGCCTTCTGCATGAAGTTTTCATCCGTGCAGGTCAGTCCCGATAACCAGTACATCACCGGCACGCGGTTGCCCTTGCCCGCCTGACGCGGCAGGAAGATGGCAAACCGCATATCGCAGCCCAGTACATCGGACCGATGGGTATATTGTTTGTGCCAGCCGCCGAACACCTTGTTGCTGGACGAATTTTCAATGCCCATTTTATTCTCCCGTTCGCCCGCCTTGCCGGAATTTCACCGGCAGGGCGGGGTTTTCGTATGAAGCCAGATGGTCTTAATAGTGAATGACCGAACGGATGCTTTCGCCTTCATGCATCAGGTCGAAAGCTTCGTTGATGTCTTCAAGCTTCATGGTGTGGGTGATGAAATCGGACAGTTTGAATTCGCCCTTAAGGTAGCGTTCGACATAATCGGGCAGTTGTGAGCGGCCCTTGACCCCGCCAAAGGCGGTGCCGCGCCAGACGCGACCGGTGACAAGCTGGAACGGACGGGTCGAGATTTCCTGTCCGGCACCGGCGACACCGATAATCACCGACTCCCCCCAACCCTTGTGGCAGCATTCAAGGGCGGAACGCATCACATTGACATTGCCGATGCATTCAAAGCTGTATTCAACGCCGCCATCGGTCATCTCAACGATGACGTCCTGGATCGGTTTGTCGAATTTTTGCGGGTTGATGGTGTCGGTCGCGCCAAGCTGTTTGGCGAGTTCGAATTTCTTTTCGTTGATATCAATGGCGATGATGCGGCTGGCGCCCGCCATTTTGCAGCCGATGATGGCCGAAAGACCAATCCCGCCCAGACCGAAAATGGCAACGCTGTCACCCGGTTTGACCTTGGCGGCGTTGGTGGCGGCCCCCATGCCGGTGGTGACACCGCAACCCAGCAGGCAGACTTCTTCAAGCGGGGCGGTTTTGTTGACCTTGGCAATCGAAATTTCCGGCAGAACCGTATATTCCGAGAAGGTCGAGCAGCCCATATAATGATAGATCGGCTTGCCATTCTGCGAGAAACGCGTGGTGCCATCGGGCATAAGGCCCTTGCCCTGGGTGGCGCGGATTTTCTGGCACAGGTTGGTTTTGCCCGATTTGCAGAATTTGCATTCGCCGCATTCCGGGGTGTAAAGCGGGATCACATGATCGCCGACCGCAACGCTGGTGACCCCTTCGCCGATTGATTCAACAATCCCGCCACCTTCATGGCCAAGGATGGCGGGGAAAATGCCTTCGGGGTCGTCGCCCGACAGGGTAAAGGCATCGGTGTGGCAAACACCGGTGGCAACGATACGCACGCGGACTTCGCCAGCCTTGGGCGGGGCGACCTGAACTTCTTCAATCGATAGCGGCTTGCCCGCTTCCCAGGCAATGGCGGCTTTGCAGGTGATGGTTTGGGCGCTCATGTCGCTCCTCCGGCTTGAATGATTTACTGCCAACAGTGTATTTATTTCCCCTGATCTGATAATCCGGTATTTCGGTAAATGACTTTTACGGTGGTGTAATAATGAATGCGTGGGACGGGATCAGCGAATTCGTTGCCGTGACGGAACGCAAAAGCTTTACGGCAGCCGCCAGGCAGCTTGGCATTTCCGTGGCCCAGGTCAGCCGCCAGATCACCGCGTTAGAAGAAAAGCTTGGCGTTCAGCTTTTTTACCGCACCACGCGCAAGGTGAGTGCTACCGAAGCCGGATTGGTTTACTACCAGCATTGCCGACAATTGCTGGATGGTTTGCAGGATGCGGAACGCGCAATCGGCACCCTGACGCAGGTGCCGCGTGGCAAGCTTAAACTGACCGCGCCCACCACCTATGGCGAAACAGTGATTGCGCCGCTGGTGAATGATTTCGTCGCGCGATATCCGGAACTTGAAGTCCAGTGCCGCTTTACCAACCAGAAACTTGATCTGGTGCTCGAAGGCTATGACATGGCGATCCGCCTTGGGCGGCTTGATGGCACGACCGGCAGTTTGATGAGCCAGCAGCTTTCAACCCGACGCCTATATGCCTGCGCATCGCCAGCCTATCTTTCCAAACGTGGGGAACCGCACTCGCTTTCGGAGCTGGCGCGCCATAACTGCCTTGTCGGGACGCTGGATTACTGGCGGTTTGAAGAAGATGGCCGGGAACGCACCATCCGCATTCATGGCTCGATCCATGCCAATAGCGGGCAGGCGTTGCTGGATGCCGCGCTAAAGGGCATCGGCATTGTCCAGTTGCCGGATTATTACGTCGATCCGTGGATCGCCAGCGGTGATCTGATCCCGGTCCTGTCCAAATTCCAGCCGACCGATGAAGGTATCTGGGCGCTGTATCCGACCAACCGGCACCTTAGTCCGAAAATCCGGATGCTGGTGGAGCATTTGGGGCGGTATTTGGGGTGATTTTGTTACCGAACGGTTCCATTTATCCTGAAATCGAGGAAATGATACCGTTCGGTGTCGCTTAATGGTTCTGGCAGCGCGATTTAATGTCTTCCAAGGCGAGATCAAGCAGGCTTGTGTCCGCAATTGTTCCGCGCGTGGCTTGGCGCAGTTTGGCTGCGGCTTTTCCGGTCAGGCTGGCGAGTGTTGCAAGTTCGTCGATCACCAGCTTTGGGCTGATATTGATATCGGATGCAAAAGATTCCCAATGTTCACAGCCAAGCAGTTTCGGGTTGCGTTCGCCACCGATGGACATGGCAAGAAGTATGCGTTGCTCTTTGTAAAAATTACGAAATGCGGCGGCGTTATTGAGGTCATAAAGCGGGGCGAGGCGCACGCCGCCAGCCTGCCAGATCAGGCTGTAATTTTTGGCATGGGCATCAGGATTGCCGACAAGATATTGGAAAATGGCATATCGCAGCAGCAGCAGTTTATCGCGGGCAGGATCGAGGCTGAAATCCAGCGCGGCAAACATTTTTTCCCAGTTTGGGCCACCATCGCGCTCATATTTCTGATGCGGAAAATATCCGAGCGCCTGACAGAAATCTTCCTGATGCAGGCGGGTCAGATATCGTTGGCCGGATATTTCGCGCAATGTCCGGTCGTATCGTGCGACAAGCATGAAAATCTGATCTTCTGCCTGCAAAATGTGTGACCGGGGGCAGGGAAGCCCGATTTCACGGGCGATTTCAAGGCAATAGTGTTCGACGCGGATCGATTCCGGAAGGCCCTGAATATCGGTCTTGAGGATGTGGGAACTTGGTGTATTGCCATGCGGCAGGGCAATTTTTCCACCGGTTCGAATAACAACGGCCTTGTCATGCACGCCTGCCAGCGAAATGCGGACTTCGCCCTGCGCATCAACGAATAGGGGGCGTGCAGGCAAATCGCGGATGTGCGTAGCAAGTTCTGCTTCGTCGAGAATTCGATATTCCGGATGGGTTGTATCTTCGGGGGTTTCAACAGTACCGGTTGGGGCAATGGATACCGCCCCCGCACAATCCTTGCCAAGGGCAAATAACATTGCAAATTCGTCATCTGCGGCGATGTCGTGATCTCTGCTTAAAACAAGAGCGAGTTTTCGACGGGTTAATTTGTTGTCCGGCAGCAGCCCGGCAAAGAAAGGCCCGCATTCAGCATCATCAAACCAGTGATTTTCACCCGCTTGGGTCGGCACCGGCAGGCGAAGGGATAGTTGGTGATTTACGGTTTGATCGGTGGCAGATCGGTGAATGTGATCGGGACTATAGCGGAAGCGCAGGCCACCATTATCGTCGGTGCCAAGTGTGCCGATTTCGATGCCGTGCAACCGAACAGAGGCTTCCTGTGTCATTAAAGCCCCTCGTCAATGTCGATAACGCCGGATAGATCGTTTGGTGTTGTGGTGGTCTGAAGATCGGTCAGAGATAAAGGGCTGCCCAGTAAAACGAACAGGCGAATGATCATGTCAATGGGCGGGGTGCTGCTGCCGCGCTCGAATGACGATAGCCATTTTCGGCTGTAGCCGATAAGGGCTGCGGTCTGGCTTTGGGTAAGGCCGCGCTGCTTGCGTAATCTGCGCGCGGCCTCCCGGATATCGTCTATGTTTCGAATGATCATATGTCACCGAACAGTTTCTTTCTTGCCTGAGACAAGATTATGTAACTATTCGGTATCATTCAAGCAAAATGCGCTGTTTTGACACCAAGCGGTATCAAAGCAGCGCATGAAAACTTTACTGCGCGGTCCAGCCACCATCGACCGACATATGCGTGCCGGTCATTTGGGATGCGGCGTCCGAGCACAGGAACAGGGCCGTCTGGCCGATCTGTTCGGGGGTGACGAACTGTTTGGACGGGTGTTTGTCCGAGACCAGATTGGTTGCGGCCTGTTCGACGGAAATGCCGCCTTCCTTGGCCTTGGCTTCGATCTGGCGTTCGACCAGTTCGGTGCGTACCCAGCCCGGGCAGATTGAATTGGCTGTGATGCCGGTTTCGGCGGTTTCAAGGGCTGTTACCTTGGTCAGGCCCATGATGCCGTGCTTGGCCGCGACATAGGCGGCCTTTTGCACCGATGCGACCAGACCGTGGGCGGAGGCGGTATTGATGATCCGGCCCCAGTTTTTCTTTTTCATGTTCGGCAGGGCAAAGCGCGTCGTGTGGAAGGCCGAGGTCAGGTTGATCGCGATGATCGCATCCCATTTTTCCGGCGGGAAATCCTCGATCAGGGCGGTGTATTGGATACCGGCATTGTTGATCAGGATATCGGCACCACCGCCGAATTTTGCGGCGGCGTCCATCATCATCGCTTCGATCTGGTCGGGTTTGGAGAGGTCCGCGCCATTGTAATGCGCGGTGACGCCAAATTCGGTTTCAAGCGATTTGCGGGTGGCCTCGATTTCGTCCTTGTCGCCAAAGCCGTTCAGCATGACATCCGCCCCGGCCCCTGCAAGGGCCTTGGCCATGGCAAGACCGATGCCGCTGGTCGATCCGGTAACAAGTGCGCATTTGCCTGTCAGCATGATGTTTCTCCCTGTGGGTGAGGAGTTGTTCCTCCTCATAAGTTAGGTGGATCATGCCGCAATGCAACATGGGAGGCAAGATCAACCGGAAATGCCATATTTGCGAAGCTTGCGGGCAATCGCAGTGTGCGAGATTCCAAGCCGTTCGGCAAGCTTCCGCGAGCTTGGATAATCCGGGTAAAGGCGCATCAGCATTTCACGTTCGAGCATGTCGATCCCATCGGCAAGGCTTCCTTGGGCGATGGCGGCATTGATCGGGTCGGTTGCGGGGGCGGTGGTTGCCGGATCGCGGAGTTTGCCGGGTTCATCCGCGGCCGTGGCGGGCGGGTTGCTTGCGGTTGTGGTCAGGTCGCGTGCGGTCAGGATGTCGCCATCCAGAAGGGCGACGGCGCGAAACAGGGTGTTTTCCAGTTCGCGCACATTGCCGGGCCAGTCGTGGCTGGCAAGCCAGGATAGGGCGTCCCTTGCGATATGGGGTGTGGGGCGTTCGGTTTGCTGGGCGGTGCGGGTGACGAAATAAAGGGCCAGTTCGGCAATGTCTTCGCGCCGGTCGCGCAAGGGCGGGAGGGTGATGCCAAGGACGTTAAGGCGGAAATAAAGGTCTTCGCGGAATGTGCCGTCATGCGACATGGCTTCAAGGTCGCGGTTGGTCGCACTGATGATGCGGACATCCACCGCAATTTCATCCGTGCCACCGACACGCCGGAACCGGCCATCCTGCAACACGCGCAGAAGCTTTGCCTGTAAATACGGTGTCAGTTCGCCGATTTCATCGAGAAACAATGTGCCACCATCGGCCAGTTCCAGAAGCCCCGGCTTGCCACCACGCCGCGCACTGGTAAAGGCCCCGGCGGCATAGCCAAACAGTTCGCTTTCGGCCAGGCCTTCGGGCATGGCGGCACAGTTAAGGGCCAGAAACGGCTGATCGGCGCGGTTGCTGGCACGGTGGCAGGCGCGGGCGAAAAGCTCCTTCCCCGTGCCGGTTTCACCCAGGATCAGAAGCGGGGCGTCGACCGATGCCAGTCGTTTTGCCTGTGCCTTGACCCGTGCCAGGATCTTGCTTTGGCCGATGATGTCGTCAAATCCGGTGTGGCTGCGATCCTGAAGGGCGGTCATGACGCGGCCAAGGCGTGCGGCCCGGTGAAACACCATGACCCCGCCCCACGGCTCGTCATCGGCGGCGTCGGTGCCATCATCGACATGGCCGATGGGTTCGACCTGCAACAGATAGGTCTGCCCGCCCAGTGTGACTTCGCGTTCCGGCAGGCGGAAATGGCTTTGGCGCAGGTCATCAATATCCGGGTCGGTCAGGAAATCGGCCAAGGGGCGGTCGCGCAGCGGCGCATCGGGGGAGCCTGCGATATTCTGGGCGGCCGGGTTGGCCTGCGCGATCAGGCCGTTGGCATCCACCGCGATCACCGGATCGCCAAGGGCGGCAAGGGTTGCGTGCAATTGGGCGCGTCTGCGTTCGGTCGGCAGGCGGTCAATCGGTTTGACGTCCTCAATGCCGGGTAGCTGCATCAAACGATGGGCCAGCAGCGGAAAGCGTTCCGGCCGGATTGCCGGGATATCGGCAAAGATATGATGGGTTGTGACCTCAAAGGCGCGGATATCAAGTTTGAAATCCGCCAGCACATTGACGACGTCCCGCGTGATGCCGACCCTGTTTTCCCCGGTGATTTCAAAACGCATGACTGTACCGAAATGTTTACGCTGTAACGAAAACTATACAGTCGTAAGGGGCTGTTTTCCAGTGGTTTTGCCAAAATGTCGCCGTTGGTGAAGGTGTTTGTAAACTTAAGTTTACAGTTGATCTAAGGGCGGTGGCGCTAAGTAATTGAAATACATGGGTTTTCAATTCTGGCATGGGCCTTGCGGTTATGGGGGCAGAACACTTTAGATAACGGGAGCCTTTCATGTCTGATCCGCGTCACACCAAATCCGGTTTTGCCACCCGCGCCATCCATCATGGGTATGATCCGCAAAGCCATAATGGCGCGCTGAACCCGCCGGTTTACATGAGCTCCACCTTTGCGTTTGAAACCGCCGAGCAGGGCGGGCGCATGTTTGCCGGGGAAGAGCAGGGCTTTATCTATTCGCGTATTGCCAACCCGACGCTGGCCCTTCTTGAAAGCCGTCTGGCGGTGCTTGAGGGTGGTGAAGCGGCCCTTGCAACCGCGTCGGGCATGGGGGCGATCACGTCGGTCTTCTGGACATTCATTGCGCCGGGCGACGAGATCATTGTGGACCGCACCCTTTATGGCTGCACATTCGCCTATTTCCGCCACGGGCTTGAGAAATTCGGGATCAAGCATACCCATGTTGACCTGACCGATCCGAAGGAACTTGAAAAGGCGATTTCGGACAAAACCAAAATCGTTTATTTCGAAACCCCGGCCAACCCGAACATGCGCCTGGTCGATATCGAAGCCATTTCCGACATCGCGCACAAACATGGTGCCCAGGTCGTGGTCGATAACACCTATTGCACGCCGTATCTGCAGCGCCCGATTGAGCTAGGGGCTGATATTGTCGTGCATTCGGCGACCAAATATCTGGGCGGTCATGGTGATCTGATGGCCGGTGCGGTGATTGGCCGTGCGGAAGACCTTGAACAGGTTCGCCTTGTTGGCCTGAAAGACATGACCGGTGCGGTCCTGTCGCCGCAGGATGCCAATCTGGTGATGCGGGGGCTCAAGACGCTTGAACTTCGTATGGAACGCCATTGCGACAATGCGGAAAAAATCGCGGCCTTCCTTGAAAATCATCCGAAGGTTGAAAAGGTTTTCTATCCCGGTCTTGAGAGCTTTGCGCAATATGAACTGGCGAAAAAGCAGATGGCCCGCTTTGGCGGCATGATCGCGTTTGAACTTAAAGGCGGGATCGAAGAGGGCCGCAAGCTTATGAACGGTCTTAACATGATCACGCGCGCGGTCAGCCTTGGCGATGCCGAAACCCTGATCCAGCACCCGGCATCAATGACCCATTCGACCTATACGCCCGAAGAACGCGCCGAGTATCAGATCACCGACGGCCTGATCCGTCTGTCCGCCGGTCTTGAAAGCATCGACGATATTCTTGCCGATCTTGAGCAGGCGCTTGACGGGGATCAGATGGCGATTGCCGCCGAATAATAATCCGGTATTTCCCGAACAAGGGAGGCGGACCGCACCCCCCGAACGATTTTCGGTCCGTATAAGGTTGCGCATGGCGTGGGTGCCGTTCCACGCCATGCGGCAACCGCCTTGGCAGGGTTAGAGCCTTTTCCGTTTAGATTGAAGCGATTTTGCTCGCGTTTGGCGAACGGTTTTGCAAGGCACAGCGCGCAAGGGCGATGCGGGGCATCGTTCAAGCGGTGTAACGTAGCGAAACGTCGCCAAACCCGAACCCTTCGGGCCGGGACATTCTTCTGCCCCGCAGCGTCAAGGATCTTGACCGTAGCCCCGCTACGCTCTGCGATCCTTTCCTTGCAGGACAGAAGAATGCCTTCGGCAAAACGTTCAATCTAAACGGAAAAGGCTCTAAGGCATCCCGAATCGGGATTGAAGACAGCCAAAAATCAATTCCGGGCCTGTGTGCCTCATTCGACGAATTTCAAAAAACTTGCGTGGGCTGAACGAGGGTTTTTTGAAAGTTTCGTCAATCCTGCGATTTTTGTTGCTTTCGCTTGATTGGCGCTTCGTAGCAGCAAAAATACGCAAATCCATACCGAAATAAGGCGTGCGGCAAAACCGGTGATGCCGGGCCGAAACGCTAGCGAGAGGCGAGATAAAGATGTCAGCACAAAACAGCACACCTGAAATTGGCGAAATGATCGAAGCAACCTCGACCGGGCGCGTGGCGGCCAAGGATCTTGAGATGCTGGGCCAGATTGAAAAAAAGGTGCGCTGGCTATCAAGCTGGACCATCCATAACGCCAACCATATCCGCCCGAAGCGCGATGGCATCAAGGTCGGCGGCCATCAGGCAAGCTGCGCATCGATGACCACATTGATGACGGCGCTTTATTTCAATGTCCTGCGCCCGCAGGACCGGGTCGCGGTCAAGCCGCATGCATCGCCGGTTTTCCATGCGATCAATTACCTGTTTGGTCGCCAGACCAGGGAAAAGCTTGAAAACTTCCGCGCATTTGGCGGCGCGCAATCCTATCCCTCGCGGACCAAGGATGGCGATGTTGTCGATTTTTCGACCGGGTCGGTTGGGCTTGGCGCGGCGGTGACCAACTTTGCCGCGTTGACGCAGGATTACCTGCGTTACAAGGATATGCTGCCGCGTGGCGAGCAGCCCGGTCGCATGGTTGCGCTTGTTGGCGATGCGGAGCTTGATGAAGGCAATATCTATGAGGCGCTTCTTGATACCTGGAAGCATGATATTCGCAATGTCTGGTGGGTGATTGATTACAACCGTCAAAGCCTTGACGGCATGATCGATGCGCATCTGTTCCGCGTGATCGGCCGGTTTTTCCGGGCGGTCGGCTGGAACGTGATCACCATCAAATATGGCCGCAAGCTGCATGATGCCTTTGCCAAGCCGGGTGGCAGGTCATTGAAAAAATGGCTGAACGAGGCGCCGAATGATGTCTATTCCGCCCTGACCTTCCAGGGGGGTGCGGCATGGCGCAAACAGATCCTTGGCGATATGCCGGGCGACAATGCGCTGGCAAGCCTGCTGGGCGATTATGATGACGATGCCCTGCATGACCTGATGACCAATCTGGGCGGGCATTGCATGGAAGCGGTTCTTAATGCGTTTGATTCCGTTCCCAATGACAAGCCGACAATCTTTATCGCCTATACGGTCAAGGGCTATGCCACCCCGCTTCAGGGGCACAAGGACAACCATGCGGGCCTTATGAATGTGGCCCAGATGGATGCGTTCAAAAAACAGAACAATGTTCAGGACGGGCAGGAATGGGATTACGCCGCCGGTCTTGACGTGGCCGAGGACAAGGTGCGTGCCTATATCGATGCAGCACCGTTTAATGACGGCAAATCGCGCAAGAAGCTCGCGACCGTCATCGACATCCCCGAAATGCCCTATGCCCGGGTTGATACATCGAGCACGCAGGAAGTTTTTGGCAAAATCCTGAACGAGCTTGCGAAAATGAAGGATAGCGATCTGGCGGACCGGATCGTCACCACATCGCCCGATGTGACGGTATCGACCAACCTTGGCGGGTTTGTGAACCAGCGCGGGCTGTTTGCGCGTGAAAATCTTGCCGATGAATTCCGCGAACGCAAGGTGCCCTCGGCCCAGAAATGGATCAGATCGCCCGAAGGCCAGCATGTCGAACTTGGCATTGCCGAAAACAACCTGTTTTTGAACCTGGCCGCCCTTGGCCTGTCGCACAGCCTGTTCGGGCAGCGGCTGTTTCCGATTGGGACGCTTTATGATCCGTTCATTGCACGCGGCCTCGATGCGTTGAATTATGCCTGTTATCAGGATGCGCGGTTTATGGTCGTTGCCACGCCAAGCGGTATTACGCTGGCGCCGGAAGGGGGTGCGCATCAGTCGATTTCAACCCCGATGATCGGCATGGGGCAGCCGGGCCTGACCAGTTTCGAGCCAAGCTTTGGCGATGAACTTGCGACCATCATGGGCTGGTCATTTGATCATCTGCAAAATCCCGAAGGCGGATCGGTTTATCTGCGCCTGTCGACCAAGCCGCTGGCACAGCCGGAACGTGATCTTTCCGATGCCACCAAATCCGAAATCGTATCGGGTGGGTACTGGCTGCGCGAGCCGGGCGAAAATTGCAAAATGGCGATTGCCTATTGCGGGGCGATGGCCCCCGAAGCGATTGCCGCGTGGGAAAAGCTTGAAGCCGATCATCCGGGGATTGGCTTGCTTGCGGTGACATCGACTGACCGGCTTTATAACGAATGGCAGGATCTGGAACGGGCGCGCCTTGAAGGCAAATCGGACGGGCGCATGGCCCATATCGAAAACCTTCTGAAACCGCTGGCATCGGATGCGCGTCTTGTTACCGTGATTGACGGTCATCCGGCGGCATTGGCGTGGCTTGGTTCGGTCCGCGGTCACGCCGTCGCCCCGCTTGGCGTCAATGCGTTTGGCCAGTGCGGCGACAGCATTGATCTTTATAAATATTACCAGATCGATACCGATGCGATCATCCGCGCGACCAAACGCTGGGATTGATATCCATCTGGAAATCTGTGTTAACGGCCGGGAAATTCCCGGCCGTTTTGCTTTGCGGACGGAAATGTAATCAGGGTCACTTGCGCTGGCCCCGGGGTGCACACACATCTGCGCGCTGTATGCTGTGACAATATTGATCATTGGCGCATTTTGGGGGCTTTGGTTATGGAATATCTGATGTTGCTGGCGGGCCTTGCCGGTCTGTTTTTCGGGGGCGAGGCGCTGGTGCGTGGCAGTGTCGGGATTGCGCAGCGTCTGGCGATGCCGCCGCTTCTGATCGGCCTGACCGTGGTTGGCTTTGGCACATCGACCCCGGAATTGCTGGTTTCGGTTGATGCGGCCCTGCGCGGGGTTTCCGATATTGCGCTTGGCAATGTTGTTGGATCGAATATTGCCAATATTCTGTTGATCGTGGGGGTGTCGGCCCTTGTCTGGCCGATCCGGGTTTCTGGCGATACGCTGAAACGCGATACGGCGGTGATGATGGCGGCGGCCATTATCCTTGTGCCGATCTTTGCCTTCGGGATGATGGGGCGTGTTGCCGGGGGGATCCTGTTTGCATCGCTTGTCGCTTACCTCGTGTTTGCCTATCGCCAGTCGCGCAATGGGCCCAATGCGCCGCTTGCCGATGAGGGCGATCTGCCGGTTCTGCCGGTTCCGGTGCGTGGCTTGTGGCTGTCGCTGATCTGGGTGATTGGCGGGCTGGTGGCGTTGATGTTTGGCGCGCGTTTCATGGTCGATGGGGCGGTGACGATTGCCCGGACCTTTGGCGTGTCCGAGGCGTTTATCGGGCTTACGGTTGTTGCGGTGGGTACTTCCCTGCCGGAACTCGCCACCTCGTTAATCGCGGCCTTGCGCAAGCAGTCGGAAATTGCCATCGGCAATATCGTCGGATCGAACATTTTCAACATTCTGGGCATTCTTGGCCTGACCGCCATCATTGCCCCGATCCCGGTTGCCAGCCGCTTCCTGACCTTTGATCTGCCGATCATGATTGCGGCGTCGCTGGTTCTGACTTTGCTGTTGCGCCGTCAAACGGTCGGGCGGGGGATCGGGATTGTGATGCTTGTCGCCTATGGCGGATATGTTCTGACCGCGCAGTAAAATATTGCCAATCAGCACGGGCGCGATCCGGCCTTTTGCAGGGCATTGCGATCAAAGGCCTTACCGCGAAAAGTTCAACAGGAGGGCCGGGTGCCCTCCTTTTTGTTGAGGATTTATCGGTCGCCGTTATTGACGGGAATGTGAATTATAAGTACTAGAAAAAATCGCATTTATAAAAATTGAACGATAATAAAATGTTCAATAATGGGCCGGAAATGAACCAATCCTATGAAAATTCGCAACTTTCGCGCGCTTTATCCGGCGATACCGGCCAGCACGCATAAGGAAGCCATCCGTGCCGGGTTCGGGGCGTTGATCGGGCTGGGGGTTGCCGGTTTCGTTCTGTCGTTCCTTGATCTGCATGCTGCCGGGCTTTATCTGATTGCGCCGTTCGGGGCGTCATCGGTGCTGCTGTTTGCCGTACCAAACAGCCCGCTGGCCCAGCCGTGGTCAGCGATTGTCGGCAACTCTGTTGCTGCCCTTGCCGGGGTTGCGGTTTGTTATGTGATCCCTGACCCGGTTTTGCGGGTGGCGGTGGCCGTGGGGCTTGCCATTACCGTTATGATCTTGGCGCGCGCGGTTCATCCGCCGGGCGGGGCGGTTGCGATGGTTGTTGCCATGAACCCGGATATTGCAACCGAGCTTGGATTTCGGTTTGCCATCACACCGGTTACCGCGATTACGGTAATTCTTGTTCTGACGGCAGTGCTTTATGCCCGGGCGACCGGGCGGAAATATCCGTTGCGTCACTTCGATGACAAGGGGCCGTATCAAACCGCGGACCGCGCCCCGATCGAGCGGCTTGGTCTGGACGAGAGTGAACTGAACACCATTTTACAGCAATATCGCCAGTCGCTTAACCTTGGTGTCGAAGACCTGGCCCGTCTGATCGGTGCCGCCGAATTTCAGGTCGCGGCCCATCGCGCCGGGCCGATCACGGCAGGGCAGATCATGTCGCGCGATCTGGTGACGGTGAATGCCAAAACCCCGCTTAACGAGGTCGCCGACCTGTTTCGTCGCCACAGCTTTACCTCTTTACCGGTGGTTGGCGAGAGCGGGCAGTATCTGGGTGTGATCTTTCAGATTCATCTGATCCGGCGTGCCCGCGAAGATGCACTGCGTCTGGATCGTGGGTTAATGGCGGCAATGTCGCGGCTGATCGACCGGCAGCGTAGCGCACCGGTGCGCGCCATCGAGATCATGTCGGTGACAGAGCCGCGTGCCACGGCAAGTACGCCGATTGCCGCCCTGTTACCGTTGATGGCCGATGGGGCATGTGATGCGGTGCCGGTTGTTGAATCTGGTAAGATCATTGGTATTGTAACGCGTACAGACCTGATTGCTGCCTTGGCCCATGCCGGGTTGAGCCATGGTCAAATCCATCACAGTTCAGAATGAACGTGTTTTGCGGAATTGGAAGACAGTATGACTGATACCGTCACCTTATCGATCAAACAGGCCGAAAAACTTAGCCTTGCCGTGCTTGAGGCGGGCGGTTTCAGCCATGAACATGCCAGTGCGATCATGCGCAGTGTCATTGCAGCCCAGATTGATGAATGCCATTCCCATGGTCTGTATCGTTTGATCGGATGTGTGCAGACTGCACGTAATGGCGGGCTTGATACCCATGTGCTGCCTGAAATTATGGATCAGGCTCCGGCAGTTACCCGGATCAATGCGCATAAGGGGTGCTCGCTACTGTCATTCGAGAAAGGCTTGCCTTTTCTGATTGAAAAAGCACGCCATTGCGGGATTTCGGTTCTGGCGATCAATAACAGTTTTCATTTTTCGGCTCTGTGGCCGGAGGTTGAACAGATTTCCGCCCATGGGCTGGTTGGTATGGCGATGACGCCGACCCATGCCTTTGTTGCGCCAGCGGGGGGAACAAAACCGCTTTTGGGGACCAATCCGATAGCCTTTTCATGGCCGCGTCCGGGGAAAAACCCCTATACGTTCGATTTTGCCACCAGCGTTATTGCACGCGGCGAGATCGAGCTTCATCGTCGGGCTGGCAAGGAAATTCCTGAAGGTTGGGCGATTGATGAAAACGGTCAGCCGACAACGGATGCCACCAAGGCGCTTGCAGGGGCGATGCTGACCTTTGGCGGGCATAAGGGATCCGCACTTTCGACCATGATCGGTTTGCTGGCCGGGCCATTGATTGGGGATGTTCTGGGGCACGAAACCCATGCGGCGTCCGAAGATAGACCGGGCAATCCGCATCACGGGGAAATCATTATCGCCTTCGCCCCGGAAACCTTCCTTGGCGAAGAGGCGCAAAAACACTTTGATCACGCTGAGGAACTGTTTGAGCGGATTATCGAACAGGGGGCACGTCTGCCATCACAGCGCCGGTTTGAGGCCCGTGAACGTAGCCGCAAAAACGGGGTGACGATCCCCAAGGCGCTGCATGATGAGCTAAGTATTCTGGCCGAAGCTGTTTGACATCACGGTATAGGGATGGCTGGGGGCTCCGCCCTTTTTCGGTATTACGGGAAAAACGCCTGCTTGATGCCATCGATGATGAACTGAACCGCAAGGGCGGCGAGGATCATGCCGAGCAGGCGGGAGATCACGGTCGCGACCGTCGGGCTCAGGCGTTTGGCGACCAGATTGGCCAGAAGGAACATGGTCAGCGCGCAGAGCATGACAAGGCCGACAACCGCGACGACGCTGACCTGCATCACCACGCTGTTTTCATATTTGCCCATCAGCAGCATCACGGTCGCGATGGAACCGGGACCGGCGAGGAACGGGATCGACATCGGGAAGATCGAAATGTCGTCGGGTTCTTCGTCGGGTTGTGCCGGTTTGGTGTCGGTGATCTGCTGATCAAGTTCGTGTTCGTCTTCAAGTTCCTGATGAACCTGTTCGGCGCGCTGGTTGCGTTTCTGGCTGCGGCGTTCAAACAGCATTTCAAGCGCGATCAGGAACAGAAGTGTTCCGCCGGCAATCCGGAAGGCCGGCATGTGAATGCCAAAGATGCCCAGCACGCTTTCGCCTACCACGGCAAAGGCGGCAAGGATCAGGAAGCTTGCGATGCAGGCCCGGATCGCCATGCGGCGGCGATGTCTGGTATCGGTGCCCTGTGTCAGAACGATAAAGACCGGCACCAGCCCGATCGGGTCGATGATCACAAATAACGTGACAAAGGCCGGGATCAGTTCGCTCAGCATGTCTAGGCTTGGCATCTGGTTTCCTTTGTCCGTTCGTAGGGTCCTGACCCTAAGGCTGATCGTTTGTCATAGTGCCAATTGCGACCAGGTTTGTCGCCGCAAAACTGAGGCCGTATATCGGCCCGGCCACGCAAGGTAAACCTTTATGTCGGCGGCAAAATGCAATCGGCTGTTGTCGATTTTCGTGATTTTAACGGCTGCGGCGACGATTGCGCCCGTATCGTCCGGTATTTTCCGGCCAGTCGACATAATCAACGGGCTTTTTGCGTATCCATCGGATGAATGTCTGCATATCGGGATGGGTGATGATTTTTTCCGGTGTATCGAAATCGCGCGCCAGTGTGGTTTCGTCAAACAATCGGTGGATCATGCGATGACAGACGCGGTGCAGCCATTGGGTATCCGTGCCGCCCCTTGATTTTGGCGTCCAGTGATGCCGGTCGACACTGTCGCCCGCGATCATCTTCCGCCCGCAAATCGGGCAGGGACCAAGTTCCTGATCTGGGGTGGATGATAGGGGCATGAAAGAGGGTGTCGTTGTTGTCGGATCGGGTTAGTTTGCGCCGGGTGGACGCCGGTTTTCAAAGAATTTCTGCCATGTGCCGGGTTTGAGGTTCCGCAATGCCCGGATGCGCGCGCCGACAGACGGATGGGTATCAAGCAGGGATGGCGGTTGCGTGCTGCGATAGGCGATCAGACGCAGGCGGCGGCGATTGATCTGATCGATATGCAAAAGCGCATCGATCATGTCTTCGGGTCCGTTCAGAAGGTCGCTTGCGCCGTGATCGGCAATGAATTCACGATCCCGGATTACTGCGCGCTGCAACAGGAAGCTGATTGTGGGTACTGCCCCGAAAATGATGATCATCCATGCCGGCGGGTTCAGATCGCCAAAGATGAAAACCATCAATCCGAACAGGGCCACCGTCCAGGTCGCGCGATACAGCACATCGGTCATCAGAAGGATGCGGGTATCGCCATGCCATGCGTGGGCGATCTCGTGCGCCAGAAGGGCGCGCATCTGGCGCGGGGAAAGGTCATGCAGAGCGTCGCTGGAGATTGCGATGGTGGTATCCTCGGCGGTGCCGGTGGTGATCGCATTGACCCCCTTGCCCGGCAGAAGGAAAAGTTTGGGTAGGTAATCAAGCCCGGCACGGCGCGCCAGCATGGCCGCCATTTCGTGAATGGCGGGGAATGATCCGCTATCGAGTGGCCGGGCACGCAGAAGCTTCATCAGGATTTCGGGCGAAACCATGGGGGCAAGCATCAGCATCAGCGCAACCGCAATCGCAGCCGAAATCGCCATCGACAATCCGCCCAGCATCCATGCGCAGGCCGCAAGAACACCCGCCATGCAGGCCATCAAAGGAAAGGTGTGCGATGCACCCCCCGGGCTGATGGCAAGAAAGCGTTGCAGGAAGCCGGGGAGATCTGACTGGTTGTTTTCGTCGTTTTCCATGCGGTTTACCGATTCTCTTTCCCTGTATGAAAAGTTGTTCCTTTGCGCCGGAACAGCAAGGGCAGAGAATTTCCCGGCAGGTGGTTTCAAGGTTATGTCAAAAGCCGTGGTATGGATTTGAGATCGCGCAATTCAAACCGGAAAATGAATGATTTCCAGTATGTTGCCCGTGAATTGCGGCTATCGGTTCGATGGCAGGGCGTTGCGGGTGGGGCCGGATTCGCAGCCAATGATCGCATCCGGGGATGTGCGAAAGACGGCATTATTGCCCGCAAATCGTTGAACTTCCTTAATTTGTTAACACATCCTTATATGTTGCCCTAGAATAGTGCTTATGCAATCGGATAGGTGGCTCGTAACAGGTTTGTCGCGGGTCGTTTGGCGCGTGCACCATATTTGATATGATACAAGACTTGCTGCGAACGGGGTTTCGGGAAGGAACGCAATGACCCTGCTGGACAAAATCCAGTCGGTCCGCAAGGCGGGCGCGACACGGGAAGGGGATCGCACCCCGCTGGAACGGGTGTTCTGGCGGTCGATTGCCCTTGTCGGCGGATTCAGCATGGTCATCAACATGCTGAACATGGTCATCCCGATCTATTCGATGCAGGTATTTGACCGTGTCCTTTCCAGCCGCAGTGTCGATACGCTGCTGTTGCTGACGCTTGGGATCGTGCTTGTCCTGGTCTTTATTGCGGCGATGGAACAGTTGCGTTCCCGCCTTCTGATCCGGGTTGGCACCGCACTTGATCTTCGACTTGGTGGCGATCTGTTTGCCCATGTCGTGCAGCAGGCGGCACGCGGTAACAATATGCGCCAGCGACCCTTGCGCGATCTTTATGGTCTGCGCGGGTTTCTGACCGGATCGGGGCCCTTTACCCTGATCGATTTCATGTGGGCGCCGGTTTATATCGGTGTGGTTTTCGTCTTTGATACGCGGCTTGGGCTTGTGGCCTGTGCCGGGGCGACGATCCTGATCCTGATTGCGATTGCCAACGAGGCGGCGGCAAAGATTTCGGTCGACCGGTCCGAAGAAAGCCAGAACCGGGGCATCGCACAGGAAGAAACCTATATCCGCAATGCCGAGGCGATGGAAGCCATGGGCATGACCCCGTCCGCACGCCAGCGCTGGCAGGCAGACCAGTCCGATGCCCTGTATTGGGAAGGTCAGGCCAGCCGCCGGGTCGGCACATCGACCACGCTTTCGCATTTCATTCGTCTGGCGATGCAGGTGTGCTTTATCGGGGTTGGCGCCTATCTGGTGCTGACTGAGAGCATCACGATCGGGATCATGGTGGCATCCATGATCATGGGGATGCGCGGGCTGGCGCCATTTGATGGGGCGGTTTCGGCATGGCGGAGCTGGAATTCGGCACGCAATTCGTTCGAACGGCTTAACAAGATCCTTCTGGATAAACGTCAGACGAATACGGCCCCGCTGCCGCGCGGGCGCGGTATGTCGGTGACTGTTGACCGGTTGGTCTTTGCACCACCGGGCAGCCGAAACGTCCTGTTCAAGGGATTTTCCTTCAAGACCGGGCCGGGGCAGGTGATTTCCATCGCCGGGTTCAATGGGGTTGGTAAAACCGCCCTTTTGAAGCTGATCATGGGCATCTGGGTGCCCGGATCGGGATCGGTCAAACTTGACGAGATCGAAGCATCGCGGATTGATCGCGGTGAACTTGGCCCGCAGGTCGGCTATCTGTCGCAGAACCCGTTCCTGTTTCCCGGAACGATTGCCGAAAATATCGCGCGTCTTGGCAATGCGGAAATGCGCGACATCATTCAGGCGGCCGAACTGGCCGGGGCGCATAAATTCATCCTTGATCTTCCCGATGGCTATGAAACCCGGGTTGAACGGGGCGGGCGCAACCTTTCGGGCGGGCAGCGGCAGTTGATTGCCCTTGCCGCCGCCCTGTTCGGGCGGCCGCGCCTGTTGCTGCTGGATGAACCGACAACCGCCCTTGATGACAATGGTGTTGGTCATATCAGTGCGTTGATCGATATCGTGCGCCGGGCCGGGATCACGACCTTTATCGTCAGTCACGAACGCGAAATTCTTTTGCGGGCCGATGCGATCCTTGCCCTTGCCAACGGGCAGATTCAGGTCGTGCCGGTGCGGGCCAAGGCCGATCAGATGATCGCGCCTCCTCCCGCCCCAATGGCCTCGCCCGCGACCGAACCGGCGCGTGACGGACAAATGCGGATCACCCCCAAACGGATTGCCGTTCCCAATCCGGATGCCCCACGCCCGATCATTGAAAAGAATTCGTCGCAAAATCAGACACCTGAACAGCCGCTCCTGCCGGCAGGCATCATGCCGACGCCGACGCCGACCCGCGCACAGGCCAGCCGTGCCGCGCAGGCCAAGGCAACGGCCGGGATCGAACGCGCCGAAATGGTGCCGCAACCGACACCGGGCGGCACCATGATGACCATGCGCCCGGCAACCCGTAAAAAGGCCGCGGCAACGGCGGATGAACGTGCGGAACGGATGCGCATCGCCCGTGAAAAACAGGAACAGCAAAGACTGAGCGCGCGCAAAACCGCCCGCGAAGCCGCCCTTGAAGCCAGCCGCAAGGAAGCACGTGCGCAGGTTCTGGCCAAAAAGGCCGCCGCGCGGGAAGAAGCCCGCAAGGCACGGCGTGCCGCCGAACGCACCGCCGCAGAACAGCCAGCACCGGCCCCGCGCCCGAAACGCAGCGACCCGCCGCAGCTTCGCGTGGTTGAAGGATCGGCTGGTCGCAGACAGGGTGGTGCCTGATGGCAGGGGTGCAGCTTCCGACCGCGCGCGAACTTGAAACCGATGTCAGACCGCTTGTGCGGATCGGTCTTCTGATCCTGATCCTGGGTGTCGGGTCGGTGATTTTGTGGGCGGCAACCGCGCGCATCAATTCCGCCGCGACGGCAAGCGGCGTGGTGGCACCGTTTTCGGGCCGCCAGAGTGTCCAGCATCTCGAAGGCGGGATCATTCGCGAAATTCTGGTGCGCAATGGTGCGCGCGTGCAGGGTGGGGATGTTCTGATCCGGCTTGACGATACGCGTGCGCGCGCCAGTTATGACCTGCTTAACAACCGGTATCTCAATGCGCTGGCGACACAGGCGCGCCTGATTGCCGAGCGTGGCGACAAGGACCGAATTCAGTTTCCCGCCCCGCTTTATGATCCGAAATATGCCGGGATTGTTGAATCGCAGGAAACCCTGTTTCAAAGCCGCATGAACGCGTTTCGCGGTGAACTTGACCTTTATGACGAACGGATCAAGGAACTGCGCCGCGAGATTATCGGCACGCGCGAACAGAAAACCGCAGCCGAACAGCAGGTTGGCATCGTCAAGGAAGAGCTGGCGATGGTCAAACCGATGGTCGATCTTGGCTATGCCAGACGGACCCGGTTGCTGCAGCTTGAAAGCCGTCTGGTTGAAATTCTGGGTAATATCGGGCGGTTTTCGGCCGATATTGCGCGCATCGAACAGCAAATCCAGCAGGTCAAATCCAGTCAGGCGCAGCTCACACGGGACAATCTGCAAACCATCAATACCGAGCTTCGCGATATCCAGGGCGAGATTTCCGACCTGAATGAACGGCTGCGATCGGCCGAGGATATTCTGGTGCGGTCCGACATCAAGGCCCCGCGTTCCGGGACGGTGACCAATTTGCAGTTTTCGACCGTTGGCGGGGTGATCCCGCCCGGTGCGCAAGTCCTTGAAATCGTGCCGCAAGATGACAAGCTGGTGATCGAGGCACGGGTATCGCCGAACGATATTGATGTCGTGCATGAGGGGCTTGAGGTTAATATCCGGGTGACGGCGTTCAGTCAGCGCTGGTTTGCGCCGGTAAAGGGGATTGTGTCCGATGTGTCGCCGGACCGTCTGACGGATCCGGAAGGCCGCCCGTATTTTCAGGCGATGATCGAAATCGATTCGGAAAGTCTTGCCGAACATGAAGGCATGATTTTATCGCCGGGAATGGCCGCACAGCTTGAAATCGTGACCGGTGCCAGAACGATTCTCGCCTATCTGTTTGCCCCGATCACCGACAGTTTTGATCGCGCATTCCGCGAACAATAGGCACTGGCGCCCGATTTGGGGTGCCTATATCCACCCTATACAACCTGACAGATTCTGTCAGAGGCGAATTTCGCCTTCCAAATCCCCGTAAAACATGAAAAAAATGTGATTTACCGATTCTGGTGCTCATCTTCCGTTGATGGGCTCTTGATTGGGGTCTATACTAGTGTATATGGATGGTTGATTGCCTTCCATGAAAATGGATTGAAAAATTAGTCCCAAGTAGGGAGCAAAGCCTTGGCCTCGCCCGCCAATCAAGACGATGGCACCGGTTTAACCGATGCCGATATCGAACAGGTACTGGATGACCGCGCAGAGGATGGCTCTGCTGCGGGTAATTCCGATTCCGGTTCGTCGGGCGAGACGGGTTCACAATCCCCTGCAACGCAGGTCTTTACCAATATCCAGAACGTCATCGGCACGTCGTATAACGACATCCTGATCGGGGATGCGGGCGACAACACGCTGATTGGTGGCGCGGGCAACGATATCCTGGTACCGGGCGAGGGTCAGGATGAAGTTACTGGTGGCGAAGGCCGCGACACATTCGTTTTGCAGGCTGGATTTGGGCAGGCGACCATTACCGATTTCACCATTGGCGAAGATTATCTGGCCCTTGATGATCTCGGCATTGAAAGTGCGGCCGATCTGGTTTCGCGCGCTTCGGATGACGGTCAGGGCAATGTCGTCATTACCTTTGCGACCGGCGATCAGCTTACGCTTAAGGGCATTACGATTGCCCAGCTTTCCGACATCACCCTTGTTGATGCCCCGAAACTGACGGATTTCGCGCTGGACAGCTCCGGCGATCCGTCGTCGGGCGATGCAACCGTCATTGACGGAACGTCGGGTGATGACGTGATCCAGGGCACGTCTGGCGACGATGTGATTTCGGGCAATGGCGGCAGTGATGCTGTTGATGGCGGTTCTGGCAACGATACGCTGTCATTTGACGGGTCCGAAGATGCCGTGACCGCCGATCTTTCGACCGGTACGGCAGGCAGTGTCAGCGGCAGCAATACCGTTTCATTTAGCAATATCGAAAATCTGACCGGGACATCGGGCGATGATGTCCTGCGCGGGGATGCCGGAAACAATACGCTTTGGGGTGGTGCAGGCGACGATACCTTTGGCGCCAGTGCCGGCAGCGATACGATTGACGGTGGCGCGGGTCGCAACACCCTTGATTACAGCACGTCCGAACAGGGTGTGGTTGTTGACCTGAAAAATGGTGCAGCCGAAAGCCGGACCGAGGCCGAAACGGACGATGATGCCGCATCTGAAACCGGCAGCAACACGGATTCCGGCGCGGCAAATGACGATGCATCCGGCGGTGATACGGCAGCCGAGACCGACACCGGTGCGGACAGCAGTTCCGAAAATTCTGGTGAAACGACCGGCGATACGACCGATGAGGCATCAGACCCGTCGGATGATCCGGTGACGGGCGAAACTGATACGTCCGGCGGTGATACGACCGATAGCGAAACAGGTGATCAGGCTTCTTCCGGTAGCGGTGGGGAAACCTCCCAGCCAGAAACCGATGGCGGGGCTGGCGATGATTCTGCATCTGGGGGCTCGGGTGATGACACCATCACCGAGGAAACCGGCGACGCAGAAACCGACACGGGAACCGAAACCGACACCGGTTCGGACGAAGGTGATGAAACCACCGGTGACGCCGGAACGGATGACGAAGCCGATCCGAACACTGGTAGCGATGAAACAACCCCAACCGGTCAGAATGGGACCGAAGCGGGCTCTGATGCTGGCGCTGATACCAACACGGAATCGGAAACCGGCAGTGACGAGACGGATGGGGCTGGCAATAACGATGGTGCGCCGCAGGAAATCGAAACCGGATCGACCAACGACGGTGATCAGACGCAGACGGGCGATACGCAAACCGGCGCGCAGGATGACGCATCCGATAACGCATCCCCGAACGAGCCGGATGATACGGCATCGGGTGATGGTTCGGGTGAAACCGGTGCATCTGGCGAAGAGACTTCAAACGGTGCGGGTGGCACCGATCCCGCAGACACCGCCGATGAAGGTTCGACCGATCCGGTGACGGAAGGAGAAGACGCCCCGGCAGAAAACGGTTCGGAAACATCCGGAACCGAAGAAGGCTCTTCGACCGAAACCGACGGTGAGACTTCCGGTGATGCATCGAATGAGGCCACCGACGGAGAAACCACACCCGATCAGCAAACACCCCCTGCTGAAACCGGTTCGGACGCAGAAGGCGACGAAACGAACGCGGGTGACGGTGCCGAAGGCGACAGCCTCGGCGGTTCGGATGGCGCGGGCGAAGACGTTCTGAATGAAGATACGCCTGTGTCGGATGATGGTGATGACAGCACGGACGGCGAAGAACAGCCATCCGGAGAGAACCAGACCGAACAGGAAAACACCAATAGCGGCCTTCAGGCCGGGGCAGAAACATCGCCGGAATCCGGTGCGGATGAAACCGGTCTTTCCGGTGACGCAACCGGTGATGAGACTGTTGGTGAAGATGAAGGCGACGGCGAGGATACGACCGGCGGCGAAACCATCGATGGCGAAGCAGACCCGATTGACGCGGGTGCTGAAGGTGGCGACAGCACATCGGGCGAGCAGACGGATGGTGAGACCACGGGCGAGACGGATTCCGAAGCCGGGGATGAGGCTGGTGGCGATACCGGAGGTGGTGCTACCGACAGCGGAAATGAGACCGGCGACGATACCAATATCTATGACAACACCCCGACATCGGGGAACGACATTGTCCATGGCTCCGATGGTGATGATTTCCTTGGCGGGGCTGCCGGGAATGACACCCTGCAGGGCAGTGGCGGCAATGACGTCATGGATGGTGGTCTTGGTAACGATGTGCTGCAGGGCGGCCTTGGCGACGACACCCTTGATGGAGGTGCCGGTGCCGATGTCTTGCAGGGTGGTGAAGGCAATGACAGCCTTTATGGCGGCTCCGAAGACGACATTCTTCAGGGTGGCGAAGGCAGCGACCTTCTGGTTGGTGGTACCGGCAATGACGTTTTGCAGGGCGGTTCGGGTGATGATTTCCTGCGCGGCGGTCTTGGCAATGATCATATCCAGGGCGGCGATGGTACTGATACCGTCAGCTATACCGATGCGACCGATGCGGTAACCGTCGATCTTTCGCAGAGCACGGCAACCGGTGGGGCAGGCAATGATGTCCTGCAGATGGTTGAAGACGTCATCGGTTCGGACTTCGATGATCATATTACCGGTGATGACGGCAATAACGTGCTGATTGGCGGGGATGGCATCGATACCCTGACCGGTGGGGCGGGTGACGATACGCTGACGACCGGTTCGGGCAAGGATGACATCGAACTGACCGAGAATTTCGGTAGTGACACGGTTACCGATTTCAATATTGCCGAAGATACTGTCGATCTTTCGAAGCTGGGCGTGACCGATTTCGCGACCCTGCAAGCGATGATGAGCGACGATGGCAACGGCAATACCATTATCGATTTCGGCGAGCAGGGTGTTCTGACCCTTGAAGGGGTCAGTTCGGACAGTCTTGTTGCGGATAATTTCCGCGGGTTTGGCCGTATCTTTGAAAGTGATGGCGACGACGTTGCCGAAGGTACTGACGGCGATGATGCGCTGTATGGGTTTGACGGGAACGATATCCTTGGCGGTGGAGCCGGTGACGATGTCATTTCTGGCGGTTATGGCAATGACACGCTTTCGGGCGGTTTGGGCAACGATACCCTGCGCGGTCAGGAAGGTATTGATACGGTTGATTATTCCGGTGCCAATGGGTCGGTGAATGTCGACCTTGCCGCCGGTAGTGCAACCGGTGCCGATGGCAATGATGTTCTTGACCGTATCGAAAACGTTATCGGATCGAATTACGACGATACGATTTCGGGTGACAGCGGTGTTAACGTGCTCCAGGGCGGGGCAGGCAACGACACCATCACCGGTCGCGATGGCAACGATACGCTTGATGGCGGTGCCGGTGACGATACCTTTGTCGCCGAGGCAGGCAATGACACCTATATCGGCGGCGCGGGCAACGATACGCTGGATCTGAGTGCGCGCGATGGTGCGCAGACGGTTAATCTGGGTGCCGGTGTTGTCATTGATGATACCAGCGGTGAGACAGATACCGTCACGGGGATCGAGAACATTGTCACCGGTGCTGGCAATGACGTTGTGACTGGCGATAGCAGTGATAACGTTATTTCGACAGGTGCCGGTGACGACTTCCTGAATGGCGGACGTGGCAACGATACTCTTGATGGGGGTGACGGTGTCGATACCGTCAGTTTTGCCGGACAGACTGGAGTTACTGTCGATCTTGCTGCCGGGACAGGACAATCCGATTTTGGCCAGACGATTTTGTCCAACATCGAAAACGCTGTTGGTTCGTCGGGTGACGATGTTATTCGCGGCAATGATGGTGCCAATATTCTTTCAGGTGGTGCAGGCGACGATACCCTTTCGGGCGGGGCGGGGGACGACACGCTGGTTGGTGGTACCGGTAGCGACACCGCCGACTTTGTCGGGACGAATGCCGATATCAATGTCGATCTGGCCGATGGCACTGCAACCGGCGAGGGCAATGATACCCTGATCGAAATCGATAATGTGACAACCGGCGATGGTGATGACGTCATTCACGGTAACGATCAGGACAACATTATTGATACCGGTGCCGGAAACGATACCGTTTTCGGTAGTACTGGCGATGATACTTTGTCTGGCGGGGATGGACGGGACACGTTGTCCTATGCGGGCGGGGCGGACTTTGCTCAGGGGATCGTTCTGGATGCGCAGACCGGTCAGGCCGTTTCCGGTGGTTCGGCGGATATTTTCAGCGGGTTTGAAGAATACGAGGGCTCTTCGGGCGCGGATATTCTTTCGGGCAGTGATGCGTCGGAACGTTTCATTGGTGGTGCGGGCGACGATACCATCGATGGGCGCGGTGGCGACGATACCCTCAGCGGTGGAAGCGGTCGGGACACATTTGTTGTCTCGGCGCAAAGCGACAATGACCTGATCACTGATTTTGATCCGGCCAATGACGTCATCGATATTCAGGGCATCGACGGACTTGAACTGTTTTCCGATGTCGCCGGATTTATCGGTGAAGATGCCGCGGGCAATGCCACGATTACGGTTGGCGGTTCGGTCGTCACACTTGAAGGTGTGGATCCCGATGCCCTTACATACGCGAACTTTGCCGGTATCCGGTCGCTGGATGGTACGGAAAATCGTGATGTTCTGAGCGGAACGAACCGCAGTGACGTCATCAATGGCCTGGCTGATGACGATACGATTCATGGTAATGCCGGAAACGACACCCTGTTTGGCGGGGATGGAAACGATCTTCTGAACGGCGGCACGGGCGACGATGTCCTTGATGGTGGTGCCGGAAACGATACCGCGCAATACGGAGACGCAGCTTCCGGTGTTTCGGTCGATCTTGGTGCGGGAACGGCATCGGGTGGTGCGGGTAACGATACCCTGACCGGGATCGAGAACGTCAGTGGTTCGATTTATGCTGACAGTCTTACGGGTAATGATCAGGCCAATACCCTTCTTGGTGGACAGGGCGACGATACCATCAGTGGGGGGGATGGTGACGATTATCTTGTCGGCGGTGTTGGCGCTGACATGCTGAATGGCGGTGCCGGCAACGACAAAATCGCGGGCGGTAGCGGTATTGACACCGTTACCTACGATGACGCGGCTGGCGGTGTTGAAATCAATCTCGGTGCCGGGTCAGCGATCGGGTCCGAAGGTTCCGATACGATTACCGATATTGAAAACGCTATTGGTTCCAGCTTCAACGACACCATTACAGGTTCCGAAGGCGCAAATACCCTGAGTGCCGGTGCCGGGGATGACACCCTGAATGGCGGGCGTGGTGACGACCTTCTGATTGGTGGTGACGGTTCGGATACTTTTGTTTTCGGGACGTTTGCCGGGAACGATAAAATTGCCGATTTCGATGTGACCAGTGACCAGATTGATCTGGGCGCGTTTGATATTCCAAACTGGGAAGCGTTAAAACCGTTGATCAGCACAGATGATAATGGCAATGCCGTTATCACGATCAATGGCAACAGCCTGACATTGACCGGTATCCCGGTTTCGGCACTCGACGTTTCAAACTTCAGCGGCCTTGAAACCCTTGGCGCGACCGAAAATGATGATGTGATCAACGCCACGGATGTTGCTGAAATCATCGATGGTCTCGCCGGGAACGATACGATTTTCGCGGGTGCGGGGAACGATACTGTTTTTGGTGGGGAAGGCGACGATACGCTTTCAGGTGGTGCGGGAACGGATGTTCTTGACGGTGGTACAGGTTGCGATACGGTTGATTATGGTCAAAGTGTCGGGGTCGATGTCGATCTTTCTGCCGGGACAGGTTCTGTAGGCGGTATTACCGATACCTTGATCAATATCGAAAACGTTATCGGTTCGCAAAATGCCGACCGTATTCTTGGCGACGATCAGGACAATATCCTGCGTGGGGAAGCAGGCAATGACACGTTGTCAGGCGGTGCCGGGAACGATCAGGTTCTTGGTGGTGCCGGGACAGATATTCTTTCAGGTGGTGCCGGTGACGATATCCTGAACGGGGGCAGTGGTGTTGATCTTGCCGATTACTCTGCTGCTACGGGCGGTGTTACCGTCGATCTGGCGGCGGGCACGGCGAGTGGCGCGGATGGCAATGATACATTGTCAGGCATCGAAAACCTGCAAGGCAGTGCGTTCGACGATACGCTAATAGGCGATGGCGCTGATAACACCCTGATTGGCGGCGATGGCAATGATGTCCTGGCCGGTGGCGATGGCAACGACATGCTTCGCGGCGGAGCCGGTAATGATGTTATCGACGGCGGTGCAGGCCTCGACACTGCGAGTTTCGAGGATACCGGTGCTGTTACGGTCAATCTTGCGGACGGTACGGCGACAAGTGCATCGGGAACCGATACGCTTTCAGGTATTGAAAACCTGATCGGTTCGTCCGGGGCTGATAACCTGACGGGTGATGCTGGCAATAACGTGATTTCTGCCGGGGGCGGGAATGATACCATCACCGGCGGCGCAGGGGATGATACCCTGACTGGTGGCGCGGGTGCCGATATTTACCAGATTGCGCCGGGTGACGGGAACGACACAGTTACCGACTTCAATGTCAACAGTGATCAGATTGATCTTACCGGGCTATCCATCGACACCTATGGCGAACTGTTCGAGCAGATGAGCGAGAACGGTAATGGCGATCTGGTGATCGACTTTGGTGACGGTGTGACGATGACGCTGGAAGGTGTCAGCAAGGCCGGTATATCTGCGGATAACTTTATCGGCATTCGCGACATTGTCGGTACGCTTGGTGATGACGTTCTGACTGGCACGGACGGGCGCGATACCCTGTCGGGTCTTGACGGGGATGACACGCTTTACGGTTTTGAAGGGGATGACAGCCTTGCCGGGGGGGCTGGTGACGACCTGCTGAATGGTGGCGACGGGGATGACCGTATTGACGGTGGTGCCGATACCGACACCGTCGATTACAGCGATGCCGCTGGTGGCGTTAATGCAAGTCTTCAAACCGGTGAGGTTTCCGGGGCCGCGGGCAATGACCGTCTGTCGAATATCGAAAACATCATTGGCAGTTCTTCCGCCGACGTCCTGACCGGCAGTTCCGGGGATAACGTGATTTCGGGTAATGCCGGGGATGACGTGATCGATGGCCTTGGCGGGAATGACACCCTGTTTGGTGGCGCGGGCAGTGATACCGCATCCTACGCATCGGCGTCGGGCGGGGTTAGTGTCAATTTGGCCGATCTGACGGCAACCGGTGCCGCCGGTGATGATGTTCTGGTCGATTTCGAAAATGCCACTGGCTCGGCATTCAATGACGTGCTTGAAGGTGATAACGGCAATAACCGTCTTGATGGCGGCGCAGGCAACGACACCCTTATCGCAACGGGTGGCAATGATACCCTGATCGGTAACGGGGGTGTCGATACGGTCGATTACCTCAATGCGACCAATGGTGTGAATGTTGACCTGACAACCGGATCGGCAACCGGACTTGGGACGGATACATTAAGTGCCATTGAAAATGTGAGCGGATCGAATGCCGGTGACATCATCACTGGAGATCAGGGGGGTAATATCCTTGATGGCCGTGCGGGCAACGATATCCTTTCGGGTGGGGCCGGCGACGATACCCTGTTGGGTGGGGCTGGTAACGATACCCTGATTGCAGGTGATGGTGTCGACCATGTTGATGGCGGTGATGGTATTGATACCATCGATTATTCGGCACAAACCGGTGGTGTTGAAATCGATCTTGCGACCGGTCAGACAGATTCGGAAACAGCCGACAGCGTTTCCAACGTTGAAAATGTCATTGGTTCGTCCTTTGGCGATACGATCACGGGTTCGGATGCTGATAACACGTTGATTGGCGGTGCCGGGAACGACCGGTTTATTGGCAGTGCCGGAAACGATGTGTTTGACGGTGGTACTGGCACAGACACGATTGATTACAGTACTGCTGATGGTGGTGTATCGCTGAACCTGCAGGCAGGTTCGACGCAAAAAGCGGATGGTGCGGACAGCTTTACCGGTATCGAGAACGCAACCGGTACTGACTTCAACGACAGCATGACCGGGTCGAGCGGTAATAACGTTCTATCGGGTGGTGCCGGGAATGATTTCATCAGTGCCGAAGGTGGAAACGATACCGTTATCGGTGGCGCGGGCGATGATACTCTTCGCGGTGGTGCGGGCATTGATACGCTTGATTATTCCGGTGCGACCGGCGGACAGACCGTCAATCTGGCGACGGGCATATCCAGCGGTGCCGATGGCAACGACGATATTGCCGGTTTCGAAAATGTCACGGGTACGGCTTTTGACGACACGATTACCGGTAATGATGCTGACAATACATTGCTTGGCGGGCTCGGGAATGACGTATTGTCGGGTGGTGCCGGTAACGACCTTCTGAATGGTGGTGCTGGCAATGACAGCTTTGTCGGCGAAGCCGGTGACGACACCTATGTCGGTGGTGAGGGATCGGATACTCTTGATTTCCGGACGGCCCAGTCGGGTTTGAATATCGATCTTGCCAACAATATTGCCACCGGAGCCGATACAGGAACCGATCTGTTCACCGGGATCGAACAGATTCTGGCGTCCGATTTCAACGATACCATCACCGGAAGCAACAATGCTGATACGGTTATCGCTGGTGCCGGCGAAGATACACTGCTTGGCGGTGCCGGTGACGACGTTCTATCGGGTGGCGACGGTAATGACCTGATCGATGGTGGCACAGGTCGCGATATTCTCGACGGTGGAGCTGGCGAAGATACCATTTCCTATAACAGCGCCAGCGGCTCGGTAAGTGTCGACTTGCAAAGCGGTGTCGTTGGCGGTGCCGACAACGACCAGATTTCCAATTTTGAAAATATCAACGGTTCGGCCTTCGCCGATACTTTGCGTGGTGATTCCGGCACCAACAGCATTGACGGCGGTGCAGGTGATGATTTCATCGATGGTCGTGCCGGTGATGACGTTCTGTCAGGTGGTGCGGGGAATGATACGCTCCGTGGCGGTACCGGGTCGGATACCATAGATGGCGGTGCCGGTGTCGACACGCTTGATCTTTCTGACCTTGCCGGTGACGTCACCGTTGATATGGCCGGTGGTCAGGCAACTGATGGCGCGGATACCGACAATTTTGCCAATATCGAAAATATCACGACCGGATCGGGCAATGACACTGTCGTTGGGGATGATGGCAACAACATCATTACGACTGGCGCTGGCGACGACGTTGTAAATGGTGGTGCTGGCGACGATGTCATTTCCGGCGGTGACGGTGCCGACACGCTTGAAGGGGGGGCAGGCAACGATACCCTTCTTTCCGGCGGCGGTGACGATGTTCTGATGGGTGGTGACGGGCTTGACACCGCCAGTTATGCCGACGCAACCGGCCCTGTTCTGGTTGATACCGCAAACGATACTGTCAGTGGGTCTGCAACCGGCACAGATACGCTTGACGGTATTGAAGTTATTGAAGGTTCGGCATTCGACGATACCTTTATCGGTGGTGCGGAGAACGACACCTTCATCGGTGGTGCTGGTGATGACACATTCGAAGCGGGTCTTGGTAGCGACACGCTGACACTCGGAACTGGCAGGGATCAGGTCGTGTTTCGTCCGGGCGACGGTAATGACACGATTACCGATTTTGATCCGGCGAATGACGTCATTGATCTGACGGACTTCAATATTGCCGGTTATGGTGCTCTTGAAAGCCTGTTTGGAACCGATGCCCGCGGCAACCTGACCATTACGCTCGATAGCGGTGATACGATCACCCTTGAAGGTGTTCAGGCATCTTCGCTTGGCATTGATAATTTCATCGGTGTCGATGTCCGCCTGGGGACCGAAAATGCTGATGAAATGATTGGCGGTTCAGGCGGTGACATCATCAACGCGTTGGGCGGGGATGACACTGTTTCGGGCGGTGACGGCAATGACCGCCTGATTGGTGGCGCTGGCAATGACATCCTTTCTGGCGATGCCGGCGATGATACGCTGGTTGGTAATTCGGGTTCCGATACGCTGGTCGGTGGTGCAGGCAGTGATACGGTCGACTACTCGACCGAGACGGCCGGTATTGTGGGTGATCTGTCGACCGGTACAGTCACTGGTGGTGATGGCGATGATGTGCTTGATGGCATCGAAAATCTTACCGGGACGCTGTTTGAAGATACGCTGACGGGTGATGTTGGTGACAACACCCTGTCGGGCCTTGCCGGGAATGACACGCTGGCCGGGGGCGAAGGCAATGACGTCATTGACGGCGGTGCCGGTTCGGATACCGCTGATTATGGCAGCGCCAACAATGCTGTTGACGTTAATCTTGAAGACGGCACAGCCACCGGTCAGGGCAACGACACGCTTGCCAATATCGAAAATGTTGTCGGTTCGGACTTCAACGACACAATCAATGGCAATGCTGCAGATAACACCGTAACGGCCGGGGCCGGGAACGACGTGATCAATGTCGGTTCGGGGGATGACGTTGTTGATGCCGGAAGCGGTGATGACGAAATTACCGGCGGTGCGGGATCGGATACCCTTTCCGGTGGTACCGGCAACGACGTGCTGGATGGTGGGGCGGATAACGACACCCTGTCGGGTGGCACGGGTGACGACATCATTCAGGCCGGGACCGGCGACGACTGGATTTATGGTGATACCGGTGACGACATCATTGATGGTGGCGACGGTATCGACACGGCCGATTATTCCAATGTCGAAGGCCCGGTTGTCGTTGATCTGGTCAACCAGTATGCATCGGGTTCGGGCGGCAATGATATCGTTCGCAATGTCGAACGGGTCATTGGTACCGATTTTGCCGATACCCTGATCGGGGCGGACGGGGTCAATACCCTGGATGGTGGTTCGGGCAACGATACGCTGTTTGGCGGCGATGGTGACGACGTCATTATCACCGGCGACGGCGAAGACATGATTGTTGTTACCCCGGGTGGCGGCAGCGATACGGTTACCGATTTTGACGTCAACGAAGATGTGATTGATCTGTCATCCTATGGGATTGAGGATTATAGCGATCTTGCTGATCGCATGTTCGATGACGCCAACGGCAATGCGGTTATCTCGCTCGGCCCGGGTGAAAGCATCACGCTTGAAGGTGTTTCGGTCGATGATCTTGGGCCGGATAATTTCTTTGGCTATGTCACCATCGAAGGTACTGAATTCGACGACGTCCTGCAGGGCAGCCAGCTTGGCGATGAAATCAATGCGCTGGACGGTGACGATATTGTTGATGGCGGTGCCGGTGACGATGTCATCAATGGCGATGCGGGCAACGATACCCTGATCGGTGGTGCCGGTGATGACGAACTGAATGGCGGGGATGGCAACGATACCGCCGATTATTCCGACACATCCGAAGGTGTCACCGTTGACCTGAGCACAGGTAGCGCAACTGGCGCAGCCGGAAACGATACCCTTGATAGCATCGAAAATGTCACCGGCGGGGATGGCGACGATATCCTGATTGGTGATGAAAACGCCAATATCCTGGATGGCGGCGCAGGCAACGATACCGTTTATGGCAATGGTGGCGACGATACCCTGATTGGCGGCGAAGGCGATGATACGCTGTCCTACGAAGGGGCCGAAGAAGGCGTTTCCGTTGACCTTGCCAATGGTACCGCAACCGGTGGTGCCGGAAATGATGTGATTGACGGCTTTGAAACCGTGATCGGGTCTGATCATGCCGATACCATTTCGGGCGATGATGCCAGCAACGTGATCGAAGGTGGTGCCGGTGACGATGTGCTGGCCGGTGGTGGTGGCGATGACACCATTCTGGGCGGGGCGGGTAACGATACCCTGCAGGCGGGTACCGGCAATGATACCCTTGTCGGTGGCGATGGCACCGATATCGCCGATTATTCGGACCGGACCGATCCGGTTGTGGTCGATCTGGCCGCGGGTACCGGCACGACTGGCGATGGCAACGATACCCTGATCGATATCGAAGGGGCGACCGGTGGTTCGGGCAACGATACCCTTCTGGGGTCGGATGGCGATAACATCCTTTCGGGTGGTGCCGGTGATGATACCCTTTCGGGCGGTGCGGGCAACGACACCCTTGCCGGTGGCGCCGGGGCAGATCTGCTTGATGGTGGGGCCGGTGACGATGTCCTGGCCTTCGAAGGGGACCATGTCGCGGCGTCGGGTGAAACCACCGACCATGTCGGCAGCCCGACGACGGATGGCACCGGTGACGTTGCCGATATCAGTGGTAAAAACCTTTCTGATGACAGCTTTGTCGGTGGCGAAGGCAACGATACCCTGCAGGCAGGGGACGGTGATGATGCCATCATCCTGGATCGCGATCACGCCGGTGGCGGTGCCGCCAACCCGTCGATTGTCGATATTGAAAACATCAATGCCGGTGCGGGTAACGATGTTGTCGATCTGACCAGTGAAACGCATTCCTATGGTGACGTCACGATTGATGGCGGTGCCGGTGACGATACCCTGTGGGCCAATGATGGTGATGACGTCATCCTTGGGGGTGCCGGTTCGGACAATATTCTTGGCGGTGCGGGTGCCGATAATATCGATGGGGGTGCTGATAACGACATCATCGATGGCGGAACCGGAAATGACATCATCGCGGGCGGTGCTGGCGACGACACCATCATGGCCGGTATCGGTGATGATACGCTTTCGGGTGGTGACGGTGCCGATACACTTGATATGTCTGCGGCCAATGGCGCGACAATTGACCTGACCAATGGCACGGCAAGCAGCGATGCCACCGGTTCGGACAGCATTTCCGGCTTTGAAAATGTGATCGCGACGGATGGTGATGACACTATCATCGGTAATGCCGCGGACAATGTGATTGATGCCGGTGCAGGCAACGATACGGTTTCGATTGATGCCGGTAACGATCACCTTGATGGCGGCGACGGTATTGATACGCTTGATCTGTCGGGCACCAGTGGCGGGGTAACGGTTGATCTTGCCGCCGGCACGGCGAATGGTGGGCAGACCGGTTCCGATACGATTGCCAATTTCGAAAATGTCACGGGTTCGGCAGGCGCCGATACCATTACCGGCAGTGATGCGGCCAACACGATTGACGGCGGCGCTGGCGAGGACGTGATTGATGGTGGCGCTGGCGACGACGTCCTTTCGGGCGGTGCGGGGAATGACACACTGGTGGCAGGCGACGGCAACGACACCCTGAGCGGTGGCGATGGCGCGGATGTCTTTGTTTTTGAAGATGGCAGCGACGCCGATCTGGTCAGCGACTTTGACATCGCCAGCGACGTGATTTCCCTGCCCGATATCGGTGTTTCAAGCTGGACCGAATTGCAGCCGCTTCTGTCCGATGGTCCGGATGGTGCGGTGATCACGTTGCCGTCCGGCGGCACGGTAACGCTTTCGGGCGTTGCTGTTGGCGACCTGACACCGGATCACTTTGCCGGAATCGAAAATGTCGGAACGCCGGGTGATGATACACTTGGCGGTGGCAGCGGTGACGATACGGTTGGTGCCGGTGATGGCAACGACACGGTCGACGGTGGCGAAGGTAATGACTCGGTCGATGGTGGCGACGGCGATGATTCCGTTGGTGGCGGCACGGGCGACGATAGTGTTGGCGGTGGTGCCGGTAACGATACGGTCGACGGTGGCGAAGGTAATGACACTGTCGACGGCGGCGACGGTGATGATTCCGTTGGTGGCGGATCGGGTGACGATAGTGTTGGCGGTGGTGCCGGTAACGACACGGTCGACGGTGGCGATGGCAATGACACGGTCGACGGCGGTGATGGTAATGATTCCGTCGGTGGCGGTGCGGGTAACGACACTGTTGGTGGTGGTGCCGGCGACGATACGGTTGATGGCGGCGAAGGTGATGATACGCTTGACGGTGGTGATGGCAACGACACCCTGATCGGCGGCCCCGGCACGGATACGCTTGACGGCGGTGCGGGTGATGACGTTCTGGAATTTGGCGCGGATCGCACCGGTCAGTCGGGTGATACCACCGATCATGCGGGCAGCCCGGGTGTCGATGGCACCGGCGAAATTGCCGATCTTGACGGTCTTGGTATCAGTGATGATCAGTATGATGGCGGTGACGGCATCGATACGCTGGTGGGCACGTCGGGCGGCGATGCGATCATTCTGGATCGCGATCATGAAAATGGTTCCGCCAATCCGTCAATCAGTGGCGTTGAAGTCATTGAAACCGGCGACGGTGATGACGTTGTCGATCTGACCAGCCAGGTTCATTCCTATGGCGATGTCACGGTTGATGGCGGGGCTGGCAACGATACCATCTGGACCAGTGCCGGGGATGACAGCGTCCTTGCGGGTGATGGCAATGACCATATCAATACGGGTGCCGGCAGTGACGTGATTGATGCCGGGTCGGGTGATGACGATATCGCCGCTGGTTCCGGCGATGATGTGATTGCCGCAGGTGACGGCAATGATGTGATTTCGTCGGGTGACGGTAATGATACGGTCGATGCCGGTGCGGGTGACGATACCGTTATCGGTGATGCCGGTAATGATATTCTTGCCGGTGGCGATGGCACCGATACGCTTGATCTGACCAATGCCGATGGCGGGGCTGTCATTGATCTTGAAAATGGTACGGCAAGCAGCACGGAAACCGGTTCTGACAGTATTTCGGGCTTCGAACAGGTCGTTACGGGTGCGGGTGACGATACGATTTCCGGAAGTTCCGCCGATGACACAATATCGTCTGGTGCCGGAAATGACACGATTGACGGTGCCGATGGCAATGACCGGATCGTTGCCGGTGATGGCAACGATGTCGTGTCCGATGGTGCGGGCAGTGACCATGTCGATGCCGGGACGGGCGATGACACGGTTATCGCGGGTGCCGGTGATGACAGTCTTGATGGTGGCCAGGGCAATGACACCATCGACATGCGCAACGCAACCAGTGGTGCCACGGTCAATCTGGCGGCAGGTTCGGCGCAATCGGCAGAAACCGGTTCGGACATCATTTCGAACATTGAAAATGTCACAACCGGTTCGGGCGATGATGAACTGACCGGATCGGACGCCAATAACGTCATGGCCGCAGGGGCGGGTAACGACACCCTTGATGGCGGGGCTGGCGACGATACGCTTTCGGGCGGGGCGGGCAATGACAGCTTTATCTTTGCCGATGGCACCGATGATGATGTTGTCACCGACTTCGAAGTCGGGACCGACAAACTGACTCTTGATGGCACGGGCATTGAAACCTGGACCCAGCTTCGTGATCTGATCACCGGCAATTCGCTTGGCGATGCGGTGATCAATCTGCCGTCCGGCGGCACGATAACGCTGCAGGGTGTCAATCCGCTTGATCTTTCAGCCGATGATTTCACCGGTGTGACCGATGGTGGGACGCCTTATGACGACAGCCTGACCGGTGGCGATGGCGATGACGTCATTGATGCGCTTGCGGGTGACGATATTGTCGATGGCGGTGCCGGTAACGATACGATTGATGGTGGTGCGGGCAACGATACCCTGACGGGTGGTTCAGGCGATGACACCGTCGATGGCGGGACCGGTTCGGATACGCTTGGCGGCGGCACCGGCAATGATGAACTTAATGGTGGAGATGGCGCCGACACGCTTTCGGGTGGTGCAGGTGACGACACCCTTGATGGCGGATCCGGCGACGATGTCCTGAATTTCGACGCCGATGGCACGGCCGCAAGCGGTGAAACCACCGAAAATACCGGCAGCCCGGGCGTCGATGGCACCGGTGAGCTTGCAAATATCGGCGGCAAGAACATCTCGGACGATACCTTCATCGGTGGTGACGGTACCGACACCCTGAACCTGACCGGTGGCGGTGATGCGCTGATCCTTGATGGCAGCAAACTGGGCGATGGCCAGACGACGGGTAGCACGATCGAAACCCGGACATTCGGCCTGACGGATTCGGCATCATCGGGTGCCGTGCAGGCCGCATGGTCGGATGCAAATCTTTACGCCTTTGATTTTGGTACATCCTATGTCGGTGAAGACGGCAAACTGAACCTTGCCGCGGCCGATGACACCGTGACTTTTGATGGCAACGGTATCGGTAATAACGGCGGTTCACCGGCCGGAAGCCAGATCAACCACAATGGCAATACCGGCGAAAGCGAAGCCGTTGTTGTCGATCTTGGTGCCAATGCGCGCAATGCCACGGTTCAGGTTTCCAACCTGATGGCATCGGAACATGGCGGCGAAGTCGGTTCGTGGCAGGCCTTTGATGCCGATGGCAATCTGGTGGCATCGGGTGTGCTTGACGAAAGCACGATCAATTACACCAGTGGCGGTGTCGGCACCGCAACCATCAGTGTCACCGACAGTCTGGGCAATCCGGTTGAATTCCGTTACCTCGCCTTTGAAAGCGAACCTTATGCCGACGGTTCATCGGGTGGTGACAGCAGCGACTATTTCGTGCGTTCCATCACCTTTGATGCGGTGGTTGAAGAAACCGTCACCGACGGCGCGCGCCTTGACGGAATCGAGGTTATCAATGCGGGCGAAGGCAACGACGTTGTTGATCTGACCAGCGATACGATTGCCTATGGCGATGTCACCATCAATGGTGGCGGCGGCAACGATGCGCTTTGGGCCAACGAAGGCAATGACCGCATCAATGGCGAGCTTGGCGACGACAATCTTTATGGCGGTGCGGGTGACGACTATCTCGATGGTGGTTATGGCCGTGATGTCCTTGATGGTGCCGAAGGCAATGATACGCTGATCGGCGGGCAGGGTAACGACACGCTTCGTGGTGGTGAAGGCGACGACATCATCCATGGCGGTGGTGACATCGATACCGTGACCTATGACGATGCGGCATCGGGCGTGAATGTTGATCTGGCCAATTACACCGCGACTGGTGGTGCCGGGAATGACGGCATCTACTGGGTCGAAAACGTTGTCGGATCTGCCCATGATGACATCATCAGGGGCGATGCGCAGAATAACACGCTGGATGGCGGTTCTGGTGATGACACCCTGTCGGGTGGTGCCGGGAATGATGCGCTGCGCGGTGGTGATGGCAACGATACGGCGGATTACAGCAATTCGGCCGCGGCGGTTCGTGCGAACCTTGCAACCGGTACCGCACAGCTTGCCAATGGCGAAGCAGACACCCTGACCAGCATTGAAAACCTGATTGGTTCTGGCGGCAGCGACACCCTGACCGGGTCGAATGGCGACAACCTGCTTTCGGGCGGTGCGGGCAATGACAGCCTGATCGGCAATGGCGGCAATGATACCCTTGATGGTGGTATCGGCAACGACATGCTCGATGGTGGTGATGGTGACGACACCCTGATGGGGGGCGACGGTGCTGATCGTCTTTATGGCGGGGCAGGCAATGATACGCTTGATGCTGGTGCTGGTAACGATACCCTTGATGCCGGGGCGGGTGACGACGTTATTCTGGCGGGCGATGGTAATGATGTTATCACCGCGGGTGCCGGCGCCGATACGGTTGATGCGGGTACGGGCGATGACACGGTTGTTGCCGGTGCAGGCAACGATATCCTTGCCGGTGGTGATGGCACCGACACCCTTGATTTCAATGCTGCCAATGGTGTGACGGTTAACCTGTCGACCGGCACCGCAAGCAGCGATGCCACCGGTACAGACACCATTTCCGGCTTCGAGAATGTTCTGGGCACGGCGGGTTCGGATACGCTTATCGGATCGAGCGGGGCAAACGTCCTGTCTGGTGCGGATGGTGATGACGTTCTGGACGGGGGTGCGGGTGATGACTCCGTTTATGGCGGGGCCGGTAACGACACCATTATCGCCGGTGCCGGGAATGACACGCTTTCGGGTGGTGCGGGCACCGATACCCTTGATCTGAGCCAGGCGGCAAGTGGTGCCACGGTTGATCTGTCGGCCGGTACCGCAAGCAGTGCCGAAACCGGCAACGACACTATTTCCGGTTTTGAAAATGTCATCGGATCGGCGGGCAATGACGACATTACCGGATCGGATGGTGATAACGTCCTTTCGGGCGGTGCCGGGGATGACACCATCGAAGGCGGTGCGGGTGCCGATACGCTTGATGGCGGCGATGGCATTGATACCATCAGCTATGAGGGTTCAAGCGCCGGGGTCGAGATTTATCTTGGCGATACCGATGGCAATGCCAGAACACCGGGCGAAGGTGGCCGTGCGTTTGGCGGTGATGCCGCGGGCGATATTCTTGCCAATTTCGAACGCGTCATTGCGTCGGCGCATGATGACTATGTCTATGGCAACAGCCAGAACAACGTTGTCGATCTGGGTGATGGCAACGATACGTTTGACAATGTCGAAGCCGATGTCAGTGCCGATACAGTCGATGGCGGCGAAGGCAATGACACGATCTGGACCGGCGATGGCGCCGATACCCTGATCGGTGGCAATGGCAACGACTATCTGAACGGTGAAAAAGGCGACGACACGCTTGACGGTGGGGCTGGTAATGACAGCCTTGTGGGCGGCGATGGCAACGATACGCTGGATGGCGGATCGGGCAATGACCGTATCACGACCGGGTCGGGTGCCGATCTGGTCAAGGTCACAAGCCTTGTCGGTGATAAGGTCGTTACCGATTTCAACACAAGCGTTGATCAGATTTCCCTTGATGCCCTTGGCATTTCCGAATGGTCCGAACTGGCCCCGCGTCTGAGCGAGGTCAATGGCAATACCGTTATCGATCTGGGGCCGGATGGCTCGGTCACGCTGCTTGGTGTGCGCCTGAACGAAGTCACGTCCGACATGTTTGTCGGGATCGAAGGCCCGGTTGGCGCGACGCCGTTTGATGATGTCCTGCTGGGCACCAGCGAAGATGATTATATCGATGCACTGGCCGGGAATGACGTGGTCGATGGCGGGGATGGCAATGACACCATCCTTGGCAATGATGGCGACGATAACCTGTCGGGTGGTGCCGGGAACGATACGGTTTCGGGCGGCAACGGCAATGATGTGATCGACGGTGGCGACGGCGATGACAATCTGGATGGCAATGACGGCCATGACGTGATCGCGGGCGGTGCGGGCAATGACACCCTGATCGGCGGATCGGGCAACGATGTGATTTCCGGCGGCGGTGGTTCGGACTTCATCGATGCGATGGATGGCAACGATGTTGTCACCGGCGGTGATGATACCGACACGATCTATGGCGCGGCCGGTGATGACCAGCTTTCGGGCGAAGCGGGCGATGATGTCATTTCGGGCGGAGATGGTGCCGATACCATCAATGGCGGTCTTGGAAATGACTTGCTTTCGGGTGATGCGGGCAATGACACCCTTTCGGGAGCGGATGGCAACGATACCCTGATGGGTGGCGACGGTGCCGATACGCTTTCGGGTGGCACCGGCAATGACGTCCTGTCGGGCGGCAATGACAATGACCTGCTCGAAGGCGGTATCGGAAGCGACACCCTGTCGGGCGATGCCGGTAACGACACGCTGCTGGGTGGGGACGGCAACGATACGCTTGATGGCGGGGCTGGCAACGATACCTATACCGGTGGTGCCGGTTCGGATCAGATCATCGTGTCGGATAATTCCGGCGACAAGGTTGTCACCGATTTCAATCCGGCAAGTGACCAGATCAATCTGTCTGCGCTTGATGTGGATAACTGGGCCGAACTGCGTGGCCTGATGTCCGAGGTCAATGGCAACGCCGTCATCAACCTGAACGGTCAGGGTACACTTACCCTGCTGGGTGTCGCGATCAGTGATCTGAATGCGAACATGTTCGTCGGTGTCGAAGCCTCGACCGGGCCGACTCCCTATGACGATGTCCTGTATGGCACCAGCAACAATGACACGATTGCCGCCCTTGCGGGTGACGATACCGTCTTTGGCCTGAATGGGCAGGACACGCTGTCGGGCATGGATGGCAATGACAGCCTCTATGGCGGTGATGGCGACGACAAGCTGTATGGTGACAACGGGAATGACCTTGTCGATGGTGGTAGCGGGCAGGACAGCATCACCGGCGGCGAAGGTGACGATACGCTGGATGGTGGGTCGGGTGATGACCGCGTCTGGGGTGGAAACGGGGCCGATACGCTGCTGGGCGGTCAGGGTCAGGACAGGCTGTATGGCGAAGCCGGCAATGACGTGATCGATGGCGGCACCGGCGATGACTCGATCCTTGGCGGTGACGGTAATGACGTTCTGGATGGCGGTGAAAACAACGACCGTCTGTGGGGCGGCGATGGCAACGATACCCTGTTTGGCGGATCGGGCGATGACAAGCTTTATGGCGATGGCGGTAATGACACCCTGATGGGTGGTCAGGGTCACGATACCCTTTCGGGTGGATCGGGCCGGGATACCGCAAGCTATGCCAATGCAACATCCGCCGTTGGCGTCAGCCTGAAAAACGGTACTGCTGTTGGCGGTGATGGCTATGACGTGCTGTCTTCGATCGAAGATCTGATCGGCTCGAACTTCAACGATTACCTGTTTGGTGATGATGGTGCCAACCTGCTGTCGGGCCTGTCGGGCGATGACGTTCTGGGCGGTGATGGCGGTAACGACACCATCTGGGGCGGCGATGGCAATGACGTCATCAATGGCGGTTCGGGCACTGATTTGATCGATGCCGGTGCCGGTGACGACATCATCGAATATCAGAAGGATGCGACCTGGTCGGGCAGCTATGCCGCAAAGAATGTCGGCGATCCGGATATGAACGGCACCAACGAACAGATCAATCTGCAGGGTTATACCCGTTCGCAGGATATCTTCGACGGTGGCGATGGTACCGATACCCTGTCCCTGACCAGCGGCAATGATGCCTTGTTCCTTGACGACAAGATCACCGACCCGGGTGTTTCGCCGCGCATTTCGAATATCGAAGTCATCGATGCCGGTAACGGCGACGATATTGTCGATCTGACCAGCGAAACCCAGTCTTACGGTGATGTGACGGTTCTTGGCGGAACCGGCAACGACATCATCTGGAGCAACGCGGGGGACGACGTCCTTGACGGCGGCGAAGGCAATGACACGCTTTGGGGTGGTTCGGGCAACGATACCCTGTCCGGTGGCAATGGTATCGACATTCTGAACGGTGGTGCTGGTGATGACGTCCTGCAATATAACGCCGATGGCGTCTGGAGCTCCAACTGGCATGCGCTGAATGATGGCGCGCCGGGTGAAGATGGCCACGACCACAATAATGGTTGGGGCCATACTGGCCATCACGGGAACGGTTGGGGCCATGATTACAGTGGTGATTCCGGCACCGGTGAATATGTCAATCTGAACGGCTATAACCAGTCGAACGACATTTTCGAAGGCGGCGATGGTACCGATACCCTGAAGCTGACCAGCGGCAATGACGCCCTGTTCCTTGCCGATACGGTCAGCGATCCGGGCATTTCGCCGCGCATCCGCAATATCGAGGTGATCGAAGCCGGTGATGGCGATGACATCATCGATCTGACCAGCTCCTATGAAACCTATGGCAATGTCACGCTGGATGGTGGCAACGGCAATGACATCCTCTGGAGCAATTCGGGCGATGACGTGCTTTTGGGCGGGGCGGGCAATGATCGCCTGTATGGCAGTGCCGGTGACGACACCCTGACTGGTGGTTCGGGCTGGGATGAGTTCGAGATCGGCAAAACCAACGGTCACGACATCATCACCGATTTCACCCCGGGCGAGGACATCATCAATCTGTCGGAATGGAATTACAGCAACTTCAACCAGATCAAGAACGACATGCATCTTGATACCGATGGCAATGTCGTCATCGATCTTGGCAATGATGCGTCTGTCACCCTGATGGGTATTCATGATCCTGATGATCTTGATGCCGATGATTTCGGGTTCGGCACCTGATCGCGGATCGCTCCGATTACCTGACCGGAAAATGACAAAGGCAGCCAAACAGGCTGCCTTTTCTTTTATTGTTCCATATTTTCCGGCTATTCGGCGGCAATCGGAACATTTGTCCGCTGATTATCCGGATTGTCGCGATCCATGGTCAGTTTGGCGCGAAGCTCGTGAATGTCGCGAATGCGCTTGATCTCGTCAAAGCAATCGGCGGCCTGTTCATGCCCCTTGCGGATCATCGCCACCCATTGCTTGATACGCCCTGCCTGATGATTTTCGGTGGTGTCATCGGCATTCATCAGATCGATATAGGTCAAAAGCATCGTCAGGACATCGGACCAGCTTTGTTTTTCAAGGTTCTGGCCCGCTTCAGACGCCTTGATGCGATTGGCCATGTCGGGGGCGGCAATGGCGCCGCGGCCCAGCATGAAGGACGTGCAACCGGAAACATCCCGGCATTTTGCGTAATCCTCGACCGTCCAGATTTCGCCGTTGGCGGTCATCGGGATTGAAATGGCGTCGCGGATGCGCGCCAGATATTCCCAATGTGCGGGCGGTTTATATCCTTCAAGCTTGGTGCGCGCATGCACTGTCAGGTGCTGCGCACCGGCGGCCTCGACCGCGCGCGAATTGTCCAGAAACAGTTCCTTGTCGGCATAACCCAGACGGATTTTTGCACTGACCGGGATATGATCGGGAACCGCACGACGAACGGCCGAAACAATGTTGAATAGATTGTCCGGGCATTTCAAAAGCGACGCGCCAGCTTCGCGTTTATTTACGGTCTTGGACGGACAGCCGAAGTTGATATCAATCCCCGGTGCACCAAGGGACGCGGCAAAGGCGGCATTTTCGCCCATCAATTCGGGATCATGGCCCATCAACTGCACCAGAACCGGCGTGCCCGATGCGGTTTTGCCACCCTGAAGCAGTTCGGGGCAATAACGGTAAAACACGTGGGCCGGAAACAGGTTTTGCGACACACGGATAAACTCGGTCACGCACAGGTCAAACCCGCCCGTCGCACTCAGCAATTGCCGAACGCGCCAGTCGACCAGTCCTTCCATTGGTGCAAGCACCAGATGCGTCATTTGCGAATTATCCCGTTAAATGAAATTGAGTGCGCGGCTTTTAACACAAACCGCAACATCATGCCGGTCAAAAATCACAGATCAGGTTTGTCCTGCCAACAGCAGGATCGGCGAATTAAGGCCAATTTGGCTTAATTCCGACAATGTTTCAGCGAATTTCCCGCCCACCTTCATAAGGTCTAATCACAATAAAACGACCCGAACGAATGGTTCGGGCAGGAGAGTGTGGAAATGCTGTATGTCATCGAAAGTGCGCTGGACGAAGTCGAAGCCGTATCGCGCGATGCCCGTGAAAAACTGTCACGTCTTGAAACCGTGATGAAATCAACCGCGCAAAATCTGAAAATCCTCAAAGACAAACTCGAACAGCCTGCCACCAACGGCTAGTTTCCGGTCTGCTTTTTCAACAAATAGCGTCTTGATCCCTGTTTCTTTGCCCCTGTTTTGGGTAGAATAACCTGCGGGTCCGGCAGACGATCCGGGCGGCTCATTGGTGCGCACTAAAACGGGTGCGCTACCAATAAGCCGTTGATCCGGCTTGACCGGATTGTTGATCAGGATCATGGGGACTGATAGCAAACCGGGCTATGACGGTGGCGATTATGACAGGCCGGATTACGGCCTGCTTAAGACAAAGAGATTTCGAGCTGTCATATAACCGGCAGCCATTAATGGAGGACAGAATTTGCTTTATATCATCGAAAAAGCTTTGAACGAGATTGAAGCCATGCCGCGTGACAAACGTGAAGACCTTGCGCATCTTGATACTGAAATCAATGAAGCCGTCGAGAAGCTTAAGGTTCTCAAGGCAAAACTCGAAGCAGCTGGCGAAAAGAAATAAGACCTGCTGCGATGGGCTATCCAATCAAAGGTCGCACTTCTGTGCGGCCTTTACTTTTGTGGGGACTTGATCAATCCAAGCATTTCCTCGACCGCGGCGGTCGGGTTGGTTGATCCGGCCAGCACGTCGGCTTCAAGGGCTTTGAGGCGTCCGGCAACATCTTGGCGGGCGGTAAATGTTTCAAGCAACCGGTCGCGCAACATGGTCCACATCCAGTCGCGTTGCTGACGGGCCCGTTTGGCGGCGAACTCGCCTTCGTTTTCCATGATGGTGCGGTGTTGGTTGATCAAATCCCAGACCTGATCAAGTCCGTCATTGATCAGGGCGGAAACCATGATCGATTGCGGGCGCCAATGATGGCTGCTGGGTTGCAGGATGCGAAGGGCGGATGAATATTCGCGTTTGGCTTCGCGCGCCTTGGCCGGGTCGGCATCGGCCTTGTTGACCGCGATCAGATCGGCGATTTCAAGAACGCCTTTCTTTATCCCCTGCAATTCATCCCCGGCACCGGGCAGCATCAGAACCAGAAAGAAATCGGTCATCTGGGCGACCATGGTTTCGCTTTGACCGGCCCCGACGGTTTCGACCAGAACCACATCAAAACCGGCTGCCTCACACAGCAAAATGGTTTCGCGGGTCATGCGATTGACCCCGCCCAGATAGCCACTGCTGGGCGATGGGCGGATATAGGCATTGGGATCGATCGAAAGTTCATTCATCCGGGTCTTGTCACCCAGGATCGAACCACCTGACCGTGCACTTGTGGGATCAACCGCGAGCACGGCGACCTTTTTGCCCGCCTTGGTCAGGTTTTTGCCAAATGCCTCGATAAAGGTGGATTTGCCGACACCGGGGACACCCGTAATGCCGATGCGCTGTGACCCGCCAGTATGGGGCATCAGGCGCGAAAGAACATCCTGCGCCTGATCAAAATGTCTGGCATTGCGGCTTTCGACCAGCGTGATCGCGCGTGACAGAATGGTGCGGTCACCGGCCAGAATGCCATCGACAATCTGGTCGGTTGAAAGAACCCGTCTGCGCACCGTTTTGCGGGGCTGGCCCTTGGGGCCGCCCGATAGGGTGCGCAGTGTTTCCGGTGCATTTTGGGGCGCACTCTTTGGCGCGGTTTCTGTCACGATCTTGCCTTCACAATCAGGCCGCTTCCTCGGACGTTGATTCCTTCAGCTTTTCTAACAGGTCACAGGCCGCTTCGGCAATCACGGTTCCAGGCGGGAAGATCGCCTCGGCCCCGGCTTCGTATAGCTTGTCAAAGTCCTGCGGCGGGATAACACCACCCGCAACGATCATGATGTCTTCGCGGCCAAGCTTGTCCAACTCCGCACGAAGCTGCGGCACAAGTGTCAGGTGACCGGCAGCAAGAGAACTGGCACCGACGATATGCACATCGTTCTCGACCGCCTGCCGCGCGGCTTCTTCGGGTGTCTGGAACAGCGGGCCGATATCGACGTCAAAGCCAAGATCGGCAAAGGCGGTTGCTATGACTTTCTGGCCGCGGTCATGCCCGTCCTGCCCCATCTTGGCAATCAGGATGCGCGGGCGGCGGCCCTCAGATTGTTCGAACTCGTTTACCAGCCGGTCGACTTTGGCCAGTGCTTCGTTATCGGCACCGACTTCGGTTTTATAGACCCCCGAAATCGACCGGATCACGGCTTGATGACGGCCATAAACCTTTTCAAGCGCGTCGGAAATCTCGCCCACCGTGCATTTCGACCGGGCGGCCTGCACGGCAAGTTCAAGCAGATTGCCATTCCCCTGATCGGCGGCATTGGTCAGGGCGGTAAGGGCGCTTTCAACATCCGCATTGTTGCGTTCGGCGCGCAGACGTTCCAGCTTGGCGATCTGCTGACGGCGGACTTCGGCGTTATCGACCTGCAAAACATCGACCGGGCGATCATCGGTCGCACGGTATTTGTTCACGCCCACCAGTGTCTGACGGCCGCTATCGATGCGGGCCTGTGTGCGCGCAGCCGCTTCTTCGATGCGCATTTTCGGAATGCCGGCTTCAATCGCCTTGGCCATGCCGCCCTGTTCTTCGACCTCAAGAATATGGGCCCATGCCTTTTCCGCCAGATCACGGGTCAGCCGTTCAACATAATAGGACCCGCCCCACGGATCGATGATCTTGGTCGTACCGCTTTCCTGTTGCAGGAAAAGCTGTGTATTGCGGGCAATGCGGGCCGAAAAATCGGTCGGCAGGGCCAATGCTTCGTCAAGGGCGTTGGTATGAAGCGACTGCGTGTGGCCTTGGGTTGATGCCATCGCCTCGACACAGGTTCTGATGACATTGTTAAACACATCCTGTGCTGTCAGTGACCAGCCCGATGTCTGGCTGTGCGTGCGCAACGAAAGCGATTTGGGGTTCTGCGGATCGAACTGTTTGATCAGTTTGGCCCAGATCATGCGCGCAGCCCGCATTTTGGCGATTTCCATAAAGAAATTCATGCCAATCGCCCAGAAGAACGACAGACGCGGCGCGAATTTATCAATCGGAAGCCCGGCGGCCTGACCGGCACGGGCATATTCGATGCCATCGGCAAGGGTATAGGCCAGTTCAAGGTCCGCGGTCGCCCCGGCTTCCTGCATGTGATAGCCGGAAATCGAGATCGAATTGAATTTCGGCATGTTTTGCGAGGTAAAGGCAAAGATGTCCGAAATGATCCGCATCGAGGGTTTCGGCGGATAGATATAGGTATTGCGGACCATGAATTCCTTCAGAATGTCATTCTGAATGGTGCCTGAAAGCTGTTCATGCTTCACACCCTGTTCTTCGGCAGCCGCGATATAAAGTGCCATCACCGGCAGAACCGCACCATTCATGGTCATGGAGACCGACATCTGATCGAGCGGAATACCATCAAAAAGGGTCCGCATGTCATAGATGCTGTCAATTGCCACCCCGGCCATGCCGACATCACCGGTCACACGTGGATGGTCGCTGTCATAGCCGCGATGGGTGGCAAGGTCGAAGGCAATCGACAGGCCCTTTTGCCCGGCGGCAAGGTTGCGGCGATAAAACGCGTTGGATTCTTCGGCGGTCGAAAAACCGGCATATTGCCGGATCGTCCAGGGTTGCTGGACATACATGGTCGGATAGGGGCCGCGCAGGAAGGGCGGCATGCCCGGCATGGTGTTGAGATGATCAAGCCCCGCCAGATCATCCGCGCCAAAGACGGCCTTGACATCAATGCCTTCGGGGGTGGTCCAGGGTGCTGTATTGACCGGGCTGGTCGGGCCGGAAGTTGCGCCATCAAACAGCGGCAGATCGGAAAAGTCCGGAATCCGGGTCATGGTTATTTTACCCCCAGATGTGAAAGGGCCGTCTCGCAGATCGCGAGAACATCCGCCCCGATAAATATGAAATCATCAATACCCGCCGCCTCGTAATCGGCCCTGGCATCGCCGGGATGCCCGGCAAGGTAAATGCGGGTCGCTCCGGCCTGTTTAAGGGCTTTGGCAACATCGGCGGCCATGTCGGCATATTGCGGGTCCGATCCACAAATGACTGCGATTTTGGCACCACTTTCAACAAATGCCTTGGCGGCATCGCTGGCATCGGCAAAGCCGTTATTGGGGATCGCCTCGATCCCGCCGGCCTCGAAGAAGTTTCGGGCAAACATGGCGCGCGCGGTGTGCTTGGCAACCGGGCCCAGATTGGCCAGAAAGATTTGCGGAAATTTGCCGGTTGATGCCTTGTGGGCATCGGCACGATCGCGCAGGGTTTCGAAGCTTTCCGAAAGACGATGAATTGGCAGCGGATCGATGGTTGTGTCCGCGGCCTTGCCATAAAGGGCTTCATACATCTGTGTGATGGTTGCACCGGATTTGGCCGCCGTGATCAGACCCTCAAGGCTGATGCCGATTGCATCCTTAAACCCGGTCTGGCGGGCTTTGGCTTCCTTGCGGATTGTCGTCAGGTCTGGCGCATCGCAGGTGACTTTGGCCTCGGCGATGTTGGGGAATTCCGACACGCCGGTCAGCGGATCGCGCCGGGTGGCAACGCGGCTTTCGCGGGTCTGCCAGATTTCGGAAATCTCTTTTTGCAGGGACCCGTCGGCAAGGGTCTTGATAATGCCGCCCTTGGCTTCAAGTGACTGGAACCGGCCCCAGGCATTGGATGCCAGTTCGCGGGTCAGGTTTTCGATGAACCATGAACCGCCTGCCGGGTCGATCACACGATGAACGTTGCTTTCTTCCTGCAGGATCAGTTGGGTGTTGCGCGCAATGCGGCGCGCAAAGCCATCAGACAGGCCGATCAGATGATCATAGGGCAGGCAGATAACGCTATCGGCCCCACCCAGACCGGCGCTCAGGCTGGTGACGGTGGTGCGCAGCATATTGACCCATGGATCAACCTTCGACAGGGCCATTTCGGCCGATACCGCATTGATCGTGATGGTGGCGTCATCCACACCCGATGCCGAAAGAATCCGGCTCCACATCAGGCGAAGCGCACGAAGCTTGGCAATCCCGGCAAAGAAATCGGTGCCAACCGCCACATTGAACGCAATCGCACCCGCCGCCTGATCAATCACCATGCCGGTATCGGTCAGCGCGCGAAGGTAGGTCACACCACCTGCCAGCAGGCAGGCGAGTTCCTGCCCATCGGTTGCACCGGCATTGTAAAACGGCGCGCCATTTACCGTGATGGCAGTGGCGTGCGGGAAACGGTCGATCAGATCGGCGGCAATATCAGCGGCCTGTTTGATCGCATCATCGACTGAAACCGGAAGGCACCCTGTTGCGGCCAAGGTGCCAATCGGATCGATGTTGAAGGCCGGTGCGGCGTCGCTTGCAAAATCGTCATCCGCGTCGGCGCTGTTTTGCCCGTCCTTTTCAAGGCGCGCGGCCAAAAGGGCGGCGGCCGGGATTGCGGCGGCACCGGCATCAAGTGCAACGGTCGCAAGGTTGGTATAGACATCGTCAAGTGTGACATCGAGATCGGCAAGGCAGTGAATGGCAATGCCGTCAATGCCAGCATCGCCCGATGTGATATCCGCGCCCGTGCGTGCGGCGGCATCCAGACGTAGCAGGACCGACGTTGCGCCGTTTTCCAGATCATCGAGAATCGCGGCATTGACCGATTTGGGATCGGGATGGGCATGAAGCTGGCGGATGTCCCAGCCGCTGGCGGAGTCCTTGGCATCGACGGCGGCACACAGGACCTGATGGATCAGGCGGGTTGCGTCGTCCTGATCGTCGTTGGTGTAAAGCGGCTGCATCGCGAAACCGTCAAGCATCCTTGTGACCAGTTTCTTGTCAAAGGATGCGCCTTTCAGGCCGGATTCCGCCAGTTGACGCCAGCTTGCATAATCGGCGGCTGGAAACTCTGAGGCCAGCTTTAACGGGTCTGTCATGCTCTCTCCCGGTCGCGGTCGGATCTTTTCGGATCTGGGCCGATATCTATTTTACAACGGACTCCCTCCGCCCGGTACACCCCGCCCGGTCCGGCAGAAACAAGAGCCATCTTTCGGTATCTGGCTTATGCGCCGCCAAAAACGGCGCAGTTACAGTTGCGAGGGCAGCTTCGGCCTTGATCGCGGACATGCGCCGGACCGCACCGAATTCCCGAAAGAATGTTTCATATCGCATCTGCGACATGGCGGTGTTTATAGCACCCGCCCATAATTACGTAAATATGCATGGAAATACCTATTTAGGTCAATCCCGCCGTCGTCTTGCAGCATTCCGTAACGTTATCTTTCTGAAAAGTGGTTGTTTTCTGCCAAGGGCGAGATTGATGAACGGATATTAATGGCGTGCCGCTGCCATTATACTTTGGCCGGATTGTGATGGTTTCTGGGAAAAATTGCGGGGTTTAACCAATTTGACATTTTCGTCTGCCAGATTGGGGCTGTCCCAAATCTCGGAGTATTGCCATCCATGAATGCGCTTAGCGCCGTGCCGCCCCGACCAATGAATGACGGTCTGGTGGTGTTTGCCGACGACAGCCCCAGCGCCAAGGCGGCTCTTGAAACCGTTTTGCGCCGTGCCGGCTATGACGTGGCAGGGTTTGATTGTGCCGACGATTTGATCGACCAACTGGACGGTCTTTATCCGCGGGCGATCATTCTGGATCTTGAAATGCCCGGGATGAGCGGGTTTGAAGCCTTTTGCGAGATTCGCCGCCGCTATCCCAATGCGGTTGAAGTGCCGGTTCTGTTCTTCTCGGCCCATTATGATGCCGATACGCGGGCCCAGGCCGATGCTCTTGGCGCGGCTGATTTCATCAGCAAGGATGCAAGCCCGATGGTGGTGATCGAGCAGCTTAACCGGGCGCTCGATAAATCCATGAGCCATTGCTGAGTTATTTTTGGCAATCGCCTGCATTTTTCATTTTTAGTGAATAATCAAAAAATCGGGTCTTTTGGCAAAAAATGCCGTTCGACCCGATTTTTCGTATTGCTCATATCATAATAGCAAATGCCGTCTCAGGCGTGGCGAAGCTGTGCCGGGTCACCCGATGGCATGGCGATCGTATGGTCCTCGTCCCCGTGGACATGATAAAGCCGATCACTGGCAAGCGTGGTCGACGGATCGATGGTTGGACGCTGGGCGAGGCGGTCATAGATGGCCGCAAAATCCGCATCCATTGCGTCGAAAAGTTGTTGGTAGTCGGTCAGCACGAAATAGGTTTTCTGGAAATCATCAATCGCATAGTCGGTTGCCATCACCCGTTCGAGATCAAATGCCACCCGGTTGGGGGTTGGATCAGATACGGAATAGATGGTTTCCGTTTGCGATGACAGCATGCCCGCGCCATAGGCGCGCAATCCATGGTCGGTCATGATCAGGCCGAACTCGACCATGTACCAGTACATCCGTGCAAGTTTTTTGAGCCCGCCTTTGGCAATCGCCTCGGGCCCCTTGGCACCATAGGCCGCCAGATAATCGGCAAAGACCGGATCATAAAGCATCGGCACATGACCAAAGAAGTCATGGAAGATGTCGGGTTCAACCAGATAGTCGATTTCTTCGGGCTTGCGCAGCCAGACGGTTACCGGAAAGCGCCGGTTGGCAAGATGATCGAAAAACACATCATCGGGCACCAGCCCCGGCACCGCGACAAGGTGCCAGCCGGTGGCGGCATGCAGTTTCTCACTGACCCGGCCGAAATGCGGAATGCCATCGGCGGCATCAAGTTTTTCAAGATTGCGGATGTAATCGGGGGCGGCATAGCCCGGCAGGATCGCCTTCTGGCGGGCATAAAGTTTCCGCCAAAGGTCATGTTCGGCGGCGGAATAGGATGCCCAGTCCTGGGCCACGGTGTAGTCGTCATTGATGTGGCTGTAATCGCCGCGCAGATTTTTGTTCTGGTCCATGACGGTCCTCGTTTGCTCCCTGATGAGACTTTCTGCATGAGCCATTTTACATCAATTCAAATGTCATTTTCGCGCGATGTCGCGGTCAAAATGCGTTATGGTTGATCAGATGTGACCGTATAAACCAGTTTCGGGGCAAAAAATGACCGAGATGCAATTAAGCCCGACCGATATCAAAATCCTGCAAATCCTTCAGCGCGACGCATCGATCAGCAATGTGCAACTGGCCGAAAAGGTTGGTATGTCGCCATCGCCCTGCCTGCGCCGGGTCAAGCAGCTTGAGGCATCGGGCATCATCCGACAGACGGTGGCGTTGCTGGATCGCAAGAAGGCAGGGCTTGGCGTGCTGGCAACCATTCAGGTCCGCCTGCAACGCCATACCGAAGAAGGGGCAGAGGATTTCGCCAAGGCGATGAACGACCTGCCGCAGATCATGTCCTGCTGGGCGATGACCGGGCGGCAGGATTTCCTTCTGGTGGCCCTGGCGCGCGATATTGAAAGCTTCGGGGATTTCGTCACGCACAAGCTGTTATCGATGCCCAATGTGCGTGATGTGCAGTCAAGCCTTGTGCTGAAGGAATACAAGAACCAGACGGCCATTCCGGTTGGTCATCTGGCGGGTGGGTGATCGTTTTGATCACGCTGCACTGCATCACGGGTGATGCTTGCTTTTCAGGGGGAATTTCGGGCATAGGTTTGATCCTGTTCTGAATGCGCCCGGTCATGGAGAGCCCCAAGATGCCTGCCAATTCTGCCAACCAGATTGCTGCCAATCCGATCCTTGTCGAAGCCACGCGTGGCGGGATGGTCGAAAGTTTCCATCGCGGGCGGTATGTCGTGATGAAGGCCGATGGCACCGTGGTTGCCGAAGGGGGCGATATTGACGCGTTGATGTATCCGCGATCCGCGATCAAGCCGTTGCTGGCGATCCCGCTGCTTGAAAGCGGGGCGGCGGATGCCTTCGGGCTTGAGGACAAACATATCGCGCTGGCCTGTTCGTCGCATAATGGCGAGGAAGAACATGCCAAGACCGTTGCCGCATGGCTTGAGAAAATCGGGTTGTCCGTCGATACGCTGGCCTGTGCGCCGCATTATTCGCTAAGCCTGAATGCGGCGATCAAGCAGGCGTCTGATCATGTGAAGCTTTCAAAGGCGCATAATAACTGTTCGGGCAAGCATTGCGGGTTCCTGACGACCGCGCAGCATCTGGGTGATGATCCCGAAGGTTACATTGAAGAAGCCCATCCGGTTCAGCAGCGCCTGATACGGGTTCTGGAAGAAATGGGCGATTGCGATCTGTCGTCCACGCCACGCGGCATTGATGGATGCGGCATTCCGGTGATCGGGATGCGGTTGCGTGACCTTGGCCTTGCCATGGCGCGCATGGCTGATCCGACCGGGCTTTCGCCCAAACGTATCGAGGCGATCAAACGCATTCGCAAGGGATGTGCGCAAGCCCCGTTCATGGTGGCGGGCACCGGGCGTTTTTGCACCGGGATCATGGAAGTCTGTGGCGAGGATGCGCTGGTCAAGGTCGGCGCCGAAGGCGTTTATTGCGCAGCATTCCCCAAACAGGGTCTTGGCGTTGCGCTTAAGATCGATGATGGCACCCAGCGCGGGGCCGAGGTTGCGATGGGGGCGATATTGCGCCAGCATGGCGTGATTGACGATGCCCGTGCCGAGACGCTTAAAAACTATCTGACGCCGGTTCTGACCAACTGGGCAGGCAAATATGCCGGGGATTTGCGCCCGGCATTCTGATTTGGGGGAAAGATGCACAGCATTGCGGCCTATGCCGGTGCAGCAATTGCCGAAATCGCCGGATGCTTTGCGTTCTGGGCGTGGCTTCGGCTTGGCAAATCCATGCTTTGGATCGTGCCGGGTATTTTGTCGCTGATTGTGTTCGCGTGGCTTTTGACCAGGGTTGAAAGTGATTTTGCCGGTCGGGCCTATGCGGCCTATGGCGGGATTTATATCGCCGCGTCGCTGGGCTGGTTGTGGCTGATTGAGGGTAAAATGCCCGACCGATGGGACATGACCGGGGTTGCCGTTTGCCTGATCGGGGCGGGGATTATTTTGTTCGCGCCGCGCTAGGCCCAGTCCCGACATCGGCACCACAAAGAGCGTGATCAGGCTTTAAAGAAGTTCTTTTTCCGTGGGCTGTTGCCATGAATGGCGAACTGTAAATTTGCATCAATTTACAGCCATTAACTCGCGTCAATATCGGCAACAAATCATTGTTCTGTCACCGCAGACGATCTCATCTTCGCAGAGAACAGGTGACAATTATGAGCAGCGATAAACTGACACACGCGAATGGCGCGCCCGTCGTCGACAATCTCAATATCCAGACTGCCGGCCCCCGCGGCCCTGCATTGCTTCAGGATATCTGGTTGATCGAGAAGCTTGCGCATTTTGATCGGGAAGTCATCCCGGAACGCCGCATGCATGCCAAGGGATCGGGGGCTTATGGCACTTTTACCGTAACCTCCGACATCACCCGGTTTTCAAAGGCGTCGATTTTTTCCCAGACAGGCAAACAGACCGCTGTGTTTGTAAGGTTTTCGACTGTTGCGGGGGAACGTGGTGCCGCAGATGCCGAACGCGATATTCGCGGCTTTGCCGTCAAGTTTTATACCGATCAGGGCAACTGGGATCTGGTTGGCAACAATACTCCGGTCTTTTTCTTTCGGGATCCTCTTCGTTTTCCGGATCTGAACCATGCGGTCAAGCGCGATCCACGAACCGGGATGCGCAGCGCCAACAGCAACTGGGATTTCTGGACATTACTGCCCGAAGCCCTTCATCAGGTCACGATCGTCATGAGCGATCGGGGCATTCCAAAATCCTATCGCACGATGCACGGGTTTGGCAGCCATACCTTCAGCATGATCAATGAGGCCAACGAACGCGTTTGGGTAAAGTTTCACTGGCGTAGCAGTCAGGGCATTGAAAATTTAACCGATGAGGATGCCGGGACGGTTATCGGTGCGGACCGAGAAAGCCATCAACGCGACCTTTATAACGCCATCGAACAGGGAAATTACCCATCCTGGACGCTTTATGTTCAGGTCATGACGGCTGAAGACGCGCAGCAGCACCGCCATAATCCTTTCGATCTGACAAAGGTATGGCCGAAATGCGATTTCCCGTTGCACGAAGTCGGGGTCATGGAGCTGAACCGTAATCCCGAGAATGTCTTTGCCGAGGTGGAGCAGGCGGCCTTCAGCCCGGCGAACATTGTTCCGGGTATCGGGTTTTCCCCCGACAAGATGCTTCAGGCCCGGCTGTTTTCCTATGGCGATGCCCAGCGTTACAGGCTTGGCGTCAATCATACGTCCATTCCGGTCAATGCGCCCAAATGCCCATACCATTCATATCATCGCGACGGACAAATGCGCGTTGACGGGAATGCAGGATCAACAATTGCCTATTACCCGAATTCGCAATCAGAATGGGAAACCGGACGGGAACTTGATCCCCCGCTGCCACTCGACGGTGATGCTGATCATCATGACCACCGGGTCATGGAGGATCATTACGAACAGCCTGGCAATCTGTTTCGGCTGATGTCGCCAGCACAGCAAAAGACATTGTTTGAAAATACCGCGCGCTCCATCCGGGATGCCGATCCCGTGATACAGCGGCGTCATATTGCAAACTGCACACTTGCGGACCCTGCCTATGGTGACGGTATCGCAAGTGCACTTGGCATTTCGCTTTGACCTCCTGAATGAACAGGTTTTCCGACATGATTACAAAAGCAGTAACCGGCGCGATTGCGACCGGCGCGTTATTGATGTCAATAACATCCGTACTTGCACATTCAATCAAATCCGAGCCGTCGGAGGCGGTTCAGGCCTCATTCGACATTGTCGATACAATGATAGTGACCAAGGGTGAAATAGCAATTTTCTCCACCCGTGTTCGCGGGGAGGCGGGAAAGGACAAGCCAGACGCAACAGGACAGTTCGAAGGATCGAGTGTTTACGCCTATGTCTGGCCGACCAGTCTTGATAGCAGTGAGATCGGGTTTGAAAAAGCGCAGGGAATTGTTGCGCTTGCCGTGACGTTTCATCCCGATTTTGACGATGCAGCTTATGGCGGAACGAACCGGCATATCTGGCACCCGCATTGGGTTGTTCTTGCCAAGGATGAGGCCTGTGGCGGCGGATTGAAGGTCGTGGACATTCCCGCGGGTACAACACCCAAAGTGCCGCCAACCTGGCCCGGTGTTCCCATCCTGATCGACAGCCCGGAATACGAAACCGTCTTTGACGGTGATACAGTTGATGTCACCATCCCGGTTGCGCTTATCGGGGGTATCAGCACGGCCAGCTATGATGGTGTAACAGCGGGCCTGAAAATCAACGGCAACCTCCATGCGCCCCTGCTTTGTGTCAGTGACGTTTTCAAGGTTGCCTCTGGCGACCTAAGTTTGCCGGGCAAGGTTGTTCCTGCCAAGTAGTAGAACACGCTTGGGCTTAGTCGGGTTGGCCGGGGAAACATCTTCGTTTCCCCGGCCAACTCCGTTGTTTTGATGACAGATAAACCAATCCGGTCTTAGCGCGCCGCCCAAAGCAGGCCGCGGCGGACGATTTCGTGCATCTGGGGAACCTTGAATTCGTCGGCCACGTGGCCAAGGGCCGAGTAGAAGACACGGGCCTTGCCATAGCGGTGTTTCCAGACAACCGGCATTTTCACCCCGTCGATCCATGGGGCATGTTCGCCGGTGAAGGTGGTTTCGGCCAGCACATCAATCGCTGGGTCGATATGCATGTAATACTGTTCGGAATGGTAATCGAAATCGCCGATGCCTTCGACAACGGGATCATCGGGTTTGGTAATGTTGACGCGGTAATCAATGATATTGCCCGGATGGGCGACCCATTGCCCGCCGACAATGAATTGATAGGCCGGTTCCATGCGGAACGTATCACCCATGCCACCATGAAAACCGCCAAGCCCGGTTCCGGCTGCAATGGCGGCAACCAGATTATCGAGCGCATCCTTTTCAACCGTCGTCTGGGTGCAGAGAGGCACAATCAGATCAAACCGATCAAGGTCTTCGCGTGCAAGGCAGTCTGTGCCTTCGACCCGTTCGGTGTTGAAGTTTTCGTTGCGCAGCATGGTGTCGATAACTTTGGCGCAGGCTTCGGGTTCGTGTCCTTCCCATCCGCCGTAGAAGATGAGGGCTGATTTCTGGGGCATGGATTTATCCTTTATGCGTGAATTTGGCCGACGGACAGGTTTGGTGCGAGCCCGTCGGGTCGGTCACAATGGCTTTGGATGGCGATGGTGCGTTGTTCGAGGGTGGCGGTCAGGAGGCTTTCCATCACGTCAAGAACATGCAGGGCGAGTTTGCCACTGGCACGGTGCGGACGATTATTGAGAATGGCATCGGCCATATCGGCGATGCCGATCCCGCGATAATTGTCATCGCCATAGCCATGCGTCATTGGCATGTCCTGCCAGTCCTCGTCACGGCGATAGAGTGCGACGGTGCCATCAAAGCGGTTTGGATCGGGCACAAGCAGGGAGCCTTCGCTGCCATAGACTTCAAGCGGGGTGTGGCGGTGTGCCTCGACATCAAAACTGGTGGTGATCTGAACCAGTGCGCCGCTGGTGAATTCCATGACACCGGTAATATGGGTCGGCGTGGTGACGGGGATTTCCTGCCCCTTGCGGGGGCCGGATTCAATGACGCGGGTGGTGCGGCTGCTTCGCCCCATGCCCGAAACACGTGATACCGGCCCCAGCATATTGACCATCGCGGTGATGTAATAAGGCCCCATATCAAGCAGCGGACCGCCGCCATCCCGCACATAGTAGAAATCCGGGTTGGGATGCCAGCGTTCGTGACCGGGCAGCATCAAGGTAGCGGTCCCGGCCAGGGGAGTGCCGATTTTGCCCTGATCAATCAGGGCGCGTGCGGTCTGGTGACTGCCGCCAAGGAAGGTATCGGGCGCGCAGCCGACCCGCACACCTTTTTGGGCTGCGAGCGATAGCAGGGCACGGGCATCGGCGACATTTCCGGTTAGCGGTTTTTCGGAATAGACATGTTTGCCGGCATTTACCGCCGCCATGCTGACATCCATGTGGGCGGCCGGGATTGTCAGATTCAGGATGATATCAATGTCATCGCGGGCCAGAAGGGCATCGACGGTCAGGGCATCGACGTTGAATGCCTCGGCGCGGATGCGCGCCGCATTCGGGTTCAGATCGGCGACGGCCTTGATGTCGATCTGCGGGAAGGTTTGGGCACGTTTAAGGTATATTTCGCTGATTACACCGCATCCGATGATACCAACGCCAAGTGATGATGTTGTCATAACGCGTTTTTCCGTTCAGGTGGCGGGCGCAGAAAGTGCATCTTTGGTGTGGATTTTCCGGCCATCCTTGCCAAACAGATGCAGGTGTTTTTCATCCGGGGTCAGGAAAACACGATCCCCGGTACGAAGGGGGTGATGGCCGGGCAGGCGCACGGTAACGGACCCGAAATCATCGGTTTCCATATAGACGACCGTGTCGCTGCCAAGATTTTCAATCACCCCGACCCTGGCGGCCCATTTGCCGTTTTCCATATGGGTTTCGAGATGTTCGGGGCGGATGCCAACCGATTTGATGTCATCGCGGCCAATGGCCTGACCGGGCAGCAGGTTCATTTTCGGTGACCCGATGAAGGCGGCGACAAATTCGGTTTGCGGATTGTCGTAAAGTTCCATCGGCGGTCCGACCTGTTCGATGCGACCGGCATTCATCACCACGATCTGATCGGCAAGCGTCATGGCTTCGACCTGATCGTGGGTGACATAAACTATGGTCGCACCGATGGATTGGTGCAGTTCGGCCAGTTCGACACGCATCTGGGTCCGCAGGGCGGCATCCAGGTTTGAAAGCGGTTCATCAAACAGGAAGACCTTGGGATTGCGCACAATCGACCGCCCGATGGCAACGCGTTGACGTTGCCCGCCGGAAAGTTCGGACGGTTTGCGATCCAGCAAAGGTTCAAGATGCAGGCGTTTGGCGGCATCCCTGACGCGTTCTTCGCGTTCAGAGGCGGGCATTTTCATCAGACGCAGGCCAAAATCGATATTCTGTGCCACCGTCATATGCGGATAAAGCGCATAGGATTGGAACACCATCGAAATGCCCCTGTTGGATGGTTCGAAACCGGTGACGTCAGTGCCGCCGATTTCAATCGTCCCGGATGTCGGTTTTTCCAGACCGGCAATCATGCGAAGCAGGGTCGATTTGCCGCAACCCGATGGCCCGACCAGAACGGTAAAGGAGCCATGCGGGATTTCGAGTTCGATATCAGGGATGACTTCGATGGGGCCGAAGCATTTATTGATATGTCTGAGATGAACGTCAGCCATTGTTGCGTTCCCCGTTGGCTTGATAGATGAAATGAGCAAAATCGGCGTGAATGCCGCGGCCGCTATTGTCATGGGCGGCCATGCCGATGAAGGCACCGGTGAAGTTCGTGCCTTCGCCGCTTCCGGCTTCGTCAGACAGGGCGGTGTGATCGAGGACCGCATCGATCATGGTCCAGTCCCCACCGGGAAGGGCATAGCGGAAGCGCAATTCCGGCCCGTTCACATCGACGCCAAGGCGGATGACACCGTCTTTCGGAAGGTCGATAGACGCCGGCAGCGGGTAGGTCAGCCGGGCATAGGGGAAATCGCCCGGGCAGCTATAGATGTTGAGTTTCCGGTTGCCGTCTTCGTCGGCGGTGACAGCAAGGTAATGGTACTGGAACCGGTTGTACCACGCCATCAGGCCCGCCATCTGCTGGAAGTCCAGTGGGGTAAATTCGACAACGGTTTCGGCACTGTAATTGATGTCGGTCTGGCGACGGGCCACAAGGGAATGTTCGAATGCGCCCCCCGGTGCCTGACGCCCGAACAGGCGCAGATGCCCCGGCCGTTCGCCAAGCGAAAAGAGGCGTTCGGGTTCGGGGGTGCGCAGCCATTGGAACGTGGCAGGTAGGTCGCCCGGTGTGAAATCAATACGCGACGGTTCGGCTTCGAACGGATGGGGTTCAAGATCGGGGGCCGGGACCGTCAGGTCAGGCTGGTTGGTGCCATTGGCCAGACGGGGCCATTCGCCTTTTTCCCAAACAAGTTTCTGGATCGCGGTTTCGCGGCCCAAGGGGGATCTTTTGGTGCCGGGCAGCGGACGGCTGCACAGATGCACCATATAAAATTCACCATTCTGCGTTTCGACAATATCGGCATGGCCCGCACGTTGCAGCGGGTTTTCGGGATTGTCCTTGGACGTCAGGATATGTTTGGCCGGATCGGTTTCATACGGGCCGGTCAGTTCACGTGACCGGGCGATGGTCACGGCGTGGTTATAGCCGGTGCCGCCTTCGGCCACGAGCAGATAGTAATAGCCATCGCGACGATAAAGATGCGGGCCTTCGGTAAACAGGTGATCGGTCCCGCGATAGATGTTGCGGATCGGTCCGACAAGTTTCTGTTCGGTAATGGCGTATTCCTGAAGGGCGATACCGACAAAGCGTTCACCGACCACCTGATTATGATCCCAGATCATGTTGATCAGCCATTTGCGGCCGTCATCATCATGGAACAGCGACGGGTCAAAACCCGATGCGTTGAGATAGATCGGATCAGACCACGGGCCATCAATGGCGGGGGCGGTCACAAGATAGTTTGGCGTATCCTTGAAGGCGCCGTCCTTGCGTTTGACGTCGGTATAAATCAGCCAGAACAGACCATCGGCATAGGTCAGGCAGGGCGCCCAGATTCCGCCGGAATCCGGGTTGCCACGCATATCGAGTTGCGATTTTCGGTTTAACGGACGCGATATCAGTTTCCAGTTCACCAGATCGCGGGAATGGTGAATTTGCACACCGGGGAACCATTCGAAAGTCGATGTCGCGATGTAATAATCATCGCCAACGCGGCAGATTGACGGGTCCGGGTTGAAACCGGGCAGGATGGGGTTCTGGATCATTTCAGCAGACATGGCATCAACCTTTGACAGCACCACCGGTCAGGCCGGCGACGATATATTTCTGGGCAGCGAGGAAAAACACGATGGCGGGCAGGATCGTCAGGGTGACGAAGGCCAGTGTGCGGTTCCATTCGGTGACGAATTCACCGCGGAACTGCATCATGCCAAGCGGCCATGTGAAGGCTTCGCGCGAGTTGAGCATGACCAGAGGCAGCAGGAAGTTGTTCCAGCTCTGGACGAAGACGAAGACGCCAACGGTGGCGAGGATCGGTGTGGAAAGTGGCAGGGTGAACCGCCAGAAAAACCGGATATAGCCACAGCCATCGACATAGGCGGCTTCGAACAGTTCACGCGGGAGCTGTTCGAAGAAGGTGCGGAACAGCAAAATCGCCAGCGACAATCCAAAGGCGGTTTGCGGCAGAATGACCGACCAGTAGGAATCCAGAAGGCCGATATCGCGCACCTGAATGAACAGCGGCAGGATGGCGGTTGCAAACGGGAACATCAGGCCCAGCAGCAGATAGGAAAACAGCATCCGCGATCCGAAGAAGCGGATTTGCGCGAACACATAGGCCGCCGCCGCCCCTACCAGAAGAGTGAGGATCACCGCCGAAACCGAAATCAGTAGCGAATTGCCCAGATAGCGCCAGAAAGCCGGATCGGACGCGATGGCGTTATAGAATTCGAAATTCCAGCTTTCGGGCAGGCCAAAGGCGCTGGTGCGGATTTCGGCATTGGTTTTAAAGCCGCCAAGAGCGGTGGCAAGCAGGGGGGCGATGACGAAACTGGCGATGATGCACAGTATGGTCACGCGCAGAAGATTGCGCAGGAAGGATTTGCTTGTCATGGCTTTTTCCCCGGCGACATGGCGGCACGTTGATAGAAAATGGCAACGGCAACTGCCGTGATGAACAGGACAATCCCGATGGCACTGCCAAAACCGATGCGCAGACGTGTCAGGCCGAAGGTGTAGAGATAGGTCACAATGGTGTGGCTGGTGTTGGACGGGCCGCCATTGGTCAGCGGGATGATCACGTCAAAGACCTGAAGGGCGCCGATGATGGCGAAAAAGGCGCTGACGATGATGGCGGGCTTGATCAACGGGATTTGCACATAGCGCACGATATCAAACGGTTTTGCGCCTTCGATGCGGGCGGCTTCGATCAGATCGCGGGGCACGCCTTGCAGGGCGGCGATATAGATCATCATGTGGAAGCCGAAATATTTCCAGACGATCACGGTCATCACCGCGACAAAAGCCCAGTCACGATCCGCCAGAATGAAGAAGGGTTCGAGCCCGAAGGCACCCCCAACCGATGCCGTGACGCCATAATGGCCATCGAAAACGAAGCTCCAGATCAGGCCGGCGGCGACTTCGGCCAGAATGTAGGGCACAAAGAAGATCAGCCGGAAAAGGGCGTTGGTCGGTGTTTTCTTATAGATCAGAAGGGCGAGAAACAGGGCGAGTGGCATTTGGACCAGAAGCGATACCAGAACGATCTTGATCGTGTTCCAGATCGCCGAATGGAACACGGAATGCCCCATCATCTGTTCGAAATTCTTCAGTCCGACATAGTCGGTCGGTTCGCCATATCCGTTCCAGTTAAAAAACGCGAAATAGCCCGACTGAAGCAGGGGCAGGATGACAAACAGGCTGAACAGGATCAGGGCAGGCGGCAGCAGCAACACAAGGGCCGCGAATTTGCCATTGGTCAGGACGTTTCTTGTGCGCTGGGCCAGCGAAAGGTGCGGCGGGGCGTGGGGGATGGTCGGCATGGGCCGCCTCCGAAGCAGGTATCAGTGGAGAAGGCGGGGGCGTTGCCCAACCCGAAATCGGGTTGAGCCAGACGCCCCCGAATACAGGGCCAGGAATTACTGGAAGTCCCAGGCTTCCTGAATCTGGGCCGCGGCTTCTTCGGGGGTGATGACTTCCTGTGCCAGATCGGCGGAAATATCATTCACCGTGGCGCCGACGGACGCCCCGAGATACTGGTCAAGGAATATCTGGTGATAGGAAGTTTCCGACAGATCGCGGGCGACCTGTTTGAAGAAGGGGTTATTGATCGCGTCATCGCTTCCCTTGACGATCGGGATGAAGATCCCGGCCTTGGCGGCTTCGCGCTGATATTTGGCGCTGATCATGTGCTGCAGGAAATCAGCAGCCTCGTCAGGTGCATTATGGGAAACAGCCCAGCCATTGATGCCGCCGAATGTCGCATCGGCGCCGGCTTCGTCGCCATCAATCATCGGGAAGGGCATGATGGCCAACTGGTCATCAGACAGGCCCTTGCCACTTTGGGAACGCGCACGCGACGGAAGGTAATCCCAGTCCCCCATCAGGTGGAAAGCGGCCGCGCCATCGCCGAACATGCCGCTGGCCTGTTCATAGCTTGTGCCCATCATGCCCGACTGGAAGGGTTCGAGCTTGACCAGTTCCTGAAAGGTCCGGCCCGCATTGACGAAAGGCTCTGACTCGAAATTCTCGCCGTCATCCTGCATGGCTTCGTTAATCGCATCCGCCCCGCCATAGCGCAGCGCGAGATAGGCCCAATAGAAATGCAGCGGCCATTTATCCTTGCCCCCGGCGACAATCGGGGTGATGCCGGCATCCTTGATTTTCTGAACCGCTTTAAGGAAATCATCCCACGTTTTGATCTGGGTGTGATCCACACCCGCCTTGGCGGTCAGGTCTGTATTGACCCAGAAGACGACCTCGGTCGCATAGATCGGCAGGCCGTAAATCTTGTCCTCGACCGAATAGGCGTTGACCGCGGATTTGGGAACGGTATCAAGGAAATCGCTGTTTAGCAGGCCGGAGATGTCTTTGAGGAAGCCGGCCTTTGCCTGATCGGCCAGCGTCTGACCGCCCCAGCTATAGAAAATGTCGGGGGCGGCATCGGATTGCAACAGGGTCGGCAGTTTGCTTTTATAGGCTTCGTTGGCGAGATATTCGAAATTGACTTTCACGCCGGGATGGCTGGCTTCGTAATCTTTGCCGATAGTCGACAGATATGCCTTCTGGGCCGGATCGCCGGTTTCAACGCGCAGAATATTGATGGTGGTGTCCGCCTGTGCGGCGACGGTGCACAGACTGCATACGGCAATGCCGACAGCGCCAAACATATGTTTCATTGGTTCCTCCCGGGGGCTGCTTCTGCAACCTTTTGTTGATGTATTTTAGGACGAGACGATATTCAGTTGCTTTTCTGAGGTACGTACGTCTTTGATGAACGTACCTCAAAAGAGAGGAATTTAAAAGTGCCTGTTTCAGATTTTGTTCTAGGGGAGGTTGTCACGCATGAAAATATCGATGCGGATACGTTCCTGCGCATTCAGGAACGGACGGCCGTCAACCAGTGCCTTTAGCACACGCACGGCACTTCTGGCTTCGTGGCCGGGGTCCTGATTGATGACGGCGTCAAAGATGCCGTTTTGCAAGGCGGTCCGGGTATGTTCGGTCAGTTCGTGGGCGACCACCGGGATTTTTCCGGCCTTACCGGTTTTTTCAAGAGCGCGGATAACGCCACGATTGCCCGCCCCCAAGCTGTATAGTGCGACAATATCGGGATTTTGTTCAATCATTTCGCGCAGCAACAGTTCCACCCGGTCGGAATTATCGAGACCTTCGATCGCGGGCAGGATCGAGAAATGCGGATACTCGTTGCGGATGATCCGTTCAAAGCCATTGCGCCGTTCCATATGGTCGCGCAGCAGCATTGAGCCTGCTATGACCGCGATTTTCCCCGATGGCGCATGACAGAAACGGCCAAGCAATCCGGCGGCAGTCCGCCCGGCGACTTCGTTATCGATCCCGATGAAATGTTCGCGTCGGGATGTCGGATGGTCACTGACCAGGGTCACGACATGGATATTGTTTTCCTGCAATCCCTCTATGGCCTGATGCACGGCTTGTGATTCTGTGGCGACAACGGCGACACCGTCGAATTTCTGATGGCCAATGGCATCAAGCACCTCTGCCAGGGCAACGCCATCGAAGGCCCTGACCATGATGGTTTCGATTTCTATGCGATCAAGCGGCCCGTGTTCGGCAATTTTGCCGACTTCCTGCTCCAGTCCACGCATGAAGGTATTGGGGCCTTTGGGCAGGATAAAGCAGAACCGGTAAAAGCGCTTTTTAGAAAGGTTGGCGGCGGCGATATCGCGTTCATATCGCAGTTTTGCCATGGCTTCTTCGACCTTGCGCGCGGTGACCGGCCGCACGCCGCTTCGGGCATTTAAAACTCTGTCAACGGTGGCAAGACTAACCCCGGCTTCGCGGGCAACGTCATGAACGGTCGGACGCGACGCCATATTGGTCTCCGGATTGGGTTTTCACCGATGAGGTTTTCAGAAGCCTGACCCTAACTTATGAAATAGTTCTGTTAAATCCAATATATTCAAAGATGTCGCGATACATCGGGATCCTAGGCATTTTTCTTCTTTTTATCGGGAGCCTTTTTGACCGTATCGGGTTTGCCTGTCCGATCCTCTGCCGGCAGGAGGACATGGAAGGTTGTGCCTTTGCCCATTTCGGTTTCAAACCAGATGCGCCCGCCATGCTTGATCTGGACGATGTCATGGGTGATGGCGAGGCCCTGACCCGTGCCTTTGCCGACTTCCTTGGTGGTGAAAAACGGGTTGAAGATTTTGGACCGGTTTTCCTTGGCGATGCCAGTTCCGTTATCGGAAATGCTGATCAGGACACTGTCATCAAGGAAGGTGGTTTTGATTTTGATCTCGCCTTCTTCGGGGGATCGACCGGCGGCGTCGATTGCCTGCGCGGCATTAACGATCAGGTTGAGAAATACCTGATTGATTTCGTTGATGTGGCACGGGATATGCGGCAGTTCCGGTTCGTAATTTTCGACGAGCTGCGCGTAATGTTTCCATTCATTGCGCGATATGACGGTGACGTTTGACAGGACCCGGTTGATATCGGTCGCGGTTTTTTCCGCCCCGCCCGGATGGGAAAATTCCTTCATCGACAGGACGATACGCGCAACCTGATTGATACCATCAAGGGATTGCTGGGTCGCATGCGGGATTTCATCAAGCAGGAATTCCAGATCGGCATCGCGCATTTTGCGGGCAAAATTGTTGAAGGTGTTTTCCGGCAAACGATCACGATTTTGCCAGAGCGTTTGCAGCGCCAGCCCCAGAATGCGTGACAGCGCCCCGTAGCCGTCATTGAGGAATTTCAGGTTGTCGCGGATATACTGGCTGGGCGTGTTGATTTCATGCGCGATCCCGCCCGCCAGATGGCCGATGGCTTCGAGTTTCAATGCCTCACGCAGTTCACCTTCGAGTTTTTGCTGCGATTCTTCGGCCTGTTTGCGGCGCGTGATATCGCGGAAAATATAAAGGTAGCTCATTTCGCCGGTAAAGTTGGCGGGGCTTACGGTGATTTCCATCGGGAAGGTATCACCATCAAGGCGTTGACCCATGGTTTCGGTATAGTCATAGCGTAGCGTGCCGCTGCTGATATTGATGCAGCGGTTCAGCAGTTTGTGGCGCACCGTCGATTTGCGGTCGACAAAAAGGGCGTCGACCGACAGGCCGAGCATATCGGTCATCGTGCCGCGCAGAAGGTTAAGGGCGGACTCGTTGCAGTCACAGATCATCCCCGCACCATCAATGACCAGAATGCCTTCGACCACGCTGTTAAGGATGGTTTTCAGCCGCTGATTGGCTTCGGTTTCACGTTTCTTCTGTTCGTTCAGAAGGGCATGGATCTGCTTGAGAGCCTCGGGGCTGACATCAAGCTGATTGATCGCATCAAGAAGATCGTCGGTCCCCGCCGAGTCACTGGCAGGGTGAATGACCTTGAGATGATCGTCGTTATGCCGCTTGTCTGTCATGCCCGCGGTTCCGTTATTCAGTTATTGGTCGAAGGGCGGGAGCCGCCGCGGCGAATACGGATCGGTTCACGAAATTTGTGGATCTGCTGGAATACGCGCAGGCGTTGCAACTGGACTTCGGAAACGTGATTGCCGTGAGTCAGCAGGATGTGGCCTTCGACGGTTTCGATATCCGTCATCAGAAAGTCGTGTACCCGCAACGACTTGAGATAGACATCCTGTTCACGTCCCTTGGGGTGGGCTTCGATATCGTAGGAGTCGTCAACAATGGCAAGAAGGTCGGATATCTGACCCAGAAGTTCGGGGTCATAGCGGTGCGGATGTTCCTGCAATTCATCGAAATTCTGGGCGAGCGGCATGTCGCTGGTGCTGAGTTCGGCAAGATCATTGAGGATGCGCAGCACACGCGCGCCAAGCGGGATATCCTTGCCCTTGGGGCTGTCGCCGACCGGAAAGCCCGATCCGTCGAAGTTCTTGAACTGCAGATAAACAATTTCGCCGATATGGTGCAGGCGCGGAATATTGGCGATCAGCTGCTTGCCGACTTCAGGCGTGCGTTTCAAAAGATCGCGTTCCAGCGGTTGCAGAACCTTGCCCATCGCCAGACGGGCGAGGGTATCAGGTGGCAGTGATACCATACCGATCGGCGCAAGCAGGGCTGCAAGACCAAGTTCCCACGGCTGGGGATAGCCGATATCGCGCGCAATCATGTCACACCATGCTTTCACCCGCATGGAACGCCCGAATATCAGGGGGTTAAGCTGTGCCAGAACATCGGTCAGAACCTTGACGCTGCCAGCCAGTGTCTGTTCAAGCAGATCGCGTTCCGCCGTGATCAGGTGATGCTGGCGAATGGCATCATTGATCCCCTGTTCGAGGACCTCGTCATCGCAGGGTTTGCTGAAGAACCGGAAAATCTGGCCGCGATTGATGGCCTCGACCGCGGTGTGCTGATCGGCATTGCCGGTCAGCATCATGCGGACGGTATCGGGGCTGACCCGGCCGATTTCGGTCAGAAGTTTGACACCATCCATGCCGGGCATGCGCATATCGGCGATACAGACGGCAAAGGGACCGTCTTCCATCAGGATACGCAGGGCTTCCTCGCCGCCGACTGCAATTTCGAAATCGAATTTGCGGCGCATTTTGCGCTGCAGGGCGTGAAGCAGGTTTCTGTCATCGTCGACGAATAGGACTTTGCTTTTTTCCATGGCCGCGGGTCTTTACTGGGTCAGGGTTTTATATTTGTCGGCTACAACGCGTGCGATCTTGTGCCATTCATCAAGCTGGTCGGCCTTGCCGATACCCGCCAGGTAATCCATGTCGATATGGCTTTCGACTTTCTTGCCGGTTTCGTTGGCGGCAACCTGTCGTGTGAGGTCCTGGGCGACATAGATCGCGGTCAGAACATTCATTTCGCGATGGGGCGTATCCATCGGTCGGTGATGATAGGCAACCGCCTGAACCACCGGGGCGGGGAAGCCCCACAATCCCAGAAGATAGGCACCGATTTCCGGATGACCTGCGCCGAACTGTTCAATTTCGGCCTGCTCGATGGGAATATGATCTTTTTCAACCCTTGCAATCACCTTGGTCATTTCTTTGTTGCGATTGGCATAAAGGATCAGACTGCCGACGTGGCTGAGCATTCCGGTCGAGGGGACGGCCTGACATATAGGGCGCGGCAGTTTTTCATATTCGGCGATCAGGGCGGCAGTAACGCCGATCTGCTGGCTGCGATGGCAAAGGCGCAGCAGATTGTCGGCTTCGCTTTTGGGGCCGTCAAAGCCGCGGAAAATGCCAACGAAAAGTGCCAGGGCCTTAAGCGTTTCGGTGCCGATCATCCGCACGGCATGGGAAACGGAACTTATTTTCTGGGCGATGGCGAAATAGGCCGAGTTGGTCAGTTTCAGGACTTCGGCGGTCAGCGCGATATCGGATGAAACGATCTGGGTGATCTGTTCCTGCGAGATTTTCGGGTCTTCGAGGGCCTTGACCAAGCGAAGATAGGTATCGGGCGGGGAGCTTAGCGTATCGATGCTGGCAACCAGCGAACGCAATTCCGGACGGGAAAGCAGACCGCGGAGATCCAGTGCATTTTCGATGGTTTCGATCAGAAGCGAATCCTCGCACGGTTTGGCCAGATACTGATGGGCGGGGCCGACGGTCCTGAGGACGGCTTCTTCTTCGGCGAAGCCCGACAGGATGATGCGTGTGGCATGCGGATGTGTTTTTTGAAGGGTGCCAAGCAGTGTTGCCCCGTCCATGCCGGGCATGCGCATGTCCGATACGATGACATCAATCTGCATGCTTTTGGAAAGTTCCAATGCTTCGGCCGCACTGGTTGCAAAGACCATCTGCCAGTCGGGTCGCATGCTGCGCAGGCGCCTGCGCAGGCCGTGCAGGATGTTCTCGTCATCGTCAACGAACAGAATCTGATTCATTAATCGGGCCCATGCATCGATTTCGGCGTTTGATGCCAACTATGGATTTGGTGATTTTGCACGCCGGATCAAAGGTATCGGACAGCAATTAATTAAAGTTGTGCCCGAAAATTTTTGCACGTTACAGATTATGTCACCGAATGTGCCAGGGGCAACCGGCCCCCAAGGCAGCCGGTTTTGCCAGGAAACGGCGGCAAGACAGGTGTCAGATTTCCGCGTATCTGTGCGGATAGGCAGGTTTGTTTGCGATTTCTCGCATCAACTTGTTGGAAAGCGGCGTGAAAATGCCAAGATGTCATATTGTGTCAGAAAATTAGCGGTGAAGCCCGGCTATCATAAAGCTGTAACCGTTCCAAAACTGTTCCGGGCCAGAAGATCATCGGGGGATCGATCCTAGAAAATGGTTTCACGTACAGAGCTGATTGAAGCGATCAAAAAGCATCAGCGATATGTATTGAAGCAACCTGGCGGCAAGCGCATGCAGCTTCGCAACGGGAACCTTTCGCGTATCAAGATGAGCAAGATCAGCCTTGATGACGCGATCATGCCAGGATCGAACTTTATCCAGGCCGTGATCAAGGATGTCAGTTTCAATTTTTGCGATCTTTTCGGGACCAATTTTGTTGAAGCCGATCTTGAAGGGTCAAGCTTTGTGCGGGCTGATTTGCGCGGGGCGAATATGGCACGGGCCAAGTTGCGCAATGCCAACCTCAAGGGGGCGGATCTTCGATCCGGTGTGATGATCGTGATGGATGCCGGGCGCGAACGCCGGGTCAAACGGGCCACCGATCTTGCCAATGCGGATATGGAAGGATCGATGCTGGTGGGGGCCAATCTGGCGGAGGCCAATATGTCGGGTTCGAACCTGATGGATTCCGACCTGAGCGATGCCAACATGTTTGCCGTCAATCTTGCGGGGGCGGATTTGACGGGCTGCAATCTTTCGGGGGCCAAGATGAAGAACGCCAACCTCAAGGGGGCGAAGCTTCAGAATGCGGTACTTTCGGGAACGGATTTAAGCGGCGCCAATCTTCGAAATGTCGACCTGAACGGTGTGGATCTTTCGCAGGCCAATATCGTCAACAGTCTGGGCAGCAAGGCGGTCGCCCCCCTGCCGGATGATATTCGCGATCTGGTGAATGCGCATAGTGAATGGCTTTCGAGCGGTGGCCAGCAGGGCAAGCCGCTTAACGCGACGGGGCGTGATCTTTCGGGGATGGATTTTTCGGGGCTGGACCTCTCGGCGGCCTGTTTTGACGATTGCGTCCTGCGCGGGGCATTGTTTATCGATACCATTCTTGCCATGGCATCTTTGCGTGGGGCGGACCTCAAGCTTGCGAAGCTTAACAGTGCGACCCTGAACGGGGCACGATTGAACGGGGCGAACTGCCAGAAGGCAATTTTCCAGGGGGCACGGTTTGGCGCGGTCGAGCAGCGTGACGGCCATGGCCACAAAACCGGGGTGACGTGGCATGCAGACCTTAGTGGCGCGGATTTTTCCAAGGCCGATATTCGCAATGCGATCTTCACCAATCCTAAAATGGCCGATGTCAAAATGATCCGCACCAATATTTCGGGCGTTGCGTTTGGCGATACGGATCTGAGCGGTGTTGATTTCCAGGGGGCGAATGTCGGCGCGATCCTGAGCGGGAATTTGCCCGATCATTCCTGAGCAGAACCGGTACCTCCGACAGCAAAAAAGCCGCCTTCGTATGAAAGGCGGCTTTGATTTATTCAGGCTGTTTGGATCAATCAGCTGCGATAATCGGCATTGATCGAGATATAGCCATGCGTCAGATCGCAGGTCCAGACGGTGGCCTTGCCATCGCCAAAGCCGAGATCGACGTCGATATCGATATACTGGCCCTTGATGTGGGCCGCGACCGGGGCTTCGTCATAATCGGCAACGCGTTCACCGTTTTTCGCAAGAACGATGCCGCCGATTGAAACGGTCAGTTTGTTTGGGTCGGCCTGAACGCCGCATTTGCCGACCGCCATGACGATACGGCCCCAGTTGGCGTCTTCACCGGCAATCGCGGTTTTGACCAGCGGGGAGTTTGCAATCGCCTTGGCGGTGATTTTGGCTTCTTTTTCGCTGATGGCGCCAGTGACATTGACGGTGATGAATTTCGAAGCCCCTTCGCCGTCGCGCACCACCTGATGGGCCAGATCACGCATCACGTCTTCAAGGGCGGTTCTGAAACCGGCCAGCGCCGGATCATCAATACCCGAAACGGTGGCATTTCCCGCCTTGCCGGTTGCGGCCAGAAGGACGGTATCGGATGTCGAGGTATCGCTATCGACCGTAATCGCATTGAACGACCGGTTGGTGCAATCGGCCAGCAGCGCCTGAAGCAGGTCATGGGGCACGGCGGCATCGGTAAAGATGAAGCCCAGCATGGTGGCCATGTTCGGCTCGATCATGCCTGAACCCTTGGCAAAACCGGCAATCGTGACCTTGGCACCATGGATGGTGGCGGTGGCCGATGCACCCTTGGGGAAGGTATCGGTGGTCATGATCGCCTTGGCGGCATCAAGCCAGCCGGATTGGTTCGCCAGAAGGTCGGGCAGGGCATCGGTAATGCGGTTTGCAGTGGTTGGTTCGCCAATCACACCGGTGGAGGCGGTGAAGATTTCGGTCTTGTCGCAACCCAGTGCCTTTGCGGCGGCTTCGACTTTGTCTGCGACGAATTTTTCGCCTGCCTTGCCGGTGAAGGCAACCGAGTTGCCGGCATTGACAAAGAATGCGCGACCGGTGCCGCCCTTGAGTGCTTCGCGTCCCCAGCGAACTGCGGCCGATGCCGTGGTCGAGGTGGTGAAGACACCCGCGACCTGTGTGCCCGGTTCCAGTTCGGCCAGAAGGACATCGGGGCGACCCTTGTATCGGATGCCAAGGGTTACGGTATGCAGTTTGACACCGGAAATTGCCGGAAGATCGGGAAAACCGGCCGGAGCCAGCGGAGAAAGCGAAGTCGCAACCATCTGTTCAATTTCCTTCGTTGAACGTGATCAAGCCATTAATTCAAAGGTAGCGCATTTGGAACGGTTGGATGATAAAAAAACGGGGTGAAGCCCGATGGCTCACCCCGTTCTGGATCCCAGCTTTGAAACCGGTCAAGCCGTACGGCTTAGTTTTTCGGGGTTTCTGCGCTGTCGTCTGCGGCCGGGGCTTCGGTGTTGTTCACCACCTCGGCATCGGATCGGAGTTCCTCAATCAGGTCCTGAACGGCCTGCTGGGTTACTTCGGCTTCCATCTGCTGACGGATTTCTTCAAGGCTTGGCTGGACGCCGTCCTTTTTCTCTTCGACCAGGATCACGTGCCAGCCGAACTGGGTCTGAACCGGTTCTTTGCTATAGGTGCCCGGCTCCATCGAGAAGGCTGCCTCGGCGAACGGTGCGACCATGTCGCCCTTGTTAAAGAAACCAAGATCGCCGCCATTCGGGGCGGACGGGCCGGTTGATTTTTCCTTGGCGAGTTCGACGAAATCGGCACCGCCATCAAGTTCGGCAATCACGGCTTTGGCGTCTTCTTCGTTTTCCAGAAGGATGTGACGCGCGTGAACCTGCGGCTCCGGCTCGTTGGTTTTGATGAATTCGTCGTAATGGGCCTTGATCGCGTCGTCGGTGACTTTCTCTTCGATTGCGCGCTCAAGATAGGTTTCGGCAACGATACGGCGTTCAAGGGCTGCGAGCTGTTTCTTGACCTCTTCGTCGTCTGCAAGACCCGCGTCCTGACCGGCAAGCATCAGCAGGCGCTGATTGATTTCGCGGTCGACAAGCATCGGCTTGAGCATTTCAAACGGGAGCTGGCGATACTGTTGGGGCAGGCCCTGTTGCGTCGCGCGCACTTCGGATTCCAGGATTTCCTCGCCATTGACGGTTGCCAGAACCTGGTCTTCGGCCGGTGCAGCGTCCTGAGCCATAACCGGGCTTGCAAACATAACGGTCGCAAGTGACGCAGCGAGTAGGGTTTTGCGCAGCATATTTTCTCCAGACTTTCATTTTAGGGGGATTTTGCCCCATGCCTCACCCCACGGATAAATCACATCCGTTCGTGACACACAAGGGTTCCCCTCGGGTGTCACGGTTTTTTCAAAGCAATCTGGCTAAAATGTGAAATGCTGATGTAGCGCGGAAAACATAATAGCCGCGAATTGGGGGGCTTTAATGTTCTTCCCTGATGGGTTGTGGCGCAGATCGGCAAATGACAGCTAGGCACGAACGTCAAAAAAGACTTCGCCAACAGTGCCGGTGCTGCCGTCATCACGTTCAAAACCGGCACTTGCCGCGAGAACACCACCGACCAGTTTCTGATCAAGCGGGGTGATGAAAGTCAGATCAATCGCGGAAATTCCGGCATCGGCTAGATTGGTGGTCGAACCATCAGCGCGCAGCAGAATCAGGGACGAAAAAACATCATCGTTGCTGTCGATCCGGCCATCTTTGTTGCCGTCATATTTGGCAAGTTCGGCAAAGCCGTCTTTTGCACCATTCTGATCTCCGAACAATTCGGTGCCATCATTGATGATGCCGTCATGGTTGCGATCAAGCGCAAGCAGGGCGTCATTCCCGGTGATCCATGCGGTTCGGTCCTGCGTGCCATCACCATTGATGTCAAATATCCTGCCGTCTTCTAGGCTGGTGATGTCGATCCCGTTGCCGTCAAGATCAAGGATCAGCGGGTCCTGCTGGGTAATGCCGATGATTTCAACGCGGATCTGTTCGACGCGGGCGTGAAATTCGCTGATCGAGATGCTGCCACTGCCAAGGGCGTCGGAAAAGCGGGCTTCGATCTGTTTCATATCGATACGGATGCTTTGCGACACCATCGAAAAGGCCGCACTGCTGCCGCGTTCGGCAAAACCATTGGCCAAAGCCAGACCAAAATCACGCGCCATGGCGGCGGGGCTGCCATCAATACCGGCAGCAGCCGCCATATCACCCTCAAGCCCCTTGGTCAGGGCATTGGCCATTTCACGGGCCTCGGCCGGGGGAATGCCCAGCATGGCGAGTACGATGAAAGCATCGCGGTTCATTCTTGTCGCCGCATCGCCAAGCGTTGCGCCGACGGCACCGGTCAGTTTTTCAATTGCCGTTGGGGGCACAGGATTGGAAAGGGCACCGTCGCCGAGTGTTTCATCAAGGCGCAGATTGATCCGCAGGCTTTCATCGATCTGATCGATGATGCGGCGTCCTTCCCGAACATTTTGCGGTTCCGGGGACGGGCGTTTTTGCCGCGTGTCGGGCTGAATGTCGGCGGCCGAAACACGACGGGACGTTGCCAGCAAATCGGCGGATCGTCCCTGGGTGCTGTTATTAAACGACGGGTGTCCAAACATTCAGCGCCTCCTTCCTGAAGGGCTGCGGGACGGGAGCGGCAATTGCGACCCCATCCCGTGCTGCTATGGTCAGGCCAGAACGTCCTGTTCCTGGCTTGGGTCAATTACGGAAACGGTTTCACCGTTCGGCAACTGGAAGGTGGCACCGTTTTCATCCTGTCCGAAACGGCCCATCGGCATCAGCATGTCGACCGACAGTTTCAGCATCGGATCACCAGAACCGTCTTCGGCCATGGTTTCGGTCACGCCACGTACGACCAGGGTTGCCTGTTCCATGATCTGGGCATTGAGTTTCGCCATGCGGCTGGCGAGAATTTCCTGCATGCTGGCATCTTCGGTGGTGCCATCTGCATTTTCTTTGCCCTCGGCTGCCGGTGCGGCCCCTGTGGTATCAAGCATCAGATCACGGATGAATTCGGCGACTCCGCTGCCTTCCATGTCAAACAGAAGACCGCCATTGCCCGCACTGGCCGGATTGCCGAGCATATCGACCAGATTACCGCCGCCAAGGCCGTTCATGACGGCGCCAAGCGCACCCATCGCAGCCCCCATGCTGTTGCCGATGGCAACGGCTTCGGTTCTGACGATCTGAACCTTGGACGCCTCGTAGTTGAACGAGAATTCGCCGGTTTCGCTGTTGATGTTGATATCAAGGGACTGCATCGCCATCATCGCGGACTCGGAAACCCCGACACCGGCACCATTCGCCCCGGCATAAGAGATTTCGGTGCGCGAGTGACTTGCGATGGCCTGCTGGAAGGAGAAATCGATCTGGCCGTCATCAGCAGCCATTTCGCGGATTCCCTTGAACATCGCGTTGGTTGCGGCAAGGGCTTCCTTGTCATCCATTCCGGCCAGTTTGAACATTTCGACCATGTCATCCTTGATCAGTTCAAGGGCAGCGTCGAGCGCCTTGGCGAAAAGTTCATCCGTGGTCATCGGTTCGGATGTCAGAGATTTTGAACCGGCAGCCTGCAACGGGTTTTTATCCGCATTGCGTGCAGCAACGGCATCTTCGGACAGATCTACAGGATCAACAATCGGACGCTGTTTCGAGCCGGTCTGTGTCGCACCGTTGCCCGAAGGATTCCCGGATGTGGCAATCGGCTGACGCGTATCGGTCAGTGAAGACTGTCCCTGTCGAAAGGGATTAAGCGTGGAGAAATCCACCATTTCCTCCTCCTGAGGCTTCTTTCGCGCAAGGGGGTGAACCCTGACATGTCGCGAAAAAGATGAGCTACTTGCTCTCTAATTCAAAGTTGAACACCGATCATACGTGTTTTTTGCGATTTCCTCAAGCATGAAGGAAGTGACATTCGCGAGTACAGGCAAAGGTTGTGCAAGTCGGCCCCTTTGGCCCGGACTTTTGGGGGTCATAACAGCCCGAACATTAGCGATAATGGTTCGTTCCGTTGACAGATGGCAGACAGGGTTCTATCTGTGATCGGGCCTCGGTATATAGCCGTTGCCCCATAACTGTTTTTTCATTTGTTCAGGAACGTTTTAATGCTCGGCGTAATTGCCCGGAAAATTTTCGGTTCAGCTAACGATCGTGAAGTCAAAGCCCTGCGGGCCACGGTCGAGCAAGTCAATGCCCTGGAACCCGAAGTCGAGAAGCTTAGTGACGACGAACTGCGCGCCCGTACCGATTGGCTGCGCGAACGTCTGTCGAAGGGCGAGACTCTGAAGGATATTCTTCCTGATGCATTTGCCACCGTCCGCGAGGCGGCCAAGCGTGTCCGCGGCGAACGTCATTACGATGTCCAGCTTATGGGTGGCATGGTTCTGACACTTGGCAAGATCGCCGAGATGAAAACCGGTGAAGGTAAAACGCTTGTTTCGACCCTTCCGGTTTATCTGAACGCGATTGAAGGCAAGGGCGTTCACGTTGTTACGGTCAACGATTACCTTGCGCGTCGTGACGCGGAATGGATGGGGCAGGTATACGGCTTCCTGGGGCTGAGTGTTGGCGTGATCATGCATGGCATGACCGATGACCAGCGTCGTTCAGCCTATGCGTGCGACATTACCTATGCCACCAATAACGAGCTGGGCTTTGATTATCTGCGCGATAACATGAAGTTCCGCCTTGAAGACATGGTGCAGCGCCCGTTCAACTTTGCCATCGTCGATGAGGTTGACAGCATCCTGATCGACGAAGCGCGTACCCCGCTGATCATTTCCGGCCCGGCCGAAGACAGTTCGGAACTGTATCGCGCGATTGATGCGCTGATCCCGAAACTGACCGAGGACGATTACGAGAAGGATGAAAAGGCACGCGCCGTCACCCTGACCGAAGATGGTACCGAGAATGCCGAACAGCTTTTGCAGCAGATGGGCATCCTGACCGAAGGCACGCTTTATGACGTGGCCAACGTGCATCTGGTGCATCACGTCAATCAGGCGCTGAAGGCGCACAAGCTGTTTCAGAAGGATACTGATTACATCGTCAAGGACGACAAGGTCGTGATCATTGACGAGTTCACGGGGCGTATGATGGAAGGCCGCCGTTATTCCGATGGTCTGCATCAGGCACTGGAAGCCAAGGAAAAGGTCAAGATCCAGAACGAAAACCAGACTCTGGCTTCGATCACCTTCCAGAACTATTTCCGTCTTTACCCGACGCTTGCGGGGATGACCGGTACGGCGATAACGGAAGCCGAAGAGTTCGAGGAAATCTATAACCTTCAGGTTGTTGAAATCCCGACCCATCGCCCGATTGCCCGTAAAGACGCCGATGATGAAATTTATCGGACGGCCAAGGAAAAATGGAACGCGATTGCCGATCTTCTGGAAGATTGCCACAAGCGCGGCCAGCCGGCCCTTGTCGGCACGGTTTCGATTGAAAAATCGGAAATTCTTGGCGCTTTGCTGAAAGAACGTAAAATCCCGCACGAAGTCCTGAACGCCAAGCAGCATGAACGCGAAGCGTTCATCGTGGCACAGGCCGGTGCGCCGGGCGCGATCACGATTGCAACCAACATGGCCGGTCGCGGGACCGACATCAAACTTGGTGGCAACGTTGAAATGCGTGCCGAGATCGAGCTTGCCAATATCGACGACGATGCAAAGCGTGCCGAGGGGATCGAGCGGATCAAGGCCGAAGTGAAGGCCGATCAGCAGAAGGTTCTGGATGCGGGTGGTCTGTTCGTGATCGGTACCGAACGCCATGAATCGCGTCGTGTCGATAACCAGCTTCGCGGTCGTTCCGGTCGTCAGGGTGACCCGGGTGGTTCGAAATTCTTCCTGTCGCTTGAAGATGACCTGATGCGTATTTTCGGGTCCGAGCGCATGGACGGGATGCTTCAGAAGCTTGGCCTTCAGGAAGGCGAGGCGATCTATCATCCGTGGATCAACAAGGCGCTTGAAAAGGCACAGCAGAAGGTCGAGGCGCGCAACTTCGACATTCGTAAGAACGTGCTGAAATTTGATGATGTCATGAATGACCAGCGTAAGGTCATTTATGAACAGCGCCGCGATCTGATGCAGGCCAAGCATGTTGCCGAAGATGTGGCCGACATGCGCAGCGAAGTCGTCGAAGACCTCGTGACCAAATACTGCCCGGAAAAGGTTTATCCGGAACAGTGGGAAGCGGCCAGCCTGCATGAAGAATGCACGCGTCTGTTTGGCCTTGATCTTCCGGTGACCGACTGGGTCAAGGAAGAAGGCATTGATGTCGAAGTCATGCGCGAGCGGATCGAGCAGGCGGTTGAAAGCAAGATGGCAGCCAAGGTTGCCAATTATGGCGCCGATATCATGCGCCAGGTCGAAAAGAGCCTTGTTCTTCAGCTGCTGGATCAGACATGGAAAGAGCATCTTCTGGCGCTTGATCACCTGCGTCAGGGTATTGGTCTTCGCGCCTATGGACAGCGCGATCCGTTAAACGAATTCAAGCGCGAGGCGTTCAACCTGTTTGAAGGTATGCTGGTGACATTGCGTGAACGTGTGACCCAGATGCTGTCGCATGTTGAATTGCAGTCCACCCCACGCCCGGAAGACCTTGAACCACGCCGCGCACCGCAGGAAATGCACGAAAATCACCCGGAACCCGAAACCATGGCGGGTGAAGGTGGTGACAGTGCAACGGTCCATTCGCGTGCGGCATCGGGTAATGTTGACCCCAACGATCCTTCGACATGGGGCCGTGTTGCACGTAACGCCGCATGTCCGTGCGGATCGGGCAAAAAGTACAAGCATTGCCACGGTCAACTGGCGTAAGCCAATCTATGTGGGTTTGATTTGCAAAACGCGTCGTTTTAAACGGCGCGTTTTGTTTTATGGTCGGGGTTTTATGCGCTTGTTACTGTGTCGAAAGTAATGGCGCAGTTTGCATCTTTCGTGCGGCCAGAAATTCCCGAATGGGATCCAGCACGGCCCGGTTTTCTGTCAGTATACTGCCGAGTGCAATCAGGGTTCCGGCGTGGCCGGTGTCGTCGATTTCAATCAGTTTTGCATCCGGGGCGAGTTCCGCCAAGCTGCGGGAATTGCGGGGGTAGACCGTATGATCACGCGTACCCGTGATCAGAAGCATCGGCGGCATGTGTGACAGGTCCTGTTCGACCGGCTGGCTTTGGGCAGCAGGGGTTTCGCCAAAGGCAATCCGGGTTGCCTTAACATCGTAGGGATAGAAATCATAAGGGCCGGAAAGCCCGATGATGCCTGCAATGTCGTTAGACGACATTGCCACAGATGCCAGATAGGACTGATCGGCCACCAGTTGAACCGCGTTATAGGCCCCCGCAGAGTGACCAGCCAATATCATCGGGATTGCGGTGATGTGGTCGGGATGTTGATCGCCGTACTGCTTCATGAAGGCGAGTGCCCTGGCGCCGTCTTCGATGAATTCCGGGAAACGGATTTGGGGCACCAGCCGGTAATCGGGGATCGCCACCGCGTAGCCCATATCGGTAAAGCGTTTGGCGACGAAGGCGTATTTTGCCTTGTCACCCGAATCCCACGATCCGCCATAAAACCAGACGATCAGGGGGTCCGGTTTTGAGCGGTCAGGCGGCAGATAGAGATCAAGTTTCTGGCGTTCATCATCGCCGTATCGCAGGTCGGCAACAGTCGGGTGATAGTCCCCTGCCTGCAGGTGATTGAATGCGGCGAGTTTGTCGCAGGCCGCCAGAAACAGGGCTGCGATCAGGGCATTTGCCGTCAGTTTGAGTACGCGCATTGTCACCGTAAAACAGATATTATCGATTTGGATCTAAAGCTTATACGCAAAAGCCCGCCATCGGGATTTGTTTCATTTCAAGGGTGTTAGACGTGCATCGCAATTCGGGTTTGATGACTTTGGCAAGAACACTGGTTGTGATGCCGGTTCTGATCGTCTTTTCATCTGCGGCATTCGCATACAATGACAATGAGGCTTATGAAGCCGCGATTGCCGGTATGGCAGAAAATCCGCAAGCCGCAGAGAAGGCGGTTAAGGGCCGGTCGGACGGTGTCGGATTGCTGGACCGGATGTTGTTTTTATACGCCTTCAAGGACCAGAGCCCGGCACGCGATCGTGAAATCGCCGCCTTGCAAGACCGAGTCAATGAAGACGTCATTCCGTTGACTGACGAGCTGGAACGCAGTGTGCTGGGGGACTTGCAAAGCTTTGACGGATCAATTGAAAGCATGTTGCCGACGATCACGCTGGCGTCGAGCAGCGGTTATGCGAATACGGATTCCGCGTTTTACGCCATTCCCTGTGCGATTTTGCAGCGACAGCCGGGGCTTCTGGATGCAACCCGACCGACATGGGGTGGCAATCGCGACAATTTCATGCCGCGTTCGGGGTGCCAATGGGGGCGCGGGGCGGTTGCGGGCTATCCAACCGCGTTGATGGATGCCTATGTTGATGCGGCTTATCTGGCCAGTGGGGATATGTTTGCCCCGGAAAACGGAACGATACGTTTTGCGCATATGGCGGGGCAAAGTCACGATCTTGAGATGGCGATGCTAAAGCCTGATGAATTGCCGTCTGCCCCCACGGGATCGCGTAAACCGTTCGAGGTCTGGTCGTATCTTTCGCCCACCAACCGGGATGTTTTCAACGCGATTGAAGCCGCGCGGATACCGGCGCAGGATGCATTGATTACCTATTGGGTTTCACGCGGCGAAAGCCGGGATATGGCGGTTAAAATCGCCCGCGATACCCTGTTTTCCGTGGTGTATGGGGCCGATTGCGATACGCCGGTACCGGTTGATGCGATGCGTGTGATGTTAATCGAAAACCGCCCGGTTGCGGATATTGCGGCGATGGCAACGCGCGGTGCGGGGCAGGATGGAAACCTGTTTGCCCGATGTGCGGCGTACGGGGGTATTGACCCGTTATTGCATGTTACGGTGATGCGATCCGACAGTGCGGAAATCCTCGATATTTTGTCGCAGAACGGCTATTTCGCCGATATCGAGGCACACAATGATTTTGGCAAAACCGCCTTGATGGCCGCCGCCCAGCAGGGCAACAGCCCGGCGGTAAGATGGTTGTTGGACAAGGGGGCGGATGTTCAGGCGCGGACAAATGCCACGGATAAATGGGAATATCCCCGCCATGGGGAACGAACCGCATTGCATTATGCCGCGGCCGCAGGGGAGGCTGCGGTCGTGAAGATGCTGATTGCGGCCGGGGCCAAAACCAATGCGGTTGATGACGAAGGATTTTCGGCGCGCGATTACCTGATCGGGCGGGAAGATTTGCCGGGGAATACGACGGTTTCGAACGAAGATCGTGCGATGATTTTGCGATTGCTGGACGGGCAAAAGGGTTGAGCCGATTTCGGTCAAATGCGGCACTTGGCGAAAGCAGACTTGCAGGATAAAACAATCGCATGAGCATTCAGAATCCAGATAGAGGCTGCATGTCGGTGGACCTGCGGCAGGGGAAAATCCCGGAAAGAACGGTGTTTGTCAGTGCGGTGGCGCTGGTGGATGCCGATCATCGCGTGTTGATCGCCCAGCGCCCCGAAGGCAAATCGATGGCGGGGCTGTGGGAGTTTCCGGGTGGCAAGGTCGAGGCAGGCGAGACGCCGGAAATGGCATTGGTGCGCGAGCTTAAGGAAGAGCTTGGTATCGACATCACCGAAAGCTGTCTGGCACCTTTTACCTTTGCATCATTTACCTATGACGATTTCCATCTGATGATGCCGCTTTATCTTTGCCGGGTCTGGAAGGGGGAGATTACCCCGATGGAAGGCCAGCAGGTCAAATGGGTGCGCCCGATCCGGTTGGGTGATTATCCGATGCCGCCGGCCGATGTGCCGCTGGTGGCAATGTTGCGCGATTTTCTGTGACGATCCGGCCGGTGTCGCCGGTCGTACCAAATGACGAATTCAAGTTTGCGGGGTTGTGATGTCTGAAGCGGTTCGGGCCTGTCTGATCATTATCGGCAATGAAATCCTTTCGGGGCGAACCCATGACAAGAACCTGCCCTATCTGGCGGAAGAACTGAACAAGCTTGGCATTCGGTTGGCGGAAACCCGTGTCATTCCCGATATCGAAACCACGATCATCGAAACGGTCAATGAGTGCCGGGCAAAGTTCGATTATGTCTTTACCACCGGGGGCATTGGTCCGACCCATGATGATATTACATCACCCTGTGTCGCGCGGGCCTTTGGGGTCGAGATTGAACTAAACGCACAAGCGCATGAATTGCTGAAAAGCCATTATGAAAATCCGGCTGATCTGAACGAGGCGCGGCTTCGCATGGCGCATATTCCGGTCGGGGCAGAGCTGATTGATAATCCGATATCCAAGGCACCGGGTTTCCGGATGGAAAATGTCTATGTCATGGCCGGTGTGCCGATGATCATGCAGGCGATGTTCCAGGGGATCAAACATCAGCTGACCGGCGGGCGACCAATGGTTTCGCGGTCCATCGGGGGGTATATCCCCGAAGGCACGATTGCCAAGGTGCTGGGTGAAATCCAGCATGATTTCCCCGATACCGATATCGGGTCCTATCCGTTCCTGCGTGAGGGGAAATTGGGCACGACGCTTGTGGTGCGGGGCGAAGAGGCCAAGGATGTCGATCTGGCATCCGAGCGCATCCGGGCTGCGATCACAGAGCAGGGCCGCGAGGTTATCGAGGATAGCGGCGCGGTTTCGTAACGCGTGGATTGCGATTGATCATTTTGGCGATGCTATAATTCCGGCTATGACAATCCGATGATGTCGCGTTGGAGGAACCAGCATGACGGGCAAGTCAAACGACACGGATGAAATTCGTAACAGCAAGGCTGCGCGCGAAGCCCGTTCCATTATCAAGTTCATGATCGAACATACCGCCTATGGCGGGTTCGGGGCGCTGGTATTTGGCTCCTTGGTGCTGTTTTTTGACATTGGCGGGATTTATAGCCTGGCCATGGCATCACGTGATGCGCCGATCTTTATCATGCTGCTGTTTTTCGGGTTGTTCATTACGTTTGGCGGTATCAGCCTCGGCATCGGAATCATGAATTTGGGCGGGTTTTCCGATAATGACAACTATGACGACGAACGAAAAAAGCATCGTGATGATCGGAACGGATCATAAAAAAGGCGCTGATGATTTCAGCGCCTTTTGCCATCTAGCGAATCGCGATCAGGGCCGATCCGCACCACTGCGCGAACGCAGTATTTTGGCGATGATCATGCCGCCGATCCAGAATGCCAGCGGCACGACAAAGATATAGTCAAACATCGGGTGCGTGGTATCGCCCCCGGAAATTGCCAGAATATAACCAACCCACGCCGCGGTCAGAAGATAGCCCATGATCTTGAAGTAATGACCATTGGGCAGGCCTTTTTTTGCGGATTGTTCGGGGTTGGTTGGTTGGCCTTTATCGGCGGTCATCGGGATTTCCTTTGATGATCGGATTTGGGTTAGCGTTCAAGCGTCAGGTCAGCGGGATTGATGCGATCCTGCCAGCCCTCGCGGACGAGTTCGGGAACGACGTGGTCTTCTTCGGGATAGCCGATGCACAGATAGGCGATCAGTCGCCAATGTGATGGGACTTCAAGCGTTTTGAGAACGGTTTCGGGTTCAAGGATCGAGACCCAGCCGACCCCGATGCCCTTGACGCGCGCGGCCAGCCACAAAAGCTGTACGGCGGCGACGGCAGAATAATCGAGCATTTCTGGCATGGTTTTGCGGCCCAGTCCCATGCCAGCCTCGGTTTCCTCGTCGGCGAAGACGGCGAGCTGCACAGGGGCCTGATCCATGCCCTGCAATTTCAGGGACGCATAAAGTCTGGCACGTTCGCCGTGATAGTCGTTGAGCGCCTGCTGATTGGCGCGTTCAAAACTGTCGCGGATGGCCTGGCGGCGGTCGGGATCGTTGACCTTTACAAAACGCCATGGCTGAGAATTGCCGACAGACGGGGCAAGGCAGGCTTCCTTGATCAGGTCATCAATATCGGCCCTGGGGATCGGGTCGGTGCGAAAACGCCGCACGTCACGACGCCACAAAAGCAGATCGATGAACTGCTTTTGAAAGGTGCGATCAAACACCGGCGGGGTCAGTGTATCTGTCGCATCGGGCGTATCGGGCGCATCGCGATCGGATTGTGTCATGGCGCGAACCTGCTGGTCTTGGCGGTTTCGAATTCTTTGTGCACCCTAACCGGACAGGGATGTAACGCCAAGCCACAAGATATCAGCAAGGGGCGGAAACATCAGAAATCGAAATGGATCGTCATCAGGCCAGAAAGATTGTTGTGTTCGGTTTCGAAGGTCAGTTTTCGCTGTACCTCGAGGCTCATCTGACCGGGAATGCCACCCCAGTTATGGGTGATGCCACCCCCCATTTGCGAATAGGTGCTGGTATTTTCACTTGTCACGTAGGGGCTCAGGACCCCGTAGCCATAGGGCAATTCCGAACGCAGACTGAGTTCCGACCTTATACCCTCGACCGCATCGGAATTTGGTGAAAATTCGCGGAAGCCTTCGACGGATGCCCCAATCTGCCATGGGTCATAGGCATATTCGGTGCCGGCGAAGTAGCGGCGATTGGTTGAGCGGCCATATCCCTGGTTCATCAGGGTGATAGCCTGATCCTGGCCAGCAAAGGGCACAAGGCGATGATCGCCGAGAACAAGGTTATAGCGTGCCTCGGCGGTGCTATCGAAAATCTGGTTCAAGGCCGTGCGTGCCGGCACCAGTGATCCGTCGACCGCGCGTGCGCTTTCAAATTCCTCGCGGGCGGTGATGATATCCCCGTCAAGGCTGAGCGTGAGGGGTAGAAAGCCGAGATCATATTCCGTGCCGAAGCCGATGGAGCTCGACAATGTAGAACTGTCGAGATTTTCGGCATAGCTGAGATCATCCGAACCGCCATTGAGTGCGGATTGGGTGATGGTACTGCTGCCAATTCCGATGCTGCCGCGAATATTCAGCCATTCGGTCATGCGCGATACAAAATAGGGGGAAAATGTAACGTTGTTTTCCCGGTATAAAACCTGCCTTGCGGCGGCTTCGCTGAGCGTGCTGCCCCAACCGACACCAAGTCCGATAATCAGGCTGTCATCGACCTGATAATCGACCCCGGTATCAATCGAGATGACATCGCCGCTGAGGTTCGGGTTGTAACCGGTATCGGCAATGCGATTCTCGATATTCGTCTGGCTGCCATGGACCCACATGTTGATGGGCGTGGCCCGGCGGCGTGCCTGATTGGGGAAGGTGCCATTTGCCGTATCGAAATCAAGTTTCTTGGCAATTGATGCCAAAGCGGACCGGCCGCCAAATGTTTCGATGGTTGTTGCATCACCGGTGCCAAGCGCAAGTGCATTTGGCGGCTGGGCCGGGGCAGGAATTGAGTTATCGAGAAAAAGAGGCCCGATTGTGCTTCCGACGAGATCTTTTTCCATCTTGTCATAGAGGCGATTGAGGTGGCGTTGCTGGTTGGTCGACCGGTTGATTGTCTCACTTCGCAGGATCGGAGCGTCAAGACGGCTAGGGCCGTCATCTTCGGCGTTGGCATTGGGAATGAATTCGTGGCGCAACAACAGGCCAAGCATGGCAAGCGCCAGACATGCTGAAATAGCCAGTGAAATGTACCTGTGCCTCTTCACGGTCAACCGGATCGCCTGTTGGATTCCTTTGGGATCGTTGCAACCTTGCCGGGGAAAAATGGGGGTAATGTGGTGAAAGACAGGCAATTATGTCGCAATGCCGCATTCGCCATTATGCAGGTACCACCCATGTCGGGCTTACCGGGATTGGCAAAATCGGGCATTCCGGTATTGCGCCGTTTTTAAAGCCGCGCTAGAACCCTGTTCTGCCGGTTGGAACTCCAACCTTGTTAGCGCTTTGCGGGCGTGGCGAAATTGGTATACGCAGCGGACTTAAAATCCGCCGGTCCTTAAAGACCTTGCCGGTTCAAGTCCGGCCGCCCGCACCATTTACATCTGATTGTAAGATTGCCCCGTTCGTCCGGGGGATATGCGCCATCAAATAACCTGCTTTGCAAGCTAGTTATCAGGAACAAACGCAAAGTGAGTGCGTTTGACCGGGACCGATGTCCCCTTGCGACAGGAGCAAATGATGATCCATCTTTTTGTATTCGGCGTGATTGCTGTCAGTGCACTGGTTGTTGCCTGAGGCAAATAATGATGCGCGTCTCGGACCGCAGATGCGGTCTGAGAAGGTGCGCGTTTTAACGTACCAGAACACTTCCACTCTTTCTTTTGGCGTCTGAGATTATCTGTTTTCCTGCAATCTTTTGCGGGACAGAAAGTGCTGCGTGATGGTTCTCACAGCGTTGCCGGATTTACCGGATATAAATCAGAAACGCTTATGACCAATGGCATGGCCCGAAAACGGGCAGCTTTCGGAGTGGTTGGGTGAACGATATCGATAGTGAAGACGAAGGCCCGCGCAAGAAAGAGCGGTTCGGCAAATATGTCGTGCCCGAGGAACGTGCGGCCAATATCGTCAAGCAGCTTGACGAGTTTCTGCGCAAGGGTCCGCGCAAGGGGCTTAAATATTCACGCTGGCAGCAGATCGCCTGGTACGAGATTGTTGACGAGCTTAAACGTGCCGAAGCCGCCCAGAAGAATCAGGACAGTCTTACGAAGTCGGCATTTCTGGCCCTTGCGGTCGGGTTCGGCACCATCGGATTCTGGGGACTCGTCGTGTTGCTGGGGCAGAATTTCGGCATGATCGGCGGCATTCTGATCGTGATTGCCGGGCTGGTTGTCTGGCGTGCCCTGGCCAAGGCAAAGTGGTTCAGCTAGCCCCGTCGGCAAACGGCGAGGTATAGCGATAAAGGATGGGGGGACGATGAACAAGGAAGCGGCTGAAACTCTGGCCATCCGGGCAATTGCCCATATTGCGGGCGATGACGAGTTGCTTGAAGGGCTTTTTGCCCAGACCGGTATGGGGCTTGATGACCTGAAAGCCGGGATCACCAGCAATGAAGTCCAATTGGGTGCGATTGACTTTTTAATGTCGCACGAGCCGTTCCTGATGCGTTTTGTCGACGATAGCGGTTATGCGCCGGAAGATCCGGCGCGTGCGCAAATCGTCCTTTCGGGCGGGCCGATCTGGCAGGATTAATGCCTTCCGGTCGTGTTGTCGGACCGGATTCATATCATCACGACGGGGACCGGGCCGATATCGGGTTGTGGGTCTGTTTTCATCAATCCGTAGATCACCGAATCACGAATGCCGATATGTGTGTTCCAGGTCCCGCGAAGCTGACCTTCGCGGGTAAAGCCCAGTTTTTCGAATACCCGGATGGATGCAATATTGTCCGGATCGATATCGGCAAAGATGCGGCGCGCGGTCGTGGTTTCAAACAGATACCCAATGGCATGGGACAATGCCCGCGCGGCGAGGTTTTGCCCGCGTGCCGCAGGGGAAATCATACAGGCGGCTTCCCACACGTCGGGATCATCGCCGGTGTTATATAGGGCGATGCGGCCAAGGGCCGGGCCATCCGGCGACGCGGCAACCGCCCATGACGTCTTTTCAAAGCCGTTGTTCCAGTGTTTGAGCTTTGCGATGGTATCCGCGACCGATGCAAAGGCCGGTTCGGGAAGTCATGTGCAGCATTCCGGATCACCAAAAATGGCGTGGAGAGCCGCACCGTCGACAACGGGATCAATCGGGCGAAGAAACATTCGGGCAGGCATGGTCGATCACTTGGCCAGTCGGTTGGTCAGTCAGGCGAGCAATTGCAGGCTGTCTTGGCGGCAGGCTTACCCAAGGAACGGGATCGGACCGCCGCCATAGCCATAAATCCACACCAGCAAGCCGCCGCCCAGAAGAATGCGGTAAATCGCAAACGGCGTGAAGGTTGACCGTTTAAGCCAGCTCATGAGCATGGCGATGGCGATCAGGGCGGTGATGAAGGAGAGGCCGGCAGCCAGCAGGACATCCATGGTCAGCGCCATGTCGCCCGATTGTTGCAGGTCGATACCGGCCAGAAGGCCAGCGCCCAGAATGACCGGGATCGACAGTAGCATTGAAAACTGTGCGGCATCAGCACGTTCATAGCCCATCAGGCGTGCCGCCGTCATGGTGATACCCGAACGGCTGGTGCCGGGAACAAGGGCAATGACCTGTGCGAGGCCGATGAACAAGGCCCCGCCCCAGCGCATATGTTCAAGCCGGTTGATCGTCATGCCGATCTTGTCGGCAATCCAAAGGACAATGCCAAAGACAAGCGTGGTCCAGGCAATGATTTCGACCGAGCGCAGTTGTTCCTCGATGCCCGAGACTTTGAAATAGAAGCCGACCGCGACCACCGGGATGGTGGCGAAAATGATGTGCAGGGCGAGTCGGGCGCCGGGATTGATCCGGCCGGACAAAAGCACGAAGAATCCGCCGATCATCGCGAAAACATCGCGCCAGAAATAGATCATTACAGCGGCCAGTGTGCCGACATGAACGGCAACATCTACCAACAAACCCTGATCTGCAGCACCAGTCAGGGCGGGGGTCAGGATCAGGTGACCTGATGAACTGATGGGGAGGAATTCCGTGATCCCCTGGATGACTGCCAGAAGAATTATATGTTGTAACGTCACCCCGGCCTCGATCGCTGTTATCGGCAAAAACTCCCCGCTTATAGCAGCTTAGCGCGAACAGGCGAAATGCATTAATAGTACCAAAATGGTACTAATGAAACTTTCTTTCAGCGCTTTAAAACCCGAAATTCCCGATATCCTGATTTTATTTGGGGATATAATGGTCAGCAATATTGACCTATCATGCATTTTGTGCTGGATTCTTGCAAAACCGGCGCGTATACAAAAGCCAACCCGCAACATAAAACCCTTTTAGAGGGCTGCTATGACAGAAAAGATGCTGAAGTTTGTTCATCTTGAACAAAAATATCCGCACAAGAGAGAAGCATCCGAGCGTCGCACGGACTTCAATGAAATTTACGAAGGTTTCGAGACAGAAGCTGCGGCCGATCAGTCTGCGCGCTGCTCGCAATGTGGTGTGCCGTTCTGTCAGGCCCATTGTCCTTTGTATAATAACATCCCGGACTGGCTGCGCCTGACGACCGAAGGTCGCATGGAAGAAGCCTATGCCATTTCGGCGGCAACCAACAATATGCCGGAAGTGACCGGTCGCATCTGCCCGCAGGACCGTCTGTGTGAAGGCAATTGCGTGATCGAACAGTCAACGCATGGCGCTGTCACGATTGGCTCTGTCGAGAAATACATTACCGATACCGCCTTTGCGAATGGCTGGGTCAAGGCGCCCAAGCCGACGCAGGAAAACGGTATGTCGGTCGGGATCATCGGTGGTGGTCCCGCAGGCATGGCAGCGGCCGAACAGCTGCGCCTTAAAGGATATGAAGTCCATATCTATGACCGCTATGACCGCATGGGCGGGTTGCTGGTTTACGGGATTCCGGGCTTCAAGCTTGAAAAACATATCGTTGAACGCCGGGTGAAGCTGCTTGAAGAAGGCGGTGTCGTCATGCACACCGAATTCGAGGTTGGCCGTGACGCGACGCTTGATGAACTGCGCCGCAAACATGACAGCGTTCTGATCGCCACGGGTGTTTACAAGTCCCGCGATCTGAAGCTGCCGGGTGTTGGTCTTGGCAATATCTATCCGGCACTGGAATATCTGACCACGTCGAACCGCATCGGTCTTGGCGATACGGTTGCAGCCTATGACGATGGCACGCTAAACGCCAAAGACAAGAACGTTGTCGTTATTGGCGGCGGCGATACGGCAATGGACTGTGTCCGTACCGCAATTCGCCAGGGTGCGAAGTCGGTCAAATGTCTTTATCGCCGTGACCGCGCCAACATGCCGGGTTCACAGCGCGAAGTGGCCAATGCCGAGGAAGAAGGTGTCGAATTTGTCTGGCTGACCAACCCGGAAGCCTTTGTTGGCGACGACAAGGTTACCGGTGTGCGCGCGGTCAAGATGCGCCTTGGTGCGCCGGATGCCGGTGGCCGCCAGAGCCCGGAACTGATCGAAGGTTCGAACTACACCATGGATGCCGACATGGTCATTCTGGCACTTGGTTTCGAGCCGGAAGACCTGCCGACCATGTTCGAGGCACCGGAACTGGGTGTATCGCGCTGGGGCACGGTTAAAATTGATTTCCGCTCGATGATGACCAATCTGGATGGCGTTTTTGCCGCCGGTGATATTGCGCGCGGTGCGTCGCTGGTGGTCTGGGCCATCCGTGACGGTCGCGACGCGGCTGACCGGATCGATGAATATCTGCTGGCGCGCAAAGAAGCTGCTGCTTAAGCCCGCTGCCGCATTAGGAGAGAGAGTTATGAACAAGATTATTCATGACCGTGGCGCGCAAGAGATCGCCCGTTTTGAAAAGAATGCCGAACATCTGTCGGCGAACGGCATGTATGACCCGACCGAAGAACACGCCAACTGTGGCGTGGGTCTTGTCGGTGCGATTGATGGCAAGCCGCGTCGCGAGGTTGTCGAAGCCGGTATCGAGGCGCTGAAAGCCATCTGGCACCGCGGTGCGGTTGATGCCGACGGTAAAACCGGCGATGGTGCGGGCATTCACCTGCAGATCCCGCAGGATTTCTTCAAGGCGTACCTGAAGGTTATCAACCAGGAAGCCCCGGAAAGCCTGATTGCGGTTGGTCAGGTATTCCTGCCGCGTATCGACATGTCAGCACAGGAACGGTGCCGTGCCATCGTTGAAACCGAAATCCTGAAACAGGGGTACGGTATTCTTGGCTGGCGTCAGGTTCCGGTTGATGTTTCGGTTATCGGTGAAAAAGCCAACCAGACGCGGCCTGAAATCGAACAGGTTCTGATCGGTGCGCGTGATGACGTTGATGAAGACCAGTTCGAGGTCGATCTTTACACCATCCGTCGTCGCGTCGAGAAAGCGGTCCTGTCCGAAGCGATCAAGGATTTCTATATCTGTTCGATGTCGTGCCGTTCGATCATCTACAAGGGCATGTTCCTTGCCGAGCAGGTCGACATCTTCTATCCGGATTTGCGCGACGAGCGGTTCGTTTCGAACTTCTGCGTCTATCACCAGCGTTATTCGACCAACACCTTCCCGAGCTGGCCGTTGGCGCAGCCGTTCCGCGTTCTGGCCCATAACGGCGAGATCAACACGCTGCGCGGTAACGTCAACTGGATGAAAAGCCACGAAGCCCGCATGGCGCACGAGGCATTTTCCGACACCATCGAAGACCTGAAACCGGTTATTCAGCCGGGTTCATCGGACTCGGCCGCCCTTGATGCCGTGTTCGAACTGATGGTGCGTGCCGGTCGTGACCTGCCGATGGTGAAAACCATGATGGTGCCCGAAGCATGGTCGAAAAAGGCATCGACGCCGGACAGCTATAAAAACCTTTATGCCTATTGCAACGCGGTGATGGAACCGTGGGATGGCCCGGCGGCACTGGCAGCTTATGGTGGCAAGTGGCTGATGGGCGGTACGGACCGTAACGGTCTTCGTCCGCTGCGTTATGCCGTCACGGGTAACGGCCTTCTGATTGCCGGTTCCGAAGCAGGCATGGTGCATATCGATGAGGAAAGCTGCCTTGAAAAAGGGCGGCTTGGCCCGGGGCAGATGATTGCCATCAACCTTGAAGAAGGCAAGCTGTACCATGACAGCGAGCTTAAGGACAAGCTGGCGAACCGTCGTGACTGGTCGAAATGGGTTGGCCGCACCAAGGTGCTTGATGACCTGATTTCGCCGGAACATACCGAACCGGCACGCCTTGGCAAGGAAGCGCTTCTGCGTCTGCAAAAGGCGATGGGTCTTACGCATGAAGACCTTGAACTGATCCTGCACCCGATGGGTGAGGACGGCAAGGAAGCCATTGGCTCGATGGGGGATGACACCCCGCTTGCGATCCTGTCGGATCGGTATCGCGGTCTGCATCACTTCTTCCGCCAGAACTTTTCGCAGGTGACCAACCCGCCGATTGACTCTTTGCGCGAAGCCCGCGTCATGAGCCTGAAAACGCGACTTGGCAACCTTGGCAACATTCTTGACGAGGATGAAAGCCAGTGTGACCTGCTTCAGCTTGAAAGCCCGGTTCTGACCAATGCCGAATATGACGCGATGCGCGGTTATATGGGTGAAACGGCGGTCGAAATCGACACCACGTTTGACATCAATGGCGGCCCGTCAGCACTGCGCGATGCGATTACCCGCATCCAGCGCGAAGCCGAAGAAGCCGTTCGTGGTGGTGCGCTTCATATCATCCTGACCGATGAAGGCATCACCACAGAACGTGCTGCAATTCCGATGGTTCTGGCAACGGGTGGTGTGCATAGCTATCTCGTGAAGACGTCGCTGCGTACCTACATCTCGCTTAACGTCCGGTCGGCGGAATGCATGGATGTGCATTACTTTGCGGTTCTGATCGGTGTGGGTGCAACGACGGTGAACGCCTATCTGGCGCAGGAAGGTCTTCTGGACCGTTATGCGCGTGGGTTGTTCCCGAATGTCGGCAGCACCGCCGAAGTCATGCAGCGTTTCAAGGCGGCGATTGATGCCGGCTTGCTCAAGATCATGTCCAAAATGGGCATTTCGATCATCAGTTCCTATCGCGGTGGCTATAACTTTGAAAGTATTGGTCTGTCGCGGTCGTTGGTGGCGGAATTCTTCCCGGGAATGCCGTCGCGCATTTCGGGTATCGGTCTTCAGGGTATCCAGCGCCGATGCATCGCCCAGCACAAGGAAGCATTTAACGGCAATGTCGTGACCCTTCCGGTCGGTGGCCTTTACAAATATCGTCGTTCGGGTGAACGCCATGTCTGGACCGGCCCGCTGATCCACACGTTGCAGTCATCCGTCACCACGGGTTCGTACAATACCTTCCGCAAGTTTTCGGAAGGGCTTCGTTCGCGTGAGCCGCTTCATCTTCGTGATCTGCTTGATTTCCGTTCCGACCGTAAACCGGTTCGTCAGGAACAGGTTGAAAGCATTACCGAAATCCGCAAACGGTTCGTAACGCCGGGCATGTCCCATGGTGCGCTTTCGACCGAAGCCCACGAGGCGCTTGCGATTGCGATGAACCGCATCGGTGCGAAATCAAACTCTGGCGAGGGCGGTGAATCGCGTGAACGTTTCCGTCCGCGTTCGAATGGGGACAATGCGCGTTCGTCAATCAAACAGGTAGCATCGGGTCGTTTCGGGGTTACCGCCGAATATCTGAACAACTGCGAAGAAATCCAGATCAAGGTCGCCCAGGGTGCAAAACCGGGTGAAGGTGGTCAGCTTCCGGGCTTCAAGGTCACGGTGGAAATCGCACAGCTGCGTCATGCGACGCCGGGTGTGACCCTGATTTCGCCGCCGCCGCACCACGACATTTATTCGATCGAAGATCTGGCGCAGCTGATCTATGACCTGAAGCAGATCAACCCGCGTTGCCGCGTTTGCGTCAAGCTGGTGTCGCGTTCGGGTGTCGGTACGATTGCAGCCGGTGTGGCAAAGGCAAAGGCCGACGTCATCCTGATTTCGGGGTATGACGGTGGTACCGGTGCCAGCCCGCAGACCTCGATCAAATATGCCGGTATTCCGTGGGAAATGGGCCTTTCGGAAGTCAATCAGGTCCTGACGCTGAACAACCTGCGCAGCAAGGTGAAACTGCGCGTTGATGGTGGTTTCAAAACCGGCCGGGACGTGGTGATCGGTGCGATGCTGGGCGCGGAAGAATTCGGTATCGGTACCGCGTCCCTGATCGCGCTTGGCTGTATCATGGTGCGTCAGTGCCATTCGAACACCTGCCCGGTTGGCGTTTGTACCCAGGACCCGGCATTGCGTGCCAAGTTCGTCGGTACCGCGGACAAGCTGGTCAACCTGTTCACCTTCATGGCCGAAGAGGTCAAGGATATCCTTGCCGAGCTTGGCTATGACAATCTGCAGGAAATCATCGGTCGTTCGGATCTGCTGCAGCAGGTTCATCGCGGCGCGAAGGATCTTGTTGACCTTGATTTGAACCCGCTGCTTGCACAGGCTGATGCCGGTGATCACAAACGTTACTGCACGACGGTTGGCCGTAACGAAGTGCCCGACACGCTTGACGCCCAGATGATTAAGGATGCGCGTGCATTGCTTGAAGACGGCGAAAAGATGCAGCTGCAATACAACATCCAGAACACGCAGCGCGCGATCGGGACGCGTATCTCGTCGCTGATCACGCAGAAATATGGCATGACCGGTCTGAAACCGGGCCACCTGCATGTGCGTTTGCGTGGTTCTGCCGGTCAGTCACTGGGCGCGTTTGCGGTTCAGGGGCTGAAAATCGAAGTTCAGGGCGATGCCAACGACTATGTCGGCAAGGGTCTTTCGGGCGGTACCATCGTCTTGCGCCCGCGGCCGTCAAGCCCGCTCAAGACCAACGAAAACACGATTATCGGTAACACCATCCTTTATGGTGCGACGGCCGGTAAGCTGTTTGCTGCCGGTCAGGCCGGGGAACGTTTCTGCGTTCGTAACTCGGGCGCAACCGTGGTGGTCGAAGGATGTGGCTCGAACGGTTGTGAATACATGACCGGCGGTACGGCTGTGATCCTTGGCTCGGTCGGTGAGAACTTCGGTGCCGGCATGACCGGTGGCATGGCGTTCATCTATGACGTTGAAGGCACCTTTGGGGATGTCGTCAATGATGGCTCCATCCTGTACCAGCGTATTGAAACCCAGCATTGGGACGAAGTCTGTCGTTCGCTGATTGAAGAGCATGTTGCAGAAACCGATAGCGGTTTTGCTCGCACCATCCTTGACAATTGGGATCGCGAACGCGGCAATTTCTGGCAGATCGTGCCGAAAGAAATCGTCGACAAGCTGGAAAACCCCATTCGCTCGATGAGCGAAAACCAGGCAACTGCGTGAACCCTTTTCACGCTTTTGCGCAAGCTCCCTTGTCCACACACCCGGACAAACAAACTGGCCCCGTACTTTGTACGGGGCTTCTTTTTTTGCCGGTCGGAATGTTTGCGGGGTGGCGCTTTCGCCCGGTGGCATTGATACTTATGTCAAAGCGAACATCCCAGCCAATCTGACAGGTGGTTCATGACCGTTACCGACATCGCCACACGGACCTATAACCACAATTTCAAGCTTGATCCGATCATCCGCAGTCTTCTGGACACGGATTTTTACAAGCTTCTGATGTTGCAGGCGATCTGGCAGGAACATCCGGATGTGGAGGTTACCTTTTCGCTGATCAATCGCAGCCATCACATAAGGCTTGGCGATATCATCAATGAAGGCGAATTACGTGCGCAGCTTGATCATGCGCGAAGCTTGCGTTTTACGCGACAGGAACTGATCTGGCTGGCCGGGGCGACGTTTTACGGGCGCAGCCATATGTTCAAACCGGAATTCATCAGCTGGCTGGGCGATTTCCAATTGCCCGACTATGAACTGCGCAAGATCGACGGGCAGTTTGAGCTGCATTTTTCCGGGCCATGGACGCATAGTTCGATGTGGGAAACACCGGCATTAGCGATCATTACCGAATTAAGGTCGCGTGCTGTATTGCGCAATCGCGGGCGGTTTGAACTTGATGTATTGTATGCGCGTGCCAAGGCCAAGCTTTGGGAAAAGGTCGAACGGCTTCGCGATTTGCCTGATCTTGTTCTGGCTGATTTCGGTACCCGGCGGCGGCATGGCTTTTTATGGCAGCGCTGGTGTGTCGAGGCCCTGAAAGAAGGAATTGGCAGCCGGTTTATCGGTACATCGAATGTGTTGCTGGCGATGACGGCGGATATTGAGGCGATTGGCACCAACGCCCATGAATTGCCGATGGTCGAGGCGGCAATTTCCAAAACCGATGAAGAACTTGCTACGTCGCCTTATCGCGTGCTTGAGCAATGGCGCCAGCATTATAGCGGTAATCTTCTGATCGCGTTGCCCGATACATTTGGAACGACGGCCTTTCTTAAAGGTGCGCCGGACTGGCTGGCGGACTGGACCGGCTTTCGCCCCGACAGTGCGCCGCCGATTGAAGGTGGTGAGCAGATCATCCGATGGTGGGAAGAGCATGGCAGGGACCCGCGCGAGAAGCTTCTGGTCTTTTCAGACAATCTCGACATTGATGCGATTATCGAAACCTATCTGCATTTCCATGGCCGGGTCCGTATGAGCTTTGGCTGGGGTACGAACCTGACCAATGATTTTCGTGGCTGTGATCCGGCGGGCGAACAGGGGCTTGAGCCGATGTCGCTGGTGTGCAAGGTGACAAGTGCCAACGGGCAACCCGCGGTCAAGCTCTCAGATAATCCGGAAAAGATTTCGGGCGATCCCAAGCAGGTTGAACGTTACATCCGGGTTTTTGGAAATCCTGTATAACAGGCTTGATCCGGATAAGCCGGATCAGAGGACAATGTTCAGATAAGTCCCGCGCCGCGCATTGTGGTCAATCTGATCGGCTGCGATCAGATTTCGCAGACGGGCAAGCTGGGCGGCGATGAAGCTATCAGATGATGGCTGATCAGTGTTGGCGGCAACACGACCGCGCACACCCGAAGGCACGCCTTGCGGCATGGAGCGGGCATCGTGAAGGCCCGTTTGTGTGGTACTGCTGCCGATCCGGTTGGTTGCCATGAGTTCATCCGTTCTGAAATCGCAAAAAGATTAGCACGGTCAACGGGTTTTGTCATGAAGTTGCGGGGGCATCAATTGCCATCGCCTCCCATTCGGGCCGATGCGCCGGGTGGGTTGCCAAATGGCGGAAAGACATCCTGACCGATGGCGTCACGATGATGATGCAGGGCCCAATGGACGGTGGGAAAGGCGATGTCATCCCAAGGGATATCGGCCCAGCGAAACAGGCCGACATCAAGACTTTCCGGGCCACAGGAAATATCGGGACTGTTCAGGGTTGCGCGATAGAGCAATTGTAACTGGCTGATATGAGGCAGGTCATAAAGGCAGAGCAAACGATCAAGCGAAAGATCCGCGCGGGCTTCTTCATAGGCTTCGCGTGCTGCACCGGCGGCAGAGGTTTCACCTATTTCCATGAAACCGGCGGGCAGCGTCCAGAAGCCCTTGCGCGGATTGATCGCGCGGCGGCACATAAGATAGCGGTCTTCCCAGGTTGCGACGACACCGACGATGATTTTGGGATTGTCGTAACGGATGTAACCGCAATCGGGGCAGCTTAACCGTTCGCGGTCATCGCCTTCGGGAATGATTTTTTCACGGGGTCCGGATGGTTTCTGCATACAGACAGGATACATCCGGAAGCCACGCAGAAAAAGGGGTGGTCGAAACCACCCCGAGGAAGCTAACGAGAGGGAAAAATCACGTTAGAAGATTGACGCGGGTACCGCGTGCGCCGCTGGTTTCAAGCGGCTGATGTTCCGTGACGATAGAGCCGATAACCTGTGCAAGGCCTTGCGCCTTCTGGATCGAAGACGTTGCCGCGGCAAGCGGTGCGGATACGCCATCTTTACCACCGCCCGGTGTGATCGCGTCATTTACGGCCTGTGCGGCAGAGCTAAGTCCTGAACCTGCTGATCCGATCATTGTATCCTCGTCCCAAATTCCGTGAAGTTGTGATAGCTGCGCATTGGCGATATCACGGCTTCTGGCTCTTAGATTAGGCTTCGGTTAACACTTTTAAAGTGACAGCTGTCACAGCATGGCATCAAACAGCGATTACTTTTTTGTGAACGATGCAAAATCAAGGGTTTATGTGGCTCTTGGAAAATAAATTTTTGGGTGTGATGTGGCAGCGTGGTAAGGGATCGCGCAACCGCCACGACGTTTTGACGAATCGGCTGATGATGCCCTAAAGCCGCTGGCGTTCGGTTTTGTGGGCAAGAGCCTCGTGGATGGCTTTTTGCAACTGGGCGGGGCGGAACGGTTTTTTGACGAAGATATAATCGCCCAGCATCTTTTCCATTTCCCTGCGCGTCCGTGCCGGATAGCCAGACATGAAGACCACGGCCAGATCGGGGTATTGACGCTGTGCCTCGATGGCAAGCTGCGGCCCACTTAGCCCCGTCATCACCACATCAGTCAGAATAACGTCAATCCGGTCGGTCTTTTGTGATTCGGTGATGATCTGCAGGGCTTCTTCGGCACTGCGTGCGACTATGGCGTCAAAGCCGGCATCTTCAAGAATGATCTTGGCGGTCGTGCGCAGTGACTGTTCATCATCGACAATCAGGACCCGTTCGCCATTGCCGGGAAAATAGTCGATTTCCTGCAGGGCAGATGCCTTGACCTTGCCAGCTTCGGAGCGCGGCAGATAGATCGAGAAAGTCGTACCTTCGCCCTCGACACTTTCGACATCGATAAAGCCACTGGATTCTTCGACCCAGCTATGGACGATCGACAGGCCAAGCCCTGTGCCCTTGCCGGGTTCCTTGGTCGAGAAGAAGGGTTCGAATATATTGTCCAGAATATCCGCAGGAATGCCGGTACCGGTATCCTGAACTGTTACCACGACATAATCGCCTGCGGCGGCCTTTGGGAAGATGTCATCTTCGTCATCAGGGGACCGCTCATCGGCAGGTGGAACTGTTGCACCATAGCAGGAAATCTGCAACGTGCCGCCGTCAGGCATCGCATCACGGGCATTGATCGCAAGGTTCAGGATGCAGGCCGAAAGCTGTGTTGGATCAACGCGCGTGTAAAGCGGCGCGTCATTGGCCCAGATTTGCAGTTCGATCCGGTGTTCCAGTAGCGTAACGAGCAGCTTTTCCATTTCGCTAATCGCGGTATCGACCTGAACGATGGTGGGCTGATCAATACGGCGGCGCGAGAACATCAGAAGCTGATCGGCCACACTGGTGGCGCGTTCGCCAAGGGAGATCACGTGATCAAGGTATTCCTTGACCCGTTCTGGATCATCAATTTTGGCGCGCGCAACTTCGGCAAAGCTTAAAATGCCAGCAAGACAGTTATTGAATTCATGCGCCACGCCACCCGCCATTTGCCCGACGGCTTCGAGTTTTTGTGATGTGGCAAGTTGACGTTGCAGGGCCTGCTGTTCTTCGGTTGCGCGATGCTGTGAGGTTACGTCGCTGCCGGTACCGCGATATCCCTTGAACGAACCATCCAGATCAAAAACCGGCACGCCATTGATGCGTCCGAAATGTTTTTGTCCGTCGCGCGAGATCCAGGAAAATTCAAAATTCTGAAACGCCAGATGGCTTTCAAGCCGTTTGACCAGACTGTTCCAGCTATGATCGGTTTCGGCCTTGAGGCCCAGTTTGTCAAAGGATTGACCCTGTGGCGAGCCGTTCAGTTCTTCGATCAGCTGATAGAATTTATAGGATGCAAACGCGATCTTGAGGTCCGGCCCCATTTCCCAGTACCAGTCGGCAGAAGAAAGGGTGAAGTCGCGGAACCGTTCCTCGCTGTCGCGAAGGGCTTCCTGGGCGATCTGGTGCTGATTGGTGCGTCGTTCCAGACTTTCGGCCATTGTATTGAGGCCACGTTCCAGTGTGCCGATTTCGTCTCGTCCGGCAGGTTTCAGGCGGGCGCTGAGCTTGCCAAACTGGATTTCGGAAACGAACTGTGCGGCTGTGATCAGTCGGCGCAACACGGTTTGCTGCATGAACAGGAAAATCAGCCCCGACGTCATCAGAATGCACAGGACCGACCCGATCAGCAGCACGGATTGCATCTGGCGCTGGCTTTCTTCGAGGCCGACGGTCGAAACCTTGAAATAGGCAAACATGAAAGGCTGATTGGCGTTCAGGCTGAACAGCGGGGTAATGCTGACCATGTTGCGGCCACCGGCATCATCGGTTGTGAACAACACCTGACTGCGCAGATCGGCAGAAAGCCGTTCTTTCGGAAAATCAGGAACGGAATCAATATCGGATCCGATCAGCATTGGGTCCATCGCATGATAAATCGTGCCGTCAAAACCGATTGCCATGGCTTCGCGAAGATGAGGACCCAGAAGAAGTTCAAGCTGCTTGGGGTCGCTGATCACGGAAATCTTGAGCTGTTCATCCTGAATCAGGCGACCGGGTGCGCTTATCTGCTCGGCAATGCGCCGATCAATTTCTGCCCCGAAATACTGAACATAATAACCGCCAAAGAGGCCAAGCAGGATGGTTTCGACAATAACAATTGCGATCCCGATCTTGAAAACCAGACTGCCAAACAGGCGGTCAAAAAGCTTCTTCACGCCAACCTCTAAACCCTGGCCCAGCCTGATTGCCGGTTAATTCTGTTATTGGCTCTCAAGATAATACTGGGATGGATTGGTCGGTGCCGGTGTGGCATAGCTCCAAGCCGCAGGGATCACCTTGGGAACATTCTTGAAGTTCTTTGCCACGAGCCCCTTGCGATTGGGCGGCAAGGCAATTCCCATAACGTAAAACTGATTTGCGCTGATGTCGAGAATATCGCGCATAAGTTTATTTTGTTTTTCCGCATCTGCCGTTGCTTTCAACTGGTTATAGAGTGCCAGCTGACGTATTACCTCGGCGGGTGGGGCGATTGCATCGGGATTTGTCGGGTTTGTATACCACTCGGCCCAGCCGGTCGCGTACCACGATGATTCGCTTGATACCGGCAGATAGTTAATCGGAATCACCATGGCATCAAGGCCGCCGTCACCGCCCCATGCGCTGGCGTGATGATTGTTATTGTCACGCATGTTTACAAAAACATCGCGCGACAGATCGCGGGGCGTCACATCAAGGCCGATATCGCGCCAGTAATCAACAACGGCAGACAGCATCTCGAAGCGGGATGCGCCTTCGGTATCGATGGTGAAGGACAGCCGTTTACCATCCGGGCGCAGAAGGAAGCCTTCGTCGTCTTTGTGTGTCAGCCCGGCATTGGCCAGGTGGCTTGCGGCAAGCACCGGATCGTAGGTGATGAACTGGCGCGCGAGAACCGTGTGGTAAAGCGGGCTTTCGGGGCGTGGGGCGGCCTGATGAGGCAGGGCGCCGGGAACGAACCTGCCGATGATGCTGTCGCGGTCAATGGCATGAGACAGGGCGATACGGAATTCCTTATTCTGGAATATATCGCGCAGAACAGGGTCCCTGTCGTTGAGATTGAGCGACAGGGTCAGAATATTCATGTCGCTTTCGATCAGGGTAAAGGACTGCAGGTTGTCATTGGCGGCAAGGATTTCGTCCGCACGACGGCCGATATGGCGTTCCTGCATGTTAACCTTGCCTGCAATTGCCGCATCACCGGCTTCGTCTTTGCTATTGACCAGATCAAAGGACACCCGGTCGATATAGGGCAGCTGTCGTCCGCCCGAATCGATTTTCCAGTAGAACGGATTACGGACGGCAACAAGCGGGTCGTCCTTGCCGTAAACGCCGGTCAAAACCCACGCGTTCAGGGTGGGAACATTCGGGTTCGACCATCGGCCGGGATCGTCGATAGTACCTGGTGTGCCGAATACCGAAACGAAACGATCCTTCCATCCTTTGAAGCCAAGCTCCTGTGCCTTTGCATCCGCATCCTTGTTATATTTTGGCAGCAGGGGTTTGAGGAAATGCGCCGGGTAGCTTACCGGTTCAACGCCTTCGGGACGGGCAAGGAAGGTCGGAAAGAGGCCATAGGGTGTGTTGAACCGAAAGGCGATGGTGGTTTCGTCGATCTTTTCAACGTGCACCGGATTTCCGCCGGCGGTCAGCCATTCGGGCGTTGCATTTTCAAATGCGGGATTAAGCAGAATGTCTTCGTACCAGAAGGCGATATCATCAGCGGTAAAAGGGGCACCATCCGACCAGTGCATTCCCGGGCGCAGCCGGAACACGAATTCCGTCGCATCGCTATTGGCTTGCATGGAAAGGGCAACATTGGGAACCGTATCCGTCCATTGCGGCGTCCAGCGCAAGAGAGGTTCATATCCGATGGTTCTGATCAGAAGGGCGTGATCGCGTTCGGCATTCTGCGCCATCAGCCATGTGCCGCCATATTGGCCAAGCTTGTCATTGGGGGTGACAATCATCGGGGTGCGCGGAAGACGTTCCCCGGCGGGTGGCAGTTTTCCGTTTGCAACCATATCGGCAAGCATCGGTGCTTCACCAAATTCAGCCGCATGCACATCATTTCCAACCGCAGTCAAAACCACGGCCAGCAATAATACCAGCGATGTAAAACAACCCACTACCCTGTACACGTCGGGCTTCCCCTGAATTTCTTATGCCTATCGAAAGGTATCGATATTCCTACTCTTAAGTGGTGAATATCCTAAAGCCAATGCCGGGTAAAGTTCTGAAAGCCGGTTTTCCCCTGATCTTCTAAAGATGCGCGAGCTGTTCGTTGTTTACAACGCACAGGCGGATAATTTTCCTATGTGCATCTTTTTGTATCTATAAACAACATACCGGTCCGCCAAATTTTCGTTCGAACCTCTTAGAATAGCGCGATAAACCGGGCCTTGTTCAACTGAGGCCGACACCTTCTACGGCGATCCGTGCGGGTTTCCCGACCATTTGGACAGGAATCGGCTTTCGTGCTGATCAACGTTGGCTGAGACTAAAGTATAACATAATCTGATGTGCTTGTTATCACCATATAAGTTTTTGGTAATAAATTTCGTTTTGAACGCTTTGTGGGCCGTATGATGGCAAAGATACCAACTATGATTCCTCTTGCCAGAAAGAGCTGATCGGAGAGACAATTTCGGCATGGCAAACAAATCTGCATCATCCGGGCAGGCTTCTTATGATCCTGGCTATCTGGCCGGTCCGAAGCCGTTGGCACCGATCCCGCGTTATGAGCCGGGATCGTCGCCGGACCGCTATCGTCCGGATGAACGCGCACATGATTCTGATGCTGACAGTTTTTCGGTGGCCGGGATTGAAGGAAAAATTGATCGTCGCAAGGTCAATATTGCCAACAGGATTGTCGATACCGATCCAGGGCAGGCATTGCGCGTGATCAGGAATTGGCTGGCTCAGGACTGACTGTCGTTGCTGATCTTTGTTTCTGTTTCACTTTCCATTTCGGGCGGCACCTGTTTTAAGTCGTCGAACACACCGATGACAGGGGCCCCGCGTGACAGATTTCAATTCCTTGATAGAGCAGCAGTTCAGTGCTTTTGATCCGGACTATTCCGATCGAAAAGGTGCCTATGCCGACAAGCTTGCCCCGCTGGAAGAAAAGCTTATCGCGGCCCAGCAGACAGGCAACAGCATGGCAGCATCCGATCAGTATATGATCGAGTGCAAGTGGTTGCTGCTTTACACCGCCAACTGGGATGCGCTTGAAAAGAAGATGGCCCAGTTTGAAACGTCGCTGAAAAACAAGGATCAGGACTGGGCCGAGGAACAGGTAGCAAGCGATGGTTCCTGGGGGCCATGCTATGACCAGTGGTTCTTGAAGGTGGATGCGATGATTGATGCGGTTAACGCGTTGGCCGACGAAGGGATTGCACCGGATTATCCGCTGACATTTCTGGCGCCGATTGCCCAACCGGCCGATCTGGTCGCCTGGCTGAACAGTCAGAAAACATCGCGAATTTTTGCCGATGGGCTTGATCGTCGCGATGCGCTGGGTGCGGTCAGTGCGGCATTATCGGAAATGTGTTTCAAAAGCGAAATTCGCGATTATTTCCGCAAATACGTCAAAGGCTTTGATCTTAGCGATGACTATATTGCGGCTTATAAAAGCTGGCTGGATGACTGGCAGGATGCGCAATCGGGATATTGGGGCGGTTGGTTTGAAACAGACGCGGGCGATATTCTGAAAAGTCCGGACCTTAGTCTGACCTTCCACAATATTTCCTATCAGCATGGCAAGGTCGGGCTATGGCCGGCCATCTTCAAGACAACACTTGCAATCCGTGATGATGCCTATCCGTTTGGCTGGAAGCACAATGGTGATTTTAACAATCACAACAACTATGACGTTGCCAAAATCTTTGATCTTGGCTGGGATGAAGTCGATAGCGGCAGCCAGAAATCCGCATCAGCCGACATTTCCACGATCCTTGACTGGTGCCTGACCAAATCCATGACGCCGGATGGCGGGTTTATTGATGATCCGACTTTCTATAATTCAGTCGGGGCAGCCTATTATTACGGTGTGTCGTTCCTGGATCAGATTGGATATTTCGGCACCGATATTCCGTTCTGGACCGATCATGCCTTTGCCGATGGTCCGGCACTGTGCTGCAAGATCCAGAAAAAGATGAAGGCCGAAAAGCTCGATGATGATGAGGCCGAGGCAGCGAAGGAGAAGCTGGTCGATGCCTGCGGAAACTGTGGGTAGGCACGGCTGAATGCAGGGGGCGAACAAATTCGTGACGCCCCCTTGGCGAAAGGCACCGGTCGCTACCCATATATGTTTTATGGCGGCAACAAATCGGTGAGGGAACAGAATGTCTGATCGTAGAGATATTGACATTGCATTCTTGCGTCAGCGGCTTGAAGACCGGCGCGCGGATATCAGTGCCCATTCAAACCATTCTGAAGATTATCGAAAGCCGGTCGAACTTGATCAGCAGGCCGTCGGCCGCCTTTCGCGGATGGATGCGCTTCAGGATCAGCAGATGCATCTGGAACAGGAACGTCGCCGCGCTGCCGAACTTGATCGCATTGAAAAGACGCTGGCCCGGATCGAACGTGCTGATTACGGTTTCTGCCATAACTGTGGCGAGGAAATCGAAAAGAAGCGTCTGGAATTTGATCCGACCACACCGCTTTGCGTTGATTGCGCTGCCCATGTCAAACACAGTTAGGGGCGGATTGATCAAACCGGTCAGGCCGAATTAACGTATCCTTTATATGGCAGATCAAAGGGCGAAACACGCTGTACCCAAATCATTGATCAGGTGGGGCGCAATTACAGTATGCAGTCTGATCGCGGTGTTTCTGTTTGTGACGCCGAGCGATCATGCCGCCGCACAGCAAAACAGCTGTGCGGTCGCGCGTGCGCCTGTTGCAAGCCTTTCATTCATCAATCAGGACCCGATGCTGGATCGTCATCGGTCTGTGCGTTGGCTTAACAACCGGGCCAACCAGGGCAGTCGTTATCTGGTGACCGGCTTGACCGAATATGAGCTTCAGGCACGGTTCGACATGCGGCTTGAACCAGTCGAAGTCGGGTTGGGACAATTTTGCCTTTATCCGATCAGGATCAATCCCGAGGTCGAGGTGATCAAACATCTGGTGTATGTCGCGTCCGAGCTAGAGCGTGGCACATGCGAATATGATGTGGTCTATGCCCATGAGGGGCAACATGTGCAGATCAACCAGCATATGGAACGCGATATCCAGCGGGAACTTGACGCGATGGTTGCGGAAATTACCGCAGACTTTGCCGCCATGCGACCGGTTGGTGCGGGCGAGGTGCAACGCCTGCAACGGCGTTTGCTGAACCAGTATGGACAGGATTTCAAACGCCGGTTGCGCGCCATCGATCTTGCGCGGCGCGAAGACCATCGTGCGATAGACACCCCGGAAGAATATGAACGGCTATCGAAGGCATGCGGACCAGATTCGGCATTCCAGACAACATTGCCCGATGCAATGCGCTGACTGGTTTTGTGCAATTCGGTCAAGCTGCTTCGTGATCAAGTCCGGCAACGATCTGAAGTGCTTTGACATCAAGTCCGAATTCAGAGCGATTGCGCAGGTTTAGATGGCCATGTCGGCGAAACTCGGCGATAACCCGGCTGGCGGTTTCGGTCGTGATGCCAAGCATGGCCCCCATGTCTTCGCGACCGGGCAGAACGCAACTGTCATCGGTATCATCACACAGATACAGGCACAGCCGTGCAACCCGTTCCCGGGCGGAACCGGTCGACATCTGGGTAAGCCAGTTATCGGATTCCATCACCGCCTGATGCCAGCGGGTGAGCAACTGTTTGTGCAAACGGGGGCTTTCGCGATCAAGCTTTTCAACAACCGCAACCGGAATCCGGCATAGCGTGCTGTCCTGAAGGGCTTCGGCGTGATGGGCAAAGCTATCGCTGACAAGGGCTTCGAGGCCGATTGTACCGCCGGGGCGGACAAGCCTGACAACCCGTTGCGAACCGTCGGCGAGATAATGCGTCAGTTTGATCAGGCCGCTACGCAGGGTGAACAGTGCGTTCGCATCATCACCAGCGTTATAAAGGGCTGTGCGTTTGGCAATTGCCATGTCTTCGACCGGCAGGTGAACCAGTTTGAAATCGGCATCGGTCAGGTCGTTGAAAAGCGCAAGTTGCCGAACGCCGCATTGGCGACAACGCAACATGTCGGGCATGGCTGATTGCGGTGCGGAGTAATTCACAAAACCCCCTGACGGAACGGGACAAATGCAGGATCGGTCGCCGCAGGCTGTTAGGTGGAAGCACTCTAAATCTTGGAACAATCTACCTTATTGATTTGTAAATTCAACCTAATAGCGACCAAGACGCGAAAAACATCACAATGGCACGACCTTTTCGGGAGGGCCGTTATGCAGTGTTGTCCAGAGTGACCAGGCCTTTTTCAATCGCATAGCGGACCAGACCAGCGGAACTGTCGATATCAAGCTTGCGTTTGATGTTGCGGCGATGGGTTTCGACGGTACGCACACTGATATCAAGTTCGCGGGCAACGTGCTTGTTGCTGGCACCTTTGGCCAGAAGCCGCAATACGGTGCGTTCCCGGGTCGTCAACGGCATGCCGTCGTCAGGCATGCCTTCGTTGTTGCTGATGCGATCAAATGTCGGGCTATAGGCCTCGCCGCCATTGGCAATCGTTTCGATTGCGCGGACCATGTCGTTTGACGATACGTCCTTCAGGATGAAGCCCCGCGCGCCTGCCAGCCGGGCGGTGCGAAGATATTCCGGATTTTCATGCATGGTCAGGATGATGACCTTGATGTCGGGCATGGTTTCGCGGAATTTTTCAGCGGCTTCAAGCCCGTTCATCACCGGCATCGAGATATCCATCAGAACGATGTCGGGTCTGACATTAGAGGCAAGCGACAAGGCTTCCATGCCGTTGCCAGCTTCGCCGACGATATCGATATGGTCATAGCATTCAAGACGTGAACGAATGCCATCCATGACCAGCGCATGGTCGTCGCACAGCAAAACACGAATGGGGCGGTTGGGCGAATAGGAGATATTTGCGCTGCTCATGGTCAATTCAGTTCTCTGTCACATTGCTGAAGCATTTGGGTCGAAACATCTGATGTCACCTTAGCCGGTGATGGCGGTGACGGGTAGATCATTATCACGCGAAACCGGAATATAGGCTGTGATGGTTGTGCCATCGTCCGGTTCGGATTTGACGGCCATGCCGCCGCCATGGAATTCCATGCGTTCGCGCATATTGCGAAGTCCGATCCCGGCACGCGGATCGCGATTTCGAATATAACGGTTGGTTTCAAACCCGACACCGTTATCGATGATTTTCATCACGACACTCTGGCCTTCGCGGCGGATCGTGACCTTGATATGCGTGGCATCGGCGTGGCGTTCGATATTGGTCAGGGTTTCCTGCAAGACGCGATACAGGGTCGTCTTTTTCGCGATATCAAGAACAACATCAATATTATCCGATTTGACATCAATCTGCATGTCGGACCGGTCTGCCAGTTCCTTGCACATGCTTTCAATTGCCGGACGCAGGCCCAGATCATCAAGCACTGCCGGGCGCAGGTCGCGCGATATGCGACGGACTTCGTGGATGGCATCCTGCAATCGTTTGGCGGCTTTTTCCATCGGTTCGGTCGCGGCATTCTTTTCCGGCCCCAATCGTGCGATGGCGGTTTCGACCGAATATTTGACGGAAACAAGGATCTGGCTGATGCCGTCATGCAGTTCGCGGGACACCCGCAAACGTTCCTGTTCCTGAACGTCGACAACCCGATGGGTCAGTTCCTTTAGCTTGGAATCGGCAAGTTTGCGTTCTGAAAGCGTAACAACAGTGCCCGAAATACCAACCAGCAAAACCGCAAGAATGGTGATGCCGACAATCGATATTGTCGTGTCACGGATGTGGGACGATACCTCGGTCTCGATTTCCTTCACCTGTTCGGAAATATCGTCGATATAAATCCCGGTGCCGATCATCCAGCCCCATTTATCCAGCATCAGGGAATAGGCGATTTTTTCGGCAGGCTCGCCGGTCGATGGTTTTTCCCAGACATGGCGCAGGAAATCGCCCCCCTTTTCGGCATTGAAAATCAACGCCTGAATGACGGAATTCCCGTTCAGATCGCGCAGGTTCCAGTATGTCCGCCCCAGTCGCCACGGTTGGGGCGGATCGACAAGGGCAGTGCCATCGCGGTCATAGATAAAGAAATAGCCATCCTCGCCATAGGACAGGTCTTCGATGATGCTTTTGACCCGCTCCTTGGAAACCGCATCCAGCGGACTTGCAACCGAATAGATGTGATCGATAGAGGCAAGGGCGAGTTCAAGATAGCTTTTAAGCTCTTCCTTGCGGGCTTCGAGGATGTTGCGCTCGAACGTTCTGATTTCGGCTTCGGCCAGTCGCTCGGCCTGTGCAAACACCAGATAAGAGATTGCCGCAGCCGCCAGAACCAGTGGCAGGATCGACAGCAGCAAAAACTTTAGTCGAAGATTGATTTTCGGCATGGGCGCAACAGTCTCGGATACAGGAAAATTTTTCGGGCCGGACAATATCATAAAAGCATCAAAAGTCTGCGCCTGATCGCAGTTTTCGAACCTTTGGGTTGCATTGTTCAAAGTCGAGATTTTCCGCATGGTGAAAAGGCACTGGCCGCGACAAAGTGAAATTGGTATTACCAATTTCGAAGATCATGCTTTGACAGAGGCAGCGCATTGCGCATATATCAGACACGTCGCCTGCCCACCGGGCGCCAGGAACCCTGGATGCACTGCACGCGTTTTAACGTGACAGACATCCTTTATCGCCACAGATGGTATGGCGTTGCAGGCATCCCGCACCGCAACGCATTCCGGGATCATATCGTGGCGTTTCTCTTGGTTTTCGGCAGGGGCGCACAGGGACGCACCTGCCCTACAAATCTGGTAGGAGCCCGGTGTCCATGACGCGTTCTGCACCAAAGCGTATCCGTAAACTTCTGGTCGCGAACCGCGGTGAAATCGCGATTCGTGTTCTGCGTGCCGCCAACGAGCTTGGCATTCGCACCGTTGCCATCTTTTCCGACGAAGACCGTTTTGCCCTGCACAGGTTCAAGGCCGACGAAAGTTACACTGTCGGCAAGGGCAACAAACCCATTCGCGCCTATCTTGATATCGAGGATATCCTGCGCGTTGCCCGTGAAGCTGGCGTTGATGCCATTCATCCGGGCTATGGGTTCCTGTCCGAGAATCCCGATTTTGCTGATGCCTGTGCCGAGGCTGGCATAACATTCATTGGTCCCGATTCTGAAGTGATGCGCACGCTGGGCAACAAGGTTGCCGCGCGCAATCTGGCGGAAAGTGCGGGTGTGCCGGTGATGCCAGCATCAGGCGCATTGCCCGATGATATGGATGAAGTGGCCCGCATTGCTGATCAGGTCGGTTATCCGATCATGCTGAAAGCCAGCTGGGGCGGTGGTGGTCGCGGGATGCGCGTCATCGAGAATTCCAAGGACCTTTCCAAACAGGTTCTGGCCGCCAAGCGCGAAGCAGAAGCCGCATTTGGCAATGACGAGGTTTATTTCGAAAAGCTGATCCGTCGTGCCCGCCATGTCGAAGTCCAGCTTCTGGGCGATACGCATGGTACGCTGGTGCATCTGTTTGAACGTGACTGTTCGGTTCAGCGTCGCAACCAGAAAGTCGTTGAGCGGGCACCTGCCCCCTACCTTAACGAAGATCAGCGCAAAGAACTTTGCGAAGCAGCGCTTCGTCTGGGCAAGGCTGCAAATTACGTCAATGCGGGTACCGTCGAATTCCTGATGGATGTCGATACATCCAAGTTTTACTTTATCGAGGTCAATCCCCGCATTCAGGTCGAACATACCGTGACGGAATGCGTGACCGGATTTGACCTTGTGAAGGCGCAAATCCTTGTTGCGCAGGGGGGGCGGATTGGTTTCCCGTCGGAAACCGGTATTCCGTGGCAGGACAAGATCAAGTTGCGGGATCATGCGCTTCAGTGCCGCATCACGACCGAAAACCCCGAAAACAGCTTTGTCCCCGATTACGGGATCATCAAGGTGTATCGTGGTGCCAATGGTTTTGGCATCCGTCTGGATGGTGGCACGGCCTATTCCGGGGCGGTGATCACACCGTTCTATGACAGCATGCTGGAAAAGGTTACGGCATGGGGCAGCACCCCGCGTGAAGCGGTGGATCGGATGGACCGCGCCCTTCGTGAATTCCGTATTCGTGGTGTCGCGACCAACCTGGCGTTCCTTGAAAACCTGATCAATCACCCGAAATTCCGGGCCGGTGAATATACCACGCGGTTCATCGACGAAACGCCAGAGCTGTTCAAGTTCGTACGCCGTCGCGACCGTGCAACCCGGTTGCTGCGCTTCATCGGTGAAGTCACGGTGAACGGCAATCCGGAAGTCGAAGGCCGGGTGGTGCCGACCAATCTGCATGCGCCGGTCATGCCGAAATCGATTGATCTGGGCGAAATCCGGCCGGGCACCAAGCAGAAGCTTGACCAGTTGGGGGCCGAAGGTTTTTCACGCTGGATGAAGGATCAGAAACGGGTTCTGATCACTGATACCACAATGCGTGATGCCCATCAGTCACTGCTGGCGACCCGGATGCGGACCTTCGATATGCTCGAAATCGCGCCTTATTATGCGCATGGGCTGCCGGAACTGTTTTCGCTGGAATGCTGGGGTGGTGCGACATTTGACGTCGCGATGCGGTTCCTGAAAGAAGATCCTTGGGATCGTCTGGTCAAGCTGCGCGAACGCGTTCCCAATATCCTGACCCAGATGCTTTTGCGGGCATCGAACGCGGTCGGTTACACCAACTATCCCGACAATGCGGTCGAATATTTCGTCAAGCAGGCAGCAGAACACGGCATGGATGTTTTCCGTGTCTTCGATTCCCTGAACTGGGTCGAAAACATGAAAGTCGCCATGGATGCGGTTCTGAAAACCGACAAGCTGTGCGAGGCGACCATTTGCTACACCGGCGATATCTTTGACGAGAAACGCCCGAAATATAACCTTGATTACTATGTCAAAATGGCCCGGGAGCTTGAGGCATCCGGTGCGCATATCCTGGGGCTTAAGGATATGGCAGGGGTTCTGCGCCCGGCGGCGGCAACAACCCTGATCAAGGCGTTGAAGGATACGGTCAATATCCCGATCCATTTCCATACCCACGATACCAGCGGCATTTCGGCAGCAACCGTGATTGCCGCAATTGATGCCGGGGTGGATGCGGTTGATGCCGCGATGGATTCGATGTCGGGCCTGACATCGCAGCCAAACCTTGGTTCGATTGCCAATAACTATATCGGGCAGCCCCGTGATCCGGGGCTGAATACCGAGGCGCTTAAAGAAGTTTCGACCTATTGGGAGCAGGTCCGGCGGTATTATGCCGGATTTGAGAGCGATATCCGCAGTGGCACATCGGATGTCTATGTCCATGAAATGCCGGGCGGCCAATATACCAACCTGCGTCAGCAGGCACGTTCGCTTGGCATCGAGGAACGCTGGCCGGAAGTGTCGAAAGCCTATGCCGCGGTCAACAAGATGTTTGGTGATGTCGTCAAGGTGACGCCAAGCTCGAAAGTTGTCGGTGATATGGCGCTGACGATGGTGACGTCGGGTATTAGCGAAAAGGATGTTCTGGACCCGAAAAAGGACATCGCATTCCCCGATAGCGTCATTTCGTTCTTCCGCGGTGAAATCGGTCAGCCGGTTGGCGGTTTCCCACCAGCGCTTCAGCGTAAGGTGCTTAAGGGGGCCGAAGCACTTTCGGATCGTCCGGGCAAATCCATGCCGCCGATTGATTTCGAAGCCACCCGCAAGGAAATCGAAAAGAAAACCCATCGCAGCATCAGTGATGCCGAGGTCGCATCCTATGTGATGTATCCCAAGGTGTTCCTCGATTATGCCGAACACCGCAGCCACAATGCCGATGTTTCGATCCTGCCGACCCCGATCTTCTTCTATGGGATGAGCCAGAATGACGAGATTTCCGTCGATCTGGAAAAGGGCAAGACGCTTGTCATCCGCTATCTTGCAACATCCGAAGGCGGGGACGAGGAAGGCAATCGGACCGTGTTCTTTGAACTGAACGGTCAGCCCCGAACAGTCAAGGTTGCCGACAAGACATTGGCCGCCACCGGCAAGGTCAAACCAAAGGCCGAGGATGGCAATCAGCTTCATATCGCAGCCCCGATGCCGGGTCTTGTCGTCGAGGTCCATGTTGCCGAAGGCCAGAAGGTCAAGGCGGGCGATGTGATGTGTTCGCTTGAAGCGATGAAAATGGAAACCGCGGTTCATGCGGAAAGGGACGGGGTCGTGGCAACCATCCATGCCCCCGCCGGTACACAGGTCGACAGCAAGGATCTGCTGATCGAATTAAGGGAGTAAACTTCGCATGCTTAGGATGCCTGAGCCGGATCAATCGACCCTTGCGCGTCGCAAGGATATCATCGCCGCCATGCGGGACATCGTTCCGAACGAAGGCGGGGTTATCGTCGATGAGGATCAGCTCAGGCCCTATGAATGCGATGGGTTGATGGCCTATCGCCAGCTTCCGATGATCGTGGTCCTGCCCGAAAATACCGGGCAGGTCGCGGCCATCCTGAAATATTGTCATACCCATAAAATTCGTGTCGTTCCCCGTGGGGCGGGCACCGGCCTTTCGGGCGGGGCGCTACCGATGGCGGATGGGATCACGATCAGCATGATGAAATTCAACCGTGTTCTGGATATCGATTGGGATAACCGCGCGGTCGTTGTGCAGCCCGGTGTGACCAATCTTGGCATCACGCGTGCGGTCGAACATAAGGGGTTCTATTACGCCCCGGACCCGTCCAGCCAGATTGCCTGTTCGATTGGTGGCAATATCGCCGAAAATTCGGGCGGGGTGCATTCCCTGAAATACGGACTGACCACCAATAATGTCCTTGGTGTTGAAATGGTCACGATCGAAGGTGAAATCCTTCGTGTCGGGGGCAAGGGGCTGGATCAGTCGGGCTATGACCTTTTGGGGGTTATTACCGGGTCCGAAGGGTTGCTGGGTATCGTTACCGAAGTCACGGTACGCATCCTGCGCAAGCCGGAAACGGCGCGCGCACTTCTGCTTGGCTTTAACAGTAGCGAGGAGGGCGGCAATTGCGTCGCCCGGATCATTGCCGACGGGATCATTCCCGGCGGACTTGAAATGATGGATGCCCCGGCCATCAAGGCGACCGAGGATTTCGTGCATGCGGGTTATCCGCTTGATGTCGAGGCGTTGCTGCTTGTTGAACTTGATGGGCCAAAGGTCGAGGTCGATTATCTGATTGAACGTGTCGGCGCGATTGCCAAGGAATGCGGTGCGGTTTATTCGCGCATTTCTGAAAGCGAGGATGAACGCTTGCTATTTTGGTCGGGGCGCAAGAATGCCTTTCCGGCGATTGGGCGCATTTCGCCTGATTATATCTGTATGGATGGCACCATTCCGCGCCGCCGTCTGGCCGAAGTCCTGACCGGCATGCAGGTTTTGTCGCAACGCCACGGGTTGCGGGTTGCCAATGTGTTTCATGCGGGGGATGGCAATCTGCATCCGCTGATCATGTTTGATGCCAACCAGCCCGGCGAACTGGAACGGGCGGAAGCCTTTGGGGCGGATATCCTGAAGCTGTGTGTCGAGGTCGGCGGGGTATTGTCGGGCGAGCACGGGATTGGTGTCGAAAAACGCGATCTGATGCCTGAAATGTTCACCGAAGACGACATGAAGCATCAGGAACGCCTGAAACTGGCGTTTGACGAAGACGAATTGCTAAACCCTGGCAAGGTATTCCCGACCTTGCATGGCTGCGGGGAACTTAAAACCCTGCATGCGCGTGAAGTCGCCAACAAGTTCCCGGATATCCCGCGTTTCTAAGTCGGGCCGAAAAACGAAAATAAAAATAATCCTGCCATCGGTTCCCACCAACCGGTCGGCAAGAATCAGGAGAGGAAGAGAGAAACCGTCATGACGGAAGTCATATCCCCCGCCACACCCGTACAATTGCGCGAGGCCATCAGTTGGGCGCTTGGTTCAAAAACCCCGCTGGAAATCATCGGATCGGGTAGCAAGAAAACATACGGACATTCTGTTGCCGCCGACCATGTTCTGGACCTGTCGAAATTGAGCGGGATCATGTTTTATGAGCCCGAAGAACTGGTGATGTCGGTAAGGGCGGGCACGTCTCTTGCAGAAATCCACGCATTGCTGAGCGATAAAAACCAGCAATTCCATTTTGAGCCCGGAAATTTTCCGGGATTACTGGCCGATGGCGTTACGGATCACGCCGGAACGATTGGTGGGTTGGTTGCATCAAATTTGTCAGGTCCACGCCGCATCAAGGTTGGGGCCGCACGCGATCATCTTTTGGGGTTTGAAGCCATTAGCGGCCGGGCCGAGGATTTTAAATCCGGCGGGCGGGTGATGAAGAATGTGACGGGTTTTGATCTGTCAAAATTGATGGCGGGATCGTTTGGCACGCTTGGCGTGATGCATACCATCACCATGAAAGTCATGCCGCGCGACGAGAAAACCCGAACCGTTCTGATCGCCTGTGACGATATAGAAAGTGCCGGGCGTGCGATGACCCGTGCCATGGGCAGCGAAAATGAAGTTTCTGCCGCCGCATGGATTGCACGGGAACAGGTTGGAATGCTTGGCGTGGATATCGCAACCGGCATCGGGGCCGGGATTGTCGCGCTGCGCGTTGAGGGACCGGCTCCCTCGGTTGCCTGGCGGAGCGAGGCATTGTGCAAGCTTCTGGCCGATATCGGCACGAGCGAGGAACTTCATAGCACCAACAGTCATGCGTTCTGGCGGTCGGTCGCTGATGTGGCGCCGTTTGCCGGTGGTACGGGAATTTTATGGCGTGTTTCCGCAGCACCGGCATCGGGTGGGGCGATTGCCGCGAAGCTGGCGGCGGAAACCGGTGGGAAGGTCATGATGGATTGGGCCGGGGCGCAAATCTGGCTGCAACTGGCGGGGGGCGATGCGATTGCGGACAAAGTGCGCGACATTGCCGTGTCCTACGATGCGCGGGCGGTTTTGGTCCGTGCGCCAGAAGATATTCGAGATCAGGTGTCGGTGTTCCATACCGAGGGTGCGGCTTTGGCCCGTATCAACGCCAGAATCCGCGAAAATTTTGACCCTGAAGGCATCCTTAATCCAGGGCGCATTGGCCAAATGATTACCAAGCGGGGGGATGCGTAATGCAAACGAACTTTACCCCCGCCCAGCTTACCCATCCGGCAATCGCCGAAAGTGAACAGATCCTGCGGAAATGCGTGCATTGCGGGTTCTGTACCGCGACATGCCCGACTTTTGTCACGCTGGGCGATGAACTCGATAGCCCGCGCGGGCGCATTTACCTGATCAAGGACATGCTGGAAAACGATAAACCGGCGACCGATAAGGTGGTGAAGCATCTGGACCGGTGCCTGTCATGCCTGTCCTGCACGACGACATGTCCGTCGGGTGTTGATTACATGCATCTGATCGATAATGCGCGCGCCCATATCGAAGAAACCTATGACAGGCCATTTGCTGATAAATGGTTACGTCGGATTCTATCGATTGTTGTTCCCAACCCGACACTGTTCAGACTTTCGCTGATCGGCGCGAAGCTGGCATCACCATTCGCAAATCTTTTGCCAGGGCGGCTGAAGGGGATGGTAAAAATGGGGGTACGGCATATGCCGCCGCCAAGCTGGGTCGATAAGCCGCAGGTGATCCCGGCCATTGGTCAACGTAAAGGCCGGGTCGCCATCCTGACCGGTTGCGCGCAGCAGGTGCTTGAGACCGAGATCAACGAAGCAACCGTGCGTTTGCTGACACGCCTTGGCATCGAGATTATTGTGGCCAAAGGGGCTGGTTGTTGCGGGTCGCTTGTTCATCATATGGGCAAGGAAGCGCAATCCCATCAGCAGGCCAAAGCCAACATTGATGCCTGGACCGGTGAACTTTCGGGCGAGGGGCTTGATGCGATTGTCATCACGGCATCGGGATGTGGCACAACGGTCAAGGATTACGGGCATATGTTACGGAACGACCGGGATTACGCGGCAAAAGCCGCCAGAATTTCGGAACTTGCCTGTGACGTGACCGAATATCTGGCAGGAATTGATGTCCCGGTGGATCGTTTTGCCGGTGCGACCCATAGCGGGGTACGGGTGGCCTATCATTCGGCATGTTCGATGCAGCATGGCCAGAAGATCATTCGTGAACCGCGCGACCTTCTGAAAAAGGCCGGGTACGAGGTGCTTGAAATTGCCGAGGGACATTTATGCTGCGGGTCGGCGGGGGTTTATAACCTGCTGCAGCCGGAAATCGCGGGTAAATTGCGTGAACGCAAACTTGGCAATATCAGAAACACGGCACCGGACCTTGTCGCGACCGGCAATATCGGCTGCATGGTGCAGCTTGAAACCGATGCGTTAAAGGTTGTGCATACGGTTCAATTGCTTGACTGGGCAATGGGCGGACCGGTCCCGGAAAAGCTTTTGCCTTATTATACGGAAAGGACCGCCTAGCTGGCGGTTGGAGTTTTAATGCAAAAGCCCGCACGACGTAATGTCGGCGGGCTTTTGTGCAAGTTGATGGGCGGATGCGTTGTAAAGCCGCTTATTTCGCAAGCAGGCTGGTGGCGATGCCTTCGGCGGCGGAACCTTCGCTGCTATCTTCGGCGAAGGCAGCGGTTTTCTCGCGAATCCAGTTTTGCACTTCGGCTTCGCTAACATCGACCTTTGTTGCCATCACGGCAATGACGGCTTCCATGGCAAGAACATGGGATGCAATGTTATTAACCGCGACATGCAGGTCATCAATATGGCGTGATGCGGCTTCGGACATGTCGCCCAACTCGCCGGAAAGTTTCTGGATCAGTTCCTGAATCTCGTCGAGCGAAGTGCTCATTATCGTCTCCCTTTTGCGCGGTTCTGCGCTACTTTGTCCCCAACGGATTGATATCTTATGAACAAGCTTCGTGTTTTCGGCCCGCTTTGTAAAGTCGGGGAAGCAGAAAGCAGCTTGGGCGTGTTTGCTAGACAGTCTCAAGAATTTCCAGTGCCGCGTTTAGGCAATGTTACAGTTTTTGTAACCAAGTCCGTCAAAATCGAACAATGCAGCCCTGGAATTGCCGGTTCCGGCTTTGATTATTCACAGGCGCTATTTTGAAAAAATCATTGAGAAATAAAGGTTTTCAGAAGGTCGTTTGCATCTCTGATACGTTGTCACATAACGTTAACAAAACTGACGCAATACCGTAAGCACCCGGCGTTAGAGTCCGCCTCGCAGATCGTTGCACCGTTCCGGTTTGGAACAATCAATGGGGAATTTACCATGAAGAAGACTCTTGCTGTTGCGGCGCTGATGAGCGTTGCCTTTGTTGGCGCGGCCCAGGCACGCGACCAGATTCGTATCGTTGGTTCGTCCACCGTATTCCCGTTCGCAACTGCGGTTGCTGAAGAATTCGGTAAAACCACCTCGTTCAAGACCCCGGTTATTGAATCGACCGGTTCCGGCGGTGGTCTGAAGCTGTTCTGCGCCGGTGTTGGCGAACAGCACCCGGACATCACCAATGCTTCGCGTCGCATCAAGAAGTCCGAAGTTGAAACCTGTGCCAAAAACGGCATCAACGAAATCACCGAAGTCAAAGTTGGCTACGACGGTATCGTTCTATCGAACTCCAAAGATGCTCCGCGTCTTGACCTGACCAAAGAACAGATCTTCCTGGCGTTGGCCAAAACCGTTCCTTCGAAAGACGGCAAGTCGCTGATCGATAACCCGTACAGCACCTGGGCCGAAATCGACCCGAGCCTGCCGGACGTTAAAATCGAAGTTCTCGGCCCGCCCCCGACCTCTGGTACCCGTGATGCCTTCACCGAGCTGGTACTTGAAGAAGCCTGTGACTCCTTCGAAGCCATCAAAGCAATCAAGGACAACAAAGATCAGCACGGTGCAGTTTGCAAAGGCGTTCGTGAAGACGGTGCCTATGTTGAAGCCGGTGAAAACGACAACCTGATCGTTCAGAAACTCGAAGCAAACCATGATGCGCTTGGCATCTTCGGCTTCTCGTTCCTTGATCAGAACGGCGACAAACTTCAGGGTTCCCTGATTGCCGGTGTCGAGCCGACCTTCGAAGCCATCTCGGCTGGTGATTACCCGGTTTCGCGTTCGCTGTACTTCTATGTCAAGAACGCCCATGTTGGTACCATTCCGGGTATCAAAGAATATCTGACCGAATTCACCTCCGACAAAGCATTTGGTGACGAAGGTTACCTTGCTGACCGTGGTCTCATCCCGATGGATGCGAGCGAGCGTGAAGCAGTTCGCAATGCTGCGCTGAACCTTGCTCCGCTGAGCATGTAACGCGATCTTTCAACCGGTGGCGGCCCCTGCTGCCACCGGTTTCTTTGTTTCTTGGCTTGATTGATTTATTATTTTTGTCCTATTGGCTCCTCGTGATTTAAACAGGCCCTCCAGGCAAACGGATTTATCGAAATGTCCCTGACTTTTCTGTTGCTCGCGGTTGCTGCACTTTGCGCGCTGTCATTCTATTTCGGGCGGCAGCGGGCCGTTGCCCTGTCGGGCGGCCGATACAGCAATCTTCATTCCCTGCCAGCCCATTACGGGACCTATACGGCGATGTGGTGCGGTATTCCCGCGCTTTTGCTGCTTTTGGTCTGGCACGTGTTTCAGGGGTCGATCATCGAAGCGATGATCGTTTCTGATCTTCCTGCTGAAATTACCGGTGACTCGGGCCGTCTTTCACTGGCGCTGAACAGTATCTCGCTGATTGCCGCGGGCAATGGCGAACATCTGTCGGTTGATCCGGAAGTGGTGGAAGCCGGCCAGCGACTTGCGAACCTGCAGACCATTGCAAATGCAGCACTGGTTGTCGTGATGCTGAGTACGGCGGTTGTCGGGCTGGCGCTTTCGTATCGCAAGATCGCAAAAGAAATGCGGGCACGCAACAATGTCGAACGTATCGCGCGTTATGCGATGATCGCCTGTTCCGGGATCGCGATTCTGTCGACAGTGGGGATCGTTTTCTCGCTGTTGTTCGAAGCACTGCATTTCTTTTCCAAGATCAACCCGCTCGAATTCCTGTTCGGGCTGGAATGGAGCCCGCAGACGGCGATCCGTGCTGATCAGGTGGCATCCGAAGGGGCCTTTGGTGCGATCCCGCTATTCGTAGGGACGCTGCTGATCACTGTGATCGCGATGTTTGTCGCAGTGCCGATCGGTTTGTTCTCTGCCATCTATATGGGCGAGTATGCATCATCGAAATTCCGTGCTTTTGCCAAGCCTGCGCTTGAAATCCTGGCCGGTGTTCCGACGGTTGTGTATGGCTTCTTTGCTGCCCTGACAGTCGCGCCGTTCCTGCGTGACAATGGTGCTATTCTTGGACTTGATGTCAGTTCCGAAAGCGCGCTTGCGGCCGGCCTCGTTATGGGGGTCATGATCATTCCGTTTGTGTCGTCGCTGTCTGACGATGTCATGTCGCAGGTGCCCAAATCCCTGCGCGACGGATCTTATGGTCTGGGTGCCACAAGGTCGGAAACCATCCGCCACGTGATCCTTCCCGCTGCCCTGCCGGGTGTTGTCGGGGCGGTTCTGCTGGCAGTGTCGCGTGCAATTGGTGAAACCATGATCGTGGTTATGGCCGCCGGACTTGCGGCCAATATGACGGTCAACCCGTTGCAGGCGGTTACCACCGTTACCGTGCAGATCGTGACGCTTCTGGTCGGTGACCAGGAGTTCGACAGTGCCAAAACCCTGTCGGCCTTTGCACTCGGTCTTGTTCTTTTCCTCGTCACCTTGGGCCTGAACGTGTTTGCCCTTAAGGTTGTTCAGAAGTATCGCGAGAAATATGACTGATATGGCATCGCTTATGGAAGATAGAGCCGCCGCAAAAGTGATCTCTGGCAATCTGCACACGCCGGTTGACTGGGATAGCCCGAAAATTGCCCGCAACATCAAAAGGCGGTATGCGGCGGAACGCCGGTTCAAGATTTATGGCCTGAGCGCGATTGCCATCGCTCTTATGGCGCTTGTCGTGCTTGGCTATTCGATTGTTTCGAAGGGGTATAGCGCCTTCTTCCAGACCTATGTTCAGCTCGAAATTCATTTCGATCCGGCTGAAATCGATCCGGACGGAACAGGTGACCCCGCAGTTATCGGTCGCGCCAATTTTGATGGTCTGGTCAAGGAAGCATTGCGCAACCGGTTCCCGGATGTAACCGATCGCCGCGAACGCCGTGACCTTTATGACATCGTTTCGGGCGGGGCATCTTACGACCTGCGCCAACGTGTGCTTGATAATCCGAGCCTGATTGGACAGACCCGCAAGGTCTGGCTGATTTCGGGTGACGATTTTGATATGCTCAACAAGGGTTATATCAGCGCAGATACAGATGAAGGCGACCGTCGCCTGAATGACCAGGAACTCGGCTGGTATGACGCCCTGACCGCCGAAGGCGCTGTTGAAAAGCAGTTTCACACGCGGTTCTTCACCAATGGTGACTCACGCGAACCGGAACTTGCCGGCATCTGGGGGGCCGCGGTCGGGTCGTTCTATACTCTGATTGTGACGCTTCTCCTGTCATTCCCGATCGGTGTTCTGGCCGCGATTTATCTCGAGGAATTCGCCCCGAAAAACCGTTTCACGACAATTGTCGAAGTCAATATCAACAACCTTGCGGCTGTACCTTCCATCGTGTTCGGTCTTCTCGGGCTTGAGGTCTACCTCAATGTCATGCATCTGCCGCGTTCGGCACCGGTTGTCGGTGGTTTGACGCTGGCACTGATGACCCTGCCGACGATCATCATCGCATCGCGCGCAGCGATCAAGGCGGTACCGCCGTCAATCCGGCAGGCTGCCCTTGGACTTGGGGCATCACCGGTACAGACGGTGACGCATCATGTGCTGCCGCTGGCAATGCCGGGCATTCTGACCGGAACCATCATCGGTATGGCGCAGGCGCTTGGTGAAACCGCACCGCTTTTGATGATCGGCATGGTGGCATTCATCGTTGATGTTCCGGGGGGCGCGCTTGATCCGGCGACGGTTCTTCCGGTGCAGATTTATCTGTGGGCTGACAGTCCGGAACGAGCCTTTGTCGAGAAAACCTCGGCGGCGATCATGGTGTTGCTGGGCTTCCTGATCCTGATGAACGGATTGGCCGTGTATCTGCGCAAGAAATTTGAACGGAAGTGGTAAAATGGCTGTTGTAACTCAAAGCGCAATGACGGCAGAGCCGTCAGTCACTAGCCCGAAAATGACGGCCCGTGACCTTAATCTTTTCTATAGCGACAACCAGGCGCTTTTCGATGTCAATCTTGACATTGTCGAACGTCAGGTTACCGCGCTGATCGGTCCGTCGGGCTGCGGCAAATCGACCTTCCTGCGCTGCATGAACCGCATGAATGACACGATTGACGGTGTCACGATCAACGGCAAGGTGACGCTTGATGACCGTGACATCTATGACAAGGCCATCGACGTTGTTCAGTTGCGTGCCCGTATCGGCATGGTGTTCCAGAAACCGAACCCCTTCCCGAAATCGATCTATGACAATGTGGCCTATGGTCCGCGTATTCATGGTCTGGTGAACTCGCGGGACGAGCTTGACGAGATCGTCATGACCTCGCTTGAACGGGCAGGCCTTCTGAAAGAAGTCAAAGACCGCCTGCCGGAACCAGCGACCGGTCTTTCGGGTGGGCAGCAGCAGCGCCTTTGCATCGCACGTGCGGTTGCCGTCAGCCCGGAAGTCATCCTGATGGATGAGCCGTGCTCGGCGCTTGACCCGATTGCGACCGCAAAGGTCGAGGAACTGATCGACGAACTTCGTTCGAACTACACCATTGTGATCGTAACGCACTCCATGCAGCAGGCGGCCCGCGTGTCGCAGCGCACGGCGTTCTTCCACCTCGGCAAGCTGGTCGAAGTGGGCGAAACCGATCAAATTTTCACCAATCCCAAGGACGAACGCACCAAGGGATACATCACGGGTCGCTTCGGTTAATTCCGGGCAGGAGTATTTTAGATGGCCGACGAAAAACACCATATCGTCAGTTCGTTTGACGAAGAACTGACCCGTTTGAACAATATCATCTCGCAGATGGGCGGGCTTGCCGAAAGCCAGCTGATTTCTGCGATCCGCGCAATCGTGAAGCGGGATTCGGAACTGGCCGAAAAGGTCATTATTTCCGATCATCGTATCGATACGCTGGAACAGGAAGTACAGGATTTTGCCGTACGTCTTCTGGCCCTGCGTCAGCCGATGGCAGATGACCTGCGTCAGGTGGTGACAGCACTTAAACTTTCCAACGATCTGGAACGTATTGGCGATCTGGCGAAAAACATTGCCAAGCGCGCGCAGGTTCTCAACCAGGTGCCGCCGATCCGTCCGGTTCAGGTGATCCCGAACATGGCGAAGCTGTGCCAGGAAATCATCAAGGACGTTCTGGACGCCTATATCGAAGGCGATGCGGAAAAGGCCCAGCGTGTCTGGGCGCGTGATCAGGAAGTTGACGATATGTATAACTCCCTGTTCCGTGAATTGCTGACCTATATGATGGAAGATCCGCGTAACATCACGGCATCGACCCATCTGCTGTTTATTGCCAAGAACATCGAACGTATTGGCGATCACGCGACCAATATCGCCGAAACGATCTATTACCGGATCAAGGGTGAAGACCTGCCGATGGATACTCGGCCAAAAAATGACGCGGCGAATTTCGCTGTCGTAGAACCGAATGAGTGACACTGGAGCATAGGAAGATGGACCCAACGGTTCTTATCGTCGAGGACGAAGCTGCAATCGTAACCATGTTGCGCTACAACCTCGAACGCGAGGGGATGCAGGTTGTCGAAGCCGGAGACGGTGACGAAGCGTTGAAGATTCTGGCTGAAACCCATGTCGACCTGGTCCTTCTGGACTGGATGTTGCCGGTAATGTCGGGGATCGAGGTTTGCCGCCAGATCCGCCGGAAACCGGAAAGCCGCGATTTGCCGGTGATCATGGTTACCGCGCGTGGCGAAGAAGGTGACCGCATCCGTGGCCTTGATACCGGTGCCGACGATTATGTGACCAAGCCATTCGCGATTGGCGAATTGCTGGCGCGTATTCGCGCGTTGCTTCGCCGATCCGGCCCGGCGCAACCACAAGGGCAGTTGATCTATTCCGATATCGAAATGGATCTGGCCGCCCATCGTGTCAGCCGTAACGGCAAGGCCATACATCTTGGCCCGACCGAATTCCGTCTGCTGCGTTACTTCCTCGAACATCCGGGGCGGGTTTTCTCGCGCGAGCAGCTTCTGAACGCGGTTTGGGGTCCGAACATCTATGTCGAAACCCGAACGGTTGACGTACATATTCGCCGCCTGCGCAAGGCATTGAATGACGTCAAGGGAACGCGCGATGTGATCCGTACGGTTCGTGCCGCTGGTTACGCACTGGATGTCGAAGCCGCCTGATCGCGGTTATTCCGGAAGGTGAAACGAAAAACCCCCATCCTTATGATGGGGGTTTTTGTTTTCAGGTGGTTTTCCTGGATTTTACCGGTTTGGCCGATTTTGATGCCGGATCTTCGGTTTTCTGGCGCGCGGTGCGTGGCGCCAGTTCGTTCATCAGAAGCATATCGGCACGACGGAACTTGGCAATTTCGGTATCGATATCTTCCTGCGGGATGTCGCAGGCTGCCAAAACATGGTCGGACAGGCGCAAACCGGTTTCGAGTACTTCGGGGATGGCGGCATCCGCACCGCTGCGTGACAGGGGCCCGATATGGGTGATGTCCTGTGCGCGGGCAAAGATTTTCAGGTGTGGATAGTGCTGGCGCAACAGGGCAACCGTCTTTTCGGTTGCGTGTGGGTTCCCCATGGCAACGGCGGCAATATGGGCCTGTTCTGTATGGGCCGCTCGGAATGTTTCCGGACGTGATCCATCTGCAAAATAAACCGGCAGACCTTCGGCACGGCCGCGTGAAACCTGCTGGGCATCGGATTCAAGAACGATGAACGGGATATCCTTGGTACGCAGCAGACGGGCCAGAACCCGGCCGACACGCCCGCAACCAATCACCAGAACATGCTTCTGAATGCCATCGGTTTCATCTGAAATTTCGCTAAGCTGATCGTTTTCCTTGGGATGAAGTTTCTGTTCGATCCGGTGGCCCAATGAAATCAGGGAGGGGGTCAGACCCATCGAAATCGCGACAACCGGGATCAGCATTACGGCGATATCAATCGGAACCGCGCCATTCTGCGATGCCAGTGCCAGCATGACAAAGGCAAACTCGCCGCCAGCGGCAAGGCTCATGGCAACCCGGATCGATGATGCCCGGTTAAAGCCGATCAACAGGGATAACCCGAAAAGGACCGCCGCCTTAACGACCAGCAACCCGATCAGCCATAAAATGATGGTACCGGCTTGACCAATGACGACATTGGCATTCACCGACATGCCGACTGACATGAAGAACAGCGACAGGAAAACCCCGCGAAATGGCGAAATGTCGGCTTCGATCTGATGGCGGAATTCGGTTTCGGCAAGCATTACCCCGGCGATGAAGGCACCAAGCGCCATCGAAAGACCGGCGGCCTCGGTCAGGGTACTGGCAGCCAGAACGACAAACAGGGTGCCGATGGCAAAAAGTTCGGGATTTTTAAGGGACGCAATATAACGAAACAGTCGTGGCAGCAGATAACGACCGGCCAGCAGCAGGACGGCAACAGCGCCGACCCCACTTAACGCGCTGATCCATGGGCTGGTTTCGGTTCCGGCCTTGCCAGCGGCCTGCACCATGATCAAGAAGGGACCAACCGCGACGTCCTGCAACAGCAGGATGGCAAGGGCTGCACGGCCGAAACGGGTATGCAACTGGCGTTCATCGGAAAGCTGTTTAAGGATAATGGCTGTTGATGACAGGGCCAGTGCTCCGGCAATCACGATAGAGGCGGGCATATCGTAATTGATCAGCAGCAATACACCGAACATCACCGCCATCGTGACGCCGATTTGCAGAAATCCAAGGGTGGCAAACCGGCCGCCAATCACGCGCAATCGTTCGCGCGACAGTTCAAGACCGATCATGAATAGCAGAAAGACAATGCCAAGCTCGGCCACCGTTGAAATGTCTTCGCGGTCATTGATCAGACCAAAACCAAAAGGTCCGATGCAAAAACCACCGATCAGAAAGCCGATGATCGAGTTTGCACGTAATTTCTGGGCCAGCGGCACAGCAATCACCGCGGCCGTCAGGACAAGGAACAGTTCGAAAAGAACGCTGTGAGACATGTTGGGATATGCGTCCGGCGCAGATGGGCGTGTAAAGGAAACTCGTTCAAATCAGGATAGCGGAAATACCCCTATGATTTCTATGGAAATTTCGCGTATGCGAAGACATCTGTGGTAGACGACACGTATTAAGAGTAAGCGACCGTGGCGATTACGTTCGGCGTGCTTGCCTGTGTGGGAACAGCATCACACAGCCATCCAAAAGGGTTCCGAGGCGGGACGACACGGCTTGCTATTCTGTGTTCGGAATGCCATGTTCCGCTGGCCCGATAAAGGGCACAGAAATAATCAAAATTTTCCCCAGACGAGCAGGCTGACATTTGGAACAGTTCATCCCCTATTTGCAGATTATTGGTGGTCTTTTGCTTTTGACGGCTGGTGGCGAGTTCATTGTTCGCGGCGCTGTTGGTCTTGCACTGCTAATGGGTGTTTCCAAGGTTATCGTCGGCCTGACCGTGGTGGCCGCCGGAACGTCGGCCCCGGAATTCGTAGTGTCGCTGAATGCGGCACTTGCCGGTTCGGGGGATATCGCGATGGGGAACGTTGTTGGGTCGAACATTGCTAACATTCTTCTGATCCTTGGTGCGACGGCTGTTCTGAAGCCAATCGCAGCGTCCCGGACCATGATTGTTCGCGATGGTGGGACCATGTTGCTGGGCACTGTTCTGTTCATCGGTCTTTGCATGTTCGGTGTTGTGGAGCGTTGGGCAGGAGCGGTAATGCTGCTGGTTTTGGCGGCGATCTGGTATTTCACCTACCAGCATGACAAAAGAAGCCCGGGCGAAGCCAGCCACCTGCACGAGGAAGAAGTCGACGAAGTTGGCGAGGTGCCAAGCGGTTGGCTGAAACCGATTGTTGCGACCGTTATCGGCATTGTCGCCCTGACCTATGGTGCCGATCTGCTGGTGAATGGTGGTGTTTCTGTTGCACGTCAGTTCGGCGTTTCCGAAGCCGTGATTGGTTTGACACTTGTCGCGTTCGGAACGTCACTTCCGGAATTGGCCGCGTCCATTGTTGCGGCGTTTCGTGGGCATTCCGATGTCGCACTGGGCAATGTGGTTGGTTCAAACCTTCTGAACCTGCTGGTGATTATCGGTGGTGTGTCGCTGATTGCGCCGATTGCGGTGCCTGATCAGATACTGCAATCCGATCTGTGGATCATGTTGGCGGTGACCGTTCTTTTGCTGGTTGTCGGCTATTTCCTGCGCGGCGTGTCGCGGATTACGGGGATTGTCTTTGTTCTTGCCTATCTTGGATATGTCGCAAGTCTGGTTACCGCATGATCCGTCTTACGTGCCTGAAACCGTTCACACGGTGATGGACCGGCAGGCAGGTTTGATTGTAAGTTCCGGAATTACTGAACTAAATGATGGCGGCCTGCGTTCGAATGCGGCCGCCTTCCCCGGAAAAGGGGACGCATCTTGACGGACGGGATGGAAACCGGATGACAGGGATAATGCCGAAAACGGTCCTTGTGACAGGGGCTGCGAAGCGTATCGGACGGGCTTTATCGCTTGATCTGGCTGCGCAGGGATATGATGTTGCCCTTCATTGCCATTCCTCGCGCAGGGATGCGGAAAGCCTGGCGGATGAAATCCGTGCCCTTGGCCGTCGTGCCTGCGTTATTTCGGCCGATCTTGGCCGGGAAGAAGACACCGGGCGTGTCGTGCGCGAGGCAACGGCTGCACTGGGCCCGATTGGCGTTCTGATCAACAACGCATCCACCTTTGAATATGATGATATTGGCACTGCCACGCGTGAAGGCTGGGACTATCATATGGAAGCCAATCTGCGTGCGCCGTTCGTGCTGTCGCAGGATTTCGCTAAACGGTTACCGGACGGGTACAAGGGTGCCATCATCAACCTGATTGATCAGCGCGTCTGGAATCTGACACCGCATTTCATGACCTATACCTTGTCCAAGGCAGGTCTTTGGACCCTGACCCAGACGCTGGCACTGGCATTGGCACCGCAAATCAGGGTCAACGCCATTGGCCCCGGTCCGGCATTGCCTAGTGTTCGGCAAACACAGGAAGTTTTCGATCAGCAATGCGATCAGACTCCCCTGAAAATTGGGACAAACCCGCAAGAGATTTGCGACGCGGTACGATTTTTCCTTGCCGCGCCAGCCATCACCGGGCAAATGTTAGCGCTTGACGGCGGGCAGCACCTGAATTGGGCGCCCAGTGGCGAACAGAATATGCCAGAGGAATGATGCATCGGGCTTGGGTTCCGGACATCTGGCCGCAGAAGCGCAGCACAAGGAAGACCAGACCATGACCGCAGGCCTTAAGCAGGATGATAACATTACGACACTGCCCTATGCAGATCATGCAGGCAGTTTGCGTCGTGTATTCGTTCGCGACATGGTGGTCGAGACATCCATTGGCGTATATGACCACGAAAAACATGCCCCGCAGCGGGTGCGCATCAATCTGGATCTTGCCGTGCTCGAAGGCGAAGGTGTACAGAATGACGATATTGCCACTGTTTTAAGCTACGAGGATCTGGTGACAGGCACGCGGGAAATCTGCCGTGACGGTCATGTGAACCTTGTGGAAACCCTTGGGGAAAAACTGGCCGATATGTGCCTGGCGGATCGCCGGGTGCGCAAGGTAAACGTCCGGGTTGAAAAGCTTGATGTCTTTGACGACGTTGCGGCGGTCGGGGTCGAAATAGAGCGCTTTAATATCGCGCGCTGATCGCATCGGTAAATCTGCGTAAAATTTACTTTTGTTAACGGTTTTGGACGGGGACTCTGTGATTCCTCTGGGCCGAATCGCTGCCGCCCTTATGCACAAGCACCTGGGGACGTGGAATCAAAGGAAAATATTCTTTTTTGACTCCTCTATTACCGAATGTTTTCAGGTTGACAGTATTTTTTGTGAATTAAATCAATAACTTAACTTGTTTGCTCAATAAATGTGCACTTCATAGAACGTTAAGACTCTCAAGGGGTGTAGCAAAGAGCCCCCCTATTACCCACAAACTTATCCACAGCCTTGGTGGACATCTTTTTCCGGTCGCGATTCTGTGAAGTGATGTTGCGGCGTTAATCTTTTTGAGTATTGTCGGAAGCCACTTTGAGAAGTGACGGCCATCACAACTTTTGATTTTTAATAAATCTGCCGGAGACGCCTGATGAAGCCTGAAACCCCATCCGAAAACCCCGCTCGGGAAATCGGATTGTCGCTTGAGAGCGATGATTATGACGGGGGAGCTGCGCGTGGTGTCGAGGCCATCAAACATGCGCTGAAAACCATGCCGGGATCGGCGGGTGTCTACCGCATGATCGATGACAAGGACCGGGTTCTTTATGTCGGCAAGGCCAAGAACCTTAAAAAGCGTGTGGTGGCATATACCCGTCTGATGCAGTTGCCGATACGGATTGCCCGTATGGTCGCGCAGACGGTGCGTATGGAAATCATCACCACCCATACCGAAGCCGAAGCGCTTCTGCTTGAATCCAACCTGATCAAGAAGCTTAAACCGCGTTACAACATCCTGCTGCGCGATGACAAAAGCTTTCCCTATATCCTGATCACCGAGGATCACGATTATCCGCGCATCGTCAAACATCGCGGGGCACGGGCCAAGGATGGCAGTTGCTTTGGGCCGTTTGCGTCCGCCTGGGCCGTGAACAACACGATCAATCATCTGCAGCGGGCTTTTTTGCTGCGGTCCTGCACGGATGCGGTGTTTGCCAACCGCTCGCGCCCGTGTCTGCTGTATCAAATCAAACGCTGTTCCGCGCCGTGTGTGGACCGGGTTGCCAAGGCCGAATATGACGGGCTTGTCGATATCTGCCGCGACTTCCTGACCGGGCGCAGCCAGAAAATCCTCAAACAGCTTGAAACCGACATGCTGGCGGCATCCGAACGCATGGATTTTGAACAGGCCGCGATGTATCGCGACCGTATCCGTGCCCTAAGCCAGATACGATCGCATCAGGATATCAATCTTGAAGGCGTTGAAGAGGCCGATGTGATTGCCCTGCATCACGAAGGTGGGCAAAGCTGCGTTCAGGTGTTCTTCTTCCGGTCCGGGTCGAACTATGGCAACCGGTCCTATTTCCCGCGTCATGAACAGGGGGCTGAGATCCCCGAAATCCTGTCGGCCTTTGTCGGGCAGTTCTATGCCGATAAACCGGCCCCGAAACAGGTTCTGCTGTCGCACGAGATCGAAGGCCAGGAACTGGTCGAAACCGCGTTGTCGATCAACAATAACCGCAAAATCACCCTGCAGGTGCCCAAGCGCGGCGGTCGGCGCAAGCTTGTCGAACATGCGATGAACAATGCAAAGGATGCGCTGGGGCGTCGTATGGCCGAAAGCGCGTCACAGCGCAAATTGCTGGAAGATCTGGCCGATAAACTGGAACTGGACGGTACGCCGGAACGGATCGAGGTTTACGATAACAGCCATATTCAGGGCACCAACATGGTCGGCGGCATGATCGTTGCCGGGCCCGAGGGTTTTATGAAAAGTGCCTATCGCAAATTCAACATCAAGGGCGACATCGCACCGGGTGACGACTTTGCCATGATGCGAGAAGTTCTGACCCGACGTTTTGCCCGTGCGCAAAAGGAAGATCCGGACCGGGAAAACGGCACATGGCCTGACCTTTGCCTGATTGACGGTGGTTTGGGGCAGCTTGGCGTTGCCCGCGAAGTGCTTGAGGATTTGGGAATCGAAGATGTGATGCTGGTTGGGGTCGCCAAGGGTGTTGATCGGAATGCGGGCAAGGAAGTCCTGCATATCCCCGGAAAGCCGCCCGTGCGCCTCGATATGCAGGACCCGGTTCTGTATTTCATCCAGCGTCTGCGCGATGAAGCCCACCGCTGGGCGATTGGCACACATCGCGCCAAACGGTCCAAGCAGATCGGCAAAAGTGTTCTGGATAATGTGCCCGGCGTTGGCGGGGCACGCAAAAAGGCATTGCTGCATCATTTCGGGTCGGCACGCGGGGTGGCGGATGCCGGTTTGACCGATCTTGAGGCGGTGGACGGTATTAGTGCCGCCCTTGCTCGCAAGATTTACGATCATTTCCACGGCGAAAACTGATCCCGGTTACCGGCTGTTTCATAACAGGTTTGTTGCAATTGAACACGGCACTTGTGGTAACTGCCCGGAGACATTAATAATTGCCTCGCATCGGGGAGACAGAAAACGCTTCGCCGGACCGTTCGATACAATACCCGCAAACAGGCCCGTTTATGAAAAACCAGGTTCCCAATCTGCTAACCTTGTCGCGCATCATTGTGATTCCGGCTCTGGTTGCGTCCTTTTATATCAGCGGACCGGTTGGTAACTGGATCGGATTTGCGCTGTTTGCCTTTGCCGGGGTGACGGACTTTTTTGATGGTTACCTTGCGCGCAGCATGAATGTTGTCTCGCCGCTTGGCCGGTTCCTTGACCCCATTGCTGACAAGCTTCTGGTCGCTGCTGCCCTGATGATGATGGTGGCGTTTGAACGTATTTCCGGTCTGGCCATTTTGCCCGCCGTGATCATCATGTGCCGCGAAATCATGGTGTCGGGTTTGCGCGAACATCTGGCCGAACTGAAAGTTCCGCTGCCGGTGACGGTGCTTGCGAAATGGAAGACCACGGCACAAATCCTTGCCATCGGGTTTCTTCTGGTCGGTGATGCGTCGCCCGACATGATCCCGTCGATCCTGATCGGTGATATCCTGTTGTGGATTGCCGGCCTGGTGACGGTTCAGACAGGGTATATCTATCTTCGCACCGGGCTCAAGCATCTCGACTGACACCTATCGGAAGGATCAGGTCGCGCATGGCACGTATATCTGTTCAGGAACAGGATTTTGATCCGGGTGCCGAACTGGCAGCCCTGACCGAAGGTCGTACCGATATCGGGGCGGCGGTCAGTTTCGTCGGATTGGTGCGTGATATCCATGGTGGGGACAGCGTTTCCGCCCTGACACTTGATCATTATCCCGGAATGACCGAACGCGAACTTGAAAAGATCGCAGACGAAGCCACCAATCGCTGGCCTCTTGATGATGTGCGGATCGTGCATCGGTTTGGCCGCATGTTGCCCGGTGAACGGATCGTTCTGGTGATAACCCTGTCGGCCCATCGACGCGCCGCCTTCGAGGCTTGCGACTTCATCATGGATTTTCTTAAAACCCAGGCCCCGTTCTGGAAACGCGAAGAAACCGCCCAAGGTGATCATTGGGTCACGGCGAAGGCATCGGACGATGCCGATGCTGATCGCTGGAAAACCGATTAACCGACAAATTTTGCCAGCAACCCGACAAACTGAAGAAGGGCTGTCTGGATTTGCGCGGCATCATCGATCCGGTCTTTAAGGTTCTTCATTTCGGCTATATCCGCATCGGTGATCACCGATGCATTCTGGATCAACCGCTTTGCCTGAAGTGTTATAAGCTGATCAGCGGCTTTATTGCGTGTTTCGGCCATCACAAGTTTTTCGTTGATATCTGCCGACTGATAGGCCGCGTCGATTTCAATGAAGCTGGCTTTGGCGGCCCTTATCAATTCATCAAGATTGCTCATGGTGATACTCCCTATTGTGCTGGTATCGCGGTTGCACTACCGGTGGCGGTTTCAAGCAGGTTGCTGCCCTGCGCAACAAGTTCAGCCGGTGGCAGGTTACGAACTTCTCCAGCCAGTGCGATGCCCTGTTCGGCCGCACCAATCAGGGCGGTTACATCGAGTTTCGCGTAACTGTTGATCTGATTTTGCAGATGCGCGCCAAGAGAGGATGCCGTCATGAAGCTGCGTAGCGTATGTGTCTGAAGCAGCTTTTCCTCGGCCATCAGAGCCTGCCAGTCCTGCCACCAGATTTGCAGACGCAATGATTTGGCGTCGTCATCATCGTTTGGTTCGGAACGGATTTTGTTCAGTTCGGCGATCAATGTGCCGCGACGTACCAGATATTGCGGCGGGTCTTTGGCCAGATCGCTGGTGATGGCGTCAAGCTGACTGCGCAGTTTTTCAAGGATCGAACCGGAATCCGTGACTGCCGATGCCCCAAGGGCCGACCCGCCTTCGACCTGATCGAAAATTGCGACAAATTGCCGATACTGGCTGCGCAGGTCGGCCAGTGTCTTTTGCCATTGTTGCGCAACATTCGGATCTATTTTAACCGCATCCGGATCAAGCAACGTGGGCAGATTGGACGGCGTCACCTTGCCGGTGAAGGCTTCCATATTTGTGATGAATTCGGATTGCCGGGCATTTTGCGATTTTGGTGTCGGTGCAAATTGCGCGGTCTGTGCCGTGCCATAGGCATCAAAGGCATCCTCGGTCGCGCTGCCAAACTGGGTGACCGTGATTTTCAGGGTTTCGGCCTTTTGCGAACAGGCGGCCAAAAGCCCGATGCCAATAATCAGGACTGCTTTGCGTGTGAATTGGTAGATCGATGAAACTGCCATAACGTCCCCATCACGTGATCATGCTCGTCATCTGACGGGAACAGGTGCAAAATGTGATGGCAAAAATAACAAAGGCCGCAGATTTGCTGCGGCCTTTTAAAATCCGGATACCGGCAGGTGCTATTTGCTCAGCATGAAAAGCGCCTGATTGCCAAAGAAATTGGCAAGCCGGGAATGACTGTCGAGACTGACTTTCGATCCGCTTTCATTAAGCACCATCGATCGTTCGATTTTAAAGCCGCACTCATCACAAAGGGTGACGAAATCCCGGACGGTGCAAAAATGGATGTTCGGGGTTTCGTACCACATGATCGGCAGGTTCGGGTTTTGCGGCATGCGCCCGCGGAACATCAAATCAAACCGTGCGCGCCAGTGCCCGAAATTAGGAAAGGAAACGATGGCTTTCTGGCCGATGCGCAGCAGTTCGGTCAGGACCTGTTTCGGGCGGTTGGTTGCCTGCAAAGTCTGGCTGAGAATGGCGTAATCAAACGCCCCGTCGGGATAATCGCCAAGATCGCGATCTGCATCACCCTGCATCACCGGAAGACCCTGTGCCACGCAGTTGCGCACCCCCTCGTTGGAAAGCTCAAGCCCACGGCCATCCACATTTTTGCTGCGCGTCAGATAGCCCAGCAATTCACCATCGCCGCACCCGATATCAAGTACACGTGTGCCGGGTTCGACCATATCAGCAATAAGCTGCAGGTCGACACGAATGCGATCATTCGGGATAACGCCGGTAGCGTTTGGTAAAGAGTGATTCATAACCTATTTCAATCCCCGGATTTCAGCAGCGCCTTCGATAAAGCCGCTTAACACCATATGGAAATCCGGCTCGTCGAGCAGGAAGGCATCATGCCCCTTGTCGCTCTCGATCTCGACGCAACTGACATTGCACGATGATGCATTCAATGCGTGGGCAAGCTGGCGGCTTTCGGCAGTGGTAAAGCACCAGTCGCTGGAAAACGAGATGACGCAGAAACGGGTTTTGCAGCCAACAAACGCTTCGCCAAGGCGGCCTTCGGCATCGGCGGACAGATCGAAATAATCCATCGCCCGCGTGATATAAAGGTAGCTGTTGGCATCAAACCGGTCGACGAAGCTTTTGCCCTGATGGCGCAGATAACTTTCGATCTGGAAATCGTGATCGAAGCTATAGGTGATCGCCCCGCGGTTCTGAAGCTTGCGGCCGAATTTACGATGCAGAGCCGGTTGCGACAGATAGGTGATGTGCGCGGTCATGCGTGCCACAGCAAGCCCGCGGGACGGCTTTTTGCCTTCCAGCAGGTAATTGCCCCCGCACCAGTCCGGATCGGCCATGACCGCCTGACGCCCGACTTCGTGAAACGCGATATTTTGCGCCGAATGGCGGAAGCTGGTTGCAATCGGGGCGGCGGCGAAAACGCGATGGGAATAGCTTTTGCACCATTCAAGAACCTGCATGCCGCCCATCGAACCGCCAATAACCGCAAACAGGGTATCGATGCCCAATGCATCAATCAGCATGGTCTGCGCACGCACCATGTCGGCAATCGTGATCACCGGGAAATCAAGACCCCAGGGTTTGCCGGTGGCCGGGTTGATTTCCTTGGGGCCGGTGCTGCCCAGGCAGCCGCCAATCACGTTCGAACAGATGACGAAATATTTGTCGGTATCGATGATTTTGCCCGGCCCGACGATTTCACGCCACCAGCCCTCCTTGCCGGTGATCGGGTGGACTTCGTCGGCGACATACTGATCACCCGTCAATGCATGGCAGACCAGAATGGCATTGGTCTTGTCGGCGTTAAGTTCGCCGTATGTCTGATAGGCAATGGTGAACGGCCCGAATTCGATGCCGCTATCAAGGCGCAGCTTTTCCGTTTCCCCAAGAACCATGTGATGGCCGGGAAGTTTGCTGCGCTGATCCGTGCTGGCGGCGGTCGACATGAATGTCCGTTTCCCTTTGATTAGGTTGTTTTTCTTGCAGGCAAGGTTGGCTGTTCCTTGCTATCGAAGGAAACAAGCCTGTTCTAGCTAGGAATAGACCGGGATTTAGTCAATCTTTTCTTTGCTTTTCGGCTGCCCTGTCCTAATACTGGGCGCCGTTTGAGAAAAGAGCGGATCATGGCGCAAAGCGACGAAAATTTAGCAAATCTTGACCTGAACGGGCTCAGGGCGGAAATCGATGATATCGATCAGGCACTGCAATCCCTGATCATCCGGCGCACAAAGGTGGTTCAGGCTGTCGGGGCCTATAAGGACCGGGTGATTGCCGCGGGTGGCAAGGTAAAAGTGCCTTATCGTCCGGCACGTGAAGCCCGCATCATGCGCACGCTGGTTGACCGTCACGATGGTGCCTTTCCGAAAACGGCCTTGATCCAGATCTGGCGCGAAATGATTGCGGCGGGAACGCGCCTTGAAGCGCCGTATACGGTTGCACTTTGCCGCAATGCCGATGGTGTTGATTGTTGGGAACTTGCGCGCCTTAACTTTGGCTGCCTGAACGAAATCGTCGAATTCGATACCCCGCGCGAGGCATTTTACGCCCTTGAAGAAGGTCGTGCGGCGGTCGGCGTGTTCCCGAAACCGGAACTTGGCGAAGCACAGCCGTGGTGGACTTTGCTGTCCGATGACAGCCCGGTGCGCATTGTTTCGAAACTGCCATTTGGCGGGCGTCCGGTCGGACGAGGCGAGCAGACCGAAGGATTTGTCCTTGCGGCGATCGAGCTTGAAGAAAGCGGGGATGATCGCACGCTGTTTATCGTCAGCCTGCCAAACGAGATTTCGATGGATACGGCGCGCAAAAAAATTGCGAATGGCATCGATGGATCGGCAATCCTTGGCTTTTCTGCTGATGAAACCGGTGATCGCCGTTTTGTTCTTGTTGATGTGCCGGGATTCTTTTGTAATCGCGCAGAAGTGTTTCAGCGTGCACTGACCGATCAGGGGCTTGATCCCGAAGGGCTCAGTGTTGTTGGTGCCTATGGCGTGCCGATTCCCGAAGACGCGCTGAGTTGATTGTCACCGGCCGGTTGATTGTCACCGGCCCTGCCCACTGGGAGAAACTAGGAAATGTCTGCGCCCACCCCACGTCCCGGCATTCTTGATATTGCGCCTTATGTTGGCGGCAAGTCGCGCACCGATGGTGCAACCCGTGTGATCAAGCTTTCTTCGAACGAAGGCGCGCTTGGCCCGAGCCCCAAGGCCATCGAGGCGCTCCGCAAGTCGGCTGAAAAGCTGCATCGCTATCCCGATGGTGGTTGCGAGGCGCTGCGTAACAAGCTGGCCGAGAAATACAATCTTGAAGCCGATCAGATTGTCTGCGGTGCCGGTTCGGACGAACTGATCACTCTTCTGATCCGTGCCTATGCCGGTCCGGGAGATGAAGTGCTGTATTCGCAGCATGGCTTCCTGATGTATCCGATTGCAGCCAAGGGTGTTGGTGCGGTTCCGGTGACTGCGGCCGAAACCAATATGACCACCAGCATTGATGCGTTGCTGGCCGCTGTGACCGAAAAAACCAAAATCGTTTTTGTCGCGAACCCGAACAATCCGACGGGCACCTACATCAATGATGCGGAAATGAAGCGCCTGCGTGATGGCCTGCGCGAAGATATCGTTCTGGTCGTTGATGCGGCGTATGCCGAATTCATGACCGGTCAGGAAGATTATTCTGCGGGTGAGGAACTGGTGCGTGCCGGTAAAAATACCGTCATGACCCGCACATTTTCCAAGATTTATGGTCTTGGCGGCATTCGTCTTGGCTGGTGCTATGCGCCGGTTGATATTGCCGATGTTCTGCAACGCCTGCGTAATCCGTTTAACGTGGCCCTTCCGACACAGGAAGCCGGTCTTGCGGCACTTGATGATGATGAATTCGTCAATGCCTGCGTGCGTCACAATGCCGAAACGCTGGCGTGGTTCCGCGATCAGGTGAACGCGATTGACGGTCTGATCGCCCATCCGAGCTATGGCAACTTTGTTCTGGTCGAATTCCCCAAGGAAGAAGGCAAGAACGCCGATGCTGCCAATGATTTCATGATGGCACAGGGCGTTATCCCGCGCAAAATCGGTGCCTATGGCCTGCCGCAGATGCTTCGTATTTCGATCGGTACGAAGGAAGAAATGGAAATCTGCCTCAAGGCGATCAAAGACTTTGTGAACAGGTAAAATGACCAACACCGCATCCGAACCGCTTTTTGATACCGTTGCTTTTATCGGCATGGGGCTGATTGGCTCGTCTCTGGCGCGTCGCATTCTGCGCGATGGTCTGGCGAAAAAAATCACCTGTGCCGTGCGTTCCGAAGCTACCCGTGACCGGGTGCTTGAGCTTGGTATTGCCGATGAAGCCTATTGCGACATCAAGGAAGCGGTTAAAGATGCCGATCTGGTGATGATCTGTGCCCCGGTGGGCGCCAATGAAGCCATTGGCGCCCAGCTTGCCGGAAAACTTAAAAAGGGGGCGATTGTTTCCGACGTCGGGTCGGTCAAACAGGCGGTCATTCGCGATATCGCCCCGCATCTTGACGAAGGTGTTTCGTTTGTACCGGGCCACCCGTTGGCCGGGACCGAACATTCCGGACCGGATTCCGGTTTTCCCGAACTGTTTGAAGGCCGCTGGTGCATTTTGACCCCGGTTCCGGGGGAGAAGGAAAGTGCGACCGCACGTGTGCAGGCCCTTTGGGAAGCATGTGGCATGAAAGTCGAATGCATGGATGCCGATCATCACGATCGCATTCTTGGTATCACATCGCATCTGCCGCATCTGATCGCCTATACCATCGTCGGGACGGCAACCGATCTTGAAGACGCACTGCGTCAGGAAGTGATCAAGTTTTCCGCATCCGGTTTCCGTGACTTTACCCGTATTGCCGCGTCCGATCCGACGATGTGGCGGGATGTGTTTTTGAATAACCGCGAAGCTGTTCTTGAAGTTCTTGGCCGTTTTCAGGAAGATTTGATGGCGTTGCAACGTGCGATCCGTTGGGGCGAGGGCGAAAAATTGTTCGACCTGTTCACCCGTACACGCGAAATTCGCCGTGGTATTGTCGATGCCGGGCAGTATTTCACCAATTTCTCGGCCGAGGGTGAAGACCGCCAAAGCGACGCCAAGGGCAAAAACAAGACCGATAAATAATCAATTTTCACGGTTTGCAAATGGCAGGCCGTCGTCGGGCGGAAAGATGCGCCCCAAACAGCATCTTTCGCCGGAAAAAGGGGAACGTCATGCCTGCCACCGATCATCCGGCTTTTGCACGGATCATGCCGTTTGTGTTTGTGTTCCTATGGAGCACGGGCTTTGTCGGCGCAAAGTTCGGTCTTCCCTATGCCGAACCATTTACCTTTCTGTTTGCCCGTTTTGCCATCGTCATCGTTCTGATGGTGCCGGTGATTTCGCTGCTGGGTGCCAAATGGCCCAAAAGCTGGCGACAGGTTGCCCATATCAGTACGACCGGGGTTCTAGTTCACGGGATTTATCTGGGCGGCGTTTTCTGGGCGATTGATACGGGGCTTCCGTCGGGTTTGGCGGCGCTGATCGTCGGGTTGCAGCCGGTTGTGACGGCATCGGTTGTTGGTGCCCTTCTGGGTGAACGTGTCAGCGGGCGTCAGTGGGCCGGGCTTGTTCTTGGCCTGATTGGTGTGGCTTTGGTTCTGTTGCCCAAAATCGGTGACGGCATCGGTATTACCGCTTTTGGCATCGGGCTTGCCATCATGGCGCTGTTTGGCATGACGGCCGGGACGCTTTATCAGAAACGGTTCTGCACGGGCATGGACCTGATGAGCGGTACGGTTATCCAGTATATCGCCGCAGCGGCCTTTGTCGGGCTAGTGGCCCTGATCAAGGAACCCTTGGTGATCGAATGGAGCATGAACTTCATTCTTGCGATGGCATGGCTGGTTCTGGTGCTGTCAATTGGGGCGATCATGCTGCTGATGGTTTTGATCAAACAGGGCGAAGCAACAAGGGTTGCAAGCATGTTTTACCTTGTCCCGCCCACGGCTGCCTTCTTTGCCTGGCTGCTTTTTGATGAACATCTGGGCCTGCTCGGTTTTGCCGGATTTGCAATTGCCGCACTCGGGGTGGCATTGGTGATGGTGAAACGCTAGGTTCAGAACCGGACATAAAATACCAGCATGACCGGAGGAAATTTTGACTGAGCCCCAGGAAAGATGGGTATTTGGATATGGATCGCTGCTGTGGCGGCCGGGCTTCGAATTTGAAGAACGGGCACGCGCGACGCTGCGCGGCTATCACCGGTCCTTTTGCATATATTCCCATCATTATCGCGGCACACCGGAAAATCCGGGACTGGTTCTGGGGCTGAATGTTGGCGGGGAATGTGTGGGCAATGCCTTCCGGATCGCGCCGGGCGACTGGCCGTTGGTCAAGGCCTATCTGGATGAACGCGAACTGGTGACCAACACCTATATTCCCGCCGATGTCGAGGTCGAGCTTTCTGATGGACGCAAGGTCATTGCGCACACCTATGTCGCCGATCCAACGCATGAACAGTTTGCCGGGAACCTGCCGGTCCGGACGGCGGTTGAAATCATTGTCGCGGCACACGGCAATATCGGCCCGAACCTTGAATATCTTGAAAATACGGTCTGTCATCTGGATCAGATGGGAATTGTCGACCCGCCATTGCACGATCTGATGGATCTGGTGCGCCGCGAATACGGTGAGATCAATATGGGAGCCGGTATCTGATGTCGAATGCCACCACGATGTCAAAAGGTGGAAACACACCGATGATGGCAGCCTATCTGATGCTGGTTGCCTGCGCGATGATGTGGGGATCAAACCACGTGGTTGCCCGCGGGGTGAATGCCACGGTGCCGCTTGAGGCGCTGGCGTTCTGGCGTTGGGTTGTGGCTGCCGTATTGCTGTTTCCGGTCTGTATTCCGCACCTTAAACGCGATCTGAGACTGATGGCTGATCATAAAATGTCGATGTTCCTGATCGGAACAACCGGTGTTTTCATGTTTTCGATTGTCATTTATCTGGCTGCCTACAACACGACCGCGGTCAATACCGGGCTTCTGAATGCGACCACCCCGGTCTGGGTTCTGTTGTTCGCAGCTTTCCTGACTGCCGATAAACCCAAGCTTGGCCAGTGGGCCGGTGTGCTGATTGCCGGTGTTGGTACGGCGGTGATTATTGCCAAAGGTGATTTTTCGGTATTTGCCGAGATGAATTTTGTCTCGGGCGATCTGTTTGCGATGATTTCGGCAATGGTCTGGGCGGCCTATTCAATGCTTTTGAAACGCGCGCCCCAGGGTGTGCATCCGCTAAGCCTCGTATTCGTTTCGGCCCTGATCGGGTTGGTGTTCCTGACGCCGCTTTATATCTGGTCGGTGACCGTGGGCAATGAGCCGTTCTTTACGCATCTTGATCCGGCATGGCCCGATATGCTGAAGATTTTCTATATCGGGGCAGGACCAGCCTTTTTGGGTTATCTGTTCTGGAACAAGGGCGTTGCGGTTGTCGGCCCGGCAAATGCCGGCGTGTTCCTGTATCTGATGCCGGTTTTCGCCAGTGTTCTTGCCATCATCTTTCTGGGCGAGGAACTGCATCTTTACCATCTGGGCGGGATCGCATTGATTGCCTTTGGTATCTGGCAGGCAACACGCCGAAAGGCATAGCTGCCCGAAAGAGGGATGGAATTGAAAAAGGCCGGACAAAAATCCGGCCTTTTGCATTTGAAACAACCGTCTGATCAGGAAGGCGTTTTTTCCTTGTCGATGGATTTCATCGGAATTGCGGTTTTGGCTTCCTGCTGTTCGGCTTCGGCCTTTTCGCGGGCTTCCTCAATCTCGACGTCACGGGATGTCAGGGTCGGCAGGTTGAATTCGGTTTGTGCTTCGCGTTCAAGTTCACGGGTGCGGTCATCAATCCTGCCCTTGATCGCCTTCATAAAGGTTTTGCGATCCAGATCAGGTTCCATCGCGGGCAGGAATTCCATGGTGACCTCGCCACCATATTTCATGAAGCTGTGCCGTCCCCAGAACATGCCGGAATTAATCGCGACCGGAATGACCGGGATATTCGGGAAAGCCTTGTAAAGCGCGTAAATGCCCGGGTGATAGGGGCGATCCGACCCGGGGGGCGTGCGCGTACCTTCGGGGAAAATCACGATCTGTCTGCCATCGGCAAGGGCACGTTCGGCACCCTTGATCATGTCTTTCAGGGCCGATGATCCGGCCGATCTGTCGACCGCAATCTGCCCTGACAGCAACAGAAACTGCCCCATCAACGGGATGCGGGTCAGTTCCTTTTTCAGGATATAGGCCGGGTCGGGCACAACCGTATGAAAGGTCAGGGTTTCCCACGCAGACTGATGCTTGGCAACCAGAATACACGGGCCTTTCGGCAGGTTTTCAAGGCCGCGAATACGCCTGTACATGCCAACCGACGTCGCCAGCATTCCCTGTGTCAGGCGACACCACGTGTGGCCGACCCACTGATTGATTTTGCGGCCAAACGGCATCACCGGAATGAGCACAATGCACAATGCTGCGGTACCGGCGAAAAACAACACGTTAAACAAAAACGCGCGCAGGGCTCTCATGCAGACAGATCCTTCAAACACTTCGTCAAAGGGTTTGTAACAGTTATGAGACACGAGTGAAACGCCGTATCTTCAGCCTGATTTCTGGGACAGGCGATTGGATGCCGAATAATCCTGCTTTGGCGGCGTTGATGGCGTGCTCGGACCATGCAGGCCGGCACGGTCCCCGTCCGGAAGAAATCCGAGAAGATAGTTCCGCAGGCTGGCAAACAGGAACTTGTTATATTCACTGGCAATCAGGCTGGCGCTTCCCGGCCAGCGCCACCAGCTATCGACCTTGACATTCTCGGGGAAAACCGGATGGGCGATGATATCGACATCGGGCATCAGGCTACGAAATTCCAGAAGCGATCGCGGCATGTGATAATTGGCTGTGACGATACGCAGGCTTTTATAGCCTTCTTCATAGACCCAGACCGCCGTTTCAAGCGCATTGCCCCGCGTGTTTTCCGCGACATGGCCCAGAACCACACAGCATGAAATCAGCCGGGGGTCGGCTTTGCCAGCGGACAGAAGCTCGTCCACTTCGACCCCGCGATAAACGCCGGAAATGAACAGCTTTTTGGCAAGATGGCGCGTCAGAAGGCGACGGCCTTCCGACAGGCGTTCACTGCCGCCGGTCAGAACGACGATCGCATCGGTTGTGCGATCAGGTTCATTGACCTCGGTCGGGATGATATCGACATACCAGACAAAACCACCCGCCCAGACCAGCCCCAGCAGGATCAGGGTCGACAGCAAAAAACGGAACCGGCGGAAGCGTCGCCGGTGCTGAACGGAAAGGGGTGGCTTACTCATATGATTGGGCCTGACGGGACGCTGGCATGCGACAAGGCTCTCCTTTTGGGGACAAGGTCATGATCCGAAACGGGAAATGATCACGACGCTGCAGGCCGACTATACGGAGGAGTGAGGCAGGTTACAACATTCTGCGCAAGACGCGCAGCACAGTTCTTTTGGCCGTCATCTGGGCGACACCGGCGACCACGAACGGAATGGCAATGATGATCGCAATGAAAAGCGGGCTGAAAACCAGTGTCGGGATCGGCCAGCCCGCCCGCATGCCAAGCCATGCGATTACCCCCGAAACCGGCAGGGCGATCAGAAGGCCGATCAGGGCACCAAAAAACGCCAGCCGCAGGTTATGACGGGCAAATTGTCCCGCGATATACGAATCCTGCGCCCCGATCAGGTGCAGCAATTCGATGATTGTGCGGTGAATGGAAAGACCTGATCGGGTGGCAAATACGACCGACAGCATCGTTGCCCCGAACAGCACGATAATCAGTGTAATCAGCGCCAGTTCGACCGAAAAGGCAACATCGGCAATCCGTTCAATCCAGATGCGATGGTCGTCCAGAACCGCCTCGGGCGCGATTTCGCCCAGCCTGCGTTCAAGGGCATCGAAATTAAAACCGGTTTCCGGCGTGATTTCGATAATGCGCGGGATGGGTAATTCGCTGACGACCTCGTCCGGGCCAAGCCACGGTTCCAGAAGGGCGGACATGGTTTCCGGGCTGAGTTCCTCGATCCGGGAAATGCCCGGCATGTCGGCGAGCTGTTCGATAATATCGTCAACCGTTGCCTGCAAAGCCTGTTCGCGTTCTTCGGGGTCGCGATCCGCCATGCCGGTCGGGGGGACCTGGATGGACAGGCTGCCTTCGATCTGGCCGGACCATTTGCCGACGCTGTCATGCAGGGCGGCAAGGCCAACAATCGAAAACGTCAGCAGGGCCACCATCAATGCGACGATGCTTGGCAAAAAGCGCGTCGATGAGTCGCTATCAAGTGGCAGATGTGACGGTTGCGAACGAAAAGCCATGATCGATTTTGGGTCCTGTCTGAGCCAGTTGCCGTCGGTTGGTTCGGTTACGCGCTATGCGTGATGTCGTGCAGGGTGCCAGCTTCGAGCAGCCATTGATTATGGCCAAAACGACGCACCAGTTGCCGGTTATGGGTGGCGATGAGCACCGTGGTGCCAAGTTTGTTCAGTTCTTCAAAAAGATATAACAGCCGCATGGCGATGCGGTCATCAACGTTACCGGTCGGCTCGTCAGCCAGAAGCAGGGCCGGGCGGCCGATAACGGCGCGCGCGATGGCAACGCGTTGCTGCTGTCCGCCCGAAAGTCGGGATGGTACCGCGTTGATCTGATCACCAAGACCGACCCATTCCAGAAGTTCGGTCACGTTCTTGCGGATCTGCAAATCCTCGACCCCGGCGACGCGCAGCGGCAGGGCGACATTTTCAAAAGTCGTCAGGTGATTGATCAGGCGGAAATCCTGAAACACCACGCCGATCCTGCGGCGGATCGCGGGCAATTCATCGCGTGGAATACGGATATTGTCGCGGCCGAAAATATTGATCTCGCCGCGGGTCTGGCGCAGGGCAAGATAAAGCAGGCGCATCAATGTGGATTTGCCCGCACCCGAAGCCCCGGTCAGGAAATGGAAGCTGCCACGATGCAGGGTAAAGTTCAGATCGCGCAGAATCTCCGGCCCGGATTCATAGCGGACACCCACATTCCTGAAACTTACGACTTCAGTCAAAACTTGCGCTCCATATCGCAGCACGACGTATCAGACCCGACATAACATGATAATGCGGGGGCCGGTTGAACAATTGCAAAAGTCCGATCTGGCAGACCCCACAGTGGGTATCATTGCAGATTGGCTTAAAATATGACGACTTAAACAGTTCTTCGGATGTCATCGAAGCACCATATATGCAATGCTGTGCCAACCAAATTCGGGCAGCTTCAGTTATCTGTGCTTAACAGTCTGTTAAATCGCCGCTATTTACATATAGTGTAGGTTCTGCCCTACACCGGCGAATTCGGGGGATCGCCGGAAATCACTCAGGTTATGGCCGTGCCCCGGGTTTCATGCCGCTGACATCGAGATGCCAGGTTTGCAATGATCATTACTTGCCCAGATTGTTCAAAAAAATACTCTGTGAAAACAGAGGCGATCGGCCCAAAGGGCAGAACCGTGCGCTGCAAAAATTGCGGCAATAGCTGGCATCAGGACCCGCCGGGAATGAAAACCCCGTCGCCAGCGCAGGAAAACAAGCTGCCGCCACCTTTCGATCAGGACGGCGCACTTGGTGCCGACTTCAATGCCGACCAGATGCCAGGTCAGGTTGATCCCGGTTTCGAAGAAGCCGATAAAATCCCCGATCCGCCCCCCATCCCGCAGCAGCTGATTCGCAACAATCCGAAGCCGCCTGCGAAATCGAAAAAGGGTGTGGTTGGCTGGATCCTGTTCTTCCTGATCCTTGGCGGGATTGGCGCCGGCGGATATTTTGCCAAAGATATCCTGATCAATCTGTGGCCGCCGATTGCCAAGGTCTATGACATGGTCGGGCTTGACGTCCCGCATGTTGGCGAAGGCCTTGATATTCGTGAATTGCCGCCGACTCGCGAAGAAGAAGATGGTGTCGATGTTCTTGTCGTGCGCGCCGAGATCGTCAATATCAGCGAGGTTGACCGGGTTCTGCCCTATCTGCTGATCGAGCTTCTTGATCCGCTGGATCGTGTGGTTCAGCGCAAAAAAGTGCCGCTGATCTATGACGAAAGTGCGGTTCAGGGCAGTGCGGAAATGCCAATGGAAGCCCAGATGCTGCCGGTTGGCGAAACCATGACGGTAGAAACCAAAATCCGTCGTCCGAACCCGACCGCAACCCGCCTGCAGGTTACATTCCTTGACCCGCGCGAGGCGGTCGAACCCTGATCGGTTTGATCTGAAAATGACAAGGGCAGCGATCCGTCGCTGCCCTTTTTTTATGGTCGTTCGCAAAGGGTCCGGTAGGACGCCCTAGAACCGTTTAAGCAGCCGGTCGATATATTCCTGTTCGATCACCGGGCGGTCCGGGTCGCCGGATCGGCGGCGCAGTTCCTGCAAGATACGCCATGCCCGTTCAAGCGTGTCGACTTCGGGGATGACGGTTGTGCCATCCCCGCCGACAGGCCGGCCAAGCGGATCACGGTTGCCCGACCCGCGCAGTTCATCAAGCATCGGCATCATCTGGCTAAGCCCTTCGAGCGCGCGGCTCAGTTCGCCAATGCCGCGCTGAAGGGCCTCCATGGCCTGTCCCTGCTGTTGCAGGGCTTCGTGGGCGCGGTTGCGGCCAAGGGCTTCTGCGGCGCGCTGCATCGCCTCGATGGCGGTTTCAATGCCACTGAGATTGCCAAACTGGCCAAAGCCGGAATTGTTGGTCAGGTTCTGGGCATCACCGGCAAGGTTTTGCTGTTCCTCGGCCCGGTTGCCATTGCCGCCGGAATTGTTGGATGGGTTGTCGCCCTGGTTCATCAATTCCTGCTGCCGACGGGCAAGATCACGGATGCCATCGAGCATTTCGCGAAGGGTCGATGTGATATCGGTCCCGCCGTCACCCGATGTGACCTGCATGTTTTCAACCAGTTCACGCAGGCGATCAATCAGGGCGCGCGCCTGATCACGGGCACCGGCGCGCATCAGGGCGTCGATCTGATCGACAATGCGCGAAAGGTCCTGCTGTTCAAGGATGGCGGCGGGGGCCTGTTGCTGGCTTTGCTGGTTTTGCGGTGCCTCGCGGGCGAGGGCGGCCATATATTCGTTAAGGGCCCGGCGATAGTTTTCGATCAGCTCGGCGATTTCGGCCTCGGTGACGTTTGGATCGGCGAGTGCTTCGAGCAGCCGTTCCTCGGCCTCCATCAGATTGCGTTCGGCCATGCCATAGCTGCCGCGTTCGATTTCTTCGGCGATGTGCCATAGCAGCCCGGCGACTTCCTGATGGGTGTCGCGGTCGCGCAGATGGGCTGAAAGACGGGCTTCGGTGACCGACAGGGCAAGGAAAATACCGATATGGCCGTTAAATGCCTGCGGGGCATACAGCACGGGCAAAAGGGCATTGCGCATTTCAAGCGCCTTGTCGGGATAACGCAGCAAGCCACGCCGGATCGTGATCAGCTTTTTGGCAACCGGATGGGTGAATTCGCGTTCCGGCAACACTATGGATCGCATGTCGCTTTCGCCGCGCTGCCCGGAATTGTCCTGCGATACCAGTTGCAGATTGACCGGAAGCCCGGCCCAGGGATGCGAAACAAGGTCAAGGAAACGGGGCCCTTCGATCCGGGTCGGCATGGATACAGCACCCCCCTGACCATCGCGACCGGACATATCGATACGGATATTGTCGATCGACCCGAACTGTTCGGCACCAATGCCATCGGTCGCGGGGGTGATGATCAGATCAAGGTTGTTCATGCCGTAATCATCGGTCGCGACATAATCAAGACGGATATGATCGCGGCGGGTCGCCGAGGGCGGACTGACGAATGAAAGGGCGGGCGGTTTATCGGCCACCAGATTGACATTCAGTGTCAGCCGGTCATTGCCCCAGACCGAAATGCGCCACGGCCCGGCCTGATCAAGGGCGGTCGAAATGACATAGCTGTTGTCGCTGCTTTCCGATATGTCGCGTTCGCCGGTGGGGGTATGCAATGTCGGTTGCCAGACACTTCCGATGCTGCCGGCCAGAGTTGACCCGACGGGGACATCCACATCGATGACATTGGGATTCCCGGCGTCTGTATCCGCCGGTTGCTGCTGCGGCTGGTCGGTGCCATCGGCAAAACGCAGGACTCGCGGGATCTGTCCGGTATAGGCAGGCGGGGTGACCCATAATGTGGTGCTGAAATCGGCAGCACCCAGCCGTTGAAGCGGGCTGAATGCCTTATAAAAGCGTTCCCCCATCCGGTCATGGGCGACAAACAGCCCGACGGCGAGGAGCAATACCGGCAAAACCACCAGCCCATAGCGGTCAATGCGCGCCAGCGAGGGCAGGGGGCGGGGCAAATGCAGGTTATCAAGCATCGCCTCGTGACGTTGTAGCTGCTTTTGCCACAGGTAACTGGTTAGCGGGTCGTCACCATCATCGATATGGTCTTCGAGGCTTTGCAGTGGATTGTTTTCAAGGCCATTTTCCTGTTCGATCCTTTGCAGGACAGCACGGCGATTGGGCCAAGCGAAGTGTCGCCACGGCAGGATGATGGCGACAAGCCCGGCAACCGACAGGATCGAAAGCAACATGATATGCCCGGTCGCGGGCAGTATTTCAAAGGTGCCGGTCAGGGTCAGCCCGGCGATCAGCATCACGATTGTCAAAGGCGGGATCAGGCGTGGCCACACCCGTTCCCACGACATGATCATCCGCGCCAGGCGCAGATGCCGTTCCAGTCGGGGATTGGGTGGTATGATCGACATATCGATTTCAGGCCCCTGCAATCGCCCCGTGTCCGGGACATGTGACGCCAGCGTGGTCCTATGAACAGATTTCAGACCTTAATCTAAGTTTGGGGCTTTGGCAGGGCGGGTCAAGTCAGGATCGCGACCGAGCCAAAATAAAAGGCGGTCCGTGATGGGGCAGCATTTGGCGGTATATAAAGTTTTTTCAAAAAAGTTCTTGATTTGTTCTTTTATTTATGGCATAAGAGCAAAGTCAACGGGAGAAATGCACCCGGACCGAAACCCGCAAGGCCTTGTAGGCTCTGCGGGTTTTTGCGTTTGGGGCTGGATGAAAGAGGGGATCAGGATGCAGCGGCAAGGATTGAGGCAGGGTCGCGGGGCAATCCGCAGGATGCTCATCGGCGGATGGCGGAGCCATTACGGCGGCATTCCGCGCCGGTTCTAACAGGTTTCGAACACCCTTATTTGTCATGACGGGAGAGGTGCGTCTTATCGGGGAACGGACCCCGGATTTGCCGAAAGAGGCAGCAATGGCAGTAGTGGCGGCATCGGATTGTGGCCCGTCGGTGGTGGACAGGTTGGGGGCAGTGCGCCCGAAGTCCGTCTGCCGGTGAAAATGGCAGCGGCCCGAGGTGTGTCTGGATGTCGGCGTGGCAGGTTGTCGCCGTGGCCGGACGGTGATCGAGGCGGCAGAGCGGCCGATGAGGGTCCGTCGGCGGCGGTTGCCGGAGGCCCGAGTTTTGTCCGGGCGTCGGTGGTCATGACATTGCCGAAAGGGGCGGAGCGGGTAGCGAGGCTGTGGGCCGTCAGAGGGCCATCTGCTGGCGAGGGATGGTGGAGGCCCGAGGTGCGTCCGGGGTTCGTGATCATGCCATTGCCGGAAGCGGCTGAAGCGGGCAGCGATGTTTTGGGCGGTTTGTGGGTCGTCTGGTGGTTAGGCTTTCGGAGGTCCGAGGTTTGGCCGGGCTTCGTGGTCATGGTGTTGGCGGAAGGGACCGGAGCGGGCGGTAAGGCTGTGGCGGTCAGTGGGACGTCTGTTGGAAGGCCGTGTTTTGGCCGGGTGGGGCATTTCGCCTGCTTCGGGGAAAATCACCCTGTTACCGTGCTTTCGGAGTCTGGTGTTCCTGTCCTGCCCTTGGCCCTCGGAGCCCCCCGGAACCATCCGGGAGATCGAAGGAGATGGGGGCAGGTCAGATGAACCCTGTCGGACAGGATGCGGATATGCAGAAGGCGGCCTTTGGTGTTGAAAGGCCGCCTTGCAAAGTTTTTCCGGGTTCTTCTGCGTTCTGCCGGGCCGGATCAGTCCAGCCAGTCGGGAATGCGGTCCAGACCGATCAGGTCGTCAATCGACTGACGTGGGCGGACGATGGCGAAGTCGTCGCCCTTGACCAGAACTTCGGGCGTCAGGGCACGGGTGTTGTAGGTCGATGACATCACCGCGCCATAGGCACCTGCCGACATGACGGCGACCAGATCGCCCGGTTTCAGGTCATCGGGCAGTTTGCGGTCCTTGCCAAAGGTGTCGCCGGTTTCGCAGACCGGTCCGACGATATCGACGGTCGCCTGTTTGTCGCCTTCACCCTGTTCATCGACAGGGATGATTTCGTGATAGGCGCTGTAAAGCGTTGGCCGGATCAGGTCGTTCATCGCGGCATCGAGAATGACAAAGCGTTTGGCTTCGCCGTCCTTGATATACATGACACGCGAAATCATCACACCGGCATTGCCAGCGATCAGGCGGCCCGGTTCGAGCGTGATGTGGCAGCCAAGGTGACCGACGGTTTCACGCACCATCTGGCCATAGGCATCGGGCAGGGGCGGTGTTTCGCCCTGATAGGCAATGCCAAGCCCGCCACCAAGGTCGAGGTTGCGGATATTGATGCCTTCGGCGCGAAGCTTTTCGACCAGCCCGGCAAGACGGGTGAATGCCTCGCGGAAGGGGGCAAGATCGGTCAGCTGCGATCCGATATGCATCGCAATGCCGGTGACTTCGATCCCGTCCATGGCGGCGGCCATACGGTAAACCTCGATCGCGCGGGTCCAGTCGATGCCGAATTTGTTTTCGGCCTTGCCGGTGGCGATCTTTTCATGGGTCTTGGCATCGACATGCGGGTTGATGCGGATCGCGATGCGGGCCTTTTTGCCCATGTCGAGGGCAACCCGGTTGAGTTCTTCAAGTTCCGGAATGCTTTCGACATTGATCTGGGCGATATCGGCATCAAGGGCTTCGCGCATTTCGGCATCGGCCTTGCCAACGCCGGAAAAGATGACTTTGCCCGGGGCAACACCGGCACGCAGGGCGCGGCGCATTTCACCAACCGAAACCACATCGGCACCGGCACCCAGTTTGGCGAGCGTTTTCAGGACAGCCTGATTGGAGTTTGCCTTGATCGCATAGCAAACCGTGGCATCAAGCCCGTCAAACGCACCGGCATAAACCTTGTAATGACGTTCAAGGGTGGCGGTGGAATAGCAATAGAACGGCGTGCCGACTTTTTCGGCAAGCTCGGGGATGGAAACGCCTTCTGCGTGAAGGACGCCATCAATATATTCAAAATGGTTCATTGTGCCGGATATGTCCGTGGATATTTGTTGCCTTCGTCGGTCGGTGGTTCAAGCGGGCCTTTTTTGCCGCAGGCGGCAACAGACAGGCCCAGCATCACCGCCAGTACGATCACTGTGCTGCGTTTAAAGATCGGGTTGCTCATTTCAGGAACCTTTCCTTTGCCGCCGCGACCTGTTCCTTGACGCGGACCGGGGCGGTGCCGCCAAAGCTTTGACGTGCGCTGACCGATGCCTCGACAGTCAGGACGTCGTAAACGGCGTTGGTGATTTTCGGTTCGATCCCCTGAAGGTCTTCGAGCGAAAGCTGATCGAGATCGCAACCCTTGCCTTCGGCAAGTTTCACGGTGGCACCGACCACGTGATGGGCGTCGCGGAACGGCATGCCAAGTTCGGCGACCAGCCAGTCGGCAAGATCGGTTGCGGTGGTGTAACCCGCACCGGCAGCCGCACGCATATTGTCCTTATGCACCTTCATGTCGGCAATCATACCGGTCATGGCGGCGACACAAAGACCCAGATGGTCGTGGGCCTCGAATACCGGTTCCTTGTCTTCCTGCATGTCCTTGGAATAGGCCAGCGGCAGACCCTTCATCGAGAGCATCAGGGAATTGTAGCAGCCAACGATACGACCGATCTTGGAGCGGATCAGCTCTGCGGCATCGGGATTGCGTTTCTGCGGCATGATCGAGGAGCCGGTGGAGAACTTGTCCGACATGCCGACAAAGCGGAACTGTGCCGAACACCAGATCACCATTTCCTCGGCCAGGCGCGACAGGTGCATGGCGGTGATCGAGGCCGCGTTCAGATATTCCAGCGCAAAGTCGCGATCCGACACCGCATCCAGCGAGTTCGCGGTCGGGCGATCAAAGCCAAGGGACGATGCCGTCATGTGACGGTCAATCGGATAAGGCGTTCCGGCAAGGGCCGCCGAACCCAGCGGGTTTTCATTGGCGCGCGTGCGGCAATCGGCAACGCGGCCACGATCCCGGCCAAACATTTCGACATAGGCCAGCAGATGATGGCCAAAGGTGACCGGCTGGGCGGCCTGAAGGTGGGTGAAGCCCGGCATGATGGTTTCAGCATGGGTGCCGGCCTGTTCAACCAGTGCTTCCTGAAGGCCCTTGAGCCCGGCTTCAAGATCGGCCAGTGCCACGTCGCGCACCCAGAGTTTGAAATCGGTGGCGACCTGGTCATTACGGGAGCGCGCGGTATGCAGGCGACCGGCGGCAGGCCCGATCAGATCACGCAGGCGGCTTTCGACATTCATGTGGATGTCTTCAAGGGCGGCAGAGAAGGTAAACTGGCCGCTCTCGATTTCTTGAAGAATCTGGTCTAGACCCGCGACTATTTTCTCGCCATCTTCTGCGGGGATGATCTTCTGCTTGACCAGCATGGCGCAATGGGCTTTGGAACCCTGAATGTCCTGGGCGTACAGGCGTTTGTCAAAGCCGATGGAAGCATTGATTTCTTCCATGATGGCGGACGGGCCCGCTTCAAAGCGGCCTCCCCACAGGGCGTTGGCATTTTTCTGGTCGGTGGCGTTTTGATCGGTCATTGTGATCCGCAAGCGTTGGAAAGGTGAGTATTGTGAAGGCACTGCTTCGTTACGTAAAACTGGGCGTGATTGTCGCCATATCGGCCATTTATGCAAGCCCTGCCTTTGCAGATACGCAATTGCCGCAAGAACTTTCGAAAATGGACACCGCACCTGATAGCACAAGCCTGCCGGAAAAGGCGGTTTTCATCGAAAAAGATGGCAGCGAAAGTGACCTTAAAGACCTGAAAGGTCAGGTTATTCTGGTCAATCTTTGGGCGACATGGTGCGCGCCCTGTATCGAAGAAATGCCCGATCTTGATCGTCTGGCGTCTGAGATGGAGGGCAAGCCGTTCCGTGTTCTGGCCCTTAGCCAGGATCGCGGCGGGGCAGAAATCGTGCAGGAATTCTTTGATGAAAACGGAATCGACCATCTTGATGTCGTGCTTGATCCGCGCGGGGCGACCGCACGTGCCTTTGGCGCGCGCGGTCTTCCGACCAGTTTCGTGATTGATGCCGACGGGCAGATCATCGGCAAGCTGGAAGGGACGGCCAAATGGGATGCCGATCCGGTCATCGATTATTTCAACAGCCTGATTGATGCCGCGTCCTGACGCGATCAGGTGCCGGTATCTTGTTCCAGAAGCGATAAAACCTGATCCAGCGTCGGGGCGGCATCGGCGGCACCATAGCGTGTGGTCGCCAATGCCCCGGTCGCACAGGCAAAGCGGACGGCATCGCGCAAGGATCGTTCTTCATGCAGGGCCACGGCCAGGCCGCCGTTAAAGCAATCGCCCGCCGCAACCGTATCAATCGCCGAGACATCAAAGGGCGGGACCATCCCGGACTGATCGCCATCGGAATAAAACGCGCCCTTTGATCCCATTTTGATAATCGCGATACTGGCGCCCATTTCGCGCAGCTTTTCGGCGGCCTGATGGGCGGTTTCAAGGTTTTCGGGAAGAATGCCGGTCATGGCGAAACATTCGCTGCTATTGGGGGTGACGATATCGGTCAGCGCCATCAGATCGCGCAGAACAACCCGGTCGGGTACCGGTGCCGGATCAAGAATGATGGTGGCCCCGGCGTCGCGGGCATATTTCATGGCGCAGGCCACGGCGACGACCGGGCATTCAAGCTGCACCAGCAGATAGTCGCAATGTTCAAGGAAAACCTGCTTTTCGCGGATGTCGGCGCGGCTCATGGTCATGTTGGCCCCACCGGCCACGGTGATGATGTTTTCCCCGGCATCGTCGATTGATATCAGGGCGGTGCCGGTCTGTGCATCCGTCGTCTGGATCAGCTGGTTGGTGTCAAATCCTTCGATTTTGAGCGTATCAATCAGGCTGCGTCCCAGAACATCATTGCCGATTTTGGAAATGAAAACAGGTTTCTGCCCCAGACGGGCCACGGCAACCGCCTGATTGCATCCCTTTCCCCCCGGTCCTGTGATGTAATCCTTGGCCGATACGGTTTGGCCGGGTTTGGGCAATTCGGCAACGCGGGCGGCAAAATCGATATTGGAACTTCCGACAATGGCAATGGTCATGGGCTATCCGATTGGCAAATTTCTAATACCTTTTGCTGATATTGGCATCTTTTGAAGTGATTAAAGAACCCGGTGCAACATTTCAGGTGAAATGCATCACACCGCAAAAAAGCCGATCAGGTGGGGCAAAAGGTATCAGTCTGGTGGCGTGGATCAGGCGGGTTGGAATTCTTCGCGGAGCGCAGAATAGATGCGTTTGAATTTGGCAAATCGCGGCTGATAGGCCGCGTGTCTGTTCATATCGGGTTCGATCACTTCCTGAATGGCCGGTTTCTGGCAGACATCCTCGACCGTTTCGTTATCGAGTGCCAGCCGTCCAAGACGGGCCGCGCCAAAGGCCGGGCCCTTGGCCGCCCCTTCGTATCGGGCAAGCGGGCAGCCCATGATGTCCGATATCAACTGAATCCAGTATCGGCTGCGGGCACCGCCGCCAATGACACCGGGCAATTCACAATGCGTTCCGGCGGCATGCAGGCGCGACTGCCCATCCAGAAGGGCAAAACCGACACCTTCGAGCACCGACTGCACCATTGTTTCGCGTGATGTGTCACTGCCAAGGCCAAAGAACACGCCGCGCGCATAGGGATCGTTATGCGGGGTCCGTTCGCCATTAAGGTAGGGCAGGAACACGACATCCGAGGGCGCCTTGTGCCCGGCTTCGGTCCGTTGCAGCAATGCGCCGATATCCTTTTCACCCAACAGGTTTGCCGCCCACAAAAGGCAGCTTGCCCCGTTCAGAAGGACGGCCATCTGGAACCAGTGCTGGGGCACGGCATGGGCGAAGCTGTGCAGAAGTTCCTGTGGTTTCGGGCGATAACGATCCGATGCGACGAAAATCTGTGACGATGTGCCAAGCGAAATGAAGCCGTCGCCGTGGCTGACCGCGCCGACACCGATGCCACCGGTCGCGGCATCCCCGCCGCCGCCCGCAACAATCACGGTCGGCTTCATGTCCCAGCGCGTCGCCAGTTCACCGCGCAGATGGCCGGTGGGGTCGCTGCCTTCGACAAGGCGGGGTAGTTGGGCGATATCCATGCCGGTTGCGGCGATGGCGTCAAAATTCCAGCTTCGGCTTTCTTCATCAAGCCAGAGCGTGCCGGCGGCATCCGACATTTCGGTGACCTTTTCGCCGGTCAGGCAGAAACGGATGTAATCCTTGGGCAGCAGGACGGTTTTGATCCGGGCAAAGATTTCGGGTTCGTGTTTGCGCAGCCAGATCAGTTTGGGCGCGGTCATGCCCGGCATGGCGACCACACCGGCACGCGAAGGCAGGTCGGGCAGGGCGGCCTGCAATTCATCGCATTCGGCCTTGGCCCGGCCGTCATTCCACAGGATCGCCGGGCGGAGCGGTTTATCATCGGCATCAAGGATCACCGCCCCGTGCATCTGGCCGGACAGGCCAATCGCGCGAACCGCGGCAAGGGCGGCGGGATTGGATGATTTCAACTGATCCATCGCCGTGCAGGTCGCAGCCCACCAGTCATCCGGGTGCTGTTCGCTCCAGAATGGTTTGGGGTTGCTGAGCGTCAGGGGCACATCTGTTTCGGCGACGGTGACCGAATGTTCATCCATCAGAAGCGCTTTAACGGCAGATGTGCCGACATCTATTCCGAGAAACATGTGGGACGGCCTCCTGGGTCCTGACCTGGACTCTTTTTGATCTTCGTTACTTGCGGTCATCATAGCAGGGCAATTTCTGATCGAAAGATCAAAAGCTTTGCACGTCGGTTAAATCATCAAGGCGGGGGGGTATACCCCCAATGCAAAAAGGCCACCGCAGTGATGCGATGGCCTTTTGAATTTTTGATCCGGCGATGATCAGCGGGTCGGAACCGGCTCGTCGCCGCTATAGTCATAGAAGCCGCGGCCGACCTTGCGGCCAAGCCAGCCGGCTTCGACATATTTGACCAGAAGCGGGCAGGGGCGATATTTGGTATCGGCCAGACCATCATGCAGGACATGCATGATCGACAGGCAGGTATCCAGACCAATGAAATCGGCCAGTTGCAGCGGACCCATCGGATGGTTTGCGCCAAGGCGCATGGCATCGTCGATGGACCGGACATTGCCGACACCTTCGTAAAGCGTATAGATCGCTTCGTTGATCATCGGCAGCAGAATACGGTTGACGATGAAAGCCGGGAAATCTTCGGCACTTGCCGTGTCCTTGCCCAGTTTCTTGGTCAGTTCATGAATGGTGCGATAGGTCGGCTCGTCCGTGGCGATACCACGGATCAGTTCGACCAGCTTCATCAGCGGCACCGGATTCATGAAGTGCATGCCCATGAATTTCGACGGGCGGTCTGTATAGGAAGCCAGACGCGTCACCGAAATGGACGATGTGTTGGTCGCAATGATGGCTTCGGGACCCAGAACCGGACACAGAGCCTTGAAAATCTGTTTCTTGGTCTCTTCGTTTTCGGTTGCGGCCTCGATCACGAGATCGCAGTCAGACAGGAAGCTGTAATCCGTACCCGTGGTAATCCGGGCAAGGGCCGCTTCTTTCTGTGCCTCGGTAATCAGGTCTTTCTTGACCTGACGATCCATGTTCTTGCCAATCAGGCCAAGCGCCTTGTCGAGCGCCTCTGCCGATACGTCAAGCAGTCGGACGTCGTAGTCGGCAAGCGCAATCACATGAGCAATCCCGTTGCCCATCTGACCGGCGCCGATTACGCCAATGGTCTTGATATCTTCAAGCGAAGCCATTTGTTCCCCACTCATCCCCCAGGGTCAAAACAAGGTCAGAACAATGTTCTTTGACTGTTCTGACCCTAGATGGGATCTGATTATTTGTCGAGTTCGCTCGCCAGTGCGGGAAGGGCCTCGAACAGGTCCGCGACAAGACCGTAATCGGCAACCGAGAAGATCGGTGCTTCTTCGTCCTTGTTGATCGCAACAATGACCTTACTGTCCTTCATGCCGGCAAGGTGCTGTATCGCACCTGAAATGCCTACCGCAATGTATAGCTGCGGTGCAACAACTTTGCCGGTCTGGCCGACCTGCCAGTCGTTCGGAGCGTATCCCGCATCGACTGCGGCGCGCGAAGCGCCAATGGCAGCGCCGAGTTTATCGGCAATCGGTTCGATCAGGTGGAAGTTCTCGCCCGAGCCCATGCCGCGACCGCCAGAGATGACAACACTGGCTGCGGTCAGTTCCGGACGTTCCGACTCGGTCAGTTCCTGACTGACAAAAGCGGATTTTCCGGCATCTTTCGCAGTTGCGATATCTTCGATCGATGCAGAACCGCCTTCGGCCGCGACCGGATCAAAGCCCGTGGTACGGACGGTGATCAGTTTCAGGCTGTCTGACGACTGAACGGTTGCCATCGCGTTACCGGCATAGATCGGACGAACGAACGTATCGGCACTTTCGACATCGGTGATGTCGGAAATCTGCGCGACGTCTTTCAATGCTGCAACGCGGGGCATGAAGTTTTTGCCCGTGGTCGAAGCCGCCACCAGAACGTGGCTGTAATCACCGGCCAGTTCATTGACGAGACCGGCCAGGTTTTCAGCCAGGAAATGGCCATAGGCCGCGTTATCGGCAACCAGAACCTTGGAAACGCCCGCCACCTTTGCGGCCGCATCGGCAACCGCACGGCAGTTTTCGCCAGCGACCAGAATGGTGATGTCGCCACCGATTTTCTGTGCGGCGGCAACGGTGTTGAGCGTTGCGCCCTTCAGTTCGGTATTGTCGTGTTCGGCAATAACAAGAATGCTCATTTGATCGGCCCCCGCTTAAATCACTTTGGCTTCGTTGCGAAGCTTGTCGACAAGCTCGGCGACGCTGGCAACTTTTACACCTGCCTGACGTGCCGGCGGTTCCGTCACTTTCAGGGTTTTCAGGCGCGGCGCGGTGTCGACACCAAGATCAGCCGGGCTTAGCGTATCAAGCGGCTTTTTCTTGGCTTTCATGATGTTGGGAAGCGACGCATAGCGCGGCTCGTTCAGGCGAAGGTCGGTGGTGACGATGGCCGGAAGGTCGATCTTGATGGTTTCAAGGCCACCATCGACTTCGCGGGTGACGTCAAGCTTGCCATCGGCAACGGCGACCTTGGACGCGAACGTACCCTGCGGCCAGTCCAGAAGGGCGGCCAGCATCTGACCGGTCTGGTTGGCGTCGTCATCAATTGCCTGTTTGCCGAGGATCACGAGATCCGGGCTTTCCTTGGCAACGACTTCCTTGAGAAGTTTGGCAACGGCAAGCGGTTGCAGTTCGTCGTCGGTTTCGACCAGAATGCCGCGATCGGCACCCATGGCAAGGGCGGTACGCAGTGTTTCCTGACACTGTTTCACACCCAGCGATACAGCGACCACTTCGGTCGCGGTGCCGGCTTCCTTGAGGCGGACGGCCTCTTCAACGGCGATTTCGTCAAACGGGTTCATGGACATTTTGACGTTGTTCAATTCAACGCCAGACTGGTCCTGTTTGACACGGATCTTGACGTTGTAATCCACAACGCGCTTAACGGCGACAAGAACCTTCATGACAGACCTGTTCGTTTTTGTTGTCGAAGCTATGGGCTTGCTGCGTTCTGCCGGGGCAGTCCGCAGTGGGGCCCGATGTTACTGTTTTCCCCGCGATGCACAATAGGGGGTGCTACGGGGCTTGTCAATTTACGTAAAGAGGTTAACGTTAACGACAACTTCTTTACTGAAATTCTGAAGTCTCGGGCTGCCTTGATACGCAACCGAACCCTGAAAAGACAGGGGTTTGTTCGAATATTTGCCTAGCGGGTCAGGCCGGGTTGCCACAGGATATCGTCCTTGCCGCCATTATTGGCATGGCGGGCCAGAACGAACATATGGTCCGACAGGCGGTTGATGTACCGCACCGCTTCGGGGTTGATCGCCTCGATTCCCGAGAGCTCCACAATCAGCCGTTCGGCGCGGCGCGATACGGTGCGCGCGACATGAAGCTGTGCCGAAAGGGCGCTGCCACCGGGCAGGACAAAGGATTTCAGCGGATCAAGACCGGCATTGATCGCGTCGATTTCGCTTTCCAGCCGCTCGGTTTGCGTGGCCGTAATGCGAAGGGCCGGGCGTTCCGGGTTGTCATCACTGCCATCACCGGGCGTACACAGATCGGCACCAAGATCAAAAAGGTCGTTCTGGATGCGGGCCAGCATATCATCGACATCACCACTCGCATGCAGGCGGGCGACCCCGATCACCGCATTGGTTTCGTCCACCGTGCCATAGGCGGCAACGCGAATATCGTTTTTGGCAACGCGGGTGCCATTGCCAAGGGCGGTTTTGCCCTTGTCGCCGGATTTGGTGTAGATGCGGGTCAGTTGAACCATCTTGAATTCCGTTGTCCTGATGCGTGACTTTCGGGGTGGATCATCGGCGGGCTTATTTGCCCAGCGCCATGAAGGACAGGATGACCAGAAGCAGCAGGGCAATCCCCTGTACCAGTACGCGAAGCTGCATCAGCTTGTTGGATTTCCTGGCATCCTTGCCACGCGCCATGGTGATGATGCCAAGCACCAGAATAACCGCGACCGCGGCCATCGCGATCAGAACGCCAATCTGTAAAAATCCAGCCATACCGGACTACTCCTTTGTGCCGCCCTTGCGGGTGTGATGTGCCGGGCGGGGCGACATGCTGCGTCAAACTGCGGGCGGGGGCAAGGTCGCAGATCGAAAAATCTTTGCGATTTCCGATGGCTGACGCTTAGGGCTGGCCCGATGGCGTGAAATCACGCCGGTCAATCCGAAGCTTTTTGATCCGCGATGCCAGTGTTGTTGGCTTTACATTCAAAAGGGCCGCCGCCCCATCGGGGCCGAAAATCCGGCCGCGCGTGGTTTCAAGGGCGCGGATGATATTGTCATATTCGTGTTTGCGCCGGTCATCTTCGGTCAGGATTGCCGATTGGGGGCTTGCCTGATCACGCGTGGGGTTGGCATTGCCATGGTCGGTTTCGCGGCGGTTGGGTTCGGGCAGGTCAAAATTCAGTTTACCATCACGGGCCAGAATGGCAGCACGTTCGATAATGTTTTCAAGTTCGCGCGCATTGCCGGGCCAGTCATATTTCATCAGGCTTCGGACCTGCCCGTTGGTCAGGGTCAGTTGCGGAATGTTCAGCCGCTGGCAGATATTGCGCAGGAAATGTGTCGCCAGGGGCGGGATATCGTCGGGCCGTTCGCGCAGCGGCCGGCATTCGATGGGAAACACATTGAGGCGGAAATAAAGGTCTTCGCGGAAGCGGCCCAGCCGGACTTCTTCCTTGAGATCGCGGTTGGTGGCGGCCAGTAACCTTACATTGACCTCGCGCGTGCGTTCCTCGCCGATGCGTTCGAACTTCTGATCCTGCAGAACGCGCAAAAGCTTGCCCTGCAGTTCCAGCGGAATTTCGCCGACCTCGTCCAGAAACAGCGTGCCGCCATCGGCCAGTTCGAACCGCCCGACGCGATCGCGCACAGCGCCGGTAAAGGCACCGCGGACATGGCCGAAAAACTCGCTTTCGAACAGTTCATGGGGGATGGCGGCACAGTTCACACGTACCAGAACACGGTCGCGCCGGTGGCTGGCCTGATGGATGGCGCGTGCGATCAATTCCTTGCCGGTCCCCGATTCCCCGGTGATCAGGACGTTGGCATCGGTCGGGGCGACCAGATCAATCTGTTTAAGCGCACTGTTGATCGCCTCGGACTGGCCGATGATTTCATGATGGTTGTTGGTCGAGAGGATTTCTTCCTGCAGATAGGCGTTTTCAAGTTCCAGCCTTTCGCGCAGGCGATCAACCTCGGCAAGCGCCGCATGCAGCTTTTCCTCGGCAATCTTGCGTTCGGTGATATCGCGAAACACGATCACCGCCCCGATCACCAGCCCATGATCGCGGATCGGGGTGGAGGTATATTCAACCCGGATCGGTTTGCCGTCGCTGCGCCAGAAAACCTCGTCGTCAACGCGCCGGACGATGCCTTCGCGAAACGCATTGTAAATCGGGCAATGTTCGGCGTGGTAGGGATCGCCATTGATATGCGAATGGTGGATGATCGAATGGATTTCCTTGCCCACCAGTTCCTCGGCTGTCCAGCCCAGCATCCGTTCGGCGGCGGGATTGACAAAGGTGGTGATACCGTCGCTGTTGACCCCGTAAATGCCCTCGCCCGCCGCCCCCAGGATCAACTGGTTTTCGCGTTCGATTTCACGGAAAAACCGTTCGGCACGGCGCCACTCGGCAATGCCTTCGCGCAGGTAATTGTCGGCCTCGGCATCGACATCGCGGCGGTGGCGGGCATCGAGATCACAAAGGATGATGATCAGGTAATCCTCGCCATCCCAGTGCAGGGCGCGGGCTTCGTGTTCAAGCTGGATTTCGGTGCCATCCGCATGCATCAGGTTAAGGCCCCGCGTCCAGGCAAAGCCGTGATAAAGGGCAGCCTGACTGAACACCACAAGGCTTGGCACCTGCCCCTTGTGCAGGCTGCTCATGGCGGTGGATTTCAGATCGGAAATGCTGCGGCCCAGCAAATGCGCCGCCGCCTGATTGGCAAACATGATGCGATCACTTTGCGGATGCACCAGCAAAGTCGGATGAATATGCGATGCAAGCGCCTGTTGATATAGGGCGTCCGAAACCGTTGGGGGTGGCGGGTTTGCAATCTGATCCATCATGATCGGCCTACGATATTTCGTAAATATGGTTACGAAATATCGTAAATTACGAAATTTCGTATAGCCTGAGATTGCGCCTGTTTCGGGCCAAAGTCCAGTCTTTCCCTAGAGTTTTTTGCGCCGCACCAATCTGGCACGCCGGTTGCTGTTATCACCCCGAATATCGGTGTCGCCTGACGGGCGGCGTAAACAAAACAGGGGGTGACCACATGTCTATCAAAAGTCTGGGCGATCCATTCAGTGGCGAAAGCGATCTGCGGCATAGCAAATCGTGCGGCTGCGAGGCTTGCGCAACCGGCAAACATCACCATGCCGGTCATGACCATCACGAAGACACATACGATCTGGCATCGATGCCCGCCCATAGCGATATGGCTGTGGATGGCGCGGCGTCATCGTCTGGCAAGCTTGCCAGCAGCGAGGAAATGCTGGATCGCGCGATTGAAAGTGCGGTGGTCCGCTCTGTCTTCGGGCATAACGAGATTTCGCGTCGTTCCTTTGCCAAAATGGTTGGCAGCGGCACGATGATGGCGGCACTGGCGTCGGTCCTGCCGCTGGATAAGGTCAAGGCGGCGATCCTTGATGATCTGGGGAAGCCGGAAAAGACCAAGCTTAATATCGGCTTTGTTCCGATCACCTGCGCCACACCGATCATTATGGCCCAGCCGATGGGCTTTTATGAGAAATACGGTCTTGATGTCGATGTGATCAAAACCGCGGGCTGGGCGGTCGCACGTGACAAGTCATTGAACAATGAATATGACGCGTCGCATATGCTCACCCCGATGCCGCTTGCCATCACCATGGGGGCCGGTTCGACCGCGACCCCGTTCCTGATGCCGGCAGTTGAAAACATCAACGGGCAGGCGATTGTCCTGCATAACGACCATCTTGATAAACGTGATCCAAAACAGTGGAAGGGCTTCAAGTTCGGTGTGCCGTTCGAATATTCGATGCACAACTTCCTGCTGCGTTATTACGTCGCCGAACATGGCCTTGATCCGGATAAGGACATCCAGATCCGTGTCGTTCCGCCGCCCGAAATGGTCGCCAACCTGCGTGCCGGTAACCTTGATGGTTATCTGTCGCCTGATCCGTTCAACCAGCGTGCCGTCTGGGAAAAAATCGGCTTCATCCACACCCTGACCAAGGATATCTGGGAAGGTCATCCGTGCTGTGCGTTTGCCTGTTCCAAGGCATTTGCCGATGAAATGCCCAATACCTATGGCGCGCTTCTGAAATCGATTGTCGATGCGACGCAATACGCATCCAAGCCGGAAAACCGCAAGGAAATCTCGGCAGCAATCGCGCCGACCAACTATCTGAACCAACCGGTGCCGGTCATCGAGCAGGTCCTGACCGGGCGGTATGCCGATGGTCTGGGCGAGGTCAAGAACGTGCCGGATCGCATCGATTTCGATCCGTTCCCGTGGCATTCGATGGGGGTCTGGATTCTGACGCAGATGAAGCGCTGGGGCTATATCGACGGCGATGTCGATTACAAGAAAATCGCCGAAGAAGTCTATGTCGCGGCCGATTGCGCCAAGATCATGAAGGACCTTGGTTACGAAGCACCAGACAGCACCTATCAGAAATACACGATCATGGGCAAAGAGTTCGATCCTGATCAGCCCGAGGCCTATGTCAGCAGCTTCCCGATTGGCAAAGGGGTAAGCTGATATGATCGCATCCCTGAATGCCAGGGCGCTGCTGTTGTCTGCTGTTTTGCTGGCGGTTCTTCTTGGAATATGGGAGGCCGCCAGCCCCCAGCAGAAACTGGGCAGTGAACTGACGGAATATGAAATCCTGATGGGCGGGGCAGAGCCAAAGGCCGCCGTGCCGCCGCCATCTGCGGTGTTCGTCAAGGCGTGGGAAGAACTTTCCAACCCTTTCTATGATGCCGGTCCCAACGACAAGGGGATTGGCATTCAGATCGGCTATTCGCTTTATCGCGTGCTGTCGGGCTATTTTCTGGCCGCCGCAATTGCCATTCCGGCGGGGTTCCTGATTGGCATGTCGCCATTGATGTATCGGGCGCTTGATCCGTTCATCCAGATCCTTCGCCCGATTTCGCCGCTGGCGTGGATGCCGCTTGCGCTGTTTGTCATTCAGGACAGTCAGGCATCGGCGATTTTCGTGATCTTTATCTGTTCGATCTGGCCGATGCTGATCAATACGGCCTTTGGCGTTGCCGGTGTCCGCAAGGACTGGGTCAATGTCGCGCGCACCCATGAACTTGGCACGCTGAAAACCGCGTGGATCGTCATTCTTCCGGCGGCGGCACCGACGATCCTGACGGGGATGCGTATTTCCATCGGGATTGCGTGGCTGGTGATTGTGGCCGCCGAGATGCTCGTGGGCGGTACCGGCATTGGCTATTACGTCTGGAACGAATGGAACAATCTGGATCTGACCAGTGTGATCTTTTCGATCCTGATGATCGGCCTTGTCGGCATGCTTCTTGATACGGCGTTCGCCTATTGCGCCCGCCTTGTGCAGTACCAGGAATAAGGAAAAGCACCATGCCAACACCCTTCCTGAGCGTACAGGGACTAAGTAAACGGTTTCCCAGCCCCAAGGGATCCGATCCGTTAACCGTGTTTGAAAACGTCAATCTGGGCATCGAAAAGGGCGAATTTGTCTGCATCATCGGTCATTCGGGCTGCGGCAAATCGACGATCCTCAATATCCTTGCCGGGCTGGACGAGCCGACCGACGGGGCGGTGATCATGAATGGCAAGGAAGTATCGGGGCCAAGTCTTGATCGCGGTATCGTGTTTCAGAACTATTCCCTGTTGCCGTGGTTATCCGCGCTTAAGAACGTGACCTTTGCCGTGCAGGCGCGCCATCGCAACTGGACCAAGAAACAGGTCCATGATCATTCGATCAAATATCTGGAAATGGTGGGGCTTACCGGCGGGGCGGAGCTTCGCAAGCCATCACAATTATCAGGTGGCATGCGTCAGCGCGTTTCGATTGCGCGTGCCTTTGCCATTCAGCCGGAACTGCTGTTGCTGGATGAGCCGTTTGGGGCACTTGATGCCCTGACACGGGGCAGCATTCAGGATGAATTGATCCGTATCTGGGCCGGGTCGGATCAGACTGTCTTCATGATCACCCATGATGTGGACGAGGCGATCCTTCTTGCCGACCGCATCCTTCTGATGACCAACGGCCCCTATGCCAGGGTCGCGGAATCGGTACAGGTCGATATCGAACGCCCGCGCGTTCGCGCCGATATCATCCATCATCCCGACTATTACGACATTCGCAACCATCTGGTCGAATTCCTTGCCAAACGGTCCCGCGAACTGGCCGGGAAACGCGACGAGGATGGCGTTTCCGAACCAAACGTCATCCGTTTTGGCCTGAACGGGCCGGTTGCCAATAAATCCAACAAAGGTGCCGGGGAAACACCTGCGCGTGCGCGGGTGGTGAATGGTGCCGACTAATCCGTAACGACACAGACAGTGAAGTGGAGAAAAGCTGTGAAAAAAGCAGATGTGAAAGAACTGATCATTACGTCCAAAAAAGCCAAGGGTCTTGGCTGGGAAGAAATCGCCAGCAAGATCGGCATGTCCCCGGTCTGGACCACGTCGGTCTGCCTTGGCATGAATTCCGCGCCCAAGGAAAAGGCCGATATGCTGGTGGCCCTGCTGGAGCTTCCGGCGGAGGCATCCGCCGTGTTGCAGGAATGCCCGATGAAAATCTGGGAACAGGCGGTGCCGACCGATCCGGCCGTTTACCGCATTTATGAAATCATGGGCGTTTACGGCGAAACGATCAAAGAAATCATCCATGAGAAGTTCGGCGACGGCATCATGAGCGCGATTGATTATGAAATGTATATCGAACGCAAGGCCGATCCGAAGGGGGACCGCGTTGTTGTGACCCTTGATGGCAAATTCCTGCCTTATCGTGCCTGGTAAGATAATATCGCACGCGGTTAAGGCAATCCCATATCGGCAGCGGATGAATATTGATCCGCATGTCGCAGTCCAGTCAGGCCAATCTGCATGCGCGGGTTGGCCTGATCTGTTGTTGCCGCAGGACTGAAACAGGGCGGGAAACAGTCAATTGCCAATTTCGCGCTGGCGGGAAGGCCGTCTTATCCTACATCTTGGGGATATCACGTTGGATAAGGGTTGATGGTCTGGCGCAATGTGCGATCCCATCAACCACCATGACCCAAATCAGGAAGGATAATAATCAGATGGCTGATCTGTCCGCATTTGACATCACCAAGCGATGGCCAGCGAAGAACCCCGATATATTGCAGCTTTATTCCCTGCCGACGCCAAACGGGGTCAAGGTTTCGATCATGCTGGAAGAAACCGGCATCGATTACGAGCCGCATTTCATCGATATCGGCAAGGACGAAACCTGGACGCCGGAATTCCTGTCGCTGAACCCGAATGGCAAAATCCCGGCAATCATTGACCCGAACGGCCCGGATGGGAAGCCGGTTGGCCTGTTTGAATCGGGCGCAATTCTTTTGTATCTGGCGGAGAAAACCGGAAAATTCCTGCCGTCTGATCCGATTGCCCGGATCGAAACCATCCAGTGGGTGTTTTTCCAGATGGCGGCGATTGGCCCGATGTTTGGCCAGCTTGGCTTTTTCCACAAATTTGCCGGTCGCGAGTATGAGGATAAACGCCCGCGGGATCGGTATGTTGGGGAATCCAAACGCCTGCTGGGTGTTCTGGAAACCCGTCTTGCCGGGCGTGACTGGATCATGGGTGATGAATATACCATTGCCGATATCGCAACCCTTGGCTGGGTGCGCAATCTGGTCGGTTTCTATGATGCCGGGGCACTGGTGGATTATGACAGCCTGAAAAACGTTCCGGCATGGCTGGAACGCGGGCTTGCACGACCGGCGGTAAAGCGTGGTCTGGAAATTCCGGCGCGTCCTTAAAGTACGGGGTTCGCGTCCTTAATCCTGCCCGCCGGATGAAAAATCTGACCAACCGGTCAGAAATGCTTTTCATCCGGCCGGGCTGGGATTAACACATGGGGGTAATCCAGTATTCGTCCCACGTTTCAAGCGAGCCCACCCATGACCACCTCGACGACCAGCCGCATCAAGGACCCGGCACTTGCCGCCAATATCACCGATGAAACCCTTGCCTGGCGCGAGGTGATCTGCCCGGTGACCGCCAAATACGGCAATTACGTTGCCAAACGCGATCTGCGTGACAAAACCATCGTCAGTTTCCAGCACGTTCTTGAAGACACCATTCCGACCCTGCTGCCGTTTGTCAAAGCCGGTGCCACGGTCAAGGTGGGTGCGTGCAACCCCGACAGTACCGATGATGTTGCGGCGGCCTATCTGGCGGCCAACGGGGTCGAGGTCCATGCCTTTTCAGGCATGACGCCCGATGAATATGTCAAAAGCATCGATATCCTGTCCGATGGCCCGGCCGATATCGTGGCCGACATGGGCGGGGAGCTGATCGAGGCGTTCGTGAAAAAGGGCCATAAGGTTGATGGCGCGCTTGAAGCGACCACGACCGGTGTTCACCGTGTTGAAAAGCTTGATTTTACCTTCCCGGTCTTTAACTGGAACGATATCGCGATCAAGGACCGCCTGCATAACCGCCACCATGTGGCACAGGAAATGTGGCCGGTCTTTTCCAATGTCACCGGTCTGGCGCTTTATGGCCGTTCGGTTCTGGTGATCGGTTTTGGTCCGGTCGGGCGCGGGGTTGCCGAACGGGCGCGCAATCTGGGGGCGGTCGTATCGGTCGCCGAACGCGATCCGGTTCGCGCCCTTGAGGCCCAGCATCACGGTTGCCGCGTTGTGGCGCTTGAAGACGGGCTTCGGGAATGTGCGATTGTTGTCACCGCCACCGGTTTTTCCGGCATTCTTGGTGCGGATCAGATCAAGCTGGCGCGTCGTGGTGTCATTCTGGTCAATGTCGGGCATTCCAATACCGAAATTGACGTCAAATGGCTTGATACGCAGGAACGCACCCGTATGCGCCGCTATATCGAACGTTTCACGCTTGATAATGGCAAGGAAGTTTACCTTCTGAACCGGGGCAGTCTGCTTAACCTCGCACCGGGCATGGGGGGATCGGGCAAGGACCTGTTTGATCCGTTTTCCGCCATTCTGATCCGCGGGATCGACTGGCTGGCATCGGGTGGGGCATCGTCGTTCAAGCCGGGATTCTATGATTACCCGGCGGACGTTGAACGCGAAATCGCCGAGGCGGTTTTACGGTCGCATAGCTGACGGGACGGAAGATGCAACAGGGCGGGGATATCGATTTCCCGCCTTTTGTATCAGAACCGGTATTTTGATACGGTTTGATACAAGTTAATGCCCCAACTGGCATAATATGGTGAAGTTTTTCTGGTTAGTTCATTCCGCTGTCGGGGTCTTCCCGGCTGCGGGATGACATTCGGGACCACGATCATGAAAAACATATCCTTCATTTATGTCGGTTTCCTTTCTGTGATTACGCTGCTTTGGCTGGCGGCCAATCCGGGCCTGTTCGAGGTTGCCGAATTCATTCAGCTTCGAAATTTCATGGTCCAGTATTTTGGCACCCTGTCGATTGCTATCATGAGCCTGATCATGATCCTGGCGACACGTCCGGTATGGCTTGAAGATTATACCGGCGGCTTGGATAAAACCTATCGGCTGCACAAATGGCTTGGCATTACGGTTCTGGTGACATCCGTGATCCACTGGCTTTGGTCGAATGGCCCGAAATGGGCATCGGCCCTTGGCCTGATTGAAGGCGGTCGGCGCAGATCGCATGGGGATCAGACCGGATTTTCCCAGTTACAGGGCTTCTTTGCCGGTCAGCGCGGCTTTGCCGAGGGGATTGGCGAATGGGCTTTTTATGTTGCCGCGGCCCTGATGATCATTGCTCTGATCAAATGGTTTCCCTATCGCTGGTTTGCCAAAACACACACCTTCATCGCCGGGGCGTATCTGGTGCTGGTGGTGCACGCGACGTTGCTGTTTGAATTTGGCAACTGGATCAGCCCGATTGGCATTGTGACGGCTGTGCTTCTGATCGCGGGCACGATATCGGCATGTATTGTCCTTACCAGGCGGGTCGGCCGTAACCGGCAGGTCGCCGGAAAGATCGTCAATCTGGTACGTCTGCCTGATATCTATACCGTGCAGATCACCATCATGCCCGAGGCGGGCTGGAAGGGGCACAGGGCAGGGCAGTTTGCCTGCGTTGCCTTTGGGGATGACGAACGTCCGCATCCCTTTACGATTTCGTCGCACTGGCACCCGGAATTCCCGCAGATAACCCTGTTGGTGAAGGCACTAGGCGATTATACGGAAACACTGCCGGATAATTTGCGCGTCGGGGGTGACGTCCGGCTTGAAGGGCCCTATGGCCGGTTCACCTTTGGGCAGGGCAATGATCGTCAGGTCTGGATTGCCGGTGGTATCGGTTTGACCCCGTTCCTTGCAAAACTTGAAGAACTTGCGCTGAAACCGGCTGCGGGCGAACAGAAGATCGATTTCTATCAGGTCGCCCCGAGCGAGGATGCGACCCTGATGGACCGTATCAGGCAACTGGCGCACAAGGCCGGTGTTACCCTGCATGTCTGGCGCGACGATGTGGACGGCCTTTTGAAAGCGGACCGGGTTCGAGCCGATATTCCGGACTGGCATGCCGCCAGTTTCTGGTTCTGCGGGCCACAGCCCTTTGCTGCGGCATTGAAGCGCGATCTGGTCCGTGAGGGGTTGCCTGCCAAATCATTCCATACCGAACTGTTCGAATTTAGATAAGCCAGAATGCGAAAGGGGCAGGCCTTGCGACCTGCCCCTTTTTTCAATCTGCGATCTGGCTGGCAGCCCGATCTGATCAGGCGCGATAGCCGATGCGCAGATTGCCCCATTGTTCGCCATTCACGACAATCGGGATGTCACATTCCTTCATGAACACGACTTCCGATCCCATGTCGCGGAAATAGGTCTGCAACAGTTTGGGTTTGGTGTTGCGCGCGGCCATCAGGCCGGCCCGGTCGTCAAAGATGCGCCGGTTGCGGCAATTGCCCATGTTCCATGCCGGTTCACCGGGGCGCTGTGGCTGGCTGTAGACCTTGTTATGGGTCGGCAGGAAGCCGTTGATATCCACCCCGGCGGCAAACACGATATGTTTGTCCTTTTGCAGGATTTCTTCCTGTAACGGGGTGAAATGCCGGTCGGTGTAGGGGATATAGGGCGTCATGAACTGTATCGGATCAGAGCCGTCAATCGGTTCATAGCGGGGACGGAACAGATCTTCTTTCCTGATCTCGCCATTGCGGATGCCGTTTTCCAGTACCTTTGCCAGTTGGGCCGCCAAGGGTGCGCCCAGTTCGGCGATCTTGTTGTCGTGATCGCGGGTTTTCTGCAAAAGCCCCATGATCGTGCGGTTGGCTTCTTCGTCCAGTTCGGTGAATTGGACATGCGATCCCAGATTTGAAACCGCCTTCAGGATGCCGTGCAGACGGGTGCTGCCATCAAGCAGGATCGAAACCGGTTTGCCATTGTCCTGATCGCTGGCCTTGATCCGGGCCAGAAGACCGGCCACCGACATATCGGCGGTAACGCCCTTGCGTTTGTCGCCATTGCCGAAATCCATTTCGATATCAACGGCAATCGGAACGCGTTCCTGATTGCGGCGGTTGCTGGTGTCTGCCGAACGCAGAACAACGCGGAACCGGTTTTCCATCTCGTTGATATCCTTGCGGATATTCGATGCCAGAATGCGCAGGTTTTCCGATGTCTTGCTGGCGTTGTGTGATCTTTCGCTGGCCAGTGCGATGTCGCTGGAAATGCCCTGCATGTGGGTGGACACTTCCTGGGCGCTGGTTGAAATCTCGCTGATGGCGGCGGTTTGCTGCTGAACGGAGGAGGCGATATCCGATGATAGCTGGCTGACTTCGTCAATCGCGCCGCCAATGCCCTCGATCGCGCCGACCGCCTCGGATGTGGCGTTCTGAATGGCGGTGATCTGGGCGTTGATGTCGGAAATGGCCTTTTCGGTTTGCGATGCGAGGTTCTTGACCTCGTTCGCCACAACCGCAAAGCCCTTGCCAGCATCGCCCGCGCGGGCGGCTTCGATGGTGGCGTTAAGGGCGAGCATCTTGGTCTGATCGGAAATGCGTTTGACGATATCGACGACCTTGCCGATCTCGCTTGCGGTGTCTGACAGGCTGTTCATCGTGACCGATGTTTCCTGTGCGCGGGTCACGGCCTGACTGGCGATGTCGTTGGTTTTGTGGATGCGATCCGCAATTTCCTCGCTCGATGCCTGCAATTCCTCGGTCGCGGAGGCGACGGTGGAGACATTGTTGCTGGCAATGGCGGTGGTCGATGTGATCCGTTCGACCAGTTCCGACAGATCATGCGCATCGGATGCCATGATTTGCGCCACGTCATTGGTGCGACCGGCCTGAAAACCGACTTCGGCGATCATGTTATCGGTTTCGCGTTCGATGATTTCCGACATCGACTGGATTTCCGATGCCGAACGGCCCTGTGCGGATTTGCGTTCCGCCTTGGCCATCAGGCAGGCCATATCCCCCATCAGCACCGAACGGCAGGCGTCCAGCACGCCGGGATCGCGTCTGCCGCGTCCCTCGGAGGCCGCCAGTCGGGCAAAATTTTCGATTGTGTTGTGGTAGGCCTGGACGATGCGGCTTGCCGGGGTGCCGACAATGGCATCGGCCAGAATGTGATCGGCAAAGCAGGCATCAAAATCCGATCCGTTGGTTGCGGCCATCAATGTGCGCAGGCGTTTTGCCAGTGCGCTGACATGGGCTTTCGGATCGTGCGGATTGCGGCTGTTCTGACCTGTGCCAAACAGCTCGGCCAGAAGGCTTTCGGCGAGCTTGTCGGCATGTTTGTCAAAAATCTCGCGCGCGGCGTTTGCACGCGTAAAAATTGTATTTTCCGGTGATGCAGACGCGTGATTCATAAAAACGTCTCTCCCTATTTCCCCTTCGGCACATCAGGCCGCACAGGCTTCGATTTTTCGATTTTTTACCTGTTGATTAAAGTGATGTTACCACCGCAGGGTAGGTATACAGATATCATACTTTAGGTTGATACAAGAAAGAGGCCCGTCAAGGTTGACGGGCCAAGTTTGCCCAAGTTTTTCACCGGGGCCACGGTTCGCTGGAACAGGAACTAAGCGAGACGTTCGGGCAGCGGCCCCGTCTATCGGCCCAGAAGGCCGCGGGTCACGACCTGCGCCTGTATTTCGGCCGCCCCTTCGAAAATGTTCAGGATGCGGGCATCGCACAGGACGCGGCTGATCTGGTATTCAAGCGCATAACCATTGCCGCCATGGATTTGAAGCGCATTATCGGCGTTCGACCACGCAACACGTGCGCCCAGAAGCTTTGCCATGCCCGCCTCGATATCGCAGCGGATATCCTGATCTTTTTCGATGGCGGAAAAATAGGTGAGCTGACGGGCGATCATGGTTTCAACCACCATCCAGGCGATTTTGCCGTAAACCCGCGGGAAGCTGTAAAGCGGATTGGAAAACTGGATGCGGTCCTGCGCATAGCGCATGCCGATTTCAAGCGCGTTCTGCGCGACACCCACCGCACGGGCGGCGGTCTGGATGCGGGCCGATTCAAAGGTCGCCATCAATTGCTTGAAGCCCTGACCTTCATCGCCGCCCAGAAGGTTTTCGGCGGGGACTTCGAAGCCATCAAAAGACAGTTCGTATTCCTTCATGCCGCGATAGCCAAGCACCTCGATCTCGCCGCCGCTCATTCCCTTGGCCGGGAACGGATCATTTTCCGTGCCGCGCGGCTTTTCGGCAAGCAGCATGGATAGCCCGCGATATCCGGTTTCATCGGGGTTGGTGCGCGCCAGAAGCGTCATCAGGTCGGATCGGGCGGCATGGGTGATCCATGTTTTGTTGCCGGTGACCTTATAGGTATCGCCATCCTTGATCGCACGCGTGCGCAGGCGCGCCAGATCCGATCCGTTATTGGGTTCGGTAAAGACCGCGGTTGGCAGGATTTCACCCGATGCCAGTTTCGGCAGGTAATGTTCTTTCTGCGCGTCGGTGCCACCAAGGCGGATCAGTTCGGCGGCAATTTCGGACCGTGTGCCAAGCGAGCCGACTCCGATATAGCCGCGCGAGAGTTCCTCGGTCACGACGCACATCGCGGTTTTGCCCATGCCAAGCCCGCCGAATTCTTCGGGGATGGTCAGACCGAAAACGCCCAGTTCGGACATTTCGTTGATAATTTCAATCGGGATCAGTTCATCGCGTTCGTGCCAGCCATGGGCATGCGGGCTGACCTTTTCATCGACAAAGCGCCGGAACTGATCGCGCACCATATCAAGAGTTTCGTCTTCAAGCCCGGTTTCGCCAAAGCGGCCGGTATCAAGGCTGTCCTTGATCTGATCTGCGATGGCGCGCCGGGTGGCGTCGCTGTTGCCCGAACCGGTCAGGGTCGCGACCGCGCGGCTATCGCCAAGGGCGGCTATCACATCGCCCGGGACGCCAAGGGTTGAAAGACGGATGAACTCGCCCTGCGACATCGCAATGCCGCCCTGGATCTGCGCCAGATATTCGCCAAAGGCTGCCTGAAGGATCAATTGTTCAAGCGTTCCGAACTTTCCCTGTGCCGTAAGCCGATCCGCCCATGCCTTCATCTGCTTTAGGGCGGTGACATAGGTTGAAAACCATGCAAAGCCGTGGGCGGCATACTGGTTTTCATCCAGTGCGCTCGCATCGATTTTGCCATCTACCGTCACGATTTCGCGCATCGCGGTTTCGGCGGCCTGATGGACCGGGGCAAGGGCCGCCAGCGCATCATCGCAAAGCCGGGTCAGTTCGGGCAGCAGGGCTTTATCGCTCATTGGTCTGATCCTCGGGTTCGGTCCATCTGGTGCATGAAGCAGACTATCATTGTTGTCATGCCGGTTCGGCAAGGATTGAAAAGTGGCAGCCCCGATGCGGATCGGGCGAGAACGCATCAGGGCCACCAACGGTCAGTCGACGCTTTATGTGGGCTTAGGCGTCGACTGCTTCTTCAAGGGTTCGCATGCCCGGGCGTTTGGCCTGAACCAGAACGGCCATGTTTCCCGGTTTGTGTTCGTTGCGCATCATTTTCATATGTGCGCGCGGAATATCGTCCCAGCCAAGTACTTCGGACATGCTGGGATCAATGCGCCGTTCAATCACAAGCTTGTTGGCCTGGGCTGCCTGTTTCAGGTTGGCGAAGTGGCTGCCCTGAATGCGTTTCTGGCGCATCCAGACAAAGCGCGCGTCGAAGGTCAGGTTAAAGCCCGTCGTTCCGGCACAGAACACGACCATACCACCGCGTTTGACCACGTTGCACGATACGGGGAAGGTCTGTTCGCCCGGATGTTCAAAGACGATATCAACGTCATTGCCCTTGCCGGTGATGTCCCAGATCGCCTTGCCGAATTTGCGGACTTCTTTCATATAGTCGCCAAATTCCGGGCCATTCACGGTTGGCAACTGGCCCCAGCAATTGAAATCCTTGCGATTGATCACGGCCTTGGCACCAAGGCCCAGTACGAAGTCGCGTTTGCTTTCATCCGAAATCACGCCAATCGCATTGGCACCCGCGGTGGTGATCAGCTGGATCGCCATCGATCCAAGGCCGCCCGACGCCCCCCACACCAGAACATTGTGACCGGGGCGCAGGATATGCGGGCGATGGCCAAACAGCATGCGGTATGCGGTGGCAAGGGTCAGCGTGTAGCACGCACTTTCTTCCCAGGTCAGGTGTTTGGGGCGCGGCATAAGCTGCTGTGCCTGTACGCAGGTGAACTGGGCGAATGATCCGTCCGGTGTCTCGTAACCCCAGATGCGCTGGGTGGGGGACAGCATCGGGTCACCGCCGTTGCATTCCTCGTCATCGCCGTCATCCTGATTGCAGTGAATGACGACTTCATCGCCGACTTTCCAGCGCGTGACCTTTGACCCGACCGCCCAGACAATGCCCGACGCATCCGATCCGGCGATATGATAGGGCAGGTCATGCACGTCAAAGACCGAGATCGGCTTGCCGAGCGATGCCCACACACCATTATAGTTCACACCCGCCGCCATCACGAGGACGAGGACCTCGTGACTGTCGGGCTGAATGACCGGCAGGACTTCGCATTGCATGGCGGTATCAGGTTCGCCGTGGCGTTCGCGGCGAATGGCCCAGCCATACATATTCTTTGGCACATGGCCCAGTGGTGGAATCTCGCCGATTTCATACAGGTCTTTTTCTTCATGACCACCACGGAACGGCAGAACTTCAGCAGTCGTATTCATGGCCTTCACTCCTTGTTCGGGTCGATCCGAATCGCGCTGTAAAAGGATGGTAATAAAATTATCCTGTGTTGCGCTGCGGTCGACGAATCCTCCAAGCCACGGATTTTGTGATATTTTCCCTGAAATGCACCGGTTTCCCTTGGTTTCTGGTTGGGGTTCCCGAATGCTTTCTTAGTTTTCGCTTTTATCGCGTTGCACAAATTGTTATATAATTATCCAACTGATGTCCAGTAGGTAATTTAATAACGTTTCTTTGTAATAAACAAAAAGCTTTTGGGTAATAAAGATACGCGAGGTCGGCATGTCGATGGAAAATCAACGCAGTGCAGCAAAGTCGGAACGCGATCGCCCGTGGCTGATCCGGACTTATGCCGGGCACAGTTCGGCCAGCGCATCGAACGCGCTGTATCGGCAGAATCTGGCAAAGGGGCAGACGGGGCTGTCGGTTGCGTTCGATCTGCCGACCCAGACCGGCTACGATTCGGACCATATTCTGGCGCGCGGCGAGGTCGGCAAGGTCGGCGTGCCGGTATCGCATCTGGGCGACATGATGACCCTGTTTGACGGCATTCCGCTTGATCAGATGAACACATCCATGACAATCAACGCGCCGGCGGCGTGGTTGCTGTCGTTATATATTGCCGTTGCCGAAAAACAGGGAACGCCGCGCGACAGCCTGCAGGGGACGACCCAGAACGACATCATCAAGGAATATCTGTCACGCGGGACCTATATCTTTCCGCCCGCACCCAGCCTGAAGCTGATTACCGATGTTGCGGCCTTTACCTATCGCGAGGTGCCGAAATGGAACCCGATGAATGTGTGCTCGTACCATTTGCAGGAGGCCGGAGCGACCGCGGAACAGGAACTGGCCTATGCGCTGGCGACCGCGATTGCCGTGCTTGATGCGGTCAAGGCATCCGGTCAGGTACCCGAAGAAGATTTTGCCAAGGTTGTCGGGCGCATTTCATTTTTCGTCAATGCCGGCATCCGGTTTGTGACCGAGATTTGCAAGATGCGGGCATTTTGCGAATTGTGGGATGAAATCACGCGGGATCGTTACGGCATCGCTGACGAAAAATACCGCCGGTTCCGCTATGGCGTGCAGGTCAACTCGCTTGGTCTGACCGAACAGCAGCCTGAAAACAATGTGTATCGCATCCTGATCGAAATGCTCGCCGTGGTGCTGTCGAAAAATGCGCGTGCGCGTGCCGTGCAGCTTCCGGCGTGGAACGAGGCCCTTGGTTTGCCGCGCCCGTGGGATCAGCAATGGTCGCTGCGCCTGCAACAGATCATGGCCTATGAAACCGATCTTCTGGAATATGATGACCTGTTTGACGGCAATCCGGCGATTGAACGCAAGGTCGGATTGCTTAAGGAAGGGGCACGTGCGGAACTGGCGAAAATCGATGAGATGGGCGGGGCGATTACGGCGGTGGATCGCGGTTATATGAAACAGGAACTGGTGCGATCCAATGCGCGCCGTCTGGCCGATATCGAAACCGGGCTGACCAAGGTGATCGGTGTGAATGCCTATACCGAAACCGAAGCATCGCCCCTGACATCGGGTGAAAAATCGATCCTGACGGTCGATGACATGGCCGAACAGGAACAGATCGAAAAACTGAAAGAATGGCGATCCGGCCGGGATCAGGCCGCTGTTGCCAGAAGCCTTGCCGATCTTGAAGCTGCCGCCCGCGAAGACCGCAACATCATGGAAAGTTCGATTGCCTGCGCCCATGCCGGGGTCACGACCGGGGAATGGTCCGAAACGCTTCGTCAGGTGTTTGGCGAATACCGTGCGCCGACCGGCATCACATCGATGATCGTGACCGGGGATGAAGAAGACATCAAGAAACTGCGCAGTCGTGTGGATGAAGTTTCCGAAAAGCTTGGCGAACGGATGAAGATGCTGGTCGGCAAACCGGGGCTGGACGGCCATTCCAACGGGGCGGAGCAGATCGCGGTCAAGGCGGGCGATGCCGGGATCGAGGTGCTTTATGATGGCATTCGCTGGACACCTGATGAACTGGTGCGCAATGCCATCGACGAAGGCGCGCATGTGATCGGGCTTTCGATCCTGTCAGGGTCGCATGTGCCACTGGTGCGCGAAGTGGTGAATGGTTTGCGCACACACGGGGCGGGGCATATTCCCGTCGTCGTTGGTGGCATCATCCCGGATGCGGATATGCTTGTCCTGCGCCAGATGGGTGTTTCGGCGGTGTATACGCCCAAGGATTACCAACTGGTCCGGGTGATTTCCGAAATTGTCGATCTGGTGGATCGCAAATCGACCGAACATCCGGCCCCGCGTAAGGTTGAGGGCAAGCCGGAAGGGGCCGGAACTGCGATCTATTGATGGTGGCGTTTGATTGCTGTGGGGGCCGGTTTCAGGCTTTGGCCAATGAGGTGCTGATCAGGCTTGGCCAGGTTGCCATGGCGGCATCGGCAACGGCGATCAGTTCGTCGCGCGTTGCGCCATCGCGGGCCTGGATCGACATGCCATGCTGCACGGTCGCGTAATAGTTCGCCATTTTATCGATATTCGTACCGCGCGGGATATCGCCGCGATCCAAGCCTGCTTCATACAGGTTTTTCAGGATTTCCGTCACCTTGCGACGATGGCCGCGCAGGGTCTGATTGACCGTTGCGTGGTTTGATTCCGCCTGTGGTGCGGCCAGAACAACCAGACAGCCATGCGGTGTATCATCGCGGGTAAAGGCATTGGCGGACGCGATCAGGACATGCTGTGTCGCCTCCCGTGCCAGTTTGAACCGGTCCAGATTTCCCCAGATCGATGCGCCATAATGCGTGGCGTAATGCGTTATGACCTCGTCAAACAGCATTTCCTTGCCGCCAAAGGCGGCATAGATGCTGGGCGGGCTTAGTGCCATGGCCGCGCTCAGATCGGCCATGGACGTGTTGTCATATCCCCGTTCCCAGAACAGGGCCAGGGCCTTGTTCAGGGCGTCGTCCCGGTCGAATGCGCGTGGTCTTCCGCGTGGCGCCATTTTGTGCTCGTCTAATTATGTAACGATCACTAAATAAATCACTTGACAGAGAAATGCAAGCCTGTCACGAATTATGTAGTGATCATTACATAAATGGAGTTCATCATGCAGAACCTTGCAGGAAAGGTCGCATTCGTTACCGGCGGCAGCCGCGGAATCGGTGCCGCCATCGCAAAACGTCTCGCGCGTGAAGGTGCCAAAGTCGCCATCACCTATGTCAGTGCGCCGGACCGCGCACGTGATGTGGTCGGTGAAATCGAGGCTGCGGGTGGTGTAGCATTGGCGATCAAGGCCGATAACCGCAAAGCACAGGAAGTCGAAGCGGCGATTAACGAAGCTGCCGCGAAATTCGGCAGGATCGATATTCTGGTCAATAATGCCGGGATTATCGAAATGGCACCGGTCGATGAATTAAGCATCGAACAGTTTGACCGGACGGTCGATGTCAATGTCCGGGCCGTCTTTGTCGCGACCAAGGCAGCACTGGCCCATATGCCCGATGGCGGTCGGATCATCACAACCGGCAGCAACCTTGCGCATCAGGTGCCATGGCCGGGCTTAAGCCTTTATGCCCTGTCAAAATCGGCCCTTATCGGATTTACCCGTGGCGCGGCCCGCGATTTGGGGCCGCGCAAGATCACGGTCAATGTCGTTCACCCCGGACCGACCGATACCGACATGAACCCGGCAGAAGGCGACATTGCCGATGCCGCGCGCAGCACCATGGCCATCCCCGATTACAGCGATGCCAATGACACGGCCGGTCTTGTCGCATGGCTTGCCGGGCCGGAGGCAAAGGTCGTCACCGGTTCGGAATTCACGGTCGATAGCGGCATGAACGCGTAACGGAAACGAGGTTTTCCGTTAAAGGCGAAATAAAGTTATCGGTGGGCTGGATATCTCAGCCCACCGATAATGCCAGTATCTGGCTGATCTGCGTCAGGGGGCGACCGGTTTCACCGTGCCAGTGGTTAATCGCGTCCTGAACGGCGGCAAAATCCTTGCCCGATGATGGCATTTTCGAAACCACGCCTTCACGGCCAAGGGCCTTGATCACGTCGTTGGAAAAGACCAGCGTATCGACCCCCATCCGGCGCAGGAACATTTGCCCGGTTTTGCCGCCAAGGCGCGATCCGCCTTTTTGAACGATGCGCAGATTGTCGCAATAATCGGCAACCTGCCAATCGGCGAACCATGCACCAATGCTGCCATGCTTATCTTCGATCTGGCACAGGAAATGGGCGTTCGGGCCAACGGATCTGATTTTCGGTGCATGGGCGACAAGCCCGTCGGTTGCCATCAGGCGATCAATATCCTCGTCATGCATCATCGACCAGCGGCTGATATCGAACCCGTCATAGGCGGTTTCGAAATTCGGCCATTTGTTTTCAATGACCTTCCAGCTAAACCCCGCCTGAAACACGCACATCGTCATGGCCGAAAGCCACCGGTCCGACGGGATTTTACGGATTTCATCGGGGGTCTTGGGCGTGATCAGCCGGGCATTGATGGAATCCATGCCACCCTTGAGGGCCGCCGTTTCGGTGATGATGTCGGTGAATGAACGCAACGGCATGACGCAATCCCTGTTGCCTGAAGCCTTAAAGCCCGGTCAATTCTTGACGGCAATCCGTGCCGTCTGGCGGCCGTGGCGTTCAAGAACCCAGTTTTCAAAGGTTGCGGCGGGCAGCGGTTTGGCGAACAGGAAGCCCTGAATGAAGTCGCATCCCTTGTCGCGCAGATATTCGTGCTGTTCGACTTCTTCAACGCCTTCGGCGACGACTTCAAGGTTAAGGCTGTGGCCCAATCCGATCACCGCATCGACAATCGCCTTGTCATCCATATCGACATGGATGTCGTTGACAAACGACCTGTCGATCTTGATCGATGAAACCGGGAAACGTTTCAGATAGTTCAGCGATGAATAACCGGTACCGAAATCGTCAATCGCGATCCGCACGCCAAGGCCCTTAAGCTCGTTCAAGGTCGAAACGGCTTTTTCCGGGTTGTTCATCAGGATCGATTCTGTGATTTCCAGTTCCAGCGTGCCATCGGGCAGGCGGGTCTGATCCATGATCTGGGTGACGGAACTGACCAGTTCGGCATCCTGGAACTGTGCCGGGGACAGGTTTACCGCAATACGAAGCCCCGGCAAGGTGGTTTCGCGCCAGATTTGCGTCTGTTTGCAGGCCTTGTTCAGAACCCATGCACCCAGCCGGTTGATCAGGCCGCATTCCTCGGCGACCGAAATAAACTCGCCCGGCAGGATCATGCCACGATCCGGGTGGTGCCAGCGCACCAGCGCCTCGGCCCCGACGACCTTTTCGGTGCGACAGTCGATTTTCGGCTGATAGTAAAGTTCAAGCTGGTCATATTCCAGCGCGTTGCGCAGGTCTTCTTCGATTGTTTTGCGTTCCTTGACCCGTTCATGCATTGACGGCAGGAAGAAGCGGTAATTGTTGCGGCCTTCGGCCTTGGCGGCATACATCGCCATATCGGCGTTTTTGACAAGCTGTTCGGGGTTTTCGCCGTCTTCGGGGAACAGGGTGATGCCGACACTGGCGGTCGAATGCAGGCGGATGCCACGGCAATCGAACGGCTGGGACAGTTCATCGATGATGCGCTGGGCAAGGGCGATGGTGTCTTCGATATTCTGAACGTCGGTCTGGATGATCGCGAATTCGTCGCCGCCAAGACGGGCGGCGGTATCGGAATCACGGATGATCCGTGACAGGCGCTGCCCCATTTCCTGAATCATCAGATCGCCAACATCATGGCCAAAGTGATCGTTGATGTCCTTGAACCGGTCAAGATCGACAAACAGGACCGTGACCCCGCGCTGGAACCGGCGGGCGGACAGCAATGCCTGACGCAGGCGATCCAGGAACAGGGTGCGGTTCGGCAGGCTGGTCAGCACGTCATGGACGGCCAGATGGCGCATGCGGGCTTCGGTCTGTTTGCGTTCGGTAATGTCGGTATAGGTCGCGACGTAACCGCCGCCGGGCATCGGGTTATGATCGACCTGAACCACACGGCCATTCGGGCGGGTACGTTCCATCCGATAGGGTTCGCGACGGCGCGCAATCGCGACACGGTCGGAAATCAGGGCCTGAATGCTAACATCGCCATACTCGCCGCGTTCGGCGTTAAAGCGCAGGATATCGGAAAGCGGCGTGCCTTCCTTGACCAGATCGCGCGGCAGGTTCAGCAATTCGATATAGCGTTCGTTCCAGACCATCAGGTTCAGGTCCTGATCGAACAGGCATATCCCTTGGCCGATATTGTGAAGGGTGGCTTCCAGAAGGGCCTGTTTGCGCTGGGCCTCTTCCTGTGCCTGCCCCTGCAGGGCGACCATTTCGTTATATTCGCGGATCAGAAGGCCAAGTTCATCCGCACTGTTCCATTCCACCGGGCGGCGGAGCCGGCCATGTTTGGTCATGCGGATGGAATGCAAAAGCCGGTTCAGCGGTTCCTTGATCGAACGCTTGTTCGCGATCAGGAGGCTTGCAGCCACAACCGCAATCAGCAGGCCGAACAGGATCATGTCGATCACGATCCGGCGGAACAGCAGATCCTGAACGCGGGCTTCTGTGAAGAAGATCACAAGTTCGCCGACATCATGGCGCACATTGTTGCGTTCAAAGAACACGCGACGCGACAGGCGCAGGGTATCGTTCAGTTCGGATTGGGAAACGCCGGTATGGGCGAATTCGGTCCCGTCAGCCCCCAGTGCCTGCACCGCGACGATATCGCGATCGCGGCTCATGGCGTTCAGGGCTGATTCAATATTGTCGACATCCAGATACCAGAAAGGTGTTGCCAGAACGCGGGCATTGATATCGGCCGTCTGTTCGATTTTTTCCGTCAGATCGTCGCGCAGCACAGTATAACTGACGTATCCGAAGACAACGAACAGGGCGAGGGAGAACAAGGAAACCAGCGGCAGCGCGATAAAAAGCAATCGGCTGCTAAGCGACTTCCGTTGTAAAAAGCCGTACGATCCGCGCGACAAGCGTATTTCTCCTCGGCACCCACTATCGATTAGTTAATGGCAACCATACTCGACCTTCGGGTGGGCTCCAATACCCCTAAGACTGTCATACTCAATCCGGAAGTCAGCCCAAAAGCAAGTTTGATTTCATTTTTTTCATATAGCGTTCACAAAAACTGTCCCGGTCCATCTATTTTGGATCGAAGTCCAGCAGCTTCAAGGACTTGTCGGTCAAGTTTATTTTGGTACGGCCTGTCGTGCGAGCTCGTCACACCGTTCGTTTTCGGGGTGCCCGGCATGTCCTTTGACCCAGTGCCATTCAACTTTATGAGGTTTCAGGGCATCCAGAAGCCGTTGCCATAGCTCGACATTCTTGACCGGTTTCTTGTCTGCGGTCTTCCATCCGCGTTTCTGCCATCCCCAAATCCACTTGGTAATTCCGTCCCGGACATAGCTGCTGTCGGTATAAATGTCGACGATGCAGGGGCGTTTCAATGCTTCAAGCGCACTGATCGCAGCCATCATTTCCATACGGTTATTGGTGGTTTCGGGATCACCGCCCGACATTTCCTTTTCCACCCCGCGAAATCGCAGGATTGCACCCCAGCCGCCGGGACCGGGATTGCCGCTGCACGCGCCGTCTGTGTAAATCTCGACGCGGTTGTCTTCGGTTGCCGTCATTAGATCCTATTCCTCGCCCAGGCCATAGGCGCCGGCACTGTCGATGCGCTGATGGAAACGCAGTTTATTGATGTATTCGCGCGGATTTTTCGGCGTGACCAGCGCATCCTTGGGCGTATTGATCCAGTCATAAAGCCGGGTCAGAAGGAACCGCAAAGACGCCCCGCGCGCAAGGATCGGAAGGGCGGCCAGTTCGTCATCGGACAGGGTGCGCACCTTGCCGTAGCTTGACAGAAGGTTTCGCGCCTTGGTGACGTTAAAGCTGTTATCGGGTTCGAAACACCATGCATTCATGCAGATCGCAATGTCATAGGCCAGCAGATCATTGCATGCGAAATAGAAATCGATCAGGCCGGATACATCGTCCTTTCCGGGGAAGAAAAACACATTGTCCGGGAACAGATCGGCATGGATGACGCCCGCGGGCAATTGATGGGGCCAGTTTGCTTCGAGAAAGGCCAGCTCGTCCTCGATCAGCTTTTCAAGGCCGGGCTGAACGCCATCGGCATCGGCACGGCAGCTTTCAAACAGCGGACGCCAGCCCTTCACACTCAGCGCATTGCCAAGATACATCTCGAAATCCTGACCGGCGGTATGCAATTGCGCCAGCGCGGTACCAAGACCTGTGCAGTGATGGGGCATGATCCGGCGTGGCGACATGCCATTAAGGAAGGATGTGATGGCGGCCGGGCGTCCGCAAAGACGGCGCAATGCAACCCCGTCCCTGCCGTGGATCGGCGTCGGGCAGTTCAGCCCCTTGGCCGACAGATGATCCATCAGGCCCAGATAGAACGGCAGATCATCGGGGTTCACGCGCTTTTCATACAGGGTCAGGATAAAGGATGCCTGATCGGTCTGAAGCAGGAAATTGGTGTTTTCAACACCCTCGGCGATGCCTTTGAACGAAATCACATTGCCGATATCGTATTCGGCAACAAAACGGGCGATGTCTTCGTCAGAAACGTCGGTATAGACGGCCATGTGATGTCCGGATTTCCTGGATCAGAGCTGGGTTAGCTGGCAAGCTGTCGGGGCAGCTTGAAGGTGACGTTTTCATTGGTCAAAGTCAGGGTTTCGACCGTGACGTTATAACGTTCGCGACAGGCATCAATGACTTCCTCGACCAGAATTTCCGGGGCGGAGGCACCGGCGGTAATGCCAAGGGTCGAAATGCCGTCAAGCTTGGACCAGTCGATGTCCTTGGCGCGTTCGACCAGAACCGAGCGGTCGCATCCTTCGCGTTTCGCGACTTCGACCAGACGGTTCGAGTTCGACGAGTTCGGCGCGCCCAGCACCAGAATGGCATCGGCATCGGTTGCGATCAGCTTGACCGCGTGCTGGCGGTTGGTGGTCGCATAGCAGATGTCTTCTTTCTTCGGGACCTCGATCGCGGGAAAACGGCTTTGCAGGATCGAGATGATCCTTGCCGTATCGTCCAGCGACAGGGTGGTCTGGGTCACGAAGGCAAGGTTTTCCGGGTTTTCGACCTGCAGGTTTTCGGCGTCTTCCTCGGTTTCGATCAGGGTCATGCTGCCCGGTGGCAACTGGCCCATGGTGCCGATCACCTCGGGATGGCCGGCATGCCCGATCAGAAGGATATGTTTGCCATCGGCATGGTGGCGTTCCGCCCCGCGATGGACCTTGGAGACCAGCGGGCAGGTCGCATCAAGATATTCAAGCTTGCGGCTTTCGGCGGTTTCGGGGACGGATTTCGGCACCCCGTGGGCGGAAAAGATCACCGGAACCCCGTCGGGAACCTTATCAAGTTCATCAACAAAAACAGCCCCCATGTCGCGCAGGCGGTCGACCACGAATTTGTTGTGGACGATTTCGTGGCGGACATAGACCGGCGCGCCGTACTTCACCAGCGCCTTTTCGACGATCTCGATCGCGCGATCCACCCCGGCGCAGAAACCGCGCGGGTTGGCAAGAATGATCCGAAGGTCGGCTTTGTCAGACATGATACGGGTCCGAATGTTCATGAGGTGTGCCATGCGATGGCACGGTTATTCAAATGTCTTCGTTACATAACCCGCCAGCACCGGACGTGCAATGACAGACACCATGCAAAGATGGATGTGGATGCATGTATTGGTGGCAATTGTTGTGAATGCACTGATTTCAAACGGAAGCGGGTTGTGTCGCCATATCGGAGCGAATAGACTGCGCGCGGCTGTGCCCGGATCGGGCATGACAGCGAATTTGACCAGTTCTATAGAGGCTTGGATGACGATTGCGAACGGACTGCGGCGTATTTGTGCATTGGGTTTGGTGTCGTTTGCCGGTTTCCTGGCAGCGTGCGGCACGTTCGAAGAGCAGCCGGTCCCGGCATGCCCGCGGGCCTTTTTGCCCAATGATACCGCCCGTCTGGTGCAGTTCAACGGTCAGGGCAGGGATCTGACCGATGTGATCCTTGAAGCCGAATTTGGCGGATATCTGGGCGATTGCGGCTATGACCTTGATGACAAGGTTCTGAATGTCGTCATCAGCCCGATCATCAATGCCGAACTGGGCCCGGCAGCGCAGGGGCGCAACGCAAAACTCCAGTATTTCGTAGCCCTTAAGGACCCGTCCGGCGAGTTCATCCAGAAGAATCTGTTTGATGTCGACATGGTCTTTCCGAGCAATTTGAACCTGGCGCGCTATCGTGACGAGCAGGTGACCCTGAACGTGCCGCTGGACGATGTCTGGGCCGGTCCGGATTACGAGATTTACCTTGGCTTCCAGCTGAGTGCCGATCAGCTCGATTACAATCGACGCTTCGGAAAAAATTAATAATCCGGCCTATTATTCATTTTTAGTGAGTAATCAAATCCCGCCCGCATCGCGTGGCGGGATTTTCGTTTTTGGACAAAAGTTCGTTTTCGGTAATCCTCATACGAAATAATGGACATTTGCCGGAGGGGCCAAAAAAGGGCTTTTAATCCTCATACCAATGGGTGGGGTCGAAAGGATATGATTTTTGGGGCTGGTCTGGTCGGATTCAAATCCGTATAAGGGGGCATACCCAAATGATCCCCGTGGGAGAGTGCCACGGTCTTGATCGATGTGCGTGATTGCATCGATAGGGATTGCGCGGACGCCGAAGGAGCAACCACCCCGGAAACTCTCAGGCAAACGGACCGCGGGGAGATGGGACTCTGGAAAGCAGGCGGCATTGAAAATCGATGTGCGCCTCGCCGAAGATGTAAGCAGACCGGTGTCCAAACCGGCTGTGATTCTTTCAGGCTCCAAGACAGAGGGGGACGTGGTTGGCCACTGGTCGGCTATGTTTCGCAACGCCTGTCTGGAGACCTTGATGGCCGATCATCAAACCGAACTGCTGAAAACCGCCCTTTATGATTTGCATGTGGAACTGGGTGCCAAGATGGTGCCGTTTGCCGGTTACGACATGCCGGTGCAATATCCGCTGGGGGTGAAGGGCGAACATCTGCATACCCGTGCGAAGGCCGGTCTGTTTGACGTTTCGCATATGGGGCAGGTTCGCCTGACCGGTGAACATCGCGTGGCCGAGCTGGAGAAGCTGGTGCCCGGTGACATCGCGATCCTGAAACCCGGCCGCACCCGTTATTCCGCATTCACCAATGACGATGGCACGATTTTGGACGATCTGATGATCACCAATGCGGGCGACAGCCTGTTTCTGGTGATCAATGCCGCGTGCAAGGATGATGACATTGTCCATATGCGAGCCAATCTTGATAACGGTGTGGAGCTGATCGAGATTGACGACCGCGCATTGATGGCCTTGCAGGGACCGGACGCCGCCCGCGTGCTGGCACGGTTTGCACCGTCGGTTGCCGAGATGAAATTCATGAGCTTTGCCGAGATCGATATTGCCGGTATCGCGTGCTTTGTCACCCGGTCGGGCTATACCGGCGAAGACGGTTACGAGATTTCCGTGCCGAATGAGCGCGCCGAAGAACTGGCGCGCAAGTTGTTGGCGGAGGAAGAAGTCGAGGCGATTGGCCTTGGCGCGCGTGATTCGCTGCGTCTTGAAGCCGGTCTTTGCCTGTATGGCAACGATATCGATACCACGACCACCCCGGTCGAAGGCGACCTTAACTGGATCATCAACAAGCGCCGCCGCGAGGAAGGCGGGTTCAAGGGAGCAGACATCATCCTTGATCAGCTTGCCAACGGGGCGGATCGCAAACGTGTCGGGATCAAGCCCGAAGGCAAGGCACCAGCGCGTGAACATACCGCTGTCCTGAACAGTGACGGTGAAGAAATTGGCGAAATCACCAGCGGTGGTTTCGGCCCGACCGTGGATGGCCCGATTGCGATGGGATATGTCGCAATTGAATTTGCCGCCCCGGGTACCAAAGTCGATCTGATGGTGCGCGGCAAGGCCCGCCCGGCGGAAATCGTCGAGCTGCCGTTTGCACCGCACCGTTATTATCGCGGCTGATCGCCAGAACGGATCGGGCGGGCGGCGCGACGTTGCCCTTCCGGGATAAAAATAGCGGAACAACCGGAACAACCGGGAAGCCGCAAAACCGGAACATCCCGGAAAACGGGAAGACCGGACAGACCACAGATTTTAGAGACAACTGATCTTACAGGGACGATTACAATGGCTAAAAAATTCTCGCAGGAACATGAATGGGTTGAATATGAAGACGGTGTCGCGACCGTCGGCATCACCGATTATGCCCAGCAGGCGCTTGGCGATATCGTGTATGTCGAACTGCCGGAAGTTGGCAAAAAGCTGACCAAGGATGGTGATGCGGCAGTTGTCGAATCGGTCAAGGCCGCCAGCGACGTTTATGCGCCGCTTGATGGTGTCGTTGTCGAAGCCAACGAAGAGCTTGATGACAATCCGGCACTGGTGAACGAAGCCCCGGAAAGCGATGGCTGGTTCTTCCGCATGGAACTTTCCGATGAGTCCCAGCTTGATGAGCTGATGGACGAAGCTGCGTATAAAGACTTTGTCGAAGGCCTTTAAGATATGCGTTATCTTCCGCTAACCAGTGCGGATCGCGCCTCGATGCTTGAAACCATCGGGGCAAAGTCCGTTGATGAATTATATAGTGACGTGCCCGAAGGCGCGTTGCTGTCCGAGCCGGTCGATCTGCCCCATCATCTGGGCGAATTGCAGGTCGAACGCGACATGGCGAAAATGGCCGCCAAAAACATGGGCACGGCCAGCGTGCCGAGCTTCCTGGGTGCGGGGGCGTATCGCCACCATGTTCCGGCCACGGTCGATTACATCATCCAGCGTGGTGAATTCCTGACGGCCTATACCCCGTATCAGCCGGAAATCGCACAGGGTACGTTGCAGTATCTGTTCGAATTCCAGACCCAGGTGGCATCGATCACCGGCATGGATGTGGCCAACGCATCGATGTGGGACGGGGCAACGTCGTGCGCGGAGGCGGTTCTGATGGCGTGCCGTGCAACACGGCGCAAGAAAGCGGTTCTGTCGGGTGGTCTGCATCCGCATTACCGTGAAGTCACGGAAACCTATTGCCAGTATAGCGATACCGAAGTTGCCGGTCGCGACGGGCACCCGGAAAAGCAGGCAACCGCCGACGAGCTGGATGATCTGATTGATGATCAGACCGCCTGCGTCGTGGTTCAGTATCCGGACGTGTTTGGCCGTATTCAGGATCACACGAAGCTGGCGGACGCCTGCCATGCCAAGGGTGCGCTTCTGATCGTGGTCTTTACCGAGGCGATGGCGTTTGGCGCGGTCAAATCACCGGGCAGCTTTGGCGCGGATATCGTCTGCGGCGAAGGCCAGTCGATTGGTAACAACCTGAACTATGGCGGGCCATATGTCGGTCTGTTTGCGACGACCAGCAAACTGGTACGCCAGATGCCCGGTCGCCTGTGTGGTGAAACGGTCGATCAGGACGGCAAGCGCGGTTTTGTTCTAACACTTTCGACCCGCGAGCAGCATATCCGCCGCGAAAAGGCGACATCGAACATCTGCACCAATTCCGGTCTGTGTTCGTTGGCCTTTACGGTGCATATGAGCCTTCTGGGTGAAGACGGGTATCGTGGTGTGGCAATGCTTAACCATGAAACCGCCTGCAAGACCGCCGATGCGATTGATGCGGTGCCGGGTGCGGAAGTTGTCAATGACAGCTTCTTTAACGAGTTCACCGTCAAGCTTGCCAAACCGGCAGCCGAGGTGGTCGAGGCACTGGTTGCCAAGGGTATCCTTGGTGGCGTTCCGTTGTCGCGCCTGTATCCGAACCGTGACGATCTGGACCATTACATGCTGGTGGCGGCGACCGAAACCAACACCGACGAAGACATCGCGGACCTTGCGTCTGCATTGAAGGAGGTGCTGGCATGAGCTTTACCACCCATACCGGTAACCGCGGCCTGGTTCTTGAGGAAAAGCTGATTTTCGAACAGGGCGAACCGGGTCGTACCGGTGTTGACCTTCCGAAGCCAGCGGGCATCAAATCACGCCTTGGTGGCCTTGATCGCGATAGTGATGTTGGTCTTCCGGGCCTGTCCGAGCCGCAGGTGGTGCGTCATTTCACGCGCCTGTCGCAGAAAAACTTTGGCATTGATTCCGGCTTCTTCCCGCTGGGTTCGTGCACGATGAAACACAACCCGCGCCTGAACGAAAAGGTTGCGCGTATGCCCGGTCTTGCCGACCTGCATCCGATGCAGCCCGAAAGCACGGTTCAGGGGGCGCTTGAACTGATTGACAGTTGCGCACACTGGCTGCTGGTTCTGACCGGGATGCCCGCGGTTTCCATGTCGCCCGCAGCGGGTGCGCAGGGTGAACTTTGCGGCATGATGGCGATCCGTGCGGCGCTTGATGCGCGCGGTGAAAACCGTCGTCGTGTTCTGGTGCCGGAATCAGCCCACGGGACCAACCCGGCAACGGCCGCGGCATGTGGTTTCACGGTTGATTCGATCCCGGCCACCGAAGATGGCCGTGTGGACCTTGCGGCATTCGAAGCCAAGCTTGGCGACGATGTTGCGGGGATCATGCTGACCAACCCGAATACCTGCGGGCTGTTTGAGCGCGACGTTCGCAAGATTGCCGATCTGGTCCATGCGGCCGGTGGGTATTTCTATTGCGACGGGGCGAACTTCAACGCGATTGTCGGACGGGTGCGCCCGGCCGATCTTGGCATTGATGCGATGCATATCAACCTGCATAAAACCTTTTCGACCCCGCATGGCGGCGGTGGACCGGGTTCGGGTCCGGTTGTGTTTTCCGACGCACTGGCCCCGTTCGCACCGATCCCCTATGTCGTGCGCAAGGGCGAGAAATTCCATCTGGTGGAAACCGCAGAAGAACAGGATGGCAAAAAGCCGTTCGGTCGTCTGAAGGGCTTCCACGGCCAGATGGGCATGTTCATTCGGGCGCTGTCTTATATGAAAAGCCACGGTGCGGACGGATTGCGTCAGGCATCGGGTGATGCGGTGCTGAATGCCAACTATCTGCTGGCGCGTCTGAAAGACAAGCTGAGCGTGGCATTCCCCGGCTATTGCATGCACGAAGCGCTGTTTGACGATGATTTCCTGAAAGATACCGGTGTTTCGACGCTGGATCTGGCGAAGGCGATCATCGACGAAGGCTTCCACCCGATGACCATGTATTTCCCGCTGGTGGTTCATGGTGCGCTTTTGATCGAGCCGACGGAAACGGAAACCAAGGAATCGATTGACCAGTTCTGCGATGCGGTTCTGGCATTGGTGGCCAAGGCAGAATCGGGCGATGCGGAATTCTTCAAGAATGCACCGTATCTGACGCCGCGCCGTCGTCTTGACGAAACGGCGGCGGCAAGAAAGCCGGTTCTGCGCTGGATGCCTGAATCTGCTTGATTTGCAACGCAGCATAACCTTTTTGCACACCCCGGTCGGTTGGCCGGGGTGTTCTTTTTCAAGGGGTTGTTCTTGAAACCCATTGGACTTGTAGCAATCTGGACCCTTATACTTGTTTTAAAGTGATCATCGGACCACGGGGACGGATGATCGGGGGAATTGGGATCGGGGAATACACCCCGTTGCCGGAGGATTGAAGTCAGTCATGTCACGTCGCGTGCAGAAGGTTTTCACCGCAGAACGCCGTTTAAAAGAACGTTCGGGTGGTGTGGTCGAAGATTGGTCGGATTCCTTTTTCGATCCGACGCTTGAAACCGGTATGGGGGCAGGTGCGGCATTACCGGCGCCAAAGCCAGCCGCGACGGCGGACGCGACGGGGATCAATCAGGCGGTTCTGGATGAAATCCGTGCCCTTCGATCCGAAGTTGCCGAGCTTCGCGATGCGGTTCGTACCGGTGGCACGGTTGATGCGGCCCATCTGGAAAACCCGGCCCCATCCGGTGGTGCGACGGATGTTCTGCCCGAACCGGTCAGCAGCAATTTTACCCACAGCAACCGTCCGGGGGCATCCGAGCCCGACCGTGACGACCTCGAACTGATCCGCAAGCAGATCGAGGAAATGAACGAGCATATTCACAAGGCGAAGATGCAGATTGCGTCGCTGCGCCATCCGAAGGCGGAGGATGACCGTCTGGTCAATGCGACCACCGAACTTGATGCGATCATCAAGGATACGGAAATGGCAACGCATACGATCCTTGAATCCGCCGAACAGATCGATGATCTGGCGATGACGCTTAAAAATGCGGCGCCGAACGACTTTGTCGCCGACCATGTCGAACAGATCGCGTTTCTGGTCACCAAGGTTTTCGAGTCCTGTAACTTCCAGGACATCACCGGGCAGCGCATCAACAAGGTGGTTCGCACCCTTGAATTCGTTGAGGAACGGGTTCACAACATGATCCTGATCTGGGGCGAGGATGCCTTTAGCGACCTGCCGGTTCCCGATGATGATGACGGAACGCCAAGAAATGAAGATGACGATCTTCTGAATGGTCCGCAGCTTGAAGGCGAGGGAATCAGCCAGGACGACATCGACAAATTGTTTGACTGACTATTCCAAAATGTTCGACAGGATATTATATTCCAGGTTGAAACCCGGAGTGAGTCTTGCGCCAGAACAAGATCTTGCGAAATCGCGACCTGTAATCAGTCAACCAAAAGTTTACAGTTTCCCGATATCGTATTGTTCATAAAAACAAAAGCTTGTGTTGGGATGCGTGTGACGGGCAGTTGCGCGCATTCATGCACGCTTGGAGGATGAAATGGGATTCTGGTCGCTTGGCGGTATGCGCCAGCCAAAGGCACAAGATATCAAATGGCGGAAAAGCCCGCGCGGCGAATATTATCGTCTGTTCATGATTGATGATTTCAGCGAACTCAAACTCGACAATGTCGGGGGTGTTTATCTGCTTTGGCATGGCGGTTTGAAGCCGTCGTGGCTGGTTGCCGGGGCGACCGAGGATCTTGGTCACAGTTTCCGTGAACTTTTCCGGGACCGCGATATTCGCGAATATGACAACCGGGGCGGCGTATTCATGAGTTGGTCCCCGATCAAGGAGGACTTCAGGGAAGGTGTGGTGCATTTCATTGCCAAACACACCAATCCGACTTTTGAATGCGATTTTGACAGCAAGTCGGACCCGATTCCGATCCTTTTGCCGCGTTAAGCGTCTACAGATATAGGAAAAGCTCCGCAGTGATGCGGAGCTTTTCTGTTTTCAGGCCGTGGGGTTCGGGTGAACCGATCAGAGTTTGCCCAGAACGGTTTCGGCACTCGACACGTCAAAGGCACCGGGTTCTTCGACCGCAAGATCGGTAACCTTGCCATCATCGACAATCATCGCAAAACGGTTGGCGCGTTTGCCAAGACCGCGACCGGTCAGGTCCAGTTCAAGACCGGTCTTGCTGACGAAGGCGAGATCGCCATCGGACAACATGGTGATGTTGTCACCGGCATTTTCCGCCTTGGCCCATGCGCGCAGAACAAAGGCGTCGTTCGATGCCAGGCAGACGATTTCATCAACGCCCTTTGCCTTGATGGCATCGGCATTGGCAACGAAGCCCGGCAGATGCTTGGCCGAGCAGGTAGGGGTGAAGGCACCCGGCACGGCAAAGACGACGACCTTGCGACCGGCGAAAAATTCCTTGGTGTTGACGGCTTCGGGGCCGTCAGCCGTTGCGCGGAAAAGGGTGACTTCGGGAAGGGTGCTGCCGATTTCGATGGTCATGGGGTTTTCTCCGTCATGCGGGTGGCTTTATTGCCGCCCTTGTTCTGGGATAGGGCCATCAAACAGCAAAACGGGTTGATCTTCAATCATATCCGGTGATGTTGCGATGGTTTCAAATCTTTGTCATCGGTTCCTGCATGCTGGCCGCGATACGCAAAGACATGGACCGGATCAGTTTTTGACAAGATCGGCCCGGCCGCTTGCATCGGCCAGTGCAGCAATAACTTCTTTTTTGCTGAGAAGTTCCGAAAGCAGGATGCCTTTTTCGGCGTTCGGGCCAAACACGGCGTTAAACGGAATGCCATAACGGCCATAGCCGGCAAGATAGCCTGCAATCACCGGGTCGGGACGGGTCCAGTCGCCCTGCATCACAATGACATCATCGGCAGACAGGGCCGCGGTGATCTCGTCGGTTTCAAGGACCAGCTTCTTGTTGACCTGACAACTGACACACCATTCGGCGGTGATATCGACCAGAACGGTTTTGCCATCGGCAACGTGGCGGGCGATTTCATCCGGGGCGAAGGGCTGCCACGGGAGTTTGCCGGTGACGGTTTCAGCGCCCCCCGTTTCGCGAACCGGGGCCTTGGAAAAGCCCGGTGCAAACAGGGCGGCCAGCACGCCAAGGGTGGCAAGTGCTGTAAAAGAAAATTTGCGTTTCTGCACCGTCGTGCGGTGGCGGGCAAACAGCAGGATGCCCGCGATCACAAGGGCCACACCAACCGCAATCGCCCCGCCCATGCCGATCTGAACCGCCAGAACCGACAGCAGCCAGATGGCGGTCCCGGCAAGGGCCACGCCCAGAACCCCTTTGACAAAGCCCATCCAGCGACCGGGCTTAGGCAGAAGTCGGGCGATTTCGGGCCGGGCGGCAATCGCGAGATAAGGAATGGCAAGCCCGATGCCCAGCAGGGTGAATATCCAGAAAATGTCGAAGCTGCTTCCGGCCAGCGCGAAACCGACCGCCGTGCCAAGGAACGGGGCCGAACACGGGGTTGCCAGCAGGGTGGCGAACATGCCGGTCAGGAAATGACCGCCAAGGTGGCTTCCGGATTGTTCGCGCGTGGTGATGGCATCATTGGCGGCATTGCCGAGTTCGGCCGGGCCGTTGATTTCAAACAGGCCCCACATATTGAAGGCAAACAGGGCGACGATGATGGTCATCACGGTCAGGAACAGCGGTTGCTGGAACTGGATGCCCCAGCCAATCGTACCCCCCGCAAGCTTGATGCCGATCAGAACGGCCGCGATCAGCCAGAAAGAGGTGATGATGCCCGCCGCACTGGCAAGGAAGCCGCGCCGGGTGCTAGCACGCTCGGCACCCTGGGCCTTCATCGCCGACATGACCTTGATCGAGAGGACCGGCAGGACGCAGGGCATGAAATTAAGGATGAAGCCGCCCAGAAGGGCCAGCGCGCCGATCAGCCACAGGCTGGTGGCGGCGATGCTGGTGCCGGAAACGGTGTTGCTGCTGCTGGTGGCAGAACCAGACGGGGAAGCGGCGATCTGGCGGTCCTGTTCGATGGCAAGGGGGCCGGCAATGACGGTGACGATCACGTCATCGCCAATCGTGGTCTGACCGTCTTTCAGGCCATAGATCGGGATCTGGAATTGCTGTGTGCCGTTTGCGTCATCGGTTGCGGTCGGGACCGGCACGCCAAAGCCAAGGCGGACATTGCCTTCGATCAGGATTTCAACCGGATCGGTCGCGGTTTGATCAAGGCCCGAGACGGCGACATTGAGAACCGTTTTGTTCTTTTCGCCCGATGCGTCGACCGACTGCCAGATATCGGTGACCGACATTGGCAGGTTGTCACCGCGAAGCGGGACGCGGGATGCGAATTTTTCGATGTCATGGGCAAAGCTGCTGATGGCGGGGTTATCGCCATCCGTGCCGCCCGAAAGACTTGCCGGGATATCAAGGGTAAGGTGGGCCTGTGCGGGGATGCAGACATCGCTGCAGACCAGATAATCGACATCAAGTTCGATATGGGCGGCCTGTGCGGGATCGGTCACGGGGACATCAATCGGCAGGATGATGTGATCCTTGTAGCCGAATGTTTCGAGGCCAAAGATCGAAAAACGGTGCGGGGCGGGCCAGCGGATTTCGCCATCGCCGATATTGGTTGATCCGGCCCAGTCGAGCTGCGGCGGGAAACCGGCATCACCGGCACTGCGCCAATAGATTTTCCAGTCGGGCTCAAGTTCGAATTCAAGACCAAGGCGGATTTCATCGCGGCCATTGATGGCGTCACGCGCGCTGAGCAGGCGGACCGATGCGAAATCCTCGTCAACCCGGTTGCTGGCGGCGGTTTGTGCATGCGCCCCTGTGCCCGCCCCGATACCCAGGGGGGCGAGGGCTGCGATAAACAGGCCAAGGATGACAGGCAAAGACCGGATCACGGGTGGTTCCTTCTGGTTTTCGAAACGGGCACGATGACATTCCGTTTGGTGGATATGGCACAAAACCGGGCTTTGTGCCACCGGCATGCCCTAGGATGCCATGGAAATGATGGCTAATCCCGGTTGATGTTCAAAGCAAGGCACGACTGCGTTACCGGCTCGTGTGCCTGATGGGTTGATCGGTGGTGTGCCTGTTGATGTGATCAGGAACACCATCTTTTTTACCAGGCGATTGCTGTCGATTGCCTGTCTGGCTACCTACATGTAAAGCAGTGGCGCGTTTCGGCTTTGATCAATGTCATTTTTGGACTGTTTTCAGGCAAAGGTGGCTTTCGGTGGTAATGGGCGACGGATCGCGTTAGGTTTGTATGAGCAAAACAGGAAAAGTTCGGGAATGGGAATTAAAGAACACACTGGCGAATATCTGGAAGGGAAGCTGCTTGTGGCGATGCCGGGCATGCGTGACCCCCGCTTTTCGCAAAGCGTGGTCTATATCTGTGCCCATAACGAGGATGGGGCGATGGGGCTGGTGGTCAACCGGCTGATCGACAGCATCACGTTTCCCGAACTGCTTGAGCAGCTTGGCATTGCGCGCCCGGCGCCGACGATTGCCGATATTCAGGTCCATTTCGGCGGCCCGGTTGAAAGCGGGCGCGGGTTTGTTCTGCACAGTACCGATTTTGAAAACGAGGCGACCCTGCATGTCGATCCCGGTGTGTCGGTGACGGCGACGGTCGATATCCTTGAACAGATTGCGCTCGGCGAAGGCCCGAAAAGCAGCATTCTGGCCCTTGGTTATGCCGGATGGCGCAGCGGGCAGCTTGAAAGTGAAATCCTTGCCAATGGCTGGTTGCATGTTGATGCGGATGCCGACCTTCTGTTTGATACCGATTGCGAAGACAAATGGGAACGGGCCTTTGCCAAGCTGGGCTTTGCCCCCGAACTTCTTTCGGGTGAGGCGGGGCACGCCTGAGGCCACGCGATGATGATCCGGTCATGAAAAGAAACTTCGGCTTGCCATCGCACACCATGTAGTAGCTCTCGGGGCCGGTCGCCCGTTATCGGCACAGTATAAATGCGCGACACAGTCATGGATGAAATCAAAATCAATCACCGCCTTAGTCTTGTGCAGCAAATCATCCAACGGCACCAGAAATGACAGTGTCATCCTTTCCAGCTCTTCCTGATGGGCTTCTTTCTTTTTAAACGTGCCGCATTGAAACAAAAGTCCCCGCTTAATGCGAGGACTTTGTCAGCAGTCTAAGGCCTGAAAAAAAAGCTCTTTTTGCGGATTACATATTGGGATAGTTCGGGCCGCCGCCACCTTCGGGCACCACCCAGACGATGTTCTGGGTCGGGTCCTTGATGTCGCAGGTCTTGCAATGCACGCAGTTCTGCGCATTGATTTGCAGACGTTTGCCGCCTTTATCTTCGTCCTCGACAAATTCGTAAACGCCAGCCGGGCAGAAGCGGGCTTCGGGCCCGTCATAGACCGCAAGGTTGACGTCGACCGGCACGCTGGCATCCTTGAGCGTCAGATGGATCGGCTGGTCTTCTTCGTGGTTGGTGTTTGACAGGAACACCGACGACAGCTTGTCGAAGCTGATTTTGCCATCCGGTTTCGGATAGTCGATTTTCGGCATGTCGGCAGCCGGTTTCAGGCAGGCGTGGTCCGCATGGTTTTTGAAGGTCCAGGGGGCCTTGCCACCCAACAGATAAGTATCGACTGCACTATAGGCCATGCCGCCCCAATAGCCCCATTTGGCAAAGCTTGGGCGGATGTTGCGGACCTTGTGCAGTTCGGGATAGACCCAGCTGTTTTTAAGCTTTTCCGGGTAGCTTTCCATCGAGGCGGGCGGTGTTTCGGCAGTTAGCGCCTCGAACGCGGCCTCGGCGGCGAGCATACCGGTCTTCATCGCGGTGTGCGATCCCTTGATTTTCGGCACATTCATGAAACCGGCCGAACAGCCGATCAGGCAGCCGCCGGGGAAGACCAGATCGGGGATCGACTGGAACCCGCCTTCGTTCAGCGCGCGCGCGCCGTAAGAAATACGGCGACCCTTTTCGAAAATCTTGCGGACCTTCGGGTGGGTTTTGAAACGCTGGAATTCGTCAAACGGGCTGAGATGCGGGTTTTCGTAATCAAGCCCGATCACGAAGCCGACCACCACCTGATTGTTATCAAGGTGATACAGGAACGACCCGCCATAGGTGTTTTTATCAAGCGGCCAGCCGGTGGTGTGGGTGATTTTGCCTTCTTCGTGAACTTCGGGGTCGACTTCCCACAGTTCCTTGATGCCGATGCCATAGGTTTGCGGATCGGAATTTTTGCGCAGATCAAACTTTTTGATCAGCTGTTCGGACAGCGAGCCACGGCAGCCTTCGGCAAAGAAGGTGTATTTCGCATGCAGTTCCATGCCCGGTTCGTGGTTCGGGCCGGGCGTGCCATCGCGCTGGATGCCCATATCGCCGGTCGCGATCCCCTTGACCGAACCGTCTTCGTTAAACAGGACTTCAGCGGCAGCAAAGCCGGGATAAACTTCGATCCCCATGGCTTCGGCCTGTTCGCCAAGCCAGCGACAGACATTGCCGAGGCTTACGATATAATTGCCCTTGTTATGCATCTGCGGCGGGGTGGGGAGCTTGATGCCACCGGTTTCGCTCAGCATCAGGAACTCGTCCTTGCCAGCGGGGACATTCAGCGGTGCGCCGCGTTCTTTCCAGTCGGGGAAAAGTTCGTTCATCGAACGCGGTTCCATCACCGCACCCGAAAGCGTATGCGCGCCGACCTCGGAACCTTTTTCCACCACACAGACGGTGATTTCTTTTTCATGTTCCTGGGCGAGTTGCATCAAGCGAATGGCAGCCGACAGACCGGATACACCGGCACCGACGACAACCACGTCAAATTCCATGGATTCGCGTTCCATATGGCCTCTCTCCTTTGGCTGCCGACCGTTTCGGACTGTTTCCGTCCGTATGGGTCACAAGCCGGTATTCACCGATCAGAGTCTCGCCCAAGCCCTGATTTCTCACATTCATTGGTTAATCGGTATAGGTGTACCGATTTAAGCCGCGTTTGTATATGGTGCAAGTGATCCAAAATCGTTAAAGTCGATTTAAATCCATGCGCCATTCCAACGAGTGCGCCGCAACATACACCGTTCCTGTGTAGATGAGCAAACCAATTACAGATTTTGATGTAAATAACCTCGACCCGCTGCAGGCATTGATCTGGCAGTTTGAAATGGGCGCGGACGAAGCAATTGCCGACGAGCCGCTGGACCGTTTCAAGGCGTCCGAAAGCCTGAGCCGTCAGGCAGGCCAGTTCGGCCGTGCTTCATTGCCGCCCAGTGGTGGCGGGGCCGCCCGCCCGGCGATGCCCCGGCCCGCCGGAGGTACAGGTGCGATGACACCGCCGCCGCCGATGGCACCGGGGGCGGGGTTCCTGTTATCCGATACGCCCCACGAAGCCCGGCAATCGGCCCGTGATCTTGCCGCGGCGGCAACCAGTCTGGCCGATCTTAAGGAAGCGGTCGAAAAGTTCGAAGGCTGCGCGCTTAAGAAATCGGCGAGCAATACCGTCTTTGGCGTGGGCAACCCCGAAGCACGATTGGTGCTGGTGGGGGAGGCACCGGGTGCGGAAGAGGACCGGCAGGGCGAACCCTTTGTCGGGCCGAGCGGCAAGTTGCTTGATGCGATGTTGCGGTCCATCGGCTTTGCGCGTGAGGAAGTCTATATCACCAATATCCTGCCGTGGCGTCCGCCGGGAAACCGTCAGCCGACCATCGCCGAGATCGCGGTGTGCGAACCGTTTGTTCGCCGTCATCTTGAACTGATCGGGCCAAAGGTTGTTGTCTGTCTTGGCGGCAGTTCGGCCAAGACCCTGATGGAAGAGGATCGCGGCATTACCCGGTTGCGGGGCACATGGAAGGAAATGACATTGGGGGCGTCCAGTGTCGCCGATGTGACGGCCATGTTCCATCCGGCCTATCTGCTTCGGACACCCGAACAGAAGCGGCTGGCGTGGCGTGATTTGCGGGCCGTGGCGCAGAAATTGTCGTAAATTACCTTACGAAACCCACGATGCATGGCCGATATGCAGCGGGCAGGCAGCGTGCGAACATCCCCGCCAAGTGGTTGATTTCGGAGAAATCATTTCGCGAGGCAGGCTTTTGCTGGTATATATGGCGGCTTCAAGCGGGGGGACACCGCACTCTACAGGTTGCGACGAGAAACTGCTTCGGGATACAAACACGGCTTTGCCGGAGTCTCGCAGGGGAAAGACTGGTTTTGATCGAAGCAATAAAAACAGGCCTGCCGCGTGCCGCATTGGCATTACGGCGTACCGTTTTCTTCACAGCACTTGGTGCCATCGCGCTGGCAGTGCCCGTAACGCATGCCCAGGCCACCAAGGAACAGGCCGCCTTAAGCGCGCCCGAGACTGGTGACGATGCTTCGGTATCGGTTCCCCTTGCGCTGTCCAAGCGCGACGCAGAACTTTACGAACAGATTTTTGCCGTTCAGGAACAGGGCCGCTGGAAAGATGCGGATAACCTGATTTCGCGTTTGTCCGATGATCTGCTGATGGGCCATGTGCTGGCGCAGCGGTATCTGCATCCGACGGCATATCGGTCGCGTTACAAGGAATTGAAGGACTGGCTGGCGCTTTATGCCGACCATCCGCAGGCACCGCGCATTTACAAACTGGCGTTGCAGCGCCGTGGCAGTGCCAGCTATCCGAAAAAGCCGGTTGGTGGTTATGTCAACGGTGCCGGATATGATTACGAAGACATCCGTCCCTATCACCATAAATCGACCAAAAGCCTTTCATCGGCACAGCGTTCGCGCGTTTCGGTTCTGAAACGCCGCATTCGCCAGCGGATCGGTGACGGCTGGCCGACCGGGGCGTTGCAGGTTCTTGAGGCGCAGGAAACCAAACGCCTGTTTGATGCCTATGAACTTGACGAATCGCGGACATCGATTGCGTCGGGATATTATTATTTCGGCAAGCCGGATCTGGCATTGCGCCATGCGGCGGAAGCCGCAAAGCGGTCGGGCAAATACCTGCCGCAGGCGCATTGGACGGCGGGCCTGACCGCGTGGCGCCTTGGCAAGATGGATCAGGCGCACAGCCATTTCATCGCACTGACCGAAAACAAATATGCGTCAAGCTGGACCCGTTCGGCCGGGGCGTTCTGGGCGGCACGTATTGATCTGGCGGCGGGGCGTTTTGTTGAAGCCGACAAACTGTTGCAGATGGCGGCGGAATATCCGCGGTCGTTCTATGGGCTTCTGGCTTTGCGGTCGCTTGGCCGGGATGACGTTTTTGACTGGGACAGTCTGGCGCTTGATGAAAATCGCGCCAACAAGCTAAAACTTGATCCGCATGGTCGCCGTGCCCTTGCCCTGATCCAGATTGGCAATCGTGACGAGGCGGAACGTGAATTGCGCAAGGCCGCGGCAAGTGATGATGACAAGCTGCGCCGGGCGGTGCTCTCCCTTGCGGACAATGCCAATTTTGCGTCGCTGACCATGCGGCTTGGCGGGTATATCGCGCAGAAGACCGGCGAGGTGATCGTCAATGCGCTTTATCCGGTTCCGCCATGGGCACCGGAAGGCGGGTATGAAGTTGACCGGGCGCTGATTTATGCGCTGATGCGTCAGGAATCCGGTTTCAATGCCGAGGCACGAAGCCATGCCGGTGCGCGCGGTTTGATGCAGTTGATGCCCGCAACCGCCAGCTATATCGGCAATACCCGTTATCGCGGTGAAAAGCGTGCGGAGCTGTATGAGCCGGAAATCAACCTGTCGCTGGGGCAGAAATATGTCGACCATCTGCTGGGACAGGACGGGGTTGATAACGGCTTCCTGCAGTTGATGGCGGCCTATAATGGCGGGATCGGCAATCTGGGGCGCTGGCAGAAGGCGCTCAAGGATAACGAAGATCCGCTGTATTTCATCGAAAGCATTCCGTCGCGTGAAACGCGCCTGTTTATTGAGCGTGTGATGGCGAACCTTTGGATGTATCGGTCGCGTCTGGGGCAGGATAGCCCGTCGCTCGATCGTCTTGCCGCGGGGCAGTGGCCGGTTTACCAGTCACAGGACCTTGGCGGTACGGGTGATAGTGGCCTGACCGCCGAACGCTAAGCCGGGATTGATGACCGCAAACAACCATCGCAATGATGATCCGTCGTCTGGTCGTCGGGATCAGGGCACGGTTCTGGACCGGATGCAGATGCCACCGATGAGTGGTGATGAGGCACTTCGCCGGTTCCACAAGGACCGCGAAGCAGGCGGCCTTCAATCACAGAGCGACGAGACCACGGAACTTGCCAAACTGCATCCGGTGATGCGATTTGCGGTGGTCGCGGGAACTTTCATTCTGATTGTCGCGGCTTTGCTGGGTGTGCTGTATCTGATTGGGGCCTAGCCCGATAAAGTCCCATGGGGGGCAGTCAGTTCGTCAGTTCGGTTCCGACTCTGTCGCGTCGGCGATTTCAGCATTCAGCAACTGGATTTCCGCCTCGGTCGCGCCGCTGAGCGGGTCGTCCTTTGGAATGTCGCGATAGAGATCGGTAAAGACATTCAGGGCCTGCTGATACTTGTTCTGCTGTTTCAGCATCATGCCATAGTAATAGCGGCTGAGCTGATGGTTTGGCATCTGGCCAAGGGCATGCAGGACAAGATCACGTGATACCTGATCAATCTGGCCCTGCTGGGCGGTGATGCGCGTGTCGGCATATTCAATGGCGAGTAACGGATTGTGCCCCGACAGGGCATAGGCACGTGCAAAGGCCGCGACCGCCCGTTCAACGTCACCCAGCCGTAGCGACCCGCGCGCCAGAACAATCCAGCCCTGCAGGTTACGGGGATTGGCTTCAAGCGTGAGGACAATCTGACTGAGCAGGCGGCGGATCTGCTGATCGGTTTGGAAATCGGGATCTGTCACATCGGTTGCGGCAGCCGCCGCCGCGGCAAGATTGCGTTCGCCTTCCCGTTCGGCATAGGGGCGCGACGGAATTTGCGGCATGCCAATCGCGGTATAAAGAATAACCGCGGCAATAATCGGCAGGGCGGAAAAGCCGATCCGGGCGACGGGGCCAAAGGAAAGTTTGGTACCCGGCGTTGCAGCATCACCGGATCTGCCATGGTGGCGCGGCAGGCTGGCATAAATCGCAAGCCCGCCAAACGCGGCAAGTATGACAAGACCAAGCCAGATCACAGGGAACCTCGCTTGCGGGGAGTGCGGTATGCAGGGTGATCAAACTGCATCGTTACGAGCGATCCTGTGACGTGCCGAGGATTTCATCAAGCCGCTTCTGTTCCTGGGCGGAAAGCGATTTTGGTCCTGCACCGTCTTCACGCTGTTTGCGGCGGTAAAAGGCAATCACGGCAATCAGGGCAAGGAATGCAAGAACCGCCGGGCTGATCCAAAGAATATAGGTTTCGGGTTTCAGCGGCGGGTTGAGCAGAACATAATCGCCATAGCGTTCGACAATGTAATCGATGACTTCTTCGTTGCTGTCACCGGCAACCAGACGTTCGCGGACAAGAATGCGCAGATCGCGAGCCAGATCGGCATCGGAATCATCAATCGACTGGTTCTGACAGACCAGACAGCGCAGTTCCTGGCTGATATCGCGCGCGCGTTCTTCCAGTTTCGGATCGGCCAGCATTTCATCGGGGTTGACCGCAAATGCCGGGGCTGCATGCAAACCCAGCAGGATCACGAAGGCCGCGAACAGTGAGCAATTTCGACGGATCATCCCTTTAACTCCGCAATCTTGGGCAGCAGGACTTCTTCGAGGATTTCATTGGTGACCGGACCGACATGCTTGTATCTGATCTGTCCGCTGCCATCGATGATAAAGGTTTCCGGCACGCCATAGACACCGAAATCAATCCCGGTCCGCCCGGACAGATCCATGCCGACTGCGGTATAGGGATCGCCCAGTTCATCAAGCCAGTTCACACCGTCCTGCGGGTCTTTTTCCTTGTAGTTCAGACCATAAACAGGCACATCGGCCTCGCGCGAGAGGCGCTTGATCAGCGGATGTTCGGCACGGCAGGGAATGCACCAGCTGGCAAAGACGTTCAGCACCGAAACCTCGCCCTTTGAAATATCGGCCCGCGACAATCCCCGATCACGACCAGGCAGCGGGGGGAGCTGGAAATCCGGTGCCGGTTTGTCGAGCAAGGCAGATGGTACAACCGATGTATCCTTGCCGATATTCATCAGAAAGACACCGGCAAGGGCCGCAAAGAGCACCAGCGGGATGACTGCGATCCAGAATCTCATGAAGCGGGAACTCCGTTCTTCTTATAGCGCAGGACGATGCGCGTACAGATGCTGATGGCACCACCAATCAGCATCAGTAACATTCCACCCCAAACCCAGGGCATCATCGGCAGGAACCGGACGGTCACGACACGTCCGCCGTCTTCGGCCCGTTCGCCGACGGAAACATGCAAATCCCCGTCGCGTCCGTGCCAGATATCGGCTTCCTTGGTTTCAATGCCGCGGATCGGATAATAGCGGACTTCGGGGAACAGTTCGGCGACCGGCTGGGCGTTGCGATAGACGATAAAGGTTGCCTTGCGCGTGGCGAAGTTTTCGCCGGGCAGCAGTGCCACACCTTCATATTGCAGGTTATAGGGGCCGATCTGGATGCTTTGGCCGGTGCGGGCCGATAACGATATCTGCTGTTCCCAGATGGCACTGGCCGAGCCACCGGCAATCAGGATGGCGATGCCGATATGGGCAAAGGTCATGCTGAGATAGCGGGGGCCCAGAAGCTGGAGATTGCGGTATTTGCCTTCGCCGTGATCGGGCTGCCGCCACAGGCGTTCCCAAAGATCACCAAGGGCGGCGGTAAAGACCCATGCCGCAAGGCCGATGCCAAGCAATGGCAGGGGGGATGCATTGATAAAGCGCATCCAGACAAACAGAATGACAATCAGCGACATCATGGCCGCCAGTTTCATCCGGCGTCCGATCTGCCATGCCTCGTCATTGCGCCAGCGAAGTGTCGGGGCAAAACCCATCAGGAACAGAAGCGGCAAACCGATCGGGATTAGCGCCTGAACGAAGAACGGCGGACCGACCGTGATGATATCGCCGTCAAACCAGCGCAGGAACAGCGGATAAATGGTGCCGATCAGAACGGTTGCGGCTGCGACCGACAGCATCACGCTGTTTAAGAACATGCCGCTTTCGCGCGATATCAGGGAAAAGTCCTTGTTGTCGATCATGCCGCCAGCACAGCGCCAGAACATGAAATAGGCCCCGGCAAACAGCACACAGAACCCGACCAGAAGGGCCACACTGTCGCCGCTGCTGAGCAGGGCGGTTGGCAATGGCCCGAGCAGGTCGGAGCGCACAAGGAATGTCCCGAACCAGCCCGCCCCGAAGGCAGACAGGGCCAGAAGGGCCGTCCAGGGTTTCAGGGTATCGGTTTTTTCAAGGACCGCACGGCAATGCACGAAGGCGGTGGTCAAAAGCCAGGGCAGCAGCAGGGCATTTTCGGATGTATCCCAATACCACCAGTTGCCCCATGCCTGTTCGGTATAGGCGCGGTAGGCGCTAATCGCGATGGCACCGCCAAGGAACGTCCAGGAGACCATTGCCCACGGGCGAAGCTGTTCGGACCATGCACGATCAAGCTTGGCACCCGGCAAGGCGGCAAAGGTTACGGCAAAGATCACCGACAGTCCGGCAAGACCGGCATAGAGGATCGGTCCGCGGATCATGCCGGCGATGTCCTGCAATTCCGGGTCAAGACCGCTGCCATCAAGGGGCGCCATCCCGGAACGCATGAAGGGATCGGCATCAATGATTGCTGCCGCCGCCAGCAGGGCGACAACGATGCCAAGAATGCCAAGGGCAACACGATCCTGTTCGGTAACGCCGCGCGCAACACTTTGCAGGGCAAATAACAATGTCGCCAGCGTAGTGGTCGCGACCCAGAACAGCATCGCGCCGCTATCGGGGATGAAGGCCGCACCGATGCGGTAAATCAGCGGGGTGGAGGAATGGCTGTAACCGGCCACCACGGGCAGGGTGAAATCGCTGACAATGAAGGAATGGATCAGGGCGGCCTCGGCAATGATTGCCAGAACGCACATGGCAAATGGCAGCGGCCAGACACCGAAACCGGATGTTTCGGCAGGCCCGGTCGTGCCGGTCATTCCGTCAGGCAGGGAGCCGCTTGCGATTGCCGGAGCCATTGCCGGTGTCGGGCCGAGCGCGCGATAGCTTGCGCGAAACAGGGCCGGACAGAACAGGACGGCCTGGCAGGTCCCCAATGCGAGAATGAGGATAAGGGCAAAATGTCCAAACTCTGCGATCATGCGTTTCTTCAGATTTCCCCGTACGTGATGTGCGGTAAACGAACACCACTCAGCCCCTGCTGTCAAATAGCAAGGCATCCACCCAGTTTTAATGCCGCGTTGAAGGCTTCAATATGAGGTTTTTATGATGGCAGAATGTGGCTTAATTACGCATTTGTTCGGCATTTCGGGCTTCGATTTCTTCCCAATAACCGCTTTTTTTCAATGAGTCAGCGACTTCTGGCGGCATGTAATTCTCGTCATGTTTGGCCAGAACCTCGGACGCGATGAACTGACCCTCGGAGCCCATATGGCCTTCGGCGACGACGCCCTGACCTTCACGGAACAGGTCGGGCAGGATGCCGGTATAGGAAATGGTGACCGAATTTGCCATGTCGGTAACGGTGAAGGTGACGGTTTCACCGCCGCCGAGTTTTTTGAGCGATCCTTCTTCGACAAGGCCGCCGACGCGCAGGCGCTGATCGGGATCAATCGGCGATTTTTCGGCGATTTCGGTCGGGCTGAAGAAGAACACAACCGAATCTTCAAACGCCGTCAGGGCAAGTGCGGCAGCCGCACCGACCGCGAGAAGGGCGGCCATGATGATATACATGCGCTGACGTTTGCGGGATTTGGCACGCGAAAGAGACACTTCATATTCTCCGCTCAGGATGTCTGAGACTGGTCTGTGGTGCGGGCACGTCTGGGACGGCGGGCTTTCAGAACGGTTTCAAGCTGATCAAGTTCGGTTTTGCTTTGACGCAGGCCCCGCAGGGTTGCGACCAGCAGCGCAATCATGGCAAGGGCAGCGATGCCATAGCTGGCCCAGATATAGCTGCCGTATCCGCCCATTGAGAAGAATTCACTCATTTTCCGGCTCCGGCGTTGTGACCCTGATCATAGGCAAGTGCGTCGTCATCGCCATTGGCAGCGGCGCGTTCGTCAAACAGGCCGCTGAGCTGAAGGGCGCGAATGCGGCGCTGGTTCAGTTCAAGGCGCACGCGCAGGACCAGAATGATGAAATAATATCCGGTAAAGGCAAAGGCCATGATCAGAAGCGGGGCCAGCATGCTGGGATCGATGCTGGGGCCGCCCATGCGGGCGACCGATGCCGGTTGATGCAGGGTGTTCCACCAGTCGACCGAAAATTTGACGATCGGCACATTGACCACCCCGACCAGCGCCAGTGCCGATCCGGCCTTTGACCCGCGTTCGGGATCGTCAAAGGCATTTACCAGCGCGATATAGCCAAGATAGAGGAACAGCAGGATCAGCATCGAGGTCAGGCGCGCATCCCAGACCCACCATGTTCCCCACATCGGTTCGCCCCAAAGCGATCCGGTAATCAGGGTCAGGGCGGTAAAGGTCGCGCCGACCGGTGCGGTGGCGCGCGCGCAGATATCGGCCAGCGGATGTTTCCAGATCAGGCTCATGGCGCCGCAAAGGGCCATGCCGACATAACAGAACAGGCCCATCCATGCGGCGGGCACATGGATATACATGATGCGGACGGTGTTGCCCTGCTGATAGTCAACCGGTGACCCGATCAGGGCCAGATAAAGCCCGACCACGGTCAGGATGACGGTCAGCGCGACCATCCAGGGCATCATGGCCCCGGTCAGTTTCAGAAACACGCTTGGTTTGGCGAAACGATGCATTTTCTCTCGTCCGTTTGCGGCGATGCCGCCGAAGGTCGTCAGTCTGTGTTCTTTGTCATTCCACGGCCTGCCGGATGGCGTGGGCCGTGGCAAACGGGGCAGCAGCCAGTGACAGCAACAGGATCGCCCCCATGATCTGTAACTGTGCCTGGGCGGAAATGCCAAGCAATGCGGCCTCGACCGCGCCAGCACCGAAAATCAGTACCGGTATATATAGTGGCAGGACCAGTAACGACACCAGTACACCGCCGCGCCGTGCCCCCAGTATCAGTGCCGCGCCAATCGCCCCGATCAGACTGAGTGCGGGTGTGCCGATCAGCATGGCGATCATCAGGGTGCCAAAGCCGTCCTGATCCATATTCAGCATCACGGCCATCACCGGTGCGGCAATAATCAGCGGCAGGCCCGTCGTCAGCCAGTGGGCGCAGACCTTGCCCAGCACCAGAAGCTCCAGCGGGGCGGGCGACAGGGTCAGCAGTTCCAGCGTGCCATCCTCGTAATCTGTCTGAAAGACGCGTTCGAGTGACAGCATGGCGGCCAGCAGGGCCGCGACCCAGATCACCCCAGATGCGATACGCGCCAGAATGTTGGCTTCGGGCCCGACACCAAACGGAAACAGGGTGGTGGTTACGATAAAGAAGGCAACCACCATCACGGAATCCGCCCCCTGACGCAGGGCTAGACGCAAATCGCGGCGCAGGATGGCGACAAAGGCATTCATATCGTGGCCTCCGTCGTCTTGCCTTGATTCATGTCGTGCGACAGGTTTTCGTCTGCTTCTTCATCATCCTGTTCGACCAGCCATTCCATCATCGGGATGGCGAACTGATCCAGATCGAGGACGGTCGGGGCCGCGATATCCAGATCGACATGGGTCGAATAAACCACGATGCCGCCTTTGGCGCGGAATTCGGCAATCAGGCGGGCCAGCTCGGCACAGCTTTCGCGATCAAGGCCAACAGTTGGTTCATCAAGCAGCCAAAGGTCGCTTTGACCCAGCAGGATACGGGCAAGGGCGGTGCGGCGTTTCTGGCCGCTTGAAAGATATCGCCCGGCGGTGTTGCCAAGATGATGAATATCAAGGGCGCGAAGGGCCTGATCAATTTCGGCGTCGATATCGGAAATACCGCGCAGTTCAGCCCACAGGCGCAGATTGTCACGAACACTCAGGACCGGTTTGATGGCATCCTGATGACCAAGGTAATGCAGGCGGGCACGATGGGCGATTTTATCATCGGCGATATCATCGCCCTGCCAGCGGATGGTGCCAAGGCGTGGGGGCATAAGGCCCGCCATCAGGCGCAGCAGGCTTGATTTTCCTGCACCATTGCGGCCACGCAGCATCACGGCATCGCCGGTATTGGCGCCAAAGGAAAGATCGCCAAAGACCAGACGTTCGCCACGCAGACAGGTCAGATCAGAACCGGTAAAAACTGTCATCTAACTCGTTTGACTGTCGGAATTCATGCCGGATATGCGTTTTCTATAACGCGTCCGGGGTGATTAATCATGCTTTATCCGACATTGGATGTGATGACATTGTTTCAAATCAATCCAAAGAAACGCCAAACGCCGCAGCGATCAAAAACCGGCTGCGGCGTTTGGCAGAAGGACAGATAATCAGAAGCGGATGACCGAGGCGCTTCGAACCGGGCCGCCGCGGCCTTCCTGAACAAGGACCACGACACCACCGTCACAAGGCTGGCTCAGGGCGAAATCAAGTTCGCGCTGCTGGCCGTCCCACTGACCGAGATCGATCATTTCGCGCACGACATTGGCGTGAACCAGACGCCGACCGGCATTTTCACCAGACCGGACATCGCGTTCATGTTCGCGATCAAAGCCGATTAGCCAAAGCTGATAGGATTGACCGGCGGGCGGGGTATCGACCATGCCGAGTTTCAATTTGCCATTGGCGGGCGTGGCACTTTTATCCGATTGCAGGGCCAGTTCCGCCCATTGCCGAAGCGGGGTTGTTTCATCGCTGGTGGTGACGATTCGGTTTTTGGCGGTGGCCCGCACGACATGATCACCATTGATCACGACCTGCGGGGTATAGACATAACGTTCGCGCATGCGACCGGCATAATCACGTTGGCGTTCCGTATTGGCGGCACTGGAAAACGGGTCTTCCCAACCAAGATAGTTCCAGTAATCGACATGGAAGGACAGTGCGAGAAGGTCGCTACGTTCCTGATTTAATTCGTAAAGGACGCGATCCGCCGGGGGGCAGGAATTGCATCCTTCGGATGTGTAAAGCTCGATCACGGCGCGGGGTGAAGTGGATTCGGCTGCATATGCGGTCGAAAAACCACCGAAAAACGCGGTTGCAAGCATGATGATAAGGGGGCGAAGCTGTTTCATGGCTTGATGATGCCCCAAAATGCGTATCAACCACCAATCACAAGGCGTTGAAAGGCCCGTATGCACCGAAACGACCGATTTTTGCGTGAAATCCGGGAATTTAGACAGGAGATTTCGGAAGATTGGTGTTATTAGCTCCGGTCAATTCCGAAAGGGGGCAACAGGTCTTCACGGAATGCGTGAGGTGAAATCGCCTTTGCGTTTATACAGAAAAATGAGGAACAGGCACTGCGGCGGGAGCGACTTTCCGTGGATGCCGGTCCAAGAAAGGTTTGCAGGCAATGATTAAACGAGAGCATTGGGGTTCACGCCTCGGCTTTATCCTGGCGGCTGCCGGGTCGGCCGTGGGGCTGGGCAACATCTGGAAGTTTCCCTATATGGCGGGCGAGAATGGCGGTGGTGCCTTCCTGCTGATTTATCTGGCGCTGGTCTTTACCATCGGGCTTTCGGTCATGCTGGCCGAGATGGTCATCGGCCGGATGGCGGAAAAGAACGCGATTGGTGCGTTCGCGAAGCTTAAAGGCGGCGTCTGGCCGCTGGTTGGTTTCTGTGGTGTCGCGGCGGCCTTTATCATCCTGTCATTTTACAGTGTCGTTGCCGGCTGGACGATTTCCTACATGGTCAAATCGATCACCGGGGCGCTTGCGATTGAAGACCCGGCCGCATTGGGCAGCATTTTTGGCGGGTTCATTTCCGATCCTGTTTCGCCGCTGATCTATCATGCGCTGTTCATGGCGCTGACGATCTTTGTGGTTCTGGCGGGTGTCGGTTCGGGGATCGAGCGCGCGTCCAAGATTCTGATGCCGGCCCTGTTTGCGCTGTTGCTGATCCTGATCGTGCGTTCGGTAACGCTTCCGGGTGCAGGCGAAGGTATTGCCTTCCTGCTCTCGCCGGACTTTTCGAAAGTCACGTGGACGACGGTATCGGAAGCCCTTTCGCAGGCGTTCTTCTCGCTCTCGCTTGGGATGGGCGCGATGATTACCTATGGCTCGTATCTGAGCAAAAAGGAAAATATCGCAAGTTCGGCCGGTTGGGTGACGCTGCTTGATACCTCGGTTGCGGTGATGGCGGGTCTTCTGATCCTGCCTGCCGTGTTCGCCTTCGGCTTTGATCCCAGTGCAGGTCCGGGCCTGACTTTCATCACGCTGCCGGCGGTGTTTGCGCATATGCCGATGGGATCGGTCTTTGCGTTCATGTTCTTCCTGCTGCTCGGTATTGCGGCATTGACGTCGGCGGTTTCGATCCTTGAGGTGGTTGTCGCCTATTTCGTCGATGACCGTGGCATCAGCCGCAAATCGGCATCAATCGTGGTGGGTGTGATCATCTTCCTGCTGGGGATTCCGTCCTCGCTGTCGCTTGGCATCATGGGCGAGTTCACCATCTTTGGCCTCGGCTTCTTTGATCTGATGGATTACATCAGCTCGAAATTGCTGCTGCCGATTGGTGGTCTGTTCATCTCGCTGTTTGTCGGCTGGGTTGTCTGGGGCAAGGCCAAGGAAGACATCGCCGCCCATAATGGCGTGGTGCCGGGCTGGATCAATGCCTGGGGCATTATCGTCAAGTTCATCGCACCGCTTGCGATTGCCTTCATTCTGCTGAAGGGGCTTGGCGTGCTTTAGGCCAGCTTTTCAAAGCATCCGAAATGCGAAGGGCGGGGAAATTCCCCGCCCTTTTGTCTGTGTCAGGAAGCTTCGGCCGATCTTTGCTGTGACAGGTCGAAAATGTCATCGGCACTCATTGGTTTTCCCATGAGGTAACCTTGAATATAGTCACAGCCGGCATCGCGCAGAAGCGTGAGCTGGGCATTGGTTTCGACACCTTCGGCGACACATTTTTTGCGCAGGTTCTGGGCCATATTGAGGATCGTGATCGCAAGCGTGCTGCCTTCACGCCCCTGATTGATGTCGCTTACAAAGCTGCGATCCATCTTGATCGTGTCGAACGGCAGTTTGCGCAGGTAGCTGAGACTGGAAAAGCCGGTGCCGAAATCATCCAGTGCGATTTTGACACCGAGATCGCGAATGCGCTGCATGTTGGCGCGCATTTCCTCGATATTCTGCATGAACAGGCTTTCGGTGATTTCGATTTCCAGCCGGTCGGCAGCCATGCCCTTTTCGACCAGGATTGTTCTGATCTGGTCGGCGAGATCGACCGTGCCATAGAATTGCTGGACCGAGACATTCACCGCCATGGTGATGTTGTGCAGGCCCTTTTCGCGCCATGAAACGGCCTGTCGGCAGGCATGGCGCAGTACCCAGCGGCCGAGTTCCCCGATGACGCCGATTTCCTCGGCCACGGGAATGAACACGGTTGGCGGGATCGGGCCGCGTTCCGGATGGTTCCAGCGCAACAGGGCTTCGACCCCGTGCAGGTTGCCGGTACGGGCTTCGAATTGCGGTTGATAGACCAGATGAAATTCATCCCGGTCCAGGGCGCGACGCAATGCGGTTTCAAGGGCAAGGTCGGTATCGCTGCGTGAATGGCTGGCGCGGTTATAGCGGCTGAACCGGTTTCGCCCCTGTTCCTTGGACTGCATCATGGCAATTTCGGCATTGCGTAAAAGATTGGCGGTATCGTTGGCATCATGGGGGAATGATGCAATGCCGATGCTGGCCGAAAGATAGATTTCCTGCCCCTTGCTGGTGCGGTGCGGCTGGCTTAAAGCCTTTAGAAGATCATCGGCCAGTGCGGCGTCATCGTCGGCAGATTGGCCGCCTGAGAGCAGGATGGCATATTCATCCGCACCGACACGTGCCAGAACCCCGCCCTGATCCAGACGGCGATGCAGGCGACGCGCAACTTCGACCAGAACATCGTCGCCGTCGCCGTGGCCCAGTGTGTTGTTCACCCGCTGGAAATTATCGATATCAAGCAGCAGGATCGTAAGGCGCGTTCCCTTGCGCCGGGACTCACCGATGCCATGTGCCAGCAGTTCAAGGAAGCGGCGGCGATTGGGATAGCCGGTCAGTTCATCAATATGGGCAAGCCGCAGGATATCCTCGCGGTTTTTCTTGCGTTCGCTGATATCGGTGAAGATCGACGCATACTGGCTGATCTGGCCATCGGCATCGCGGATCGCGATGATCGAAAGCCATTCGGGATAAATTTCTCCGGATTTGCGGCGGTTCCAGATTTCGCCTTCCCATTTGCCCTGTCGCGCAATATCGCGCCACATCGCAGTATAAAATTCGCGGGACTGACGACCGGATTGCAGGATATTCGGGTTCTTGCCGATCACATCGCTGGCGGTGTAGCCAGTTACGCGCGTGAAGGCAGGATTGACCAGTTCGATCGTGCCGTCGGCGGCACAGACCATGATCCCGTCGGGCGAGGTTTCAATGATCTTGTCGGCGAGAAACAGTGACCGGCGCGCCGCACTCAGTTCGATATCGCGGCCTTCCATCACGGACCGGAGATGGGCGAAGTAGTCCTGTTCGATGAATTCCAGCAGATCGGCAAATGACAGAACACCGATCACGTTGCCGGCTTCATCAATGACGGCAAGATGGCGGATATGTTCGGCCAGCATCGTGTCGCGGGCATTGTTCAGGCTGGCCCTGGCGGAAATAACGCGCAATGGACGGCTGGCGACCTTGATGGCGGGGGTTGCGTGATCGCCATTGGCCAGATTGCGCAGGATATCGCGTTCGGTGATGATCCCGGTGTGATCGAGCATCGCGACCGGGTCGGTCGCAACTGACGGATCATAGACAATCGCGCAGTCGCATTTGGCGTCATGCATGCGGGCGCGCAGTTCCGACATCGCAATATCGCCATCGACAAAGATTGTCGTGCGGCGGATGGCGGCACCGACATCACCATCGCCCAGTTTGCGCCAGCTTCCCTGCTGACGGATCAGATCCGACTGGCTGATGATGCCGGCAAGGCGGTTTTCCTCGTCCACGGTGACCAGATGGCGGACATGGCGTTCGCGCATGCGGATGATCGCGGCCTCGGGCGTGGCGTGGACGGAAATGCTGTGAACCGGGGCTGACATCCATTTTGATATCGGCTCGTTCAGGGTGGCTTCGCAGTCGGCCGGCAGGGACAGGCAATCCTTTTCCGTCCAGATTCCGACCGGCAGATGATCCCTGGTGACAATGATGGAGCTGCAATTGGCTTCGCGCATCATGTCGATGGCCTGACCAATGGCGGTTTCCGGCCCGCAGCGCAACACAATGCCGGGGGAAATCGTACCTACGGTCAGGTGGGGAGGCTTGCCATCCGAAAAACTGGGGCGCGTCATAATAACCTGTTGCTGTCCAAATCCTGTCTGGCACCCGGTTTGCGGGCATTTCTGGTCTAGCCTCATCCCTAGCAAATCGTCGGGATGGCTGACTTGTTATAAATCAATGGATAGATGTGGTTTGGATTTGGCGCAATTTAAAGGTGCAGGAACCTGCAAAAAAAACACCCCCGTCCATAAAAGGCGGGGGTGTTTCACATTCAGTCAGCTTCTGATTTCAGGAAAAATCAGGCCGCTTTCATCATGTTACGCAGAACGAACTGCAGAATGCCGCCGTTCTGGTAGTAAAGGACTTCGTTTTCGGTATCGATACGGCAGGTGGCAATGACCTCTTCGGTGGAGCCATCCTTGCGCGTGATACGAACCGTAACGTCCTGCATCGGGTTGATACCGTTGCCGATACCCAGAACGTCGAAGACTTCGGTGCCATCAAGCTTGTAAGTCGCACGACCTTCACCATTCTTGAACTGCAGCGGCAGGACGCCCATGCAGACCAGGTTGGTGCGGTGGATACGTTCGAAGCTTTCGGCCAGAACAGCTTTGACGCCAAGCAGGTTGGTGCCTTTGGCTGCCCAGTCACGGGAAGAACCGGTGCCGTATTCCTTACCAGCGATGACAACCAGCGGGGTGCCTTCGGCCTGATAACGCATGGCAACATCATAGACCCAGCCCTGTTCGCCGGACGGGTAATGAACCGAAACACCACCTTCGGTGCCCGGTGCCATTTCGTTGCGGATACGGATGTTGGCAAAGGTACCGCGCATCATGACTTCGTGGTTCCCGCGGCGTGCGCCGTAGGAGTTGAAATCACGAACTTCGACGCCATGCGCCTTGAGGTATTCACCTGCCGGGCTTTCTGCCTTGATCGAACCGGCCGGAGAAATGTGGTCGGTGGTGACAGAGTCACCCAGGATCAGGAGCGGACGTGCACCATGAACTTCCGAGAACTCACCCGGTTCTTTCGCCATATTGACGAAGTAAGGCGGGTTCTGGACGTAGGTTGATTTGCCATCCCAATCGAAGGTTTCGCCTTCGGTGACTTCGATTTCCTGCCACGGTTTCGGGCCGGCAAAGATGTTGTCGTAACGATCCTTGTACATCGAAGCAGAGATCGAGGACGCGATGGTGTCCGCGATTTCCTTGTTGGTCGGCCAGATGTCTTTCATGAAGACGTCTTTGCCGTTCTTGTCGGTACCGATCGGGTCTTTGTTCAGATCGACCTTCAGGTTACCGGCAATGGCATAGGCAACAACCAGCGGCGGGGAGGCAAGGTAGTTTGCCTTGACCTGCGGGCTGATGCGGCCTTCGAAGTTACGGTTGCCCGAGAGAACGGCGGTAACGAGCATGTCGTTGCCGTCAATTGCCTCGATGATCGGGTCGGCCAGCGGACCGGAGTTACCGATACAGGTGGTGCAACCGAAACCGGCAACGTTAAAGCCAAGCTTGTCGAGATAGGACTGCAGACCGGCTTTTTCGAGATAGTCGGCAACAACCAGCGAGCCCGGTGCGAGCGAGGTTTTCACCCACGGTTTGCGCTGCAGGCCGAGTTCAACCGCTTTTTTCGCCAGCAGGCCGGCTGCGATCAGCACGCTCGGGTTCGAGGTGTTGGTGCAGGACGTGATGGCGGCAATAACGACGTTACCGTCTTTCATTGCGAAGTTTTCGTTCGAAACCGGAACAGAACGATCCGCATCAACACCCGGTGCCATATCGGCAAAGGTCTTGGTGAAGCTTGAAACGGCATCTTTCAGCAGAACGCGGTCCTGCGGACGTTTCGGACCGGACAGGGCCGGTTCGACGGTCGAGATGTCGAGTTCAAGGGTCGAGGTATATTCTGCTTCGAAGCTCGGGTCGCGCCACATGCCCTGTTCTTTGGCATATGCTTCGACCAGTGCGATCTGTTCTTCGGAGCGGCCGGTGTTACGCATGTAGTTCAGCGTTTCATCGTCGATCGGGAAGAAGCCACAGGTCGCACCGTATTCCGGTGCCATGTTACCGATGGTCGCACGATCCGGCAGGCTCATATGGTCAAGCGCGTCGCCATAGAATTCGACGAACTTGCCGACAACGCCTTTTTCGCGGAGCATCTGAACGACGCGCAGCACGAGGTCGGTTGCGGTGATGCCTTCTTTCATCGAGCCGGTCAGTTTGAAACCGACGACTTCGGGGATCAGCATCGAGATCGGCTGACCGAGCATTGCGGCTTCGGCTTCGAGACCACCAACACCCCAACCCAGAACGGCAAGGCCGTTAACCATGGTGGTGTGAGAGTCGGTACCGACCAGCGTATCGGGATAGGCAACGGTTTTGCCGTTGTCATCTTCGCCGGTCCAGACGACCTTGGCGAGATGTTCGACGTTCACCTGGTGGCAGATACCTGCCCCCGGCGGGACGATGCGGAAATTGTTGAACGCATTCTGGCCCCAGCGCAGGAACTCGTAGCGTTCGCCGTTACGTTCGAACTCGACTTCCATGTTTTTGTCGAGTGCGTCGTCGGTGCCGAAGAAGTCGATCATGACCGAGTGGTCAATGACGAGGTCAACCGGTGAAAGCGGGTTCACCTTCTGGGCGTCGCCACCCATTTTGACGACGGCATCGCGCATCGCGGCAAGGTCGACAACGGCGGGAACGCCGGTGAAATCCTGCATCAGGACGCGGGCCGGACGATAGTTGATCTCGTGCGAGCTCGTACGGGATTTGAGCCACTCCACGACAGCTTTGACATCGTCGGTTTTGACAGTGAAATCGTCTTCGTAACGCAGAAGGTTTTCCAGAACGACCTTCAGCGTAAACGGAAGTTTGGAAACGTCGCCGATTTTTTCGGAAGCAACTTTAAGGCTGTAATAGTCGTAGGATTTATCCCCGACTTTCAGCGTGCGGCGCGTTTGCAGGTTGTCTTTGCCACAAATGGACATCAGACCCTCCTCAAGGTGGTTAAAGGGCTTGTCGTGACAAGACACCCCGACCGTCGGAGCGCCGAGCGGTGGGCTATCTGTTTCTCGTGACGCGGGTCACGGCTACATATGTATGTGCCACGGGGTTACACCACAATTCCCCCTGAAAGTCCAGACCCGCAAAAGGGTCATTCTTGAAATCCCTGCGATAACAACGAATTGGTGAATGGCTGGCGTGTAATGGCAATCGCAAGGTATGTGATTCCGGTGAAAAACGCCGCAAATCCGCCCCGACATCGTTTGCGAGTCCACGGGGTCACCGTCCAGTTTGGAAAGACTCGAATGTAGAAGGCGACCTGTACAATAAGGGGAGAAGCCTGTCCAAACGGCAACGAATCGGGTGGCTGCCTGATTGTGCAAGGGGGCAATTTCGGGGTTTGCAGGAATGCACGTGGTGCAGCGCGAACAGGTACCCTAATGGTGCACCGCAATAATTTCAGGGTTTTCGGTTTCCGGGTTGTGCCACGATGACCTTACGGAATTATAGGTGGAAATGCATTCATCAGACCAGAACGCAAAAATTGTGCAGCGCGAATTTGTGAAAAGTCTCAATCCGTTGCTGTGCAACACGTTGACGTGATTTGCTGAAATTGGTACTTAAATACGTATTAAATGTGCCAAGCCCGGTTTCCGTAAGGTCCGGGGCAAATAAAAACCGGCACATCATCAGGGAAACTGAACAAGAGGCACGAGGTATCCACCTTTGATCCGGTCAACCGGACACGAGGATGCCTGCGGCCCAAGTCAGGGAGGATAAGCGACGTTATGACGTCACAGGGTCCCATCTTGCAGATCAGCGACGTGTCGCTTGTGTTTGGCGGCGTGCGCGCGCTGAGCGATGTCAGCTTTTCCGTCCAGCCCGGCGAGCTGTTTTCAATCATTGGTCCGAACGGGGCTGGCAAGACATCGATGCTTAACTGCATTTCGGGTCGCTATCAGCCGACCACCGGGTCCGTTGCCTTCAAGGGGAAGGATGTCACGGGGCTTAAACCCAATGACCGTGCCGAGCTGGGCATTGGCCGTACCTTCCAGAACCTGGCGCTTTTTGGCCATATGAGTGTGCTTGATAACATCATGGTCGGGCGCCACCATCTTCTGAAAAACAATTGCCTGACCGGGCCGCTTTACTGGTTTTCCGGTGCGCAGAAGGAAGAGCTTGAACATCGGCGCTTCTGCGAGGATGTGATCGATTTCCTTGAAATTTCCCATATCCGCAAGGCAACGGCGGGAACGCTGTCCTATGGTCTGCGAAAGCGGGTCGAACTGGCGCGTGCGGTGGCGTTGCGCCCCGATCTGATCCTGCTGGATGAACCGATGGCGGGCATGAACCTCGAGGAAAAAGAGGACATGGCGCGCTTTATCATCGATCTGAACGAAGAATGGGGCATGACGGTTGTCATGATCGAACATGACATGGGGGTGGTGATGGATATCTCCAACCGGGTCATGGTTCTTGATTTCGGGCGCAAGATTGCGGCCGGCCTGCCCGAAGAAGTCATGGCGAATGCCCATGTCAAAAAGGCCTATCTCGGCGAAGATGATGACGCAACCGATGAAGACGAGCAGGTGGCCTGAACATGAGCAGCAATACCCCCGATTATGCCGATGTGCAGGCGCTTGATACCTTTCCGAAGGTGCTGGCTTATAACGCGCGCCACTGGGGCGACGAAATTGCCATGCGCGAAAAGGAATTCGGCATCTGGCAGGAATTCACGTGGAAAGATTATAACGACCGCGTCAAATGGATGGCGCTTGGCCTGCGCGATATGGGCATCAAGCCCGGTGATGTGATCGGCGTTATCGGCGAAAACCGCCCGGAATGGGTCTGGGGCGAAATTGCCGCCCATGCGCTGCGTGCCATGTCGGTCGGCCTGTATCAGGACAGTCTTCATGAAGAAGTCGCTTATCTGATCACCTATTCCGGTGCGCGGGTTCTGATCGCCGAGGACGAGGAACAGTGCGACAAGCTTCTGGAACTGGCCGACCAGATTCCGACGGTTGAACATATCGTCTATTGCGATCCGCGCGGGATGCGGAAATACGAAGACCCGCGCCTGATGGATATCGAAAAGCTTTACGAGCTTGGCCGTGCGGTCGAGGCAAAAGACCCCGGTGCCTATGACGGGATGGTGGCCGATACGCGCGGTGATGAATGCGCGATCCTGTGCACCACGTCAGGCACGACGTCCAAACCGAAAATGGCGATGCTGAATGCCGGTGATTTCCTTGATCACTGTGCGGCCTATTTGCGGGCCGACCCGAAATATCCGGGTGACAACTATGTTTCGGTTCTGCCGCTGCCATGGATCATGGAACAGGTTTATGTCGTCGGTCAGTCGCTGATCAGTCGCCAGATCGTCAATTTCGTCGAAGAACAGGAAACCATGATGGCCGATCTTCGCGAGATCGGCCCGAACTTCGTCCTGCTGGCGCCGCGCGTCTGGGAAGCCATTGCCGCCGATGTGCGGGCACGCATGATGGATGCGACCCTGTTCAAACAGAAAATGTATGATTTCGGCATGGCTCTGGCGCGCACCGCCCTTGATGGTGGCGGTCATTCCAGGGTTGCCGATGTCCTGTTGATGAATGCGTTAAAGGACCGGTTGGGCTTTTCCAATCTGCGGTCGGCGGCGACCGGCGGGGCGGCGATGGGGCCGGAAACCTTCAAGTTCTTTCATGCCATGGGCGTGCCGTTGCGCCAGCTTTATGGCCAGACCGAACTTTGCGGTGCCTATACCATCCATCAGCCCGGCGACATTGATTTCGATACGGTCGGGCGCGCGTTTGATAATTCGGAAATCAAAATCATCAATACCGATGAAAACGGCGTTGGCGAGATTGTTGCGCGCACATCGGGCATGTTTACCAGCTACTATAAAAACCAGGCGGCCTATGACGAGGATGTCCGGGATGGCTGGATGCATACGGGCGATGCCGGTTACTTCAAGGAAGGCAACAAGCATCTTGTGGTGATTGATCGCCTGAAAGATCTGGCGGAAACATCCAAAGGTGTGCGTTTCTCGCCGCAGTTTATTGAAAACAAACTGAAATTCTCGCCCTTCATTGCCGAGGCCGTGATCCTTGGCAAGGGATTGCCGTTCCTGTCGACCATGATCTGCATCCGTTATTCGATCATGGCGAAATGGGCCGAGCAGCGCGGGATTGCCTTTACCAACTATACCAATCTGTCAGCCCAGCCGCAGGTCTATGACATGATCGTTGATGAAATCCGTCAGGTGAATGAAACCCTGCCGGAAGCCCAGCGCATCAAGCGGTTCCTGCTGCTTTACAAGGAACTGGATGCCGATGACGGCGAACTGACGCGTACCCGCAAGGTCCGTCGCAGCGTGGTTGCGGAAAAATACGCCGACATCATCGACGCGGTTTATGCCGGCAATGAAAAGGTTGATATCGACACCATGATCACCTTCCAGGACGGGTCGAAAACCCGCATCCAGACAAGTGTGAAGGTCGTCGATCTGGACGGGGACAAGGCCGCACAGACGGCCCCCAAAGCCGCCGAATAAGGCAGCGATAAAACAGTGCGCCCCAAATGCCATAAAGGTTGCGGGGCCGCCATTACAGGGATGGCAACATGAATTTCGAACTTCTGTTCCAGCTTCTGCTTAACGGGCTGATTGTCGGAACATTGTATGGCGTGGTCGCCATGTGTTTCGTGCTGATTTACAAATCGACCCAGATCGTGAACTTCGCACAGGGCGAGTTTCTTTTGATCGGGGCATGGGTTTGTTATGCGTTTCTGGTGGAAATGCAGATGCCCTTCTGGCTTGGGTTCCTGTTCACATTGCTGTTCATGATGGCGTTTGGCATTGTCCTGCAAATGGTGGTGCTGCGCCCGATGATTGGCGAGCCGATCATTTCGGTGATCATGGTGACGATCGGGCTTTCGATCTTTTTCCAGGCGGCGACGAAATGGATATTCGGTGCGACCACCGCGACCTATCCGCAGGTGTTCAGCGAACGGTCGATCAACCTTTTCGGCATGCAGATCGAAACCGCCTATATCATGAGTTTCGTGATCTCGTTGGTGATCATGGCGGCGTTCTACTGGTTCTTCAAATATTCCAAGCTGGGCCTTGCGATGCGGGCCACCGCCTTTGACCAGCAGGTCGCGCAAAGCCTTGGTATTTCCGTCAAGACCGTGTTTGCCATGTCCTGGGCGATTTCAGCCCTGGTATCGGGTGTTGCCGGTATCGTGATCGGGATGGTCAACGGGGTTTCATCCGCGCTTTCGGTGATCGGGATCAAGGTTTTCCCGGCGGTCATTCTGGGCGGGCTTGATTCAATCATCGGTGCGATTGTCGGCGGTGTGATCATCGGTCTTCTGGAAAACACCGCCGAGTTTGTCGACGGGCAGTATCTGCACTGGGGCAACCTGTTTTCGATCGCACCGTTCTATGTGCTGATCATCATTCTTTGCATCAAGCCATACGGTCTGTTTGGCACCAAAGACATCGAACGCATCTAAGGGGCGGAGTAATACGTTATGGCTGGATTTTCGATGCGTCCCTGCGGTGATTTTCGCACCACCTATCGACAGGATACGCGGATTTTCGACACCACCTTTGTGCGCAATGCCGCGATCCTTGGTGTGATTGCAACCGCCCTGATCCCGTTTGTTCTGGATGGCTATTACGTCAACCTGTTCATCCAGATCTCGTACTTTGCGATTGCCGCCCTTGGTCTGAATATTCTGGTCGGTTTCACCGGGCAGATTTCGCTGGGTCATGCGGCGTTCTTTGGCTTTGGCGCATTCGCATCCGCCTGGATCAACAATACGACCGGCATTCCGGTTTTACTGTCGATCCCGCTGGCGGGTCTTATGACGGCGGCCGTCGGGCTTTTGTTCGGTCTGCCTGCTGCCCGGATCAAGGGGCTTTATCTGGCGATTGCGACATTGGCAGCCCAGTTCATCCTGGAAGATTTCTTTGCCCGGGCCGACTGGTTTACCGGCGGGTCTTATGGGGCGGCGGCGAACCCGGTCAATGTGTTCGGTTATGAAGTGCTGGATGATTTCAGCTTCTTCTATGTCTGCCTGTTCTTCCTTGTGATCATGTATCTGCTGGGCACGAACCTGATGCGGACCCGTGATGGGCGTGCCTTTGTTGCGGTACGTGATCATTATCTTTCAGCGGAAATCATGGGCATCAATCTGACGAAATATCGTCTGATGAGCTTTGCGATTTCATCCTTCTATGCCGGGGTCGGCGGGGCGATGTATGGCCACTATCTTGGCTTTGTCTCGGCCGAGGGCTTTACCATCCTGCTGTCGATCCAGTTTCTGGGCATGATCATCATTGGCGGCCTTGGCTCGGTCAAGGGCACCCTGATGGGGACCGTCTTCATGGTTCTGCTGCCGGAAGTCATGGAAAACGGTGTCGGGCTTTTAAGTGTTTTCGAATGGGCCAATTCGACGGCTGTGACCGACGGACTGGCCTATATCAAGGAGATGGCGATCGGTCTGGCCATCATCCTTTTCCTGATCTTCGAACCGGACGGGCTCGCGCACCGCTGGCAGCAGATCAGGGCGTACTGGAAGCTTTATCCCTTCTCGTACTGATAATTACCGCCGAAACCCGCCCCGCTAAAAAACAAAAAAGGGGCAGGATCAAAATCGGGGGAGACCGGGAGGCTATATCGTTGATGAAAACGTCCAAGGGAGACGTCGTGATGAAAAGACTGATTGCTGCAACCGCGATGGTTGCAACCGGCCTGTCGGTAACGGCAGCCAAGGCAGACGAAGTATTCGTCGGCCATCTGATGGATATCACCGGTGCCACCGGCTTCATCGGCAAGTTTTATGCCGACGGGGTTCGCGATGCACTGTCTTATGTCAACACCCATGGCGGGATTGACGGCACGGTTCTGGATTCTGAGTCGGTCGATTACGCCTACAAGGTGCCGCAGGCCATTGCGAACTATAAAAAATGGCGTTCGCGCAATGAAATGGTCGCCATGCAGGGCTGGGGCACGGGTGATACCGAAGCCCTGATCAGCTTTGTGGCCCAGGACAAGGTGCCGGTCTATTCCGCATCCTATTCCGGCCATCTGACCGATCCGACCGCGAAAAACCCGAAAACCGCAAAACCGGCCCCCTATAACTTCTTCTATGGCGCATCCTATTCCGATGCCTGCCGTGCAATGGTTCAGTGGGCTGCCGAAGACTGGAAAACATCGGGTGGTTCTGGCAAGCCGGTATTCTCGCATATCGGGGATAACCACCCGTATCCGAACGCCCCCAAAGAAGCCTGTGCGGAATACGCGACCGAACTTGGTTTTGAAGTGACCGAGCCGGTTGTTGTTTCGATGAAGCCGGGTGACTTCAAGGCGCAATGCCTGACGATCAAGGAAGCCGGAACCAATTATGGGTATCTTGGCAACCTCGGCCCGTCGGTGGTTTCGCTGGTGAAATCGTGTGACACGGTTGGCGCGTCCCCGAAATGGCTCGCCAATATCTGGGCGGGTGACTTTGAAACGCTGAAAACCATCGGCGATGTTGAAAACTATGTCTTCCCGGCCATGACCAGCTTCTGGACCGACGAGGGCGTACCGGGCATGGAACTGGTGCGTGAAATCTCGAAAATGTCGGACAGCTCGGGCGAACAGTTCCGTACGCACCACTATATCCGCGGCATTTGCTCGGTCTATTACATGAAAGAAGCCATGGAATGGGCCAAGGCCAATGGCGGCATCACCGGCGAAAACATCAAGGCCGGGATGTATGCCCGCACCGACTGGGTGCCGAAAGGTCTTGAAGGTGTCTGCATGCCGGCAACCTGGACGGCCGAAGATCATCGCGGCATCAACACCGTGAATATCTATAACGGCAGTGCCAAGGGCGGTGAGCCGACGGTCGAGAAACTGACCACGGTAACCCTGCCGCGTCGTGACGACTGGCTCGGCTATTAAGTCGTAGTCAGAAGACGGCTGTCTCCCGAGGGTGTTCGGGGCGGGGTGGCGAAAAGCGCGCCCGCCCCGGCGCCGGGAGATGTAATCAGAACGTGATTGAAGGGGACACCATGTCAGAGCCCGCCCGCAAGATCGAAACCGCAGAACCGTTGCTGTCGGTCAACAATATCGAAGTCGTGTATGACGAGGTGATCCTTGTGCTGCGCGGGGTATCGCTTGAAGTTCCGCAGGGCAAGATCGTGACCCTTCTGGGCCCGAACGGGGCCGGGAAATCGACCACGCTTAAGGCCATTTCTGGTTTGCTCAAGACCGAGGATGGCAAGGTTACCCGAGGTGACATCAATTTCATGGGGCAGCAGATCGCCAATGGCAGCCCCGAGGATATCGTGCGTTCCGGCCTGTTTCAGGTCATGGAAGGCCGCCGCATCATCGAAGACATGACCTGTGTCGAAAACCTGCGGCTTGGCGCCTATACCCGCAAGGACAAGGGCGTTAAGGACGATATCGACATGGTGTTTGAATATTTCCCGCGTCTGCGCGAACGCACCGGGCTTGCCGGTTATCTGTCGGGCGGGGAACAGCAGATGCTGGCGATTGGCCGGTCGTTGATGGCGCGCCCGAAAATGATTTTGCTTGATGAACCTTCGATGGGTCTGTCACCCTTGCTGGTGAAGGAAGTGTTCGGGATCATCGAAAAGATCAACCGCGAGCAGGGCATCACCATGCTGATCGTTGAACAGAACGCCAATTTTGCGCTGAAGGTTGCCGATTACGGTTACATCATGGAAAGCGGCAAGGTGGTTCTGGATGGCACCCGTGACGAGCTTCTGAACAACGAAGACGTCAAGGAATTCTATCTTGGCGGCGGTTCGGAAGACCGCAAGAGCTTCAAGAACATCAAATCGTACAAACGTCGCAAGCGTTGGCTTTAACACGCGCCTGTGCCTTGTAACGACCAGAAAACGGACCCGGCCACCATGCTTAATACCTTCTTTGACGCCAGTGAAACCCGCAGCCCCAAAGACCGTGAAACCGGTTTGATGGCGGCATTGCCGCGGGTTATTCATCACGCAAAAAGCAAGGCCGCCGGGTTTGGCCGTATCCTTGAAGGTGTTGATCCGCAGTCGGTGAACAGTCGCGAGGCACTGGCAAAACTGCCGGTGACGCGCAAATCCGACCTGATTGACATGCAGGCGAAAAATCCGCCCTTTGCCGGGTTGAATGCAACACCGGTGCCGGCTCTTGGCCGTATTTTCCAAAGCCCGGGGCCGATTTACGACCCCGAAGGCAAGGGTGATGACTGGTGGCGGATGGGGCGCGCATTTTTTGCTGCCGGGTTCCGACCGGGCGACATTATTCATAACTGCCTGTCCTATCACCTGACACCGGGCGGCTTCATTTTTGACAGCGGCGCGCGTGCGTGTGGCTGCGCCGTCATTCCGGCCGGTGTTGGCCAGACCGAGGCCCAGATCAAGGCGATTACCGACCTGAAACCGAACGGCTATTCCGGAACACCGTCGTTTTTGAAAATCCTGATGGAAAAGGCCGACGAACTGGGCGGGGATGTTTCATCCATCACCCGTGCGCTTGTGTCGGGCGAGGCATTGCCGCCGTCATTGCGCGACTGGTTTGCCGAACGCGGTGTTGCCATGCTGCAATGTTATGCCAGTGCCGATCTTGGCCTGATTGCCTATGAAAGCGATGCCAAAAGCGGCATGATCGTTGCCGAGGACATCATCCTTGAAATCGTGCGTCCCGGTACCGGTGATCCTGTGGCCGAGGGCGAGGTGGGCGAGGTCGTTGTTACCAGCCTTAATATGGATTATCCGCTGATCCGGTTTGCCACCGGTGATCTTTCGGCGATTGCATCAGGGCCAAGCCCGTGCGGGCGGACCAATATGCGCATCAAGGGCTGGATGGGCCGTGCGGATCAGACGACCAAGGTCAAAGGCATGTTTGTCCATCCCCACCAGATTGCAGAGGTCGTCAAACGCCATGCGGATATCGGCAAGGCCCGTCTGGTCGTCACCCGTGAAAACGATGTCGATGTCATGACGCTTGCCTGTGAAACCGATGCCGCCGGGTTCAGTGCCGATGCGGTGATGGATAGCCTGCATTCGATCTGCAAGCTGCGCGGCAGGGTCGAAATCGCAACACCGGGCAGCCTGCCCAATGATGGCAAGGTGATCGACGACCAGCGCGATTATTCCTGAGCAACCGCCAGAGCCCCTTTTGCTGCGGTGCCGTTACTGGCCGACACTGCGAAAAGGTATCTACCCGTTTTCATTCCCGCTCGGGAAACTTGGTGCCGTCCGGCTTTGTTCGGGCGGCATTTTTTTGTCTGACATCAGAGGACTGTCTCGGTCCTTCAGAAAGTGTCAGGTCAACTGCTTACCGTTTGCCACCCTTGAAGGGCCAGACCCGTGGCCAGTGCGACCACGATACCCGTGACGAGCAGGTTTTTGGGCGCGAAGAACGAGGCAGATCCGTCACCATGATCGTGATTGTGATGATCGTGAGAACCGTGGTCATGGCCGTCCTTGCCGGATTTTTGGCCGAGACGGTGCAGCCAAAACAACCCGGCTGTCAGGGCAAATGCCGTGAGATTAAGGAAGAAGGTATAGTTGATCTTAAAGCCGCTGACCTCGGCAATATCGCGGCTGCCTTCAGGCAGGATACCGATAAGGGCATAAGCGTAATGCAGGCCCAGTGCGGTTATCACGATGCTGACATACATGACCGCAGCAATATAAAGGGCGGTTTTCCAACCGTAATAGCGGGCATTGACCTTGACCAGTGGCGGGACCATCAGATCGGAATAGATGAAGCCCATGATCCCGGCAAAGCTGACCCCGCCGGCAGTTAACACGGTGGCAAGCGGGATATTGCCCATCGAGCCGATAAAGGTTGCCGCCGCCACAAACGGCGCGATTGCCGCGTTTTCAAGCACGGTTAGAAACGGCATGTTGCCACTGTTTCCCGAACCGCTATTGGCCATGAAAAGAGTTTGCCAGACCTGATCGGGGACAAAAACGGCAATGAAACCGGCGACGGTGAAACCAAACAGAATTTCCCGCCAAACCATCTGCCATTCCATGACAAAACGTGTTCCGACCTGTTGCCAGCCCGCTGAACTTTTGATGCGCTTTTTCCAGTCGAAATCGTTCTCTTCCTGCCCTGTGGCTTCATCTGCGTGCTGTTTGGCCCTTTCGATCAGGGACTTGGGATAGGTCAACCGGATCAGGATTGCCGAAATGGCGATCATCACGATGCCACCGGCAATTTCGGCAATAAGGTACTGCCAGCCAAGAAACAGGAAAATAAGCACACCCAGTTCGATTACCAGATTGGTTGATGCGAACATGAAGGCGACCGTGGCGACGAAATGTGCGCCTTTCTGAAACAATGCGCGGGCTGCTGACAGGGCAGCAAAAGAGCATGAACTTGAAATGGCGCCAAACACACCGGCAAGCGAGATACTTTTTATATCGCAGTCGCCCATATGCCGGGTCAGTCGGCTTTTGGGCACGAAAACCTGAATGGCGGCACTGATGGCGTAACCCATGACGAATGCCCAAAGTGCGTTCCAGAAAAAGCCAAGGGCGGTCATGACGCCATTTGCATACTGATTGAAAAAAGACATGGTGCAGGCTTTGGTTTGCGAATGAAGTTTGTCGATATCATCAAGGCATCGGCAATCGGTTTGTCAGTCAAACGCAGGTTGGGGCATTCTGTTCCATCATGTCCTTTTGGCTTTTGATGTGTATGATGACCTGCAAATTTGAATGATTACAGGGGAAGGCATGGCGCAGGCAGGCAAACCATTTGCCGTTGGCATGATCACGATTTGCCAGTTGATGGCACTTGCGCTGTGGTTTTCGGCAACGGCGGTATTGCCGCAATTGCGTGCCGAGTTTGATCTGGGGGCAGTGCAATCATCCCTGTTTACCAGTTCAGTATTGCTGGGGTTTGTACTGGGCACTTTGATCAGCGCGTTTTTCGGTCTGGCCGACCGGGTTGAACCAAGGCGTTTCTGGGCGGCATCCGCATTGATTGCCGCGACCGCCAATCTTCTGATCCTGACCGTGCCGGTCGACGGGGTGGTTGTGATCGGGCTTCGCCTGATTACCGGGATCTGCATGGCAGGAATTTATCCCATCGGCATGAAAATGGTCGCGACCTGGTCGCGCGGCGATACGGGATTTCTGGTCGGGTTGCTGGTCGGTGCATTGACCATGGGATCGGCCCTGCCGCATCTGTTTGCCGTGGCAGTACCGCTTGACTGGCGGATGGTGATCGTGATCGCCAGTATTTCCGCTTATATCGCCGGTGTGGCGATCCTGTTTGTCAAACTGGGTGGGACGCCGGGAAAATCCCCGCGATTTGATCCGCGTATGGTCGGGCAGATATGGTCGAACAAACCCCTGCGCCATGCCTGTTACGGGTATTTCGGGCATATGTGGGAACTGTATGCCATGTGGGGCTGGATCGGGTTGTTCCTGTATGGGGCGCTTTCCGGGCGGGAATTTGATAATCCCGGTATCTGGGCGGCCCTTCTGACATTTGCGATTGTCGGTATCGGCGCGTTCGGAAGTCTTGCGGGCGGTTTGCTGGCGGACCGGATCGGGCGGACGACGGTGACCATGGCCGCGATGGCGGTCAGTGGCATCTGCGCCCTTGTTGCCGGGGCGCTTGGCGATGCGTCGGTCCCGATCCTGATTGTCGTCTGCATTGTCTGGGGCATTTCGGTGATTGCCGATTCTGCGCAATTTTCATCCTGCGTGATCGAACTGGCCGATCCCCATCAGGTGGGAACGGCGCTGACCATGCAAAATGCCATTGGTTTTCTTATTGCCCTTGGATCGATCCATCTGGTGCCGGTGATTGCCGACGGTTTTGGCTGGTGGGGGGCGTTTGCCATGCTGGCGGTGGGGCCATTACTGGGCTTTATCGCCATGGGACGATTGCGCAACATGCCCGAAGCCATCCGACTGGCGGGAGGACGGCGATAGTTTTGAGCCGGAATAGTGAAAAGAGTCGGTGATCCGCATCACTTGACAACCTGAAGGCAAAAAACTGCGCCGTTTGGGTTTTCTTGACCATTTTCAGCACAAATATTACTTTCTGCCAGAATTTTCTTGCTGTTGCGCGTTGGGGGCGTTGCGGCGTTTTCCAAATATAAGGGTCTTTCATGAGTCTCACCCTCATTGTTTTGCTTCCCTTCCTTGGGGCGGTGTTACCCGCCGTCATGATCAGGGCCGGGCGCAATGCGTGCGCCACAGCAACCGGCTCGGTCACGCTGCTTGCCCTGATCCTGCTTATCGCCAAGGCGCCGGCCGTCATTGGCGGCGAAGTGTTTCAGGTCCGCTATGAATGGCTGACCGAGCTGGGATTGAACGTGACCTTCTTCCTTGATGGTCTGGGATTGCTGTTTGCGACCCTGATCCTCGGGATTGGTCTGCTGATCATCATTTATGCCCGTTTCTATCTGTCGAAAGACGATCCGATGGGGCGGTTCTATGTGTTCCTGCTTTTGTTTCAGGGCGCAATGGTCGGCATTGTTCTGTCGGACAACATTCTGCTTCTGCTGATTTTCTGGGAACTGACGTCGCTGTCATCCTTCCTTCTGATCGGTTACTGGAAACATCTGCCCGAAGGTCGACAGGGCGCGCGTATGGCGCTGACCGTCACCGGGGCAGGCGGGCTTGCGATGATTGCCGGGATGCTGATCCTTGGAAATATCGTCGGATCCTATGATCTGACGGTGATCCTGCAAAATGCCGATCTGATCCAGGCGTCGCCGCTTTATATGCCAGCCCTTGTTCTGATCCTTTTGGGCTGCTTTACCAAATCCGCACAGTTCCCGTTCCATTTCTGGCTGCCGCATGCCATGGCCGCACCGACACCGGTTTCGGCCTATCTGCATTCGGCAACCATGGTCAAGGCGGGCATCTTTTTGATGGCGCGCATGTGGCCGGTTCTGTCGGGAACGCCGGAATGGTTCTATATCGTTGCGACCGCCGGTCTTGTGACCATGGTGCTGGGCGCATGGATTGCGATCTTCAAACATGATCTTAAGGGGCTTCTGGCCTATTCCACGGTCAGCCACCTTGGTCTTGTGACCATGCTGTTTGGTTTTGGAACGCCGATGGCCGCGGTTGCGGGCGTGTTTCATATCATCAACCATGCGACCTTCAAGGCGGCCCTGTTCATGACCGCCGGGATCATCGACCATGAAACCGGGACGCGCGATATCCGCCGTCTGGGCGGGTTGCTGAACCTGATGCCGATTGCCGGGACCATCGGGATCATTTCGGCCGCATCGATGGCCGGGATCATTCCGTTAAACGGGTTCCTGTCCAAGGAAATGATGCTGGAAGAAGCATGGCATACCGTCTGGCTTGATCAGAACTGGATCGTGCCGTTGCTGGCGACGGTTGGCGCGCTGTTCTCGGTTGCTTATTCGCTGCGCTTTATCTTCCATGTCTGGTTTGGCAAAACCCGTGATGAACTGCCCCATCATCCCCATGATCCGCCCTTTGGCATGTGGGCACCGCCCGCATTCCTGACGGTTCTTGTGGTTCTGATCGGCCTGTTCCCGGCGGCAATTGCCGGGCCGCTGGTGGCGGCCACGTCCAATGCGGTCACGGGCGGGAACCTTCCGGACTATTATCTGGCACTTTGGCACGGTCTGACCCCGGCACTTGCCATGAGCACGATTGCCCTTATCGGCGGTGCGTTGCTTTTGCTGCGCCATGGCGGTTTGATGTCGGTAACCGCCAACCTGTCGCGGCCCGATGCCAAGGCCATGTTTGACTGCCTGATCGTCAAGGTCGTCGCGCTTTGCCGTGTGATATCGGACAATCTGCACAACGGTTCGCTGCAACGCTATCTGGCGGTTATGGTCTTTGCCGCAATTGCCATCGGTCTTTCGGGGTTCTATGCCGAACCCGATCATACGGCAGGCACACGTGAACTTCTGGCCGTTTCACCGCCCGCTGCCATTGGCTGGGTGCTTCTGGTCGGGACCTGTATCGCGGCGGTCGCGATGCATCACAACCGGCTTCTGACCCTGCTTCTGGTGGGGGTCATCGGTTTGATCGTCTCGCTTGGCTTTATCTATCTGTCGGCACCTGATCTTGCCCTGACGCAGATCTCGGTCGAGGTGGTGACGGTGATCCTGATGTTGCTGGCGCTGAACATCCTGCCAAAGGAAACCCCGAAAGAAAGCCAGCCTGGACGCAAGTTCCGCGACTGGGTAATTGCAATTGCGGCCGGTCTTGGCATGGGCGGGGCTGTCTGGGCGATCATGACGCGTGAATTGCCTAATTCGATTTCAGCCTATCATCTGGCCAATTCGAAAATCGAAGGCGGGGGGACCAACGTGGTCAACGTGATCCTCGTTGATTTCCGCGGTTTTGATACCTTTGGCGAGATCATCGTTCTTGGCATTGCCGCCCTTTCGATCTTTGCCCTGATTGAAACCGTTACCCAGGGTGAGGCGGCGAAACGTCTTGCAAGCTGGGTGGTCGATAATCGCCGGTCGGCTGATCGCCATCCGATGATGATGGTCATTGCAACGCGGGTGATGTTGCCGCTGGCGCTGCTGGTGGGGGTTTACATCTTCCTGCGCGGCCATAACGAACCGGGCGGTGGCTTTATCGCCGGTCTGGTCGTTTCGGTCGCACTGGTCATGCAATATATGGCGTCGGGCTTTGGCTGGACCCAGAACCGCATGAAAGCCAATTATCACGGGATGATCGGGTTGGGTGTGATTGCCGCGGCCATTACGGGTCTTTCGGCCTGGGTGGCGGGGCTGCCGTTCCTGACCAGTGGCTTTGTCCATGTTCATCTGCCGATTGTCGGCGAATTTGAACTGGCATCTGCCATGGGCTTTGACCTTGGCGTGTTCCTGACGGTTGTCGGGGCGGTTACCCTTGCCCTTGCCAAACTGTCGCAGGTGGAACGCATGGCCGAGCATGTCGACATCAATCCCGAGCCGATGGACCATGATCCGTCCGCCGCGGCCCAGCAGGTCGCGACAGCTGAGAAAGAGGCCTGATATCATGGAGTTTCTTGTAGCAAGCAGTATCGGGCTTCTGACCATGTGCGGCACTTATATGTTGCTGCGTGGTCGTACTTTCCCGGTGGTGATCGGTCTGGCACTTCTGTCCTATGCGGTGAACGTTTTCCTGTTCGCCATGGGGCGCCTGACCATCGATATGCCACCAATCCTGCGTGATGGTGTTACGGAATACACCGATCCGCTGCCTCAGGCACTTGTCCTGACAGCGATCGTGATTTCGTTCGGGATGACCGCACTTATCGTTGTGCTGTCGATCCGCGCCTATCTTGAAATCGGTAATGACCATGTTGACGGTCGCCCGGTTGGCGAGCCTTCCGAAGCAGGAGACAAAAACTGATGGGTCACTGGATTGTCGTTCCCATTGTGCTGCCTGCCGTGATGGCCGCCCTGATTGTTCTGGCGGTTCGGCATGACATTGTGCTGCAGCGCATATTCTCGATCACCTCGACCGTTGCCCTTGTGGCGGTCACTCTGTCGCTGGTGATTTTTGCCAATAACAACAACCCGGAAATGTACGCACTTGGCGACTGGCCGGCACCGTTCGGGATCGTGATCGTACTGGATCGCCTGTCGGCGATGATGATCTTTCTGACCTCGATCCTCGGTCTTGGTGTCATCCTGTTTGCATCAAGCGAATGGGACAAGCGTGGCCAGCATTTCCACGCCCTGTTCCAGTTCCAGTTGATGGGGGTCAATGGTGCGTTTTTGACAGGTGACGTGTTCAACCTGTTCGTCTTCTTCGAAGTGCTGCTGATCGCATCTTATGGGTTGATGCTGCATGGTGCCGGGGCGGAACGCCTTAAGGCGGGCATGCAGTATATCGTCATTAACCTGACGGGTTCGACCCTGTTCCTGGTCGGGGTCGGCATGATCTATGCCGTGACCGGAACGCTGAACATGGCCGATCTTGCCATCCAGGTGCCGCAGGTGGCCGCCGGTGATGCCGCGTTGCTGCGTGCCGGGGCGCTGATCCTGCTTCTGGTGTTCTGTGTGAAGGCGGCTTTGGTACCGGTTCATTTCTGGCTGCCGGGAACTTATGCCAATGCACCGGCACCGGTCGCGGCCCTGTTTGCGATCATGACCAAGGTCGGTGCCTATTCGATCCTGCGCGTTTACTCGCTGGGCTTTGGTGAAAATGCCGGTGATATGGCATGGCTCGCACAGCCCTATATCCTGCCTGCGGCGATTGTGACACTGGCGATTGGCATGATCGGGGTGCTGGCGGCCAAGCGGCTGAACGGCCTGATTGCGTTTTCCGTGATCGGATCGATGGGAACGCTTTTGATTTCCATCGCGCTGTTTACGCCCGAAAGCATTTCGGCCGGTCTTTATTACCTGCTGCATTCGACCTTTGCCGGGGCGGCCCTGTTCCTGGTCGGTGATCTGGTGGCGTCACGCCGGGGGGCCATCTATGGCGACAAACTTGAAACGGCACCGGTTTTCCATCAATCGGGGCTTCTGGCGGTTCTGTTCTTTGTTGCGGCCATTGCCATGGCCGGGATGCCGCCGCTTAGCGGTTTTATCGGCAAGCTGATGATCCTTGATGCGGCACGTGACAGCGACCTGTCTGTCTGGATCTGGTCAGTCATTCTTGTGACGTCGCTGATGTGCATTGTCGGTTTTGGCCGTGCAGGCAGTGTCCTGTTCTGGAAAAGTGCCTCGGCCGAAGGTGTGATCGAGGTCGAGGGGGCAAATTGGCCGGTTCTTCCGATCGTTGCCGCCTGCGGAATGCTTTGTGCGCTTGTTGCCCTGACGGTGTTTGCCGCACCGATCACGGATTACCTGCAGGGCACGGCAGCGCAGTTGTTTGACACCACGGATTACATCCGGGCTGTGCTGGGTGAAATACCCGCCACACAGCCTGGCCAGTAAGCGGTGATGAAAGGATAGTGATGATGTTGAAACGTTGTCTTCCCCACCCGCTTCTGTCGCTGGCCCTGCTGGTTGTCTGGGTGTTGCTGGTCAATGAAATATCGGCCGGTGCCGTGGTCTTTGGTGCGATCCTGGCGATTGTGGTGCCGTTGATCACGTCAAGTTTCTGGCCGGCCGCGCCAAAGGTCGGCAATGCCTATGCGATCTGCGAATACGGCCTGATCGTGTTGTGGGATATTCTGGTGGCGAATGTTGTCGTTGCCGGATTGATCCTGTTTCGCAAGGCCGAAAGCCTTGAAACGAAATGCGTTGTCGTTCCGCTTGATCTGACCTCGCCCGAGGCGATCACGACCCTTGCGGGGACGATCACCATGACGCCGGGCACCGTGACCATTGATCTGAGTGCCGATGCCAAAAGCCTTCTGGTGCATTGCCTGCATGCGCCGGACCCGCAGGGCGTGGTTGATGATATCAAGACCCGCTATGAAGGCCGTCTGAAGGAGATTTTCGAATGATCGAATATGCACTGAATTTCGGCTTTATCTGTGTGGCGGTCGCCCTGTTGATGAACCTTTGGCGGCTTTCGAAGGGACCGACCATCGCGGACCGTGTTCTGGCCGTCGATACCATGGCGATCAACGCCATCGCCCTTCTGGTGCTGTACGGGATCAGCCGCGCAACCTCGATGTATTTCGAAGGGGCGCTTCTGTTTGCCATGTTCGGCTTTGTCTCCACCGTTGCCTATTGCAAGTTCGTCTTGCGCGGCGACATCATCGAATAGGGAGAGAGACGATGCCGTTTATTGCCGAACTCGTCATTTCCGTTTTGATCGTGATTGGCGGATTGTTCCTGCTGATCGGGTCGTTCGGGATGCTCAAACTGCGCGAATTGCTGCCGCGGCTTCATGCGCCGACCAAGGCAACCACGGTTGGCGTTGGCGGAATCCTGATCGCATCGATGCTGTTCTTCTGGATCGAACGCGGGCATTTCACCATTCATGAATTGCTGATCACGCTGTTCCTGTTCCTGACGGCACCGATCACCGCAAACCTGATCGCCAAGGCCTATTTGCTGCGTCATGTCGATCCGCACGCGGACCTTCCGAAAAGCGGTCAGGACGAAGGCTGGGCAACGTTTGATCCGGTTGGCCCGGATGGCTATGACCCCAGCGAAGAATACAAACCCGATCAGAAGTGAACACGGGTGGAGATTTGCAAACGGCACCGTTCATGCGGTGCCGTTTTGGTATGCTGTTAACAGGAAAACCGCATGATCCTTGAAACCGAACGGCTTTGGCTGCGTCCGCGAACACTGGATGATCTTGAAGACTGCTTTGCGATGGATCGTGAACCCGGTGTGACCGACTTTGTTCAGGGGCCATGGGCCGACGAAACCGAACATCGTGCCTTTATCCATGATCGCATCACCATGGATTACGGGCCGGGGCTTGGATACTGGTCGCTGTTTTTAAAAACGGAACCGGATCGTTTCATTGGCTGGGTTCTGCTGATCCCCGAGGATGCGGTTGGACCCGAGATCGAAATCGGCTGGCGTCTGAAACCGGCTTTCTGGGGCAGGGGATATGCATCCGAGGCCGCCAATGCCCTGTTGGCGCATGGGTTTGAAAAAATGAAACTGCCCGGTTTCATTGCCTGTATCGATGCCCGGAATATCGGGTCACTTGCGGTGGCGCGAAAGATCGGCATGTGTCCTCACAAGGACGACAACGATATCGTGCAATATGCGATCACGGCGGATGATTTTGCAAAACGTCCTCATAGATGACATTGCCGATCTGCCCCTGATCTTGTTATGACAAGGGGCAGGAGGAACGCGTTTCACATGCCGGATTTCAGCATCGAAGATCAGTATTGCGGGCGGATCGCCGGGATTGATGAGGTCGGTCGTGGGCCGTTGGCCGGGCCGGTGGTTGCGGCGGCCGTTATTCTGCCGCGCGATGAACGGTTGCCGGAAGTCCTTCTGGGGGAACTTAACGATTCCAAAAAGCTTTCGGTCAAGAAACGCGACTTTCTGTTTGAGCTGATCATGGGCTGTGCCGAGGTTGGCATCGGTGCGGCATCTGTCCGCGAGATCGACCGGATCAATATCCTGCAGGCAACATATGTCGCCATGCGCCGTGCGGTGGCGCGCCTGCCGCAATGTCCCGATCAGGCGCTGGTTGACGGCAATCGTGACCCGGGGCTGCCCTGTGCGGTCGAAACGGTCATCAAGGGTGATGGCAGGTCATTGTCCATCGCGGCGGCATCCATCGTTGCCAAGGTCGTGCGCGACCGCGCCATGACCCGCCTTGCCGTGCGCTATCCGCATTTCGGCTGGGATGGCAATGCCGGTTATGGGGTGAAAAAGCATATGGACGGGCTTGGCATTGTTGGCCCAACCCTGCATCACCGCCGCAGTTTCAGGCCGATTGCCGAATTGTTAGTATTAAGAAGTTAGCTGAACATTTCAGGACACATCAGCATCATGAGAAAAGATCAGGCGAAGATATTAATACTGCGGGCTTTCGACAGTTGGAAAAGTGATCATTTCCCTGATCAGACGCCAACAGGAACGGACGCGCTTTTGTTCTTTCGTCACATAGAGCTTACTCACCCGGAGTTGCTCGATTTCCGATCTTCAGCTCACAAATGGCAAGTAATACATGGCTGGCTGCTGAACTCCAGTCGATGTGGTGATTAGGCAAAAGCGACTTCGTTTCGCATTACAACATGCGCACGCACCAGATCAACACCGTCTCCGTCACGTGTAATCGCGGCAAATCCGTCCTTCTGGCACACCGTGACCCGTTCCTGGACCCGGCATTCGGTGCGGAACTGGATATCGATGCTTTCGGGATGGAAGTCCGGTTTTGCATCCGCACCGGTTGCGCCAAGGACCCACTGCATCAGGCGGACATTGTTGACATGCCCATACAGGTCAAGGTCGGATGGCCGGGCCTTTATGCTGTCGATTTCGGGTAATGGGTCGCTGGTAAAGGGCGGTCGAAACGGCGGCGCGATCAGCTTGCGGCCGGGCGGCTCTGGCAGCCTTTCTTCGATCCAGTCGTGCCAGCTTGCCGCGCGCCGTTCAATCAGGTCAAACATCACCCAGAAGCTTTGCGCGACTGCAATCACATCACCCTTGCCATCGATCAGACGGAAATCGCGGGTGGCAACACGTTTTGCAACGCCCGATGGCCATGTTTCGACAATGATATCCTCGCCATTGCCGGGATAGCGCCGCACATGAATGACCATGCGCGCCAGCACCCATGCCATGCCCTGATCCACCGTATCGTCATAGGCCAGTTTCAGGATACGGGCGCCCCAGCCAGCCGCATCCTGCATGTAATCGGCGAGGGCCGGTAGCATCGCAAGGCTATTATCCCCAATTTCCGAATATCGCACGCGATAGGTGCCGCGCCATCCGCAATTGGCGGGCAGGGCCGGTCTGGCGATTTCGTCCCAATCGATGATCATTTCGGCCAATCCTGTGTCATTCCCTGACAGTTATAGAAACCCGGTTGGCTGCGTGCAAATCCAGATTGGAAACCCGCAATACAAACCGGGATGTCTCAAAGGTTCATCTTGCTCATTTCGGCAAAGCTGGTGATGATGGTTAAATTCAGGGTTGGGCTGCATCATGTGTATTTTGTGGCTCTTTGGGGAGCTGTCAAAAAATGAATGATCATATGTGTTTATTTAAAATGAAGAATACGGCTCCCCTAGGTTCAAATTAAAAGAACAGTGATGTTTAATTAAATGGAAAAGCGAAAATACAACAAGACGTTACGCGCAGAAAAAGAAGATGAAACGCGCCTGAAGATTGTCGAGGCCGCGATGAGTTTGCATGGTGAAGTCGGCCCTGCACGCACAACCATCAGCGCGATTGCCGACCGCGCCGGTGTGCAGCGCCTGACGGTCTATCGGCATTTTACCGAGGAAAATGAACTGCTTGATGCGTGCTCGTCACATTGGCGGAGCCTTAACCCGCCGCCCGATCCCGCATCATGGCGCGAGTCGGTGGCAGCGGGGGATTGGGGCCTTGCGATCCTTAGCATGCTTTATCACTATTATGGTGAAACGGCCTATATGTGGGATCATTGCTATCGGGATCGGGAGAGCGTTGCGGCGCTTCACGAACACATGACGGGCTTTGATGCCTATCTCGACATGCTGTGTGTTGATGTGCTGGCAAGCCTTCCCGATGCCCGGCGCAAGGGCAAAATGTGCAAGGCGGTTGCGCGGCATGCGGTGCAGTTTGCAACATGGCAGTCGCTGTCACAGACGGGCGTGGAAAATTCGGAAATGGCGGCCCTGATGGATGACTGGCTGCATAAATGCCCGGTTTCGTGATCGGGCTTTGCCGTCTAATCCATCGGTCGCTGGCGCATCTTTTTGACATCGCCGCGTTTCTTTTTCGTGTCGACCCGTTTGCGTTTCGCCGATAGGGACGGGCGGGTTTTGACGCGGAACTTTTTGCGTTCGGCGGCTTTGCGCAGCAGCGCCAGAAGCCGTTCTATCGCGTCCTGCTTGTTGCGTTCCTGTGTGCGGAAACGCTGCGCGTCAAAGATGATTTCCCCGTCATTGGTCAGCTTGCTGCCTGCCAGTTCGCGCAGGCGATCACGCACGCGTTGCGGCAATTCCGTCAGATCATCGATGCGCACGCGCATTTGTACCGCGGTCGATACTTTATTGACGTTCTGGCCGCCCGGACCGGATGCACGCACGAACTGGAATTGCAGGTGGCGTTCATCAAGATAAAGATCATTTGAGATTTCGAGCATGGCGGATCGTCTAAGTAATATGGGCGATAAGTTGTGCGGCGAATTTGTACGGTGGATGCCCGGAAACCGGTGGGTGCTGTCGATTGAAAATCGATCGCATTCCACCTACATTGAAGGCACTTACCCTGTCAGGGGCGGGCAGGGCTGTAAACAGGAAATAAGACGTGCAGGCATCGTATCTTTATCTGGCGTTGGGCTGGCTTTCAGTTGGACTTGGCATTGTGGGCGCATTTCTGCCAATTCTGCCGACCACCCCGTTCATGCTGCTTGCAGCCTGGCTGTTTAGCAAAGGATCGCCGCGCCTGCATGCGTGGATTTACAACCATCCACATTTTGGCCCATCCATCCGTCACTGGACCGAACATGGCGTGATCAATCGCCGGGCCAAGATCATGGCGATGTCGGCGTTTGTCGTGGTGATTGCCGCATCCCTGATCTTTGTTGAAAACCGCTGGGTCGTGATGATCCAGTTACTGGTCGCAATCCCGGTCAGCTGTTTCATCCTGTCACGCCCGTCGCGCATTCCCGCATCCATCCCGGTAACACAGGGCGGGGAGCCGGGCACAGGCGTCTGATGCTGTCGGGTGTTGAGGTATTGCCGCTTAGCCCGATTTACGGGTCAATTCTTCCTGACAGGTTTCTTCGAGCTTATTGAGTTCATCGAGTGTCGCGTCGATATCCTGACGCTGTTTGCGCAGGGTATCGCGGCGCTCATTGATCTTGTCGACAAGGATGGTCAGCTGCATGATTTCGCTGCGGTCCGTATCATACAGGTCCAGCAGATCACGGATTTCCTTAAGCGAAAAGCCAAGCCGTTTGCCGCGCATGATCAGACGCAGGCGCACGCGGTCACGCTGGCTATAGATGCGCGTCTGCCCCTGACGCGCTGGCGCGATCAGTTCCTGGTCCTCGTAAAAACGGATGGTACGCGTCGTGACGTCGAACTCGCGGGCAAGGTCGGTGATGGAATAGCTGTCGTTCATGACATCCCGTTCAGGTTTACGCTTACGTAAACGAAAACTACATGCTTTCTTGTGCGATCACAATCGGCAATTCTTTTGGCAATTCAACGCAGAACGTGCTGCCTTTTCCCGGTTCGCTTTCAACCGTGATCGTCCCGCCATGCCGGTCGGCGATTTTTTTGCAGATCGCAAGCCCGATGCCGGTCCCGGCATATTCACCGTAACCGTGCAGGCGTTTGAAGATTTCAAAGATTGTCGCGTGATATTGCGGTTCGATGCCGATGCCGTTATCGGCAACAAAAACCTTCCAGCTTTCATCGGTTTCCCCGGCATAGATCCGCACTTCGCCCTTGTCGGGGTCACTGTATTTAAGGCCGTTCGAAACAAGGTTCTGAAACAGCAGCAAAAGCTGGCTGGCATCACCGGTCACGGTTGGTAGAAAGCCATCGCGAACAATGTTGCCTGCCGGACCCAGTCCCGCCCGCCTGAAATTGGCGGCAATCGCGTCAAACAGGCTGTCAAGTGGCACTGCATGGAACGGTTTGCCGTGCCGCCCGACCCGCGACAGGGTGAGAAGATCATCGATCATGCGCTGCATGCGCTGGGTGCCATCGACCGCATAATGAATGAATTCATCGGCGGTTTCGTCAAGCTTGTCCTTGTATCGCCGCGCGATCAACTGCGTATAGCTCGACACCATGCGAAGCGGTTCCTGCAAATCGTGGGACGCGGCATAGGCGAACTGTTCAAGCTCGCTGTTGGATCGTTCCAGTTCCGCCATGGTGCGCTGGATTTCCATTTCATGGCGTTTGCGCTGGGAAATGTCACGCAGGGTGATGATGTAATGATATCGCCCGTCAGCCGAAAAGTGGCTGATTGCGACTTCAAGGGGTACGTTGCGGCCGTTTTTGGTGCAGGCCAGAACCTCGATCACGCCTGTGCCAAGATCGGTCAGCAGACGGTCCGCAGTCGGGCGTTGCGGTGGGGTATGTTTGCTGTCGGGGAGCAAAAACCGGATGATGTTGCTCAGTTCCGGGTCGCCTTCGGGACCGCAGAGTTCCTGTGCACGGGCATTAAGCGGTTCGATATTGCCGTCATCGGATGCGACCAGAATCGCATCGATGGTGTTTTGCAAAATCGCACGTGTACGGTCTTCACTGCGTCGGGTCTGGGTCACCAGTTCGGCCAACTCGGCGGCCTGCTGTCGTAAAAGCCGGTCGCGCTGCACGGCAAGTGTGACGTCACGTACAGTCAGTGAACACAGCTTGTCCCCGCGCGATGTCGTGATCGGATGAACACGGATGGATTGTTCCATGCGTTCAAATGTCGCGGCAAACTGCGGCAGCGGACGAAGCGGCAGGGCCCCCTGATTAAGGGACGGCGAAATCACAGCAGGCATGCCGAATTCCAGGCAATCCTGAATGGCCTGGCACAGACGCCCCAACCGGGTTTCGGGGAACAGGGCACTTAACCGTTTACCGATTGCCTGTTCGTGCAAAATCCCCGACCGGCTTTGCATCCACTGGTTCCAGTGGCAGATGGCCCGGTCTGCCCCGATCACCACAAGGCCGACATCGGCTGTATCAAGCAGATTGCCGTAAAGGTCGGCGGCTTCTGCGGCATCCTTGATATCGACAATCGGGGAGGTGGGTTTTGTCATCGCGCTGCTGCCCGTTAACCGAGCGAGTTTTCAAGGAAACGCCGCACGAGTTCCTTCAGGGTCTGGATCGAGTCAAGATCCATGACAAACAGCACATAACCATCAATGTCATTCTGGCGCAGCATGAATTGCACATGCAGGATCATCAGAACCGGCATTTTGCCCGAGGTGGTATCGTACGCGGCCTCATCATTCAAAAGCGCTTTGGTCTCGCGTTTGCGGAAGGTCGGCATCGAACAATTGATCGGCTCGCCCAGAACGTTGGCAATACTGCCAAGACATGCATTCAGGATGATGTTGCCGACCTCCATCAGGGCTTCCTGTTCCAGGTCGGTCAGAGTATCAAGCGGCACATCAACCTTAAGCAACCGTCGCACCAGTTCAAGGCTGCGCTTTTCGGGGAAAACCAGCATGGCCTCGCCCTTGAACGGGCCATCGAATGTCTGGCTGACGGCGGAAACCACTTCTTCGGGCGATGATGTCAGGTTTGAATCGGAAAACCGTTCGACAAAGGTAATCGTCGGGACCGTCAGTTCGACCGGCTGATCGACCATTTCCGAAAGTGACGCGGCGGCGCGACCGACCCCGATATTGATCAGTTCACTGATCGTGTCATGTTCAAGCTCGCTCAGATCGATCATCGCCCGGCTTCCTTGCCTTTCAGATAATCGCAAATCTTTTCTTCGGTCGGCGGTTTGGCAATGAAATCCATGCCCAGTCCCGCCGCCTTGTTCTGGATTTCCTTCTGTATATTGGCGGTCAGAAGCGCAATTGCAGCATCGGGATAAGCCGCGCGAAGCTTTTCGCCCAATTCCAGCCCGTTCATGCCCGGCATGTTGAAGTCGATCACAAGGTAATCATAGGCGTGCTCGGCGGCCATTGCCTGCGCTTTTTCAGCTTCTTCGGCTTCATCCACCCGCCAGTCGGCAAAGTTGCTGGTGATAAAGGCCTTAACCAGCAGTCGGGCAAATTTGCTGTCATCGACAAGCAGGACGGATCGCTTCTGGGACATGTTTTTCTCGGATCTTCGGTTTGTGTTTTTGTGGTATCAGCGCCACCCGCAAGGATAGGTCCGATTATAGAGTAGGCGCAACCTTGCGCGAAAGCTGTTCGATCTGTTTGGCGATGATATTTGCCGGTCGCGGTTCGGAAATCAGGAAGCCCTGGATTTCGTCGCAGCCATGTTGACGCAGGAAATCAAGCTGTTCCTGGGTTTCGACACCTTCTGCCACGACTTTCAGGCCCAGATTATGACCCATGATGATAATCGTATTTGTGATCGCGGCATCGTCGGGATCGGTCGTCACATCGCGGACAAACGATCGGTCGATCTTGATCGAATTGATCGGCAACCGTTTCAGATAGGCCAGTGACGAATATCCGGTACCGAAATCGTCAATGGCAATCTGCAGGCCAAGTTTACGCAATTCATCAAGGATTGATGCGGATCGTTTGATTTCATGCATCATCACCGTTTCGGTGATTTCAAGGACAATACGTGATGCCGGTGTGGCGGTTTCGTCAAGGATGCGCGATATCGTTTCGGTAATTCTGCCTTCGATCAACTGGCGGGGCGACAGGTTAACCGCAATGCTGACAGGCGGCAGGCCGAGCAGATCCCATTCGCGGATCTGGTCACAGACCCGGCGCAGCACCCATTCCCCGATCTTGCCGATCAGGCCGGTTTCTTCGGCAACCGGGATGAATTGCATCGGGGAAATAAATCCGCGCCCCGGCTGGTTCCAGCGTATCAGGGCTTCGAGTCCGGCAAGACCGCCGGAAACCAAATCTATTTTAGGCTGGTAGTAAAGTTCGAATTGACCCTGTGCCAGGGCTTCGCGCAGATCGTTTTCAATTGCCAGGCGGGCAACCGCGCTTTCATTCATCGTCTTGGTAAAGAAGTGATAGGTCCCGCCACCACGGGCCTTTGCGCTATACATTGCCGTATCGGCATTGCGCATCAGTGTCGGGAAATCATCCCCGTCGGCAGGGCAAAGGGCGATCCCGATGGATGGCGTGATGAACAATTGCCGCCCCTGAATATCAAAGGCCGGGGACAGGGCATCAAGAACCGCCTGCGAAAGTGTTGCGGCATCCTGTGTTTCGCGCAGGCGCGGAATGATGATCAGAAATTCGTCCCCGCCCAAGCGGCCAACGACCTCCTGTCGGCTGACAACCCGGCGCAGCCGGTCGGCAACGGCCTTAAGCAGCAAGTCCCCGACATTGTGGCCAAGGCTGTCATTGATCAGCTTGAATCTGTCCAGATCAATAAACAGGATGGCGGTGGCCCGGTCGCGCGGTCCCTGTGCATCGCGCTTGTGACCTTCCAGTGCCGTTTTCAGACTGTATTCGAGCATGCTGCGATTGGGCAGGTTCGTCAGCGCATCGTGGTTGGCCATATAGACCAGTTGTTCCTCGTAGCGTTTGCGCGCTGTAATATCGTGCAGAACAGCCGTGATCAGCGGTGTTTCCGCCTCGGGGATCGGGCGGAAGGCCGCGCTGACTTCAATTTCGGTCTTGTCCTGACGCACCAGCGGCAATGTCAGGCGTTGTTCGGCCACATGGTCGCGCGTCTGGAAACCGGCAAGTTCGGTCAGGCATTCTTCGAAATGCGGGATCGCACGTGGGGCGACGAATTCAAGAAAGGACCGGCCTTTTGGTGTTTCGTCTTCGGAAAGCCCCAGCAAAGGGAAGGATGCGTTGTTGATTTCAACAATGGTGCCGCCCGGTGTGATCGTCAGGATGCCGTCGGCAACGTTCTGGACGATGGCGCGAAGACGGGATTCGTTATCGCGCATCTGCTGTTCGGTCTGGCGCAATTTGCCAAGCGAGGTCGCAATACCGTCAACCAGTGATCGGACCGAGTGCGACAACAGACCCAGTTCATCGCGTTCATGATGGCGGGCAACCGTGATGCCGGTGGCATCGGGATTGTCGCGGTCAATGCCGATGACGGCCTGGGATATGCGCAAAAGCGGTTTGGTCAGGGTCAGATAGAAGAATGCAACCAGCGCAAGGCCGAGCAGGAAGTTGCGCAAAATGCCAGATGTCAGGATACGGGTTGCACGATTGATAAAACCGTCAGCAATCAGATCGGTATCGATCCGCACCACAAGATGCCCGACAAGATCGCGACTCTCGCCGATTTCAAGAGGGACATCATATTGCTGGTTGTTACCAAACATCATTTCGGTCAGGGCTGAGCGGCCCGATGACGATTGCGGGCGTGACTGTTGCGCCAGCACATTGCCGAAATTGTCACGAAGGGTTGCGCTGTAAACCGGTTCGTACTCAAACAGGCCTGATACAACGCGCGCGGCAAGCGTTTCATCAAGGCCATAGGCCGCCTGTGTCGCGGATTCGCGCAAAGTCGACAAAACCTGATTAACGGTCCTGTCGATCAGGTTGCGTTCTTCATGCAGGTCCCAGGCAATTTGGGCAAAACTGAAAAACAGACCAATCAAAAGGGTGATTATGACGGCTGCACGTGCCTGTTTGACAGACAAGCGATCACGCCATCTGAGCCGTTGCGTTTTCAGGCTACCCTCCGCCAATCCACACCCCTGCATGGCTCTATGACCATTTGCACAGTCAAGACTATGTGCTTAATGCGTCAAAAGCAATTGTTGCACGGCTTCTAATACTGGAAAAAGGCGACGAAATCTGTATTTTCCGCCCAAAGCCGATTTTGCCTGTCCGATGCGCGTTAAAAATCTGCGATATCGCAATGCGTCGAAAGAGCAATACTACTAAAAAAAATGGGATTTTATTGGAGTTGCACACAAGCGTCGTGCGTGATAACCCAATCCCCGAGAGAGAACAAGGCCGAGCGCGGGCGCAGCCGCATCACGGCCTCGCAACCTGAACGGAGTTACACCATGACCTATGTGGTGACAGAAAACTGCATCAAGTGTAAGTATCAGGACTGCGTCGAGGTTTGCCCCGTCGATTGCTTCTATGAAGGTGAAAACTTCCTGGTTATTCACCCGGACGAATGCATTGATTGCGGTGTCTGTGAACCTGAATGTCCGGCCGAGGCCATTATTCCCGATACCGAGCCGAATCTGGATAACTGGCTCGAAATCAACCGCAAATTCGCGGAAGTCTGGCCGAATATTACGCGCAAGGGTGATGCACCGGCCGATGCCGACGAATGGAATGGCAAGTCGGGCAAGACTGAATTGCTTAGCGAAGCGCCGGGAACCGGTGATTGATCGCACGCGTTAAACGCCTGTAAAACAACTGTTTTTGCGCCCTAATTTTATTGGCGCATGGCTGCATTGAGCCGGTCGCACGGAAAAAATCTGTGATAGGCCGGCTCTTTGTGTTATTGTGGGCAACTCGCGTTCAAGGGCTCGGCAGGCTCGCTCCGCGCAGTCGGATCTCCGTTATTATATCCTGTCAAAAACCGCGACTTCGCCAAAAGCATGGTCGTGTGAAGCTCTTCGCGTCGCTGGGTCTATAGTGTTACAGTTGAATGACCAGGCCTGTTTGGGCCGGAAGGAAGCTTGATGTCGGATAAGTTGCCCTTTGCTGTTGGCGATTACGTTGTTTACCCCGCACACGGTGTTGGCCGTGTTGATGGCCTGGAAACCCAGGAAATCGCGGGTCAGGAATTACGCCTTTACATCATCACTTTTGAATCGAGCCGCATGACCTTGCGCGTCCCGGTCAATAAGGTGGGCAACTCCGGACTGCGCAAGCTGTCCTCGAAAAAACAGATGGACTCGGCGCTTATCACCCTTAAGGGCCGTGCACGCGTCAAACGCACCATGTGGTCGCGCCGTGCGCAGGAATACGAAGCAAAGATCAATTCCGGTGATCCGGTTTCGATCGCCGAAGTGGTTCGTGACCTCCATCGCACCGCCACCCAGCCTGAACAGTCGTTCTCTGAACGCCAGATTTACGAAGCAGCGTTTGAACGTCTCGTTGATGAACTGGCCGCGATCGAAAAGATCGACAAGGACAAGGCATCGGGCAAGCTCGAAAAACTGTTGCAGAAAGCTGCCTGATACGTCTGTACAGCTTTCTTATACAGAGACCTCTTTTTAAAAACCGGCCTACAAGGTAATCTTGGGCCGGTTTTGTTTATTTTGGGCACGTTATGGCGATGAGCGCAGTTCTGGCACCGATAAAACCGGCGGACAAAATTTGGACCGTTGGTGCGATCAATGGCGATCTTGCCGCGCTGCAGGCCGTTCATGGCAAGCTTCGGGGTAAAATCGCGGCAGGTGATCGTCTGGTCTATCTTGGCAATTACTGGGGCGATGGCACGGCCGAGGCCGTCTCGGGCGCCATCAATGAAGTGCTGCTGTTCCGCCGCTATTTCCTTGCCAAGGATGGTGTTGATATCGCCGATATCGCCTTTCTGCGCGGTGCGAGCGAAGAAATGCTCAGCAAATTGCAGCAGATTCATTTCGCCCCCAACCCGGGCGAGGTATTTGACTGGATGCTGTCGCGCGGCATTGCCGGAACACTTCGGGCCTATGGCTTTGATCCGTCGCATACGCAGGCCCTGATGCGGCAGGGGGCGCACGCGATTTCGCAATGGACCGGCCAGTTCGGCGAAGCCTTCCGCAGAAAGCCCGGGCACAGTTCACTTTTGTCTGATCTTAAACACGCGGCCTATGCCACCGACGGATCGCTGATCTTTGTTCATGCGGGGCTCGATGGATCGCGTCCGCTGACCGGCCAGACCGATACCTTCTGGTGGGGCGGGTCGATGTTTGAAAGCATCACGGACCGTTATTACGATTGCCGCCGGATCGTGCGCGGATCGGCACCGGGCAATGTCGGCCTGCAGGAACGCGAATTCACCCTGTCGATTGATGGCGGGGCCGGGCGGGGTGGTCAGTTGATCGCCGTTGCGATTGGCCGTGATGGGACGATCATTGATCGCATCGAAAGCTGATTTGAAAAATGTCAGATAAAAAGGGCAGCAAACCGGATTTGCTGCCCTTTTTGTTTAATCAATCACAACTTTGACCATCGAATTGGTTGCCGGTGGCTGGCCGGGTTCAAGTCCGTTCAGCACGGCAAAGGTTTCGGATGGTTCGCGCGATACCGCCATCTGGCCGACAAAGGTCGACAGGTCATATTCCGGGTTCACCGCGCGCACCTTGATCCGCAGCGGATGGTATTTCTGCTGTTCCTCGCGGGTGAGCGGCCGGAAGCTGTAGGTCGTGCGGCGTAACGCCACGTTATAATCATCGACCTTATTAAGTGGCGTGATGAACAGGAACTGATAGGCGTTTTCGCCGTGCCGGATCACGACCACACGCAGGCGCGCCTTCCCGCCGGAATTCAGATTGACGTCGGCATAGCCGGTTGCGGCTTCCTGACCGTTGATATCGATATTCTCGATATTGGTGATCGCGATCTTGCTGGAAAAACCGCGCGACAGATATTGATCAAGTCCGACACCCTTGGCCTTTGGCGCCCCTTCAAACACGATTTGCGCGCCGCCGTCATCCTGTGCGATGACGGCATCGGGCTGGTTGATCATTGAAAATCCGTCGGGCACGTCAAAGCGGAAATCAAGCGGCACATGGATAAAGGCAGTGCCCCGCACATAACCGTTATCCGGCCCATCACCATAAATAATACCGTCAATCGCCCGCATATAACGCACGCTGCCGATTTCGGGATTGGCGACCGGGGTCACGTTGGCGGCTTTGTGGGCCTGCTCGATCCGGTCAAGGGTGCGCGGGTGGGTTGCCATGAAATCGAACTGATCGATTTCGTCGGGTGACCGTCCGGCCAGTTTCGCCTGCAGGCGCGAATGGGCACGCAGTTTTTTCAGGAAAGATGCCATGCCTTCCGGGTCATATCCGGCGCGCGTGATGTAACGCACGCCCAGCATGTCGGCCTCAAATTCATGTTCGCGCGAAAACGACTTCAGATAGGCATTCGCCCCGGCACCGACGATATCGCCCGCACCACTGCCAAGGGCAGCCGACAGTCCCCCGGCAAGGATTTGTGTCAGGACACCGCGGCTATAACGCTGGGCGGAATGACGGGCGACCACATGGCCGATTTCATGGGCCAGAACCCCGGCAAGCTCCGCCTCGTTCGAGGCAAGTCCGGCCAGACCACGGGTGATATAGACATAGCCGCCAGGCAGTGCAAAGGCGTTGATCACCTGTGAATCAAGCACGGTAAAGGTGAATTTTTCATCCGGTGCCTCGGATACTGCCACCAGCTTGTTGCCGATTTCCGTGACATAGCTTTGCAGGTCTTTTTCATCATAATCGCCGCCAAACTCGCGGACGATCTTCGGATGTTCCTCGGCACCGACCTGTTTTTCCTGCTCGGGGGACATAAAGGCGGTAAAGCTGTCTTCGCCTGTTGCACGATTGGTCGAGCAACCCGCAAGGGCGGCAATCAGGCCAAGTGCGCCAATGGCGGTTGCCAATCGTCTTGTCTTGCGATGAAAAAGCCAGCTCATTGAAGTCTTTCCTCTTATGCCCTCGATGCGTATCCTTTGCCGGAAACGCCATTTTATCCCTTACGATGTGGTAGCGCGTGTTGGCTTGCCAATCAATATCTTGCAGCAATCAATCCTATTCGCAAAAATCGGGAAATTTTGCGGCGAACTTTGCTGTTCGTGTTGCAGGATGCCTGTTTGCGGCATCCCTGATTGCAGTCACATCCACCCCCGCGCACGCACAGGAATGGATATGTGGCCCTGACTTTGGTTCTGCCAAAATTGACGTGGCCAATATTGATTGGGCTGGCGCGCGTGGCGGTGATCTTCCTGTCATGCCGGTACGAATGGCAAGGTTTGATGCTGTTGATGCCCTGATGACAGCCGCGCAAGCCGATGTCCTATGGCGTCTGGCCGATATCGCCTTTGTGCCGGAATTTGAAAATGCCGCGCTTGTGTTGATGAAGGGCACAGCCAATACCATCACCGGCCTCGTCGCATATGACCAGAATCCGGATTTTGCCGGGCGTCACGTTGCCGACATGCAGGATGGCGCAGGCGGGTTGTGGCAGGAAAAGCTTCTGGAACAGGGGCTTGTGATCCTTCTGCCCGAAGGCGACCGCCCGATTGATACCCTGATTAAAGCCGAACAATCCGCCATGACGCAGCAGGCGGGACTTTGGGCGACCAGCCAAAACCCGGCTTACCATTATGCTGGTTCATCGGGGCTGGCGGGTGATCTGCCCGATGCCGCGCAGGCCATCGGGCGGTTTGCGGTGATTGACGGGATTCTTGAACGTATCGAAGACCGGGAATGGCGCAGTTACCTTAATTTCGGTGCCAACTGGCGCGACGATTTCACAGTGATGATCGACCGCGACCGTCGTGACGCCATCGCCGCCACCGGGCAGCGCATGGAAGACTGGATTGGCCGCAAAATCCGTGTCCGCGGCCTGATCGAAGACCGCGGTGGCCCCTATCTTGAACTCGCCAATCCGGCGTCCCTGTGTGTGGAACAGTCTGTCGGTCAGCCGTGAACGGCTTTGGACTTGTCCAATAACACTTTAGACGTGTAGAAGAATGGGACGATAGATTCCAAGAGGCTCCCCAATGCTTTATCCCGAGATTGAACCCGCTTATTCCGGCTGGCTGGAACGGCCCGACGGGCACGAAATCTATTGGGAAGAACTTGGCAACCCTGACGGCATTCCGGTGGTTTTCCTGCATGGCGGGCCCGGTGCCGGGATGTCGCCAAATGCGCGGCGCTTCTTTGATCCCGAAAAATACCGGGTGATCCTGCATGATCAGCGCGGTGCCGGTAAATCCCGTCCGTTCGGCAGTCTTGAAAACAATACGACCGACCATCTGATCGGCGATATCGAAGCCCTTCGTGAGGATCGCGGTATTGATAAATGGCTGGTCTTTGGTGGTTCGTGGGGATCGACGCTGTCGCTGGCTTACGGACAGGCCCATCCGGAACGTGCCTTGGGCTTTGTCCTGCGCGGGATATTCCTGTGCCGGGATCAGGAAATCGACTGGTTCATGGATGGCATGGGCAAAATCTTTGCCGAGGCCGAGAAGAAATTCCTTGCGGCTGTGGGGTTTGATCGCAATCCCGGAAGTGCTGCCCTGCTGAAGCGATTTGGTGATGTCTTTGCCGGCAAGGAAGGCGAGGCCGCTGCCATTGCCGCGGCGCGTGCATGGTCGGGCTATGAGGCCACCTGCTGCACATTGCTTCCCGATGACAGTCTGGTCGAGGATTTCGAAAGCGACGGGATCGCACTTGCGCTGGCGCGGCTGGAGCATCATTACTTCGTCAATAAGGGGTTTTTCACGCCCGACCAGTTACTTCAGAATATGGATCGCATTCGTCATTTGCCCGCCCGGATCATTCAGGGCCGCTATGACATCGTCTGCCCGCCGGTTTCCGCGTTTGATTTGCTCGCGACATGGCCGGATGCTGAAATGAATATCGTTGAGGATGCCGGTCACGCGGCAAGTGAGCCGGGGATCGTGCGTGAACTTGTGCGCGCCACGAACTCCTTTAATGGCACCGGATTTGATAAAAATTAAAACTGCCGGTTCATTGTTTTGTTGTCTATATCATACGGTTGGGTAGTATACGCCCGACATGATCTTAGAGGGGACTAAGTTGATGCGGTTGGTTTTGGGGAAAATCCTTGCCTTGCTTCTGGTGGCAGGATTTGCAGGCGCTGCACAGGCGCAGCAATTTCTTGGAAATAATAACGATTCCGGCCTGCTGGAATTTTCGACCGGTATGGTCGATATCACGCAGGATGACGAGGCGGCTGAATTCCGTCTTGATTACCGTTTCCAGCATGCGATGTTTGGCGTTGCCCGCCCGATTGCCGGTTTGATGGTCACCAGCGACAAGGCGGCACACGGTTATGGCGGGATTGCGATGGATGTGCTTTGGGGCGATCACTTCGTTTCAAGCATCTATACCTCGGTCGGTGCCTATCATCAGGGTGACGGCGAAGACCTTGGTCACTGGATCGAATTCCGTTCGGGCCTTGAGCTCGGCTTCCGCTTTGACAGCCGCGAACGTCTGAGTCTTGGCATTGCTCACATTTCGAATGCCAGCATCGGCGACGAAAACCCGGGTACGGAAATTCTGTCTCTGACCTATGCGATTCCGATCGACGCCATCTTTAACTGATCTTCGCTTTGGAACGATGCACCAAGCCCCGGTATCTGCGGGGCTTTTTGCGTTTCTGGTCAATGAAGGGCGAAATTTGGTTCGCTGCCGGATTGATCGCAGCTATCGAAGCTGCTAATTGAATGCCTCTTGCCGATAAAGTGCGCCCGTAGCTCAGCAGGATAGAGCACCAGATTCCTAATCTGGGGGCCACAGGTTCGAATCCTGTCGGGCGCACCATTTTTCCAGCACCAATATTTCCCGTCTATACAGAATAAGTTGTCAACAATAGATAGCTAAATGGGTAACTATTGTTGACGACTTATGTGGAAGGTATATAGTTACCCATATGACTAACCATGATGTCCATTTGAATCGTCTTTTCCACGCGCTGTCTGATCCCACTCGGCGGGCAATCATAATGCGCCTGAGCGAACGGGAATGCGCGGTCGGTGAATTTTTTAAACCGATGCCGATGGCGCTGCCGACACTGCTCAAGCACATCCGGGTTCTCGAAGAAAGTGGCCTTGTAACTTCGCAGAAAGTGGGGCGCGAGCGGGTCTGTCAACTGAAACCTGAAGCGATGCATGAAACGAACAAGTGGCTTGCCGACCAACGGGCGATTTGGGAGGGACGCATGGATCGGATGGAAGCTCTTGCTCTCGAACTTCATGCGGAGAAAGCACAACATGACACAAGCAAACCAAGAAAATAACGTTGCCTTGAATATCTGGTCACGTGATCGCGAAATCGTCTTGTCGCGCGTCGTTGCAGCGCCGCGAGAACTGGTATTCAAAGTCTGGACCGATCCCGAGCACCTGCCGAAATGGTTTGGGCCAGAGGGCTTTGGTGTCGAAACACTGGAAATCGACATTCGTGTCGGGGGGCGTTGGCGTTTCATTTTTTGGGGACCAGATGGAAAACGCTATGACAATCGGATGGTATTTCTGAAGGTTGATGCCCCGCAATTGCTGGAAATGGACCATGGTTCGGACAAGGATAACGACCCCGGTCGGTTCCGGGTCATCGTCACATTCGATGAACAAAACGATGGCAAAACCGTCGTAACGTTGCGCCAGCTGCACCCGACAAAAGAGCAACGCGAGGCTACAATTGGCTTTGGTGCCGTTGAGTTTGGTTATCAGACACTCGATAAACTGGTACGACATGTCGCGGCCATGCAAAATGCCTGATTGCAAGCGGCTTTAATCTTGTGCAGCACGTATCACGTGCTGCACATGAAAATCGTTTGCAAAGCATGAAAAACTTAGCCTGCGATCCTTACTGATGGTCAGAATTAGCTGTCGGGCGGCTATTCTTCCGAACGACCCGTACCTTCCCGATCCCGTTCATAGTGCTTCGCAAGCGGAAATTCAGGCAGCCAGTTTTCGCGGCGGATGGTCCAAAGTTCGTAGGTGGGCTTTAACTGATCGGGGGCATCAAGCGACCCGATATTGACTTCGATTTCATCCCCGCTATGCCCGAAAACCGATGATCCGCAGGTCGGGCAGAAATAGCGCCCCTGATAATCGCGGACGTCGCCTTCGATTGTTACCGCATCCTCGGGATAAACCGCCGATGCATGAAAAAGCGTGCCGTGATGTTTCCGGCAATCAAGGCAATGACACAGGCCCACGCGGTATGGCTTTCCGGATGCCACAAGCCGGACTTTGCCGCACAGGCAACCACCAGTGATTTTGTCCATTGGCTTCCTCCTTTGTGAAACTGCTGTGCTTACTGAATGCGGGCGTCCGTACCACAATACTCGATCAGAAGGTCGGTTAGGGCGCGAACCTTTCTGTCGGGATGCTGGGATGGCGGGCGGACAACATAAATGCCCGCAGGTGGAATGGGATAACGTTGCATCACGGGAACAAGCGCGCCCGACGCAATATGATCGCTGATCAGGCCATCGGGAAGATAGCCGATGCCAAGCCCCGCAAGTGCGGCTGCAACCAGTGCTGTGCCGTTATCGGCCTTGAAGCGGCCTTGCGGGCGAACCGTGATGACTTTGTCGCCATCCATAAGTTGCCATGCTTCGTTTCCCTTCATAAGAGCCTGATGCAACTGCAATTCTTCCGGTGTTTCGGGGGCACCGTGCGCTTTGATATAGTCAGGGCTCGCAACAACCGTTCCATAGATCGGTCCGACACGTCTTGCGATCAGGTTGGAATCCTGAAGATGTCCAAGGCGCACGGCGCAATCAAATCCCCCCTCGATCAGATCGACGACGTGATCACTGTAACAGGTATGGATATGCAGCAGGGGATAGCGCTTTGCCATTTCCGACAGTATTGGCGCGAAGTGATCAGGCCCAAAGGAAAGCGGTAAGGAAACCCGCAAAAGTCCGCAAAGCTGGCCGGTCGGCAGCAGGGTTTCCCTTGCCTCGTTGATTTCGGCCCAGGCTTTGGCCGCATGGTCGCGGAACACGGCCCCGGCTTCGGTCAAGGAAGCCCCGCGCGTGGAGCGCGTCAGAAGCTGAACGCCAAGTTCCGCCTCCAGCCGGATCAACCGCCGACTGACGACAGACTTGGACACGCCAAGCCGACGCGCGGCGGGTGTAACACCACCAGTATCAGCAACTTCTACGAATGTTTGTAGATCTTCTATGTCCAATTTGGTGTTCCCGTTTTTGCGACACAGCGTAGCAGAGTTGGTCGGTACCGCAACATCAGCAGCCATGAGAGTTTGGATATAGCCGCAGCCCAAGAATGACTTGCGGCAGAATAATCACACGATAGCTGCAGAGGATTATCATGACTTTTCGTAACGGCCTTGACTCACTTCTTCGCCCCGAAGATTCGGTACTCGTCCTTATCGATCATCAGCCCTACCAGCTTGCAAATCTGAACAGCCACGATCCCCATATGGTGATCAACAATACAGCAGGGTTGTCAAAGGTTGCCAAGGCGTTTGGTGTGCCCACCATTCTGACAACCGTGATCGCCGCCCAAGGTGGTCGCCTTTTCCCGCAGATTACGGATGTATTCCCCGGGCAGGAAATTATTGACCGGACATTGATCAACACCTGGCAGGATCCAAAGGTGGTGGATGCGGTCAGGGAAACCGGTCGCAAGCAGCTTATCATTGCAGGTCTTTGGACCGAGGTCTGTGTCGCGATGCCAACGATACAGGCGCTTGGTGAAGGCTGGGATGTGACGGTGGTGACCGATGCCTGCGGCGGTGTTTCGGTCGAAGCCCACGAAGTCGCCATCCAGCGCATGATTGCCGCCGGGGCAAACATGATGACATGGCTGGCCGTTGCATCCGAATGGCAACGTGACTGGGCCCGGACCGAACATGTTGCCGAAATGGCCGAAATCCTCAAAGACCATGCCGGTGCAAGCGGCAGTGCCTTCCTGTGGGAACAGCAACTGCTTAACACACCGGTTCCAAACGCCCGGGACTGATCCGGGCGGGGATGACGAAAGTGCCCCCCTGCAATGCTGGCCCTTGGCCTGCCTCGTCATCCCCAATTTATCCTTACGCCGTCTGACCGGTGATCGGGTTAACCGATATCACCGACATTGAGCTTCATTTCACTGGCCGTCGATTGTCAGGGCCAGGCCCGCAGTCATGGCTGCAATTCGCCGAAATCGTGAAGGGGGCGCGCTACCCCATTCACCAAACGGGCTTTGCCCGAACAGAAGCGCGTTTTTAACCAAGGAAAGGACCTGCCAGATGGCAAGCGAGAAAATGCGTAATCCCCATACCGACCAACTTCTGACGCCGCAAAATTCGGCCCTGATCGTCATTGATTATCAGCCGATCCAGGTTTCCTCGATCCGTTCGATGTCCCGCGAAGAACTGGTCTTCAACATCACCAGTGTTGCCAAGGCCGCGGTCAATTACGACCTGCCGATCATCCATTCGACCGTCAATGTCGAAACCGGTCGCAACAAGCCGCCGATTCAGGAACTTCAGGACGTGCTTGGCCATCTGCCGACCTATGATCGTACCTCGATCAATAGCTGGGAGGACACCGGGTTCAAGGAAGCCGTCAAGGAAATCGGCCGTCCGAAACTGATCATGACCGCGCTTTGGACCGAAGCCTGCCTGACCTTCCCGGCACTTGATGCCATTCAGGAAGGCTATGAAGTTTACGTGCCGGTCGATGCGGTTGGTGGAACGTCGCTTGCCGCCCACGAAGCGGCACTCCGTCGTATGGAACAGGCTGGTGTGAAACTGATCAGCCGAGTGCAGTTGTATTGCGAGCTCCAGCGGGACTGGGCACGCGAGGCAACCGTCCCCGGTTTCATGGGTGTCTTTGATAATTTTGACGGCTTCAACGTCGAAAAGGCCGCCGAAAAATAGGCCAGGGGCCTGTTAATCACATATGGCGAATGATGGCGGCGACCGGAACCGGGTTCGCCGCCATTTATTTACCGTCACGCTTTGCGATGGCTTCGCCTGTCAGGAAATACAGAAACCTGCCTGACCACGCACCTATTGCCGATAGCGGTCGGTTCTTCAGGATGCTTCTTTGCGGGGAATACAGCGAAAAGTTGTGACTTCCCAAAATCTTGCTCGTCTTGAAATGATCTTTGCGCCTGCACATATCCTTATATAACGGGCAAATCCGACAAGCCCTTTCATATGGCCGATCCGGCCGGGAGGTGTCAGGTGAAGAACTGGATTCGTCTTCCGAACAGCGAAGGCAATTGCGTTGCAGCGTCCAAGAATGCCGCAGGTTCAACAAATTCCCCATCCGTTACCGTTCATGAACGCGAAATAGGACGCAACGGGTTCCTTGGGCCATCGGCCCATATTTATCACAAACATCCCCCCGCAGGGTGGGCATCATTCGAAGGGCCACTTCGACCGCGTGCCTTTGATCTGAACAAACTTGCCGCCGGGCCGGATTGCCCCTTGCAGGCGCGCCGCATTCTGCATAATGCGGTGATGGAAGTCCGTTACTGGCGGCTGGATGGTAAAATGCATGCGCTGGCGCGTAATGCCGATGGTGATACGCTGGCCTTTGTGCATAACGGCAATGGTGCACTTTATTGCGATTACGGTCACATGCCCTATCGTGATGGGGATTATATCCTGCTGCCGCGCGGTACGGCCTGGCGGTTCGAGGCATCCGAACCATCGGAATTCCTGTTTGTCGAGGCAACCAATGATGCCTTTGGCCTGCCAAACGAAACCCAGTCAGCCGGTCATCCATCGATCAATCCGACCCGTTTTGAAGTGCCACGAATTGACGATAAATTCCGCGCCCAGCAGGACGAGGCCTATTGGGAAATTCACATCAAGCGTCGCAATGCGATTTCGACACTGACCTATCCCTATAACCCGCTGGATGCGGTGGGCTGGCAGGGGGATCTTAGTGTCGTGCGGCTGAACTGGCGCGATTTGCGACAGGACCGCCAACCGGGCCAGCCGGTCCCGCCCGCGGCACACAGCACCTTTGTCGCCAACCGGTTTGCCATCAGTACCTTTGTGCCGAAAATTGGCGAAGGTGAATCAGGGACGCTTCGCGTGCCGTTCTATCACTCGAACGAGGATTTCGACGAATTTATCTTCTATCACCGGGGTGAATTCTACAGCCGGGGCAATATCAAGCCGGGCATGGCAACCTTCCATCCCAGTGGCTTCCCGCATGGACCGCATCCATGTTCGTATCAGAAAACCATGATCAGGGTGCCGGTCGAAACCGACGAGGTGGCGGTGATGATTGATTGTGCGGAAATGGTCAATATTGACGAAAGCATTCCGGACGGAGCGGAATGGAAGGCCTATGTCAACACCTGGGAAAAGGCGAAAGAAACACTGTGATGCCATGCTCATGGTTGCACGTGCTTGTTTCAAGACGGCTTTCTGCACTTTTGTGACCATTCGGCATTGATCTTCGGATTTGTTTGACCTATCCGGAACGTTAAGGGTTTCATCAGCATGTCCCGGTAATCTGCTTATCTGCAAAATGCCGGTTCCTTTGTCATGGACTGGCTTGCGCGATAGTATAAGCTTGGCAGCGGCACTCGTGGCGTAAACCTGACAGCGCAGATGGCCAACGAATAGAATTTGTCGGGATGGGTTGATCAAAGCCGAGAATGACCAAACAGCAATTAGCAAATAATAAAGCAAGCATGTCGTCTTCTGGTCGTGCAGGTCAGCCGGATGCACTGTCCTGTTTGCCCGCGTCATTCGTTACCCGTGGTGTGCGGACACCTTTCACGACCAAAAGCCTGCGTTATGCCCGTGTGCTGATTGGCCAAAGCGGTCGCACGCTTGTCAGTCTGCCGGGGCTTTCGGGCGGGCTTGGTACCTATGAAATGCCGCTTGAAACCCTGCGCGAGGTTTTTGATCTGTCGGTTCATGACCGGATGCTGTTTGACCGCCTGATCACGCTTGAAAAATTCACCCCGGAAGTTGTGCGCGAACATGCGCGTGCGGTGGCGGTAACCGGTGTTGGCGGTGTCGCGCTGGCGCGTGCCGGAATTACCGGCAACAAGGAAGAAAAAGCCGCGCGCGAACTCGGGCAACTGACCCTGCTGTATCAGGCATTGCGCCAGCTTGGCGGTAATGACGTTCAGGACATGAAACGCGAAGACCTTCTGACGATGGAAGGCCAGATACGCGCACGCAAGGCATTGAACCGCTTTGCGGCGTCAGCCGGTCTGGAAAACGATTCGATCATTGATACCCTTGGCGAATGGAGCGTTCTGAGCGCGCCGGTCGGCCTTGGGATCGAAGGTTGTGAAGGGCCGCTTCGCCTTCTTGCGCTGGGTTTGCAGAAACTTGCCGGTGACGTTGAGGAATGGTCGATTTCCGAACAGTCAGATTTCCGTTTCATGGCGACCCGTGTGATCAATGCCGCCAGCGCAACCAACGATCATGCGGTGCGGGTGCTGCGCAAAATCGATTTGTGGAATAATGAACTTGGCAAGGTTCTCAAAGACTGGTCCAAAGCCAGGGACGACCTGCAAAAGGATATCGGCCGGTTGTGGTGGGTGCTTGACGGATGGCAGGAGCTGATTGATTTGTGGCGGTCACGCCCCGGGCATGACAGGGCACGCCAGCGCGAGATTGTCGAGGAAATAGCAAGTTTCGCACCGGTCCTGCCAATCGAAGAGCTTGAGAAACTTGAATATGAATTCTGGGTCGATGTACGTGTTAACCAGATGCTTTGGGCGTCCGAATTGCGCAAACTGGGCAGTGGTGAAATTGACGCCGATATGGTTGACCGGCTGGAGCGGTTCCGGAGGCAGTCGGCGTGAAGGTTGAAAATGCCGCAAACATGGGTGTTTCCCAGCTTGGCGATCTGTTTGAATCGTTAAACAGTTCGGAAATCGCGCGTTTTACACGTGCGATCGAAAGTGACCGTGCCGACCCCAAGCTACCGCTGCCCCATGAACAGATTTTGCAAATTCTGCGTCCGCGTCTGGCGTCGTTAAAACCGGAACGATATCCAACTCCGATGCGCCAGTTCTGCGATCCGTTCGAGGATTTGCTGACGTCGGCACCACCTGCGGAAAAAAGCATTCGCATCAGCCGTTCATCACTGATGCCGATCTGGAAGGTGGTCGAAACGTCCGGCGGTCCTGAAATGACCAAGGCGATTGCCGATATCGAAAAGGCGGCTGCCAAGCGCGATCAGGATATGCTCGAACAGGCTGAACGCCGGATGTGGAAACTGGCGTCGGTCTGTATTGCGCAGGAAATCGAGAATTCGCTGAACGGGGTCAAGACCGAACGCGCATTGGCAACGCGGCTTGGTTCGCGCAGCCATCTTCCCGCATTCGAGCAGATCGGCAAAATCCTGAACGTTGCCGAAGAAATCACCCAGATGCGCAAACGTTTCCCATCGGCCCCGATCAGAAGTCTGGGCACGGCCGATATCAGATGGCTGCGCGACCGGTTTATTGAGATCTCGCAGGAAAAACCGGGATACGAGCCGGTTTATCTTTTGGCGGTTCTGGCGCGTCTGCTGCGTCCGAGCGAGCTTTTCAAACTGATCCGCGTGCTATCGAGCAAGGCCGACGACAGAACAATTTCCAGTACCAATCTGGCGACCACCGGCGATCTGATCATTGATCTTCTGGCCGAAACCGTGACCGAGATTGAACAGGGTATCGGCACTGGCAAGGGCGAGCATCACATCCTGTCGCTTGCCCGCTGGTATGCGTCCGAATTTACCCGGATCACGCGCGAGTTTAATATCCGCAAGGATGGCCGCTGGGGCGAGAAGCTTCTGGAAACGCGCCGTCGCGTGTCAAAGGCGCTGGCCAATACCATGTTCGGCGCCAGTCCGGATCGCGTCATCGATGCCCTGCCGCAGATCGATACCAAGCAGGGGCCGGGTTCTGGCCGTCAGGGTGTGCGTCCGATTTTCGCCCAGCCCTTTGATGAGGAAAAGGTTCTTGCCGCTGAACAATCGGCCGAGGCGATTGCTGAAACCGCGCGCATTTCCCACGTTCTGGCTGCCCAAAGTTCGGCAACCAAGGCGGTGGTCGAGCTCAAGAAAAAGCTGAACCAGATTGGCCGTGCCGGCGTGGATGGCATGGGACGGCTTGATGCTGACGAACTTGATAATGCGCAGCGCAACCTGATGGCGATTGTCCGTCTTCTTGAAATCATCGACGGCCCCGAAGAAGCCGATCTGCTGCGCCGTCGCGGTATGAACGCGCTGCGCGCACTTCAGGGTAAAAAGGCAAGCTAGTCGCTCTTTTTCTTCTTTTATGCTTCCTGATTTTTGCGCTGATCAAGCCAGGTCATGAAAGCCCGAATTTTCGGGTTGCGAGCACGGCCGGTTGGGGTGGTGGCGTAATAATGAAACGGGCTTGCGCGCGGCGGACCAAAGGGGGCGACAATCCGACCGTTGGCCAGTTCGTCCTCAATGGCGAATGTCGGCAGCAAGGCCACGCCAAGGCCGGCAATGGCAGCCTGCATCGCCATCGTGAAATGTTCAAACTTCGGACCGTTTTCCCCATCAATATCGGTAAGGCCACTTGCGGTCAGCCAGTCGCTCCATCCGCGCGGGCGGGTGGCTATGTGTAAAAGTGAATAATCACGAAGATTATTTGGTTTTGGTGAATAATCCAGATTCTCGATCAGTTTCGGGCTGCAGATCGGCACCATTTCCTCGCCATGCAGCAAATGCGCATCCAGCCCCGGCCAGCTTCCATCGCCAAACAGAACCGCAATGTCGATCTGTTCACGGTCAAAATCGGGGATGCCGATGCGCGAAATGAAGTTGATGACAATGTCGGGATGGGTGCTGCGAAAATCGGGCAGCAACGGGATCAGGCAGCGCGACCCGAAAGTCGGTGGGGCGGCGATGGTCAGAACCCCGCCTTCGGCGCCGCCCGACAGGAAGGTCAGGGTCGCGGTTTCAAGCTGATCCAGCGCGGGGCGGATCGCCTGCAGATAGCTTTCGCCCTCTGATGTCAGGACGAGGCGCTGTTTATGGCGGGCAAACAGCTTGCAGCCCAGCCAGTCTTCAAGCCCCTGTATCTGTCGGCTGACCGCGCTTTGTGTCAGGTAAAGTTCCTCGGCCGCGCGTGAGGCGCTGCCAAAGCGGGCGGTCTGCTCAAAACAACTCAGTGCTTTCAGGCTCGGGATGCGGCGGCTCATGATCTAATTGCTCGAAATATGAGGATATTTGCACTTTATCTGGGCTTGTTATCGCTAGTTTATGAGTTTTACGCATAAACTATATCCGATTTATCATTTGCAAGCGCGTCTGCCAATGCCTAGCTTTAGCCCAGAAGCGATAAGCTTTCAGGGATGATGCCGTCTCGCCCTTCTATGGTGTCATCCCTGCTTTGGTTTCAAAAATTTCATAAGGGATCAGGACGATGGCAAGCCGCGCACCTTTTCACTGGGAAGACCCGCTGCTGATTGAAGATCAGCTGAGCGAAGAAGAACGCATGATCCGAGACGCGGCGCGCGCCTATTGTCAGGAAAACCTGCAGACCCGTGTTCTCGAAGCCAACCGGCACGAGATTTTCCACCGCGAGATCATGACCGAGATGGGCGAACTTGGCCTGCTTGGCCCGACCATCCCAGAAGAATACGGCGGACCGGGTGTCAACCATGTGGCTTATGGCCTTGTCGCGCGCGAAGTCGAACGTGTCGATAGCGGCTATCGTTCGGCGATGTCGGTGCAAAGCTCGCTTGTGATGCATCCGATCTATGCCTACGGCAGTGAAGAACAGCGCAAGAAATACCTGCCGAAACTGGCGACCGGTGAATGGGTTGGCTGTTTTGGTTTGACCGAGCCGGACCACGGGTCCGATCCGGGCGGCATGAAAACCCGCGCCCGCAAGGCCGACGGCGGTTTCACCCTGTCGGGATCGAAAATGTGGATCACCAACAGCCCGATCGCCGACGTGTTTGTCGTCTGGGGCAAGGATGACGAAGGTGTCATTCGCGGTTTCATCCTTGAGAAAGGCATGAAGGGTCTGAGCGCGCCAAAGATCGAAGGCAAGTTTTCGCTGCGTGCGTCGATCACCGGCGAGATCGTTATGGATAACGTCTTTGTCCCGGCGGAAAACATGCTGCCAAATGCCAAGGGTCTTGGCGGGCCGTTCGGTTGTTTGAACAAGGCACGTTACGGCATTTCATGGGGGGCGATGGGGGCTGCTGAATTCTGCTGGCATGCAGCACGTCAATATACCCTTGATCGCAAACAGTTCGGCCGTCCGTTGGCCGCCAATCAGCTGATCCAACTGAAACTGGCGAACATGCAGACCGAAATTACCCTTGGTCTGCAGGGCGCGCTTCAGCTTGGCCGGATGCTGGATGCCGGAACCGCCGCACCCGAGGCGATTTCGCTGATGAAACGCAATAACTGCGGCAAGGCGCTTGATATCGCGCGTGTTGCCCGTGACATGCATGGCGGCAACGGTATTGCTGATGAATTCCATGTCATCCGTCATGCGATGAACCTTGAAGCGGTCAATACCTATGAAGGCACGCATGATGTGCATGCCCTGATCCTTGGTCGTGCGCAGACCGGCATTCAGGCGTTTAGCGCCGAGGGCTGAGGACTTTGATGACGGGCGGCACCGATCTTTGGTGTCGCCCTTTTTCCTTTTTGATGACGATCCCGGGATGAAATGATGACCAGCGCGCTTTCTGGACTTCGTGTGCTTGATCTTTCGCGTGTATTGGCGGGGCCTTGGGCCAGCCAGACCTTGGCCGATATGGGGGCCGAGGTGATCAAGATCGAACGTCCGGGGGCAGGCGACGATACCCGCGGCTGGGGCCCGCCCTATGCCAGAGACGCAGCTGGCAACGACACCAGCGAGGCCGCCTATTACCTGTCGGCCAATCGCGGCAAAAAGTCGCTGACGATTGATATGACCAAGCCCGAGGGGCAGGAAATCCTGCATAAACTTGCCGCCGAATGCGACGTGGTGATCGAGAATTTCAAGGTCGGTGGCCTTGCCAAATACCGGCTGGATTACGCATCACTATCGGAAGTCAATCCCAAGATCGTTTATTGTTCGATCACCGGCTTCGGGCAGGATGGCCCATACAAGGACCGGCCGGGTTATGATTTCATGATCCAGGCCATGGGCGGGCTTATGAGCATCACCGGTGCCCCGGATCAGGAACCGGGTGGGCAGCCGATGAAGGTCGGGGTGGCGGTTGCCGATATCTTTACCGGGCTTTATGCGACGATTGGTATTCTGGCAGCCCTGCGTCACCGCGATGCGACCGGCGAGGGACAGCATATCGATCTGGCACTGCTGGATGTGCAGACCGCGATCCTTGCCAATCAGGCGATGAATTTCCTGACAACCGGGAAGGCCCCGGGGCGGCTTGGTAATGCGCATCCCAATATCGTGCCCTATGAAGCGTTCCCGACAGCGGATGGTTACATCATCCTTGCGGTCGGCAATGACAGCCAGTTCAGAAGCTTTTGCCACGTTGCCGGGATCGGGCATTTGCCCGATGACGCACGATATACCACCAACCGGTCACGGGTGGCAAACCGCGAAACGCTGGTGCCGCAAATCCGTCAGGCAATGGTGATGAAAACCACCGACGACTGGATTGCCATTCTGGAAACGGCCAATGTGCCGTGTGGCCCTATCAATACGCTGGATCGGGTGTTTGATAACCCGCAAGTCAAACATCGCGATACGGTGCGGTACCTTGATCATCCGACGGCGGGCAAGGTGCCAACGGTTGCCAATCCTATCAAGTTTTCCAAAACACCGATTGCCGGTGAAACCGCCCCGCCGATGCTGGGCCAGCATAGCGATGAAATCCTGCGCAAGGTCGCGGACCTTAGCGATGTGCAGATTGCCAAATTGCGCGAAGCCGGGATTATCTGATGCCACCTTCCTGCTTGGCAGAATGCCCGCCGGTATGAAAAGGTATCGGCAGCAACATTCATTCAAGGCAGGATATTGGACATGAAAATCGCGGTGATGGGGGCGGGGGCTGTTGGCTGTTATTACGGGGCCATGCTGGCGCGGGCGGGGCATGATGTCACCCTGATCGGGCGGCCTGCCCATGTTGATGCCGTCAATCGCGACGGACTGCTTTTGGAATTTGGCGGAACACAGCAGTATATTGAAATTAACGCCAGTTCGGATGCCAGCGCGATTGCCGGTGCAGGTCTGGTTCTGTTCTGTGTCAAATCGACCGATACCAGCGATGCCGGGGCACAGATTAAGCCGTTTCTGACCCCTGATACCATCGTGATGAGTCTTCAGAACGGGGTTGATAATGCCGAACGGTTATCCGCCGTGATCGGCATGCCGGTGATCCCGACGGTGGTCTATGTCGCGACCAGCATGGAAGGTCCGGGGCATGTCAAACATCATGGGCGCGGCGAACTGGTGATCGGCACGTCTGCGCAAAGCGAAAAAGTCGCAGAGACCCTGCGCCCGGCACATATCTCGGTCGAGATTTCGGATAATGCCGAAGGTGCACTTTGGGCCAAGATGATTTTGAACTGTGCCTATAACGCGTTATCGGCAATATCGCAGATGCCCTACGGCGCGCTGGTGCAGGGCGAAGGCATTTGGGATGTCATGCGCAATGCGGTTGATGAATGCCTTGCGGTGGCCAAGGGGTGCGGGGTGACGGTGCCCGGTGACGTCTGGGGTGCGATTGAAAAGATCGCCGAAACCATGCCGGGGCAATATTCATCCACCGCACAGGATCTGGCGCGCGGCAAAACCAGCGAGATCGATTTCCTGAACGGTTATATCGCGCGCAAGGGGACGGAGCTTGGCATTGCAACACCGACCAATCTGGTCCTTCACGCAATGACGAAGTTGCGCGAACGCCGGGATTGATCCCGGCATCCGGTGAGTCGACCGGTCATTTTCCGGATTGTCCGCGTTATTCCGCCTGCTTGGCCTGTGCCGCGGCGATATCGGGTTTGGGGACCGGCACACCGAGCCGATCACCAAACATCACGATGGCGGCTGCCAGTACGATCAGGAAGGCACCAAACAGGGAAACCGGTTCGGGCAGCAGGCCAAACACCGTGACATCAAGCAGCAGGGCCCAGATCATTGCTGTATATTCGAATGCTGCCAATGTGGATGCGGGCGCACGTGCCAGTGCCTCGGTCATGAAGATATGGGCAAGACCGCCGGTAAGTCCGGCCCCGATCAGCCACATCAGGATTTCAGGCGACGGATCGGCCCAGCCAAACGGCAGGGTCAGCAACCCGCCAAGCGAACAGATCACGGCAAAATAAAATGCAATCGTGCCCGATGATTCGGTACTGGTCAGGGCCTTGATCTGGACCTTGGCAAAGGCGGTGGTGACTGCCATGGCAAGACCGGCCCCAATGCCGATCAGCACACCTGTATCAATGCCCGGTGTCGAGAATGTCGGCCACAGCATCAGAAACACGCCACCAAATCCGGCAAAGGTCGCGGTGAAGACCGCCATGCCGGGCTTTTCGCGTAACATGATCATCGCGACCGGCAACACCAGAAGTGGTGCCAGGAAGCCAAGTGCGGTGGCAAGGGCCAGCGGCAGATAGGCGAGCGACAGGAACGAAAAGAACATCGACACAAGGCCGAATGTGCTGCGTTTAAGATGACCGAACGGGCGGGCGGTGCGAAGGCCACGCGGAAACTGGCGGCGCCACATCAGATACAGGACAATAGGGATCAGGGCGACGGAGCTTCGCCAGAACATGATTTGCCCGATCGGTGCCTCGAACGAGGCCAGACGCACAAACAAACTCATCACTGCAAACAGACCGGTGGCGGCAAGCCGCAAGCCGATCCCGGACCATACACTGCCCATTTTCGGGATCATCCTGCATTCCGCGGGAAGGATGTCCCGCCAATCAAGCAGTAACCCGAATAAGCTGTGTGAAATACTGAGTTTTTTTCATATCAGGGTAGAGCGAAACTCAGTGGTCGGTGTTGGGATCGCGGACAGTCGATAAACCAACTTGTCATGTGTTCCTGCGCTCCCGCCTGGATTTCCGCCTTCGCGGGAATGAGGATTGTGAGTGGGCTATTAGTGATCTTTGCCATCGACATGATGCGGGGTCAGGCTGCGCGGGTCGACATCGTCAAGGCAATTGACATTGATCGCGGCCATTTTGGCACCGCACTGGCAGCCGCCGGTATATGATTTCTCGCTCATGTGTTTCCTCCTGCTGTTCTGTTTATTTGTTACCGGTAATATCCGCCCGGTGTTTTGCCGGTTGCCTTGCGAAACATTGCGATAAAGGCCGAGGTGTTTTCATAGCCAAGATCAAGGGCAACCTCGGTAACCGGTCGATGATGAGCCAGTTTTTCAAGCGCGTAAAGCAGGCGCAGCTTTTGCCGCCAGTCGCGAAACGGCATGCCGGTTTCGCGTTGAAACAGCCGGGCCAAGGTGCGTGACGATGCGCCGCAATCACGTGACCATTCATCAAGAGTCCGGTTATCGGACGGATTGGCCTGCAACTGTTCGCAAATGCGCGCGAGGCGCAGGTCCTTGGGTGCGGGTAGATGCAGGTTATCGTTTCTGGGTGGTTTTAGCTGATCAAGCAGCACGCGGATCAGCCGACCATCCGAACCGGCTTCGTCATATTCAATTGGGATTTCGGTTGCGGCCCGGATCAGTTCGCGCAGAAGCGGGCTTACTTCCAGCACGGTGCAGCGATCGGGCAAATCGACCGGCGCATTTTTATCGATATAGATATGACGCGCACGGGTAAAGGTGGCATGTGCGACAGCATGTTCAACACCGGGCGGCACCCAGACCGCACGCTGGGGCGGGACGACCCAGATGCCAGCCGCGGTGGTGACGGTCATGGTACCTTCGATGGCAAAAATCAGCTGATGCCAGTCGTGACTGTGCGCGCCGATACTGTAACCGGCGGGAAGGTCGCTCATGCGGACATAAACCGGGCGGGGCAAATGATCGGGCCGGGGACGGGAATGTTGCGGATATTTCGAGATATCCCGTGATCCATCCATGAGAATGTCCTGTTTGCAATATATGATGGCAGATTATCGCAAGACAGACGTATGCCGCAACGCTAGTTTGAAGACATTCCAATCAAACAGATAAAAGCACGTGCCCCGATTGCCACCGGTTCCGTGCGGGGAGACATCATGTCCAAGGATTTACCACCGGAAACAAGCACCCACGCCGCCCCCATCGAGGTACCGGGCAATCCCGATCTGTCGGGTGCGGCTGTTGCGCACAAGGGATGGCGCAACCCGGAGGTGCTGCTGATTTTCATGGCGGCGGCGATGCCGCTGTCATTTTCGACCTGGATGGCGCTTTTGAACAACTTTTCGGTCGAGATGGCGGATTTTACCGGCCGCGAGATCGGAATTTTGCAGTCGTTGCGTGAAATTCCGGGCTTTATGGCCTTTACCGCGATTTTTGTGCTGATCATCCTGCGCGAGCAGACCTTTGCGCTGATCTCGCTTCTGGTGCTGGGCATCGGGGTGGCGATTTCGGGCTATTTCCCCACTGTCGTCGGGCTTTATTGCACCACGGTTCTGATGTCGATCGGGTTCCATTATTTTGAAACCATGCAGCAGGCATTGTCGTTGCAATGGGTGAAAAAGGAACGCACCGCGATGGTGATGGGCCGGCAGCTTTCGGCGAAATCGGTCGCATCGCTTGTGATGTTTGGCATTGTCTGGGCGATGCTGGAACTGCTGAATGTCGAATACCGGTATGTGTATCTTTTTGGCGGGGCCTTGACGGTTATTGCTGCTGTATTTGCATGGATGGCGTTTCCGAAATTTGCCGATGCCCACCCGCAGACCAAGAAACTGATCCTGCGCAAACGTTACTGGCTTTATTATGCCCTGACCTTCATGAGTGGGGCGCGCCGCCAGATTTTCACGGTGTTTGCCGGGTTCCTGATGGTCGAGAAGTTTGGTTATGACGCCGCAACCATCACGCTTCTGTTCCTGTTAAACCATGCGATCAATATGGTTCTGGCACCCAAGATCGGGAAACTGATTGGCAAATGGGGTGAACGCAAGGCGCTGACATTTGAATATATCGGTCTGTTCATTGTCTTTGTGTCTTATGCCTTTGTCGAAAACGACAAGCTGGCCGGGGCGCTTTATGTCATCGATCATCTGTTCTTTGCGATGGCGATTGCGATCAAAACCTATTTCCAGAAGATCGCCGATCCGGCCGATATTTCATCGACGGCCGGTGTCAGCTTTACGATCAACCATATTGCCGCGGTGTTTATCCCGGTGGCGTTCGGGATGTTGTGGCTGATATCGCCATCGGCGGTGTTCCTGTCAGGGGCGGCGATGGCGGCGGTTTCGCTGATCCTGGCGCTGAATGTGCCCCACGATCCGGAACCGGGGAACGAGGTGGTGATGGGGTACAAATCCCACCAGCCGATGTTGCGGCCGGCGGAGTAGAAAGCGGTTCCGTCCTGGCGCAGAATTTCAATCCTGAAAACGCCTGCCATCCTGTGCGGGTGTTTTTGTTTGTGTTTGCCTTGGTATTTTCGCAAAATCTTCAAAACCTGACCAAACGAACAATAATAAATTCGAGCATGAGCATCGCTTCAACAGGAACCAGTCACATGTCACATTTTCGTCCGATCAGTCGCACCTTTGTCGGTCGTGTCCTTGCGGGATCTGTTTTATCCCTGACCGTGGCGCTTGCCAGTGGTACGGCATTGGCCGACAGCACGGTATCGCTGCGCATTCTGGAAACCACCGATATCCATACGCATCTGGTCAATTATGATTATTATCGCGACGGCGAGTCTGACACGGTTGGTCTGGCGAAGGTCGCGACCCTGTTGAAAAATGCCCGGGGCGAAGCGGAAAATGTCGTTCTGATTGATAATGGTGACCTGATCCAGGGCAACCCGCTTGGCGATTACATGGCCAAGCGCCACGGCCTGAAAGAGGGCGAGGTCCACCCGGTTTACAAGGCGATGAACCTGCTGGGTTATGACGCGGCTAATATCGGTAATCACGAATTCAACTATGGTCTCGATTTTCTTGGCAAAAGTCTTTCGGGCGCCAAGTTCCCCTATGTCAGTGCCAATGTCTTTGCCGATGACGGTGACGCTGATGCGGAAAATGACAAACCGTATTTCCAGCCTTATGTGATCCTTGATCGTGAATTTACCGATAGCGACGGCAAAAAGCACAAGGCGAAGGTCGGCGTGATCGGGTTCGTCCCACCGCAGATCATGCAGTGGGACAAGGCCAATCTCGAAGGGCATGTCGTGACCAAAGACATCGTCGATATGGCCAGAAAATACGTGCCGGAAATGCGTGAAAAGGGTGCGGATATCGTGATTGCGGTGCCGCATTCCGGTCTGTCGACTCTGGCGCGCGAAGGCATGGAGGAAAACGCGACCTTTTACCTGAGTGAGGTTGACGGCATTGATGCCATCCTTTTTGGCCATGCCCATACGGTTTTCCCGTCCGATACCTATGCCGATATTGATGGTGTTGACCTTGCCAAAGGGACGATCAATGGTGTGGCCGCCGTCATGCCGGGCTTTTGGGGCAGCCATCTTGGCGTTATTGATCTGACGCTTTCGGTCAATGATGCCGGGGAGTGGAAGGTGACCGACAGCCTTTCGGAAGCACGTCCGATCTATCACCGCGAAGGGCGCGATATCACACCGCTGGTTGATGCCGATCCGGAAGTGATCGAGGCGGTGAAAGAAGAGCATGAGGCGACAATTGCCTATATGCGCGAAGGTGTCGGTACGACAGCAACGCCGATCAACAGCTTCTTTGCGCTGGTGGCCGATGATCCGTCGATCCAGATCGTGACCAATGCGCAGAAATGGTATCTGGAACGCATCCTGAAGGGATCGGAATATGACGGCATGCCGATCCTGTCGGCCGGTGCCCCCTTCAAGGCCGGTGGCCGTGGCGGCCCGGAATATTTCACCGATATCCCACAAGGCAAGATCGCGCTTAAAAACGTTGCTGATCTTTATATATATCCCAATACGTTGCGTGCGGTGCTGCTTGATGGTGCGCAGGTGCGTGAATGGCTTGAAATGTCGGCCGTGCAGTTCAATCAGATCGATCCGAACAGCACTGAAGAACAGCCGCTGATCAACGAGACATTCCCGACCTATAACTTTGATGTCATCGACGGGGTCAATTACCAGATCGATGTGACACAGCCCGCGCGCTATAACGCATCGGGCGAAGTGGTGAACAAGGATGCGCACCGCATTATCAACCTGACCTATGATGGCAAGCCAGTTGCCGATGATCAGGATTTTGTTGTGGCGACCAACAATTACCGCGCAAGCGGCGGCGGTAATTTCCCGGGACTGGACGGATCGACCATCATTATCGAAGCCCCGGATGAAAACCGAACGGTTCTGGCAAATTACATCCTTGAGGAAAAGGAAATCGATCCGAAGGCCGATGGCAACTGGAGCCTGGCACCAATCGGTGAGGCATCCAAGGTAACGTTCGTGACGAGCCCCAAGGCATCGTCGGCCCTGAATGCGCCCGACAATATCAGCTTTGTCGGCGAGGATGAGGCGGGCTTTGCCCAATATGTCCTTCAGTCGAAATAGGATCGCCTAATCGCAAAAGAAAAGGCCGCCCATCGAAAGAGGGCGGCTTTTTCATTCGGCGTTTACCGGCTGGTCTGGTTGACCGGCGGAAAACCGTTATTTTTTTGCACCGTGCGACATATGCGGTGCATTCGGGCGGCCCGGAACGTTCCGCGGGCCATCTTCGCGCGGGTTTTTCCCATTCAGATAAGCGGCAGCGCAATGCTCGTCACAATAGGGTTTGCCGGGCACAATTTTTTTGCCGCAGAAATGGAAATCTTCATCGCCCGGGTCGCCAAACGGCCAACGGCACATGCCGACACCCAGATCAAAGATACTGATGCCTTTGCTTTGTACCTTGGGCGCGGGGGCCTTTTTCGGCTCGCTTTCTTCGGCGCGACGCTGGATCGGGGAGGGGCGCTTGGGCAGGCCAAGGCGGTGAGCCTTGCCGACGACGGCGTTTTTGCCAACACCCAGTTCTTCACCGATGCGTGCTGTGGTCCAGCCCTGATTCCAGAGCGAGGTCAGCAATTCAATCTTTTCCGGCGTCCAGCTCATTTCGAGTATATTCCGTGTTTCTTTGTCTGCCCGGTGGAAAATCCATAGGCAGGTGCTTATTGTCCGAAGTCAAACAGGGATACAGACGTATCCGCTAATATCACGCGGCGCAAGGGTCTTAGCCATTTCGGGCCATTCCGGACCAGTTTGCCGACCGGCTTTGCGCACGCGGAAAGATGCGCAATTTGCATGACAGCGCGTCAATGTAAAGGGGAGATCGTCATTTGACATGGTTTTTCGTTTCGGTTGTGGTCTTTATGGCAGGGCATATCGTGCCCGGTCTTTTGCGTGGCGCGATCACGGCAAGGATCGGTCATCGGGCCTATATCGTAACGTTCTCGATCACGTCGCTGTTCCTGTTGGGATGGGTGATTTATGAAGTGCAGCATGCAGACTTCATTGCGCTCTGGCCCTACGAAATCTGGCAAAACCACGTGACGATAACACTGATGCTGCCCGCCTGTATTTTGTGGGCAACGGCAATTATTCAACCCTGTCCGCTGTCGATCGGACGAAAAAAAGGTTTTGATCCGGCACATCCCGGGATCAACCGGTTTACGCGCCATCCGTTGCTTTTGGGCATGATGTTGTGGGGGCTTGGTCATATCCTGCCCAATGGCGATTTGGTGGCGTTCATGTTCTTTGGCGGTGCGACGGTTTTTGCCATTGCGGGGTTCTGGCGGATGGAAAAAATCCGCACCCGACATATGGATGATGCGGAATATAAGGCAATCCTTGACGGGACTCGGCGGTTTGACCTGACGGGAATTGCCAAGGGGGCGTTTGGCTGGCGCGATATCGTGTTGGGGATCGGACTTTATATCGTGATCCTGTGGGCTCATCCCCATGTGATCGGAGTTGATCCCTTAGCCGCAATGGGCGGCTGAGCAGCGGTGTCGGGCATATCGCACTTGCGCGAAGCGATGCAGAAAAACTCGCGGCAATGCTTGAAGTTCCAGAGTATCATTGGGATACTGGGCTGCCAATTGTCCGCCCCGGACAGATTATTTCTGCGAGGTGTTATGACGTCTCCTGAACTTGCGACCAATCTTGCCCGTTTTGCCGAAATGGAAGGCCGACATCCCAGATTGCTTTTGGCGACGGCATCTTCGGCGGAAGAATCCCATCACAAGCATGTCGCAACCCTGTTTGCTGATGGCGGGTTTGACGTTGATATCGCACCGAAAAATTCCGATGCACAATCGATTGCCCGTCAGGCGGTTGATTGCGATGCCGATATTCTGGTGCTGATCCGCTTGTCACTGACGGCGGAAGACCGGGTGGGGGTTGCCGATGTGATATCGTCGCTGGCCGCTCTTGATGCGGAATATATCAAATTCGGCATCGTCGGAAAAACCGACGATCCGGCGCGCGACAATGTTGATTTTGTCTTTGATCTTGAACATCTGGGCACAGAGGATTGCGAAGCGCTGGTCGGGTACATCCTTGAGATTGAAGAAGACCGGGTTGCACAACATATATAACGGACCGGTATCGTGGTTCCGGGTCGTTCCGGCGGATTTGAGGCAATGATTTTGAAACCCTTTGGGGGCATAATGGTTGTCTTGCGGTAAAGGCAATCAAACCATAGCGGGAATGATGAATGGGAATGCTAAAGGAGACGCTGCTGCGCGTTTTCGTTGGAAAACGCGGACGGGAGGCCCTGAAGGCCTATAGCGATGCGCAGTCCCTGCAACTGAATGATCCCGATATGGCCGCCCGCACCGCTGCCCAGGCCAAACAGGCACGCCGGATCGAAGACCGGGCGATGGCCTATCAGGAAAGCGGCATGTCCTTTGACGAGGCCCGGGCCCAGGCCCTGGCCGAGACCCTGACAGAATCATCAAGTGATCCGCAGACAGCTATCCTGAAGGCACTGGAAGAAGCCGATGCCAAGATCGGCAAAAAGAAAAGCCGGATGCCGAGCGCAGCCGATGATCAGCGCGCCAAGCTGATTTCCGAGGCGCTCAGCGCGATGCGCACCAAGCAGGAAGACCTAGACAAGCTTGACCCGGAACTGCGTGCCAAGCTGACCCTGATGGCGGTCGGCGCACTTATGGGTGGGCCGCCGACCAAACAATAAGTCAGGCGTTTCCGCGCGGAACAAATCGACAAATCCCTATCTGAAAATATTACGATGAAGACCGGTCGTGAGCTGGCAATATTCCGGTTCGTTATCGGCGGTCAGAAAGCCGTGTCGGATCAGGAAATCGATGATCACCAGCGCACAGTTGAATTTGAAATCGAAACTTTTGCGTACGATTTCGGCGACTTCGGCTAGCGGAAGCAGTTCGAAACGTTCGACCTCGCCATCGGCACATTGCGGGACGAAATCGGCGGGCAGTTCCAGATCGTAATTGACCATCACATCGGGTTTTAGCCCTTCGTTGGTTTCATACAGATAGGAAATGGTGCCGACCGGCTTCAGATTCCGGGCAAGGGTTTCGGGAATGGCGGCTTCTTCGGCGCATTCCTTGATCATGTTTTCCAGAAAGCCAAGACCGGCGGGCTGTCCACCGGCGACCATGTTATCGAGCATGCCGGGATAGGTCGGTTTGTCCTTGGCACGATGGGCGACCCACATATGGATGTCGTTGCCCTTGCGCACATAACCGTTCATATGCACGCCCCAGGACCGGAACCCGAAATAGGGCATGGCGGATCGATCAAGCTGGCATAGGGGATCATGGCCCAGTGTCGGGCGGATATCGAACCGTTCACCATGGAGGCGACGGATCACACCCTTGTCGTGCAGTGCTCTGGTCGCGGTATCGAGCACGCGGTTGCGGTCATCAAGATTGACGACATGCGGCGCGAAACAGAATTCACCATTGTCGTCGCGCACAAAGTCGGACCCCAGCGATACAAGGGCTGTGGCGAAGTCCGGACGTAGTGCCCCCATCGACAGTCCGTTGATGCGGAATGGTACATAGCGTGCCGGATTGGCGTTGTTGCAGGCTTTGATATGGTCAAGATAGGTCAAGGCGGGCTCCGTCGGTTGGGACGCGCTGCAACACGATCATATTGCAGCGCCGCGACCCGAACAGACTAAGCGTCCAAGACCTAAGCGCCAAGTGCCGAGTTGGAATATCCCTTTTCCGAGGTCAGGACCGTATTCACATGCACGATCTGACGCAGGCACCGGGCGATATGTTCGGCAACCTTGGTTTCAAGTTGCTGAATCTGGATATCGATCTGCAATTCGCTGAAACCGGCATGGCCGTCGGCGACGGTGGAATGCCAGCTGGCGGGGACAAGATTGCGTTTGGAAAACAGTTCAAGAACACGCGGCATCACATCGGGTTCTGCGGCGGCGTGAACGGCGAAACAATAAACGGATTTGGTCGGCTGCGCGCTTTCAAGCGGCGCGAGAAAGGCATGATCGGTCATGACAATGCACACACATTTTCATTGTATCCAAAAGGCGAAAAGACACGTCCCGGGGTCCTCAGACCACCGGGCTGGTAATTCGCGTAATGGCAACGATGAAAAGGCGGCGGTTGTTCATGAAAATGTTCTTGAACGTTCGGGGCCGTTATCCCGGATGGCTAACGGCCGATTAAATGACGAAGCGCGTTATAAAAAGATCAGAGGATCAGAAGCGATGCAATCAGAGCCAGAATGGTGCCAGCAAACAGGATTTCCATCGAACGGGCAATCTGCTGTTCACGAGCAACGGCGATAGCAACGGCTTTGCGCTTATTCATCATTTTTACTCCGTCTTATGACAGGTATCTTTAAATGCACCGTATGGCGCACTGTTGAAATATATGCAGGCATATGGTCCCGATACAAGTGCTGTCCTTTGAAAATTGTCAAAAAACTTTCAACCTGATGGAAAAGGCCAGCTTTTCTGTATCGAATTTGGTCACAAATAACCAAAGGTTGATGGTGCGCTGCATAAAAACGTCAGAATCGGGAAGCCGGACCGGCTCAGTTACTGCCGATTCCCGCGATGCTGCGATGCTGCGCCGCGACGGCGGTCCCGCTGACGGTGGTTTGATAGTCGGCAATCGGACGGGGATGACCGAACTTGTATCCCTGAACCGCATCGCAATCATTAGCCGTCAGGAAGGCGACCTGATCCTCGGTTTCGACGCCTTCGGCGATGACTTCGAGTTTAAGGTCGCGGCCCAGATTGATCACGGCACGGACAATCGCCACCGCCTGTTCGCTTGCCATCAGCCTTGCGATGAATGACTGATCGATCTTGATACGGTCGACCGGGAAGTTCTGCAGGGTTGCGAGTGACGAATAGCCGGTCCCGAAATCATCCATCGCGATCCGAACGCCAAGAGCCTTGATTTCGGTCAGAATTTTGCGCGACCGGGACGCATTGTGGATCAGGGCGGTTTCGGTGATTTCCAGCTCAAGCCGTTCCGGAGCCAATCCGGTTTCGTCAAGGATACCAGCGACTGTCTGGGCCAGATCAAGGTTCTGCAACTGAACTGCGGACAGATTAACTGCGATACCAAGCGGGTTGGTCCAGGTTACGGCCTCTTCGCAGGCCTTGCGCATAACCCATTCACCCAGCGGATTGATCAGGCCGGTTTCCTCGGCAATCGGGATGAAGCGCGATGGCGGTACCTGACCGAGTTCGGGGTGATGCCAGCGCAGCAATGCCTCGAAACCTATGATCTTGCTGCTGTGGGCGTTGCATTGCGGCTGATAATGCAGTTCGAGTGCGTTTTCGTCCATGGCATGGCGAAGGGCACCGGAAAGCTGACGTTTGTAGCGGTATTCATCATCCATTTCCGGCGAGAAGAACACCAGATGATTGCCGCCGCCCTGCTTGACCCGGTACATCGCCAGATCGGCGTGGAACATGATGCTTTCGATATCATCGCCATCATCAGGGAAATGCGCGATGCCGACACTTGCCGCGATCCGGGCCGAATTGCCGGGATTGATAAATACGGGAACGCTCAGACAATCAAGAAGCGCCTGTGCCTTGTTCTGTGCGGTCGCAATCATGCTGTCCGGGTCGGGATTGTCATGCACGATCAGCGCAACGAATTCATCCCCGCCGACACGGGCAAAAATCACGTTATCCTCGATCAGTTTGCCGATCCGTTCGCCGACTTCGCGAAGCGCGTGATCACCTGCGATATGGCCATAGGTGTCATTCAGTTCCTTGAAATGATCAAGATCGATACACAGAACCGAAACCGGATTTCCGGTGACGCGCGACTGTTCCAGTGCCAGCGCAAGACGATCATGGAAAGTGGCCCGGTTCAGAAGCTTGGTCAGGGCGTCATGTTCCGCGAGATACCGGATATGACGTTCCGCCTCGTAACGTTCGCGCAAATCGCGAAGGGCGTAAATCACCGCATCTTCGGAAAATTCGTCGGCAGGCAGATCGCGGCGGATCACTTCAACCGGTATCGTATGGCCGGGACTGAGCGCCAGACTGGTTTCGGTGTAATGTTCGGCCCCATCGCGAAACGCAGGAGAGGCATCAGGCAGCCAAGTTTCGATAAAATCGACACCCGATATTGTTGCTGTTTCGCCCTTGATCATCTTCAGGAAGCTGTGATTGGCATCGACGATAATACCGTTCTGGGTCATCACCAGCGCCTCGATCGCTGAATCGCCAAAGATGCGCATTCGCGCCGACGCATTTTCGCGCAATTGCCGGTCAATCATCGCCATGACAAAGCCGATCCCGATGACAAGGGTGGCAACCATGGCAACGGCAAGCGCCAGACTGCTTTGCGAAATGATCTGTGCCGGGACGGGGATGGTTGGATCGGGAGTAATGATCAATGCGCCCATGGCGCTGAAATGCATGGTGACAATGGCAACGGTCAGCCCGATTTTGCCATAGGTCTTTTCACGCCCCGTCTGGGCCTTTCCCGCGATCAGCAGCGTGACCATACCAAATGCAGCCCCCATCAGAATGGCGGCGAAGACAATATCCATATGCCAGCTTATGACACCTGGAACCCGCATTGCAGCCATCCCGGTGAAATGCATTGCCGAGATACCGAGTCCAACGACAAGGCCACCGACCAGACGTGCCGGAACAAGGTTTTGTTTCGCAATCCCGGGAATGGTAAAGCCGATGAAGGTTGCAACAATCGCAATCAAAAGCGACAGGATGGTCAGACCGGGATTATAGCCAACCGGCAAAACCGGGTCGTAGGCCAGCATTGCAACGAAATGGGTTGCCCAGATTGCACAACCGGTCACCACACCGGTCAGGAACAGCCAGCTCAGTTTTTGCTGAAGGCGTCCGACGCATGCGCGGCTATAAAGGTTGAATGCCGTATGCACCCCGCCAAGGCACAGCAGGACGGCAATCAGAACCAGCCACGGGTCATGCTGTGTGGTCAGGCAATCGAGAACTCTATACATCCACTCGCCGTTCGGAAATCTGTCTTGGGGATGATCGTTAGATATCAGCTTACAAGGAGATTATCTAATGTAATTCTGGTTATCACGATCATGAACCTGTCGAGCATGCGTTTTTTAAAATCCTACCATGAAACATAGGTACGAAGCGCACGCGCAACCAGACTTGAAGACAAATGAATTAAACGTTCCGCCTAGCGAATGGTGAGGTCGGTAATGCCGATTTCCCGAGCCGGTTGCCCAGGCCGGGTGAAGGTTACCTCACCGCGATAGGCCCCTGCTGGCCAGCGATCACCGGGGCGGTTGATATTGACGTAAAACCACTTGGCGCGTGGGCCGTTATCATTTTCGACATTGATGGTGAAATCACGATGGCCGCCGATGCCGTTCGGGCCATCCATACGCAGGCGGATGACATCGCCATTGGCCGCCCCAATCAGATAGGCCCAGAAAAACAGGCCGGGGCTTGAGGCGGGCAGTTCGCTGCTTTTGCCATAGCCGCGCTTGATATCGGTTGCATTGGGTTTGGCCGACGAAAATCCTGACGCATAAAGTGTTATGGCGCGATAGGACATCTGTTCCTGCGCGGCCTCGGTCCAGAGAACGGCGTTATTGGCATTGCAATCCTGCGGGGCGACAGCGCCCATTGGCGTGCCGCTGAACGGATCAATAAGCTGGTTATCCTTGCGCAGGTTGAAATGCAGATGCGGGAAGGTGGCCTGTCCGGACATGCCAATCAATCCGATTGTCTGGCCGCGTTCGACCGTATCGCCCTTTTTTACCGCCAGTGATCCGCGGCGCAGATGGCAATACTGGCTTTGCCAGCCGTCTTCATGGTTGATCAGAATGCCGTTGCCGCATTCAATCCCCTTAAGCGAATCCCCGACCAGTCGGCCGGCGTCGATATCCTCGACCCCGTCACGTGTGGCAATCACCGTACCCGCTGCAACTGCATTGACCGCAACCCCGCCAATCATGGTGGCCTCGTCGGGAATGGAAAAATCGGTGCCGCGATGACCTTCATAGGTGGTGGTGCCACACGCAAAATCACGGATTTCGGGGCCGGGATCATGGTCGACATAATGGACCACATCACACTGGCCATAGGGGCAATCGACGGGCAGATCAAAGGGCGGGCCATCCGCACGGGCGATGGTCGCGAACGGCACGAGGATAAGGACCCCGAATAAACCTGCCGCAATACGTCCTGTCGCCTGCCCCATCAAATCCTCCTGCCGGTGCCCTGTGTCGTTGGTTTTGAAACCGCTTTTGACAGGACTGCTTCGTCACACATCCTTCATCTAACATAATGGTGATGGACTTGCGATGGGCAAGGTACTGTATTGTTTCAATATCATCGACTATGACCATAAAGACACAATCGTCGTCACCACCCTGGTATTTGGCAGGAACATGATGGACCAACAGGCCGGGCTTTTAAGACTGGTTATCTTTGCCGCCATCCTTGCCGTGATGGCAATGTGGGAGGCGTTCATGCCTTATCGTCCGGCGGGTGGGTTGCGCAACCCTGGGCGGTGGCTGACCAATTTTGGTTTGCTGTTGATGGGGGCTGCATTAACCCGTTTCACCATCGGGGCCGCGATGATTGCCGCGGCCATTCTGGCCGGGCAGCAGGGCTGGGGCGTGATCAATCAGGCCGAGGAATTGATGAGCCTACCCGGGTGGCTGAGTGGCCTGATTGCAATCGTCGCACTTGATTGTGCGGTTTACTGGCAGCACCGCCTGACGCATATCGTGCCGGTTTTCTGGCGGTTCCACAGGGTGCATCATTGCGATATCGAATTTGATGTCTCGACCGCGGTGCGGTTTCATCCGTTCGAAATTGTCGCATCAGCGATTTATAAATCGGCTTTTGTGATCCTGCTGGGGGCTGATCCGTGGGCGGTGCTGATTTATGAAAGCATGCTAAGCGGATTTGCGCTGTTTAATCACGGCAATGTTCATTTGCCCGGCGGGTTTGACCGGTTATTGCGCCGATTGATTGTAACGCCCGATATGCATCGGGTGCATCATTCCAGCCTGATGGGCGAAACCAACAGCAATTACGGAAATATCCTGTCGGTTTGGGACCGGATGTTTGTCAGTTATGTCGACCATACCAAGACCAATGATCATGACATGCAGATCGGACTTGAGGAATTTCGCGACAAACGCAGTCAAAGCCTTTGGTCGGTATTATGGATGCCGTTTCGCCGGTCTTGATGTAATCGTCGCCTATTCCCCGACGATACCGCGCACAACCATAGCGGATGCCACCAGCGAACGGCGGCCATCATCCTTGCCCCCCAGATAGGACCGTTCGGTAGCGGTGCGCAGCTGCAGGGCCAATTCGGGATCAAGGCCGGTAAAGAAATCACGGATCAGGCTGTGCGCCCCCAGAAGCGACTGCCAGTAATCCTCGAAATCGAGAAAATCCATGCGGATCGACAGGGTCGCGGTATCAACATCGCTCAAACCCGCATCGGACCAAAGATCAAACAGGGCGTCTTCGCTTTGATAGGGGATGTCGAAAATCCTGCTGCGCAATTCATCGCCTGATGGATAGGCGACAACCGCGGCAGCATCCAGAAACAGGCGGATAAAGGACAATCCCCCGGCACGGTCCCAGACACTTGCTGCAATCCGCCCGCCCGGTTTGGTGACGCGAACCATTTCCGAAACAGCACCCGCCGGACCTTCCAGATCGTTTAACAGCAATTGCGAAAAGGCGGTGTCGAAACTGTCATCGCCAAAGGGCAGGTTGCTGGCATCCCCGGTTTCAAAGCTGACATTGGGGGCGGCGCTAAGCAACGCTTCGGACAGGTAATCCGGGATCAGATCGACCCCGACAATGCGTGCCTTTGGGTACCGCGTGGCGGCGGCGAGTGTGAGGCTGCCGGTACCGCAGCCGACATCAATCAGCGAACCGCAGGAGGGTGCCGCAACAAAATCAAGGAAGCTGCGCGACAGGCGGCGGCTCCATCGGCCCATGGCGATTTCATAGATGTCGGCAGTGGTCGCATTCATGGACGTTTTCCGCAATTTGTTGTGCTGAGGGGCAGTTTGCACCGTGACGGTGCAGGACGGAAGTCCCCATTTGGGCAGTTCCGCCGGATATGGCAAGCCTGTGAAATTACCCTGTTCAACCAATTACCCATTGCCGAAAAAAGAAAACGCGAAATAATATTGCGAATGCTGCGGCGCAAAAATAAATCAGAAGTCAGACGCAGCGATCAGAAACAGGCAAGGAAAGTCAGGAAATGAGAGAGATGAACGGACTGGAAGGGCTGTATCTTGAAGATATCGAGATCGGCATGGTCGGAAGTTACGCCAAAACCGTGACGGAAACCGATATCGTGATGTTTGCCGGATTGTCCGGCGATACCAACCCGGTTCATCTTAATCAGGAATTTGCCGAAACCACGATGTTTGAAGGCCGCATTGCGCATGGCATGTTGTCAGCCGGTTTCATTTCAACCGTGCTGGGTACGCGTCTTCCGGGGCCGGGGACGATTTACCTGTCGCAGAATTTGCAGTTCAAGGCACCGGTCCGTATTGGCGATACTGTGACCGCAAAGGTTACGGTGCGCGAGATCATCGCGCCCAAGCGTCGGGTGGTTCTGGAAACCAACTGTTATGTTGGCGATAAATGCGTGATCGCGGGCGAGGCGATGGTGATGGTGCCATCGCGCGCCGCAGCCTGACAACAGGAAGACACCCGCAAAGAAAAGCTGGCGCGACGGACATCGCGCCAGCATCCGGATCAGGAAGCCCCATCGGCACGAGGGCGGGGTGGAGCTTTGCCCTAGGCGGTGACGCTGATCCGGCGTCTGATGGCGGTCAGCAGTCCGACCACGGCGAAACATCCGACAAGCATGCCCATATCGTGATAGATCGCGCGGTATCCAAACGCATCCACCCATGGCTGACTGATCAGCGGGGATAGAAACTGGCCGATAAAGATGCTGGCAGTCAGCACCCCGGCAACGCGACCACGGATGGATGGCGGGGCGACAGCCATGGCGCCGGCCATCATGTTCGAAATCACCATGCCCAATCCCAACCCGGTCAATCCGATGGAACCGGCAATGCCGAAATAATCCTGGGTCAGGGCGATCAGGTTCATGCCCACCGCCATGATGCCAAAACCAATGGCAAACAGGGCCGGGATGGTGAAGTGACGCCGCAGACGTCCGTAATTCAGCGATGCGATGGCCGATGCCAGTGGCAAGAGGCCCATGGCAAGACCGGTGCCGCTGGCAGGCGCAATGCCGAGTTTCTCGATATAGAACGGCATCTGGGTCGGGATCAGGTAGAAGGCCGTGCTGTTAAGGGCGGCGATCAGGCAGAATAACGCGACCAGCAGGATATCGCGCCGGGTAATGTCATCGGCCGGGGCGTGTCCGGGTTCGTGCCGGACCGGTTCGGGTTCATACAATACTTTCAGAACCGCCGGGATCAGCAGGAAGGCAATGGCATAGACCGCAAAGGGACTACGCCAGTGCAGTTCGGTCAAAACACCGCCGCCGGCAATAAAAACCAGCCCGCCAAGTCCGGTGAAGGCAACCTGATATCCCATGAAACGGTCGCGCATATCACCGCTGAAATAGTCGCCGACAAGGGCGGTGGCGGTGGTCATGGTTCCCGCAACCGCAAGACCAAGCAACGCCCGACCGATCAGAAGGCCAGACAGGCTGTCGGCAAACAGGCCCGATGCACCTGCTGTCCCATAAAGCAGAAGCGACACCAGAAGCAGCGGTTTGCGCCCGATCCGATCCGCAATCGCCCCGGCAAAGGGCGCACCGATGGCAACGAACAGGCCAGGCAGGGTCAGGACAAGGCGGCTGAGCATCACGACATTTTCATGATTGGCAAAACGGGCTTCGATCCCCGGAAGCGATGTCGCGATCAGCGCGCCCGACATGATCGTCAGCGACGCCAGAAGCAGCATGGTGATCCGGATCGAAAGGTTTAGTGTTTCGGTTGGCATATCTTGCTGGCGTGTTAGGGGCAGGTCAGTCACAGGGTAGTCTCCGATCGGGTTGATTGGCGCGAGGCAGGCCGGGGTTCCGTGTGGTGGTGCAAAAGGTTCTGATCGCTTACCGGTATTGGTTGAAACCCCTTCTGTCGGGGGGCGTGACAATTATCCTCCATCCTGAAGTAAAGTTGAGGTCAAGGGTTAAAACAGCGCGATTTTTTAAAAATCTGCGACCACAATGATCCGGGCGCATAGCAGCAGCCAGACGCTTTTTGTCGGAAAAGTCTTTACGCTTCGGGCTTGCGCGCTTTATAGCTGCCCGCTGGACTGTGCGGATATGCGATCTGCTGGCATGATGACGAGCAAAAAAGAGAGACCGGCGCGGATGCGCGTTTTTCGATCTTTTGACAATCTGGGTAATGACGCGCGTGGCGCGGTTGTTGCGATTGGCAATTTTGACGGCCTTCATCTGGGCCATCAGACGTTGCTTGATCATGCGCGCAAGATCGCTCGCGATCTGAATGCACCGCTGGGCATTCTGACGTTCGAACCTCATCCCCGGATGCTGTTCCGCGCAGGCGAACCCGAATTCCGTCTGACATCGGCCGATGACCGGATTACGGCGGCGTCCGATCTGGATATCGATCTGTTTTTCGAAGCCGAGTTTAATCGCGATTTTGCCGCGATGAGCGCCGAAGAGTTTATCGAACGCATTCTGGTGAATGGACTTGGTGTGCGCCATGTCGTTGTCGGTTGGGACTTCTGCTTTGGCAAGGGCCGGGCGGGAAATGTCGATCTGCTGCGTGAAATCGGCGAAAAATCCGGTTTCGGGGTGACGGCGATCGAGGCGGTTACGCATGATAACGGGATCATCTATTCCTCGACAGCGATCCGGCAGGCATTGCGTGAAGGCCGCCCGCAGGATGCGACCCATTTGCTGGGGCGCCCGTGGGAAGTTGCCGGTGTGGTGATCAAGGGCGATCAGCGCGGCCGCACGATTGGTTTCCCGACCGCCAATGTCGCACTTGGCAATCATCTGCGTCCGAAATTCGGTGTTTATGCCGTCGAGCTTGGCCTGATATCGGACGAAAATGATGAAACCGTCGAACGCTGGATCGACGGAGTCGCAAATATTGGTGTGCGCCCCAGCTTTGGCGGGGATGCGGATGCCGGGCTTGAAGCCCACCTGTTCGATTTCGATCAGGACATCTATGGCCGTCGCGTTCGCGTGCGTTTGCACGGCTTTATCCGGGGCGAACAGAAGTTCGACGGGCTTGACGCACTGAAAGCCCAGATCGCTGCGGATGTGATTGCCGCCAAAGAGATTCTCGGCAAGATTTGAAATTGTTGTCGAACCCGTTATGATCCGCGCGCCTTTACGGGGGCAGCCAGTATCACCGGGGGTTCGCCCTTGTAATTTGTTTAAAGACGACAGGACCGTCACGATGAGTGTCGAATACAAAAAGACCGTTATCCTGCCCAAGACCGATTTTCCGATGCGGGCGGGTTTGCCAAAGATGGAGCCGACCCTGCTGGAACAGTGGGCGAAAGAGGACCTCTATGGCAAAATTCGCGGTATTTCGGCGGATCGTGAAATGTTTGTCCTGCATGATGGCCCGCCCTATGCCAACGGCCACCTGCATATTGGTCATGCACTCAACAAAATCCTGAAAGACGTGATCACCCGTTCGCAGCAGATGATGGGCAAGAACGCGGTTTATGTTCCGGGCTGGGATTGCCACGGCCTTCCGATCGAATGGAAGATCGAAGAACAGTACCGTGCCAAGGGCAAGAACAAGGATGATGTTCCCATCGCCGAATTCCGCAAGGAATGCCGTGAGTTCGCCCAGAAATGGCTTGATATCCAGCGCGAGGAATTCAAACGTCTTGGCGTGATGGGCGACTGGGACAATCCCTATGTCACCATGGATTACAAGGCCGAGGCATCTATTGCCCGTGAACTTGGCAAATTCCTGATGAACGGTTCGCTCTATATGGGCTCGAAGCCGGTCATGTGGTCGGTGGTTGAAAAGACCGCGCTGGCCGAGGCCGAGGTCGAATATCACGACCATACCAGCAAAACGATCCATGTCCGGTTCCCGGTTGTTTCATCCAAGGTTGATGCCCTTTCCGATGCGACGATCCTGATCTGGACGACGACCCCATGGACGATCCCGGGGAACCGCGCGATTTCGTATGGGGCCGAGATCGACTATGTCGTGATCGAAGTGACCGAAACCGCCGAGGAAGCCTGGGCCAAGGTCGGCGAGAAAATGGCGATCTGTGCCGATCTGGTCGAAGACGTTTGCAAGCAGGGGCGTATCACCGGACACAAGGTTGTTGGCAATTTCAAAGGTTCCGACCTTGAAGGCACCGTTGCTGCCCATCCGTTCCGTGGGCAGGGTTATGAGTTTGACGTACCGCTTCTGGCCGCGGATTACGTCACGACCGATACCGGTACCGGCTTTGTCCATACCGCGCCGACGCACGGCCCGGACGATTACCAGACCGGTCTGAAATATGGTCTTGAAGTGCCGGAAATGGTGGATGGCGACGGGGCTTATTACCCGACCGTGCCGCTGTTTGCCGGCAAACGCATCTATGATGAAAACGGCAAGGAAGCCGATGCCAATGAGGCGGTCATCGCCAAGCTGGTTGAGGTTGGCGCGCTGTTGTCGCGCGGGCGTCTAAAACACTCCTATCCATGCTCGTGGCGGTCCAAGGCTCCGATCATCTATCGCACCACACCGCAATGGTTCATTTCCATGAAGGATAATGACCTGCGTGAAAAGGCGTTGAAGGCGATTGATGAGACCCGCTTTGTGCCGGAAGCTGGTCGCAACCGTTTGCATTCGATGATTGCCAACCGCCCGGACTGGTGCGTTTCGCGCCAGCGTGCGTGGGGTGTGCCGATTACGGTGTTCATCAATAAAAACACCCGTGAACCGCTGCGTGATCAGGGGGTACTTGATCGTGTGTACGAAGCATTCTGTGCTGAAGGTGCCGATGCGTGGTTCACCCGCGATGCGCAATATTTCCTTGGTGACAAATATGATGCCAAGGATTTCGAGCAGGTCACCGATGTTCTTGACGTCTGGTTTGATTCCGGTTCGACCCATGCCTTCGTGCTTGAAGAACGTCAGGACCTTAAATGGCCGGCCGACCTTTATCTTGAAGGATCGGATCAGCATCGCGGCTGGTTCCATAGCTCTTTGCTGGAATCGTGCGGAACGCGCGGCCGTGCGCCGTATGACGCGGTCCTGACACACGGTTTCGTTCTGGACGGCGAAGGCCGCAAGATGTCCAAGTCGCTTGGCAACATCATTGCACCGCAGGAGGTCATCAACAAACTGGGTGCAGATATCCTGCGTCTTTGGGTGGTCAGTTCCGACTATCACGATGACCTGCGTATCAGCCACGAGATCATCGAACGTCATTCTGACATCTATCGCCGCCTGCGCAACACGCTGCGCTTCCTGCTGGGGAACCTTGATGGCTTTACCGAGGCGGAAAAGGTTGCGGACAGCGAATTGCCGGAACTGGAACGCTGGGTCCTGCATCGTCTGAGCAAGCTTGACGATCTGGTGTGTAAAACCACGGCAGATTATGATTTCCATACGATGTTTATCGAGCTGCATAACTTCTGCGCGCTTGATATGTCGGCATTTTACCTCGATATCCGCAAGGACGCGCTTTATTGCGACGCGCCAAGCAGTGCCAAACGCCGTGCGGCGCGCACCGTCATGGATCGCGTATTTGACTGTCTGGTGCGCTGGCTGGCACCGGTTCTGTGCTTTACCGCGGACGAGGCATGGCGCGCCCGTTATGGTGCCGACAGTTCGGTCCATTCCGAAACCTTCAACACGGTTTCGGATGGCTGGAAGAACGAGGCACTGGCTGCCAAGTGGGAAAAAATCCGCAAACTGCGCCGTGTCGTGACTGGTGCGCTGGAACTTGAACGTGCGGAAAAACGTATTGGCGCCAGCCTTGATGCCGCGCCAAAGGTCTATGCGACGACGGAATATGTCGAAGCGCTTAACGGCCTTAATCTTGCCGAAATCGCCATCACATCTGATGTCGAACTGATCACCGGCGATGCGCCCGAAGGGGCCTATACCCTCGAGGAAGTCGCAGGCGTTGGTGTGGTTCCGGCATTGGCCGAGGGCGAGAAATGCGAACGTTGCTGGCAGACACTGCCCGAAGTCGGCAGCCATCCGGTGCACAAAACCGTGTGCCTGCGCTGTGCCGATGCCGTAGATGAAATGGGGATCGAGGCCGCCGAATAAGGCGGCCCTTTTCCGGTCCGGGTCTTTCCATCCGGAAGACCTTGTTCAGGCAAGACAGAAAGAGTGTTGATGAAACATCGTGCCTTTGTCTTTGGACTGGTTGTTATTGCGGTGGTTTTTGCCGTCGACCAGTGGACCAAGCAGCTTGCGATTGACGGATTGTCAAACCCGCATCGCGTGATCGAAGTCACGCCGTTCATGAATTTCCTGCTGGCATGGAACAGTGGCGTTTCGTTCGGCCTGTTTCAGGGGCAGGCGCCTTGGGTCATGATTGCGGCGACGGCAGCAATCACCATTGGTTTCCTGATCTGGATGTGGCGGACGCGCGACCGGTTGCTGGGTGTTGCGCTGGCACTGGTGATTGGCGGGGCGGTTGGCAACCTTGTTGACCGGTTGCGTCACGGGGCGGTAACCGACTTTATCGACATGCATGTTGCAGGTTATCATTGGCCGGTTTTCAATATCGCTGACAGCGCAATTACGATTGGCGCAGTCCTGCTGTTGATCGATTCCCTGTTTGGCGGTAAAAAATCATCCAGGTAATTTTTGATCCGGCATTTCGATGCCGGAGACTGAGTGGTAAAGAGGCATCAATGGCCCGGAAACTATCGACATCGATTTTCAAAGTTGCGCTGCTGGGCGGGTTGGCACTTGCCGTGTCCGGTTGTGAATCAACGCGTGAAACGTTCGGTCTGAACAAAACGGCCCCGGACGAGTTTCAGGTTGTTTCCCGTGCACCGCTGAGCCTGCCGCCTGATTTCACACTGCGTGTTCCCGAACCGGGCGCACCACGCCCGCAGACAGGTACGACCACCGATCAGGCGCGTCGTATCCTGACTGGTGAAGATCCCGATGCGGTCAAGCGCGATATCACCGATGGCAATCGCAGCCAGGGGCAGATTGCCCTGCTGTCGCAGTCGGGCGCGCAATATGCCGATCCGGCAATCCGCACCACGGTTGATCGCGAAACCTCGATCTTTATCGAAGAAAGCGACAGCGTCGTCGACAAGCTGATCTTCTGGCAGGACAAGCCGGAATTCGGCACCCAGGTTGACGCCGAAGCCGAAGCCAAACGCATCCGCGATCAGCAGGCATTGGGTGAGTCGGTTTCCGAAGGTGAAACACCGGTCATCGAACGCCGTCAGAAAGGCTGGCTCGAAGATATTTTCTAGAGCGTGACGGTCACATTCCGGTGAAATTTTCCGGAAATAGAACAAAATTCGAATTATAGCAGGGCGCGGTCTTTCCGCGCCCTTGTTCTGTCATATTCAGTTCTTAATCAAAAACTTGTCCGTTGCCGTATAGATCAGGCACCCTGCCTGTTTCTGGCGATCCTGCTTATAGCATTGGGATGACATAATGACATTTCCGACCCGATCCCCGATTTCGTTGTTTGCGCGCGGGCCGATTGGCCTGCTTGCCGCAATTCTGATGATCCTGAGCCCCCATCTTGCCGGGGCGGCGGTTTTCAGTCCGCAAACCATGACCCTTGATAACGGCATGCAGGTCGTGCTGGTGGAAAATCACCGTGCCCCGGTCGTGACCCATATGGTCTGGTACAAGGTCGGTTCCGCCGACGAGACCGAGGGCGTATCGGGGATCGCCCATTTCCTTGAACATCTGATGTTCAAGGGTACCAAGGACATTGCCCCGGGTGACTTTTCCAAGATCGTTGCCCGCAATGGCGGCAATGACAATGCGTTTACCAGTTGGGATTATACCGGCTATTTTCAAAATATTGCCCGCGACCGGCTTGAAATGGTCATGAAAATGGAAGCCGACCGGATGCAGAATTTGCAGCTTACCGATGATGTGGTGCTGCCTGAACGTGACGTGATCATCGAAGAGCGCAGATCACGGATTGATAATAATCCCGGTGCTTTGCTTGGCGAACAGATGCGTGCTGCCCTTTACATGGCGCATCCCTATGGCCGTTCGATCATTGGCTGGCTCAATGAAATGGAAACGCTCGGCACCGACGACGCGCTGGCGTTTTATCACAAATGGTATGCACCCAATAACGCCATTCTGGTTGTCGTCGGCGACATCACCATGGATCAGCTTAAACCGCTGGCCGAAAAATATTACGGTGCCATCCCGGCAGGTGATGTGGCGACCCGTCACCGGGTCAAGGAACCGACCCAGCATGCCCCGCGCAAGGTAACGCTGACCGATCCGAGGGTCGGGCAGGCATCCATGTCGCGTTATTATCTGGCACCATCCTATAACAGCGAAAATGCCGATCAGGCCGCCCCGCTTGAAGTGTTAAGCGAAATCCTTGGATCTGGCACGACCAGCCGGTTCTTCAGATCGCTTGTGGTCGATCAGTCGATTGCGACCAGTGCCGGAACGTTCTACGACCCGGTTGCGGTCGATCTGGCAAGCTTCGGGCTTTATGCCGTGCCACGCGATGGTGTCGAACTGGCCGATCTTGAAAAGGCGGTTGATGCCGAAATTGCCAAGGTTGTCGAAAATGGCGTGACCGAGGAAGAACTGGCGCGTGCCAAGCAGAAGCTTCTAGATAGTGCGGTGTTTGCCCGTGATTCCCTGTCGGCTGCTGCCCGCACCCTGGGCGAGGCACTGGCGGTTGGTTTGACCGTTGATCAGGTGGAAAGCTGGCCGGACCGGATCAATGCCGTGACGATCGAGCAGGTCAATGCGGCCGCGAAATCCGTGTTTGACGACAAACGTTCCGTTACGGGCTGGTTGCAACCGCCCGAAGGCGGCCCGATCAGTGGTATGCCGACCGCCCCGGTCATCGGCGAGCAGGAGGTGCATTGATCATGAGCTATATCGCAAAAAACACTCCGGTACTGAAAATGCGCAAAACACTGCTGGGGCTGGCATCGGCCACCCTGCTGATGACAGCCTTCGCAAGTCAGGCAAGTGCGGTCGAGGTGCAGGAAGTCACATCGGATGGTGGCATTACCGCATGGTTGATCGAAGATCACCTGAACCCGCTTCTGACCGTTGATTTCGCCTTCAAGGGGGCCGGTTCCGCAACCGACCCGGCGGGCAAGGGCGGGCTTGCCAATATGGTGTCGGGCCTGATCGACGAAGGGGCTGGCGAAATGGACAGCCAGACCTTCCGTACTGAAATGGAAGATCGGTCGATCAGCATTTCCTTTGATGCCGGTCGCGATGACTTTTCCGGATCGATGGTGACGTTGACGCGTGAACGCGATACGGCGATTGACCTTTTGCGTCTGGCCCTGACCGAGCCGCGCTTTGATGACGAGGCGGTTGAGCGCATCCGGGCACAGGTGATGTCCGGCCTGCGCCGGGCGCAAACCGATCCGGGTGATATTGCCGGAAAGGCATTTTTCAAATCGATCTTTGGCGATCATCCCTATGCCAATCCGGTATCTGGTACGATTGCATCGGTCAGCAGCCTGAATGCCAATGATTTCCGTGAATTTGTCCGTCATGCGATGGCGCGCGACAATCTGGTGATCGGGGTTGCGGGCGACATAACGGCCGAGGAACTCGGCCCGCTGCTTGACGAAGCTTTTGGTGGTCTGCCGGAAAAAAGCGACCTTCCGGCTATTCCCGAAGTCACGCCGAAATTTGGCGGGATTGAAGTGATCCAACAGGATATCCCGCAAAGCCAGGCCGTCTGGGGCCAGAAGGGCATTGCACGCAAAGACCCGGATTTCTATGCCGCTTATATCATGAACTATATCCTTGGCGGCGGTGGTTTTTCATCGCGCCTGACCGAGGAAGTCCGTGAAAAGCGCGGCCTTGCGTACGGCGTTTACAGCTATCTGGCCGATATGGACAAGGCAGAGTTGATGACAGGCGGGGTTGCGACGCGCAACGACGCCATTGGTCAGAGCCTGTCGATCATTGGCGATGAATGGCAGAAAATGAAGGAGGGCGTGTCGCAGGAAGAACTCGATAACGCCAAGTCCTATCTGACCGGGGCCTTCCCGCTGCGCTTTACCAGCCTTGGCAATCTGTCGGGCATGCTGGTTGGGATGCAGATGCAGGATCTGGGGATGGACTTCCTTGATAAACGCAACAGCCTTGTCGAAGCCGTCACCCTTGATGACGTCAATAGGGTTGCCGGGGAACTGCTTGATCCGGCCAATGTCACCGTGACGGTGGTGGGACAGCCCGAAGGTGATCTGGCGTTTTAAGCCGATCCTGACGTTAAAATGTATGAAGCGCGGTGAAAGGCATTTCGCCGCGCTTTGTGCTTTGATAGGTTCGGATCAACCACAATAATATCACCCAGTTTTAACGAGCATCGCCTTTATGACCCTGCGTGTCCTGCCCCAGAACCTGATCAACCAGATTGCCGCCGGTGAGGTGGTTGAACGCCCTGCTGCGGCGTTGAAGGAACTGGTGGAAAATGCGCTGGATGCCGGGGCGACGCGTGTTGATGTGACCTTGCGCGATGGCGGGCGGACCCTGTTGTCCGTCACCGACGATGGCAAGGGCATGACACCTGATGAGCTCGGCCTTGCGGTTGAACGCCATGCGACATCGAAACTGCCCGATGATGATCTGTTCAATATCGGTTTTATGGGGTTTCGCGGCGAAGCCTTGCCGTCCATCGGATCGGTATCGCGGATGCGCCTGACCAGCCGGACACGCGGGGCAGAAAATGCCTGGACATTAACGGTCGAAGGCGGGGCGAAAAGTGCTCCGGAACCAGCCGCCCATCCGTTCGGCACACGGGTCGAGGTACGCGATCTTTTCTATGCCACCCCGGCGCGCCTGAAGTTTCTTAAAACCGCGCGAACCGAGCAGATGTATGCCCGTGAAATCATGGATCGGCTGGCCATGGCCCGGCCCGATGTCGGCTTTACCCTTTCGGGCGATGGCAACAAGCAGATTTTGAATTACCCGGCTTGCGAAGGCGATTTGTTCGACGCGCGCCTGAAACGGCTGGGTGCGGTGATGGGCCGTGAATTTCAGGATAACGCCCTTCAGATCGAAGCCGAACGCGAAGGCATCCGCCTGACCGGCTATGCCGGGGTGCCAACCCTGAACCGCGGCAATGCGCAGATGCAGTTCCTGTTCGTGAATGGCCGACCGGTCAAGGACCGGCTGTTGCAGGGGGCCGTGCGCGGGGCCTATCAGGATTTTCTGGCGCGGGATCGTCATCCGTTGCTGGCGCTGTTTTTTGAACTTTCGCCGCGCGATGTTGACGTCAACGTCCATCCGGGCAAGACCGAAGTCCGGTTCCGTGATCCGGGCATGGTGCGTGGTTTGATCGTTGGTGCGTTAAAGCATGCACTGGCTGGGGCCGGTCATCGGGCATCGACCACGGTGGCCGATATGGCGCTGGGCGCGGCAAGGCGCGAGGGCGACGGGCCGTCTTTACCCTATGGCGGGTCACGTCCGGCCTCCGGCGGATATAATTTCGGGTCCTATCAGCCGAGTCATCCGGGGCTGGCCGCAGTGCAGCGTGACTATGCCGCGCAGGCACCGTCTTCGTCCTATGGCGGGTTGTTTGACCGCGGGCGCGATTTCGCTGGTGGTGAGACCGGCGGTGATAATGGCGGATATGGTGGCGGGTATGCCGGTGCGGCCCCGTCGGCACGGATTGACGACACCGACACATCGAAATTTGTTGATCATCCGCTGGGTGCTGCGCGCGGGCAGGTACATGCCAATTATATCATCGCCCAGACCCGCGACGGGTTGGTGATTGTGGATCAGCATGCCGCCCATGAACGCATTGTCTATGAACGTATGAAAGCTGATCTGGCGGAAAATGGCGTCAAACGGCAGGGGTTGCTACTGCCAGAAGTCATTGAACTGGACGAGGCATCCGCCGAACGCGTTGCCGACCGCGCCGAAGAATTTGCCGAATTGGGGCTGGTGGTCGAACCGTTTGGTCCCGGCGCGCTGGTGGTGCGTGAAGTGCCGGCCATGCTGGGCAAGGTTGATGTGGCCGGGCTGGTGCGTGATCTTGCCGACGAGATCGCCGAACTGGGACAGGGCATGGCGCTTAAAGACCGGTTGATGTATGTCTGCGCGACCATGGCGTGTCACGGATCGGTGCGGTCAGGTCGCAAATTGAACGCCGATGAAATGAACGCGCTGTTGCGGCAGATGGAAGCCACCCCTCATTCCGGACAGTGCAACCATGGTCGCCCGACCTATGTCGAACTTAAGCTGCATGACATCGAAAAGATGTTTGGCCGACGCTAGGGTAGCATTATTCCTTGAGCGTCATATTGCGGGGCAGGCGGGTATTGGCATTGACCCGCGCGCGTTGGATCTGTTCGGCAAACAATCCCTTGGCCGAGGATAAATCCGCATCGCGGAAATCGGTTTTGGCAAGATTGGCGCCGCTCAGATCACAATTGTGCAATGTCATGCCGCGAAATGATGCGCCTGACAGGTCGGAGCCGAGGAACACCGTGTTGCGCAATATGGCATCGGTGAAACGCGCCCCGGCAAGGCGGCTTGCAGCCAAGACTGCCTGATCCAGATTGCAGCCGATGAAATCGCCTGCAGTCATATCGCAACGACGTAGCACCGCCTTTTGGCAATTGGCATTGCGAAATGACACATGCGGCAAGGCACACCGGGTCAGATCAATGCCTTCCAGATCGGCATCACGCAGATCGGCATGCTCGATTGACATCATCGCGCCTTCCTTGCCACCGGTATCAACCCAGAGACGATGCCCCTGAAGGGCAGTCATCAGGTCGATTTCAACCAGTTCCTCGTCGATGGCGGTATCAATCGGAGCAGTGTCCGCGACTGGTAGTGCCGTTTCGTCGGGGATGGGAAGCGTACCAAGGACCTCGCGCACGGAACTGGCAGCATCAAGGTTATAGTCGCGCGCCGATTTTTCCGATGCGATCTCGGCTGTTTCGATGCCGATTGCACCGGTTGCGGGGCGGGCGCTGTTTTGGACCGGATTATCCGTTTTTGGCGAAGAAAACCTCGATGCTGGTTTGCCTGTTACCGACGCAGCTACACGCGTTGATATTTTTGATTGGGGTGCCGGTTTAATCGTTACAGAAGCAGATGGACGGGTTTTGCGGGATGGCTCGGCCAAATTGTCACCTTCGCGTGCCGGGCCGAAATAATTGCCTTCAAATACAAAACGGCGCGGTTTCCTGATGACAGTCTGAACGATTTTGCGCAGACGATCATCATCGACGGGCTGGCGAAACACACCTTCGATCCCGGCACTGACCGCATCGTGCATGGCGCGACGATCCAGTTTGGGGGCGCCCAGTAAAACCGGAACCTGATTGCAGAACGGATCGGCCTCAGAAGCGCTTTGACGCAATGTGCGGATAGTCGAAATACCGCGAATGCCATCAAGATAAAGACCGATCAGGATCAGGTCAGGGCGATGGATTTGTGCAAGTTCGACGATGGATTCGCGATTGTCGCTGGTATGAAAGGCTGCCAGATCAAGTGGTTCGAGCGCGGTTCGCACTGCCTTGATGTTCCGGTCACTGTAATCGGCATACAGGACGGACAGTTTTTTTTGTGACCGCGATGTCATGACATCAAGCTTGCCTGCTTTTATCGGGTTTTGTGGCTTGGGCGTATTTGACTTTTACTGATTGCCCGGTATGGAAAAGCTTCGACGCCGTTCCACCGGCGGAATATCCGGGGCGGTGCTTTCGCTTGCTGTTCCCGGGGTTTCTCCGCCGGACGGTGTATTTCCGGTCGGGGAGAATTTAGCTGGTCCACCATTGTCCCCTGTATCGTCGATCATCTCAATGGTGATTTCAACACGCCGGTTTTGTGCGCGACCTTCGGCTGTACTGTTATCGGCAATCGGGCGGCTGTCGCCGCGTCCCTGAACGACCATGCGGATCGGATCGGTGCCGTTTTGATCAATCATGTAATGCAAAACCGATGTCGCACGCGCCGCCGATAAATCCCAGTTCGAGATATAGGGCGAATTTGACGATACCGGAATATTGTCGGTGTGGCCGGAAACTATAACCTGGCCTTCCGTCTGATTGATGACGGGCACCAGCCGGTTGAGGATCGCTGCAAATTCCGGAGTCATCCCCGAAGAGCCGGATGGAAAGGCGATTTCATTGGGGAAGCGGACGATAACGTCACCATCTTTCCGCTCGACCCCGATTTCGTCGGCCATACCCATTTTATCAAGCACGGTTTCAAGCGTTTCTTCGAGTGCCTCGGCTTTTTCAGCCTTGCTGTCGCCTTCCTTTATCTCGACCTCGGGCGTTTCGACCGGGGGAATGTTGGAAACAACGCGTGGGGTATCAGGGGTCGGCTGTTTCAATGCCTTGCCAAGGATCGAGCCATCCAGTTCGACAACACCGGCCAGTTCATCCTGTTTGGAAAAACCAAAGGCGGCTTTAACCGATCCGGCAATCTGTTTGTATTTAATGACATCCATTTCGGCAAAGGTCAGCAACAGCACGAAAAGCACAAGCAGCAATGACATGAGATCGGCGAATGTCGCCATCCATGCGGGTGCTCCTGCTGCCGGTTTCTTTGCCATTTCTTGTGCCTGTTGCCTTCGGGTATCTTCGTTGCGTTAAGGGGGAGAGAAAACGGGTTACTCGCCACCTTCGCCTTCGGCATCCTTGGGAATGCCACCTGGCAAATAAGGCCCAAGAATTTCCTTCATGACCATCGGGCTCTGGCTGGACTGTATCTGGACCACCGATTCAATAATCAGTTGCTTAGTGCTTTTAAGCTGTTCGACCTTGAGGGCCAGCTTGTCAGCCACCGGAAGCGCAATCAGGTTGGCCAGAACCGCACCATAGAATGTCGTCAGCATCGCGATCGCCATCGCCGGGCCGATGGCATCGGGGTCCGAGAGGTTGGCCAGCATCTGTACCAGACCGACCAGGGTTCCGATCATGCCAAAGGCCGGGGCCGTATCACCAATGCCACGGAACATCAGTTCGCCAAGTTCGTCATTCTGGATCGACTTTTCGACTTCGCTCGATATCGAGCTTCGAATGACTTCGCCGCTGTGACCATCCACGCACATGCGAATGCCGCGCGCCATGATGTCGTTTTCAATCTCGACATTCTCAAGACCAAGCAAGCCGTTCTTGCGAACCAAAGTGGAAAGTTCGATTGCCTTCTCGTAGATCGACAGCGGATCTTCCTTGGGGTTTTTGAAGGCGATCCTGATCCCGATCTTCAACGACTTGATCACATCGCGCATCGGAAACTTGATCAGCGTTGCCGCCGCCGTGCCACCAAAAACAACCATGATCGATGGTAGATCGACAAAGGCATCCAGGCTGCCACCCATAAGGATGGCGCCAAAGATAACGCCCATACCGGCGACGATCCCGATAAGTGTTGCAATATCCATGATGCTTATTTGTTTTCCGGCGTTATGAGTTTGTGCGGCAAAAGCCGGTTCTGGCTTACAAGAGGTGATCTCTCTTGCTGGCTGGCAGGCAGCTGATTTGTGGTAGCAAACATCAGAACGCGGTACCCCTGATACGTGTCATGGTGTTGGCGACTATCTTTTCTGTTTCATTCCATCAAATTGGGAGGCTGCAGACCGATTTTCCATAGCAAATGGACAAAATCCGGCATAATTCGTTCGCTGCTGCGAACAGTCCATGCCTGTGCTCCTCCCAATCCGCATATATGCTTAGCGTGAATGGCTAGTGCATACTATACGTTTGTTAGTCGACTTTTGTCGGGGCTCAACCCACCGGCAAGGATAGTCAGCCTAATTCAAACGATGTAATGCCAAACGTCATTCCAAGGTTCAGTTCGGGGGTTTTGCCGCGATACATGCGCGCGGTTTCAAATTCGGCCTGCATGCCGTGTTCTTCAACCAGCGCACGTGCAGCCTCATTACCATCGGGAATATCAAGATAGACCGGCTGGTCCTGATCCTTGCGGGTGGCGAGCAGGGCGTTGAACAGGCCGTGGGCATCGTCGATATTGTCGGCAAAAAGCGGCCCGACCTTATGCCCGGTACGGCACGGCCGGATCACGCCATAGCCGCGTAAACCCATCGGCCCGCGAAGGGCCAATGCGGTATGTTTTTCCCCCGAAATCCAGCCGCGCAGAAACTCTATCCGGCTTTCGGGGAACAGGTTGCAGGTCTGTTCGAACGCGTCAATGATCGCGATATCATTGATCAGAAGTTCAAAAAGATCATCGGTTTGCGGGGTTGATACGCTTACCACACCACCAAAACGCAAATTGCGATGGGCCAACTCAAAGCCGGATTTGCGATAGTTCTCCTGCTGATCGACAACGCCATCAAGACCGATTGTCTTGGCAACCGCCTCGCTCAGCACGGTTTCCCAAAGACGGAAACCGAGACCTTCGCCGCGGCGATCCGGGCGGCAGATGTAAAAGCCGACAAATCCGTAATCCGAATTGTAATGCACGGCTGAAATCACGGCTGCCAGTCCCTGCTTGTCAAACGCGCCCCAGAATCCCAGCGGATCGGTATTGAAAAACGCATCCGCATCCGAGAATCCCGGATTCCAGCCTTCCTGAGCGGCCCAGTCAACGGCAGTGGCAAATTCAAAGGATTTCAGGCGGCGGATTTTATCGGTCATGGCGTGCTATTTCGTCTTTGTGGATCATGGACTTCCAGCCATTCATGCGTTGACGCATCATCTGACCGGTACGGTTTGGGCCATGATGTAACATGAGCCCGCGATTGTAATGACAATAATTTTATTGAGAATGCCTATCAGTTTTATTATCAATATAACGCGACTTCATGCCGCCCGTCATCGCCACCGAAAGCCACCTTATGTCTGTAAAAACCGATAGCCCCCTGATTGCCAAAACCCGTGTCGTGCTGTCCGGCAGTGCTGATGCCGCAAATGCGGTTGCGGCCTATTATGCCGAACACGACTGCGATGTGACGAATGATGACAACGGAGCGACGATTTCCCTGTCGGTCGGGCATCTGATTTTGCGGCCCGGTGAAAAGCACCTTGATATCGAAGTCGGATCAAAAAGCGAGGCCGGTGTCGCCCAGATGAAGGCAGCACTCATCGCCATCCTGCAAAGCATCGTGCCTGAAGCCGATCTTGACTGTCGCTGGAAGGGTGCAGGGGAAAGCAACGGCAAGCTACCGAACTTCCGCGAACTTCGCGTCATCGGGGTGACGGACCTGTCATCGCATATGCGGCGGTTGCGGCTTGCGGGCGATGATCTGGAATTTTACGACGGCGATGGCATTCACATGCGCCTTTTGATCCCGCCGCGTGGTGTGGTCGAGCCGCAATGGCCGACCTTGGCACCCAATGGCATGGTGATCTGGCCCGAAGGCGAGAATGCTGTAGCGCCGCGGGTTTATACTATCCGAAGGATTGATACCACGGCAGGATGGATCGAAGTCGACTTTGTCATGCATGGCGATAATGGACCCGGTTCGGCCTTTGCGCTTAATGCGCAACCGGGTGACCGGATCGGCATGACCGGGCCGCTGGGCGGGGAATTACCCGATGCCGACTGGTTCCTGTTTGCCGGGGACGAAACAGCCCTTCCGGCGATTGGCCGTTATCTTGAAGAACTGCCTGAACATGCCAGCGGTCATGCGGTGATCGAGGTGGAAACCTCGGCCGATATCATTGACCTTGCAACCAAAAGCCGGATCGCGATTGAATGGGTATGCCGGGATCTGCATCCATCATCTGATGCCAGCCCGATCCGCGATGCGGTCAGCCGCATCGAAGTTCCCAGGGATGCAACCCGTGTCTATTGCTGGGCCGGGGTGGAGCAGGCGAGCTATAAATCCATCCATCAGATGTGGCGCAAGGAAGCCGGCCTTGATCGCGATCAGTGTCTCGCCATGACCTTCTGGCGCAAGACGGCCTGATCTTAGTTCAGGTGCTATTGGACTGATTTGTTCCGGTCGTGCAGTTCGGGTGCGAAATGGGCGATGGCCTTATCAAGATCGACCAGAATTTCCGCAACCAGCGAATTGCTTTGTGGCTTGTTGGCCAGTTCGATTACGGCGCGGATAATATCCTGATTGGTCGGACCGGCACCGGTTGCGATGGCTTTGGCGTGATCGAACACTTGTTGACGTGCCGCAAGAAAGGCCGCGATTTCGTTGGCAGCCGTCGGATCGTTTCCAGATTGTGTGTCATGCAGTGTACGTTTCAGTGACAGGCCGGTCATATGGCTGCTGCTGGCAAACAGGGTCGCGGTGATCATGCGAAATGCCAGCGCATCCTGCGCCAGCTTCTGACGAATAACCGGATCGGTGATGACGTTCAGCGCGAAAAGATCGGCTTCTATTTCGTTATCACGTTCCTTGTCGCCGCCATCGCCAAAATGTGACGGATCGCAATGGCGCACTTCGTGGCGCATCAACCAGTCATAGGTCAGATTAGCGCTGCTGGCGTAGTGAAGCTGATCGCCAAACCAGCCGCGCATCAGTTCAGCGAATATTTCAGTACCGCTACCCGGTGCGATCTTGGCTGGAATGAAAATCTGGCACGGTACTGCCTGATTGTTGCCGCGGCGTCCCGATACGGTAAAGGGTGACCGTGGAAGTTTGGCAAACAGCAAATCGGCACCCTTGATGTTATCAAGGCCAAGGGTCTGATCAATGATCGACAGAAAGGCGTCGCGGTCAGCAAAACTGTGCAGGGCGACCTTTTCATAACGGTTAAGATCGCGTTCAATATCGGCAAGCGTTCTTACATCCTGCGCTTTTGCAGGTAAAACCCCGCCGCCCGCCATGCCCGATAGCAGGCAGTAAATGATCAGAAGCGGCAGATAGCGACAGGATGCGAGTTTCACCATACCCATAGTATGCAGTTTTGGCAGACCGGGGGCGAGGTCAAACTGATCCGGTCTCGCGCCCTATCCCAGTTTGCGGGCCGCAGCTATCGCGCGGCGGATTTTGGCCAACCGGCGCGATGCCCGTTTAAGATCAAGTGTTGATCCTGTCAGTTTTGTCATTGGTAGGCAGACCTCCTTTACGCTTCGGCGCGCTGGCCGGTACGTTTGCGCTGTGGCCCGAACAGGCAGGCGAGTAGCAGGATAATACCGGAAATCGTGGCGATCATGCCAGCCGCACTGACCGCATAGGGCGACCCGAACCAGCCGGGGCCATATCCGGCAAAGACATAACCCAGAATTGCCGAGATCACGGCAAATGCGACGCTCCAGCCGATCTGCCGGCCAAGCTGATTGGTCATCAGGCGGGCGGCGGCGGGCGGGCAGACAAACATCGCAATCACAATGATCGATCCGACCGCGTCAAAGGCCGCAACCGCGGCAATCGCCGTTACCACGACAAGTGCAAATCCAAGAACACGGGTGCGAATGCCGATCGCCTCGGCAAAGGCAGCATCAAAGGTCGATATTTTCAGTTCTTTCCAGAACAGCGTGATGAACAGCACGATCCCCACAAGAACGACCGCCAGACGTGGCAATTGCGGTGGCAGGGTCGCCAGTGCCACCGGGTCAAGCAACGATTGCCAGCCCTCGGCATCAAACCAGATCAGGCTTTCAAGATTCCCCAAAAGCGCGTGCTGCACATCGATATGCACCGAACTGGTGTCTGTCATTTCCAGAAACAGGACACCAGCGGCAAACAGGGTGGTGAAAACCAGCCCCATGGCCGCGCCCGGTTCAACCCGGCCCAGCCGTTTGACGATTTCAATCAGGATGACGGCAACGATTGCCGCACAACCGGCCCCGATCATCATCGGGACCGCCGTAATGGTGCCGGTGACCAGAAAGGCCGCAACAATCCCGGGCAAAACCACGTGACTGATCGCATCCCCGATCAGGGCCTGACGACGCAGCAACAGGAAGTTGCCGGGCAGTGCGCAGGCAACCGCGCCCAGAATACCGATCACAATCGGCGTCAGGCTAAGCTGCACGAATTCAGCACCTAGGGCGGTAATCAGATTGTCGATCATGCGGGGGCTCCAGTCTGTTCGGAAATCACACGGTCGATTTCATCGATCTGATCCTGTGTCATCATGTCTTCAATCGGGGTCAGTCCATCATAACGTTCGATGGCGGAATCATCGGGCAGGATGCGCCGCGCCATCGCCCAGCGCGCTTCGTCCCGGGCGGCTTTTTGCGATGCGGTTTTACCGCGCAATGTCGCCACACCGTCACGCCGGATCATGCCGGAATGACGAAGGATGCGAAGGGTAAATCCGTCATAGATCGGTTCGCGCCGTGCCAGTGCCAGAAGCCCCTGCCGACGGTGCACGCGTCGCTGGAACCGCCAGTGACGCAGCGCCGACGCCAGACCGCCACGAAGTGGTGAAAACAGGGCAGAGATGACAAAGAACCCGAAAGCCACCAGAACAATGATCGGGCCGGTCGGAAGGGATGTTACAGCCGCCGACAGCACCGCACCGACATAACCTGCAAGCCCGCCAATGGCGGCTGCGATGCCGATCATCGGTCCGACCTGATTGGTCCAGAACCGTGCCGTGACTGGCGGAATGATCAGCAGGGCAACAATCAGGATCAGCCCGACAATCTTGAGCCCGATCACGGTGACAATCAGCGCCAGCCCCATCATGGCCAGATCAATATGACGGACATTGATGCCGGTTGTTGCAGCATATTCCGGATCAAACGCCACCAGCGTCATCGGACGGCGCAGCATGAAAACAAAGGTGGTGGCAAGGGCTCCGGCGATGGCGATTGTGGTCGCCTCGCTGATCAGCATGCCGGCGGTCGAGCCCAGCAGGAAGTTTTCAAGCCCGGCCTGACGTCCCGACGACATGGTTTGAATAATCGTCAGAAGAACAATGCCAAGCCCGAAAAACACCGACAGAACCGCCCCGATTGCGGCATCCTCGGTCAGGCGGGTCTGACGCGTGATCCATTCGACCATCAAAAGACCGATGCCTGATGAAATTGCTGATCCGATGATCAGGCCGGGCAACCAGCGCCCATCTCCGCCAAAGGCCACCATCAACATGAAGGCAATGCCGACACCAGGCAGGGTGGCGTGACTGATCGCATCGGAAACAAGGGCGCGTTTGCGCAGGAAAATGAACGCACCGGCGCCACCCCCGGCAAGGCCAAGCAACCCGGCACCAATCGCGACAAGGGCACTGTTATATCCGGCCTGCAGGAACAGGGCGCTTATGAAGTAATCAAGAAAACTCATCTTAAGGGTTCCGATGGCTTTGCCGGGACGGGCGTGTGATCAGGCAAGACGCAATTCATCGATATGCGTGGTCGCCAGTCGCCCGCCATAGGTTTCCTGCAAATTGGCGGCGGTAAAGGTGGTGTCGACCGGGCCTTCGGCGATACGGCGCACATTGATCAGAAGCACGCGGTCAAAATACTCGGCAACGGTCGAAAGGTCATGATGCACGCAAACAACGGTTCGGCCTTCGGATTTCAGATCCTTCAGCACGGCGACAATGGCGCGTTCGGTTGCGGCATCGACCCCGGCAAATGGTTCGTCCAGCAGGTAAAATTCGGCATTCTGTGCCAGTGCGCGCGCAAGGAATACGCGTTGCTGCTGACCGCCGGAAAGCTGCCCGATCTGCCGGGTGGCGAAATCGGCCATGCCGACGCGATCAAGACATTCCATGGCCTGTTCGCGGTGGCGTGCGCGCCAGAACCGAAACAGCCCGACCGAGCCATAAAGCCCCATCAGGACAACATCGATGACGCGGGCGGGAAAGTCCCAGTCCACACTGGCGCGTTGGGGGACATAGGCCACCCGGTCCCGGGCCTCATGAAATGGTTTGCCGAAAATACGGATTTCGCCAGACAGTCGGGGGATAACGCCAAGCGTCCCTTTGAGAAAGGTCGATTTACCCGCCCCGTTCGGCCCGATAATCGCGGTCATGGAACCCGCCGGGATAGAGGCATCGACGGAAAAAACCGCCGGTTTGTTGCCATAGGATACCGTAAGGCCACGCACCGTCAGTGGTGCGTCCTTGGCTGCGACATCAACGATCTTTCCGGCTTCTGCAATCAGTTCTGCGTTGCTCATGACAGTTCCTTCGGAGCACGGCTCAGGAGCCGGCGGCCAGTTTGCCCTGCATCCCGGTGGCCGGGGCATCGCCGCCAAGCGCACGGGTAATCAGGGTCGCATTATGGTCGATCATGCCGATATAGGTGCCTTCATACGTCCCGGGCTCCCCCATGGCATCGGAAAATAGTGTGCCGCCGATTTCAACTTTCTGCCCGCGCGCGGCAGCACCCTCTATCAGGGCACGTACATTACGCTCCGGCACGGAACTTTCAACAAAGACCGCGGCGATGTTGCGATCAACTATGGTGTCGACCAGTTCCTCGACCCGGCGCAGACCGGCTTCGGACTCCGTTGAAATGCCCTGAATGCCCATAACCTCAAAATCATAACCGCGCCCGAAATAGTTGAACGCGTCATGCGCGGTCAAAAGCACACGGCTTTTCTCCGGCACGGTTTTTGTGACCGATTGCATGTAGGTAATCAGCTTTTCGATATCGGCAATATGCTTGTCGGCATTGGCGCGATAGGTGGCCTCGCCCTCGGGGTCGGTCTTGATCAGCGCATCACGCACCGCCAGAACCACGGTTTCCCACAATTTCGGATCCATCCAGACATGCGGGTCATAACGACCTTTATATTCGGCGTGACTCAGAAGTTTCGATTTATCAATCGCTTCACCGACGGCAACGACATTGCGGCGCTTTTCCAGATCAAGGAAGAATTCCTCAAGCTGCGCTTCAAGATAAAGGCCATGCCACAAAACCAGATCGGCGCGCGCCATGGCGGCGATGTCGCTGCGTGTCTGGCGATAGGAATGCGGGTCAACCCCGGGACCCATCAGGGCTGTGACCTTGGCGCGGTCGCCTGCAACCTGGCGGGCTGCATCCGCGATCATGGAAGTTGTGGCGACAACATCAATCGGCTTGGCCGACACATCTGTCACTGAGGCGGCAACAAAGCTACAGACGGCAGCAAGGGCAAAACCGAAATTCCGAACGATGCGGCGAAGCGACATGTGAGGGATCCTGTGATGCAAGTTAAAATCAGTCTGTTAATATCCCCTATTTATGTGCGGACTTTTAAAGTTAGTCAAGGCTAAATTGATTTTTGTGTGCTGTGTTGATATGAAGGCTTTGGGGATTTTAAAGGAGATATCGATGGGCGATACAGGCGCGCGTCATCCGCGACACAACAAGGCCGAAGTTTTCGCGCAACTGCGCGACGCCCATGCGCGCGAAGTAACCGAGGATTACGTCGAAATGATCGCCGATCTGATTGAAGAAGAAGGCGAAGCGCGATCCGTCGCCCTTGCTGAACGATTTGGCGTAACAGCGGCGACGGTCAACAATACGATCAAGCGCCTTGAGCGTGACGGCTTTGTCACATCACGCCCATACCGCTCGATTTTTCTGACTGATCGGGGTAAAGAGCTCGCTGAGAAATGCCGCAAACGCCACGAGATCGTCTATAATTTCCTGATCGCCCTAGGCGTCGATCCCGCCATCGCAGAATTCGATGCCGAGGGGATCGAGCATCATGTGAGTGAGGAGACGTTGAGGGTATTCTCTAATTTTAGTTGTCGATAATTTTCTGATATATGAATTGTAGGTTGAATTTATTTTCGTGATGATGTTTTTCTTTGCAAGTAGCTAATGATTTACTTTGTGATTTCGGTTTTGTGAGGATTTTATTTTCAGTACTGTATTTTAAATCTTTTTTTGATGCTAATTCTAGAATGATTGCGAGAGGGTACTTCTTATGGACGGTTTCTCAAGCGAAAGAGGTTGGAATATGAGGTTGTAAATGAGAAAGTTTATGGGCTGTAAGCAGAGCTTTGAGCTATTGATCGCGCTTCATTTGAAGAAAAGCCTCTTCAATTGGGTAACAGGTATTGTCCTGGCAGCTGTCTTGCGATATTCGGGTGTTGCTTGGTTGGAGTCTCGGTAGGAATTTTGTGTGGGTTACAGGTTTCAAGATAGTTTGATCTTTAATACTTAAGACGGTGTTCTGGCTCATTGATGACTAAGTATTTTGTGCAGCGTGCTTTCTTTACAGAAGCGATGGTGCGCTTTTGAGGTTACGGAAAGGGGGGGCTGTTGCTCGCGGAGAAAAAAAACTTTCATGCCCTCTGACAATCCACCAACTTATATCCGAATTGGGACAAAATTTCGTCTCAGGGCTCTGGCACGATTTTGTTGAAGTGATTGAAGTGCAATCTGGCCGTTAATCTTAGATAAGATGATGCTGAGTGTTCAAAACTGTTACGGTCACTCAAGGGTCATCACCATTAAAGAGAATTATGAATAGATGAAAAAAGCCCTAATTACTGGTGTTACTGGCCAAGACGGTGCCTATCTCGCTGAGTTTCTCCTTGAGAAGGGATATGAGGTCCATGGTATAAAACGTCGAACCTCTTTATTTAATACTGATCGGATCGATCATCTTTATCAGGATCCTCATGACGCTGATAGACGGTTCATCCTGCATCATGGGGATTTGACTGACTCCAGCTCGCTGATCCGCATCATTCAACAAGTTCAGCCGGACGAGATTTTCAATCTTGCCGCGCAGTCGCATGTCGCTGTGTCATTTGAAGAGCCAGAGTATACTGCAAACTCCGATGCGCTTGGAGCGCTCCGAATTCTTGAGGCAATCCGCATTCTGGGCTTCGAAACGAAAACCCGTTTCTATCAAGCTTCAACTTCTGAGCTTTTTGGCTTGGTGCAGGAAGTGCCGCAGAAAGAAACTACACCATTTTATCCGCGTAGCCCTTACGCTGTTGCAAAGCTTTACGCCTACTGGATCACTATCAACTACCGCGAAGCCTACGGCATCTATGCTTGTAATGGCATTCTCTTTAATCATGAATCGCCGATACGGGGGGAAACCTTTGTCACCCGTAAGATCACCAGAGCACTCGCACGAATTAAGCTTGGGCTTCAAGATTGTCTCTATCTCGGTAACTTAGATGCGAAGCGTGACTGGGGGCATGCCAAAGACTATATCGAAATGCAGTGGCTGATGTTGCAGCAGGAAAAACCCGAGGACTTTGTTATCGCCACCGGTCGGCAGTATTCGGTAAGGGATTTTGTTAACGCTGCAGCTAAAGAACTGGGTATGACTATTAGCTGGCGAGGCAACGGTGCGGATGAGATTGGAGTTTTGGGGGGCAAAGAGATTGTGAAAGTCGACCCTCGCTATTTCCGTCCAACAGAGGTAGAGACTTTGCTGGGAGATCCGTCCAAGGCTAAGGAAAAGCTCGGTTGGGCTCCGAAGATCACGTTCGACGAACTGGTCGCGGAGATGGTACGGGAAGATTTGAAATCTGCAGAACGTGACGAATTGATCAAGCGTCACGGCTATACTCCTATGAATCGTCACGAGTGAGTGCGGCCTTGAATAAACCAAAAATATACGTTGCCGGTCATCGGGGAATGGTTGGTTCGGCTATCGTGCGGGCATTGCAAGCACGAGATGGTGCACAAATCATCACCCGTACGCGCTCGGAACTGGACCTTACCGATCAGGAAAAGGTCCGTACGTTCTTTGAGCAAGAAGCGCCTGATGAGGTTTATATGGCTGCTGCGAAAGTTGGTGGTATTCATGCCAACAACACTTACCCGGCCGAATTTATATACGAAAACCTTATGATAGAGGCGAATGTCATCGACGCCGCTTTTCGTGGCGGGGTGAAAAAATTGCTGTTTCTTGGCTCAAGCTGCATCTATCCCAGACTTTCCAAACAACCTATGCGCGAAGATGACCTGTTGACCGGGCCTCTTGAGCCAACCAACGAACCTTACGCAATTGCCAAGATTGCAGGTATCAAGCTCTGCGAGAGTTACAATCGTCAATATGGTGATAGTCATGGGTTGGATTATCGCAGTGTAATGCCGACCAATCTCTATGGTCCAGGTGACAATTATCATCCGGAAAATAGCCATGTCATTCCAGCTTTGATCCGCCGCTTCCATGAAGCAAAGGTGAGTAACGCGCCCAGTGTCGTCATCTGGGGAAGCGGAACGCCAAAGCGGGAATTTTTATATGTTGATGATATGGCACGGGCGTGTGTTCATGTGATGAATCTCAGTAAAGCGATCTACAAGCGCCAAACAGAGCCCATGTGCAGTCACATTAATGTTGGTACTGGGGTCGATGTGACCATTAGAGAGCTAGCAGAGTCTATTAAAGAAGTGGTCGGTTACAACGGTCGTCTCGAATTCGACCTGACTAAACCTGATGGCACTCCCCGTAAATTAATGGATAGCCAGCGACTTGAAGACTTTGGCTGGAAGCCAGAGGTGGAATTCAAAGACGGGCTTGTTCGTGCATATCAGGAATTCAAGGAGAAAAGTCATTGAAAGCGGTAATTCTTGCTGGTGGCCTTGGGACTCGCCTTTCCGAAGAAACAGATATTAAACCGAAGCCGATGGTCGAAATCGGATATCGACCGATCCTTTGGCATATTATGAAAATGTATTCCGCACATGGCGTAAATGAATTCATTATTTGTTGTGGATACAAGGGCTATGTGATCAAGGAGTATTTCGCGAACTACTTCCTTCATATGTCGGACGTTACGTTCTCCATGAGGGACAATAGTATGCAGGTGCATCAAAACAACGCGGAACCTTGGACAGTCACTGTTGTGGATACCGGTGAAAATACTATGACTGGTGGTCGGCTCAAGCGGGTGGCGCCATATCTCAAAGATGAGAGTGAGTTTTGCCTTACATACGGAGACGGTGTGAGCGATGTGAATATCTCAAAACTTATTGAGTTCCATCGTGAACATGGACTGCAAGGCACCCTGACCGCAACATTTCCTCCTGGCCGTTTTGGAGCTCTGGATATTGAAGCGGATCAACGGATAAGCTCCTTTAAGGAAAAGCCGATGGGGGATGGGGGAATGATCAATGGCGGTTTCTTTGTGCTTTCTCCCAAGGTTATTGATTTGATTGAAGGTGACGAAACCACTTGGGAGCAGCGGCCTCTGGAGAGATTGGCGGCAGCGGGGGAATTAAAAGCATTCCAGCACAGTGGTTTTTGGCAGTGTATGGATACGTTGCGAGATAAAAACCACTTGGAAGAGCTTTGGTCCACTGGCAAAGCACCGTGGAAAGTGTGGTGAGATGAACGGGGATTTCTGGAACGGCAAAAAGGTTTTGTTGACCGGCCATACTGGCTTTAAGGGTGGATGGATGTCAGTGTGGTTGCATGCCATGGGGGCTCGTCTGTTCGGAGTTTCTATTGATCGGGTGTCAGATCCTGATTTTTTTATGGCCTGCGACGTTCAATCACTGTTCGAGCGGGAATGGCGCTCCGATATCCGTGACCTTCAGGAAATGCGTTCCATCATGACGGATGCGCAACCCGATATTCTGATCCATATGGCGGCACAACCGATAGTACTTTACGGACTGGTGAACCCTGCAGAAACGTTTGCTGTGAACGTTGTTGGTACCGCGAATGTGCTTCAGGCTGCCAAGGAAACGCCTTCGATTAGAGCCATCATAAATGTGACCACTGACAAGGTGTATCGCAATTTGGAGTGGATTTGGCCCTATCGCGAAGGAGATGTGCTTGGTGGCAAGGACCCTTACTCAAGCTCCAAATCTTGTGCTGACCTGTGCGCGCAGTCATTTTATCTTAGTTACTTCAAAGCTCAGGAAGTTGGCTTGGCTAGTGTCCGAGCAGGGAATGTGATTGGTGGGGGAGATTGGGCTGCTGATAGACTAGTACCAGATTTCTTCCGAGCACTGGACGCAGGACAAGCTCTTCGGATCCGCAACCCGTCGTCTATTCGTCCTTGGCAGCATGTGCTTGAACCGGTATCTGGTTATCTGAATCTGGCAGAGCAGTTGTATCAGGCACCTTCGAAATACTCCGGTGAATGGAATTTCGGCCCGCGTGACGAGGATTGCAGGCCTGTCGGCTCAATGATCGACTATTTGGCTGACCGCGCTCCTGTCGAAGTCGTGTATGAGACGGCTGCGAATGACAGAGAGGCTAAGCTGCTGAAACTTGACAGTTCCAAAGCAAAGGCAGAACTCGGTTGGTCTGGTCGTCTTTCCGTTGAACGGGCGCTGGATTTTTGCCTAGACTGGCATAATGGGTGGCATAATGGCCGGGCACTTGCGCTTACAAAGTCACAGATAGAGGCTTATAATGCAAAGTGCTGAGCGTTTCAGCTTCGAAGCACTGCACTTGGAGGGAACTTTCAGAATCACCCGCAAGAAATTGGGAGATGAAAGAGGTTTTCTCGAGCGCATGTTCTGTGGTCGAGAGTTGGCTGAACATGTTGGCTTTGGAGCAATCGCCCAAATCAATCGTACAATGACTCGTGCCGTTGGTGTTGTTCGAGGGATGCATTATCAGAATATCCCAAGTGTCGAGGCAAAAATTGTTACCTGCCTGCGTGGAGCGATTTTGGATGTAATTGTGGATATCCGAGAGGGATCTCCCACTTTTCTTCAACATGTCGCGGTTTCATTGTCATCAGATGACGACAGTGCTTTATATGTCCCGCATGGCTTTGCACATGGGTTCCAGACTTTGAAGCCAGATACGGAACTCCTGTACCTACACGACAATTATTACGATCCAGAGCACGAGCGCGGGCTTCAACCGCTTGATCCAGCTCTTGCAATAGCATGGCCACTGGAGATCAGCCAGATGTCAGAACGTGATCGGAATCATCCGGCAATAAAAAATGATTTTGAAGGAATAGTACCATGAAGTGCCGTCATTGTAACAGCGAAGTGACGCAACCCTTCTGCGATTTGGCCTGCTCTCCTCCCTCGAACGCTTACTTGAGCGATGAACAGCTTGATGCAGCGGAGATTTGGGCCCCGTTGCGGACCTATGTATGTGGCAAGTGCTTCTTGGTTCAGACACAGGATTTTCACGTGCCGGATGAGTTGTTTGTCACTGATTACGGCTATTTCAGTGCAACAAGTGCTTCTTGGCTGAAGCATTGTGAAGCATATGTGAATATGATATCCCAGCGGCTGGAGCTGGACGCCTCCTCTTTGGTGGTAGAGTTGGCCTCCAATGACGGTTATTTGCTGCAATATGTGAAAGAGCTAGGGATTCCTTGCTTGGGTGTCGAGCCGACCCAAAGCACAGCCGAAGCTGCGCGCGCCAAAGGGATCGAGGTCATTTCAGATTTCTTCGGAACAAAACTGGCAGGGCAGTTGGTCGAACAGGGACGTCAGGCGGACCTGATTATCGGCAATAATGTCTTGGCGCATGTTCCCGATATCAATGACTTCCTCAAAGGTGTGACGCAGTTGCTGGCAGAAGATGGCGTGGCTACTTTCGAATTTCCACATCTGCTGCAACTGATCAAGTTCAACCAGTTTGATACGATCTATCATGAGCATTACTCGTACCTCAGCCTGCTGGCCGTCGAGACGATCAGTCGTGCAGCCGGGCTGACGGTTTTCGATGTCGAAAAATTAACAACCCATGGTGGTAGTCTGCGCGTATATCTGCAGCGAAGCGACACGGGACAGCGGCCGCAAGGGCCTAATGTGCCCGTATTGCAAAAGGAAGAACTTGATGCCGGCCTCGCTGATGTTGCCTCTTACGGCAAGTTCCAGTCAGTCACCAGCGATATCAAATTCGATCTGCTGGAATTTCTGCTGGAACAACGGCAAGCAGGTAAGAAGGTTGCAGCCTATGGTGCGGCAGCCAAGGGAAATACGCTACTGAACTTCTCCGGGGTGCGTAGCGATATGATCCCCTATGTAGTTGATCGCAGTCCAGGCAAGCTTGGGCGGAATATGCCAGGTTCCCGCATCCCGATTGTAGCAGAGGAACGCATTCGCGAAGACAAGCCGGACTACATTATCATTCTGCCTTGGAATATCGCGGACGAGATCGAGACCCAGCTTGCTTATGTTCGGGAATGGGGGGCGAAGTTTGTCCGAGCCATTCCCGAGTTACGTGTGTGGTAAGATGGCTCGATCGATTATTGTCACGGGTGGATCAGGGTTCATTGGCAGTAAAGTCTGTGTCAAGTTGGCGTCAGAAGGCTGGCTGGTTCATGCATGGATGCGTGGTAAGACACGTATGGATACGCTAGACGTTTCCGGTCATGTTGAACGTCGCCAGATTGACATTTATGATGAAGCCAAAGTCCGAGAGGCACTTCGGGAAACCGGGGCGAAAGACATGATCCACCTCGCTTGGGGAGGTTTGCCAAACTATCTGTCTTGCCATCACATCGATACGGAACTCGTCCAACAGATCCGGTTTGTCCGGAATGCGGTCGAAAATGGTATTGAACGCCTGACGCAGACGGGGACCTGCTTCGAATATGGTGCGCGGGATGGTGAATTGCATGAAGACATGGACTGTCATCCAACCAACCCTTACGGCTATGCCAAGCTTGCACTGCAGCGTTACCTTACGTTTCTAAGTCAGGAAATCCCTTTTTCTCATCGTTGGCTCCGACTGTTTTACATGTATGGTGAGGGACAGGGAGAAAAATCGCTTTATACATTGTTGCGGGCAGCATACGAACGCGGAGATACCAGTTTTGACATGTCCGCGGGACATCAGATCCGGGACTTTTTGCCAATTGATGAGGTCGTTGATCGGATTGCTGCGTTGCACGCTGCGGACGTTGCGGATGGCATCTATAATGTATGCTCAGGTCAGCCTGTTTCGGTGCGCCAACTGGTTGAGCACTGGATTGCCGACTGGAACTACGACGTTCATTTGAATCTTGCCAAATTTCCAATACCCAGCTACGAGCCACTTGCATTCTGGGGAAGTGGCTTAAAAGCAGCGACTGCGCTTAAAGGTAGCAAACGTGCCTAGTTCAAGAAAATTAAATATGCCTAATTTTAAGTTGGTTGCTCAAATGGCGAAGAACGATCTGAGAGCCCGCTATCGGGGGTCGATGATCGGAAGGCTGTGGTTGGTTGTAACGCCGCTGGCGATGTTGCTGCTCTATTCTTTGGTCTTCTCTACTATTTTCAAGGCCAGATGGGAATCTTTGGGGGCTGAGGTATATGGAAGCTATGCAATTGTGCTATTCCCCGGACTGATGATGTATCAGTTGATGATGGATGTGCTGCAGAAGGGGGGATCGGCCTACGATTCTTATTCTCCGATTACGACCAAACTTAATATTTCTGTCCTTGATCTGATTCTTGGGGCCGTGTTGGCTAGCCTGATTCCCTTCTGGATAACCATTGGAATCTGGTATCTGGTTATTTGCGTGATGGTCGGTGTCAGTGTGCAAGGGGTTGCTCTGGTCTTGCTTGCGACCATAGCCTTCAGTATTTTCTGTTTGGGGTTGGCTTTGCTGTCGACAGTTCTTGGTGCACTGGTAAAGGATTGGGTGCAGGTGTTGTCGATGTTTGGCATGGGAATACTGTTTATTTCTCCTGTTCTTTATCCAATCGACCACCTGCCATCTACTTTCCAGCAAATTATCTATTTGAACCCGCTTTCGCATTTTGTTGATGTTATCCGCGAAGGAGCGTTTCAACCGGAACAGGCGTTTTCGTCAAATTCGCTGCTGCCAGTTCTCTTGATGACGGTGGTTTCGTTAGCGCTGGGAATTTGGTTTGAGCGCGTGCTTATGAGGTTTATGCATGAATAGATTTACCGTTTCCCCAGAGATTTAAAAATCTCCGAGACCTCTCACCGCTGCCCGCCACTTTTTGTGAAATTGATTACGCTGCTGATGTCTTTATCGCGATCTCTTGATAAGATATCGCTTCGATCCTAGAGGTTCTAACCTTTTGGTGCATTGTTTGGAGTGAATATGAAACTGTCTTGGCTGAAACGAAAGTTGTGTTCAAACGTCCAAGAAGACAACTCTGAGGGGCGACCGCTGATGTCGAGACCAATTCCACGGTCTTCGGCCATGGAATTGCAGTACACTCAAACAACACCTGTATTGAAGTATGATCCGGAACTGATGGATCGTTTGTTAGCGGCTTACCGCTGCGCACAGGAACATGCCAAAAATGCAGATATCCCTGTTGCCCAGTCTGATTTGTGGGACTTGATTGTTGATCAGGAAATGCAGCCTCTCAAGACGGCAATTGAGGCTGGTGATACGCGGGGAATGTTCGATTATCTGAGTCGAATTGGTAAAGACTATGCCTGGTTCGGTGGGTTGACTTTGGGTATCGACGGTTACACTCCTCAACACTGGACTACAGGACAAGTGGCTGAACTTTATTGGGAAAAGCTGGTCTTGCTAGGGGAAGCATGTGGTGCCTTATGCATAGAAAATCCAGAGTCCGGCCCATACGAGAGTAATATTAGGCTTAGCCCTGAAATCGTTCTTGCCAAAATCGAAGCACAAATAGGTGTTTCGTTGAGCCCACCAGACAATATTTTGACAACCTTTGGAATTAAGGTCGGCTCTGGTGTTTATCACTATCGCCATATCAATGCTATTTATGCAGCGCAAATGATGGCCAATCTGCTCCCAGATGCAGGGAGAGTAGTGGAAGTCGGCGGGGGGCTAGGTTTGCTTGCGCTTTATGCTCAGCGTATGAAGACTTTGGACTACAGCATTTACGATTTACCAATTTCCGGCATGATTTCCGGGTTCTTCTTGCTGAATACACTGGGTGCTGATCAAGTGTGTTTGTTTGGCGAGGATAGGCAAAAGGCTGCCGTTCATATCAAGCCATTCTGGACATTGGCCGATATTTCGACCAACAGCGTGGATCTGGTTGTCAATCAGGATGGTCTGAATGAAATCGACTTGGTGACGGTTGAGTTTTTGATCCAACATATGGAACGGGTCACCAAATCTCGTTTCCTAAGTCTGAACCTTGAAACTTTAGGGGAAGATCGACGGGTAGCTGCGTATGTTCGCCAATTTACGGATATGAAGCGACTATGGCGCTCGAAAACTTGGGTGCGAGAAGGCTATGTCGATGAACTGTATGAATGTTGAAAGTGAAATCAGCATGAACGAAATCGAGACTGCCAAGCGGCCCATCGTTATTCAGGCGCAAGGTTTGTGCAAATCATATCGCAAGCATAACAGTACTGCGTCCCGGTTGGTCGATTTCGTTAACTATTTTCTGCGTAGGCGTCGATCTCCACGATTCTTTAAGACCAGTCATGTCTTGAGCAATGTCGATCTAACCGTGCGCAAAGGCTATTCACTGGGGATCATCGGTCAAAATGGCGGTGGAAAATCCACTCTACTGAAGATGGTGGCTTCGATCATTAGTCCGACTGGTGGAGAGCTGCAGGTAAACGGGCGTGTTGCATCAATTATCGAGTTGGGGGCAGGCTTCAACCCTGAAGATACAGGGCTGCAGAACATCAAAAGCTATTTGACGATGTATGATATCCCTTATTCTGCTTTTGCAGAAAAAATCGATAAAATCGTCGAGTTTTCTGGATTAGGTGACAAGGTATCGGCACCTGTCAAAACTTATTCGAGTGGTATGACTGTGCGCTTGGCATTTGCCATTATTGCGCATTTGGATGCCGATATCCTGCTGGTAGATGAAGCGCTGGCAGTGGGAGACGCAGTTTTCTCGCAAAAATGTATGCGCTACATTAAGGCATTTAAGGAACATGGTACAATTTTGTTTGTAAGTCATGACCTAAATGCATTGCAGAATCTATGTGACGAAGTGATTTGGTTACACGATGGTGTTGTCCGTCAGCGAGGGCTCGCGCGTCCCGTATGCGAGGCCTATCTGGAATTTACACTCTCAAAAGATTATCCGGAATTTGCGGGTCGACAAGAAACAACGCCCTCATCGGAGCGAAGCAAGATGAAGGAACTTTCTCTTGATGTGCCTGGCTCGACGATAAAAATCGGATCAGAACAGCAACTTGATCGCGGGTTCGGAGGTGAAGAAGTTGAAATACTTGATGTAAGTTTTCGCTCAACCTCTGGCGAGTCCTGTCGTGTCATCGCCGGTGGCGAGGCGGTGGAGTTGGCTATTAGTGTGCGTGCCAAAGCCAAAGTGATGTCACCGGTTTTAGGGTTTTTAGTCAAAAACAATCGCGGCGTTGAAATTTTTGGTGAGAATACACTACACGACTTAAAGACAGAGCCGTTACATTTTGAGCCCTTCGGGCAGTATGAAGCTGTATTCCGTTTCGTCTTTCCAATTCTTCCTAGTGGAGATTATACCGTTTCGGTTGCCGTCGCCGATGGGGACTTTTTCCAGCATCAACAATTGGTTTGGCGCCACGATGTGTTGGTTCTGCGGGTAGCTTCGGAGCGGTTCCGTTATGGGTTGATTGGTTTAAGCGGCACAAACGTATCTGTATATCAAGATAAAATAACATCAACAAAGAGAAAGCTGGCTTAAATTCATGCGTGGTTACGATAAATGGGGATCGTATCTGCCTTTCTACAGGCAGATCATGAAAGATGTCCGTCCCGGATCAATCTATCTGGAAATTGGCGTTCAGAACATGGGCTGGCCTGCGGCTCTGGATCCAAGTGGTTTGTTTACCCGGTGTGTTGCGTGCGACATCAACCCCGCCATTGCAGAAAACGTAGAAGGCACTCGATTTACTGATATCATTGTAGGCGACGCTACCTCACAAGAGGCATTCGAGAAGATCCGAGACTTAAATTTGCAGTTTGACTTAATCGTCGATGACGCTTCGCACACACAGCACGATATTTTGGCAACTTTCATGAAGTATTGGCCGCTATTACGTGACGGTGGAGATTTTGTAATCGAAGATACGCATGCAGATTTTAGTGGAGTCTTCGCGGGAGGGAATTATTTTGGTGTTTCAGTGTACAATTTCTTTGGAGCACTAGCAGCGCAACCAACGCTGAATTGTTTTGACCCTATTGTGCGGCGGAAGAATCTAGCCTATCGAACCATGCGTCGTTTCTATTCAACTGCATACTGTGATTCGATCATTGAAAGCATAAAGTCTCTAAGCTTTGTCAACTCATGTATCTTGATTAAGAAGGGTAGCCCTTCTCTTGGAGAACGCACTCTTACGGACGGTGATTGGCCGATTAAGCCAGAGGACAATGGCGACCCTAACATATTAAATGTTTTGGGTAGCTTAATGGACAAGTCTGCACCTGAGCTTGCTGTTGTCTATCTGAACCGTGCCAAGACAAAAGAAGAGAGAGATAGTTGTGAACGCTTTATAAAGGCTTATCAGCGCTTTTACCCTTCTGTTCCGCACGAATTTTACGTTGTAAACAAAGGGTTCTCGGTAAATGAATTATCCGAACAATATATGCTGTTCAAAGATTTATTGCCGCGCTTCATTAATGTCAATGATGAGGGGCTTGATCTGGAAGCTTACCGCAAAGCTGCGATCCAGATTGAGGAACAGACTGTTTTCTTTATGAATACGCATTCCGAGCCGCTTCAGCATGGTTGGCTCGATAAACTTTATTCTGCATTTACTTCTGGAAATGATGTCGGGCTTGTTGGATGTTCCGGCAATATGGAAACCCGCTATCCCTTTACTGAAGGGTTTCCTGATTTCCCGAACTTCCACGTTCGCAGTAACGGATTTATGATTTCCAGGCAAGATTATTTGGATTTACTGGCTGAGCGACCGCTCGAAAATAAAATGAAGGCCTATCAGTTCGAGTCCGGATATCAGTCAATGACCTCCGTGATTGAGGCATCTGGACGGCAAGCACTCGTAGTTGGTAGAAAGGGCCCCGTACGGCCGGGCGCGTTGTGGAGAGCGGGCATCTTTCGGTCTGGAAAACAACAAAACCTTTTGCTGGCTGATAACCGGACGCGAGCCTACCAGAGTGCGTCTGTCTTCAGGAAACTGGTATTCTGGGCTTCAAGCTATTCTTATTTGGGCTTTATCTACCCATTGCCGAGGCTTCTAGCACGGTTGAAGCACCGGCCGATCCGGCGATTTTTTCGAGACCAGTTAAAGAGGGTAAGCTTTTCCAAGAGCCCGATGCTAAAGGAATTTTCGATTGACCGTGAAGTCTCTCACAGCCGCTTGGTCGTCGTCGTTCCTACCCATTTGGAGGAATTGAATGACGATTTGGCAGTCGTCCTGCTCCATAATGCCACTAAGCTGAAAGCCTATCCGCTGGAAGTTGTCCTGCCGGAAACATGCAGCCCTTCATGGTACGAGGAGTTCTTTGCTAAACATGGTATCAATGGGAAGGTTCGACTGGTAGAGGCTGGCTATTTTGGTAGTCCGGAGGCGGTCAACAAGATGGGTACAGATCCGAATTTTTACCGGATGTATCGGGAATTTGAGTACTTATTGATTTGCCATCTAGATGCTTGGATATTTCAAAACCGGCTTGATGAATGGATGGCCGAAGGATACGACTTTGTTGGGGCCCCGTTGTTCCTGCCCGAAAAGGGTAAGGAGCATTTTGTGAAGCGCATGGCACCCTTCGGGTTCAATGGAGGATTAAGCCTGAGGCGCGTTGATACCTGTATCCATATTCTCGAAAATTTCCAGGCTGGGCGCAGTTTTGAACATATTACTCGCGCGGTATGGTTTTTTGTGCGCAACGGAAGGTGGAAATTCGTCAAAATTTTGTACAGCCTTCTGCGTGAGCTATCTCAGGATTGGCGGGGTACTTGCGAAAAATACAATATCTATGAAGATATATTTTTCACCGTCATTGCTCCTCTTTGTGGGAATAGAATTCATCTACCAGAACGTCATGTGGCGATGAAGTTTTGTGGCGAAGTGAACTATCCCCTGCTTCAGAAGGAATTTCTGCTTCTGAACCCTCCCGTGGGAATACATGGCTATGACAAATACATAGATTCCGCCTACCTGTCGCATGTGCAACGCTTTTTTGAGCGCAAGAAAATATATTACGATGTCAAGGTGCTTCCGGCATCTCCACTTGTTTCTGTGGTTATGATCGTCAAGGATCTCATAAAATGCGGACGGATAGAAACGTTTGACCAAGCCCTTAAGTCGGTCATTGGACAATCATACGAGCATGTGGAAATCGTACTTCTTGATGGTGCATCAACCGATGGAACATTCCAAGAGCTGCAAGAGCGTTACGCGCATTTGACGCAAATTGCTTTCCATTGCAAGGCAGATAGCGATGTATGGGAAGGAATGGCCAACGGGGTTGATCTGGCGAACGGCGATCTGATCGCGTTCATGAACTCCGATGACTATTTCTGCAATCCCAAAGCGCTGGAATTGATGGTTTCTCGAATAGCAGAGACCGATGCTGACATGGCATTCGGTGGAGCCGAACTACTTACCGAAAAAGGGATGATGCATTTCCCCACACATCTGCCATCGGTACTCAATTGTTTCGGGATTGTTCATCAGGCTACATTGATCAGAAAAAGTGTGATCGAGACAATTGATCCATTCCGGTCTGGCCATGTAACAGCAGAAAACTACCTTTTTGTCGCAATTCTTATGACAGGTTTCAAGGTGGTCGAAGTGCCCGAAATTTTGGTAAGTTATCGTCTCGGGGGGGTAAGCTCCGAGCTTTATGGTGGGGTGAACTTCGAACGAACAATTGCCGATTTTACTGTTTATATGAAGAAGGTAACGACAATCGGACATTACCTTCGTGACGATGAAATTAGGCTGCTACATGGGTTCATCGGCGTTTCAGAGGAAGGTGTGATCCCATTTGTTCGCATCATCTTGAAGATTCGCGATAAGCGACTGCGCCGACTATTTCTTTCAGCCGCATGGCATTTTATATATCGGAAAGCAACCCTTGCTGAGATGGTCAGGTTCCGTGCCGCTTGGAGTCTCCTAAAGCGGGAAACTAGCCCGGCCACAATCAAATTCCGCGTCGCCCGATTTCTTAGTAAGTTTAAGCTGGGTAGGTTGATGTTGAAAGGTGCCAAGAAATTTTGCTCTCCCGCCCAAAAGTAAGTGTCTGCATACCGGTTTACAATGGCGCGGCGTATGTCAAGGGCGCAGTGGCTTCGGTTCTTCAGCAGAACTATGAAGACTTTGAAATCGTCGTCGTGGACAATTGTTCCTCTGACCAAACTGCGGCCATTGTAACCGAGCTCTCGGAACAATTTGGAATGATTCGTTTTTTTAAGAACCCGAGAAATCTAGGTTTAGCAGGAAATCTCAACAAATGCCTTGATTGTGCTCGCGGCGAATACATCAAATATTTGTGTGTCGATGATTTGCTTTTACCTGATTGCTTATCAAAGATGGTTACGGGGTTGGAGACGAATCCCGAGGTATCCTTGGTCTGTGGCGGACGGCTCAGTCTTAACGAAGCAGGGCAGGCTTTCGGAACTCGGCATTATTCGAGTAGTAGGGCAGTTATTTCCGGACGAAAAGCAATTAGTCGATGTCTCTTTGGAGGTAATTTTATCGGAGAACCTACTGCCGTCATGTTTAGGAAGGCGGATGCGCATGTTCGGTTCCGCGATGATTTGCCCCAACTGATGGATATGGAAATGTGGTTTAGGTTGCTGGAAAAAGGTGACCTGCTGAATATCGAAACGTCTGTGTGCGGAATCCGTTTCCATGAGGCACAGATGACCCAGGAAAACATCAAGTTGGGGCATCTGATTGGAGACAATGTTCGTATTCTCAGCGAGTTTTTGAAAAAGCCGTATCTGGAAGTTACTAAATGGTCGATGATTCGACTTAAATTGTTGATGACTTATCGTGTATGGGTATCCAGAAAATATATTTCCGGAAAGAAAAGGTCAAATGTTCTCAGAGAATATGGAATAAGAGCGTTATATCCATTCGCACCAATGGCCTACTATGGTGTTTTCCTAAAAAGGAAGTTGATGAAAAGAAATGGTTGAATGTTCGATGCATTCTTATTCTTTGCGATTAATGCGAAACTCTTGATATGATAATCACTATTATCACTGTATGTTTCAACAGCTCCAAAACCATTATCAGGACATTGGACTCAGTCGCTTCACAGTCGTGCTCGGACATTGAGCATATAGTGATTGACGGCGCGTCTACTGACGGAACTCTGGACCTCATTAAAAATCATGGACAGCATGTAATTCGATGGGTATCTGAGCCTGATCAGGGTATTTATGACGCAATGAACAAGGGCCTCAAGCTTGCTTCTGGTGATATCATAGGCTTTCTTAATGCAGATGATATTTATAAGGATTCAAGCGTTTTAGCACGCGTGTTATCGATTATGGATTCTGAGAACCTTGATGTGTTGTTCGGCGATGCAGAATTCATCAATCCAGAGCAGCCCGATCAACCTCTTCGTCGTTATAGCTCCAAACGGTTTTCCGCTGATCGAATCGCATGGGGGTGGATGCCAGCACATCCGACCCTGTTTATGCGGCGTGCGATATACGAGAATTTTGGTCTTTTCAAAACGGATTACCATATTGCTGGTGATTTTGAGCTGGTTGCACGCGTTTTCTACGGAAATGCCCTTATGAGATATCGACATATTTCCGAAGTTCTGGTGCAGATGAATATGGGTGGTATTAGTACTAGTGGATGGAGGAGTACAGTTCTTCTAAATAAAGAAGTCTTGCGGGCATGCAGGGAGAATAATATTTCCACCAACATGTTTAAAATTTTTTCAAAGTATCCGGCAAAGTTTTTGGAGTTTATTAATAAATGAAATTTTCAGTTTAATGTACGTTGCGATAATATTGGTGGAATTCGCTTATTTTAAGCGGCAAGTTAAGAATTTCCATGTTGATGTTTCGAGTCTTGGAGACCGGACATGATAAAGCTTTTAACTGGCAGTATTCCATGTTTCAGTATTCCGGAATTGTCGAGACTGCACTTATTTTTTACACTGATTACATGGAAAATTGTCACCAGTTTGCACCTCAGATGATGAATGCTGGGGCCGTTGTATACTGAAGGTGTAAAAAAGATATGTAGGACAAGATCTCTTAGAGTGGCGGAGAGGGTGGGATTCGAACCCACGGTACTATTGCTAGTACAACGGTTTTCGAGACCGCCCCGTTCGACCACTCCGGCACCTCTCCGCATGTGTGGTCTGGCGTTCGAGGCGCTGTTTAACGATCCTTAAGCCAGAATGCAAGAGGGAAAACGTATTTTCCCCGAACTCTTTTGCCGGTTGGGCCGGGCCGGGTTGGGAAACAAACCTCTGCCATGCGTCCCTGCCATGGCCAAAGCCCGGAAACGGTGCGCTTTGCGGTTGACTCTGGCGGGCGAAAAAGGTATTTCACCCGTCTCTCGCAGCGGTTCGGTTTCAGTTAGCAGCGACACCGAAGCGCGCGTGTGCGTTTCCAGAATGATTTTTCAGGAACTATATCGATGTATGCAATCATCAAAACTGGCGGCAAACAGTATAAAGTTGCTGCCAACGACGTTATCAAAGTCGAAAAGATCGCTGCCCAGGCCGGTGACACCGTGAAACTTGAAGAAGTTCTCATGGTTGCTGGCGACGGTGCGCCGAAGGTTGGTGCTCCGTTGGTCAAAGGGGCTTTTGTGAATGCAGAAGTTCTCGAACAGACCAAGGGCGACAAGGTGATCGTTTTCAAGAAAAAGCGCCGGCACAACTACCGTCGCAAAAATGGTCATCGCCAGAACCTGACTGTTCTGCGCATCACGGACATCACGGCCTGATCGGCCGGGATGCAGTTTTAGGAGAGTTTCATGGCTCATAAGAAAGCTGGTGGTAGCTCCCGTAACGGTCGCGACTCCGAAGGTCGGCGCCTCGGCGTCAAGAAATTCGGCGGCCAGACGGTTGTTGCAGGTAACATTCTCGTTCGTCAGCGTGGCACCAAGTTCCATGCTGGCGACAATGTTGGCCTGGCCAAAGACCACACCCTGTTTGCGACGGCTGGCGGCAACGTCCAGTTCAAGTCGGGCTTCAAGGGTCGTACCTATGTATGTGTCGTTCCGGCCGAGGCGTAAGCCTCCCGTCGGCTGCGCTCATCCGTAGCAAAGATTTCGAGGGAGGAATGAGCAATCATTCCTCCCTTGTTTTATGTGTTATATGAAAATTTCCCGTGCCGTCGATGCGAGGCGATCTGTTTCGAAATCGCGATCCGGCCGGGCGGAATGATTGACGGGCATCGCCCAAAGGACCGGTTATGAAGTTTCTCGACGAGGCAAAAATCCACGTACGCAGTGGCCGCGGCGGTGCCGGTGCGGTCAGCTTCCGGCGCGAAAAATTCATCGAATATGGCGGGCCTGATGGCGGCGATGGCGGGCGCGGCGGTGACGTGATTGTCGAGGCGGTTGAAAACCTCAACACCCTGATCGATTTCCGTTATCAGCAGCATTTCAAGGCCGAAATCGGCATGCACGGCATGGGGCGCAACCGCACCGGCCGTTCGGGCAACTCGATCACGATCAAGGTCCCGGTCGGAACCCAGATCCTTGAAGAAGACCGCGAAACCCTGATTGTCGATATGCTTGAGCCGGGTCAGACCTTTGTGCTGTGCCGGGGCGGCGATGGCGGCCGGGGCAACACCCATTTCAAATCCTCCACCAACCAGGCCCCGCGCCGTGCCGAAGAAGGCTGGCCGAACGAGGAAATGTCGGTCTGGCTGCGTCTGAAGCTGATTGCCGATGCCGGTCTGGTCGGTCTGCCCAATGCGGGCAAATCCACCTTCCTTGCCGCGTCATCCAGCGCGAGTCCGAAAATCGCCGATTATCCCTTCACCACCCTGCATCCGCAGTTGGGCGTGGTTGAAATCGATGATCATGAATTCGTTCTGGCCGATATTCCGGGCCTGATCGAAGGCGCATCCGAGGGCAAGGGCATCGGGACCAGGTTCCTGGGCCATATCGAACGCTGCGAAGTTCTGCTGCATCTGATCGATTGCGCGGACGAGGACCCGGTCGCGACCTATCGCACTGTTCGCGAAGAACTTGAAAGCTATGCCGACGTCCTCATAGACAAGCCCGAAATCGTCGCCCTTTCCAAGGCCGATCAGCTTCTGCCGGAAATGGTCGAGGAACAGCGTGAAATCCTTGAAAAAGGGATCGGCAAGAAAGTCTTTATCGTGTCTGGCGCCACCCAGCAGGGGGTCAAGGAAGTTCATCGCGAACTGCGCCGCCACATTGTCGAAGAGCGCGAGCACCGTGCGATGGAGGGCCGCGAAGATGAGGGCTTCCAACCGTGAGCCTTGCGGACGCAAAACGCCTGATCATCAAGGTCGGTTCTGCCCTTCTGGTCGATGAAAATACCGGCAAGCTTCGCCGTGCCTGGCTCGAGGCACTTGCCGATGACGTCGCACTTCTGCGCGAACGCGGGGTCGAGGTCATCGTGGTTTCAAGTGGCGCGATCGCCATGGGGCGGCGTTTGCTGGGGCTTGATCACCGCACCATCAGCCTTGCTGATAAACAGGCCGCAGCGGCCACCGGCCAGATCAGCCTGTCGCAGGTCTGGCAGGAAGCATTGGGTCGCAACGGCCTGATCATGGCGCAGGTTCTGGTGACGCTTGAGGATATGGAAAGCCGTCGCCGTTACCTGAATGCGCGCGGGACGTTAAATGCCCTGTTGGCACGCGGGGCTGTGCCGCTGATCAATGAAAACGATACGGTTGCCACCGAAGAAATCCGCTTTGGCGATAATGATCGCCTTGGTGCCAAGGTTGCCCACATGATTTCGGCCGATACGCTGGTATTGCTGTCCGATATCGATGGGCTGTATACCGCCGATCCGCGCAAGAACCCGGATGCGACCCTGATCCCGACGGTGCGTGAACTGACACCCGAAATCATGGACATGGCCGGTGCTGCGCCGACGATGTATAGCTCCGGCGGTATGGTGACCAAATTGCAGGCCGCCGAAATCGCGATGAAGGCCGGTTGCCGCATGATGATCGCGCGCGGCACCATCTATCATCCGCTAAAGGCGCAGCTCGAAGGCGGGCTCCATACCCTGTTTTTGCCAAGTGAAAGCCCGCTTGCGGCACGTCGCCACTGGATCGCAACGTCACTTTCGGCACGCGGGGCCATCATTGTTGATGGCGGTGCGGCAAAGGCATTGCGGGCAGGCAAAAACCTGCTGGCGGCGGGGATTGCCGGTGTTGATGGCAGCTTCAAGCATGGGGATGCGGTGCGCATTCTTGATGCCGAGGGCAATGAAATCGCGCGTGGCATCACGTCCTATTCGGCCGAGGAAACCCGGTTGATCAAGGGGCATTCCTCGCAGGAAATCGAAACCGCCTTGGGATATAGCCGTGGCAACGCGGTTATTCATTCCGACGATCTTGTGATCGCCGATCAATAGAGTTCGGTTACAGGATTTGCGACAAAGGGGTAGCCATCGGCTGCCCCTATTTTGCATCCGGATGATAGAAGGACTGCATCCGGACGTTTTCCGGGGCGAGAGTGCCGTTTCCGGCAATTACCTGACCGGTCTGAAGGATAATCCCGCTTCCCAGTCCAACCCCCTTTAAAACCGCACCACGTTCATCGGCAATCGGGTGGCGAAATGATCCGCCTGCACCAAGCTGCACATCGCGGACAATAATATTGCCAAGAATCTGGCTGCCATCACCCAGAACGGATAAGCCTGAAATCTGGATTGATCCGCGATAACGGCCGTCTGATCCGATAGTGATCGCCGCACCGGGCTGGTTTGTGGCAACATGAACGCAACCTTCGCCAAACAGATTGTCATTGCCGATCGTGATCGGCCCTGTCTGGGCATCAATCATCGTGTTGGCGTAAAACGTATTTCGGCTGCCAATCTCAAGGATCGCCGGGGAGGTGGCATCAAGCCGGACGGCAGGATGGAAAATATTGTCGCGCCCGATATCGGCATGGATGCTGATCAGGGTTGAAAACGGATCAAGGATGACATTCCCGGTCTTTGTCAGCGCCATAAGGGCTGATATCGACAGATAGCCAAGTTTGCTGCGTTGCTCGTCGATCAGATCGATCAGGCCGGATTGCGTGATATCGCCTGTCATGCGGTTTGCCCCTGTCTTGGTCTTGCCGTGACGCTATCACAAAAAAAGGCTGCCATGGAAGGCAGCCTGATTTTTGCAGCAATGCTGAAGATCGCAGTGATCAGGCTTAGGCAGCCTGATCGGCCAGTGCGCGTGCCATCTGGCTCAGCGCTTCCTGGTGTTTTTCGTGCTTGATGCTCGCAAAGTTGCGCGCCAGTTCAAGGCACATGCGCTGACGCGCATTAAGTTCGGTTTCCTGGTTGCCGTCGAGACCTTCGTAGAAGTAGCTGACAGGAACGCCCAGGACCTGGGAGATTTCGTAAAGACGACCGGCAGAAATGCGGTTGATGCCGCGCTCGTATTTATGAGCCTGCTGGTAGGTAACACCGATCAGATCGGCCATCTGCTGCTGGGACAGACCCAGCATGATGCGACGTTCGCGAATACGCTGACCGACATAACGGTCCGTATCTGTTGCGCGATTAGCGCGTTTCGGTTCTTCGTTTGATACAATCTCAGTCATTGCATATTTTTCCGTTATCAACCGCCAGTTATTTATTCCCACTCGGGACGCTGTCAGGCTTGTTAATTTCGCCTATTAATCACAATCAGGTTGACCCGGTTTGAAGGCCTTCTGCTTGCAAGAAATATCTGAACTTTGGTCAGATAGGAGTCTCAGCGATCCGCCAGAAGCTAGCTATATAGGTCAATTCGCCTGTCGTTGTCTAGTGCGTTAGGCGAAAAAAAGACATGGCTTTCTGAGCCGTAAGGTGTGGAATGACGTGCATAGCTGGCATGCAATTCCTGAATGACCGCAGGTTGCAAAAGGTTTTCCTGAGGTAGGAGCTGGCCCAAAAGCTGCGCCCAAAATGCTGCACTGCCCCCAGGATCATGGGGTTCAAGCCATGCGCCACCGTTCTGCGCGATTTCCCGTACAGGCGAAACCAGTGCAGTGATATCCATCCCGATCCCGGCAGGGCCGTCTGTTCCACTACTTGCAGCGTCGGGCCTGCGGGCCGGGTGCAAGGGGATCGGTGTGATCGCTGTCATGTCATTTTGCGGTTTTGTGCGTTTAACCGGGGTATTTAACTGGTCTTATGCAAGGGACTCCATTCAAGGGGGCGTAAACCCGGCAAAAATTGCCGCCTTGCGACAGGTGCCGGGCGGTGAAAAACGTTAATGAAAAGTTTATGCAGGAATGATGCCGCGACACATGCGGGCAAAAACAAAAAAGCCCCGGAAAATCCGGAGCTTTCTGCGTGATGCTTTGAAATGAACGGGTTTGGGGCCGTTTACTTGCTGGCTTTGTTGTTGACCAGACTGTTGAGCTGCGCCTGCATGGCTTCGAGCTGGCTTTTCAGGTCATCAAGGGATGCGTCATTTTTTGCCGGTTTGCCGCTCTGGGCTGCATCGGCTTTCCCGTTGGCCTTGTCGGCCTCTTCCTGAAGGAAGGGGGAAAACATCTTCATGGTTTGCTCAAACAGCGCCATGTTCTGCTTGTTCATTTCCTCGAACTGGCCGAACGGGAAAATGCCCTGCATCGTGCCCTGCATATATTCGCGCATCTGTTCCTGATTATGCGCAAACGAACGCATCGCCTGTTCCAGATAGCTTGGCACCAGACCCTGAAGGCTGTCGCCATAGAACCCGATCAATTGACGCAGGAAGCTGATCGGCAGCAGGTTCTGCCCCTTGTTCTCTTCCTCGACAATAATCTGTGTCAGGACCGGACGGGTGATATCCTCGCCGGTCTTGGCGTCATAAACGACGAAATCGGTATTGTCCTTGACCATCTGCGACAGGTGGTCAAGCGTCACATACGAACTGGTCGCAGTGTTATAAAGGCGGCGGTTCGCGTATTTCTTGATAACGACGCGATCCTGATCATCTGATTTTTTCGTGGTCATGACGTTATTCCCTGCTTCCCTGTTTCCCGGACGTTTGGCTTGGGCAGTGCGGTATGAAATACCTTGTTTGCGATTGCACAAATTTGAATGTTGCGCAGCATTTTGAATTTTGCGCCTGCTCAAGCGTGCATAAGAGTGCCGTGTAAATTCCAATGTGTCCAGTGTTCAACGCGATGTGCGCTGCGAAAAACAACCTCTGGTCCCGGTTGCTGCCGCGCAGCAATGGATTTCGTTTTCGTGCAGGCCCGAACCCCCTATAGTATTTGCCAGTCACAAGGCGCATGTCATCTGCGTGATCTGTATCAGAACCGGGGGAAGCAACATTGTCCGACACAGGGGCGAAAAAGGATCAGGATCCCGACGATCTGCCCAATGACAACCTCGAGGATGAACTTGACGATCATCTTGATCATCTGGCCCAGCAGTTCATGGACCTTTGGCGCGAACAGGTTGCCGCAACGGCCGATGGTGCCGACGCGGCAAGCGCCATCGGGCGGCTTTACGCATCCCTTGGGGCCGATACTTCGCGGATTGGCGAGGGGTTCGAGGCATGGGGCAAGCTGATCGGGCAACTGGCAACCGGCCAGAAACCCGGGGCTTTTCCCGGTGCTGCTCCGGGCGGTTTTCCGGGTATGACAGCGGGTTTGATGCCCGAAACGATCCCGGAAATGATCAAGGGCACGCCGATGGACCCGGCAGCCAACCCGATGGCGGCCATGTTCAATCAGATGTCAAAAATGGCAATACCCGGTTTTCCACCCGGTGGGCCTTTCCCGCCAAATATGGCGACGATGGCCGGAATGACGGGCGCAACCAGCGCCGATGAAACGTCCCATCCGGACGCAGCCGCCAAAGATGCCGATACGGCCAAGGCCGCCGCAGGCAGGATAGACAAGACAGGCCAAAGCAAGAAAACGGGGCAGGGAAAAAATGAGCGCGCAAAACCGACAGCAGACAAACCCGCCGAAAAGGGCAAGCAATCGTCGCGCGGGACCAAGGCCGCTGGCGATGCATCTGGCGGTCGAGATGACGAGTTGGCTCAGCTCACGCGCCGCATTGCCGATCTTCAGGAAACAATTTCTGCCCTGGAGGCCGGAACTGCAGGAGCAGGCGAAGAAGCTCCTGAGCGAGATGGAAAACCATCATCCTGACGATATCGCGCAGGCACTTGATCGTGTCGCCTTTGCCAGCCAGTCGGCCTTTCATGACGGTGTGCGTGCCTACCAGAAACATGGCTATAAACGCGGTGCCGATGATGCGCCGGTGATCTGGGAAGATGGTGCAACCCGCATTCTTGATTACGGTGCGGTCGAAGATGCCAAGCCCAAAAGCCCGCTTGGCATTGTCGTGCTGGTGCCGTCGCTGGTGAACCGCGGCTATATCCTTGATCTGAACAAAAAACGCAGCTTCGCCCGCTTTCTGGCCAAGGCCGGATACCGGCCGCTTCTGGTCGATTGGGGCTATCCCGGCGAAGAAGAAGTCAATTACGGCCTTGATGATTACATCGCCGGTCGTCTGGTCACCGCCCTTCAGGATATCGCCGATATGAATGGCGGGCCGGTGCCGATGATCGGCTATTGCATGGGGGGCGTGCTGGCGCTGGCCGCGACCCTGCTGGATCCCGCGCAGGTATCGCGTCTGGTGCTGTTGGCGACCCCTTGGGATTTCATGGCGGCCGGTCCGACACAGGGGCGCATTGCCGCGGCCTTCGCGCCGTCCTTGCCCCATATGCTGTCGATCCATGACAGCCTCCCGGTCGATGTGCTGCAAAGCCTGTTTGCAAGCCTTGACCCGTTCATGATCGGAGAAAAGTTTCGCCGCTTTGCCTCCATCCCGGCCAATTCGGCCAAGGCCGATGATTTTGTCGCCCTTGAAGACTGGCTGAATGACGGTGTGCCACTGACCCGCCGGGTGGCGATTGATTGCCTGATTGGCTGGTATGTCGAAAACAAACCGGCCAAGGGCGAATGGCAGATCGACGGCATTGATATCAACCCGGCCAATATCAGCTGCCCGACACTTGCCGTCATCCCGGAAAATGACCGGATCGTCCCGCCCGAAAGCGCGCAGGCTCTTTTCGCGTCCCTGCCCGAAGATATGCGAACCGAATTGCACCCATCGGCCGGTCATATCGGCATGATGGTCGGATCGCGCGCGGAAAAATCCACATGGGTGCCGATGCTTGATTGGCTGGCGGAAACGAAATAATCAGGTACCGGTTTCGGTCGCAGTCACGGGGGCGGTTTGCCAGCGCAGCGTCAGGCGTGCAAGGGCGGCAATGATCAGCAATGTCAGGATCACCCGCCCGACCAGAACGACCCAGATATCTGCACCAAGGGCCAGCATGATCGCCGTATCCTCTATCAGCGAATGCGACAGCGACAGCCAGCTTAGCGACAGAAAAAGGGTGCGCGGCGGGAAGTTCTTTTTGCGCGCCTCGTCAATGATCAGCGCCCCGCCATAGGTCAGGCCCAGCAACACCCCAATGGTCGTCACCGGGGCGACGTCGCGCGATAATCCCGAAACCCGCAGGATCGGCATCATGCCGCGCGTGATGCGCTCGGTAATTCCTGTTTTATCAAGGATATCGAGCAACACCAGCAATCCGACAATCACCGCAAAGCTGACAACAAGCGATTTGACTGTCTGGATGGTCCAGTCGATCCAGCCTTCAAGGCCAGTTGCGGCTATAACGGTTTCACCGCCGGCCATCCATGAAAAATCAACCGGTTCGGAAAGCCATCCGGTGGTGTCGCTGATCCATGTGACCAGTGCGGCGTAAAACACCGCCGTGCCAAGCCGAAGCGCAGTCGTCGCGACAAAGCTGGCCCCGGCCCTTTTGACAATTGCCTGTTCGACCGGAAGCCCATGGGCAAACAGCATCATGGCGCAAAGCGCACTGAGCTGCGCCGCTGTCATATCAAGATGGGCGGATAACCCGATAAACGCCCCGACCGCGCCATATATACTGACCAGTGCGCAGGTCGCCCAGATCAGGCCTGCCTCGGGCGGCAACCCGATCAGGCTCATGACAGGGGATAACAGATCGGATGTAAAGGCAACCGCGCCGAATTCATCGGCGATGCGCACAATGATCATCACCGGCAACATGACCTTGATCAGGGTGATGAACAAACGCTGGCTGCGGTTTAGCAAATTCAGGAAATAGCGATGCATGGGGCGCGAGGTTCCGGGCTTCTTGGGTGGTACGCGGGTCATATGTGGGGCATTCGTTTAACGATGCGCATCCTCGCATAACCATCGTATTATTACGCGGCGAAATTACGTGCTTTTGTGCAATAATACGGCGTAATTTTATCACTTGGCGCTTCGGAGTTGCAGATATTGGCCGACCTTGACCGTATCGATACCAAAATCCTTCGGATATCGCGAATGCAACCCTTGCCGATCATGTTGGTCTGTCGCCCTCGGCCTGTTTGCGCCGTGTCGCCAGACTGCGCGAATCTGGGGTTATTCGCAAAACTGTCGCCGTGATTGATCCGGCGCTGGTCGGGCGGCCACTGACTGCGGTGATCAATCTGGAATTTCATCGCCATGGCAACCGCTATCGGCAGGACTTCATCAAAAAAGTCCGCACCCTTGAAGCCGTTCGGCAATGTTACCTTGTCACCGGCGAGGTCACCGGTGTTCTGGTCCTGCATATGCGCGACATGGCGGAATATACCGCCCTTTGCGAAACCCTGTTTGACGCGGACGACAACATCGTCTGGTACCGCACCTATATCGCGACCGAGATATTAAAGGATGAAGTCGGGGTTGCGTTATAGCCGTTTCAGGCAAACTATGAGGATAACGGATCTGCGCGGATTTGCCCGGCCCATACACCCGGAAACAAAACTGTCCGAAAGTGGTGCGTATCAATGCTTGGCTTTTTGTTGCGTCGCGATAAGATCGTAGGTGGATTGCAGGTCCGATCAGCAGGATCGTCAGGGTCCGGGGAAAAACGTATTCAAGATATAATCGGAGGGTTTCATGACAGACGTCGTAATTGTGGGTGCAGCACGCACACCGATCGGCGCTTTTAGCGGTTCGCTGGCCAATACCCCAGCACACGAGCTTGGCGCTGTTGCCATCAAGGCGGCTCTGGAACGTTCCGGTGTCGAGGCGGATGCCGTAAACGAAGTCATTTTCGGTCAGGTCCTGACCGGTGGGGCCGGACAGAACCCGGCACGCCAAGCGGCCATCGCGGCGGGTATCCCCGATAGCGCAACCGCCTTTGTCATCAACCAGGTTTGTGGTTCGGGCCTTCGCACCGTTGCCCTTGCCGCCCAGCAAATCATGGCGGGTGACGCCAAAATCGTTGTCGCCGGCGGTCAGGAAAACATGTCCATGTCACCGCATGTCGCCAATCTGCGCGCCGGTCACAAGATGGGCGATGTCAAATTCATCGACAGCATGATCAAGGATGGCCTGTGGTGTGCTTTCAACGGCTATCACATGGGCAATACCGCGGAAAACATCGCCAATAAATGGCAGATCACCCGCGAAGATCAGGATGCCTTCGCGACCGCGTCCCAGAACAAGGCAGAAGCCGCCCAGAAATCCGGTCGCTTCAATGATGAAATCGCCCCCGTTACCCTTTCCTCGCGCAAGGGTGATGTGATCTTCGATGCCGATGAATATCCGCGCCACGGTGCTTCTATCGAAGGCATGGCAAAGCTCCGCCCGGCGTTTGACAAGGAAGGCACGGTAACCGCGGGTAACGCATCGGGCATCAATGATGGGGCCGCCGCCCTGATTGTCATGTCGGCCGATGAAGCCGCCAAACGCGGCCTGACGCCGCTTGCGACGATCAAAAGCTGGGCGACTGCCGGTGTTGATCCTGCCGTCATGGGCTCCGGCCCGATCCCGGCATCGCGCAAGGCACTTGAAAAGGCTGGCTGGTCGGTTGGTGATCTTGACCTGATCGAAGCCAACGAAGCCTTTGCCGCACAGGCAATTGCGGTCAACCGCGACATGGGCTGGGATACCGATAAGGTCAATGTCAATGGCGGGGCGATCGCCCTTGGCCATCCGATCGGCGCATCAGGCGCACGTGTCTTTACCACCCTGCTTTACGAAATGCAGAAACGCGATGCCAAAAAAGGCCTTGCGACATTGTGCATTGGCGGCGGCATGGGGGTCGCACTGTGCGTCGAACGCTGATCGCTTCGAACCATCTGATTGGATGAAACGTGCAGGGCGGCCTCCTTTGGGGGCTGCCCTGTTTGTTTACCCGAGGACGCAGATGAAATTCGACCAAAGTTCACGCATTTCACGTGACATGGATGATGGAGAAGAAATAAAGTTACGTTTATAGTTCGTTTTGTGGACTAAAGTTTCGCATGTCGTAGAAGGGCAAACTACGGGATACCGATACATGAATTCGATGACTGAAGTTTAGGGAGGCGACCATGACAAAAACAGCACTGGTAACCGGTGGTACACGCGGAATTGGCAGGGCAATCAGCCTGGCGCTTAAGGAAGCGGGCTATACGGTTGCGGCAAACTATGCCGGCAATGACGAAGCCGCGCGCGCCTTCACCGACGAAACCGGCATTGCGACCTTTAAATGGAGTGTCGCGGACGCGGATGCCTGTGCCGATGGCATCCGGCAGGTCGAATCCGAAGTCGGCCCTGTCGATTTCCTGATCAATAATGCCGGTATCACCCGTGATGGCTTCATGCACAAGATGTCCGTCGATCATTGGCAGGCAGTGATTGAAACGAACCTGAGTTCGCTGTTCTATATGACCAAGCCGGTTCTGGATGGCATGCGTGAACGCGGCTTTGGCCGGGTGGTCAATATCTCCTCGATCAATGGTCAGGCCGGTCAGCTTGGCCAGACCAACTATTCCGCGGCCAAGGCCGGGGTGCACGGCTTTACCAAGGCATTGGCACAGGAAGTCGCGCGCAAAGGTATTACGGTCAATACCATCGCGCCGGGTTACATCAATACCGACATGGTTGCTGCGGTTCCCGAAAAGGTTCTTGAAAGCATCATCGCGAAAATCCCGGTCGGACGTCTGGGCGAGGCCGAGGAAATCGCACAGGCCGTCCTGTTCCTGTGCGGCCCGAATTCCGGCTTCATCACCGGTTCCTGCCTGTCGCTGAATGGCGGACAGCATATGTTCTGATCGCATTGCTTGCGTTCAAACTCATCAAAACACCCCGCAGATTGCTGCGGGGTGTTTTGCGTTTACAATCACGCTTTCAGAACGTCGTCGGTCGTTACAATCTTGGCAAATGCATCGGCCAGAATGGCCAGTTCGGCGCGGTGCAATTCTGCGGCCGGGATGGCAGCGTGATCGGTGGTTGCAGGCAGGTCACGTGTGGTGACCGCATCCCCGGCGATGGTAACCTGCAATCCCTGTTCGTTGGCGGAACGTGCGGTGGTCGACACGCAGACATGGGTCATGAAACCGCTCAGCACCACATGTTTCAATCCGGCCTGATCAATCAGGTCGCGCAGATTGGTGCCGCCAAAGGCATTGGGCACATTCTTTGTCAGAACCGCCTCGCCCTCATGGGGCGCAACTTCGTCCATGATCGCGGCATACGGACCTTCGGGATCAAACAATCCCTGTCCGTGATGCTGGATATGGATCAGGGTGCCGTTCTGTACGCGCCAATGGGCGATCAGGCGGGCAACATTGTCCAGTGCCGGTTCAAGCTCTGATAGCTTCAACCGCCCGCTGCGATATTCTTCCTGGGCATCGATCACGACCAATGCCGCATCACGAACCGATCCGGTCGGCAGTTCAACGCCAAGAATTTCAAAGATGGATTGTGCGCTCATGGTGGCTGTCCTTTCAAAGTGAATTGGATAGCCCGATCATGCATCTGCATGTTTGCAGTTTAAATCCGTCAATTTGCAGATATGATCTGCGTATACGCAGAAATCATAACCGGGTGACGATCCATGGATTGGGAAGCCTTGCGAACATTCGCGGTCGTTTGCCGCGCAAATACCATGAGTGCCGCCGCACGCGAACTCGGCGTGAATCAGACGACAATCGCGCGTCGCATTGCCCGCCTTGAAGAAGTCACCGGCTTTCCCGTCCTGCTGCGTCGGGATGGCCAGATGAGCCCGACATTGCGTGCGCAAAGCCTTCTGAAAACCGCAAGGGCGATGGAGGCCGAAGTCAGTATCTTGCTCGAAGCAAATGGCACTCTGTCGGAAAAGGCGGCTCGTCCGGAAATATCGGGTGTTGTTCGCGTTGCCGGGGTGGATGTGATTTTTGAAAACTGCATCGCCCCGCGTCTGGGGGAACTGACATCAAATCATCCGTCCCTTTGCGTCGAACTGATTGGCGGCAACCGCAATCTAAGCCTGCCGCAACGCGAAACCGATATAGCGCTGCGTCTTGCCCGGCCACAAACCGGGGCATTTCACATCCGGAAAATCGGTGTGATGGAATACGGTATTTACGGTCCGGCCGGGATGGATGACCCGACCACTGCACCGTGGGTCGATCTTGACGATGCGTTTGCCGACAAGCCCGAACAGATATGGCTCAACCGCCATTTCCCCAATCGCCACACCATCAGTCGATCCAACCGCGGATCCATCATGGCGACGATGGCATGTTCGGCCAATGCCTTTGCCCTGCTGCCACGATGCCTGGGCGATCGCATCCCGGGGCTTACGCGCAAACCCGATATCGATCCGGAGGGACGCGAAATCTGGCTCCTGATCCATCAGGATATGCGCCATGTGCCGCGCGTGCGGGTTGTTGCCGAATGGGTGTCTGATGTGCTGATTGGCAATCCGGCTATTAAATCCGTGTGATCCTGCATTGTTCGTTTGACAGGCCGCTGTCTTGGTTGTGATTATTGGAATGTTACAACTTATGATATTGGTGGGCGGGCCATGGACGAGCACAAAAAATACACATCGGCCAACCGTGCCGCATGGGATGCCTCCGCACCGTTGCATGAAGTCGGTGAAACCTGGCAAAGACTTTTGGCCGAGGTTGCGAAAGCCGATTTTTCGACATTCGACGAAACCTTGCGGGAAACGCTGGCGGATGTCGGTGTCGCGGGAAAACGCGTCGTGCAGGTGTGCTGCAATAATGGTCGCGAAGTGTTGTCCTTGTCGGCCATGGGCGCAAAAACTGTGCTTGGGATTGATCAATCCGATGCATTTCTCGCGCAAGCCCGGAAGCTGGCTCATCTGTCGGGACGGAAATGTGATTTCCTCTGTGCTGACATTTACGAGTTACCGCAAGACACACCGGGCGATTTTGACCTTGGTTTGATTACCATCGGCGTTCTGAACTGGATGCCGGACCTGAAACGTTTCTTCGATGCTGTCTCAGGGCTGCTGGCTCGGGATGGGGGGCTCGTTATCTATGAAACCCACCCGTTTCTTGAAATGTTCGACCCGTCTTCTGCCGATCCGTTTTCACCCTCCCAGTCTTATTTTGACCGTGGGCCACACGCAAATGAAGGTACCATAACGTATGACGGATCTGATGGCGGGCAGGGACCTGTTTCATGGTGGTTTTCCTACACGATGGGCGAAATCGTGTCTGCGGCTATTGCAGCCGGATTAAAGCTGGAATGTTTTAACGAATATCCGCATTCAAATCGGGAAACTGAATTTGATATCTATGAAGACAGGAAAGCCCAGATCCCGATGTGCTATACGCTGGTGTTGCGAAAAGAGCGGTAATTCTTATGGATGGAACAATGATTACGCCGCGGTAATCGTGATATCGGCCAGGATGCTGCTTTTCTGAACGGTATGCGCGTTGGGGATGTCATTATCCGATGCTTTTTGCCGTGCTGCTGGTTCGTCATGGCCATGATCAAGCCACCGTTGCACAAGACGCCTTTCCAGAACCGGAAGCGGTATGTCGATGAACAGGGTCAGGTCGAACAGGCCTGCCAACTGGTTCCAAGGCGACTGGTTGAGCAACAGATAATTGCCTTCGACAATCACGATCCGATGGCCGCGTGAAACGCATCGCGCCGATCCGCGTGACAGTTCCAGATTGCGGTCAAACACCGGCACATAAACATCGTCAATGTCGTCGCGAATGGCATCAAGGGTGCGCTTGAAGCCGCTGGTATCGAAGGTTTCCGGTGCCCCTTTGCGCGGGAGGAGGCCGCGTGCGGAAAGGATGGCATCATCGAAATGATACCCATCCATCGGCACGACAACAGCCCCGGCCTCATCACCCCCCAGATGGTGATGAAGCCGTTCGGACAAGGTTGACTTGCCCGAGGCTGGTGCCCCGGCGATCGCGACAAGGAGGCGTCGATCGCCAATACGTTTGTCCCTGATCATCGCAGTCAGGGTCTCGATATCCGGTATCATCCCGTCATGCCGCCGCCGATATTTCGGGTGGTTCCTTGGCGCCGGTCATGAAGGCGACCGCGTCCGACATGCTGTAATCATCGGGATTTATTGTACACAGACGTTTACCCAAACGGTGAACATGAATTCGATCCGCCACCTCGAACACATGCGGCATATTGTGTGAAATCAGCACAATCGGCATGCCGCGCGATTTGACATCGGCAATCAGTTCCAGCACCCGGCGGCTTTCCTTGACGCCCAATGCCGCGGTCGGTTCATCCATGATCACGACGCGCGATCCAAAGGCCGCCGCACGGGCAACCGCAACCCCCTGGCGCTGCCCGCCCGAAAGCGTTTCGACCGCCTGATTGATGTTCTGGATGGTCATCAGGCCAAGCTCGGAAAGCTTTTCACGCGCAATTCGCTGCATGCCCTTATGGTCCAGTGCGCCGAAATACTTGCCCATGAAACCCGGTTTACGAAGCTCGCGGCCCATGAACATATTGTCCGCAATCGAAAGGGCCGGCGAAAGCGCAAGGTTCTGGTAAACCGTCTCGATGCCTGCCTCGCGGGCTTCCATCGGTGATGAAAAGCGCACCGGTTTGCCATCAAGCTCGATCGTGCCTTCATCAACCGTGATCGCACCTGAAAGAGCCTTGATCAGCGATGATTTCCCCGCACCGTTATCGCCGATCACCGCAAGGACTTCACCGGGATAAAGGTCAAAATCCGCCTGATCAAGTGCGGTCACCCGGCCATAGCGTTTAACGATACCGCGTGCGCTCAAGACCGGCTTTTTGTCCATGCTCATGACGATACCTTTCTGATCCACTGGTCGATGGCAACGGCAATAATTGTCAGCCAGCCAATCGCAAACACCTGCCAAAGAACATCAACGCCGACAAGCCGCAGCCCGGAATTGAACACGCCAACGATCAATGCCCCGATCAACGGGCCAATGATCGAACCGCGTCCGCCAAACAGCGAAATGCCGCCAATCACAACTGCGGTAATCGACTGCAGGTTTGCTTCCTGAAAACTTTGCGGCGATACCGAGCCAACGCGCCCGATCGATGCCCACGCCCCAATGCCGCAGACAAGCCCTGCAAGGCCATAAACCATGATAAGCGTGCGGTTGGTGCGAATGCCAGAAAGCTCGGCGGCTTCCTTGTCATCGCCGATGGCATAAACATGCCGGCCCCAGCTTGTATGGTTCAGGATGTACCAAAGGACCGCAAAAATCACCAGCATCAGGACCGAGCCATAGGTGATCCGTGCCCCGCCAATCGCGATGCTTTCGCCAAAGAATTTCAAAAGCGGTGCGATTTCGTCCAAGGTCTGGCTGCGGATCGACTGCGCGCCCGAAAGCCAAAGGTTCAGCGCAAAGAAAATATTCCACGTGCCCAGCGTCACGATAAACGGCGGCAACTTGATCCGGGTGACCAGAAACCCGTTCAGCATCCCGGCCAGAATCCCGCCGACAAACCCGATCAGGATAGCAAGCGGTGCCGGAACGCCAAGCGTAATCGCAAGCTGCCCCATAATGACCGACATCAGCACCATGATCGCACCGACCGAAAGATCAATCCCGGCAGTCAGGATCACAAGGCTTTGGGCCGCGGCCAGAATGCCGATGATCGAAACCTGCTGCACAATCAGCGACAGGTTGAACGGCGAAAAGAACTTCGATCCCGCCAGCGCCCCAAAAATGATAATCGAAATGACAAGGACAATCACCGGCACCATTGTCGGATTGCCATGCAGGAAATGCTGCGTGGCATCCAGAAAGTTCCGGCTTTTATGTTCGAACTGCGCAACCGCCTTGTCGCTGGCGTCAAGCGTCTGTTCGTATTCCTGTTTTGTACGAGATGTGCGAGCAGTTTCGCTCATCGCTTCCTCCCGGCCTGGTCGTGAATATCGGTTGCGAAAAGGCATGCGCAACGGCTCATCACATGCCCCCGCCGGTTCTGATGACCGGTTTGCATCGGGTAGGGGGCTGACCAAGTGTAACCTTTTTGTGGGACAAGAGGGCGGCGTTTATGACCGCCCTCCTCGAATATCGGAACGTTGCGTTGGGAATTAGCCCCAGCAGCGTTTCATGCCTTCCTCGATATCAATCGACGGAACGCCTTCTGCCGGATCACCGGTTACAAGGTTAACCCCGGTATCATAGAAGTTAAGACCTTCGGAATTGGCCGGTTTTTCACCGCTTTCGGCCCAGGATTTGATCGCCTCGATCCCCTTGTAGGCCATATCAAGCGGATATTGCTGCGATGTCGCGCCAATCACGCCATCCTTGACGTTCAAAACGCCCGGGCAACCACCATCGACCGACACGATCAGAACGCCTTCTTCCATGCCAAACGATTTCAGCGCCTCATAGGCACCGGCAGCGGCCGGTTCGTTGATGGTATAGACGACATTGATTTCGGAATCCTGCTGCAACAGGTTTTCCATCGCCTTGCGGCCGCCTTCCTCGTTACCGTTGGTGATGTCATGGCCGACAATACGGGGATCATCTTCATCACCGATTTTGTTCGGATCCTTGATGTCGATCCCGAACCCTTTCATGAAGCCCTGATCGCGCAGGACATCAACCGATGGTGCACTTGGCGTCAGGTCAAGAAACGCGATTTTCGCATCCGAGGCCTCATCGCCAAGTTTGGCCGCGGCCCACTGACCGATCAGTTCACCCGCCTTGAAGTTATCGGTGGCAAAGGTTGCATCGGCCGAGTCAATCGGTTCAAGCGGTGTATCAAGGGCAATCACCAGCAACCCGGCATCGCGCGCCTTTTTGACAACCGGTACAATCGCCTTGGTGTCCGATGCGGTCAGAAGGATGCCCTTCGCACCCGATGCAATGCAGGATTCAATCGCCTGCACCTGGGTTTCATGGTCGCCATCGATTTTACCGGCAAAAGTCGAAAGGTTGACACCATTGGCAACAGATGCCGCCTGTGCGCCTTCTTTCATTTTCACGAAGAACGGGTTGATGTCGGTTTTGGTGATAAGGCAGGCACCGATTTCATCGGCTTTGGCCCCGTTGGGTGCAACGGTAAAGCCAAGCGCAAGCGCCCCAAGGGTGGCGCCAACAAGAGTCTTCTTCATCTGTTTCCTCCCAGGAATAACCTGATGTTCGGCCATTTTGGCCGGATTTGTTCATTTTGCGACAGGTGGAACGTATCGTTACGCACGTCTTTTGCGCCTGTCTGTTGCCTACGACACACCAAATGCGTGAAGCTGTCAATTAATAAATCCGATTGATTTATTAATTAATCCTGTCACTCTTATTAGCAATCGGGCAATAAAGGACCCGAGTGGGAGGACAACGGATACCAATGACAGCTTCACTGAATACCAACCCGGATATCACCGGGGATGAGGGGCAGGGAGCGCGTCCGCTTCATCCGGGCGGGGGTGCGAACCAGTTGCGCGTGCGCGCCTATAATGAACGGCTGGTGCTGTCGCTGGTCCGCCGCAATGTCGGATTGTCCAAGGCCGATATCGCCCGTCTTTCCGGCCTGTCCGCCCAAACCGTCTCCGTGATCATGCGTGCCCTTGAAAAGGATGGCCTGCTTAAACGTGGTGATCCGGTGCGCGGCAAGGTTGGCAAACCATCGATCCCGATGGCGCTTAACCCGGATGGTGTTTTTTCCTTCGGCCTTAAAATCGGACGACGCAGTGCCGAACTGATCCTGATGGATTTTGTCGGCACGGTGCGGGCCAGCCTGAACGAAGCCTATAAATACCCGACCCCCGATGGCATCCGCAAATTCGTCCGCGCCTCGGTCGAACAATTGTCCGGCGGGCTATCCACTGCCCAGCGCCAACGCATCGCCGGGATCGGCATTGCCGCGCCGTTTGAATTATGGAACTGGGTCGAAGAAGTCGGCGCACCACCCGAAGATATGAGCGCCTGGCGCGAAGTCGATCTGATCGATACCATTGGCGAAATCGTACCGTTTCCGGTCTTTCAGCAGAACGATGCAACGGCGGCCTGCGGGGCGGAACTGGTCTTTGGGGCGGGGCCGAATTATTCCGACTTTGCCTATTTCTTTATCGGTTCGTTCATCGGCGGTGGTGTGGTGCTTAATCAGGCGCTTTATGCCGGTAAAACCGGCAATGCCGGGGCTTTTGGTTCCATGCCCGTGCCCTCGCGTTCCGGCCATCCCAGCCAGTTGATCGATCAGGCATCCATCTTCGTGCTCGAAGAAATGCTGACCCGCGAAGGACGCGATCCCGCCTTGTTGTGGAAGGACCCCGATTACTGGCATCAGCTTGGCGCAACCCTTGATCTCTGGATTGATCACACCGCGCGCGGCCTTGCAATTGCCATTACCTCGGTCTGCTCTGTGATTGATTTCGAAGCCGTTATTGTTGATGGCGGTTTCCCCACCGATGTCTGCGCCAAAATCGTCGATGCCACACGCAAGGCAACGCTGAAACTCGACCTGCAGGGCATCGCCACTCCGCATATCGAACAGGGTGTCGTCGGCAGTGCCGCCCGCGCCATCGGGGCGGCCAGCCTGCCATTGTTTTCCCGCTATCTGCTTGATCAGAACGTCCTGTTCAAACAGATGGCCTGATCAGATAGCTGAATAGTTGCATCACTCTGAAGTCGTTGGATATTTGATTGTCGAGGCGATTTATTGGTCGGCTACAGTTTTAACCTCTTGGAACGGCGGGCTGTTTACAACTATAACGGAGTATTGATTTTGGCTTGATAGTGTCTGGGAATGACCTTTGAAATGAATATACAAGAAATAACACCTGTTGTGCTTTGTGGTGGTTCCGGGACGCGTTTGTGGCCCCTGTCACGCAAGGGGTTTCCCAAACAATTCATTCCTGTCTATCATGGTAAATCCTTGCTTGAACTCACCTTCGAGAGGCTTTCACCATTTGGCGAGATTTTGGCATTGTCGAGTGAAGAACATCGTTTCTTTGTCGAAGAAGCGGCTGAAAAAGCTAGGTTAAGACTGACCCAGATTCTTGAGCCGATTGCAAAAGACACGGCTCCTGCAATGGCGCTTGCTGCTTGCCATGCCCGGCTGGAAAATCCGGAAAAGATTTTACTTTTCTGTCCGGCAGATCATTTCATTCCTGATGATCAACTTTTCCGCAAAATGGTAACTGCTGCTGCGGATTATGCAAAGAATGGCAACATCGTTACTTTCGGTGTGCAGCCTACGTCACCAAGCACGGCGTACGGTTACATCGAAACAGGAGAGGAAGCCGGACCCGGAATTCGGAAATCTGCGAAGTTTCTTGAAAAACCTGATCTTGAAACCGCAATGGAGTTCCTTTCGTCCGGAAAGCATCTCTGGAACGCAGGGATATTCCTTGTCCGTGCGGATGTATTGAGTGATGCACTTGCGCAGTTTGAACCCACGACTTTTGAAGCATGCAGTGAAGCAATAGAAACTGCGAAACGGGATGGCAATTTTCTGCGCCCGGGGGACAAATTTGCAGACGCGGTGCCAAAGAGCATCGACTATGCGGTGATGGAGCGCGCTGACAATGTTCTTGTTGCGCCGTTCCAAGGCGTGTGGAGCGATGTTGGTAGCTGGAATGCCATGTCAGGTCTGGGCACAAAGTTGGCCGATGGGAACTGTGTTCTGGGCGTTGAAGAAAACGTTCGCATGTTCAGCTCGGAAAACACGGTTGTTCACGGGACAGAACGTCGACTGATCGTCACATTGGGTACAAAGGACCTAATTGTCATCGATACGCCTGATGCCTTGTTGGTCAGTTCTTCCGCTGATGTTGAAGGGATCAAGAATATTGTGGGTGAACTGGTTGCGCAAAATCAGGGACAGGCCATTGAACATCGTCGGGTTGCACGCCCATGGGGTGATTATGACAGCATCGATCACAGTGATCGCTATCAGGTCAAAAGGATCACCGTAAAACCCGGGGCCCAGCTCTCGCTGCAACGGCACCACCATCGCGCCGAGCACTGGATCGTGGTCAAAGGGAGTGCATTGGTTACTTGTGACGACAAGAAGTTCTTGCTTGGCGAAAATCAGTCAACCTATATCCCGGTTGGTGCAGTGCACCGGATGGAAAACCCTGGGAAAATTCCGCTGGAGCTTATCGAAGTTCAATCCGGAAGTTATCTTGGCGAGGATGATATTGAACGTCTTGATGACGTTTACGGCCGTATTCCTGAATAAGCCTCGCTGAGCTGCTTTCTGTTATAGGGTCGCAGTAATGGGAAATTGCCTTGGCGGCAATTTCCTTTTGCGACCTCAAGTGTGAGTATTGAGTGGATTGCTTTAAAAGCGATCCTTCCGCCCGCGGATTTCGGCAAAGATTTCGGTGGCAGTCGCGCTTTCCATGCCAAGGTCGCTGGCGACCGATGCATGATCGGCGCGCAGGAACGGGTTGGTCGCCAGTTCCTTGTCCAGACGTGATGGAATGGTCGGGATACCGCGTGCGCGCAGATCGTCAATCTCCGCACAGCGCGCCTTAAGCGCGACATTGCCAGTTTCAATCGTTGCGGCAAACCGGGCATTGGACTGGGTATATTCATGCCCGCAATAGATCAGCGTCTCGCCCGGTAAATCGCGAAACTTTTGCAGCGATTGCCACATCTGATCAGGCGTTCCTTCAAACAACCGTCCGCAGCCCAGCGCAAATAAACTGTCGCCTGAAAACAGGGCCGATACCGCAGGGAAATAAAATGCGATATGGCCGCTGGTATGGCCCGGCACGTCAAACACCTGCCCGGAAAGCTTACCGATCATAACCGTATCACCCTCGGCAACTTTCTGATCCATGCCGGGAATGCGTGCCGTTTCTGCCCTGGGGCCAATAAGCTTTGCATCGTATTTGGTGATCAGCTCGCCATTGCCGCCGATATGATCATTGTGATGGTGGGTATTGATCACGATATCAAGCGACCAGCCGCGATCTTCAAGCGCGCTGATCACCGGGCCTGCTTCGCCGGGATCGACAATCGCCGTTGTGCCGGTTTCATGGCAGCGCACCAGATAGGTGTAGTTATCGGAAAGACACGGAATGACAAAAACGTCGCCTGCGGACATGGCCGACCTCACATCTGTGAATGCTGTTTGCGGCTAGCCTAACAGGTTGCGGCTTCTTAAAACAATCACGCATCATGCAAAGTTTTTACGCTTCTATGAGGCTACGGGTACGTAAATAAGTTCCCGCCCGTATCACTCGATGCTAGGCTATTTTCATGCGTCAGGATGTTGTTGATCTTCACCGCTTTTATGCCGGAAGCCTCGGGCAGGCCGCCCGCCGTCTGATTCGGCGCCGTTTGCGCGTCATGTGGTCGGATGTGCGCGGCATGCGCGTGCTCGGTTTTGGTTATGCCACGCCCTATCTGCGCCCCTTCATGGGCGAGGCGGAAAGCGTACTGGCTTTTATGCCTGCCCAGCAGGGATGCGTGCACTGGCCGGCCGATGATCCCAACCATGTTGCCCTGACCGAAGAAACCATGCTGCCGCTGCCTGACAGCTCGGTCGACCGCATCCTGCTGGTGCATCTGGTTGAACATTCCGATTCCATGCGCCGTCTTATGCGCGAATGCTGGCGGATTTTAACCCCCAATGGCCGGATCGTGGTGGTAACACCGAACCGAAGCTCGCTTTGGTCCTGGTCGGAAAATACACCCTTTGGCTTTGGTCATCCCTATAGCGTGTCGCAGCTTCAAAACCTGATGCGCGAAAATATGTTCCTGCCCGTGCAGCACAGCCGTGCATTGTTCCTGCCCCCGACCCAGCGACGGTTTCTGCTGCGCTGGTCGCAGGTATTTGAAAATGTTGGATCGCGTCTGTTCAAGGCATTTGCGGGTGTCTCTATTGTCGAAGCCGGCAAACAGCTTTACGCCAGCACCGGCACTCCGGCGCGAAAGCGCCGCCTTGTGCATATCCCGGTTTCCGTGCCACCCCTGCGCCCGGCCGATGGCAATCAAAGCCATCAGGGCAAGCTGCTGACATGCGAAAAACGCGCCGATGATCCAGCCGGGAAATCAGATTGCGCCGCTTCCGGGGATTGACCTTTGTTGCTGCAATCGCGAAATAACAGTCTTGGCGTTTGCTGGGAAAACAAGAAAAAATGCATAACGGGATTGGCAAAAGGGCAACGTGGCTTCGGGCTGCGCTGATATCGCTGTTATTGTGTGGTACTGCATCGGCGAAGGAACCGATACGGATCGAACTGTTTGGCGAGGAAAACAATATCCCCTACGCCTATCTCGAAGATGGCGTTCAGCCCGCCGGAATTTATGTCCGCATCCTGCGCGAGGCATTCCGCAAACTGCCCGACTACCATGTAAGCTTTGCCGCCATGCCGTTTAAACGGGGTATGGATTTGTTGCAATCCGGGCAGATATTCGGATATTTCCCGCCCTATTATCGTGAAAGCCGCGACTGGATTGAACGCTATTCCGTGCCGATCCTTCAGGAAACGGTGGTTGCGATCTGTAATGGCGACTATGTCCGAAGCCATCGGCTCGATCATTTCCCGCGCGATTTCAAAGGTGCCAGATTTGCCAATAATGCTGGCTACCGCATGGCCGGAGCCCCCTTTTTTGATATGGTCGAGAAGGGCGATATCGAACTTGAAGAAGGCAACACCACCGAAAGCAACCTGCGCTTTCTGATGGCCGGGCGGGTGGATTGTTATGTCAATGAACGGATGGCCATCCTGGCGGGCCTGCGTGAATTGCGCACGGACCCGGACATAGCGCGCAAATTCAACGAGGTCGCGATCATCGCGCGCGAATTCGGCTATGTCGCATTCGGCCCGGATCCCGATGGCAAATGGCCCTATCGCGATAAGTTCGCCAATGATCTTGACCGTGTATTGCTTGATATGAAGCAAAGCGGCGAAATCGACCGGCTGGTCACGGAATATTTCGCGTATTAAGTCTGCTGCCTCTACACAAAAAAGCCGCCGGGGGAACCGGCGGCTTTTAACGTCTTAGCAGATACTCGAACGCTTAATGTTCGACATCACGCCAGATTTTGCGTTTCACCGCATACAGCATCGCGGTCAGAACGATCAGGAACAGGATAACTTTCAGGCCCATGGATTTGCGGGCTTCAAGTTCCGGCTGTGCTGTCCAGTTCAGGAACGCAACAACATCACGCGCATGCTGTTCCATCGTCATCGGCGTGCCATCGGTATATTCAACAGCCTCGTCATAAAGCGGCGGTGCCATTGAAATCTGATGACCCGGGAAGTAGTGGTTGTAATGCTTCCCTTCCGAAAGGTCGAAGCCTTCGGGGGCTTCTTCCTCGTAACCGGTCAGCAGACCGAAAACATAATCCGGGCCTGCTACGCGGGCTTTGTTCATCAGCGACAGATCCGGCGGAATTGCCCCGCCGTTTGAAGCAGCCGCAGCCTTTTCATTGGCAAAGGGCGACGGGAAATAATCGGACGGCTTGCCCGGACGGGTGAACATGTCACCATCATCGTTCGGGCCGTCTTCTATTTCATAGTCCGCTGCAATTGCCTTGATCTGGTCTTCATTGAAGCCGATGCCCTGAAGGTTACGGAACGCAATGAAGCGAAGGCTGTGACAGCCTGCGCAGACGTTTTTGTAAACCTGGAAGCCACGCTGCAACTGGGCACGGTCATAAGTGCCAAACAACCCGTCCCAGCTCCAGTCCTGCGACGGCGGAACCGGCGCGTCACCGGCGGCTTTTGCGCCCGTGCCGACAAGGGCAGTCAGGGCAAATGCGGCTGCCAGGGCGGTAAGTGCAAATTTACGCATTTGCCCCCTCCTTGAGAACGGATTCGCTGATACTCGCCGGAAGCGGTTTGGGTCGTTCCAGTTTGCCCACAAGCGGCATAACCACAAGGAAATGCACAAAGTAGTACAGCGTTGAAAGCTGGCCCATGACGATGACCTTAAGGCCCTCGATCCCCATGAAGTAATCATCGGGTGCCTTTGCACCGCAATAGCCGAGCACGAAAGTGTCGATGACAAACAGCCAGAAGAACCATTTGTAAACCGGACGGAATTTCGAGCTGCGAACCTTCGAGGTGTCAAGCCACGGAATAACGAACAGGATCACGATCGACGCAAACATTGCCAGCACGCCTAGCAGCTTTGCCGGAATGCCAAAGATCGTGAAATCGATTGACCGCAGGATCGCGTAGAACGGCAGGAAGTACCATTCCGGCACGATATGCGGCGGGGTTACCAGCGGATTGGCCGGGATGTAGTTATCCGGATGGCCAAGGAAATCCGGGGCAAAGAACACAAACGCACTAAAGAAGATCAGGAACACGCCCAGACCGAACAGGTCCTTGATCGTATAGTACGGATGGAACGGTATGCTGTCCTGCGGGGTTTTGATTTCAACCCCGGTCGGGTTGTTCGACCGCACGGAATGCAATGCCCAGACATGCAGGACGACAAGGCCCAGAATGACGAATGGCATCAGATAATGCAGCGAGAAGAACCGGTTCAGCGTCGGGTTATCGACCGAGAAACCGCCCCACAGCCAGGTCACCAGCGGATCACCGATGATCGGGAAGGCCGAGAACAGGTTGGTAATAACCGTGGCACCCCAGAAGGACATCTGGCCCCACGGCAGGACATAGCCCATGAAGGCGGTTGCCATCATCGCCAGAAGGATCAGGATACCGATCCACCACAGCATTTCGCGCGGAGCTTTATATGACCCGTAATACAGGCCGCGGAAAATATGGATAAACACGGCAATGAAGAACATCGACGCGCCGTTCATGTGGATATAGCGGATCAGCCAGCCATAATTCACATCGCGCATGATGCGTTCGACCGATTCAAACGCCATACTCGTATGCGGCGTATAATTCATCACCAGGAAAATCCCGGAGAGGATCATCGTCACCAGAACAAAACCGGCAAGGGAACCAAAGTTCCACATATAGGACAGGTTCTTCGGGGTCGGATATTCATATGCGGAATGGTGCAGCATGGAAATGATCGGAAGACGATCATCGACCCATTTCACCACTTTGTTATTCCAGACGGGTGCACTCATCATACAGCTCCTTAGCCGATCCGGACGGATGTGTCGGTGAGGAAGGTGTAGGTCGGCACCTCTAGGTTCTTCGGCGCAGGACCCCGGCGAATACGGCCAGACGTATCATAGTGCGAGCCGTGGCAAGGACAGTACCAGCCGTCATAATCACCGCGGGCCTCGCCTGTGGCGGTGCCCATCGGAATGCAGCCCAGATGGGTACAGACACCGACAACGATCAGCCATTCCTTTTTCTCGACGCGCGCGTCATCGGCCTGCGGATCGACCAGCTCGTTCAGTGCGACCTCTTCGGCCTCGTTGATTTCACGCTCGGTACGGTGGCGGATGAATACGGGTTTACCGCGCCACATGACCTTGATGGCCTGACCGACCGGAATATTTGACAGGTTAACTTCGACCGAGGCCAGCGCAAGAACGTCCTTGGACGGGTTCATGCTGTCCACGAACGGCCACAGCGCCATGCCGGTGCCAACAACACCGACTGCCGTGGTCGCCAGGGTCAGGAAATCCCTGCGGTTCTCGTCCGGGTTATGTTCCCCGGATGATTGCACCGTTTGCGACATAATGTATTCCTCTTTCTGCCCCCAAAACAGGCATGCGGAATGCCCAACTGCACACTTAGGGCAAACACCTTTAATTTCCATTGACGGAAATCAAACAATGCTTTTGCCCCAAAGCCTTCAGGCCTGAAACCGGGTTCGTATACTAACAAAAAAGAGGTTTGTTAAGGGGAACTTGGAGTTGCAAATTGTTCGCATTCGATTTGCCTATTTGGTTTTGCGCTGCACAATGGAAGCGAACGTAGCGTTTTCTAACAGGCTGGCGTATTCACAACCAAGTGGTTATATCCTTGTCTCGTCTTATTCCAAATAAGTCTAATGGCGATATATCGGCGTAATTTTGTAAGGTTTTGCGCCCGGATTTCAGGTCGAAAATATTACGAGTCTATAGGGCGTTATGAGAATCTGTCTGTTCGAACCCGACATTCCCCAGAACACCGGTACAATCCTGCGCATGGCGGCATGTCTTGGCGTTCCCGTTGATATTATCGAGCCCTGTGGTTTTCTTCTGACCTCGGCGGCACTCAAGCGTGCGGGGATGGATTATCTGGGGGCGGCGGATTATACACGCCATGCCGATTGGCGCGGCTTTGTGCAGGCGCGTAATAATGGAACCGTTCCGGGGCGTCTGGTATTGCTGACGACCAAGGGGGCGGTGCCCTATTGCGATTTTGACTATCGACCGGATGATATTCTGATGCTGGGCTCCGAAAGCAGTGGCGTGCCCGATCAGGTGCATGATTATGTCGATGCCCGCGTCGTTATTCCGTTAAAACCCGGAATGCGGTCACTTAACGTTGCTATGGCAACCGCCATGACATTGGGCGAGGCCCTTCGACAAACCAGCAGCTTTCCGGAGAAGGCCTGATGACCAGTACTGATAACGATCTGATCGCCCAAAAGATCGAAGAGCACAAGGAAACAGCGCGGAACTGGTTCCGCCAGTTGCGCGATGAAATCTGTGCCAGTTTCGAGGCACTCGAAGACAGCTATACCGGACCGCTTGCCGATCAACCTGCCGGGCGGTTTGAACGCAAAAGCTGGGAACGCGGCGAAGGTCAGGGCGGCGGTGAAATGTCGGTCATGAAGGGCCGTGTGTTTGAAAAGGTCGGGGTCAATATCTCGACCGTATATGGCGAATTTTCCGAAAAATTCCGCGCTGAAATCCCCGGTGCGGCCGAAAACCCGAATTTCTGGGCGGCGGGCATTTCACTGGTGGCCCATCCCTGTTCGCCGCATGTCCCGGCTGTTCACATGAATACCCGCCATATCGTGACCACCAAGGCATGGTTTGGCGGTGGGGCCGACCTCACCCCGGTTTTCCCACAGGATGCCGACACGGCCGATTTTCACGGTGCCTTGAAGGCCGCCTGTGATGCGCATGGCGATGATTATTACGACCGGTTCAAAAAATGGTGCGATGAATATTTCTTCCTGCCGCACCGGAACGAACCGCGCGGGGTTGGCGGCATTTTCTATGATTATCTCGAGGCCGACTGGGATGCGGATTTTGCCTTCACGCAGGATGTCGGCCGTGCCTTTCGCGATATCTATCCCGAACTGGTCAAACGCCATTACAACAAGCCATGGACCGACGATGAGCGCCGTGCCCAATTGATCAAGCGCGGGCGTTATGTCGAGTTTAACCTGCTTCATGATCGCGGCACGCGCTTTGGCCTGATGACCGGTGGCAATACCGAGGCGATCCTGATGTCGCTGCCGCCTGAAGCCAACTGGCCGTAAATAAATTGTATGAGGAATAGCAAGGGCCGCCTGGTATCCGGGCGGCCTTTGCATATCTGTGTCGGATTTCAGGTTGCGGGCTAGTCGTGAGTCTGGCCGCTAAAGCCGGTTTGCGTCATTGATGGCCGGTCACAGAAATCCTCATACCATTGGCTCAGTCTTGGGCGGCTGGTTCTGAAATCGGCCAGTTCGCGAAATGCGATCCAGTCGAGCCCGGTCGCCAGCGCAATATGGCCGCCATTGATCGGCTCTTTGGGATCAAGTTCGTTTTCGAGATAATCGAAGGCTTCGATCAGTTTGGTTTTCTGCCCTTCTGCCAACGGCGGGTAACGCAGATTTTCAGGGCGGCGATTGGTTTCCCAGCGATACAGCACGCCGGCATCGCACATACCCTGCGCTAATGCTTGCAAACGCAGGGCTTTCCAGCGTTCCGCTCCCTTAGCGGGGATCAGTTTCCGGCCGGTATGCAGGCTGTCGAGATACTCGCAGATCACATCCGAATCAAACAATGCCATGCCGTCAGGCAGGATCAGAACCGGCACCTTGCCGAGCGGGTTGGCTGCAAAAACCCGATCATTGCGATTGGTCGGGCTGGTTTCCTGATGGATCACCTCGATCCGGTCGCCCAGTCCGCATTCGAGCGCAAAGACCAATGCCTTGCGCGCAAACGGGGAATGGGTCTGATAGAGCAGGGTATGATCGGTGTTTTGTATATCATCAGACTTTTGTGAAAACCGTGCCGTCATGATGCGTTTTGTCCTGAAATCAAAAAATAGCCCGGCAAACGGGTGCCGGGCTATTTTTCATTAAAAGTGAATAATCTGGTCGATTATTGAATTTTACTACTCAGCGGCAACCGCGTTTTTTTCACCGCGTACCAGAGCCATATAGTCTTCCATCAGCGTCTTGCAAACATGCGCCGGGGTAAAGGTGTAATCGGCGATGGAGGCTACCGGGGTGACCTCTGCAGCCGTTCCGGTCAGGAAGCATTCCTCGAATTCTGCCATTTCTTCCGGCATTATCGCGCGCTCGATCACCTCGAAACCGCGGGCTTTGGCAAGCCCGATCACGGTACGGCGCGTGATGCCATCCAAGAAGCAATCCGGGGTTGGCGTATGGATTTTGCCATCCTTGACAAAGAACACGTTCGCCCCGGTCGCCTCGGCAATCTGGCCACGGTAATCAAGCATCAGCGCATCGGCAAAACCGTTACGTTCCGCTTCGTGTTTCGACAGGGTGCAGATCATGTAAAGACCGGCAGCCTTTGCCGAAGTCGGCGCGGTATTCGGGGCCGGACGGGCCCATTTCGAAAGTGCCAGACGAATGCCTTTCAGGCGTTCTTCCGGTTTGAAATAGCTTGGCCATTCCCATGTGGCAATCGCGACATTGATGCGCGTGGTCTGTGCCGATACGCCCATCATTTCACTGCCGCGCCATGCAATGCGGCGGATATAGCCATCGGTGATATTGTTGGCCGCAAGCGTTTCAATGACCGCATCATCAAGTTCGGCCGCGCTATAAGGCACTTTCATATCAAGAAGCTCGCCCGATTTGATCAGACGCTGACCATGTTCGGCAAGTTTGAACACTTTACCGTTATAAGCCCGTTCCCCTTCGAAGACGGCACTGCCATAATGGACCGCATGGCTCAGCACATGGAGGGTGCTTTCACGCCAGGGTTTAAGTTCGCCATTATACCAGATAAAACCATCACGGTTGTCGAAGGTCGGAGTGATCATTTGCCAGATTCCAATTCAAAAGGGCACTTGGACGTAACTTTATGTCCTTAATTGTCTGGCCGGAGTAACATTCATCGATTAATATGTCAATATAACTGACATAACGGAAAAGCATGGCTGATATCTCAACACGCAAGGTAAACCCGCTTTTTCTGCGGGAAGAAGAGCTTAGGCAAGGTATTGAACTGCTGTTCTATGCCTATCGCGATTTCACGGCAGTGGCAGATCAGATTCTTGAGCAATATAATTTCGGTCGCGCCCATCACCGGGTCATCTATTTCGTCAGTCGGAACCCCGGCATTACGGTAAGCGAGCTTCTGTCGATTCTAAAAATCACCAAGCAGTCCCTGTCGCGTGTTTTGGGCCAGCTCGTGCGCGAAGGATTTATTGATCAGAAAACCGGTGTGCAGGATCGCCGCCAGCGGCTTTTGACCCTGACGGAAAAGGGTGATGCGCTGGAACGTGAACTGACCGAAAACCAGCGCGGCCTGATTGCGGCCGCCTATCGTGAAGCCGGGGCCGAGGCGGTTGAAGGGTTCCGCAAGGTGATGCTGGGCATGCTTGAAGAACCAGACCGTGCCCGTTTCACCGACGACAGCCCGCCCGGTATGCGCCGCCGCGCCAGCTAGCGTAAAGCCGGTCTTGATTTCAGTCGCGCGACATCAAGCGGATCAGGATGATGGCCTGATCCGCTGTCTTTTGGACAGATACAATTTTGAAACTTTTTTTTGCCTAACTCGCATAGGATAAAGCGTTTCAAATGTTCAGCTTTCGGGAGAGCCGCGTATGACAAATCAGGATCAGCCGCATATTCTTGTGGTCGATGATGATGATCGTCTGCGTGATCTGTTGACCCGCTATCTTGGCGAAAACGGTTTTGTCGTCTCGGCGGCGCGAAATGCCGCCGAAGCAAGGTCGAGCCTTGCCGGGTTGCAGTTTGACCTTCTGGTGCTGGATGTTCTGATGCCCGGTGAAAAAGGGGTTGATCTTGCGCGCAGTCTACGGGACGAAGGGTCCAAGGTGCCAATCCTTCTGCTGACGGCACTTTCGGAAACCGAAGACCGCATTTCCGGGCTTGAGGCGGGGGCCGATGACTACCTTGCCAAGCCGTTTGAGCCGCGTGAGCTTGTGCTACGGATCGAAGCCATTTTACGGCGTTATGCCGAAGCGCCGGTATCGGTCACCGACGAGATGCGTGGTGAGGCATCGACCACGGCGCAGTTTGGTGGCTTTACCTTTGATGTCAGCCGGATGACCTTGCAGCGCGGATCGGAACATATCTATCTGACAAGTGCGGAGCAGGCGCTTCTCGCGGCCCTTGTTCGTCGGCGCGGCGAAGCGACAACCCGCGAAGACCTTCATGAGATGATGGGGGGCAACGCCGTTGATCCGGGGGCATCGCGCAGTATTGATGTGCAGGTGACGCGCCTTCGTCGCAAGTTTGAGGAAGACCCAAAACAACCAAGATACTTGCAGACTGTACGCGGACGGGGCTATGTGCTGTATGTGGATTAAAGACAGAGCGTCGAACCGTCGGCGCGACGAACACGGATAAGGATTAGGGTATTGGGCAGCGGAAAAACAGGATGGATCAAATCGCTGATGCCGTCAGGTCTTCTGGGGCGGTCGCTGTTGATCCTGATGACGCCGATGCTGCTGTTGCAGATCGTCACCGTGCTGATTTTCTTTGAGCGGCATTGGGACACGGTTGCGCGCCAGCTGAGCCGGGGCCTTGCCGGTGATATTGTTTTCGTTATCGACTATCTTGGCGAATATCCGGATGCGGATCATTTCGAATGGCTGCAGCATTCCGCACGTACGCGCTTGCAGCTTGATATCCTGTTTGAACCAGATGAAATCCTTGAACGGCAAATCACCCAGCCGCCCTTCGGGCTTGTCTCCCAGGAATTGTTCAACGCCCTGAATGAACGCTTGCAGCGTCCGTTCTTCTTCGATCTTGATGTCGATGACCGCAAACTGGAAATCCGGGTGCAGTTGAAGGACGGGGTCCTTTCGGTGGTTGCACCGCGCAAGCGTCTTTATTCCTCGACCACTTATATATTCTTTATGTGGATCGCCGGTTCGGCACTGATCCTGTACGGCGTTGCCGTGATGTTCATGCGCAACCAGGTTCGTCCGATCCGCCGTCTTGCCAAGGCTGCCGACCAGTTTGGTCGTGGGGTTGAAGTCGATACCTTTAAGCCCGAAGGGGCGGCCGAGGTGCGATTGGCAGCATCGTCCTTCATTTCGATGCGCGACCGTATTGCACGTCATTTGTCGCAACGAACTGCCTTGCTGGCCGGGGTGTCGCATGATCTGCGCACGCCACTAACGCGCATGAAGCTGGAACTGGCGATGCAGGGGTCGCTGCCCGGTGTTGACGCGCTTAAGCAGGATGTTGTCGACATGGAACGCATGGTCGATGCCTATCTTGCCTTTGCACGCGGTGAAGAGGGCGAGAAGGCCGTGCCGACCGATATCGGCAAGCTGATTACCGATCAGGTTGGCGAATCCCTTCGGGATGGCCAGCAGATTGATCTGCATATTGCCGATAGTCTGGAAATGGATCTGCGTCCGCAATCCGTGCGGCGCTGCCTCGCCAATATCATGTCCAATGCCGGTCGTTATGCGAACAATCTGTCGGTACGTGCCGGACGTCGCGGGCAGGATTATGAAATCGTGTTTGACGATGATGGTCCGGGTATCCCGGTCGACAAACGCGAAGACGTCTTCAAACCGTTCTATCGTCTTGAGGAATCCCGCAATCAGGCGACGGGTGGTGTAGGTCTTGGCATGACAATCGCGCGCGACTCAGCGCGCGGTCATGGCGGCGATGTCTTTCTTGAAGATGCGCCGGGCGGCGGACTTCGCGTGCGTCTTGTTCTGCCGATCGGGCATTAAATATCTGGTTCTGCCAAATGAAAAAGCCCCGCACATATTGCGGGGCTTTTGTTTGGAAAGCTGCCAAACCTTAGAAGAAGGTCGCGATTTCCGAGAGGTCCTTTTTCTCGGTCGCATGTTTCGGGATCGTTGCATTCGCTGCCGGATATCCAGTGACCAGAAGAATATAGGGTTTGTTGTGGTCCGGGCGTTGGCATATCTCGGTCAGGAAGCTCATCGGGTTCGGAGTGTGCGTTAATGTTGCAAGTCCTGCGCGATGCAGGGCGGCAATCAGAAAGCCGGTGGCAATGGAAACGGATTCCGGCACGTAATAGTTTTTGCGAAACTTCCCGTCGGCCGACGCACTTTTGCGTTCGCCGAAAATGCAAATCAGCCATGGGGCGATTTCCAGAAACGGTTTGCTGTCATCCGTGCCCAGCGGGCGCAAGGCTTCAATCCATTCCTCGCCGGCGCGTCCGGCGTAAAAGGCGCGTTCTTCTTCTTCGGCGGCGGTGCGGATTTTCTTTTTCATCGCCGGATCGCCAATGACGGAAAAATGCCACGGCTGATGATTGGCCCCATTGGGGGCTGTACCCGCCGCACGAATACAGGTTTCGATGATGTCACGTGGCACTGGCCGGTCCGAAAAATCGCGCACGGTGTGGCGTGTGCGGATGTCATCATAAAACGCCTGGGCCCCGCGGCGCATCTCTTCAATCGGGCGTTCCTGATAATCCGGCAACGGGATCGGTAAAAAATCGGCGGTCGGCGTGGGGCGGGCTGTCATGGTGCTCTCTGATATTTGTTTGTTTAAATTGTCAGACAATCGTAATAGGGAGAGTTCAGCGATGCAAGTCTCATGTGCTTTGTCATCCATTCCCTGTCCGGGAACAGGTAATTAATCCGGCTCGGATGAGCGGATGCGTGAGTGGCGATGTTTTATTCGCTCATCGTCTGAAGAGTGATCGGTGGGGGCTGGGAAGGCCGTTAGTCTTCCGGGCTTTCGGCAAAATGAGTGTCGGGTAGCGATTGCACCAGTTGGCGCGAGTGGTCGACATGATTGATCATGATGGCTTCGGCCTTGGCGGGGTCACCGGCAAGGACGGCATCGACAATATCGCGATGCTGGGGATTGGTTTGCAGGACCTTGTCATCCGCGACCAGAACACGGAATTGCAGCCAATAGACGCTGTTGGAAATGCGGCGGAGTTGTTCAGACAGAAGCGCATTTCCGGTGACATCGGCAAACAGCATATGGAAGGCAAGGTTGTGGCGCGACATGGCCGCGAGGTCATTACGGGCCTCGGCACTGTCGAGTTCGGCCTGAATGGATCGTAATTGCAGCGTATCGCCTTGCAGGATCGGGGTTGCAAGCCGCACGGCGAGACCTTCAAGCGCGCCGCGCACGACAAACAGATCGTCCACTTCGCGCCGCGTCATGTGACGGACACTAACCCCGCGATAGGGCTGACTGTGCAAAAGTCCATCCGCGGTCAGTTGCCGAAAAGCTTCCCGAACGGATGGACGACTGACGCCAAGGCGTTTTGCGAAGTCGATTTCGGTCAGGCGTTGACCAGGTACGAGGCGACCTTCACGAATTGCATTGGTGATGGCATCGGAGACGTGCTGAACGGTCAGAGCCTCGTTGGCGGAAGCGTCGGTTTCTGTCATTTGTCACCGGATTGCGATGGATCATTGCTGCAGGGCACATCTTGTCCTATCTAAGAGGGACTTCGCGGTTGCGATATATCCCTGATGTGATTATCGTGCACTATTGTCAGACAATATTCTACACTTAATTTTTATGATTATTTGTGGTTCTACATAAAAACACACAACGAGTGAATGTTTTCTTGCGATATACGTTTGATTGATGTTAAATCGCGTCAACTTGGCATGGATACAGTGCCGGGAAAGTGTGTCCGTCGTTCCCGCCACGGTCCAGTAGAAAGCTCTAGACGAAACGGATTGATGCAGCGTTATGGCCAGCAATTTAAACGAAGAAACAGTCACTTACGTCCATCACTGGACTGACACTCTCTTCACCTTCAAAACCACCCGTGATCCGGGTTTCCGGTTCATCAACGGTCAGTTTGCCATGATCGGACTCGAAGTCGAAGGCAAGCCGCTTTTGCGCGCCTATTCGATGGTGAGTGCCAATTACGACGAAGAACTTGAATTCTTCTCGATCAAGGTGCCGAATGGTCCGCTGACATCGCGTTTGCAACATATCAAGGTTGGCGACAAGATTCTGGTCGGGCGCAAGCCGACCGGAACCCTGATCCATGATAACCTGCTGCCGGGCAAAAACCTTTGGCTGCTGTCAACCGGTACCGGTCTGGCACCGTTCATGAGCGTCATTCGCGATTACGAAACCTACGAGCGTTATGACAAGGTCATTCTTGTTCATGGCTGCCGCGAAGTTCGTGAACTGGCTTATCAGGAGTTCATCCACAGTGAGCTGCCAAACAATGAGTTCTTTGGTGAAGATGTCCAGAACAAGCTTCTGTATTATCCGACAGTCACCCGCGAAGAGTTTAAAAACCAGGGCCGCATCACCGAGCTGATGAAGTCGGGCAAGCTTTATGATGACCTTGGCCTTGAAAAACCGACCCTTGAAAATGATCGTTTCATGCTTTGTGGCAACCCGGAAATGATTGCCGAAACCCGCCAGATGCTGATCGAGTGGGGCGGCAAGGAAGGCAACATGAACGAACCCGGTCATTTCGTGATCGAAAAGGCGTTTGTCGAGAAATAACGCATTTCAGGGCAATCCGTGATTTGACAAAAGCGCACCCCCGAGTGCGCTTTTGTCATTTTGCACTCCCCATATGGGGATATGGATGCCTATACATCTGTATTAATTATGGCGTCACCAAAAGCCAGATCGCAGCAACAGCATTGACGTTCTGGTACTCCTTTCATGAGGTATGTGATGTCTATGTTGAGTTTCTTTTCGTCTAAGAAGAATGGTCTGGCTTCTGAAACGCTTGTTGCACTTGAAAAATCGCTGGCTGTAATCGAGTTTGAAACGGATGGTACGATCATTCGTGCAAACGATAATTTCCTGAGTTTGATGGGCTACAGCCTTTCGGAAATCACGGGAAAGCATCATCGTATCTTTGTGCCGGCCCAAATTCGTAACGCACCGGAATATGATTTGTTCTGGAAAGACCTGACAGCGGGCCAATTCAAAAGCCAAGCGTTCCCGCGTATCACCAAAAGCGGAAAGCAGGTTTGGATCGAGGCAACCTATAACCCTGTGTTTGACCGGAAGGGGAAGGTGGCAAAGATTGTCAAATTCGCATCTGATATTACCGCCCGTCAGGAAAAGCTTGCCGAGCTTGATGGCAAGGTGGATGCAATCGGCCGCAGTCAGGCGGTGATCGAATTTGACCTGGATGGGACAATTCGGGACGCGAACGACAATTTCCTGTCGGTGATGGGATATGAGCTTTCGGAAATTCAGGGCCGACATCACAGGATGTTTGTGGAGCCGGAATATGCAAGGGGTGCCGATTACGCGGATTTCTGGAAAGATTTGCGCGCAGGCAATTTTACATCACAACAGTTCAAACGCATCGCCAAGGGCGGACGCGTGGTGTGGATAGAAGCATCCTATAACCCGATCTTTGATGCCAACGGGGTGCCTTACAAGGTTGTCAAATTCGCAACCGATGTGACCGAACAGGTCAATCTTCTGATTGAACTGAAGGCGATGATCGATAACAATTTTTCTGAAATTGATCAAAGTCTGTACCAATTGGACGAGAAGTCGGTCTTTGCGGTTTCGGTTTCCAGTGAAACATCGGCAAACGTTCAGGCCGTTGCAGCAGGGTCCGAAGAATTGGCGGCCTCAATCGCGGAAATTTCGCGCAGTATGTCCGAGGCCAGAACATCCACCGATCGGGTTTTCGAAAAAACGGTTCTGGCTGGTCAATCAACCGACAAAATGACCGAAGTTGTTGCGGCAATGGGCAATATCGTTGAAGTGATCCAGAATATAGCCAGCCAGATCAATCTACTTGCGCTTAATGCGACAATAGAGTCCGCGCGTGCAGGTGAAGCCGGAAAAGGTTTTGCCGTTGTTGCGACCGAGGTCAAGAACCTTGCCAACCAGGCCGCCCGGGCAACCGAACAGATTTCCGGCGAGATCGGTGGGATTCAGGGCATCGCGGCCGAGGTTGTCGATGTGCTGGGATCTATCCGTACCGATGTAGAAACTGTTCTGAACAACGTGACGACAATTTCCTCGGCGGTGGAAGAACAGAGCGCCGTGACGCAGGAAGTTTCAGGCAACATGCAAAGCATGGCGACTTCGGTTGAAAGTTTTGCAGCGACCATTGAGGCGATCAAATCGTCAGCAACCAGTGTTGCTGGAACCGTTGGACGTACGCGTGAAGCAGCGATGGTGCTGGCACGCTAGGAACAACCGGAATACGGGGTGGGGGAAGGGCGGAGCCAACGGCTGCGCCCTTTTTTGTCTGGTTATGGCTTGCGTATCAGAAAAGGCGTCCACCATTGGGCACTTTGCGTTCCGGTGCGATCAGGACAATGCCTTTGTCGTCCTCGTCATCAGGGAAGCCGAGGCAGAGGAATTCGGACATGAAAGGGCCGACCTGTTTTTTGGGGAAGTTTACCACACCGGCAACCTGACGCCCGATCAGGCTTTCGGGCGTGTAATATTTGGTGATCTGAGCCGATGTCTTCCGGGTACCGATTTCCGGTCCGAAATCCACCCAGAGCTTTAAGGCCGGGCGGCGGGCTTCGGGGAATTCCTGGGCATCGACGACGGTCCCGACACGGATATCCACTTTCAGGAAGTCATCAAAACTGATCTCGCTCATAAATCTTTCTCCGATGAATTTGAGCCAGATTAGCGGGATCACAGTTTGCCGTTAAGGGCTTATCGACGCGTTTGGGCAGATCAGGAGTTTGGGCAAAAGCACAAATAAAAACGGCAGAGCCAGAAGGCTCTGCCGGTAAGTTGATAACGGGAAGTTATCAGCTAGATTATTTCGCAGTGGCGGTCTTTTCGATCGCCGACTTGAACTCGTCGAGAGATTCGGTAAAGCGGGTCTGCAGAAGAGCAAGAGCTTCTTCCTGGGACTTGCTTACCAGACCAGACAGTTCCTTGGCATTTGCGAGGGCTTCTTCGTAAGCGGCTTTCGCAGCTTCGGTCTGCTTTGCAGCAGCAGCCATCGGGTTGTCAGCAGGAGTAGCAGCGAAATCCTTGCCCTGGGTCTGAACTTTATCCAGCAGCGTTTTGAAAATTTCGCTCTGACGCTGAGCAACAGCCTGGAAACCGTCGAAGGCTACCTTGTTGGCTTTGGTCAGGGCTTCAACGTTTTTGCGCTGAAACGCCATCATCTCGTTCACGTCGACACCCGGAATCTTGAAATCCGCGGTGTATTTGGTGAAGTCGAGATCGAAGAACGGGTTGGTTGCCTTTTTTGCGGCGGTCATGGTTTGCACTCCATCAACAATTTGCAACAGGTGTGGAATGAGGCGCTATTGTGCGCCGCACAAATTCAACTGCAATATGAAGGATCGAACCGGTTTCGTCAAGGTTTATTTTGCAGTGCACAAAAACTTCATGGTTTTGGTTTTATCTGATGATGTAACCTTAGGTTACGGTGTGCGGTCTCTGTTTCAGATCAGATAGTTAGGGTGCTGTACTGTTATTTTCAGCCGACGGGGATGTCTGTTCGGCGTGATCGGCACGGCGACATTTTTGTGCAAACCGGTCACATTTTTTCTGAATTTTTCCGCAAGCCCGGCTTAGTCGGGAAATGCCGGTGCCAATGCGTTTGTCCCATTCACTGCCGCGTGCCAATGCTCGATCAAGGGCGGCCATGGTTGGTCCGAAATCGGCGGTTTCATCAACGAGCCATTGTTTGAAGCACCGGGCATAAATCGTTCCCATCCCGGCTACACGCAGGCTGCCATGCAGACCACCAGTGGTGAAGCCGCTGGCATCAAGCATCCAGCGCATCGAGCCGAAATGGGTCTTGATCGCACGCAGTGTGTCAGTCGGGCCGAGGTCACCGCCGCTGGCGACGATGGAGCGAAGTGCCGGGCGATAGGGTGCCAGCGCATCAAACCGCGCCATCATCACCGCGATCAGACGATCATGACCGGGCTCGTTGAAATCGGCGGGATCAAGATCGGCAAGAACGATCCGGTCGATCCTGCGCACGAACTGGCGCAGGATATCGGCCTTGCTTTTGAAATGATCAAACGCAACCCCGATATCGACACCTGCCGATTGCGCGATGTCGATCATGGTGACGTCATGCCAGCGTCCGGCTGCGGCCAAATCCATGGCTGCATCAATCAGTCTGGTTTGCGGGTCTTTCTTTGCCGGCATGATCGTCTCCTTGATTGTTTATGCTTATCCCGCCAGTTCGACGGAACGTTTCCGGGCGGCTTCAACCGCGCGGGTCATCAGGTCGGGCAGGCCGTTCTGCGCATCCATCAGTACCGAAAGAGCGGCGGCCGTGGTGCCGCCGGGGCTTGTGACATTTTCGCGCAGGGTGGATGCGGTTTCCTCGCTGGCATCCAGAAGGAAGCCTGCCCCGACAACCGTCTGGCGCGCGAGCATCATTGCCTGATCGGCAGGAAGACCGGCAGCCTCACCAGCCTGGGCCATGGCTTCGACCAGATGGAAGATATAGGCAGGCCCACTACCCGAAAGGGCTGTGACCGCATCCATCAGGCTTTCATCACTTACCCACGAAACCATGCCGACGGTGGCCAGAAGCGTTTCGCACATGTCGCGTTGTGCCTGGCTGACATTGTCGGTCGGGCACATTACGGTCATGCCACGCGATACGGCAGCCGGGGTATTGGGCATGGCGCGAACGATGCGCGCAGTCTCGCCCAGGTGACCGGCAAAGAAGTCGATGGTTTTGCCAGCGGCAACCGACAGGAAGACCGTTTCGGCACGAACCAGCGGTTTGTAACCGTCGATCACATCGGGCAGGACCTGCGGCTTGACCGCAAACAGGATCACCTGCGGGATGAAATCCTGCGGGACTTCGGTGACATCGGTAATGCCATGAACGCCATAGCGGGTTGACAGTTTTTCGGCGGCTTCGGCCTGTTCTACAATATAGACATTGTCCGATTTAAGCCCTTTGGCCAACCAGCCTTCCAGCATGGCACTGCCCATTTTGCCACAGCCGACCAGCAATAGACGCGTATTCATCAAATCTGCTCCGATTTTTCCATCCCTGACTGCCGAACATGTGTGGATCAGCAATCGCAATGCAATGCCGTAGCGATGTTCTCAAGGTGGGTCAAGTCGGTGACAGGGGCAAGGGGAGTGACAAAATTCACAGAATCCGGCCGTCAAATATCGTGACGCGGGGTGTTTTTCCAAGAGAAGTAACCGACACGGGATTTTGTGTTGTTCAGGGGATTATTCCGTCACACCTGCCGGGATTTATATCGAATCAGACATTGGGTGGGATGCGCAAAAAAAATTAACGCCAGCAGCAAAAAGGGCCGAAGCGATGCCGACCCTTTGAAAAAATTCGTGGCGGATAAACCCGTCTATGCCTGACCAACAGGTTCCAGCATGGAATGGGTCAATGCCTCGTCCGGGGTTTTACCCTGACCCAGAACGAAGTTGAAGGCCGGGAAAAAGCGTTCGCATTCGGAAACGGCGATATCAATCAGTTCTTCGAACTGTTCGACCATCGGTGGTACATCGCCGCCGAACAAAAGCGTATGGCGGAACAGCGGCATGTTTTCATCCAGCCACAATCCGAAATGGCCGAGCCAAAGCTGTTCATTGCACTTTGCCAGCAATTCATAGATGCGCGGACGGAGTGGTTCGGGCACGAACAGATCATAGCAGCAGGCAATGTGAAGCGCTTCGGCATCTTCGCGCCAGGTGAAATAGACCAGATACGTGCACCAATGTGCCGGGATCTCGACAACGACTTCATCGTCGCTGCGACGTTCCACGTGCCAGTCATTCGTGCGGGCGATATCTTCGACAAGCAGCAACGGGTTTTCGTCGCTAAGGTCGCCGATATCTTCCAGATGGTCGTTCATATAAATTTGCCAGTCTCTGCATATGCGAAAGGGCGCGCACTATATGCCGGTGCCCGCCGCGTTTCAACCGCCCCGCGACGCAGGACAGAAATGAATTTCATGTGATCGGCAATCCGCGGTTCCCGGCCGACCTTTCCGCGACCCTGTTATGAACGGCTTTCCTTGCCTGTATGTGGGGATGATTTCCCGGTTATGCGTCTTTTTTTGCAGCCGGTTTTCTGCTGGCGCGTTTGGGAGCCGTTTTTGCCACCGGTTTCTCGGCCTTTGCCAGACGTTGTTCAAGTTCGGCAATTCTGGCTTCGAGGCCGTCAATACGTTCGGCAGCACGGATCGCGACATCGTGCACGACGTCAAATTCTTCGCGTGTAACCATATCCATACCGGCCAGAATCTTTTCAAACTGCTGACGGACAAGTGCATCGATCTCGCCCTTCATGCCGGTCATGGTACCCAATGCGGAATTGGTGACACGGGTCAGGTCGTCAAGAATACGGTTATTGATCTGCATCTTTGTCTCCGTCTTTCGGGCAATATCGGCTGTTACGGCATATCCGCAAAACATGCGCATAATATGGGTGTTAGGGTTATCAAGGCAAGTTGATCGTCGATCCGCCGGATATAGAGGAAAAACAAACAGCTTTTCTTGCTCCAGATCAGGGCGGGGCCTATAAAGTTGTCAGTTTTTACAATCGACTGCCCAAAAGGCTGCATAAGACAAGGCGCCGCGAGGAGAATGCAATGCTGATCGTAACCGGAGGAGCCGGATTTATCGGGTCCAATATCGTGGCGGCCCTTGAAGAACGCGGCGAAACCGACATTGTGGTTGTTGATCGCCTGCGTGATGGGATCAAATGGAAAAATATCGCCAAGCGTAATCTGCGCGATATCGTGCATCCCGATGATCTTCCGGCGTTCCTTGAAGCGCATAATAACGACGTTGATGCGATTTTCCACATGGGCGCGATTTCGGCCACAACCGAACGCGACGCGGACAAGATCGTACAGAACAATTACAAGCTGACGACATGGCTTTGGGAATGGTGCGCACGGCATTCGTCACGTTTGATCTATGCGTCGTCGGCGGCGACCTATGGCGATGGCAAGCAGGGCTTTGACGACAGTTTCGATCAGGCCGATCTGGCAAAACTGGCACCGCTTAATGCCTATGGCTGGTCAAAACATGCAACCGATCGCCGGTTTCGGACCATCCTTGATCAGAACGGTTTCCGACCGAAACAGTGGGCCGGGCTTAAATTCTTTAACGTCTATGGCCCGAACGAATATCACAAGGGCGGCATGCGGTCGGTCGTGTCACAGATGTTTGACAAGCTTTCGGCAGGTGAAACCGCAACTCTTTTCAAATCGCACCATCCCGATTACGAGGATGGCGGGCAGCTTCGCGATTTTGTCTGGGTCGGGGATGTTGTCGACATCATCATGTGGCTTTACGACAATCCGCAGGTCAGCGACCTGTTCAATGTTGGCACTGGCAAGGCGCGTAGCTTCAAGGATCTGGCGCTTTCGGTGTTTAGCGCGATCGGCAAGGAACCCGATATCCAGTACGTGCCAACTCCCGAAAGCATCCGCGACAAATACCAGTATTTCACCGAGGCCAATATGGCCAAGCTGCGCGCGCGCGGATACGGCGCGAACATGACCCCGCTTGAAGAAGGGGTGCGTCAATATATTCAGGATTACCTCGCGACCGAGGACCCGTTCCGTTAAGCCGATGCGGGGTGGGGACGGCTTGCCATGTTCCTGCCCTGATCGTTTGCGACCAGTCGGTAAATAAACACACATACGTCACGGAGTTTCCCCTGATGCTAAGCCTAGCCTTTCCGGCGATTGATCCGATCGCGATCTCTATCGGTCCGATTGCAATCCGCTGGTATGCCCTTGCCTATATTGCCGGGTTGCTGCTTGGCTGGCGTTATGTCGTCTATTACTGCACCAAGACGCCCAATATCATGAGCAAACGCGACATCGATGATTTGCTTTTCTGGGCGACGCTTGGCGTCATTCTTGGCGGACGGCTGGGATATATCCTGTTTTACAATCTGGAATATTACATTGAAAACCCGGCCAATATCCTGAAGGTATGGCAGGGTGGCATGGCGTTCCATGGCGGGTTCATGGGCGTGATCGTTGCGATCATCCTGTTTGCGCGTAAACGCGGTATTTCCATTCTGGCGGTGCTGGATGCGGCGGCGGTGGCAACCCCGATCGGGCTGTTTTTCGGGCGGATCGCCAATTTCATCAATGGCGAGCTGTTTGGCCGTGTAACCGATTCCCCGCTTGGCATGGTGTTCCCGCATGGCGGGCCGGAACCACGCCACCCCAGCCAGCTTTACGAGGCAGCGCTTGAAGGTCTGATCCTGTTTATCGTCCTGTTCGCTCTGTCGCGTAGCGCCTATGTCCGCCATCGTCCGGGGATACTTGGCGGAACGTTCGTCGCCGGTTATGGCATTTCGCGCATCATAGTAGAGTTTTTCCGTCAACCAGATGCACAGCTTGGTTTCCTGACATTCGGGGCAACCATGGGGCAGTTGTTGTCGATCCCGATGGTTCTTGTCGGGGTGGGTGGCATTATCTATGCGATGCAAGCCGCACCGATTGAAACGCGGAAACTTCCGAAAGACGATCAGGCAAAAGACGGACAGAAGGCGTGACCGGGAGTTCCGACAAACCATTGCTCGACCATTTGAAACGGCGGATCGCGCTTGACGGGCCGATCACGATTGCCGATTTCATGAACGAGGCGTTGGCCCATCCCGAGCACGGCTATTACCGTAAACAGGACCCGTTCGGACGCAAGGGCGATTTCATTACCGCACCCGAAATCAGCCAGATGTTTGGCGAACTTATAGGGCTGTGGGCGGCGGTAACGTGGCAGCAGATGGGAAGCCCGCGCAAGGTCAACCTTGTGGAACTGGGACCGGGGCGTGGCACATTGATGGCCGATGCCCTGCGCGCGGTGCGTAATGTCCCGGGGCTTTCCGATGCCCTGACAGTGCGGTTTGTCGAGACCAGCCCGGTCCTTAGAACCCATCAGCAAACCGCGATCATGCCCTATGGTATTCCCGCAACCTGGCACGAGGCATTTGACGATATTCCGGTCAGTGGCAATGCGCCGATGATTGTGATCGGCAACGAATTTTTCGATGCCCTGCCGGTCCGCCAGTTTGAACGCGCAAGCCATGGCTGGTCCGAACGGCTGGTTGGGGTGGATGCCAATACCGGTGAACTTGGATTCGTGCGCGGGGCGGAAACGCCGGTGACGGATGCGCTGGTTCCGGCGATCTTGCGCGGAACCGCAAAGCCCGGCGATATTTTCGAAAGCTGCCCGGCGGCCATTGCGATTGCCGATCAGGTCGCGCGCCGTCTGAACGAGGTTGGCGGGGCGGCATTGTTTATCGATTACGGCCATCCACATAGCGCGTTTGGCGACACTTTGCAGGCGCTTAAGGACCATAAATATCATCCGGTTCTCGAACAGCCCGGTGATGCGGACCTGACTGCGCATGTCGATTTTGCTGCTATCGGACGGGCGATGCTTGAGGCAGATGCACGGATCGGGGCGGTTCTGACCCAGGGTACGTTCCTTAGGATGCTAGGCATTGAACAGCGTGCCGAACTTTTGAAAGAGAATGCCGATGACGTGCAGGCGAGGTCGATTGACGCGGCCCTTGCGCGCCTGATTGATGCCGATCAAATGGGAACACTTTTTAAAGTGCTGATCGGATATGGTCGCGAAACTGCACCGCCGCCCTGTGTCAGCGGCGCCGAAGGATAACGGAGTTTTCGATGTCCAGCCAGACGACCCGTGGAATTGAACGCAATGAGGATGGCCTGATGTGGATTGAGGCCGAAAGCCTGCAGAATAAAGATGGCCTGCGTCATGGTTTCCTGACTCGCAAGGGCGGGGTGAGTGACGGCATTCATAGCGGACTAAATGTCGGTTTCGGATCCGATGACAGCCGCGAACGGGTTGCGGAAAATCGCGCACGTGCAGCAAAGGCATTCGGTACGAAGGCCGACCGTCTAACCACAGTTTATCAAGTGCACGGGATTGATGTCGCGGTGCTGAAACGCCCGCTTGATCGCGAAGAAGCGCCCAAGGCCGACGCGATGGTAACCGACCGGCCCGATGTGATGTTGGGTATCCTGACTGCCGACTGCACACCCGTTTTGTTTCATGATGCAAAGGCCGGTGTGATCGGGGCGTGCCATTCGGGATGGCGCGGGTCGTTTGCCGGGATATCCGAGGCAACAGTCACTGCCATGGAAAAACTTGGTGCGTCGCGTGACAATATATCGGCTGTGGTTGGGCCGTGCATTGCCCGACCGTCCTACGAAGTCGATGCCAAGTTCCGCGATACGATCCTGTCGGGACCAGCCGGGGACGAGGATATTTTTGATCCGTCAGTACGCGATGGTCATTTCATGTTCGATCTGCCGGAATATGTGCGTCGCCGGACCATGGCGACCCGCATTGAAGCAGTCGAACTGGTGGCACGCGATACCCTTGCCGAAGAAGAATTGTTTTACAGCTATCGCCGTACGACGCTTCGCGGCGAACCCGATTACGGACGGCAGTTATCAGCGATCATGCTGACCGGTTCGTGATCCCGGGATTGCGAGGAAACATGCTATGCCCCATTTGATCATGCTGTTCTTCTTTATGATCATTGCAGCCATGGTCGGCTGCGTTTTGATGTGACGCGGTGAATTTGAATAGATGATTTCTGCAATCCGGATTTTGCCCCTTGTCATGATGCTTGTTGTGCCGCTTGCGGCTTGCGGTGATTTGCCGCGTCCGTTCGAGGGGGCCGGGCGGGAGGGCGATCCAGCCCTGCTTGAGCTGCGCGATACCAATACGGTCCGGGTCGAGATTGGCGACGACCTGCCTGAAGGGGCATCTGTGCATTTGACGCGTGCCATGGCGCGCGCGCTTCGTAATCTTGATATCCCGGCCTATAGCGACAGCCAGATCGGCGGCGATTTCATTCTGCGGCCCAATGTCGAATCCCGCCTTGCCGAAGGGGATGCGGCCTATATCGATGTCACGTGGGTTTTGATGAATCCGGAAGGATTGGCGATTGATACCGCGCGCGGTGCCGGTGAATTGCAGTCCGACTACTGGTTCGCACAAGTTCCGAACGGACCCGAAGAAACCAACCTTGCCGTGCCCAAGGAGCTTGTCGACAAGGTCCGCGACCTTAAGGGGGAAAAGGTTGATCCGGCAGAAAAAGCCTATGATGAACTGGTGGCCAAACCGGCTGAGCGGATCGCGTTTCTGATTTCAGGCGATCGTTCCCAGCTTGCCGGGGCGCCGGTGGTCAAGATCGCGCTTGTTGATTTTGCCGGGGCACCGGGCGACGGTAACGAGGCACTGGCAAGGTCGGCGGGGGCTCTGTTGCGGGCCAAGGGGATCGAGGTTGACGATGCGATTGACGACAGATCAATCATATTGTCGGCGACCATTTCGGTTAAACCGGTGGAACGCAAAACCACCACACCGCTTGATCAGGTTCAGATCGACTGGGTGATCATGGATCCGGATGGTACCGAATTGGGCCAGATGGCGCAAAACAATGTCGTGCCGCGTGGCCGGCTTGATGAACGCTGGGGATCGGTGGCATCGATTGCGGCACAGGCGGCCGTCGATGCGCTTGAAGGTGCGCTTAATCAGGTGGCCCGAAAAAAGGGCATGATCCTTAAATCCGATAAAAAGACGGTATCGTCGCGCTGATGGCGGGTTTATCGTTCTGAATTGCGTCAATCTGCATGACTGCCTTGTCGATATTCGGTACCGCGACCATTTACAGACTGTTAACGGCTGGTTATAACACCGCCGCGGTTCACTGATATGTGGACTTGCTAATTATTGGTCTTTGAGTGTCGTGGATATGTCGTTGGACCGGAAGGCGAAAGCGCCGAATTTTATGGTCAGGTGGACGACAGGAAAGACGTGACGGGATCTGTTACCGGCAAGTTTGCATCCGGCCTGTACCGTACAGGACATTAGATTTATTCACTTTCCCGGCACCCATTAACCGAGGCCCCGCCATGAAGATCCTCGCTTGTAACAGCAACCGCCCGCTGTCTGAGGCCATTGCTGATCACTTGAACCTGCCGCTGACCCGTGCAGATCTCAAGCGATTCTCCGATCAGGAAATCTGGTGTGAAATACAGGAAAACGTCCGCGGTGAGGACGTTTTTGTCATTCAGAGCACCTCTTTCCCTGCAAACGACCATCTGATGGAACTTCTTGTGGTTCTTGATGCACTGCGCCGTGGTTCGGCCCGTCGTATCACTGCCGTTCTTCCGTATTTCGGTTATGCGCGCCAGGATCGTAAATCGGGTCCCCGTACCCCGATTTCGGCCAAACTGGTTGCCAACCTGATCACGGTTGCCGGTGCAGACCGCGTTCTGACCATGGACCTTCATGCCGGTCAGATTCAGGGCTTCTTCGATATTCCGCTCGATAACCTGTTTGCGTCCCCGGTACTGACCAGCGACATCCGCAACAAGTTCGAAGGCCAGAAACTGGTGATCGTCAGCCCTGACGTCGGTGGTGTGGCACGTGCGCGTTCCGTTGCAAAACGTCTGGATGCGGAACTGGCGATCATCGACAAACGTCGCCCGCAGGCCGGTGTGTCGGAAGTCATGCATGTTATCGGTGACGTCAAGGATGCTGCCTGCATTCTGGTTGACGACATCGTTGATTCGGCAGGTACCCTTTGCAATGCCGCGACCGCCCTTAAAGAGCGCGGTGCGGCATCGGTTGCGGCCTATGTTTCGCATGGCGTTCTGTCGGGCCCGGCTGTTGAACGTATCGCCAATTCGCCGATGACCGAGGTTGTGACGACGGACTCGATCAAGGCGTCTGAAGCGGTACGTGGCTGCTCGAAAATTCGTCAGCTTCCGATTGCGCCTTTGATGGCCGAAGCCATTCGTCGAATTTCGGAAGAAAAATCTGTTTCCGTTCTTTTCGATTGAGGGTATAAGGCGCTGCTGCGCTGGCACCCCTGGAGGCCAGCGCGTTTGCTTTCGTGGGTTTTCACCGGTGATTTGCACCAGCCCACGGTCGCAATATGTTTTTAGTTCAAGGAGATTTTCCGATGGCAAACACTGTTATCACTGCGGAAATCCGTGAACGGGCCGGAAAGGGGGCCGCCCGTGCCGTGCGTCGTGCCGGTATGGTCCCTGGTGTCATTTACGGAGCAAAACAGGAACCTGTTCTGTTCCAGATTGACCCGCGTCCGCTCAACAAACTTCTGCACAAGCAGGGTTTCTTCTCGCACATTCTTGATGTCAAGATTGGCAAAGAAACCTACGAAGTCCTGCCACGCGACGTACAGTTCGACAAAGTGACGGATGCGCCGATCCATGTCGACTTCCTGCGTTTCGCAAAAGGTCAGACCATGACCGTTGAAGTCCCGGTTCGCTTCGTTAACGAAGAGAAATCCCCGGGGCTGAAAAAAGGCGGCGTTCTGAACATCGTTCGTCACGATGTCGAAGTCGAATGTGCACCGAGTGCCATTCCGGAAGAACTCGTCTTCGATCTGACTGGTGTCGAAGTTGGCGACTCGATTCACATTTCGGCGATCAAACTGCCGAAAGGTGTCGAACTCACCATTACCGACCGTGACTTCACGGTTGCGACTGTTGCTGCTCCGTCTGCGCTGAAATCGGAAGAAAATGCCGAAAGCGACGACGAAGAAGAAGCGACCGAAGAATAAGATCGAGGTCTACGATGTTACTGGTGATTGGATTGGGGAACCCGGGTTCGGGATATGCCGCCAATCGCCACAATATCGGCTTTATGGCGGCGGACGAACTCGTCCGCCGTCATTCTTTTGGCCCCTGGCGCAAGAAATTTCAGGGGCAATTGTCCGAAGGTGAAGTGAACGGTCAAAAAGTTCTGGTGTTAAAGCCCGAAACTTTCATGAACCTTTCAGGGCAAAGTGTTGGCGAAGTCCTGCGTTTTTACAAAATTCCGATCGAAGACGTTATTGTCCTGCATGACGAGCTGGATCTTCCACCGGGCAAGCTGCGCGTCAAACGCGGCGGCGGCCATGGCGGGCATAACGGATTGCGATCCATCGATGCCCATTGTGGCAAGGAATATCGCCGTGTGCGGCTTGGCATTGGCCATCCCGGAGAAAAGGAACGTGTTCACGGGCATGTTCTGGGCGATTTTTCCAAGGCCGAACAGAACGGCTGGCTTATGGCGCTGCTGGATGGTGTCGCGCTTGAATTCCCGCGTCTCGTCAAGGGGGACGACGGCGGCTTTATGAGCAAGGTTTCGCACATTGTCTCGCCGCCAAAACCCAAGGCCGAGAAAAAGCCGAAACCGGCTGCAGCGGGTGAACAATTGGCCGACGCTGTAAAAGAAGGCGACGGCAAGATCGAAGATAAAGGTGCGTCTGACGCGCCGGAGGTCGAAGGCAAACCCGACACCCCGGTCAGCAATGCCGCAACTGCCATGGCGCAGGCACTGGCACGCGCCTTTAACAAAAAAAAATAGCATCGGGATCGGGGCCAGCCCCATCCTGTTTCAGACACATTAGAAGTGACGGAGCCCGGAAAAGATGGGATTCAAATGCGGTATTGTCGGTCTGCCCAACGTTGGTAAATCGACCCTGTTTAACGCCCTGACACAGACGGCCGCTGCCGAGGCAGCGAACTTCCCGTTCTGTACCATCGAACCGAACACCGGTCGGGTCAGCGTCCCTGATGAACGCCTTGACAAGATTGCAGCCATCGGCAAGTCGGCGACCATCATCCCGACCCAGCTTGAATTCGTTGATATCGCGGGTCTGGTGCGCGGTGCGTCGAAGGGCGAGGGGCTTGGCAACCAGTTCCTGGCCAATATCCGCGAAACCGATGCGATCGTGCATGTTCTGCGGTGCTTCGAAGACGGCGACATCACTCATGTGGAAGGTTCGGTCGATCCTGTACGCGATGCGGAAACCATCGAAACCGAATTGATGCTGGCCGATATGGACAGCCTTGAAAAGCGCGTTACCGGCCTTCAGAAACGTGCCAAGGGTGGTGATAAAGACGCCAAGCTGTCGCTGGAACTGATCGAACGTACGCTTGAAGCCCTGCGCGAAGGCAAGCCAGCCCGTGTTGTTGAAATCAACAACGAAGACGAAGCCAAGGCGTTTCGCATGTTGCAGCTTCTGACCAGCAAGCCGGTCCTTTATGCTTGCAACGTGGATGAAGACAGTGCGGCCGATGGCAATGCGCTTTCGGCCAAGGTTGCCGAAATGGCCGCTTCTCAGGGTGCGCGTTCGGTCGTGATTTCAGCCGCGATTGAGTCCGAAGTTGCCCTTCTCGATAGTGCCGAAGACAAGAAAGAATTCCTTGAAGGCCTTGGTCTTGAAGAAACCGGTCTGACGCGTGTTATTCGCGAAGGCTACAAGCTGCTGAATCTTTTGACCTTCTTCACCGTTGGCCCGAAAGAGGCACGCGCATGGACGGTTCATTCTGGCGCAACCGCCCCGAACGCGGCTGGCGTGATCCATACCGATTTTGAACGTGGTTTCATCAAGGCCGAAACCATTGCCTATGACGATTTCATCGCATTTAACGGTGAAGCCGGTGCGCGTGATAACGGTAAGCTGCGTCAGGAAGGCAAGACCTACATCGTCAAGGACGGTGACATCTTCCACTTTAAATTCAACGTCTAAGCCGTTTTACGGCATTATACGACGATTGGGAAATACCCCGAAGGCCATCGCGGAAATGCGGTGGCCTTTTGTCATGTTGTTTTGCCTTTTAGGGTCTCGGGGCTTGTCAAAACGGTTCTAAACCGCCAACATTTCGCTGTCGCAGCAACGAGGTCGGTATGAATGAATTAAGTCCCGTGAAACGCGTTTTGATGGTTTTCAACTCTGCCACCGGTCAGCCCGGTCGGGTGGGGGCCGTTTTGCGGCGGTACGGGTATGAGTTCGATATTCGCCGTCCGGGTGAAGGCGACGCATTACCAACCGATATGGCGGGCTACCATCTGGCGATTGTCTTTGGTGGCCCGATGAGTGCCAATGATGATCATGAAGCCAATGTTGCCAGAATCATGGAATGGCTGCCCCATGTCGTGAACAGCAATGTGATGTATCTGGGCATTTGCCTTGGTGCGCAATTGATGGCGCGCCATCTGGGGGCTTCAGTTTCACCCCGTTCCGACGGAATGACTGAAATCGGTTATTACCCGGTTGAGGCAACCGAAGCCGGGCGTGACCTCTTCCCAAATGAAATGATGGTTTATCACTGGCACAGTGAAGGGTTCGAGCTTCCTGACGGGGCTGAACTAATGGCCCGCGGTTCGGTTTTCCCCAATCAGGCCTATCATATAGATAACCGCATCTGGGGCATTCAGTTCCATCCCGAAGTTGATGATGAAACGCATGAACGCTGGCTTGCGAAATCGGCGGAGAAGACGGAACGACCGAATGGTCAGAACCCTGATCAGCAACGTGCCGGGCGCGCGAAATATGACGCGGCATTTGGCGCGTGGTTTGAAAGCTTTGCGACGCGTGTGCTGATCGACGAGCGGGTTATTGTCGATTCAAGCCTTGGTGCATGCAGCGTTTAGGATGCGACCTTATGGTCGTCAGGCGTTCTGGGTTTCGCGTTCCTGTGCCTGTTCCTGCCACCAGGTGATGATTGAGGCCTCGTCAAAGGGCAGGGTTTGAGCATAGCCACCGTGGAAGCCCTGCCAGGCGGCGTCATATTCATCGCGAACACCGACCAGTACCGGAATTCCCAAATCCATCGCCTTTGATATCACATCGCGCAATCCGCGCCCGTCGGCTTCGCTGCGTCCAAACCGCCCGATGATCAGGATATCGGGGGTATGATCCAGATCGCCTTCAAGCTGTTCTGACAGGGTTGCCAATGCATCGCTATCAAGCTTGCAGCCACGCGCCATTGAACCGCGATTTTTGGTAATCGGCATTTCATGACCGGTGCCAAGATTGCGGACATAAACCAGAGTCCCGCAATCACGGTCAGCACGGCGTTTCTGCACATAACCCGCGACGCGTTGCCCCTTGGCAACGACGTGATTTGCCAAACGATCCAGCAGATCGTCGATACCGTCTTTGGGAAGAAAGGGGATACCAGCCAGCATGGATTTATCCCCGGTCGCCATTTTGCGAAATTTCGGTACTACCAAGTATCGTCAACGTCATCGTGCGTCCTTCGCGCGGATTTCGGCGTGATCGCCACAGGAGTACGATCACGCCGGAAAATCGGTTACTGCCACTCGGGAACACCCGACATGTCAGGCAGATGATGCGCGATCCCTTTGTGACAGTCGATACATGTCTTTTCGCCGGTGAACAAAAAATTCTCGTGCGCTTCGACGGCACGGGGGCTTTGGCGGGTGATGTCCATCGATTCAGCAGAATGGCAGTTACGGCATTCCAGCGAATTGTTGGCTTTCAGCCGGGCCCATTCGTGCTGGGCCAGTTCAAGACGCTTTTCAACAAACTTGTCGCGTGTGCTGATGGTGCCGAAAATCTTGCCCCAGACTTCCTTGGATGCCTGCATCTTGCGGGCAATCTTGTCAGTCCATTCATGTGGAACATGACAATCCGGACAGGTGGCGCGCACACCGGACCGGTTGGAATAGTGGATGGTTGATTTAAGTTCGGCAAAAACGTTGTCCCGCATTTCATGACATGAAATGCAGAACTTTTCGGTATTTGTTGCTTCGAGTGCGGTGTTGAACCCGCCCCAGAAGATAACACCGGCAACGAAGCCGCCCAGCGTCAAAAAGGCGAGGCTGAAATGCACGCTTGGTGAATTCAGGACCTTCCAGTAGCGTTTCAGAAGATCGAACATTGGCAATCTCCCTATTCCGCGATCCGCGTGCTGTTATTGGGCAGCAATGCATCAATATCGACAAAGCTGTTGCCGACCAGCGGCTCGACCTGACGTTGGGACACATGGCACTGCGTGCAGAAATAGCGCCGCGGGCTGACCGCGGCCAAAAACTGACCGTCCCGATCCATGAAATGGGTGATCGAAACCATCGGTGCGCCGCTTTCGCCGGTGCGCGACCGCGCATGGCATGACAGGCATTTATTGGCGTTTTTATCGATCTGATATCCTTCGATATCGTGCGGGATGGTTGGCGGCTGTTCGGGATAATTGCGCGGACGTTTCTGGTCCGTATCCTCGAAGTTGCTGATCCGTGGGGCCGCGCTTTCCTGATCGGGGGCGGTATTGCGCAGGGTGGTGATCGGTTCGGCGGCATATGCCGCGCCAGCAATTGCAATAATCGCCAGCGTCATGAGCCATTTCGGGGTCATTTTCATGGTTTCCTCCCTCACACCTTTTCCAGACGGACGGCGCATTTCTTGAAATCCGTCTGTTTGGACATCGGGTCGGTTGCATCCAGCGTGACCTTGTTGATCAACTGGCTGGCATCGAACCACGGGACAAAGATCAATCCGCGCGGTGGTTTGTTGCGGCCGCGTGTTTCAACACGAGTACGCATTTCGCCACGTCTTGAAATTATCCGGACCTCGTCACCGCGACGCATACCCATTTCGGCAGCGTCGTCGGGATGGAGGAAGCAAAGGGCATCGGGGAAGGCCCGATACAGTTCCGGCACGCGTTCAGTCATGGAACCGGAATGCCAGTGTTCCAGAACACGCCCGGTGCACAGCCAATAGGGATATTCTTCATCCGGGCTCTCGGCCGCGGGTTCATAAGGCAGGGCGAAGATGCGTGCCTTGCCATCCTTGTGGCCATAAAATTCGACACCGGCCCCCGGTGTGACATAGGGATCGTAGCCTTCGCGATACCGCCACAGGGTTTCCTTGCCGTCGACTACCGGCCAGCGCAGACCGCGAACCTCGTGATATCGATCGAACGGTGCAAGGTCGTGACCATGGCCGCGGCCAAAGGTTGCGTATTCCTCAAACAGGCCCTTCTGGACGTAGAAACCGAAATGCTTGGCTTCGGCGTTGTTATAGTCCGGTGCGGTATCCTCAAGCGGGAATTTGTTGACCTGTCCGTTCTGGAACAGCACGTCAAACATGGTTTTACCACGCAGTTCCGGTGCCTTGGCCAGAAGTTCTTCGGGCCAGACTTCCTCGATGGCGAAACGTTTGGAAAATTCCATCAATTGCCACAGATCGGATTTGGCTTCTCCCGGGGCATCGACAAGCTGATGCCACATATGCGTGCGGCGTTCGGCATTGCCATAACAGCCTTCTTTTTCGACCCACATGGCGGTGGGAAGGATCAGATCGGCGGCCTGACAGGTAACAGTCGGATAGACGTCTGAAACGGCAATGAAGTTTTCCGGGTTGCGGTATCCGGGCCAGCCTTCCTCGTTCATGTTGGCTGCGGCCTGCATGTTGTTATTGCACTGGACCCAGTAGGCGTTGAGCTTGCCGTCCTTGAGCATGCGGTTTTGCAGTACCGCATGATAGCCGACTTTGTCGGGAACTGTGCCTTCGGGCAGTTTCCAGATTTCTTCGGCGTGTTTGCGGTGTTCCGGATTGGTCACCACCAGATCGGCGGGCAGGCGATGGGAAAACGTGCCGACTTCGCGCGCCGTGCCGCAGGCCGACGGTTGCCCTGTCAGCGAGAAGGGCGAATTGCCCGGTTCGGCGATTTTACCGGTCAAAAGATGGATGTTGTAGCACAGATTGTTGGCCCAAACCCCACGGGTATGCTGGTTAAAGCCCATGGTCCAGAAAGACGTGACCTTGATTTTCGGATCGGCATAAAGTTCGGCCAGTGCTTCGAGGCGTTCCTTGGGAACGCCGGTCATTTCATGGACCTTATCAAGCGTGTATTCCGACACAAATTCGGCGAATTCGTCAAATGTCATGTCGGTCGAACCACCGGCATCGGATGCATTCTGGGCCGACTGTTCGCGCGGATCTTCGGGGCGCAGGCCATAACCGATATCGGTGTTGCCGCGGCGGAAGACCGTGTGTTTGTTGACAAAGTCGGTATTGACCCGGTCAGTCTGGATAATGTGATTGGCGATATAGTTCAGGATCGCCAGATCGGTCTGCGGTTTGAATACCATCGGGATGTCGGCAAGATCAAAGCAGCGATGCTCATAGGTCGACAGGACCGCGACTTTCACATGCGGTGCCGACAGGCGGCGATCGGTAACACGCGTCCAGAGGATCGGGTGCATTTCCGCCATGTTTGATCCCCAAAGCACAAAGGCATCGGCGGCTTCCATGTCGTCATAGCACCCCATCGGTTCGTCCATGCCAAATGTGCGCATGAAACCGACAACGGCGGACGCCATGCAATGACGTGCGTTAGGATCAAGGTTGTTGGACCGGAAACCGGCCTTCATCAGTTTGGAGGCGGCATAACCTTCCCAGACCGTCCATTGGCCAGACCCGAACATGCCAACAGAAGTCGGCCCCTTTGCCTTGAGTGCGGCCTTCCATTTTTCGGCCATAACGTCAAAAGCCTCGTCCCATGAGACGGGGGTAAAGTCGCCGTTCTTGTCATAGACGCCGTTCTTTTTACGTAGCAACGGCTGTGTCAGGCGGTCTTCGCCATACATGATCTTTGACAGGAAGTAACCTTTGACGCAGTTAAGACCACGGTTTACAGGCGACAGGACATCGCCATGGGTAGCAACCACGTGGTTGTCCTTGGTTGCGACCATGACCGAACAGCCCGTGCCGCAGAACCGGCAGGGGGCCTTTGACCATTTCAGTTGGGTGTGTTCCGCATCGGTGACCAGATTTTGCGCCGCTGCGGGCAGGCTGATGCCGGCGGCCGCGGCGGCAACTGCGGCGGCTTTTGCTTTCAGGGCATCGCGACGGGATATCTTTGCCTTGAACATTGTTAATTTCCTCGAGCCAAAGGTCAGACGGATTATTGGTTGTTATTGGGCATTTTCACTGTGGTGAAAGACCAGGTTAACCCCCAGAACACCGGGGATGTCGCCGATCTCTTTCATGCCGTCTGCGAGCTGTCGGTCGCTTTCGGCTTCCATCACGACAACGATTTTTCCGGACGGATCATCGGCACTGATTTCAGTGTCGGGCATTTTCAAAAGTGCTGCCTTGATTGCTGTCATATTTTCAGGGCGAGACTGAATGATCATGCTGGAGATCACGCCTACTTTGTCATCCATGGGCTATCTCCGTTGCGGGTTTGATTGAAATGGCATCAACTGGACAGGCGCTAAAACAGGCACCACAGCCGGTACAAAGATCGTCGTCGATCAATACGCGGGCGCGACCGCCCAATTGCGGAATGATGTGGATGGCACTTTCCGGGCAGACATCACCGCAGGAACGGCAATAGACACCATTTTCGGCAAAGCATTTGCTGCTTACGGAAACGTCAAGATGCCAAGGGGCAGTAACCGAACGATCAAAGACCGGTTCGGAACAGGCATCGGCACAGGCATCACAAAAAGTGCATTCGCCCTTTCCAAAATCAATTTCCGGCAGGCCACCCTTGCCGATGGCGATGATGTTTTCCGGGCATGCAGGAATACAGTCCCCGCAGGCAGTGCAGCTTTCATCAAACTGCCAGGCCCAGGGAGGTCGGATAACCATTGGCGTTTGCGTTCCGCCCGTGTCTGCATTCAAGCCGCGCAGACCGGAAAAGAAAGCACGCCGACTGGCAACTTTCGGTGCGGATGACATGGCGACGTTCCCCGATGTTACATCGGTGGTCCAGGAGGTCCGGCAAACATCTGATAAATCCAGATTGAAAATCCAAGCCCACCGACCAGCGCAACCGCCAGCACCGGGGCCAAGACAACGGCCAGCAGAATAAAACAGCGCAATTCGGTTTTGCGCCGCGTGCCGGAATCCATTGTTTGAATATCTGTCATCGGTTCCCTCTCTTTGCAGGCTGGAAACCGTTTCTTTCGCACTTTGTATCCCCTGCGAAAGCCGGTGTTCTCTTGTGAGTTATTTAAATACCCACAAGGAACGTAAGGACGAACCGGAATGCATTCAACCAATAATATAATAAAAGCGATCAGTCTTAAATTATAAGCATTCTAAAGTGTGCGGCTATACTGCGGGGCGCCTGTCATATTCAATATTGGTGTTAGAAGCGGTCGATCACGGTCACGCCGGTGCTGACGAAATTATCCATATTCATCAAGGCCGTTGCGCCCTCGGCTAGGGTGACTCGATCCCTGATCAGTTTTTGCGGTGCGAGTTTTCCGGTCATGATCATGTCGATCATCGCGTCATAGCGGAATGCCTGCATGCCGTGACTGCCAAGGATTTCAAGTTCGTGGGCGACAACGCGATCCATCGGAACGCGGGCATGAGCATGATCACCGGTCATGAGTCCGATCTGGATATGCTTGCCGCGTTTGCGTAAAGATGACACCGAATTGAAGCTGGTGATCGCACTGCCGAGGGCATCAACGGAGACGTGCGCCCCGCCGTCGGACAAATCCCTGATCGCTGACGGAATGTCATCACAGTTTTTGGCGTTCAGGATATCTATTGCGCCAAGTTCGCGGGCAAGGTCAAGCTTGGCATCGTCGATATCAACCGCGATGACACGCGCACCGGCCGCCGCGGCAATCATGATCGCCGAAAGTCCGACGCCGCCGCAGCCATGCACGGCAACAACTTGACCGGCACTGACTTTGCCCTGATCGATCACGCCACGGAAACTGGTTGCAAAACGACAGCCAAGGCTGGCGGCGGTGGCGAAATCCATTTCTTCGGGCAGGCGCACCAGATTGGTATCGGCATAATCAATCGCGACATATTCGGCAAAGCTTCCCCAATGGGTAAAGCCCGGCTGGAACTGATGATCGCAGACCTGATGATTGCCGCTGTGACATTCCGGGCAATGACCGCAGCCCGACACGAATGGGACCGTGACCCGATCACCAACTTTCCAGCGTTTGATATCCTTGCCAACCGCTTCGATGGTGCCTGCAAATTCATGGCCGGGAACGTGGGGAAGTTTGACATCGGAATCATGTCCCATCCAGCCGTGCCAGTCGCTGCGGCAAAGGCCGGTTGCCATGACCTTGATGACAACGCCGCCATTTTCCGGAGTGGGGTCGTCGAGTTTCTGAACTTCGACAGGACCCTGATATTCGGTGAAAAAAGCGGCGCGCATGATCGTTCCCCGGTTCGAATGATAGATTTCGGTCAAGTATTGTCGGGTTCATCTCCGCGATGCAAGCGCGTAACTTTCGGTACGCCAACACCGGGTTTGGATTGTGGCTTCGGCGGCTGATACCGGCCCCATGGGGATTTGTCGGTATTGGTTTCGCCTGCACGACCCCATGGCCCGCGCCCGGCGCGTTTCATCCGTTCGCGGCGTGCCGCACGTTCAGCCTCGTAGGCAGCGGCCCAGGGTGGAGGGGCGGTATTGGTTGCATTGCCCTTGCGCCCCGGACGGTAAACACCAAAAACCGGAACCTGTTTCGGGCCACCCTGCCAAAGGGGGATATGGCGATATTTGAAAAACGGGATCAGTACCAAACCTGCAAAGAAACCGGCAATATGAGCCAGAATGGCAACGCCCTGTTCGGCTCCGCTCGACAGATTGACAAACTGCATCCCGATCCAGAGGCCAAGGACGGCGACCGCCGGGACGTAAAAGATAAACACCCAGAAAAACCAGACCAGAACCCGCGCCTTGGGAAACAGCAGGAAATATGCACCGAGTACCCCAGCCAGTGCGCCGGATGCGCCAATCATCGGGATTTGTGATGTTGTATCCAGCAGGCCATGACCAAGTGCGGCAGCAATACCGCAGACAAGGTAAAACACCAAAAACCGGAAATGCCCCATGGCGTCTTCGACATTATTGCCGAACACCCAAAGATACAACATGTTGCCGCCAATATGCATCCAGCCGCCATGCATGAACATGGCGCTAAAGATCGACAGGAGCTCAAAGCCCGGTGGAAAAACCGCAAGCTGCGGGGGCAACTGGGCATGCCCGAACAGGATAGCCGGGATGGCACCATATTGCAGATTGACCTGAAACTGGCTTTGCGGCGCAAGGGATACGGTTAACAGGAACACGACGACATTTACGGCAATCAGGCCATATGTCACCCATGGGGTGATGGTTGTCGGGTTGTTATCCTTGATCGGCAGCATAGGTTATCGTCCGGTCCCGTGGCTTTCCCCAAAAATGCAGGGAGTCACTGCACAATCAGGCGACATGCGATCGTTCGCAGGTTTCAAGTGTGTTGCGCAAATATGTTCCCAACTGGCGGAATTCTTTTTTACGTGCCGAACTGCGCCGCCAGACCAGCCCGATACGACGAACAGGAACCGGGTTCTGGAACGGAAGAATGGCAAGCGAGTCGGGTCGACGCGCCTCCACCTCCAGCGACATTTCCGGAAGGAGGGTGGCACCGATACCGGCAACGACCATCTGAACCAGTGTCGACAGGCTGTTAGCCTGGAAATCGGCGGATTTGCTCCAGCCGGCTTTTTGACAGACTTCCAGTGCCTGATCGCGCAGACAATGACCGTCTTCAAGAAGCAGAAGCTTTTCATCCTTGATATCAGCGATATCGATTTTCTTTTTGCGTGTCAGCGGATTGTCGGGGCTGCAGGCAAAAACGAACCTGTCTTCGAACAGGTCCATTTCCTCGAGCCAGTTTTCCTCGATCGGCAGGGCGATCAGGGCAATGTCGAGTTTCCCGGCTGCAAGAAGTTCGACAAGCTTGGCTGTCTGGTCTTCGCGCAGGAAGGGCTGCAATTTCGGGAAACCGGATTTAAGGCGGTTCATGACATCGGGCAGAAGATAGGGGCCGATTGTCGGGATCACGCCAAAATTGATCGGGCCTGAAAGCGGTTCGGTTGCCGACTGCGCCATCATGGTCAGTTCATCAACTTCGTGCAGGATATTTCGCGCCCGCGAAACAACCTCGCGGCCAAGCGGGGTGATCAGGACTTGACGCTTGTTGCGTTCCACCAACTGGGCGCCAAGCAGGTTTTCAAGCTCGCTGATGGCAGCCGACAGGCTGGGTTGGGTGATAAAGCATGCCTCGGCAGCACGGCCAAAATGGCCGGTTTCCGACAATGCGACCAGATATTTGAGCTGCTTGATGCTGGGTTGGGCAGCCATAAATTTTTCCTATCGAACATCGAAATTAATTCTATTGGTCTTAGTTAGTTCATTTAACTACAAATCGCCAGCAAGGAGTGCATTATTGCACTTGCGAACAAAATTTGTACGGTCTGTCGGGGACCGTCTCTGGGATAAATTTGAACCAAGGTTAGGAGTAACCAAAATGCTTACAGTTGGCGATACGCTTCCAGAATTCAATCTTACCGGCGTTTCGGGCAAAGGTCCGGACAGCTTCGCACCGGTTACCGACAAGTCCTATGAAGGCAAATGGAAGATTCTGTTCTTCTGGCCGAAAGACTTCACCTTTGTTTGCCCGACCGAAATCGTTGGTTACGGTGAACTGAACGGTGACTTCGAAGACCGTGATGCGGTTCTGCTTGGTTGCTCGACCGATACCGATTTCGTCCATGCCGCATGGCGTACCCACCACGAAGACCTGGGCGACAGCCCGTTCGTCTGGCTGGCTGACGAGAAAAAAGAACTTTCGAACGCGCTTGGTGTTCTGGCGAAAGGCGAAGGCGTTGCATTGCGTGCGACCTTCATCATCGATCCGGACAACATCATCCGTCACGTTCAGGTCAACGACCTTTCGGTTGGTCGTAACCCGCAGGAAGCCCTGCGTATTCTTGACGCGCTGCAGACTGACGAACTCTGCCCGTGCAACTGGAACCAGGGTGAAGCAACCCTTTAAGGTTTTCCAGACCGATTTGGATCCGGGCTTTGGCCCGGATCCGCTTTCAGTCCATCGGTGAAATTAATCCACGTACCCGCAAGACTTGCGGTGTGCACGATGGCTGCGGGCATTTTTCAGTTTTGAATTTCATTCTTCAGTCAAAAGGGGGTGCTTCAATGTCTTCCATTTCCGAAATCAAAGACGTCATGCCGGACTATGCCAAGGATCTGAAGCTGAACCTTAGCAGTCTTGCCAACAACCCTGGTATGACCGATCAGCAGGTTTACGGCACCGCGCTTGCGTGCGCCTATGCATCGCGGAACGCGAAGCTTTTGAAAGCCGTTGCCGCCGAAGCCAAAAACAAGCTGAGCGACGAAGCGTTTCAGGCAGCCAAGGGTGCGGCTGCGATCATGGGTATGAACAATATCTATTATCGTTTTACGCACCTTGTGTCCGAACCCGAATATGCCACCATGCCCGCACGCCTGCGCATGAACATCATCGGCAAGCCGGGCATTGATAAAGCCGATTTCGAGCTGTTCTCGCTTGCGGTTTCCGCGATCAACGGCTGCGGCATGTGCATCGACAGCCACGAGAAAGTGTTGAAAGCCGCCGGGATCAAAAAAGAAACCGTTCAGAATGCGGTGCGCATTGCATCGGTGATCCATGCGGTCGCGGTTGTGCTGGATGCCGAGGATGCGTTGGCTGAATAAGTCGGGTGCACCAAACTCAGTCTATCATTCGAAAAGCCCCGCTGCATCATGCAGGCGGGGCTTTTTTGTTTGATCAGGCCGTAACCGGTTCGATCTGGCGAAGCAACTTTTGGCTGGCATCAATGATCTGATCGGGCTGATCGAAATGCGGGATATGGCCGCAATCGGCAAGGATCATCTTGGTTGCAGTGCCGCTGACTTTGTCGCAGATGATATGGACCTGCTCGTCGCTGCCGAACTGGTCGTCATTCCCCTGAATGACCAGAAGCGGGCAGGTGATGTTGGGCAGTTCGTCAATCATCTGCCAGTCGCGGAAGGTCGGTTGGCGCCATGTATCGACCCAGGCACGGAATACAGCATCGGTCTGGAAGAAATGGTGCCGTTCGAGTTTTGATTTCCAGTCAGTCTTGGCATAGATCGATGCCGCTTCGTTGATCCCGGCAATCGTGACGTCCTCGACAAAAACATGTGCGGCTTCGCTGATGACGGCGCGGACATTGTTTGGGAAGCGGGCGGCATATTTAAGCGCGATGGTCGCCCCGTCGCTGTGTCCAAACAGGATCGGCCGATCAAGGCCAAGTCCACTGATCAGTCCGTGCAGATAGATATCGGTTTCCGTGTTATGGAAATCGACAGGGCGGGGGATGTCGTCCGGGCCGTGCGGGTCGGATTTGCCGTGCCCACGCCGTTCATAGACAATCACCGGATGGCCGGTTGCGGTGGCGAGCCTTGCCGGGAAATCGCGCCACATGCGGATGGTGCCGAGTGCCTCGTGCAGGAACAGGATCGTTGGCGCATCGGGCCTGACATTGGTTGGTATGATCCGCTGACAGGACAGGCTGATGCCGTCCACGGTAACGTAGAAATTCTCGTTTTGCATGATATGTCCGATTTATCGGTAATTCAGTGCGTAAATGTTGAATTGGATAATGGACAAAAAAACAGGGCCCGGCAAGTGCCGGGCCCCAACGAATTTTCCGTGATCGAAAAACCGGCTTATTTCAGCGCAGCACAGGCACGTTTAATGCGCGCGCATGCTTCGGTCAGTGCTTCGGTCGAGGTGGCATAGGAAATGCGGAAATACGGTGCAAGACCGAATGCCGAACCCTGAACCGCGGCAACACCCTCGGCTTCGAGAAGGTAGGTCACGAAATCGGTATCGGTTTCGATCACTTTGCCGTCCGGAGTTTTCTTGCCAATCGTGCCTGCGCAGGACGGATAGACGTAAAACGCGCCTTCCGGCTTTTTGCAGGAGAGACCTTCGCATTCATTCATGGCCTTAACGACCAGATCGCGACGTTCCTTGAACACTTCGGCGCGTTCTTTCAGGAAGTCCTGCGGACCGTTCAGGGCTTCGACCGATGCGGCCTGGCTGATCGAAGAGGTATGGGTGCTGGACTGCGACTGAACCTTGTTGATCGCCTTGATCAGTTCAACCGGGCCCGCAGCATAACCAAGACGCCAGCCGGTCATGGCATAGGATTTCGACACACCGTTACAGGTCAGGGTACGCGATTTCAGTTTCGGTTCGATCTGTGCAATGGTGGTGAATTCGAAACCGTCATAGACGAGATGTTCGTACATGTCGTCGGACATGACCCAGACATTTTCATGTTTGAGCAGAACATCGGCAATCGCGCGCAGTTCGGCACGTGAATAGGCCGCACCGGTCGGGTTTGACGGCGAGTTCAGAACAACCCATTTGGTTTTCGGCGTGATCGCGGCTTCGAGTTCGGCGGCCGTGATTTTGAAGTCGTTTTCTTCCTGGCATTCAACAACAACCGGAACGCCTTCGGCCATCAGGGTCATATCCGGATAGGACACCCAGTACGGTGCCGGAATGATGACTTCGTCACCCGGGTTCAGCGTTGCGAACAGCGCGTTGAAAAGCGTCTGTTTGCCACCGCAACCGACGGTGATTTCGTCGATAGTGTATTCCAGGTCATTTTCACGTTTGAACTTCGCGACAATCGCCTTGCGCAGTTCCGGAGTACCAGCGACCGGAGTATATTTGGTCTTGCCAGCATCAAGGGCTGCTTTGGCGGCGTCTTTGATGTTGTCGGGGGTATCGAAATCCGGCTCGCCTGCGCCAAGGCCGATCACATCAACGCCGGCAGCCTTGAGTTCGGCAGCCTTGGTGGTGACAGCAATGGTAGGAGAGGGTTTGATACGGCTCAAACGGTCGGCAATAAACGCCATTGGTCTGTTTCCCTGGAATGAAATGAAATAGAAAGAATCGCTTTCTTTCGGTTCGGACCCTACGCCCGTGTTTAAAGCAATTCAAGGCAGTTTCGCGCCTTTTGCGGGTTCTTTGGGATGAAAACGGCCCATCATGGCATCCGATCCGAAAGTCATGACGTTTTAACGCGATGGTTCGATGCCTGTTCCGGCGTTTTTTGTCCTGACGTCTCCTGACAACTGCTGACAGCAGTTGTCAGGGCCGGGGGTTGCGATGTTGTCGCGGTGGCCTATAACTATGGTCATGTCCAAAAAGGGATCAGTCCGATGAATGCGCCGATGTATGGCTTACCTGAATTCTTGCTGAAACGTCGCCCGCCGGTTGCGGGATCGCACGAATTCAAACTGGTGACCGATTATGAGCCCGCAGGTGATCAGCCAAAGGCGATTGCCGAGCTGATGGACGGGATCAATAGCGAAGAACGCGATCAGGTGTTGCTGGGTGTGACCGGGTCGGGCAAGACCTTTACCATGGCCAACATTATTGCCAAAACGCAGCGCCCCGCCCTTGTTCTTGCGCCGAACAAGACGCTGGCGGCACAGCTTTATTCAGAGATGAAGGCGTTCTTCCCGGAAAACGCGGTAGAGTATTTCGTATCCTATTACGACTATTACCAGCCTGAAGCCTATATCCCACGCTCGGACACCTATATCGAAAAAGATAGTTCGATCAATGAGCAGATCGACCGGATGCGCCATGCGGCGACGCGTGCGATCCTTGAACGCAACGACTGTATCATCGTGGCATCTGTTTCCTGCATCTACGGTATCGGTGCGGTTGAAACCTACCTAGAAATGACGCAGCGGATTGCGGTGGGCGATGAGGTTGATCGCAACCTGATCATGAAGCGGCTGGTCGAGTTGCAATATACCCGTAACGACGCCGCATTCTCGCGCGGGACATTCAGGGTGCGCGGGGATGTTCTGGAAATCTTTCCGGCCCACGCCGAGGATCGCGCATGGCGTGTTTCAATGTTTGGTGATGAGGTCGAGGAATTGGCGGAATTTGATCCGCTGACCGGGCATAAGTTTGCCACCATGGACTCGGTCACTGTCTATGCCAATTCGCACCATGTCACGCCTCGTCCGACACTGGTACAGGCGATGGCTGGCATCAAACAGGAACTGAAAGACCGGCTTGCGCAGTTCCAGCAGGAAGGCAAGCTTCTGGCGGCCGAGCGGATCGAACAGCGTACAATGTTCGATCTGGAAATGATGGAAACCGTGGGCCACTGCAAGGGGATCGAAAACTATTCCCGTTGGCTTTCGGGACGTAATCCCGGCGAGCCGCCGCCGACATTGTTTGAATATCTGCCGGAAAATGCGTTGCTGTTTGTTGATGAAAGTCACGTTGCCGTGCCGCAGATCGGTGGCATGTTCAGGGGCGACTATAATCGCAAATTCACCCTGGCCGAACATGGCTTCCGCCTGCCGAGTTGCGTGGATAACCGTCCACTGAAATTCGAGGAATGGGAAGCCATGCGCCCGCAAAGCGTGTTTGTCTCGGCAACGCCGGGCAACTGGGAAATGGAACGCACCGGCGGTGTGTTTGCCGAACAGGTCATCCGCCCAACCGGCCTGATTGACCCGGTTTGTATTATCCGCCCGGTTGAAACGCAGGTCGATGACCTGTTGGCCGAGGCCAAGGAATGTGCGGCGAAGGGGCAGCGTGTTCTGGTTACGACGCTGACCAAGCGCATGGCCGAGGATTTGACCGAATATCTGCATGAACATGGTGTGCGGGTCCGGTATCTGCATTCGGATATCGATACGCTTGAACGCATCGAGATCATTCGCGATTTGCGGCTTGGCGTGTTTGATGTTCTGGTCGGCATCAACCTTTTGCGCGAAGGCTTGGACATCCCGGAATGTGCGCTTGTTGCGATTCTGGATGCGGACAAGGAAGGTTTCCTTCGGTCGAAAACATCACTGGTGCAGACCATAGGGCGCGCAGCGCGTAACATTGATGGCCGGGTTTTGCTTTATGCCGACAAGATGACCGACAGTCTGGAATATGCGATTGGCGAAACCAACCGCCGCCGCGAAAAGCAGATTGCCTATAACGAGGCCAATGGCATCACGCCAGAATCGGTGCGCAGCAAAATCCGCGATGTTCTGGAAAGCGTTGCCGAGCATGATTACGTCACGGTCGATACCGGCGTTTCGGGTGATGTCCTGATCGGGCACAATCTGCGTGCGCATATCGAAGACCTTGAAAAACGGATGCGTGAAGCCGCCGGGAACCTTGAGTTCGAGGAAGCAGCACGCCTGCGTGACGAGATCAAGCGGCTTGAGGATCAGGAATTGGGCCTTGCTGATGCCGGGCCGATGGCACGCAGCATTGGAACCATCGGGCCGGGATCGAAATCGGCCAACAAGCCGAAATACAAAGGCCGTCGGCGCAGCGGCCCCTGATTTGATGTAATATTGATTAACGAAAACAAGGCCCGGAACACTCGCAGGTTTCGGGCCTTGTTGGTTTTTCCGAGTGGGTGGGAAGGACAATTACATGAACAGCTTTTCGTCTTCCATGCCCTTGTAAAGATCGGCAACATACTGGCCATAGCCATTGTAAATCTGTGTCGGGACTTCATCACCCGTGGTCAGCAGGCGTTCTTGTGCCTGGCTCCAGCGGGGATGTGGGACTTTGGGGTTCACATTGGCCCAAAAGCCGTATTCTCCGTCGTTAAGCTGTTCCCAGAAACTGACCGGGCGTTTGTCGGTGAAGGTGAAGCGGACAATCGATTTAACGTTCTTGAAGCCGTATTTCCACGGGGTAACCAGACGCAGCGGTGCGCCGTTCTGTTTTGGAAGCGGTTCGCCGTATATGCCGGTTGCGATCATCGCAAGTTCATTGGTGGCTTCTTCAATTGTCAGGCCTTCGATATAGGGCCATGGATACCAGAACTGCCGCAGGCCCGGCATGGTGTCCTTTTGTTCCGCAGTTTGCATTTCGATGTATTTTGCGCCTGAAAGTGGTTTGGCATAATCGACCAGCGCCTTCATCGGGAAACCGGTCCAGGGCACGGTCATCGCCCAGGCTTCGACGCAGCGGAAGCGATAAACGCGTTCTTCCAGCGGCATTTTGCGCACCAGATCATCAAAATCGATTTCAATCGGTTTTTCGACCATGCCGTCGATCTTGACTGTCCATGGGCGGATTTTCATCGCCTGGGCCGCGTCGGAAATGAATTTGTGCGATCCGAATTCATAGAAGTTGTTATAGGTCAGCGCCTTGGATTTATCGGTAATGGCGCGATCAACGACATAGGCCGGATTGCGCATCGCCGGATAAAGATCGGCGGTTGGATCGGATCCTTGGGCCAAAGCGCGACCGATCGGCAGGCTGGTTGCCGCCGCGCCGATGGATCCTGCGGCAATGCCTTTCAGGAACTGACGACGGTTCTTGTAAATGGATTGCGGGGTTGCATCGCGTTCGGCGATTTCCCAACCCTTCTTGCGGCGTATCAGCATCTAACCCTCCAATCTGGCGTATTCCCAATGTCTAAGGAAAAGGTGCTTCGGGCAAGTAACGCCTCGGTGAGGGGGCGGTGAAGCCGGAAATGTGTTCGAAGCGGCCATTGGTGCGCTTTGTTCTGCATACGATAGAAAAATCGCAACGGATTGATCGTGCCAGATGATCGGTTGCAGGGTATTGTGATCATAAATCAAACGATCCGGCTGACAGGATCGACGATGCAGTTGCTATTTGGGAAACGAAAACGTGTTTGAATTCAAGGATATCGAGATTTTACAGGACATCGTGAAGGCAGGCGGCTTTCGGGCCGCGGCCCAGAAATACGATCTGTCCCAGTCGGCAATTTCATCGCGGGTTTCCGCACTTGAGAAAAAGCTGGGTATCATGCTGTTTGATCGATCCAACCGGCAGGTGCGTTTGACGGCGGCTGGTCTTCGGTTTCTTGAAGAGGCGCAGCGTTTATCGCGTGCACGCGATCGTATCTGGCAGGAATTGACCCATCCGGGGGAACTGAGCGGCACGGTTCGTATCGGTGTTGCTGAAACCATCGTTCATACGATCCTGACCGACATGTTGAACAAGCTGAAAGACGATTACCCAAAGGTGCGTTTCGAATTGTCGGTTGATACATCCGGCCAATTGGCGATGACCATGGCCGATGATGCGCTTGACGTTGCGATCATGTTGCGGGAATCGGTGCCACAGGGGGCGGTTGCCGCGGCCCTGAAGCCGGTTCAACTGGGCTGGTATTGCACCGGATCGATGGAATTACCCGACCATCCGATGTCGCTGGCGGAGCTTGCCGAGCATGCTATTGTCACCTTCCCAAAGGGAACACCCCCGTTTCGCGAGGTCGAAAGCATCTTTTCCGCGCCCGATATTTCGCAGCCAGCATTACATGGATCGGCGTCACTTTCGACCGTAAAACACCTTGTCGGCGGAGGTTTCGGGATCGGGGTTCTGCCGTCCCTGATGGTCACAAATTCCGTTTGGGATGAACATATTAAGGCAATCCCGGTGCAGGAAGAAGCCCGGCTGACCGACCTTCATTTTGTGATCAGTTATTACCCGGAACGCAATCGTGAAATTGGCGAGGCGGTGATTGAGGCGGCCAGATTGTTCGATCAAACTGATCGTTAAATTAGATCATAAATTGACTAAAATGATTTCTTGACAAGATCGGTTGAGTTTCTCAAGCTTGTTGCGAGGCTGAGAACAGGACCGAATAAATGAACGCGACAAAAAGCGCATCTTGTTCCCCGACGACCGTTTCGGAATCTGCATCGACGATATCGCCGCTGGCTTTGCGACACGCAATCCGTTCCGGAAAACATCGGGGCACCACCACCGGCTATGCATCCGGGTATCTGCAGGGCAATCTTGCGATCCTGCCGGCAAGCTATGCCGACGAGTTCCTTAAATTTTGTGCCAAAAACCCGAAATCCTGCCCATTGATCGGCATGTCCGAACCGGGTTCGCCGTATATTCCGGAACTTGGCGCCGATCTTGATATTCGTACCGATCTGCCGGGCTATCGTGTGTTTCGTGGCACGACTGATTTTAACAGTGTTTCCGATCTGAGTGCAGTCTGGCGCGATGATCTGGTGACCTTTGTTCTCGGTTGTTCATTTTCGTTCGAGGCGGCGATTACGCGCAGTGGTGTGCCACTGCGTCATATGGACGCCAATCGGAACGTTCCGATGTATGTGACCAATATTGCCACCACCCCGGCCGGGCGTTTCCATGGCCCGCTGGTGGTTTCGATGCGGTCCTTCAAACCATCCGATGCCATCCGTGCCATCCTTTATTCCGATCGTTATCGCCTGGCGCATGGTGCGCCGGTTCATATTGGCGATCCGGCCAGCATTGGCATTTCCGATCTCATGAAGCCGGACTTCGGCGACGAACCTGTCGTGGACGAGGGGGATATCCCGGTTTTCTGGGCCTGTGGCGTTACGCCGCAAATGGCGATCCGCAATGTTTTGCCGGACCTTGCCATCACGCATGAACCCGGTCTGATGCTGGTGACGGATGTCCTGGCAGAAGCCGCGGAATTTTCACTGCAGACAAAGACCGCCTGAAATCACAAATAAAACCTAGCTATCAGAGAGGACCATCTCATGAAAAAGACAGTATCTTCGTTACTTGCCGTTTCTGCCCTTGGTGCGGGCATGATGGCAACCCCTGCCTTTGCCGAAGACCTTTCGGTTGTCGGCAGCTGGAGCAGCCTGCCGCTGAACAAGCAGTTTGAAACACCGTTCTGGACCGAAGAACTGCCCGCCGCATCAAACGGCGACATCAATGTCCAGATGACCACCCATGATCAGATGGGTATCGGCGGCGGCGACGTTTTTCGTATTCTGAATGACGGCGTTTTCGATGTTGGTATGACGGTTGCCGATTATGCGGTTGGCGATGCTCCGGAACTTGAAGGTCTTGACGTGCCGCTGGTTGCCAACACCGCCGAAGAGGCAAAGGCGATGGTTGAAGCTGCCCGCCCGATGGTCGAGGATATTTTCAAGGAACGTTTCAATTCCAAGGTTCTGGCCGTTGCGCCATACCCGCCGCAGGTCGTTTTCTGCAAAGGTGATGTGACCTCGCTTGAAGACCTTAAAGGCAAAAAGGTTCGTGGTTCGGGGCGCATGACCACCAAGTTCCTTGAGGCGCTGGGTGCCAACGGTGTGAATGTTGCGTTTTCCGAAGTACCGGGCGCGCTTGAACGTGGTGTGATTGATTGTGCCGTTACCGGTGCTGGTTCGGGATACAGTGCGGGTTGGTGGGAAGTTTCCGACCACCTTATGACCATTCCGCTTGGTGGCTGGGATCCGGTTGTAACGGCGATGAATTTTGACAAGTGGAACAGCCTGTCGCCGGAAATGCAGAAACTGATTACCGACGAAGTCAATTCCAAGTTCGAAGCCCCGGCATGGGCCGCAGCCGCCGGTGCGCTTGAAGCCGATATTGCGTGCCTTACCGGTAATGGAACCTGCCCCGCGGGTGATCCGGCGAGCATGACGTTGGTTGAGGCATCTGATGCCGATCTTGCCAAGGCCAAGGAAATCCTGACCACTGTTGTCTTGCCGGAATGGGCTGAACGTGCAGGTGCGGAGTGGGTTACGCGCTGGAACGAAACGGTTGGTAAAGCCGTCGGTGTTACCGTACCTCTGAGCTAAGCAGTAAACCAGCCGGAGGAGGCCGCAACCGTGACTACCTCATTGATTGCGGCCATCCGCCGCATTAACCGTATGATCGCGTTGTTTGTCGGACTTGTTCTGACAAGCTGCGTGGTCCTGATCATCGCAGATATTCTTTTGCGTGAAGTCGGTATTTCCTTTGGGGGTGCTGATGAAATATCGGGATATGTGATGGCCGGCGTCGCCAGTTGGGGCATGTCTTATGCCCTGACGGAACTGGCGCATGTGCGTATTGACCTTATTCGTCTGCGCCTGCGCCAGCGTGGCAAGGCAATGCTTGATCTTCTTGCGATCATCGCCCTTGCCGGAACATCGATTGTTATTGCCGTTCAAAGCTGGCCGGTTCTGCAAAAGACGATTGAACGCGGATCACGCGCCAATACCCCGCTTGAAACACCGTTATGGATACCACAATCGATCTGGCTTTCCGGCTGGATATGGTTTGCCGTGTGTTCAAGTGTTCTGGTGATCCTGACATTGTCGCTTCTGGCCAAGCGTAACCTTGAGCAGGCCGATGCGCTTGTTGGTGCCCGCTCCGAGCTGGAGTTGGAAGCATGATCTTTACCGTTACCGCATCGCTTCTGGGGCTTCTCGCCCTGTCCATTCCGGTCGGGATTGTTCTGTTCCTTTTGGGGTTCGGGGTTGATCAGCTGTTTTCGCCTTTCCCGCTGTTGCGCGGGCTGGGGCAGGTGGTCTGGTCATCGTCGAATTCATCGACCCTGATCGCCATTCCGTTCTTTGTGCTGCTGGGCGAAATTCTGGTGCGTGGTGGCATTGCCGAACGCACCTATGAAGCCCTTGATAAATGGTTTTCGTGGCTTCCCGGTGGCTTGATCCACGCCAATATCGGCACGGCAACGATGTTTTCGGCAACGTCGGGGTCGTCTGTTGCGACGGCGGCGACGGTGGCAACCGTTGCCATGCCGCAGGCCGAAAAGCTTGGATATGATCCCAAACTGTTTTCCGGCGCGATTGCCGCGGGCGGGACGCTTGGCATCATGATCCCGCCATCGATCAACCTGATCGTCTATGGCTTCCTGACCGAAACATCGATCCCGCGTCTTTTCCTTGCCGGATTGATCCCGGGGCTTCTGATGGCGGTGGCCTTCATGATGGTTACGGCGATCCTGTGCAAGATCAAGCCGACCCTTGGCGGCACAAGCCGTTCATTCACCTGGTCGGAACGCATCGGCAGCCTGCAGCATCTTTTGCCGATTTTGGTTCTGTTCCTGGTAGTGATCGGGTCGATCTATGCCGGTTGGGCAACCCCGACAGAATCGGCTGCTGTCGGTGTGGCAATTGCGATGCTGATCGCGGCCTTCAATCGCGGTGTTTCGCGCGAAATGATGGAAAGATGCCTGTATGGCACGGTTCGGATCACCGCGATGATCATGCTGGTGATTATCGGTGCCTATTTCCTGAACTTTACCCTGACCGCCGCAGGCATGGGACGGGAACTTAAAGACCTTCTGACCGGTTTGAACCTGTCACCGATGGGCACATTGATGGTCGTGATCCTGCTTTACATCGTGCTTGGTTTCTTCATTGAAACCCTGTCGCTGATGGTGGCAACCATTCCGATCATTGTGCCGATCATGACCGGCATGGGGTTTGACAAGGTATGGTTTGGCATTCTTCTGATTGTTCTGATCGAGATGGCTTTGATCACACCGCCTGTCGGACTTAACCTTTACGTCGTGCAGGGCGCACGCAAATCGGGCCGATTGTCCGAAGTGATGCTGGGCACCATCCCGTTTGTTCTGGTGATGCTTGCCATGATCGCCCTGCTTGTCGCGATGCCGTCCGTCGCCCTGTTCCTGCCCGACATCCTTTGATCCGGTCGGGATAAACACGCGCGACAACACGCATCATGACTTGATCTTTTGTGCCTTCGGGGCGGACCGGGAAACCGGTCCGCAACCGCCCAATGCGCGCAAAATTCGTAAAAATTAGAATTGGGATAGAGCAAATGCAGATGAATTTTACCCTTGATGGCAATGAAGTCAGCTTTGAAATCGGTCATTGCACGGTTGCCGGATGGACCGGCCGCGATGCCAAGGCGATCCAGCATCACATTGACGAACTGGCCGCCATCGGGGTCAAGCCACCATCGACCGTGCCGCTTTATTACCGCACATCGTTTGGCATGCTGACCCAGTCCCCGCTGATTGAGGTGGTTGGCAAAGGCACCTCAGGCGAGGTCGAGCCGCTGGTGATTTCAAAGGACGGTGTTCTGTATCTTGGACTGGCATCGGATCATACCGACCGGGAACTTGAAGCCCATTCGGTTGCACTGTCAAAGCAGATTTGTGCCAAGCCGGTTGCTGATGCGATCTGGAAGTTTGACGATGTTGCGGACCATCTGGAACAGATCGAACTGAAATCCTGGATCCGTGAAGGCGACAGTGATGAATGGGTTCCCTATCAGGAAGGCACGATTGCGTCAATCCGTCCGCTTTCCGATCTGATCGAAGGGGCGGGGCTAAAGGCGGCAGGGGCCAATGGCAAGGCGGCTGTGATGCTGTGCGGAACTTTTGGTGCGAAGGGCGGGGTGCGCCCGGCACGTTCGTTTAAAATGACAATGCATGATCCGGTGCGGGAGCTGAGCATTACACACAGCTATGACATTGTTGAACTGCTTGAAATCGCCTAGGCTCGGTTTCAGAAAATTTCCATAAAAATCAGAACGTGACGGAGGCAGCCCGATGGGCGCGATCATCGACAAGGCAAAGGCAGCGATTGATAAGGTGGATCAACTGGGTGATTTGGCAGCCAGGATTTTCACCGAGTTTGACCGCGACCGCATTTTGCGTGATGCCGACGCGGCCGAGGAACGCGTGGCGCAATCGGCAACGGCCCTGCCGTTGGCCGGTATGCTGGTTTCGGTAAAGGACCTTTATGACGAGGCCGGTGTTACCACCACGGCCGCATCAAAATTGTTGCAGGGGCGTCCGGCAGCAACGCGGGATTGCGAAGTCATCGCGCGCATCAAGGCCGCCGGTGCGGTGCCGTATGGTCGTACAGCACTTAGCGAATTTGCCTATTCCGGTGTCGGGCTTAACCCGCATTACGGTACGCCGGGCAATGTGTTTGACCCCGAAGGCATTCCGGGCGGCTCGACATCGGGCGGTGCATTGACGGTTGCACTTGGTCTGGCCGATATTGCACTTGGCACCGATACCGGCGGATCGGTTCGCATTCCGTCGGCGATCAACGGGCTTTATGGCTATAAGCCCAGCCGTTTGTGGATGTCGGGTGAAGGCATTCATCCGTTGGCCAAAAGTTTTGACACGGCGGGGCCGCTTGCCGGTGATCTGCAAACCGCGATTACCGCGTTTGAAGTCATGGCGGGCAAAACCTTGCCCGCACAGGATGGCAAACCCGCCCCGATCAAAATCGGTGTGCCGGTTCATGCCTTTGTTAATGATCTTGATGACCGGGTGCGGGCGGATTTTGATGCGGTTTGCAAAAAGCTGGCAAATGCCGGACATCAGTTGATCGAGATTGATCTGGGCTTTTTGGCCGAGAATGCGGTGATCAACAAAATTCTTGTCGCGGCAGAAGCGCACAAAATCTATTCACAGGATTTCAAGGCGCTTGAAACCTGTGGCGATCTGCGTGTGCTTAACCGGATGCGTTTTGCTGATACCCTCAGTGCGGCAGACCTGATTGATGCCTATGCCAAGCGAACCGACGTGATTGCGATGTTCAGTTCGGCCATGGCGGATGTCGATGTGATGATTTCACCGACATTGCCAATGATGGCACCCAAGATCGCCGAAGTCGAAGCCGACTTTGACCGTTTGAATGCGATGATGTTGCGCAACACATCCTATCTGAACCTTTCGGATGCCTGCGCCATTTCAATCCCGGTTCCGGCTGGTGACGGCGTTGCGCCGGGGGCATTGATGATTGCGGCACCGCACGGGCACGACTTCGCCGTCCTGCATGCGGCGCGCCGGATTGATCCTTTGCTGCGTGGATAGTGTTCGGTTGGCTTCACCGGATATGAAAAAGGCCCGGATGGATTTCCGGGCCTTTGTTTTGAACACGACGTTCTCGTCTTAGCTTTCCAGCAGGGAGCGCAACATCCATGCGGTTTTTTCGTGGACCTGAATGCGTGCGGTCAGGAGGTCGGCAGTGGCATCATCGTCTGACGAGTCACAGATCGGATAAAGCGAACGCGCGGTCTTGATCACGGTTTCATGGCCTTCGACCAGTTGTGTGATCATGTCCTTGGCGGCAGGCACACCGGTTTCTTCCGGGATCGACGAGAGTTTGGCATAAGCCGAAAAACTGCCCGGGGCAAATGCGCCCAGCGAACGAATACGTTCGGCAACTTCGTCAATCGCCATGGCCAGTTCGGTATATTGTTCTTCGAACATGGTGTGCAGGGTCTGGAACATCGGGCCGGTCACGTTCCAATGGAAGTTATGGGTTTTGAGATACAGCGCATAAGAATCTGCCAGAACGCGGCCAAGGCCGTCGGCGATCGCAGTGCGGTTGGTTTCATTGATTCCGATATCAATCTGCATGTTTTCACTCCGGTAAAAGGGGCACATGCCCGAAGGTTAGCTCTTTGTTTGCACAGAGTATCAACGATTGGAAAACTTTACGCCAATCAATAGTTTAATGATTAGCGATAGATCAATTCTATTACTTTTTATGTGGTTTTTGTCGGGCGCTGACGATCATGTCGGCCTGCTTGCCTGCAAGTTCCTGCATGTGCGAGAAACTTCGCGTGAAAAAGCCCGTTCCCTGTGTCAGTGATCGTAGCTCCATCACCATATCGCCGGTTTCGGATGCGGGCATTTGGACATCAATTTCGTCCCATCCCTGCCAGCCATCCTTGGCACTGAAACCAAGGATCTGACCGCGCCGGGTGCTGACCAGCCGCTGGGCCTTGGATGTGAATTCCGACGGGATCGAAATCGCGTATCTTTCGATGGGTTCAAGCAGAACCGACTCCCCTTCCTTAAGCGCATCGGCGATGGCAATGCGCCCGGCCATCTGAAATGCCTGATCGGAACTGTCAACCGCGTGATAGGACCCGTCAACCAGTTCGACCGCGATATCAACCACCGGAAAACCAAGCGGCCCGGAACGCATGGCATCGCGCACCCCCTTTTCGACAGCGGGGATGTATTGCCGGGGAATGGCACCGCCGACGATCCGTTCATTGAATGAAAAACCTTCGCCGCGTCCAAGAGGTTTCAGTTCGATCTGGGCATCGCCAAATTGCCCATGTCCGCCAGTCTGCTTTTTATAGCGACCCCGCGCCTGTGCCGGCTTGCGCACGGTTTCCTGATAGGCGGTTTCAACCGGTCTGGTTTCGATTTCAAGGTGATAGCGGGTGCGAAGCTGGGCGAGTGCGACCTGAAGGTGAATATCGCCATGGCCCCGCAATACAAGTTGTCCGGTATCGTCGCTATGAACGAACGACAGCGACCTGTCCTGTTCGCACAGATGGCGTAATGCTTCGGTTAGTTTGACGTCATCGCCGGGCTTGGTGACTTCCAGTCCGGTTTCATAAAGCGGGGGCAGGGGATCTGGCCAAAGACTATCCATCTCGCCATCGGCTGTGCACAGCGAACCGGTGCGCAGATGATCAATTCGCGGCAGGCCGACGATGCTGCCAAATGTACCGATATCGAGCTTTTCGTGCTTGTCGCCAAATACCTGACACATGCCTGCGATCTTGTCGCGACCAAGTGTGTCGCCGTTCTTTACCTGCCCCGAAAGGATCCGCCCATAACAAAACCGCCCCGCATGGGGCAGATGAACGGTTTTGAAAATCTGGACAGCAGTAACCTCGCCTTGCGGTTCAACGCCCAGACGATGAGCGCACACATCGGCATTCGGCGCTTCGTGACGCAATGCCTTTAACAATCGAATGATGCCGTGGTCATGTTCGGCTGACCCGAAGAACACCGGAACGATCAAATCCTTGGCCAGATCACGTTCAAGATTGTCATAGATCGTTTCTCTTGCCGGTGTCTGATCTTCAAGGATTTGTTCAAGCAGATTGTCGTCAAAATCGGCAAGTGCCTCGAGCAATCCATCCCGGACCTCGGCTTCGCGTTCTTTGGCGTTGGCGGGCAGAGTGATCAGTTTTGAAGGTTGTCCTTCCAGATATTGATAGGCCCGTTCGGAAACGACATCGACGAAACCGGTTATCGTATCGTCCGGCCCCTTGCCGTCGCGGATCGGAATTTCACGGAGCACAAGCGGACGCTCCGAGATTGATTGCAGCGCATCAAGGCTATCGCGCAGGCGAATGCCGCTATGATCGGTTTTATTGATGAAAATCAGATGCGGAATACGGTTGCGATCCAGAAATTTCAGGATCGGTGCGGCGATCATGGCGCGTGTCGGGTCGGGTTCGACAACCACGATGGCAACATCGCATATCATCGCGGCTTCACGGGAATCCTGTGCAAAATCAACCGAGCCGGGGCAATCGATAAAATGCCATTCCTCGTCAAGATACCGGGTTTGGGCAACCGTCATTTCGGTGCTCATTTGCCGTTCGCGTGCCTCGGCTGTTGCATCGCCGATTGTCGTGCCATCACGAACGGACCCCTTGCGATGTACTCGACCTGTCGCGGGAAGAAGGCTTTCAAACAGGCTGGTCTTGCCACTGGAATAGGGGCCGATTAACGCGGCACATCGCGGAACGTGACGGGGGCTAGCGAGCGGATTTGTGGTGTCTGCTTTGTCTTTTGGCTCTTTGGACGGGGGCATGGACATCTCCTTGATGCATCATGGGACGCATGGGGCCGGCCCGCGCATGGAGATCTGTATTATCCCGCCTAAATAAGCGGTTTGCCAATTCCATGTGCTTTCTGCAAATGATGCAGCCGGTCAGGACGTTGCGCGCGCCCGGTTTTTCCGGGTCTGTGTGGTGCGGGTGTCCGGTCTGCGTTGGCACAGAAGGCAACAGGGTACGGGTGCCGGAAGGGAATGCAGTTGCATGCGTCATTCCGGATTGGCGTGTTTCTGCCAATGCGGAGCCGGACAATCTTCAGGATAGATCATTATTGGCTATATCGCTATCAAGGGTTTACGGGTTCCTATGCCCCTTTTTGACCATAATTCGCCCTCAAATGGCCCTATGCGGCCTGTTTTCCTGCCCTATTCACAAGGCAGATTAGGCATTGTCAGTCGAGGCAACGGCCAGAACCTTCTGTCCCCCCTCAAACGTCTTCTGGCCCGTTCTTTCATCTTCCCCCGAAGAAAGAACAATCCCAGGCCCCGGCTGATCGGTCTCCCCAAGACCATGAAGACCCCGAAAATGGGGCGGGTAAATCCCGCCCCTTCTTTTTTCCCAAATCGGGAACGGCTTTTCGCGGTTACAGTTCCAAACTTTATTTCGCCCCAATTTGCCCCTGAATGGTCATTACCGGCCGGTTTTTACGCCCCAATTCAAGGGCATATTCACAATTGTCAGATGCGGAAACGCCGGTGAAGCGCCCCTCCCTCGCTAATCACCGGGACCTTTAAAATCACTGTCCCCCGCAGTGATCTGCACCCCAAGGTCAAGGCACCGTATCTGACCGGTCTCCCCAAGACCATCTGTCCCCAAAAAGCGTGGGGCGGGCAAATCGCCCGCCGCGCGCTTTTTCTTTGTGGGGATGGCAAAGGCGATAAGCGCATCTGCCTAGAGGCTGAAGATCGGCGTTGGCGTTTCACGCCCGCGCACGGTGACCTCGCCGCGTGCCTGCCATGCGAACTCTTCCTGGCAGGACTTCACTGTATCCTCGGTTGCAAGGATGTAGCTTCCATATTGTTTGTTAAGCTGTTCAAGCCGGGCGGCGATATTGACGTTGTCGCCATGGACGGTGAAGGTCAGCCGGTTTTCCGAGCCAATTGCACCTATTACGATATCCCCGGTATTGATGCCGCATCGGGTTTTAAGCTTTCCACCATGACAGAATGTGGTGTCGGCACAGAGCCGTGTGATATCAATTGCCGTGCGGACGGCGTTTAACGCGTGATCGGGATCAGGTTTGACGGCGTTGAAGGTAATCAGCATGGCATCCCCCTGAAACTGGGTGATGACGCCGCCGTGTTTGTTGATCACATTGCTGGTTGCTGCGAAATATTCATTGAGCATTGCGGCAAGTTCCTGCGGGCTCAGCTTTTCGGAAATGCCAGAAAACCCTTCGATATCGGTGAACATGATGGTGGCTTTGGCGGCTTCGCCGTCGCCGGGTTTGATTTGCTGGTTTGCGTGGGTAATGCGGGCCGCGACCTCGGGCGAGATAAAGCGCGACAGCTCGCTTGCCGCGATTTCATCGGTAACGGCACGGGTAAAGGAACGTTGTGCGCGTGAAACCGCAATCGCCAGCACGGCTGATACCAGAACAATGGAAATGATCTTGTCGATCTCGGCCCCGATCAGGATCGAATTGGATGTCAGATAGGTCACATAATCCCGTGTGACCATGCTCTCGCCCCGTTCGCTCCAGATCACATAAAAGACCAGTATCAGCCAGCCAATCGCCGCCGTTGCCCCGGCCAGCAAAATATAACGCGGATCAAACCGCAGGGTGCGCAACGAGATGAAGATGAACACATAGATCATGGTCGGCGCTTTGAGATAGAAGCTTGCCGGTTGCATATACTGGATATGGAAGCTCCAGATCAGGACCATCAGCAAACCAATATCGGCAATGACTGACAGCGTCAGGAACCAGTTCGACAGGCTGCCGCGGTAGGACAGCACCAGCCGGATAAAGGTAAACAGGAAATACAGCCCCAAAGCCCATGGCACCGGATGAATTCCGGTATTCATGAATGTTTTGGGCGACACGGTGTAAAGGGTCGCAAAGATCGTCACCAGCAGCAACTGCACCCAGCCGATCAGTTTTTCGCTGTCCTGCTGCTGACGGGCAATGGCATCGCGCACACGGTCCGGCAGACGATCCTGTGCCGGTTTGCCAAACAGGAATTGGCCAATATTGCTTTTCATGATTTCAACCCTGATCGTCAGACGCCATTGCACGCAGATGCCATACTGCGCGGTTTATCTGTGACTGCCAAGCCGGGACCGATCACAGTTGTGCCTGCTAGAGGAAGGGATTTCATCAAGGCAAAAAAAAAGCCGGGCAACAAATGTGCCCGGCAAGTTTATCAGGGAGGCTTCACGTCTGGGAGACGTAGGACCCTTCTCAGGGCCCTGGGTATGCCGGGCAGGGCGCCCGACAAAGACCGAAAATTCGGTCAGGGAGAAAACTCTGTACCGCGATGCAGTTATTCACCGCTGCGGTTCGAAGAGGAAGATAGCGTTTTTGACGGGAAACACCACTGTCAAATTGCTCATTCAGCCATGCGTAAATTGCATAAATCTTGGGCTACGAAAATTCAGACATTAAGCATCTGAAATAACTACAATATTTATGGTTTCTAATGCGCTTGTTCCCAATCTTTTGATCAATTCGCTGCCACTTAATTGTGCGAATGCGAAAAAAATGCCGGTAGCTAGGGGGAGCTACCGGCAAGATCAACAGGGAGGCTTTAACGTCTGGGAGACGTGGAATCCAGGGAAGATTCCATGCCGAATAACGTTTCGGCAGACGGATCATGCGGAGATCAGGGAAAGATGAAAGCGCTCATCGCTTTCGCGGTCGCTAACAACTTCTGATGTGAATATACGCATATGATCTTACGCTTAAAAATAGAATAACAACAATCCAACCATGCGCTGAGTGCATGGCGAAAAAATGTCAGTAATTTGAAGCTATTATGACTGCGTTTTCCTGGAGAAGCTGATTTTGAGTGCTGATGAACTGGTTCAAAAGGTCATTATCGGTGACAGTTCGCGTCAGGGTTTTGTGTTGAAGACCTGCTATTGCAGTTTCTCGCATGAACTAGGGGTTGTATTTTTACGGGCTGGCACATCAAAAAAAAAGCCCCGCAGCCGATTTCGGTGCGGGGCTTTCGGATTCTTCTCTTGTCGCTTGCATTAATCGGTCGCGGCGGCGGCGTTCATCTTGGCTTTGACCTTACTGATTTCCTCGATCAGGAAATCGCGGAAGACGGCAATGCGTTTGGAATGACGCAGTTCTTCAGGATAAACGAAATAGGCATCGAAGCTTGGCCCTTCGAGTTCCGGCAGAATGCGGACCAGATTGCTGTCAGTCGGCAGCAGGTAATCGGGCAGGGCCGAAATACCAAGCCCGGACTCGGTCGCACGGAAGATGCCATAGATATTGTTCAGTTTCAGGATCGGCCGCATATCCGGTTTGAACTGCTGGGCGACGGCCATCATCCAGTTGACGTTCGAGACCGGTGGGCGCGCATCCGCACCGTAAATGATCAGACGATGATCTTTGAGGTCTTCGGGCTTTTTGGGAATGCCGAACTGCTTGATATACTCAGGCGACGCAAAGACATGATAGCGCAATGTCATTAATTGGCGCTGAACGAGATCAGCCTGACGCGGTGGCTGCATGCGGATAGCAACATCGGCCTCGCGCATGGCAAGATCGAGTTCCTCGTCATTGAGCACCAGCGACAGTTCAATTTCTGGATAGCGTTCAAGGAATTCGTTGATACGCGGGGTCAGCCAGGTTGATCCGAAGGCAACCGTGGTGGTTACTTTTAACGGACCGCTGGGACGTTCCTTGGATTCGCGAATGCGGGCTTCGGCCATGGAAAGTTTGGCAAACACATCATGGGCCGTGCGATACAGAAGTTCGCCTTGCTCGGTCAGGATCAGGCCGCGTGCATGGCGGTGGAATAGCGGCACCTTGACGCTTTCTTCAAGTGCGCTGATCTGTCGGCTGACCGCCGACTGGCTCAGATTGAGATTTTCCCCCGCGTGTGTGAAGCTTCCAGCTTCCGCAACAGCGTGAAAAACACGCAGCTTGTCCCAGTCCATAGACCTGCTCCTAATGTCACTGTCGCGCCATTGCCGCGCCAGTCCCCTGATACTTCTTTATCTTCTTCTTAGAAGCATTTGGTTTCCACACTATTAAGCCGCATGTGAAATTGCTTCCAAACTGATATCATTAAATCAATATGAGGCCTTTGGCACGATCTGCAAGCAACCAATTACGAAAGTGGTGATTTCGTTCACGCCGGATTCATAAATGAACTCAGGGGATTGCCGAAAATTGGCACGTTCGCCGTTTCTGAATGCAGTCATATTTCCAGGCCGTAGGCACAAAAAAGGGGCACCATTGGCGCCCCTTTGTCATATCCGGTAAGGATGACCGTGCTTATTCGTTGTGCTCGGCAATGAACTTTTCAGCTTCGAGTGCCGCCATGCAGCCCATGCCCGCCGCAGTAACTGCCTGACGGTAAATCTTGTCGGTCACATCACCTGCGGCAAAGACACCGTGAACGTTGGTTGTGGTGCTACCCGGTTTGACGAGGATGTAATTTTCATCATCCATGTCGATTTGCCCCTTGAACACGGCGGTTGCCGGATCATGACCGATCGCGACAAAGAAGCCATCGGCGGTGATGTCGGAAAGATCACCGGTTTTGACATTGCGCACGCGAACGGCTTCAACGCCGTCCATCGGGCCGTCGCCACCGAGGATATCGTCAATGACGCTGTCCCAGACGACATCGATCTTTTCATGCTTCAGCAGGCGATCCTGCAGCATTTTTTCCGCGCGCAGTTCGTCGCGACGATGCACGAGTGTCACCTTCGAGCAGATCCCGGCAAGATAAAGGGCTTCTTCAACAGCGGTATTGCCACCACCAACAACCACGACCGGTTTGTTGCGATAGAAGAAACCGTCGCAGGTGGCGCATGCAGAGACACCACGACCGTTGAATTTTTCTTCGCCCGGAAGGCCAAGCCACCGGGCCTGTGCACCGGTTGAAATGATCACGCTTTCTGCGACATAGATATCACCCGAATCGCCTTTGCAGACAAAGGGGCGTTTGGAAAAGTCGACTTCGGTGATCAGGTCATGAACCATTCTGGTTCCGACATGCTCGGCCTGTGCCTTCATCTGATCCATCAGCCACGGGCCCTGGATGACGTTGGCAAAGCCGGGATAGTTTTCGACATCTGTCGTGATCGTCAACTGCCCACCCGGCTGCAGGCCCATAACCATCATGGGTTCCAGATTGGCGCGTGCAGCATAAATCGCCGCTGTGTAACCGGCCGGGCCGGATCCGATGATGAGGACTTTGGTGTTATGTTCCTGGGCCATGTGCTTTGCATATTGTGGTCAGTGAAAAACAGGTTCCGAACATATGGGGTGATATGGCATTGCGCAACCGCCTCGCACGATGTTTTGCAAGGTTTTCGGAACAGTTCCTGATCGGGTATTTTACTCCGCCATCGCGACTGGCGGAAAATGGCGGTTTGCAACGTTTTGATACAAAATTGTGCAACGCATTTGTGCGCATTACAAAAGGGCAGATTGCATTCTGCCGCCGAATATATTATTGCCAGCGTACCGGCCCCCTGTAATATTGTTTCGTCCGGGGTAAGTTCAGCGCACAGAATCGAGGGATAAATGCAACGGGTCAAACTCGACAAGATCGACCGCAGAATTCTGCACGATCTCCAGGAAGATGGCCGCATGACCAATGTGGAACTTGCACGCCGTGCAGGTATTTCTGCGCCACCCTGTCTGCGTCGTGTCCGTGCGCTTGAAGAAGCCGGTTTCATTCAGGGCTATCATGCCGACGTTGATGCCCAGGCGCTGGGTTACAATGTAACCGTGTTTGCGCTGGTCGGTCTTGCAAGTCAGGCCGAACATGATCTGCGCGCCTTCGAGGGCCGTGCTGCGGCATGGCCGGAAGTGCGTGAATGTCATATGGTTGCAGGTGAAATGGATTTCCTTTTGAAAATCGTTTCGCATAGCTGGGACGAATATCAGAAGTTTCTGACGACCGAGCTGACCGTTGCGGAAAACGTCAATCATGTGAAATCGGCACTTTCGATTCGTACCGCTAAAAATCAGCCCGGCGTTCCCATCGATATTGAAGCTGAAGACTGACGTGCGTTGCCACGCCAAACTTTGAAAACCGGCACCCTTTGGTCGCCGGTTTTTTGTTTTTTGAATGTACCAATTGCTGATCCGATAATCGAAGCGGGACCGGTCAATTCAACCGGTCCCGCTTCGAGACGCCCGTTATCCCCCCGGCCGGGCGTCGCACCCTGTTGATGTTCCCGATACTTCCGGAACGATCATTTCAGAATTATGCCGGAAAGTATTCTGAATTCAATGCTTTGTCATCTGCCTGATGATTTATTTCCCTATCGGGCAAGGTCCTTTAGCTCATCACCATCAATTTCGTACTGCAGGGCGCCGGAATTGCGCGCTCCCAGCCGTTCGTAAAACCGGCAGGCGGCCTCGTTGCGATGCAGGACGGACCACCACATCGAAATATAGCCCTCATCGATGGCGAGTTTGCCAAGTGCCTTCATCAGTTTGTTTCCGATCTTTTCCGAACGCATATCGGGTGCAACGTAAAGCTCGGTCATCCATAACCCGATCTTCGAGTAATCCGGGTTATAGAACGGTTGAAAGATCGTCTGTCCGACAGCGCGACCTCCGTTCCATGCGATCAGGCTTTTGATCAGTGCTTTTGGCCCGAACATCATTTTATGGATGCTTTCGGTCGTGTGGGGCGGATTGTCGTAATCAAGTTCGACATGCAGGGCATTCGACATGTCGGCGACATGGATGCTGTCTTCCGGACGGGCCTTTGAAATGATGATATCAGATGTCATGGCAGATACTTGTGCAGAGTATTTGGATCAAAAAAAACGGCCCGATATTTATCGGGCCGTACTTTCGCAAGATAGTGTATCGAGGATCAGGCGAACTTGACCGTAAGGATCTCGTAGCTCTTTGTACCACCGGGAACGGTGACTTCTACGGATTCACCAACAGCCTTGCCGATCAGCGCCCGGCCAATCGGAGACGTGGTCGAAATGCGGCCGGAATTGATATCAGCCTCGATCGGACCGACAACCTGATAGGTGGTTTCCTCGTCGGTGTCTTCGTCAACAAGATGCACGGTCGCACCGAATTTGACGACCGATCCGGCCAGCGATTTGACATCGATGACTTCGGAGCGGCTAAGAACATCTTCCAGTTCGGCAATTCGACCTTCGCAGAAGCTCTGTCGTTCACGCGCAGCATGGTATTCGGCGTTTTCCGAGAGATCGCCATGCTCGCGCGCTTCCGAGATCGCCTTGATGATTTCAAGGCGTTCGACGGATTTGCGGTGCTTCAGCTCTTCTTCGAGGCGCTGATGCCCTTGCGGGGTCATAGGTACTTTTTCCATCGCGCTCACAGCCTATTCTTATTAGCGATCGATACTACAAAATCGACCGCCCGGCAGATACCGCCGGGCGGTCTAAACTCGTTGAACGGGTTCGAAAAGGAACCTCAGTATTCATCCCCAAGATATTCCTGAACGGGCCGCACTGCAAGTGCTCCGCGTTTCAGGTTGTCGATGGCACGCAGGGTGGCGCGGGCACCGGCAATCGTGGTGTAGTACGGAATATCGTTGCTGAGTGCAGTCCGCCGGATCGAGAAACTGTCGACCACGGCCTGTTTGCTCTCGGTGGTATTGAATACCAGGTTGATATCGCCGTTCTTCATCATGTCCACGATATGGGGACGTCCTTCCTGTACCTTATTGACCGGGGTAACGTCCAGCCCTTCTTTTTCAAGAGCTTCGGCAGTGCCATGCGTCGCAACAATCACAAAGCCAAGCTCGATCGCGTCGCGTGCGAGTTGAACAGCGGCCGGTTTGTCATAGTTTTTGACTGACATGAAGATCTTGCCAGATTGCGGCAAATCGTGACCCGCCGCCATTTGGGCCTTGGCAAAGGCGCGACCGAAATCGGTATCAAGGCCCATGACTTCGCCGGTTGAACGCATTTCCGGGCCAAGCAGGGTGTCGACACCCGGGAAGCGGTTGAACGGAAGCACCGCTTCCTTGACCGCAATATGCTTGAACGGACCTTCGTTGATCCTGAAGTCCGAAAGCTTTTCGCCTGCCATGATGCGCGCGCCGATTTTTGCAATCGGGTTGCCGGTGGCCTTGGCAACAAACGGAACAGTACGCGAGGCACGCGGGTTGACTTCGATCAGATAGATCACATCGCCCTTGATCGCAAACTGCACGTTCATCAGGCCAACAACATCAAGTGCCTTGGCTAGCTGAACAGTCTGTTCTTTCAGGCGATCAATCATGTCCTGACCCAGCGAGTAGGGCGGCAGCGAGCAGGCACTGTCACCGGAATGGATACCGGCTTCCTCGATATGCTGCATGATGCCGGCCACAAAGACATTTTCCCCGTCCGAAACCGCGTCGGCATCAATTTCGATCGCATCCTGAAGGAAGCTGTCGATCAGAACCGGGCTTTTGCCCGAAACCTGAACGGCTTCGGTCATATAGCGCAGCAGGTCTTCGGTGGTGTGAACGATTTCCATCGCGCGGCCGCCAAGCACGTAGCTTGGGCGGATTACGATCGGGTAACCGATGCTTTCGGCGATTTTAACAGCTTCGTCAACCGAACGCGCAATGCCGTTGGCCGGCTGTTTCAGGCCCAGCTTGTGGATCAGTTCCTGGAACCGGTCGCGGTCTTCGGCAAGGTCGATACTGTCCGGGCTGGTACCAAGGATCGGAATGCCTGCTTTTTCAAGGGCAGCGGACAGTTTAAGCGGGGTCTGGCCGCCATACTGAACGATCACGCCAAGAAGTTCGCCCTTGCTTTGTTCAAGCTGGCAAAGTTCGATGACGTCTTCGGCGGTCAGCGGTTCGAAATACAGGCGGTCCGAAGTGTCATAGTCGGTTGAAACCGTCTCCGGGTTGCAGTTGACCATGATGGCTTCGATGCCGACTTCGCGAAGCGCGTAAGCCGCGTGCACACAGCAGTAATCAAATTCGATACCCTGACCGATACGGTTCGGTCCACCGCCAAGAATAATGACTTTCTTGCGATCGGTGACTTCGGCTTCGTTTTCCGGTTCAAAGAAACCGTCGCCTTCGTAAAGCGAATACATGTAGGACGTGCGCGACGGGAATTCGGCCGCACAGGTATCAATGCGTTTGTAAACCGGGCGAAGGTTCATAGCCTGGCGGGTTTCGCGCACGGCGTCTTCTTCGATACCGGCCAGTTCCGCCAGACGCGCATCCGAGAAACCGAGTTTCTTGAGACGCAGCAATTCCTGCTTGTCTTTCGGGATGCCGTTTGCGCGGACCTGCTCTTCTTCGGAGACCAGCATTTCGATCTGGCGCAGATACCACGGATCAAACTTGGTGGCTTGCTGGATTTCCGACAGGGACAGGCCATGCCGGAACGCCTGTGCCGCGTAAAGAATGCGGAACGGCATCGGCTGTGTCAGTTTCGCACGGATCGCGGCCTTGTCCGGTGCACCTTCGATTTTGACTTCGTTCAGACCCGTCAGGCCGGTTTCCATCGACCGCAGGCCTTTCTGAAGGCTTTCGGCAAAGGAGCCACCAATCGACATGGCTTCGCCAACCGACTTCATCGCAGTCCCCAGAAGCGCCTGCGCACCCGGGAATTTTTCAAAGGTGAAGCGCGGAATTTTGGTGACGACATAATCGATGGTCGGCTCGAACGAAGCCGGGGTGACGCCGGTAATGTCGTTATCAAGTTCGTCAAGTGTGTAACCAACCGCCAGCTTGGCCGCGATTTTGGCAATCGGGAAGCCGGTCGCCTTGGATGCCAGCGCAGACGAACGCGACACGCGCGGGTTCATTTCAATAACGATCAGGCGACCATCATCAGGATTGACCGCGAACTGAACGTTCGAGCCGCCGGTATCCACACCGATCTCGCGCAGGACCGCCAGGGAGGCGTCGCGCATGATCTGGTATTCCTTGTCCGTCAGGGTCAGGGCCGGGGCAACGGTGATCGAATCCCCGGTATGAATGCCCATCGGGTCGACGTTTTCGATTGAGCAGATGATGATGCAGTTATCCGCGTGATCACGGACGACTTCCATCTCGTATTCTTTCCAGCCAAGAATGGATTCTTCGACCAGAACCGTATGGGTCGGCGAAATCGCCAGACCATTACGCACGATCTGTTCGAATTCTTCGCGGTTATAGGCAATGCCGCCGCCTTCACCGCCAAGGGTGAAGCTTGGCCGGATGATGGCCGGAAGACCGGTAGTTTCAAGGGCAACAACGGCTTCTTCAAAGGTACGGACCATTGCGGAACGCGCGCTTTCAAGGCCGATCTTGTCCATGGCTTCGCGGAAAAGCTGACGGTCTTCGGCTTTTTCGATCACGTGCTTTTTCGCACCGATCATTTCAACGCCATATTTATCCAGCGTGCCATCGTCATAAAGTGCCAGTGCGGTATTCAGTGCTGTCTGACCACCCATGGTCGGCAGCAGGGCATCCGGGCGTTCCTTTTCGATGATCTTGGCGACCATTTCAGGTGTGATCGGCTCGATATAGGTTGCATCGGCCAGGTTCGGATCGGTCATGATCGTCGCCGGGTTCGAGTTGACCAGAATGACGCGATAGCCTTCTTCCTTCAGGGCCTTGCAGGCCTGTGCACCGGAATAATCGAACTCGCAGGCCTGACCAATGACAATCGGGCCGGCACCGATGATAAGGATGGATTTGATATCTGTACGTTTCGGCATGTCTTTTTCCGCTTTTGGCGTGGCGGGCGCGATTGCTGCACCGCCCGAAATTAAGTCCGTTAATCGCTTGTCGCTGATGTCGTCGCGCTATCAGGCTTTCGCGTCTTCGATCAGGCCAACGAAACGTTTGAACAGGTAATGGCTATCATGCGGTCCCGGGGATGCTTCGGGGTGGTACTGAACCGCAAAGACCGGTTTGTCTTTCAGGCGAAGCCCGGCAAGGGATCCGTCAAACAGCGAGAAGTGTGTTGCTTCGACATTGTCGGGCAGGCTGTCCTTGTCGACGACAAAGCCGTGGTTCTGGCTGGTGATTTCCACGACACCGGTTGTGGTGTCCTTTACCGGATGGTTCGCGCCGCGATGACCGACATCCATCTTTTTGGTTTTCGCACCAAGGGCGAGCGCCATCATCTGATGACCAAGGCAGATACCGAAAACCGGTTTGCCGCTGGCGATCAGTTTTTTGATGGTCGGAACCGCATATTCGCCGGTCGCCGCCGGATCGCCAGGGCCGTTCGAAAGGAAGACCCCATCCGGGTTCATCGCAAGGATTTCTTCGGCGGACGTCGTTGCCGGAACAACCGATACTTTGCATTCAAGCGCGGCAAGATTACGCAGAATGTTGCGTTTCACACCGTAATCGATGGCAACAACATGGTGTTTGGCATTGCCCAGTTCGCCATAACCGCCTTCGCGGGTCCAAAGGGTCTGATCCCAGTCATAACCCTCGGTGCAGCTATTGTCCTTGGCAAGGTCCATGCCCTCCAGGCCCGGCCATTCATTGGCCTTGGCGATCAGGGCATCGATATCGAACTTGCCATCCGGGTTGTGGCAGATCACACCGTTCGGAGCACCCTCGTTACGGATGCGTTTGGTCAGGCGGCGGGTATCAATACCGGCTATGCCGATCCGGCCATGCTTTGCCAGCCAGTCATTGAAATGACCCTTTGCGCGATAGTTTGACGGCTCGGTAATGTCCTGGCGCAGGATGCAGCCAAGGGCGACGGGGATTGCGTTTTCGATATCCTCGTCATTGGTGCCGACATTGCCGATATGGGGGAAAGTAAAGGTGATCATCTGCCCGGCATAGGACGGGTCGGTCATGATTTCCTGGTAGCCCGTGATCGAGGTGTTGAAGCAGACTTCACCAACCACCTCTCCTCGGGCGCCGACGCCTCGTCCCCAGTAAACAGAACCATCAGCAAGTACCAGAACGGCAGAAGCTCCAGGAGGCGGGGTGTGCGTGGGCGCTGACATTGGCGAATGTCCTTTCGATCTTTCCACGGTGAGACACGGAGTCTTTATATATAATAATTACGAGAAGGCCGAGAAAAACGGCCAAATTCCCCTGCATATCGGGCATGCGGACATGACAAGGTATCCCCAGCATGAACGACCGTAACGTCAAAAGACGTTGGTGCAATATGCTGAAAGCGGGTTAAAACCTCATCCCGGCAGGCAAATTGGCGGATGTCTACGGGAGTCGTGTCGCCCTGTCAAGGATGCATCCAAACTTTTATTTTTCTTTTAAAATCAATAAGTTGAGTGGAAAGGTTTTCTTTGCTTAGATGGCGCTTTTGGGGTATGTTCGCTCCTTTCTTCCACAGAATCAGAGATAAGCCATGCTGCGATCGCAGCTTACAGACGCTTTGAAAAAGGCCGTCCTCGAAAAGGATGCCGTATCCGTGACCACCGTGCGCCTCATTCTGGCAGCACTCAAGGAACGCGATATTGCGGCACGCGGAGAGGGGAATACGGATGGTATTTCCGACGAGGAAATCCTGACCCTGCTGCAGGCGATGGTTAAACAGCGTCGCGAAAGCATCGAAATGTACACCAAGGGCAATCGCCCCGAACTTGCAGCGCAGGAAGCCGCAGAGATTGGCGTGATTGAACGGTTCCTGCCCAAGCAGATGTCCGATGAAGAAATCGAGGCGGCTGTTAAGGGGGTTGTGACCGACCTTGGCGCGACATGCCTTAAGGATATGGGCCGGACGATGGCGGCGCTTCGCGAAAAATATGCCAGCTGCATGGATTTCGGCAAAGCCGGCGGTGTTGCGAAAAAACTTCTCGGCTGATTTCGAGAATAGCTATTTTTTATGGAAGCCGGGCGTGTAAAATCGTCCGGCTTTCGTCGTCCCTAAGCCCGGATTTCAGAATGGAATCAATAAAAGGGTAAAACGGGACTTGGTATCAACATGATCACGGGATCGGGACAATCATGAGCTTTCCCCAGTCGTTTCTTGACGATCTGCGGGCGCGCGTCGGACTGGCAGATATTGTCGGTACGTCGGTGAAGCTGATTAAACGCGGCCGGGAATATTCTGGCCTGTGTCCATTCCATTCCGAAAAATCCCCGTCTTTCACGGTCAACGAGCAGAAGGGCTTCTATCACTGCTTTGGCTGTGGCGCGCATGGCGACGTGATCAGTTTTGTGATGAATACCCGCGGGCTGACCTTTGTCGAGGCGGTCGAGGTGCTGGCCAATCAGGTCGGCATGGATGTGCCCAAACCATCCCGTGAAGCCCAGGAACGTGAAAAAAAGGCCAAGACACTTTACGAAGTAATGGAAGCAGCCTGCGTATTTTATGAGCGCGTGCTTCATATGCCCGAAGGTCGCGAAGGGCTTGAATATTTTCGTCGTCGCGGTCTTGACGATAAAACGATTGCCGAATTCCGACTGGGCTTTGCACCCGATAATCGTGGTGCGCTGAAGGCCGCGCTCAAACGCGAGGAATTTGACGAGCCGCTGATGATTGAAGCTGGGCTTCTGATCGAGCCCGAAGATCAGGGCCGTCAGACCTATGACCGGTTCCGTGGTCGCGTGATGTTTCCGATCCTTGATCGAAGGGGTAGGGTTGTTGCCTTTGGCGGGCGTGTCATGGGCGATACCAAGCCAAAGTATCTGAATAGTCCTGATACACCTTTGTTCCACAAGGGCCAGCTTCTTTATGGCTTGCCGCAGGCCCGTGAAGCCAGCCAGCAGGATGCACCGATCATCGTGACCGAAGGTTACATGGATGTGATCGCCTTGCACCGGGCCGGGTTCCGCGGGGCAGTGGCCCCGTTGGGGACAGCGGTGACCGAAGAACAGATCGGCGAGCTTTGGAAAATGACCAACGAGCCGATCCTGTGCCTTGATGGTGATGCGGCGGGCAAGCGCGCGGCGGTGCGTGCCGCAGAGCGTGCCCTTCCCATCCTGCGTCCGGGCAAATCATTGCTGTTTTCGATCCTGCCGGAGGGCGAAGACCCCGATAGTCTGATGGCGGGAGCAAACGGATTTGCCAGTTTCCGCAAGATACTCGATAGCGCCGTGCCGCTGGCGGAACTGGTATGGCGCATGGAAGTTGGTGGGCGGGCAACGGACACCCCAGAACGCCGTGCGGCCCTTGAGGCCGATATTCAGAAACGCATTTCGGCAATCGGTGATGACGCGGTCAGATCGCAATATCAGTCGATGTTCCGGGATCGTATCTGGCAATTATTCAAGGGTGATCGCGCAAAAGGCGGGGGATCACGGCCTGCGCCAGGCGGCGGATACCAGAACAAAAAATTCAACCGGGGTGGCAAAGGCGGAAAAAAAGACTATTTCTGGGAACCGGCAGGTAAAGCCGTTCCGGGGATGTCGCGTCCACCCATGCAAAAACGTCGTGTCGTACAGGACTGTATTTTGCTGGTAACGTTGATAAACCATCCCCACCTGCATGAGGATGTTGGCGAGCGGCTTGGAATCTACACTTGTGCAGACTCCGACCTTGACAATCTTCGTCGTGCCGTCTTAAAGCTGCTTGACGGTGATCCCGGACTTGATTCCGAAACAATCAAGGCCCATTTGGAGCGCGACGGGCTGTCAGAGACAGTATTGCGGGTGGTTGGTGCGGACATTTTGGCGCACGCCGCTTTCGCCAGGCCCGAAACGCCGCTCGAACGGGCTCGTGCGGGTTGGGAACAGGTTTTTTCCATGGCTGTAAGCTCCCTGGAGGACGAAGAGGCAAAATACGCCGTCCGACAGTTGGCAGCAGATATCAGCGAGGAAGAATGGGAAAGATTTTCGCATAGACGCGACGATCTGGCCCGGCGCCGGGAAAAAGTGTTTAAGCTCGACGACTGATCGATGCATGCGGTTTGTATGCGGGATCGGCGTTCGGGCTATTTGTGATTTGCGCTGATGAAAACAGTGCGTGGGACAACAACGGTACGAACTGTACCCAGCGGGAAACGGGGAATAGATGTCGTCTAAGACTTCGAACGCTGAAGAGAAAAAGAACTCTTCTGAAACCGCAGACGGACCTCTTCTCGATACATATAAAGCGGCCATCAAGAAGCTCATTGCCAAGGGCAAGGAGAAGGGCCACATCTCGGTCGATGAACTGAATGCTGCCTTGCCGTCGGAGCATTTTTCCTCCGAGCAGATCGAAGACGTGATGAGCAATCTCAACGAGATGGGCATCAATGTTATCGATGGCGAGGATGGTGACGACTCGGACGACGATGACGAGAAAGACTCGGATCCGAGCGGCAATATTTCCGAAGATGATGTTGGCCGTACCGATGACCCGGTCCGGATGTATCTGCGTGAGATGGGCAGTGTAGAACTGCTGTCGCGTGAGGGCGAAATCGCCATTGCCAAGCGTATCGAGGCTGGCCGTGACATGATGATTGGCGGGATTTGCGAATCCCCGCTGACCATTCGTGCGATCGTCAACTGGCATGATCAGCTTCAGGCAGGCAACCTTCTGCTTCGCGATGTGATCGATCTGGAAACCACCTATGGCGGTGGTCCGGATGCAGAAATCGCAGCCGAAGAAGGTGAAGAAGCCGACGCCGAAGGCGATGATTTCGAGGCAGCCGCCGTCGAAACCGATGCCGACGAAGACGAAGAAGCCGAAACCGAAACGCCTGAGCCGACCGGTGCGCCTGCCAGCGACGAGGAAGAAGAGGACGACGACGAAGAGTCGGACGATGATTCCGAAGGCGAAGAAGGCGAGGGTGATGGCGACGACGAGGACGATGACGAGAACGAGCAGGTCAACGTTTCGCTTTCCAAAATGGAAGAGGAACTGACCGAGCAGGTTCTTGAGAAGTTCGAGCTGATCGCGAAAACCTACGAAAAACTGCACAAGGCCCAGGAACAGCGCCTTGTCGCGATGAACAAGGGCGAAACCGTTCCGGCTGCGACCGAAAAGCGGTATGCCAAGCTGAAAGGCGAGATGGTTGACCTGATGGAAGATGTTCACCTGAACAACTTCCGGATCGAGGAACTGCTTGATCATCTGACCGGCTTGAACAACCGTTTGCTCGGCCTTGAGGGCAAGCTTCTGCGTTTTGCCGACCGTTGCAAGATTAAACGCCCCGATTTCGTCAAACAGTATCAGGGCCATGAACTTGACCCGAACTGGATGGAGCGCGTTGGCGAACTGCCGGGCAAGGGCTGGAAGGCTTTCATCGAACGCTACCCGGATGAAATCGCCCAACTGCGTGAACAGGTTGGCGGTGTTTCCGCCGAAGTCGGCTTGCCGATCGGTGAATTCCGTCGTGTTTACGGCGTCGTTAACAAAGGCGAGCGCGAAGCGGCACGTGCGAAAAAGGAAATGATCGAGGCCAACCTGCGTCTCGTGATTTCGATCGCCAAAAAATATACCAACCGTGGCCTTCAGTTCCTTGATCTTATTCAGGAAGGCAATATCGGCCTGATGAAGGCGGTGGACAAGTTTGAATACCGCCGCGGTTACAAATTCTCGACCTATGCGACCTGGTGGATCCGTCAGGCGATTACGCGTTCCATCGCTGATCAGGCCCGCACGATCCGTATTCCGGTTCACATGATCGAAACCATCAACAAGCTGGTTCGTACCTCGCGCCAGATGTTGCATGAAATCGGTCGCGAGCCGACCCCGGAAGAGCTGGCAGAAAAACTGCAGATGCCGCTTGAAAAGGTTCGTAAGGTCCTGAAAATCGCCAAGGAACCGATCTCTCTCGAAACCCCGATCGGGGACGAGGAAGACAGCCATCTTGGCGATTTCATCGAAGACAAGAACGCCGTTCAGCCGCTTGACGCTGCGATCCAGGCCAACCTGCGTGAAACCACCACGCGCGTTCTGGCATCGCTCACTCCGCGTGAAGAACGTGTTCTGCGTATGCGTTTCGGGATCGGCATGAACACCGACCATACCCTCGAAGAGGTTGGTCAGCAGTTCTCCGTGACCCGCGAACGTATCCGCCAGATCGAGGCAAAGGCGCTGCGCAAGCTCAAGCATCCGTCACGCTCGCGCAAATTGCGTTCGTTCCTCGATTATTAAAGAATCTTGCGACGTTCGGGCTTGACCTTGGCCCGAAAATCGCTAGTTTTCGGGACCGCGCCAAACAATTGGCGCGGTCTTTTCTATTCCCCTTTGGGGCCCGTAGCTCAATTGGTTAGAGCCGACCGCTCATAACGGTCTGGTTGGGGGTTCAAGTCCCTCCGGGCCTACCACTCATGCAGTTAACTTGTTGATATTAAACTGTTAATTGGTGATTGTGTCCCGCGATTTTTAACGTCGTGGGGCACATTTCCCCTAAAATGCCTACCAAATTTTCGTAAAAGTTCTTGATTTGTTCTTTTGTTTGTGGCATAAGAGAAAAGTCAACGGGAGAAATGCACCCGGACCGAAACCCGCAAGGCCTTGTGCCTTGCGGGTTTTTGCGTTTGGGGCTGGATCAAGGAGGTGATCAGGATGATGCGGCAAAGACGCGGACATAGAAAAGGCGGCGGAACACTCCGCAGGATGTGGGGCGGCGGCTGGCGGAGCCATTACGGCCATTCTGCCCGAGGACTAAGGTAGAGGACTAAGGGGACTAACCCGATCATTTGTCATGACGGGAGAGGTGCGTCTTGTTGGGAAAGGAGCGTTAAATTTGCCGGGAGCGGCAGGAATGGCAGGAGGGGGCAGCATTGAGCTATGGCCCGTCAACGGTCGAAAGGTGGGGCCCGTGCGCCCGGAGTTTGTCTGGTCCTCGGTGGTTACCGGGAAGTACCGCCATTGCCGAAAGTGACCGGAGCAGGTCATGAGACGGAAGGCAGCCGATCTGTGCTCCGTTGGCGAGGATGCCGAAGCCCCGGGTTCGTCGGGACTTCCCGGATTGCGGGAAATCCGGTTTTTGGCTGATGTACTCAGACGAGCGCGGTCTGCTGGTTCTGATTTGAGCGCACCGCTGATGCGGGCTTCAGCTTTCCCGGACATCGTCCGCGTTATGATGCTCGTCCGTTCAGGAAAGCCCAAAGGTTTTCCTGAGGCCGGAATCCACTGGGCCGAACGGCATGAACCGTCGCAGTTTTCTGAGAAGCGAGGCCTCGCCTTTTGGTGTCCGTCGCATCTTCCATGTGCCTAGGGCAAGATTAACGATCGTGGAAGTGACCTCATCTGGCTCGGGGGCTTTGTGGACATTCGCTTGGATGGCTTCGAATACCGTATTGCGATCCTTGTCATAGGCTGAGATTGTTGATGCTGTCTGGGGCGCGTTGATGTCCATATTGGTCTTGGTGAAGGACGGTTCGACAAGCGATACCCGGATTCCAAATTTGCGGACTTCATGATCCAGAGTCTCCGAGAGGCCTTCAACAGCATGCTTCGATGCTGAATAGAGGCCCATATACGGGGCAGGAAGAAAACCCAGTACCGAGCTGATATTAACAATGCGCCCCGAACCTTGTTCGCGCATATAGGGTAGGACAGCTTTTACGACGCGCAGGATGCCAAAAACGTTGGTGTCAAATAGCGACTGTGCTTCGGCAATAGAGGTCTCTTCTGTCGCGCCGAGCAGGGTCACGCCCGCACTGTTGATCACGACATCAATGCGATTGGCCTGAGCAATGATGGCTTGAACACCATTTTGAACAGCTGTTTCGTCGCGGACATCCATCTCGATCAGTTCAACGCCTTCTATGGACTGTGCTTTTTCAATATTTCGCACGGTCCCAAAGACCCGGCAGCCCATTTGGGCAAACTTGATGGCAGTAGCGCGGCCAATGCCAGACGATACGCCGGTTACGACCACAACTTTAGAATTCGGCATGGTTGTTCTTTCCTGTTTTGGGATGATGGAATCCCGAGCATTGTCCGACTGAGTGAATAGATTTCACTCATACTCTATAAAAGATTTAGATTTCAATCGAAATCTAAATAGCTGTCGCAACAAATAATCTGTGATCAGGCAGAGCGTCTGGCTGCTGGGGATTTTGCCCGTCAAATAGCCTGTTCCTTGAGGCGGAGGCTTTTGCGGTCGTGCGGTCCTCTGTCCTGCAGGCAGCAGGGGCGACCCGATGTATTGTGAGTGTGGAGGGAGGTGGCATCGCGCTTGGTCATGCGATAGGAGCGGCGGGTGCGGTCCTGATCACGCGTGCTACCGCACTTCATAATGCATGATAGTGAGAAGAAGGCTGTCACGCTTGCATTGAGGGAGGGCATCGCATTGGCGCACGAAGCCCCGTGCGCAGGAGCTCTATGCTTGGCAGCGATTTTCGAAATTGCCAGATTCCTGACGGGACATGTTCGTCCCAAACATTCTGTTCTTCGCAAAATGCTTGGTGGTCGCGATCTCAGGCGATTTCCCGGACTTTTTTGGCCGCAGCATCCAGAAATGATTTTGCCATTTCCGGATCGTTGACAACTCGGGCCAATGTCAGGGCACCAACCATCAGCGACAGGATGGCGATTGACTTTTCTTCCCGCTCTGCCTCGCTGGCTGCCGAAATCATTTGGCCAAGCACGTCAAGATGAGCCTTCACGCCAGCTTCAAATGAAGCTTTGACGTCAGGGCTTTGCCGGGCGGCATCGGCACCAAGTGCGACGATCGGGCAGCCATCCATTCTGGCTTCCTGATGGTCCTTGCTGAGATAGAATGCGACCGCGGCCTCAAGCGGATTGTCCGGATTTTTCTCGGTGGCTTCGATCCATTGTTCCGTCGATCCCCCGAGCGCGCGTTGCGATGCCTGTGCGATAAGGTCCTCTTTTGAGGCGAACTGCTTGTAGAAAGCGCCCTGGGTCAGTCCGGCACTTTTCATCAGATCCTTGAGGCCAATCCCGTCAAACCCATGTTCCCGGAACAGGCGACTGGCGACGTCGATCACATTCTGACGGTTTCGGGTGGCTTGTTCACGGCTGACACGCATTGCTTGATATCCGTAGTTAGATTTCAACTAACATCTATATCCGCTTTTCCGTCCCGGCGCAAGTGATCGGAGAACCCCCTGGTTTCAGCCGTGCCTCGTTGTATATAAAATAGATTGCGATCGAAATCTAAATGAATTAATGATGTCGTATGTAATCTAATTTGTCGGTTAAGTTTTCCAGTGAAAGGCTCCGCTATGAGGCGCAAACGGCTATTTCTTTTTGGTGCGGTCGCATTGGCAGCTGTCGGGGCGATCGGGTTTGCTGTTCTCTCGCAATCCGCACCCGGCGAAGCGTCGGCGGCGACAGATCCGCGTGAAGCACCGGTTTTGGTGAAAGTTGCAAGGGCGGCGGGTGTTCATGGGGCTGAGCGTTCTTTCACGGGCACCGTTGCCGCGCGGGTTCAAAGCAATCTGGGATTCCGCGTGCCGGGCAAGATTGTCGAACGTTTTGTCGATGTCGGACAGCAGGTCGAAGCGGGGCAGCCTTTGATGCGACTTGACGAGACGGATTTGCAGCTTGCCCTGACGGCAAAACGCAATGCGGTTGCGGCGGCGCGTGCATCTTTTGTTCAGGCGCAGGCAGACGAAAAAAGATACGCAGCACTGGTCAAGGACGGGCTGGCGGCCAGTCGGCAACGCTATGAACAGGTCAAGGCGATCCGCGATACGGCACAAGCTCAATTGGCCGCCGCACAAGCGGACGCGAAAGTGGCCGAAAATGAAGCAACCTATTCCACATTGTTAGCCGATGCCGATGGAACAGTGGTTGCGACACTTGGCGAACCGGGGCAGGTCATCGCTGCGGGGCAAACCGTCGTTCAGCTTGCCCATGCCGGGCCGCGCGAGGCGGTTATTGCCCTTCCTGAAACGATCCGCCCTGAAATCGGATCCGTGGCTATCGCCAGTGTTTATGGACAGAATGAAGCGCACGGGAACGCGCGTTTGCGGCAGATATCTGATGCTGCTGATCCGCTGACGCGTACCTATGAATCCCGCTATGTGCTTGAAGGTAGAGCCGCCTCAGCGCCACTTGGCGCAACAGTGACGGTTTCGATTGCCAGCCAGAGTCAGCAAGCAGGTGTCGTGGTGCCGATTGGAGCGGTTCTTGATGATGGCCGTCGAACGGGTGTCTGGACGATCACGCAGGATTCTGCGTCTGTGCAGTTTGTACCGGTACAGATCAGGAAGCTTGGGGAAGAAACCGCAATTGTCACCGGGATCAATGAAGGGCAGGAGATTGTTGCCCTTGGTGCGCATCTGCTTGCGGACGGTACTGCAATCCGAACGACCCTTCATGCAGAGGCGGCGAACTGATGCGTTTCAATCTTTCCGCGCTCGCCGTTCGCGAGAGAGCTGTCACATTATTCTTTATCATTCTGCTTGCCGCCGCCGGGATTTACGCCTTTGTAAATCTGGGCCGGGCGGAAGATCCATCCTTTACCATCAAGACGCTGACGGTGACAGCCGCATGGCCCGGAGCAACCGCGCGCGAGATGCAGGATCTTGTCGCTGAACCGTTGGAAAAGCGGGTTCAGGAACTGGCATGGTATGATCGGGTGGAGACAATAACGCGTCCCGGATATGCCTTTCTTACCGTTACATTGAAAGACAGTACGCCGCCGTCAGAAGTTGACGAAGAGTTCTATCAGGCGCGCAAGAAACTGGGGGATGAAGCCCGCAATCTGCCTTCCGGCGTCTTTGGACCCTTCGTTAATGATGAATATTCGGATGTAAGTTTTGCCCTGTATGCCTTGCAGGCCCGGGGCATGCCGATGCGCGATCTGGTCCGGCAGGCCGAAACGATCCGTCAGGACCTTTTGCATGTTCCCGGCGTCAAGAAGATCAATATTCTTGGCGAGCGGACCGAACAGATTTTCGTTGAATTCTCCTATGCGAAGCTCGCGACACTCGGCATATCGATGCAAGAGATTGCGGGTGCTTTGCAACGCCAGAACACCGTTACGCCAGCCGGTTCAATCGATACACGCGGTCCGCAGGTCTTCCTTAGGTTTGATGGCGCCTATAACAGCATCCAGACCATCGCGGATACGCCGATTGTTGCGGGTGGCCGTACGCTGAAGCTTTCGGATGTTGCAGAGGTTCGTCGTGGCTATGAAGATCCGCCGACCTACATTATCCGTCACGACGGCGAACCGGCCCTTTTGCTGTCGGTGGTGATGCAACAGGGGTGGAACGGGCTGGATCTGGGCGAAGCACTGGAAAACCGGTCTGCTGCCATCGCCAAGACATTGCCGCTTGGTATCAGTTTCGAGAAAGTCAGTGACCAAGCCGTGAATATCAACGCGGCCGTCGGCGAATTCATGATGAAATTCGCCATGGCGCTTGGGGTTGTATTGCTGGTGAGCCTGATCAGTCTTGGCTGGCGGGTGGGGATCGTTGTTGCGGCTGCTGTTCCGCTGACCCTTGCCGTTGTTTTTCTGATCATGCTGGAAACCGGCAGGTTTTTTGATCGGATCACGCTTGGCGCACTTATTCTGGCGCTTGGCCTGCTTGTCGATGACGCCATCATTGCCATCGAGGTCATGGTGGTCAAAATGGAAGAGGGTATGGACCGCATCAAGGCCGCGGCCTATGCCTGGAGCCATACCGCAGCCCCGATGCTTTCCGGTACACTGGTCACGATCATTGGTTTGATGCCGGTTGGTTTTGCCAGTTCCAGTGCGGGTGAATATGCTGGCAATATCTTCTGGATTGTCGGTTTCGCGCTTATTGTCTCCTGGCTTGTGGCGGTGATTTTCACACCCTATCTTGGCGTCAAGATGCTGCCGGCGATCAAGCCGGTTGAAGGTGGCCATCACGCGATTTATGACACACCGAACTATCGGCGTCTTCGCGGGCTGATCCGTTATGCCGTGCGTCACAAATTCCTGACATGTGGCCTTGTTGTCTTTGCCTTCCTTCTCTCCGGGGTCGGAATGGGGCTTATCAAGCAGCAATTCTTCCCGACGTCGGATCGCCCCGAAGTGCTGGTTGAGGTGCGCCTGCCCGAAGGGACGAGCATCGAAACCACAACGGCAGCGGTCGAGAAGATTGAAAACTGGCTGCAACAACAGCCCGAGGCAAAGATCGTTACCAGTTATATCGGGCAGGGCGCGCCACGCTTCTTCTTTGCCATGGCGCCCGAACTTCCTGATCCATCCTTTGCCAAGATCGTCGTTCTGACACCGGACGCAGAAGGGCGGGAGGCGTTGAAACATCGCCTTCGGAAGGCCGTATCCGATGGGCTTGCACAGGAAGCCTATGTTCGTGTTACGCAATTGGTATTCGGTCCCTATACCCCGTTCCCCGTCGAGTTCCGCATCACTGGGCCAGACCCGGAAAAGCTTTACGAGATTTCGGAAAAGGCGCTGGAGATCATGCGTAAGGTTCCCGATGTCCGGCAGGCAAATCGCGATTGGGGCAACCGTGCGCCGGTCCTGCGCTTCACGCCGGATCAGGATCGTCTCAATCTTATTGGCCTGTCGCCGGCCGAGGCGGCACAGCAGATGCAATTCCTTCTGACGGGAATTCCGGTGACGCAGGTTCGCGAAAACATTCGCAATGTACCTGTCGTGGCACGCAGTGCCGGGGAAACGCGTCTTGATCCTGCCCGGCTTGCAGATTTCTCGCTGATGAGCCGGGATGGTCAGCAAATTCCGCTCGATCAGATCGGAAGAACCGAAATACAGCTCGAAGAACCGATCCTGAAACGGCGTGATCGCACACCGGTGATCACGGTCCGCTCGGACATCAACGAGGCAACGCAGCCGCCAGAGGTTTCAAAGCAGATCATGGAGGCATTTCAGCCGCTGATCGCGTCGCTTCCGGTCGGATATCGCATTGAAATGGGCGGAAGCATCGAGGAATCGGTCAAGGCAAATACGGCCCTTGCGAAAATCTTCCCGGCAATGATTGCTGCTACCCTGATCGTTATCATCCTGCAGGTCCGGAGCCTGTCGACCATGACCATGGTCATGCTGACCGCGCCATTGGGGCTTGTCGGGGTTGTTCCGACACTGATCGCCTTCAATCAACCCTTTGGTTTCAACGCCATTTTGGGATTGATCGGGTTGGCCGGGATTTTGATGCGCAACACCCTGATCCTGACAGAGCAGATCAAGGATAACCGTGCTGCGGGGCTTGATGATTATCATGCTGTTGTCGAGGCAACCGTCCAGCGCGCAAGACCAGTTATCCTGACGGCTCTTGCGGCTGTACTGGCCTTTGTTCCTCTGACGCATTCGGTGTTTTGGGGCTCTATGGCTTACACGCTGATTGGGGGGACTGCGGCCGGGACTGTTCTGATCCTGCTCTTCCTGCCTGCGCTTTATGCTGTTTGGTTCCGGATCAAACCGGCGTCTGACATGGGACGGGCTCCTGCAAACATTGGCCTCCATGAAAAACGCCCGAATAATGCAGCAGAATAAAAGAAACCCGTCGGGGACAAAACCGATACAGGCAAACGGCGACATGCCGTTATCCGGACGCTTCTGCTTTGTTTTGCAGCGGGTCAACCGCGTGATTTCAAGGAGGCTTAACAGCGTCTTGCAGTCGATCAGAATAACCGGTTCACAGTTGATGATTTTGGATGCCATCGGCATGGATAGCGACCTTCGCCAGAAAGATCTGGCAGAGCTGCTTGGAAAGGATCACGCCACGATTACGGCCAATCTTGCGCCGTTGGTGCGACGTGGATTGGTTGTTCGGGATGAAGATCGGAAGGACCGTCGTGCCCATAGGATTGCACTTACTCCGGATGGGGTGAGTCTTCTGGGGCAGGCACGTGAGCTTGTGGAAGGATTTGAGGCGGACCTAGGGTGCCGTATCTCCGGTGAACATGCACTGGTCGAACTTTGTCGCGCCTTGAACCGATTATCGTAGCGTTTATGTCGCATTACAGAGGAGAGCCAATTTTACAGGAATTTGGCTTTGGTCGGACGAAAAGGGAGAAACTGAAATGTTTCAGCGGTTATGGAAAAAGTGTCAGGGTTGCATTGGAAAGTTTGAATGGGTTGATGATCCGGAAGGGGATTATCTGCTTGATCTCGAGCAAAGAATTCATCGTCTTGAGAGGGATGTCACCCATCTGAGAGAAGCATATTCGGATTCAAAACTTCAGTCCGGGAAGTAGGGACCGGAAAACAATCAACCGGATCTGACAGGCTGGCCGAGTGTGCCGACGTTCATTTTTTGAGCCCATAAAAGTGACCGCGGGTGAAATGTCAGCTTTTCTGGCACGTGACACCATCCAATGGGCATGTGCCACATCTTGCTTATCATGCAATTTTCTGAAAAAGTTCTTGATTTGTTCTTTTATCTGTGGCATAAGAGAAAAGTCAACGGGAGAAATCCACCCGGACCGAAACCCGCGAGGCCTTGTGCCTCGCGGGTTTTTGCTTTTGGGGCCGGATCAAAGAGGGTGATCAGGATGCAGTGGCAAAGATACGGACACAGACACGGGCAGGGCGGCGGGGTGCTCCGCAGGATATGGGCCGGTGGATGGCGGAGCCATTACGGCGGCGTTCTGCCCAAGGACTAAGGCAGAGGACTAAGGGAGCTAACCCGGTCATTTGTCATGACGGGAGAGGTGCGTCTTGTTGGGAAAGGAGCATTAAATTTGCCGGGAGCGGCAGGAATGGCAGCAGGGGGCAGCAGTGAGTTCTGGCCCGACGATGGTGGACAGGTGGGGCCCGTGCGCCCGAAGTTTGTCCCGGGTTCATCGGTTGCCGGAAATGTCGCCATGGCCGGGAGTGATCGGAGCGGGACGTGGGTCCGAAGACCGGTTGTTGGCGAGGCTGGCGGAGGCCCGAGGTTCGTCCGGGCTTCCGATGATTGCGGGGGTGCTGTCATGACCGGAAGTGACCGGGGCGGGCTGTGAGGCGGAAGGCCGCTGTCTGCGCGGCATTAGCGGGGATGCCGAAGTCCTAGGTTTGTCGGGACTTCCGATGGTTGCCGGAAATGCGACCATGGCCGGAAGACCGGAGTGGGCTGTGAGGCCGAAGGCGGCCTGTCTGCTGCCGTGTTGGCTGGGATGCCGAAGCCCCGCGTTCGTCCGGACTTCCCGGGTTGCGGGACGTCCGGTTTTGGCGGAGGTGGTTTGCCGTTGGGGCCGTCGTCGGCTGGGAGCGGGTTGGGGTTCGTGGCGTGGCTTTTGCGGGGAAATGCCGTTGGTCGAGGCGTCATATCGCAGCGTCGGTCCCGGTTTGCGGCAGCTTTGCAAAGAGCCTGAGTGTCGGGTTATTCGCCCGCCAATTCACCACAACCCGTTTCCAGAAGGGCGATGACATGCGGAGCAAAGGAGCGCCAAAGATCGAGGCGGTAATCCTGATCGCCATCCCGCCAAAGCACCGCGGACACACCATCAAAAACCGTGCGGCGTGCTTCGCCGGTTGGTAGTTGATCAAGGTCGCGCGGGCATCCGATGGTGATAAGGTCGCTGGCCTTCGGGCCTGTGATATGGACGGTAACCTCGCGGTCGGAAATTTCCGTCAGGCTGTGCGGGGTTTGGGCATAGATCGCGGCACAGGCATCGGTGATCGTTCCTGCCTGATCTTCGGGGGCGATGATCGTCCATTCGTCCGGGCCAAGGCATATGATTTCAATATCCCCTTTGCGCCCGCACTGACCGATTTTGGCCGGAAGGGTTACGCCAAGCGCCTTTGACAGGGCTTTCTGTTCGGGCGTTGCGGCCCGAAGGGAAAAGCGGGCGACAGGGGGCAGAAGTGCTACACGCACGGCGGAGCTTTCGGCCAGTATCCCGGCTTTGGACAGGTCGATATGTGCAGTCATTGCAGTCATCTCCGCTTGTATGACCTTGGAATTTAAAGTTTGAGACGCGCATTTTCGGGGTCGTAAAAGACCGTGCCGGTGATGGTGGCCCTGATCGTCCGGTCCGGCATCGGGATATAAACCGTTTCGCCGGTCTTGCCGTGGCCGCCTTCGATCAGGGCAAGGGCAATCGGGCGACCTGCCGCGTCGCTGTGATAGGACGATGTCACGTGGCCGACCATCTTCATCGGGATCGGCTGGTTCGGATCAAGGACAATCTGCGCGCCTTCTTCAAGTTTGGATACGCCATCATCGGTCAGAAGCCCGACCAGTTGTTTGCGGCCTTCTGCCGTCAGGTCCGGGCGGTTAAGGGCCCGCATGCCGACAAAGTCGGGCTTGTTTTTGCCAACCGCCCATCCGGCACCCGCGTCATAAGGCGTCACCGTCCCGTCGGTATCCTGACCGACAATGATGAAGCCCTTTTCAGCACGCAGGACATGCATGGTTTCGGTGCCATAGGGGCAGATATCGTATTTCTGACCCGCCGCGAACAGCGTTTCCCAAAGCGCGCGGCCATGACGGGCGGGGACATTGACCTCAAATCCAAGTTCGCCCGTGAAGCTGACGCGGAACAGGCGGGCCGGGAAACCGGCAACCGAGCATTCGGCAATCGACATATGCGGGAAGGCTTCGTCGGAAATATCGAGCCCCTCGACAAACGGGGCCAGAAGATTACGCGCATTCGGACCGTTCAGCGCAATGGTTGCCCATTGTTCGGTGGTCGAGGTCAGCCAGACTTTCAGATCCGGCCATTCCGTCTGAAGGTAATCTTCCATCATGTTCAGGACACGCGCCGCCCCGCCGGTGGTGGTGGTGATGTGGAAACGGTCATCGGTCAGACGGCCAATCACGCCGTCATCGCGGATATAACCATCATCGCCAAGCAAAAGGCCATAACGGGTGCGACCGGGGGCAAGTTTGGTCCAGGGGTTGGTATACATGCGGTTCATGAATTCAACCGCATCAGGGCCGACCACCTCGATCTTGCCAAGGGTTGATGCGTCAAACATGCCAAGCGATTTGCGCGTTTCGCGGCATTCGCGACGTACGGCGGCGTCCATGTCTTCGCCGTCCTTGGGGAAATACCATGCACGACGCCACAGGCTGACCGGTTCGAATACGGCGCCATTTTCTTCGGCCCAGCTATCGATGGGGGTTTTGCGGGTGACTTCGAAATGATCCCCCTTGTGATAACCGACAAACGCCCCGAACGTCGTCGGGGTATAGGGCGGGCGGAACGTAGTCAGGCCGACTTCGGGCTGTTTCTTGCCAAGCGCATCGGCGGCAATGTTCAGGCCGTTGATGTTTGACATCTTGCCCTGATCGGTTGCCATACCATTGGTGGTGTAGCGTTTGACATGTTCGATCGAACGCATGCCTTCGCGCACGGCAAGGCGCAGATCCTTGGCCGTCACATCGTTCTGATAATCGACAAAGGCGCGGGCCTTGCCAGCGTCAAGGTCGGTCGGAAGTTCGGTGTGGCTGGCACCCGAACCGGTTCGATCATCGGCAACCGAAAGCGTTTTGACCGTGGCGGTTTTGCCAAGTGCTTTGGCCGCCGCAGCGCCCATCGCGGCCCCGTCATTAAGGGCGGCTTCGATCCCCCAAAGGCCACGCCCGGCACCGGCGATCTGGCAATCCTCGGTAATGCGGTCGGGCAGGAAGGTCTGGCTTTGGTCATCCCATTTTAGCGATCCCTTGGTGTGGGAAAACAGATGGAGCGACGGGGTCCAGCCCCCGCAAACCAGAAGGCTGTCGCAGGCCAATGTCTGGGCGGCCAGAACGGTGCCATTTTCAACCTTGTTGATCCGCACCGATTTGATGCGCAGGCGACCGGACGTGCCGGTTGCGGTATAACCGGCAAAGACCGTGATCCCGCGTGCGGCGGCTTCCTTGACAAGGTCGGCATTCGGGGTCGGGCGGGTGTCGACAATGGCTTCGATCTTCGTTCCGGCCGATGCCAGATCAAAGGCCGCATACCATGCGCTGTCATGGCTGGTGACGACGACGGCATTGTTTCCGACACGCACGCCATAGCGGTTCAGATAGGTTTGCGCCGACCCGGCCAGCATCACGCCCGGACGATCATTGCCATCAAATACCAGCGGCTTTTCAAGCGCACCCTGCGCCAGAATGACCTGTTTGGCGCGCACCCGCCACATCCGTTCCCGCGGGGTGCTGGCGGCCGGTTTTTCGAGATGATCGGTCAGTTTCTGACACAGGCCGATCATGTTCTGATGGTAATAGCCAATTGCTGTGGTGCGGGTCATGATCCGCACACCAAGGTCGGTCAGGGCATCAAGTTCGGCCTCCAGCCAATCCCATGCCGGTTTGCCGTCAATTTTTGCCTGTGGTTCGCTTAAAATCGTTCCGCCCGGTTCGGCGTTTTCATCGACCAGTGTGACGCGAAGCCCGGATTCAGCGGCGGCACGTGCGGCGGCAAGGCCGGCAGGACCGGCACCGACAACCAGAATATCGGTATGCAGATAACGCGATGCGTAATTGTCCGGATCGGGTTCGGTCGGTGACACGCCAAGACCGGCAGCCGCCCGGATGAAGGGCTCGTAAACCTTGTCCCAGAACGAGCGGGGCCACATGAAGGTCTTGTAATAGAACCCGGCGGAAAACAGCATGTAAAGGCGGTCATTGATCGCGCCGATATCAAATTTCAGGCTGGGATATTTGTTCTGGCTGTTGGTTTCAAGCCCGTTCCAGATTTCCTGCACGGTTGCGCGCGTGTTGGGTTCAAACTGTCCCTTGCCGCGGCGCGTTCCGATCAGGGCATTCGGTTCTTCCGAGCCTGCGGCAATCGGGCCACGTGGACGATGATATTTGAACGAACGCCCCATCAGGTGAACGCCATTGGCGATCAGCGCAGATGCGACAGTGTCGCCTTCAAGGCCCTGATAGGTGTCGCCGTCAAAGGTGAAGGAAACCGGCCGATTGTGAAGGACCCGGCCACGCCCCGGAACACGGAAAGCGGTCATTTCGAAGGCTCCTTCTTTGCGGCATCTTCAAGCAAAACAGCAAGGTCAGGGCGCGGTTCGCCTGCCTTGTATGTCGTCAGGAACCGGTCCGAAACGGTGTCGCGCACGGCGTTAAAGAACCGGCCGCAGCCATGTGCATGACGCCAGCGTTCAAAATGCGGTCCCTTGACATTGGTGCGGATGAACAGGAAATCGCGCCATTCATCATCGGTTTTGTCCGCCGGATTTTCCGGACGCGCGATATGGGCTTCGCCGCCATAGGTGAATTCCAGTTCCGGCAGCGTTTCATCGCAATAGGGGCAATGGATGAGAAGCATGTTCGTTCTCCTCAGTGTGCGACGGCGGCTGCGGCCGCTTCGTCAATCAGACGGCCGGTCCGGAAACGGTCCAGCGTGAAGGGGGCGTTGATGTCATGCGGGGTGCCCTTGGCAACCGTCCATGCAAGCGTATGGGCAGCCCCCGGTGTGGCCTTGAACCCGCCCGTGCCCCAGCCGCAATTGACGTAAAGGCCGGGTACCGGTGTCATGCCAAGGATCGGGGAGCGATCCGGGGTCACATCCACAATGCCGCCCCATTTGCGCAGCATCCGCATGCGGTTGAAGATCGGGAAAATCTCGCAGATCGCGGCAACCGTATGTTCGATCAGCGGCAGGCCGCCACGTTGCGAATAACTGGTATATTGATCGGTGCCCGATCCGATTACGAGTTCGCCCTTGTCCGACTGGCTGATATAGGCATGCACGGTGTTGGACATGACGACACAGGGGAAGATCGGCTTGACCGGTTCGGACACCAATGCCTGAAGCGGATAGCTTTCAAGCGGCATGCGCACACCGGCGGTTTCCATAACGACACTGGTGTGACCGGCAGCCGAAACCGCGACCTTTTTCGCACGGATAAAGCCCTTGGCGGTTTCAACACCTTCGACCGCGCCATCCGGCCCGCGGCGGATCGCAGTGACCGGGCAGTTCTGGATGATGTCGACACCGCGTTGCGATGCCCCGCGTGCATAGCCCCACGCAACCGCATCGTGGCGGGCGGTTCCGGCACGCATCTGAAGCGCGGCACCGACGACCGGATAGCGTGCGTTGGGCGAAATATTAAGCGGCGGGCAGAATTCCTTGGCTTCCTGGGGCGTGAGCCAGCGGTTATCGACACCGTTCAGGCGGTTGGAATGGATGTGGCGCTGGAAGGACTGAACGTCGTGAACATTGTGTGCGAGCATCAGAACGCCGCGGCGCGAAAACATGACGTTGTAATTCAGATCCTGGCTAAGACCTTCCCAGAGATCAACGGCATGGTCATAAAGCCGCGCACTTTCATCATAAAGATAGTTTGACCGGATGATCGTGGTGTTGCGCCCGGTATTGCCGCCACCCAGCCAGCCCTTGTCGATCACGGCGACATTGGTGATGCCATGTTCCTTGGCCAGATAGTAGGCCGCGCCGAGCCCGTGCCCGCCGGCACCGACAATGACGACGTCATATTCTGCCTTCGGTTGGCTGTCGGGCCATTGCTCCTGCCAGTTCTTTTGTCCTGTAAGAGCATTCTTTAACAGCGACAAAGCAGAAAAATGCGTCATGAGAAGCGGCTCCACCAAGTGTCATGATTTTGCACGATTAGATGTGAATTTGCGACGTCGCGATTGGATATTTGCGTCATATCTGTTGTACATATTCGCCATCCGGGCAGGTAGTGTGCAATGGCGCAGCGGCAGGTGGCAAGTTCAGGGGGCCTGCACACGGGCCTGTTAATTGTCCTGTTCTCTTGTTTTACAAGTTGCATGCCGCTAGTCTGTGACCTCCCGCCACCAACGGAGAAGCCCCGATGTCACGTTCTGACAAACATATCCTTGTTGTTTCGGCCATCCGGCCGCGTCACATGGAAGAACTTGCTGCGAAATACGAACTGCATCGCTGGGATCAGGCGACGGACAAGGATGCGTTTCTGGCCAATGTGGCGGACAGGATTACAGCCCTTGTTTCGACCGCCGGGGTCGGGGTGCCGACGGAGCTGATCGGGAAGTTGCCGAACCTTAAGGTCATTACAAGTTTCGGGGTCGGTTATGATGCGATTGATATTGCGGCCTGCACGGCGCGAGGCATTCGCGTTTCCAATACGCCCGATGTTTTGAATGACGATGTGGCCGATACCGCGATCATGCTGCTGCTGGCGACGCTTCGGCGGCTGGTTGTTGGCGACCAGTGGGCGCGCAGCGGTCAATGGTCGGAAAAGGGGGCGATGCCGTTAACCACAACGGCACGCGGCAAGAAGCTTGGCATTGTCGGGCTTGGCCGGATCGGGCAGGCGATTGCGTCGCGGGCGGAGCCGATTGGCATGGAAATCGGTTATTTCGGACGATCCAAAAAACCGGTCGATTATCATTATGAGGCCGATCTGATCGGGCTTGCGAACTGGGCGGATGTTTTGATGATTTCCTGCCCCGGCGGGGCGGCGACACAGGGGATCATTAATGCCGACGTTTTGAAGGCGCTTGGCCCGCGTGGTTTTGTCATCAATATCGCACGTGGTTCGGTGATTGATGAACCGGCCCTGATTGCGGCACTTCGGGATGGCGTGATTGCCGGGGCGGGGTTGGATGTGTTCCATAATGAGCCGCATATGGACCGTGCCTTTGCCGAATTTGAGAATGTCGTGCTGTATCCCCACAACGCCAGCGGCACGGTTGAAACCCGCGATGCGATGGCGCAGATGGTGGTCGATAATCTGGCGCGGTGGTTTGCGGACGGGACGCTGGTGAGCCCGGTTAACTGATTGTACGGATGCCCGTTTCGCGGTTGGCAGTAGCGCACATGTGACCAAGGCGCTAGATTGTCCGTCATGAGCAAAAACGACCTTAAAATCCGGCTTAAAATCGAATTGCCCGATGGGGTTCGCCTTGGTTATGGCAAGATTGATCTGCTGCGCGCGATTGATCGTGAACAGTCGATTTCGGCGGCGGCGCGGTCGATGGGCATGTCCTATCGCCGGGCATGGATGCTGCTTGAAGAATTGAACAAAAGCTTTGCCAGCCCGGTTGTTGAAACCCGGATGGGGGGTGCAGGCCGTGGCGGGGCCAGCCTGACCGGGACGGGGATGCGGATCATTGCGATTTACGACGATGCGCAAACCCGTGCGGAGGACGCGCTGGCCGACCAGTTACGCAAGCTTGCCGATGAACTGGCGGGCGATCCTTCCCCGCCGACCGAAGACGGGGCTTAAAGATCGTCGGCGCGCAGATGCCCGTCGACCGTGACCGATTTGATCACCGCGAAGACCCTTTGTCCGATGGCAAGTTTCAGACGTGTTGCCGACCATTGGGTGATGCGGGCATGGATTGTGCGGTTTTCACCGGTATCGTCATGACCCAGCCCCAGTGTGACATCCAGCGTATCGCCGCCATTATCGGCGATATCGCGGATCGTTACCGGCAGGACGTTGTTGGCGCTGATCCCGGTCGGGGCTGTTCGGGCGATCATCACATCCCGTGCACGGATATGCAGGCGCACCGGGCTTCCGGATTTCTTGCCAAGGAAGGGCACGACAAATCGTTGCCCGGCACAGTCAAGGAAGCTTATGACACCCTTCGGGTCGCGGCTTTTGACCGTGGCCGGAAGTACGGTTCCCGTATCGAACTGCCCGGCAAGCGGGGCAAGGTCGGTTCGGCCCAGCATGTCAAACACCGATCCGCTGGCAAGCGTTTTGCCGCCTTCCATCACCACCATATGATCCGCCAGACGGGCGACTTCATCAATCGCGTGACTGACATAAAGGATCGGCAATTGCCGTGCGTCGCGCAGATTTTCCAGATAGGGAATGATCTCGTTCTTGCGGCCCTGATCAAGGGCGGAGAGCGGTTCGTCCAGCAGCAGGATTTCCGGATTGCCCAGCAATGCCCGGCCCAGCGAGACGCGCTGTTTCTCGCCGCCGGAAAGAAGGTTGGGGCGGCGCGATAGCAGATTGCCGATACCGAGCATCGCGATGACATCATCACAGGCGGCTTTGTTCATGGGCCGGTCGCAGCGTTTATGGCCGTAAAACAAATTGGCCGCGACACTCAGATGCGGGAACAGTCTGGCATCCTGAAACACATAGCCAACCCGGCGTTTTCGCGGTGCCAGATTGATCCGCTTCATGCTGTCAAATACAGCACGGTCATGGATGGTGATCCGCCCCCGATCCGGGCGCAGCAACCCGGAAATCGCATTGATGATGGTGGTTTTACCGCTGCCCGACGGGCCAAAAAGGGCGGTAATGCCGGGTTCGGCAATGTCGAACTGCGCATGCAGGTCCAGCTTGCCGATCTTGTGGCGGATATCGACGGAAATGCTCATGCGCGGGCCCTTTTGCGAATATGGCGCATGGCAAATTCCGAAAGCAGAAGCCCGATCAGGGCAAGTCCGATGGAAATGGCCGCAAGGCGTGCGGCGGCCAGTTCGCCGCCCGGTGTCTGGATCGCGGTATAGATCGCAAGCGGCAGGGTGCGTGTTTCACCCGGAACGTTCGACACAAAGGTAATGATGGCACCAAATTCGCCAAGGCTTGCGGCAAAGGCGGTAATCGCCCCGGCAATGATACCGGGCAGGGCCAGCGGCAATGTCAGGCTGAAAAACCGGTCAACCGGCCCGGCCCCCAGCGTTTCGGCGGCGTGATAAAGGCCGGGATCGATATTTTCCAGTGCCAGCCTGATGGCGCGGACCTGAAACGGGAAGCTTACGATCCCTGCGGCCAGTGCCGCACCGGTCCAGCTAAAAATCAGGCGGATATCAAACGTTTCCAGCAACCATGCACCAAGCGGCGCGCGGGTGCCAAAACTGATCAGCAGCAGATAACCCATCACAACCGGTGGCAGGATGAGGGGCAGATGCACCAGGGCATCGACCAAAATCCTGCCGGGAAAGCGGGCCTGCGCGAGAAGGGAAGCGGCCAGAATGGCAAAGGGCAGGGCACATATCACCGCCACGCCGGAAATGCGCAGGCTTAGCAGCAGGGCTTCGATCTCGGCTTCGGTGAGTGTGATCATGGTTTGTTATTGTGTCTTCGGGCTGGTTGCCGGGCGGTTGAAACCATATTCCGCAAAAATCATGCCCGCGTCATCCCCCAAAAGCCACGCCAGCAATTTTACCGCGGCGGGGTTTGTTTGCCCGGTGGTGATGGCAACCGGATAGGTAATGGCCTGATGACTGTTTTCGGGGAAGGTGGCGATGATTTTAACATCGGCCGCGATGGCGGCATCGGTGGCGTAAACGATGCCAAGCGGTGCCTCGCCCCGTTCCACCAGCGCCAGGGCGGCGCGCACATTGTCAGCGCGTGCGAGCCTTGGTTCCACGGTGTTCCATTGGCCAAGGTTTTCAAGTGCCTGTCTGGCGTAAATGCCCGCCGGGACATGGTCCGGGTCGCCAACGGCGATGCGGTCTTCTTCACCGATCAGGCTGGTCAGATCGGTTTGGGAATTGATCGTGATCGGGGCGAGGTCGCTGTCGGCCGGTGCGATCAGGACAAGCGCATTGGCCAGAAGGTCATGGCGGCTGTTGGCGGCAATCAGGTCCTGATCGGCAAGCCAGGTCATCCATTTCTGATTGGCTGAAATATAGAGATCAGCCGGGGCACCTGCGGCGATCTGGCGGGCCAGTGTCGATGAACTGGCAAAGGACAGTTGCAATGTGTCCCCGGTCGCCGTGGCATAGCTTTGGGCCACCTGTGTCATGGCATCGGTGAGGCTGGCGGCGGCAAAGACCGTGATTTCCTCGGCGCGGGCGGTGGTTGCGGCAGCCACAAGCAACAGGGAAGCAAGGCCGGTTCGGATCAGATGGCGCATGGGAAAAACCGTGCTGATGGGGTTGGGAAGGGGCAATAATCCCCGCTATATTTCATGAAATATAGCGGGGCGTCAACCACCTGCACCGTCAGGGCGAAACCGGTCGGGATCGCCAAAAAGAAAGGACCGGCAATGCCGATCCCTGTCTTGGATGGTTGGAATGTCCGGTTCAGTTGCAGACCGATCGCAGCGGATCGTCGTCATTCATGGCGAACCATTCGTCAATTCCGGTCGGGAAACCGTTGGCGTCCAGTTCGGTTTGGGCGGTGATATATCCGCGCCTGTTTGCACCGCACTCCACCAGATGGGTAAGGGCGAGCGTTTCGGCACCCTTTTTAAGCAGCAGGGTGGTGACCCGTTTCTGATCGGGGTTATCCGGATTAACGACAATCTTTTCGCTGTCGATGGCGGTAAAGCGGTTAACCGGTGCCGAAATCAGCGTCCAGGGTGCAAACGGATTTTCGTCGGCAAAAGTCTGCACGATGCTGATCTGTCCCGGCAGGCGTGACGAATAGCGATCAAACCAGCTATATTCGTCCCAGATCATATAGGCGAACATGCCGATTGCCGCGACAAATGGAATGACATATTTCGGTGCCTTTCGCCCCCACAGGCGAAACAGCAGCATGACGACACCGGCACAGGCAAAACCGACCACAACGGTCGTCAGAATAAACACATACATCCGGCGCGAAGTCCCCTGATTTATTGTTATGACTTGATCAGTCTGGCGGGTGTTCCCGTTTCCCCTGATAACGGATTAGCGCAGCACGCGGCGAAGCTCAAGTTCACCTTTCGGATCACGCTTGGCAATCTGTGCCAGAAACAGCCCGGATGCGGCAATCGCATCGGAAAGGGCATTGTGAACGCGATACGGCGGCAGGTTGTGGGTATGGCGCAGTGATTCCAGTTTCAGTGCCCCGGCCTTCATCGGTTGCCCCTGCCGGTGCAGATCACGAAGGGCCAGTACCAGCGTATCGACGGTCGGCATTTGCAGGGATGCGCCAAAATAACGTTTGCAGGCATGACCAAGAAAGCCCAGTTCAATCGGCGCGTGATGGGCCACCAGAACCCGCCCGGCGAGAATCGGCAGGATATGGGCCAGCGCGATTTCGATATCGGGTGCCTGTTCGACATCGGTATCGAAAATGCGGTGCACGATCACCGAACTTTCGCTGAGTTCCTTTTTGGGGCGCACCAGAAGATGCTGGCAGCTTGAAAAATCGACTTCAAGGCGGCGAATGATCACAAGGCCAATCGAAACGATTTCGTCCTGTTTCGGATCAAGGCCGGTGGTTTCCAGATCAAGGGCGACAAATTCGACATCGCGGACCGGCGTATCGGGATCGGCGGCGGGGATATCGTAATAGGCGCGAAGCGGCCCGGTTGCCCGACGCTGGACCATCTGGCGGTAAAAGTCGCTATCGATGATTTTCTGACGCAGGCCCATTGTTATGTCCCGCTTTTGCCAAAGGCGCTTTCAAGGGCGGCCTGGAGATTCTTGATCACCGAAAACGCATCTTTCAGATGGGTGCGTTCAAATGCCGACAGGCTTTCGGGATGCAGGAAGTTATCGGGGCGGTCGCCATCACGAATTTGCCGGACCTGATGTTTCAGGCGCGTGATGCTGATGAATTCAAATGCATCCAGAAGGTCGGATGCCCCCTGTTTGCTGATGGATGGGAAGGCCATCGCGGCCTCGAGCCGTTCATAGGTATTGACCACGTCAATGCCGTTCGCAAGCGCATGGATGCGCGCGATATCGACAATCGGCACCACGCCGTTATGTTTCATATCGAGCGTGCGGTCATGTTCGCCGCCACGGATCATGACAAAGTTTTTAAAGAAGCCAAGCGGCACATGATGGGTCAGGGCGTTGCCAACCATATAGGCCAGGAAAATGCGGTTGCCCTTTGCCTTGGTGACAATCATCCGGTGCAGGTCTTCAAAGATCGCACGTGTCCCATGGATCACCCGCAGGTCGAACCAGACAGAACACAGCATCAGGGCCTTTGGCTCCGGCTGTTCGATCCATTTGTTGAAATATTGCTGCCAGACACGGACCGGCTGACGCCATTCGTCGGTTTTTGCCATCATCTCGCCGGGGCAATAGATGTAGCCGACGGTATCAAGGCCATCACAGACAAAATCGGCCAGTGATTTGAAATAATCCCCATGCTGTTCGGGATCATAGGCGTCATCAAGGATCAGGCAGTTATCCTGATCCGAAAGGGCGGTCTGTTCCTGTCGCCCCTGTGATCCACCCGCCATCCAGACATAGGGGACAGGCGGCGGGCCAAATTTTTCCTCGGCCAGTTGCAACAGGCGTGATGTTGCCGCGTCCGAGAGGGTGGTGACGATATGCCCCGCATTGCGCGATGTCGCCCCGGCCTCGATCAGGTTGCTGAGCAGTTCGGGGATTTGCGCAATGACCTTTGCCATGTCTGCCGGTCTGGTCATCTTGCGGATGCGTCCGACCATGTGGACGGCGGAAAGCGATTGGCGCGCCAGCAGGTTGTTGGTGGTAATCACGCCGATTGCCTTGCCATCCTTCATCACCGGAAGGTGACGGACATTGTTGCGCGTCATGGTCAGAAGCGCGTCAAAGGCATAATCGTCCGGCCCGATGCTGATCGGGTTCGGGGTCATGATATTTGTCACCGGCTCGTCAAAGGATCGGGCTTCGGCAACAACGCGGTTGCGCAGGTCACGGTCGGTCATGATACCGGCAACCTCGTCCCCGTTTTGCGTGATCAGCAGGCAGGAAACCCGTTCACTGCTCATAAGTTTGCCGGCTTCGAGGATGGAGGCACCGATATCGATGCTGACAAGGTCCCGCGCGATCAGATCGGATACCCGGATGGACATCAGTTTAAGCTGATCATCATCACGTTTTTCAAGCAGTTGCATGCCGCTTCGAAGCCGGGCACCGCCCATCTGTTCAAAGAAGTAATTGAACTGCGGGTATTTCCCCGCCAGATCGTGGAAATCCTTTTCGGGCAGCAGATAGACAAGGCTGTCTTCGAGCATGGTGATGTTGTTGGCGGCCTTGCCATTGCGGAACATCGCGCGCACGCCGAAACATTCACCTTCGCCAAGGCGGGCAAGAAGCTGTCCATCGGGATCGCGTGTTTCGGTTCCGCCTGTCCGGATGATGTGCAGATGCAGGCATTGCTGTTCGGGTGAGAGGACTTTGGTGCCTTTGCGGAAATAGCGCGCGGTAAGGCGCTTTGGCAACGCCTCGATCACGTCGTCTGGCAACAGATCGAACGGGTGATGCTGTTTGAGGAAATCGCTGATTTCTTTTAGTTCCAGACTCATATGACCATTCCTCCCTGTCGTGCTGCATTGTTGCCCGACTTCGAGGCAAAAGAAAAGGCCCCCGGAAGAACTTCCGGGGGCCAGCAACAGGTTTCTTGCAAACCAGTCGACCGATTAGTGGTCAACGGCGCCACCGGCTCCTTTCGGAACGCGGATGTCTTCAATCAGGTGCTGGATATGTGCCGGCGGTTCCGCCGTAACTTTCGACACGCCGAAAGCAACGAGGAAGTTCAGGATCATACCAACAACACCGATGCCTTCCGGCGAAATGCCGAACAGCCAGTTTGCCGGAACGTTTTCGATCAGCACCGGGATAAAGATGCCCTTGTAGGACATGATATAGCCCATGGTGAAGACCAGGCCGACAAGCATCCCGGCAATCGCGCCTTCACGGTTAACCTTCTTGGAGAAGATCCCCATGATGATAACCGGGAACAGCGATGCGGCAGCCAGACCGAAGGCAAAGGCCACCACCTGCGCCACGAAGCCGGGCGGATTGTATCCCAGATAACCGGCAATCAGGATCGCAACGGCTGCTGCGATACGACCGGCCATCAGTTCCTGTCCTTCTGTCATATCCGGCGTCAATGTGCCTTTCAGAAGGTCATGCGAGATACCCGACGAAATCACAAGCAACAGACCGGCTGCCGTTGACAGTGCGGCGGCAATACCACCGGCAGCGACAAGGGCAATCACCCAGTTCGGAAGCTGTGCGATTTCAGGGTTGGCCAGAACCATGATGTCGTTGTCAACTTTAAGTTCGTTACCGGCCCAGCCATATTCGGCGGCTTTGGCGGCAAAGTCCTTGTTGGCATCGTTATAGTACTGGATACGGCCATCGCCGTTTTTGTCTTCGAATTTCAGAAGACCGGTGGCTTCCCAACGGCTCATCCAGTCCGGACGATCTTCGACTTTAAGGTTGCCTTCCGGATCGCCAACTGCGCCGATCTGGACGGTTTCGGTCAGGTTCAGACGCGCCATTGCGCCAACTGCCGGGGCAGTGGTGTAAAGGATCGCGATGAAGACCAGTGCCCAACCGGCCGAAGAACGCGCATCGCGGACTTTCGGAACCGTGAAGAAGCGGACGATAACGTGCGGCAGACCTGCCGTACCGACCATCAGCGCAAGCGTGATGCAGAAGATGTCGATCGTCGATTTGCTGGTGGTGGTATATTCGAGGAAGCCCAGTTCGGTCACGATCTGGTTCAGACGGTCGAGCATGTAATCGCCCGTGCCGTTAACCGTGGAACCGAATGCCAGCTGCGGCAGCGGATTGCCGGTAAGCTGGAAGGCGATGAAGATTGCCGGAATGGTATAGGCAATGATCAGCACGCAATACTGTGCCACCTGGGTGTAGGTGATGCCCTTCATGCCGCCAAGAACGGCATAGATGAAGACGATGCCCATGCCGACGATCAGGCCGGTCAGGATTTCGACTTCGAGGAAGCGCGAGAACACGATACCAACACCGCGCATCTGGCCTGCAACATAGGTGAACGAGATGAAGATCAGGCAGATAACGGCAACGATACGCGCTGCTTTGGAATAGTAACGGTCACCGATGAATTCCGGCACGGTGAATTTGCCGTACTTGCGCAGGTAAGGTGCCAGAAGCATTGCCAGCAGGCAGTAGCCGCCGGTCCAGCCCATCAGGTAAACCGAGCCGCCATAGCCAAGGAAGGCAATCAGGCCGGCCATTGAAATGAAGGATGCAGCAGACATCCAGTCTGCAGCGGTCGCCATGCCGTTGACGACCGGGTTAACGCCCTTGCCAGCGACATAAAACTCGCCGGTGGTGCTTGCCTTGGCCCAGATCGCGATGCCGATATACAGCGCGAAACTCAGACCGACGACAATATAGGTAAGGGTAGTAAGATCCATTTGTCTGTCTCCCCGGATCCGGAACTTCGTTGACGTCAGTCGTCTTCGTGAACGTCGAATTCACGGTCCAGTTTGTTCATCTTGCTCACGTAGACGAAAATCAGCGCGACAAAGACGTAAATGGACCCTTGCTGGGCAAACCAGAATCCGAGCTCAAAGCCCGCGATCTTGATGCTGTTCATCGCATCGACAAACAAGATGCCGAAACCGTAGGAAACGACAAACCAGATGATCAGCAAAGTGGTCACCAGTTTTACGTTTCGCTTCCAGTAGGCTGCGCTTTGCTCATCCATAGCGCGTCTCCTTCCTAGAAAATGAAAACTTCCCTGCCGACCGGTTATTGAGTTCTTTTTTGTCCCGGTCCGCCTGCTTTTGATGCAGTGGTGGCGTCTGCACACACCATTGCCAACAAATTCGATAACAGTTTTCAGAATGCGCCAGAAGCTAATCATTAGTCGTATATATTAGGGCTCCTGCGTTCCCCAACCTGCTGGAAACACTGAAAGAACCCACAAAATCCGCCATTTTTTCGACATTGTTCGGCGCTGCACAATGACATGCTGTTTTTAATCGAAATACGCGCATATTTGTTTGATTCTGCATTATTAACGGTTGATTTTGCCCCGAACGGGGTGTTTTGCGACGCGTTTTGGCCCGCGTCGTTTCCACCCGTGCACATTCAAAGCGCATCACAGTGATTGCCGTTGTTTGTCATTGTTTGTAAGGGGCCGGTCGGTTACAAACGGGCAAAGCTTTCTGGATGGTCGCAATGCGATGATCCGCATGTCCCGGCATGGTCCGGGATTTCTCACATTTTGGATGGGGAATTTAATGGCATCCTACCAGTATATTTACGTCATGAAGGACCTGACCAAGATCCTTCCGGGTGGTCGTGAACTTTTCAAAGGCATCACGCTGTCCTTCCTGCCGGGTGTGAAGATCGGTGTTCTCGGGAACAACGGTGCCGGTAAATCGACCCTGCTTAAAATCATGGCGGGTATCGAAAAGGATTTTTCGGGTGAAGCCTGGCCTGCCGAGGGTGTCCGTGTCGGTTACCTTGAACAGGAACCGCAGCTGAACCCGGCAAAAGACGTTCTGGGTAACGTTATGGAAGGCTGTGGTCAGATTGTTGACGATCTGGCGCGCTTTAACGAAATCAGCATGGCGTTTGGCGAGCCGATGACCGACGACGAGATGAACAATCTCCTCGCCGAGCAGGGCGAATTGCAGGAACGCATTGATGCGGCCAATGGCTGGGATCTTGAGCGGACGCTTGATATCGCCATGGACGCGCTGCGCTGCCCGCCCAAGGATTCCGACGTAAGCAAGCTTTCGGGTGGTGAGCGCCGCCGCGTTGCGCTTTGCCGTCTGTTGCTGGCAAAGCCTGACATTCTGCTGCTTGACGAACCGACCAACCATCTGGATGCGGAATCGGTTGCGTGGCTGGAACGTCACCTTGAAGACTATCAGGGCACTGTCATTCTGGTCACCCACGATCGTTACTTCCTCGATAACGTTACCGGCTGGATCCTTGAACTCGACCGTGGTCAGGGCATTCCGTATGAAGGCAACTATTCATCCTGGCTGGAACAGAAGCAGAAGCGTCTGGATCAGGAAGCCCGTCAGGAAGGCAGCCGTCAGAAGCAGCTTGCATCCGAACTGGACTGGATCCGTCAGAACCCGAAAGGCCGTCAGGCGAAATCCAAGGCCCGTGTCCGTGCCTATGACGATCTCGTTGCCGAAGCCGCCAAGGCGGTTCCGGATTCAACCAAGATTGTTATTCCGATTGCCGAACGCCTTGGTAACGAGGTGATCACGGCCGAAGGTCTGACCAAGGCATTTGGTGACAAGCTTCTGTTTGATGATCTGCATTTCCGTCTGCCGCCGGGTGGCATCGTTGGTGTTATCGGTCCGAACGGTGCGGGTAAAACCACTTTGTTCAAGATGCTGACCGGCAGTGATAAACCGGATGCCGGTACGCTCAAGATCGGTGAAACCGTCAAGATGGGCTATGTCGATCAGTCGCGTGACTCGCTTGATCCGAACAAGACCGTCTGGCAGGAAGTCTCCGACGGGCTGGACGAGATCCTTCTGGGCAAACGCCCGATGAGCTCGCGTGCCTATGTATCGCAGTTCGCGTTCAAGGGGGCCGATCAGCAGAAGAAAGTCGGGCAGCTTTCAGGTGGTGAACGTAACCGCGTTCACCTTGCCAAGATGCTGAAATCGGGCGCGAACGTTCTGCTGCTTGACGAACCGACCAACGATCTTGATGTCGATACGCTGCGTGCGCTTGAAGAAGGTCTGCTGGAATTTGCCGGTTGTGCCGTGGTCATCTCGCACGATCGTTTCTTCCTTGACCGTATCGCGACCCACATCCTGGCCTATGAGGGCAATTCGCATGTCGAATGGTTCGAAGGCAACTATCAGGAATATGAAGCGGATTACAAACGTCGTTATGGCGACGCGGCGGATCGTCCGCATCGCATCAAATACAAGCCGCTGACCCGCGGTTAATGACAAAGGCCGCCCATCGGGCGGCCTTTTCTTTTGCGGGCATCTTGGGTTGGCATTCGGGCCGCAAGCGTGAAAAAAGCCACCGGCAAATCACCGCCGGTGGCTTTTGATTTCTGTTCTGGTTGCGACGGAATTATTTTCCGACTTTCGCCCGCAGGTTTTCTGTCAGGGCGGAAACCTCGCCACCATTTTTCTGGATGACAGCGGTAAATTCGTCGCGCTGGGTGATCCCCATGCTCAGGCCTTCGACGGTCACATCAATGATTTTATATTCATCACCGAATTCGCGCAGACGCCAGACGATCGACACCGGCGGGCCGTCCGGGCGGACGAACTGCGAATTGACGAACGTATCCTTGTTCTGCTGTTTCTCGTCGCCGACAACGAACTGCTCGCCATTGAAATCCTTGAACTGGCTGGCATAGTTAAGGGCCAGATAGTCCTGCAGAAGATCGGCGAACTCGTTGAGTTCTTCCTCGGAGATGGAGCGCCAGTAGCGCCCCAAGACAAAACGGGAAATCACATCCATCGCGAAGTAACGATCCATCAGCGCGACGAAGTTCTGTCGGCGGGTGTCGTTGCTTAGCGATTGATCGGTCAGGCCGACAATTGCCTCGCTCGCAAGGGTTTTGATGACGTCGGTTGCACTGCGGCTGGCTGCGACCTCGACCGTATGGGACGATGCGGAAGTCGCGTTACCTGCAAATGCAGGACCGGCCACAAGGCCGGTCACACTGACGATTGCTGCCGCCAAAGCGGGAATCGCAATTCTGCTTTTCATGTTCGACCGAACCATTAATTTGCTGCTGCTTCAAACGCGTCATCAAAGTCGGCAGAAGCGCTTTCGTCTTCGAATTCCGGTGCAGAAGGTTCTGCGCCGTTGCGAATGGCGGCGTTTCGTTGCTGACGATAGAGGCTACGCAAAGCAGCATAATAGTCAATCGAGGTTTGTTGCAATTCGTTAAGCTGGTTGAGCGTGCTGTAGCGCGCATTCAGTGCGGTCAGAGCCAGCGAACCGAGATAGAGCGTATCAAGGGTCTCGCTGTTCCGGCTGCCCCAGGTCAGCGGATTGCTTACATAATCGACCGCAATACCGGCGGTATCGCGCAGGTTCGACGGACCAAGCAGCGGCAGGACGATGTAAGGACCGCCGCCGATGCCGTAATGGCCAAGAGTCTGGCCGAAATCTTCGGAATGATAGGCGATGCCAAAATCGGCAGCCACATCATTGAAACCAAGGAAGCCGATCGTGGTGTTCATGATGAAGCGCTGAACCGAGTCAGCGGCCTGATCAGGGTCACCCTGAAGCAGCGAGTTCAGCGCATTGACCGGTTCACCGATATTGCGCACAAAGCTGCGGACGGCGGTTTTGACCGGTTGGGGCGCGATGTCGCGATACCACATGGCGGCGGGGTAAAGGACCATAAAATCAACGGCACCATTAACCCCGTGAACGACCCGGTTTACCGGTTCGAGGGGGTCATAATCACTTGTGTCCTGTGCCGGCTGGGTGGACGCGCATGCTGTCAGCATGGACAGAGATGCACCAGCGCACAGCGAAAGCAAAGTTCGAAGTTTCATTATTTTTGCCAAACGATTTCGATACAAACTTTCCCCGACCCCGAGACGCCCTTGAAATCGGGACTTCAAGAACATTACCCAACCTGCTGCCCGCGAAGAAAACAGGAATGTGCGATGCACACGTCTCAGATATCCATGTGGTTAGCATAGGGAAGTTTTAAACGCCAGCACACAAAATTATGTGCTCGATCAATGGGATTTGGCGTGTTGCCTTTTTGCCATACTCCCTTTGAATAGGTAAATAGGCCTTGATTAAATATAAACATATCTTTATGTCTTTGGTCAGGTCAATGGAGGCGCTGAAATGGAACAGGTTCTTGCGAGATTGCGCGCGGCGGCAGAGGCGACACGGCTTCGCCTGTTGGCGATCTGTGCCGAATGCGAACTGACCGTCAGCGAGATCACCCAGATCATCGGGCAGAGCCAGCCGCGTGTGTCGCGCCATCTTAAACTGCTGTGCGAAGCCGGGCTGCTTGTCCGATTCCGTGAAGGCACCTGGGTATTTTATCGCACCCCCAATAGCGGCCCCGGCGCGGAACTGGTTCAGCCGGTTCTTGCCCTTCTGCCTGAAAGTGACGAGATACTGGCCCTGGATCGTGCCCGGCTGGAGCAGGTCAAGGCGCAGCGCGAACAGATTGCCCGCGAATATTTCCGGGCCAATGCCGATGACTGGGATCGCATCCGGTCGCTTCATATTGATGAAACGGTCGTCGAGCAGGCCCTGATTGATGCCATCGGCGATCTTTCCGGGGGCCGGATTCTTGATATCGGTACCGGCACGGGCCGGATTCTGGAGCTTCTGGGCAAAACGGCCGAAGAGGGTGTCGGCGTTGATATGTCGCGCGAGATGCTGGCGGTCGCACGCGCACGCTTGCAGCGTGCCGATCTGTCAAACTGTCTGGTACGGCAGGCCGATATGTATCAACTGCCTTATCCCGCAGGGATGTTTGACGTTGTGACCCTGCATCAGGTGCTGCATTACGCCGAACGCCCCGAAGCCGCCATTGCCGAAGCCGCCCGTGTGCTGGCCCCGAATGGCAGGCTGGTGGTGGTTGATTTCGCAACCCATGACCGTGAGGAACTGCGCGAGGAGCACGCGCACCGTCGGCTTGGTTTTGAAGACGGGGCGATCAATACGTGGTTTCGCGCATGTGAACTTTCGTCCGGTGATGTCATAAGCCTGCCCGGCAAACCCTTGACGGTGCGGATCTGGTCCGCACATGCATCGGAGCAGGGGCAGAAGGCATTGCAGGCAAATAACAATAACGAGGCCGCCGAGTAACAATCCGGCAGGCTTATCGCCAACAATAATAACGCATAACGACCCGTTCCACCGGAACGACAAGACAGGATTAAAAGAATGACGGCTAAAAACGACATCGCACCACAGGGCACTTCGCATGGCGATTTGCGGGTTTCATTCGAATTCTTTCCGCCGAAAACGGAAAAGATGGAAGAAACCATGTGGCGTTCGATCCACCGTCTGGCGCCGCTGAACCCGTCTTTTGTTTCGGTAACCTACGGGGCAGGCGGATCAACCCGTGACCGCACGCATAGCAGTGTCACCCGCATTCAGGGCGAAACCGGCATTCCGGCGGCGGCCCACCTGACCTGTGTTGGCCATACCAAGGAAGAAATCGAAGGTATTGCGCGCAATTACTGGGATGAAGGTATCCGGTCAATTGTTGCTCTGCGCGGTGATCTGCCCGATGCGGGCGATAAATATGTCCCGACGCCGGGTGGCTATCCTTATGCGGTTGATCTGGTCGAAGGGCTTAAGCGGATTGCGGATTTCGATATTTCGGTTTCGGCCTATCCGGAAACCCACCCGGATGCCCCCAATGCCGATTTCGAAATCGAATATCTGAAACACAAGATCGATGCCGGTGCGAACCGTGCGATCACGCAGTTCTTCTTTGATAACGAGGTTTTCCTTCGGTTCCGTGACAAATGTGCTGCTGCCGGGATCACCGCACCGATTGTGCCGGGCATCCTGCCGGTGACCAATTTCGGGTCGCTTTTGAAATTTGCCGATATGTGCGGGGCATCGGTGCCCAAGCGCCTGCATTGGCGGTTTGAAGACCTTGACGAAGATCCCGACACGCGTCGGATGGTTGCCTTCCACGAAGCCATTTCGCAGGTCGAGGGCCTGATGGCCGAGGGTGTTACCGATTTCCACTTCTACACGCTAAACCGTGCCGAACTGACATATGCCATCTGTCATGCGCTGGGTATTCGCGGTGTTGCACAGGCTGCTGCCTGAACCGACCCGCCCAAACAGCCTGCATGATCAAAACGACTGGATGACGATGATGAATGACCGCAAGGAACGCATTGCCCTGCTGCGTAAACGGGCCGAAAACAAAATCCTGATCCTTGATGGTGCGATGGGCACCATGATCCAGAAGCACAAGCTGAGCGAGGAAGATTATCGCGGCGAACGCTTTGCCGACTGGAAACAGGATCTGAAGGGCAACAACGATCTGCTGTCCCTGACCCGGCCTGACATCATCAAGGATATCCATCTGCAATATATTGCCGCGGGTGCGGACCTTCAGGGGACCAATACCTTTAGTGCGACGACAATCGCGCAGGCCGATTACGGTATGGAAAGCCTTGCCTACGAGATCAATTACGAAAGTGCGAAAATCGCGCGCGCGGCCTGTGATGAATGGGAAGCCGTCCATCCCGGCGATGTGCGCTTTGTCAACGGTGCCATCGGCCCGACCAACCGCACCGCATCGATTTCGCCCGATGTGAACAATCCGGGTTTCCGCGGTGTTAATTTCGACCAGCTACGCGAAGCTTATAAGGAAGCCGTCAATGGCCTTCTGGATGGCGGGGCGGATGCGCTTCTGGTGGAAACCATTTTCGATACGCTCAATGCCAAGGCGGCCCTGTTTGCCATCGACGAGGTACTTGAAGAACGCGGTGAAGATGTGCCGGTTCTGATTTCGGGTACCATCACCGATGCGTCGGGCCGGACCCTTTCGGGACAGACGACCGAGGCGTTTTACAATTCGGTCCGTCATGCCAAGCCGTTCTCGATCGGGCTTAACTGCGCATTGGGGGCGGCACAGTTGCGCCCCTATGTGCAGGAACTGTCACGCATTGCCGAATGCCGGGTTTCGGTTTATCCCAATGCGGGCCTGCCCAACGAATTTGGTGAATATGACCAGTCGGATGCCGAAATGGCGGCACTGGTCAAGGAATGGGCCGAAACCGGTATGGTCAATCTGCTGGGCGGCTGCTGTGGCACGACGCCGCCCCATATCAAGGCGATTGCCGATGCGGTGGCAAATGCCAATCCGCGCAAATTGCCCAAGATCGAACCGAAAATGCGCCTTTCGGGCCTTGAGCCGTTCAACGCCGCCTGATGCCGGGAAGCTGAAAAAAGAGATCGAACAGACCCATGAGTGACATTTCAAGATTCATCAATATCGGCGAGCGCACGAACGTCGCAGGATCGATCAAGTTCAAAAACCTGATCGTCGAGGAAAATTACGACGCAGCCCTTGAGGTTGCCCGTCAGCAGGTCGAAAACGGCGCGCAGATCATCGACATCAATATGGACGATGCGATGCTGGATGCCGAAACGGCGATGGTCAAATTCGTCAATCTTCTGGCGGCTGAACCCGATATTGCCCGTGTGCCGATCATGATCGACAGTTCCAAATGGAACGTGATCGAAGCCGGTCTGAAATGTCTTCAGGGCAAGGGTATCGTCAACTCCATCAGCCTGAAAGAAGGCGAGGAACCCTTTATCAAGCAGGCACGTCTTCTGCGCCGTTATGGTGCTGCCGTCGTCGTGATGGCCTTTGATGAAAAAGGCCAGGCCGATACCGTTACCCGCAAGATCGAGATTTGCGAACGCAGCTATCGCGTGCTGGTCGACAAGGTCGGCTTCCCGCCCGAAGACATCATTTTCGATCCGAACATCTTTGCGGTCGCGACCGGGATCGAGGAACATGACAATTATGCCGTCGATTTCATCGAAGCCTGCAAGCTGATCAAGGAACGCCTGCCATACGCTAAGATTTCCGGCGGTGTTTCCAACGTTTCCTTCTCGTTTAGGGGGAACAATCCGGTCCGCGAAGCGATGCATTCCGTGTTCCTGTATTATGCAACGCAGGCCGGCATGGATATGGGCATCGTCAATGCCGGTCAGCTTGTGGTGTATGAGGAAATCCCGCTTGAACTGCGTGAACGGGTCGAGGACGTGATCCTGAACCGTCGCCCGGATGCGACCGACCGTCTTCTGGAAATTGCCGAAAAATACAAGGGCACCGGCGGGCCGGAGAAGAAGGTCGATCTGGAATGGCGCAAAAAGCCGGTTAATGAACGACTGGCCCATGCGCTGGTCAACGGCATTGCCGAGTATGTCGAAGAAGACACCGAAGAAGCCCGCCAGCAGGCCGACAAACCCCTTCACGTTATCGAAGGGCCGTTGATGGATGGCATGAATGTGGTCGGTGACCTGTTTGGTGCGGGCAAGATGTTCCTGCCCCAAGTGGTCAAATCCGCCCGCGTGATGAAAAAGGCCGTGGCTTACCTGATCCCGTTCATCGAGGCGGAAAAGGATGGGGTGCGCGAAACCAACGGCAAAATCCTGCTGGCGACGGTCAAGGGCGATGTCCATGACATCGGCAAGAACATCGTGGGCGTGGTCCTGCAATGTAACAATTTCGAGGTCCTTGACCTTGGCGTGATGGTGCCGACCCAGAAAATCATCGAAACCGCCAAGGCCGAAAAGGTCGACATGATCGGTCTTTCGGGCCTGATCACGCCGTCGCTTGAGGAAATGACCTATGTCGCGGCCGAAATGGAACGCGAGGGGCTCAACATCCCGCTTCTGATCGGTGGCGCAACCACGTCCAAGGTCCATACCGCGGTCAAGATTGCCCCGAACTATAACAAGTCGGTGGTTTACGTGATTGACGCATCGCGTGCGGTGGGGGTTGCAAGCCAGCTTGTATCTGAAACCCACCGGGAACGGTTTGCTGCGGAAATCCGGGCGGAATATATCGCGATGGCGGAAAAACACGCCGCCCAGCAATTGCAGAAAAAACGTTTTGCCATTGCGGACGCGCGCGCCAACAAGGTGCAGCTTGACTGGGACGCCTATGATGTTCCCGCACCGGTCAAACCGGGCATTACCCGGTTTGAAACCTTTGATCTGGCGGAACTGGTTGAACGGTTCGACTGGAAGCCGTTCTTTGAAACCTGGGAACTGCATGGCCGTTTCCCGGACATTCTGCAGGACGAGAAGGTTGGCGAAACCGCACGTGGTCTTTACGAAGACGCCAAGGCGATGCTCAAACGCATTGTCGATGAAAAATGGTTCAAACCCTGTGCGGTTGTCGGTATCTGGCCGGCCAATTCGGTGGGTGACGATATCGAAGTCACCCCGGCACCCGATCAGAACGAACCGGTGATGCTGCGCACGCTTCGCCAGCAGATGTTCCGTGAAAACAATTCACGCCCGAACCGCGCCCTTGCCGATTATATCGCGCCAAAGGAATCCGGTAAGACCGATTATATCGGTGGCTTTGTCGTCACCGCCGGGCCGGAAGTCGAAGAAATCGCCAAAAAGCTTGAAGCCGAGCATGACGATTACAACGCCATTCTGGTCAAGGCCCTTGGCGACCGCTTTGCCGAGGCCTTTGCCGAACGCATGCATGAAAAGGTGCGTAAGGAGCTTTGGGGCTATGCCGCGGATGAGAACCTTCCGAATGCCGAACTGATTGCCGAAAACTATCGCGGTATTCGTCCGGCACCGGGATATCCGGCCTGCCCGGAACATACGGAAAAACGCACGCTGTGGCAGTTGCTGGATGCGGAAAAGAATGTCGGTGTCAGACTGACCGAAAGCTGTGCCATGACCCCGGCATCCTCGGTCAGCGGGTTCTATTTCGCCCATCCCGAAGCCAAATATTTCGGCCTTGGCAAGATCGAACGCGATCAGGTCGAAAGCTATGCCGAACGCAAGGGCATGACTTTGGCCGAAGCCGAACGCTGGCTGGCGCCCAACCTGAATTACGATCCGCGTCAGGCGTGATCGTATCAAACAAAAAGCCCCGCAGCTTTCCGGCTGCGGGGCTTTTTTTCGTTTGACCGGTTATCAATGCGTCGCGTGGAAAAACTTTCCGCGTTCGGTAATGCCGACAATCACGATGGCCAGCACCGCCAGCACCAGATAGCCGCCAATCAGCGGGATAACCGTGCCATTGAATAGCTGGCCGATGATCCCGCCTGCGACAACACCGATCAGGGTGCTGTAAACCCCGATCATCGAGGATGCGGTGCCGGCAATCCGGCCAACCGGTTCCATCGCCAGCGAATTGAAGTTTGGCATGGTCATGGAAAAACAGAACAGTGTGACCGTAAGACCCACACCAAACACCGGAAGCGGCGGGGCACCGTCAAAGGCAAAGGCGATGCCCAGATTGATCAGGCTGCTGATTGCCATCACAAGAAGCCCACCCTGCGACAGTTTGTGCATGCCGATCTTGCGGACAAGGCGGGCATTGACGAAGGATGAAACGCTCATGCAGGCGGCGATCATCCCGAACACCAGCGGGAACCAGACGCCAAGTCCGTAAACCTCGGTTTCGAAAATCTGCTGGGCCGATCCGATATAGGCCATCAGACAGGCAAACATCAGCCCCATCGCCGTCGCATAACCCAGCGTCTGGCGGGTGGTGATCGTGGTTTTGATATCGCGCCCAATCCGGCTGAGTGACAGTTTATGCCGGTATTCGGGATTTAACGTTTCGGGCATTCGCAGGCTGTACCAGACGGCAATAATGATCGCCAGCACAAGGGTGCTGACAAAAATCATGTGCCAGTTGGCAAGCGCTAGGATCAGGCTACCCGATGCCGGGGCAAAGACCGGCACGATGATAAAGATCATCATCACGAACGACATGACGCGGGCCATTTCGCGGCCTTCGAAACAGTCACGCGTGATCGCGATTGTCAAAACGCGCGGGGCCGCCGCACCAAGCCCCTGAACGAAACGCGCGACCAGAAGGTGATCGTAACTGTCGGCAAAAATCGCCATGACGGTCCCGATGGCATAAATGAAAAGACCCAGCATCAGAACGCGTTTGCGGCCGAAACTGTCAGCCAGCGGGCCATAGACAATCTGCATCAGGCCAAAGGCAATCATGAAAACATAGATCAGCAACTGCATGCGGTTGCCGTCCTCGATGCCGTAATCGGTGGCGATCGGGCCGAATGCCGGTAACAGGTTATCGATCGAAAGCGCAACCAGACCAATCGTGATTGCCATTAACACAACGAATTCGACAAAACCCGGAAGCGGACGGGCGATGGTGGCGCCCGATTTTTGACTTTCAGTCATTTATCGGAAGTCCTGAAAAAGGAATTTATTGTTATTCGGGGAAAGTCCCGCAGGCTTCGGAAACCTGTATGACGTCAAGCATGCGTTATTTCCCGTTCGAAGATCAATGATGGTTTTCTGAAAAAAGCACTGTCGCGTCATCGACTTGGCCCGAACCTGACCTGCCTGGGCAATGCATTTGAGGTAACCCGCGGTCATCATCTGCATCGGGCAAGGGGCAGCTATTGGCAAATATCACTGGATTTGCCGACCTTTACCTTTTATTCGCAACACCTTGTGATCATATGACAGCTTCCTGTTTCACCCGTTCCCGCCGGTAACCCGATATGGCCGAAAAGCTTTTCAAATCCAACCAGTTGCTTGGGCAATTGCGACGTATCGTCAAAAGCGAGCAGCTTGTGCTGTCGATCCTGGCACTTGTGGTCGGCGCGATGGCCGGGGGCGGGACCATCCTGTTTCGCGAAGGCATCCTGTTTGTGCAGTTGCTGACCTTTGGTTCGGGCGAGGAAGCGGTCCATGAATATCTTGCGCATCTTCCGGCGTGGCATTTGATCATGGTGCCGACACTGGGCGGATTGTTTGTCGGGGTTTTCATTTACCGGTTTTTGCCCGAACGGCGTACCCACGGGGTGGCCGATGTGGTGGATGCCGCCCTGTTTCATGATGCACGCATGTCGTCACGCTGTGGGATCAAATCGGTGTTCATCAGCGCGGTGTCGCTGGGAACCGGTGCGTCGCTTGGCCGCGAGGGGCCGGTTGTTCATATGGGGGCGTCGTTCGGGGCGTGGCTGGCGCGCATTCTTCATCTGCGGCGCAGCACGGCGCGCACCCTGCTTGGATGCGGCGTGGCATCCGCGGTTGCAGCGTCTTTCAATGCGCCGCTGGCGGGTGCATTGTTTGCCCACGAGGTTGCCCTTGGTCATTATGCCCTGACCGCATTTGCACCGATTGTTCTGGCATCGGTGACCGGTACGATCATCACCCGGCTTTATTTCGGCAGCGACATTGCCTTTCTGTTGCCGGCCAATGAAATCCAGTCGTTTCTGGAATTTCCGGCCTTTGCGCTTTTGGGGATTGCGGCGGGGATCACCGCGATTTGCGTAACACGTGCCATCCCGGTTGTGCAAATGGCGGCCAAGGCATCGAAAATTCCGGGCTGGTTGCGGCCGGCCGTGGCGGGACTTGTGATCGGTATTGTTGCGATCAAGTTCCCGCAGATTGTCGGCGTTGGTTACGGTGCGATGAATGATGCGCTTTACGGGGCGTATGGCTGGTCATTTCTCGTACAGCTTCTGATCGTGAAGGCCGCAATGGTGGCGATCTGCATCGGCATGGGCTTTGCTGGTGGGATTTTCAGTCCGGCCCTTTTCCTTGGTGCGATGCTGGGCGGGGCATTCGGGGTGACGGCAACGGCGATTTTCCCCGATCTGTCATCGGGGTACGGGGCCTATACACTGGTCGGTATGGGGGCGGTGGCGGCGGCCATGCTGGGCGCGCCGATTTCAACGACCCTGATCATCTTTGAACTGACCGGCGACTATGCCTTGACCATTGCGGTGATGGTGGCATCGGTGATTGCATCGATTGTGATGGACCAGTTCCAGGGCGGATCATTCTTTGCCTGGCAGCTTAAATGCCGGGGGCTTTCGACCCGGTGGGGCCGGGAAATGAATTTGCTGCGCATGATGAAGGTCGCCGACATCATGAAGGCGGAATATCAGACCGTGCCGCTCGGCGACGGGATGCCGTCCATTCGCGAAAAGCTGATCAATGCGCCCTATTCCGAACTGTTCGTGATTGATGATGATGGCCGGTTGCACGGCACGATCACACTGGCCGATTTGCGCCATGCGGCGTTTGATCCGGAAATGGGCGAAGAAGTTACCGCAGGCCAGGTCGCCCGATCCAAGCCGCCGGTTCTGCTGCGTACTGACAGCATCGAAAAGGCCGTGCGTCTGATGGAACAGACCGGCGAGGAACACCTGCCGGTGATCAATAATGAGGAAGAACGTCTTATGGTCGGTTTCGTCCACGAAAAGGACGCGATGATGGCCTATAACAACGCGCTTCTGGAACTGCAAAGCGAAGAACGCGGTGATGCGCCGCCCAAGCTGTTCTAGACTTTCCCGAACGTGGCAGACAAAAAAATGCCGCCGGTTTGATATCGTGGCCGGCGGCAGGTTGGGGTTCTCGCTTCGTCGAAGAGACCCGGTGTTACGCGATCAGTTATGCCATCAACTGTGCCATCAGGCGGTTATCGAACGGTGTTGCGCCATTGCCGATGGTGGCGGCGGCGTCATCGCCTGTGCTGCTGGTCTGGCTGCTGGTGTCGGGCAGGCTGCTGGCGGATGGAGTTTCGTCCGCCGGGGCGGCAGCCATCAGTTCGGCAAGGCTGACAATGCCGTCTTCGTTGGTATCAAGCGGGTCGTAACTTTCGGTATCGGATGTTGCGGCACTGTCACCACCAGATAAACTGTCCGTGCTTTCATCCGCAGTTGCCTTGGTTGTTGTGACACCGGGTGGGGGAGCCATGCCTGTCAGGTAATCGTCTTGGGAAATGCTTTCGGCATCACTTCCCGCCATCATCGACCACAGGTTTTCAGCCATTTCATCGCTGACATTGTCGGGTTTGCCTGCCAGGAATTCATCCTTGGTCAGGGTGCCGTCATCATCGGTGTCAAGGTCATCGAACAGTTGCTGCGCATCGAAACCGCCATCGGAGGCCGATGTATCCGTGCTTTCCTGCATTTCCAGCAACATGGCTTTGATCTGATCGGAAAGCTGGTCAACGATGCCCTGTCCGTTGGCAGCAATTTCCGAAACCGCGTCGACCGCCTTTGTCGAGGCGGTGCTTTGCGCACTGGCTAACGCAAATCCGCCAATGCCTTCTACGCCGCTACTGCTTTCGGTAGACTGGCTGCTACTGGTCGACTGTGTTTGGCTAAATATTTGCGCAAGACTGGCACTGAGACTGTCGATGCCGCTCATCGGGGGCTCCTTGCGTGGTGATTGTCGTTATGACTGTTCACGCAAGGCGCAGGAAAAACTGGCGCAGAAAAGCAGGCGGAAAAAATATTTTCAGGGAAAAAATTGGTCGACGTTCCCGATTTGTTGCACAATAAGCAACCCGATATCGCCACTTGATTGAATGCCAATACTGGCCCCGTTTGCAGAGCATGTTATATATCCCGACATGATGGATGATCCCTTTGAAATTGATGAATTCGCCGCAAGCCCGGAAATGCGCCTTCAAGACGCACCCGCACCCGATTACCTTGCCAATCTGAATGCCGAGCAACGCGAAGCGGTCGAAACGCTTGATGGTCCGTTGCTGGTGCTGGCAGGTGCCGGGACGGGAAAAACGCGCGTTCTGACGACCCGGCTTGCCCATCTTCTGGAAACCAAGGGACAGACGGAGCGCCTGCATCCGCAGCAAATTCTTGCCGTGACTTTTACCAACCGCGCGGCCAAGGAGATGCAGGAACGTGTCGCCCATGCGCTGGGCCGTCCGGTTGAAGGATGGTGGCTGGGGACTTTCCACTCGCTGGCGGCCCGCCTGTTGCGTCGTCATGCCGAACTGGTCGGGTTGCAATCAAACTTCACGATCCTTGATAGCGATGATCAGGTCCGCCTGCTTAAGCAGATCATGGATGCCGAACAGATTGATCAGAAGAAATGGCCGGCCAAGCAACTGATGGGGATCATCCAGCGCTGGAAGGACAAGGGACTTTCACCCGAACGGGTCAATGAAAGTGTCGAGTTCGCCAATGGCGGGGCCAAGTACCTGTATAAAATCTATCAGGAACGCCTTGCGGTTCTGAATGCGGCCGACTTTGGCGATCTTTTGCTGCATTGCCTGACCCTGTTTCAGAAACACCCGGAAATCCTGCGCCGTTATCAGGAAACCTTCCGCTATGTTCTGGTCGATGAATATCAGGATACCAACGTGGCCCAATATCTTTGGCTGCGCGCGCTGGCGATGGTTCATCGCAATATCTGCTGTGTCGGTGATGATGATCAGGCGATCTATAGCTGGCGCGGGGCCGAGGTCGGCAACATCCTGCGTTTCGAGTCCGATTTCCCCGGTGCCAAGGTCGTCCGGCTCGAACAGAATTATCGTTCCACGCCGCATATTCTGGCGGCGGCGTCCAAGCTGATCACCTTTAACGATGGCCGTCTGGGCAAGGAGCTTTGGACTGAACTTGATACCGGCGAGAAGGTCTTTGTCAAAGGTGTCTGGGATGGCGAGGCCGAGGCGCGGCTTGTTGGCGAGGATATCGAAGCCCTGCAAAGCAGGGGTATTGGTGCATCCCATATGGCGATCCTTGTCCGTGCCGGGTTCCAGACCCGCGAGTTCGAGGAACGGCTGATCACGCTGGGCATCCCGTACCGGGTTGTTGGCGGACCGCGTTTCTATGAACGTCAGGAAATCCGCGATGCGCTGGCTTATATCCGCATGGTCGCCCAACCCGATGACAGCCTTGCGTTTGAACGCATCGTCAATGTGCCCAAGCGCGGGGTGGGAAAGGCCACCTTGCAAACCCTGCATCAATATTCGCGTGATCAGGCGGTTTCGCTTCCGGCGGCGGCGCTTGATCTGATCGGGACCGAGGAACTCAAACCCAAAATGCGTCAGGCGATTGGCGGGTTGCTGGGCGATTTCAAACGCTGGCGTGAAATGCTGGAGACCACATCGCATGTGGCGGTGCTTGAAACGGTTCTTGATGAAAGCGGCTATACCGATATGTGGCGCACATCCAAGGAAATCGATGCGCCCGGCCGTCTGGAAAACCTGAAGGAACTGGTATCTGCGATTGGCGAGTTTGAAAACCTGACCAGCTTCCTTGAGCATGTGTCGCTGGTGATGGAAAATGAACAGAACGCCGATCAGGAAAAAGTCACCATCATGACCCTGCATGCGGCCAAGGGGCTGGAATTTGACTATGTCTTTCTGCCCGGCTGGGAAGAAGGTGTTTTCCCCCATCAGCGTGCCATGGATGAAAGCGGGGTGAAGGGCCTTGAGGAAGAACGCCGTCTGGCCTATGTCGGCATCACGCGCGCACGCAAACGTGCCACGGTTTCCTATGCGGCCAACCGTCGGATTTATAACCAGTGGCAATCGGCCCTGCCGTCGCGCTTTGTCGATGAATTGCCGGACGAGCATGTCGAACGCATCAGCGACACCGGCCTTGGCAATCATCGTGGCAATGTATCGCCCGGTGCATGGGGTGCCGACGACTGGATGAAAATGCCAAGCTGGGCGGATAACAAACCGGCGGAAAGCTATAACCCCTATGGCGGGACCGGCGAACGCCGGTTTGCCAGCGCGGGATGGCAGGACCGGGTGCGCAAAAATGTGATTGATGTAAAGCCGGATGGTGAAACCAGTTACACCACCAGTTCGAAATCATCGAAATACAAGGTCGGCGATGCGGTACGTCATCGCAAATTCGGCCCCGGTACCGTCAAGGCGGTCGATGGCAACAAGCTTGAAATCCATTTCGAGGGTGTCGGCACAAAGAAAGTGGTCGACAGTTTCATCCTGCCGGGTTAAGCCGCCCGGACATTATTTCTGGTGCGGTCAAACGGCCGCCGCAATCTTGCGAGAAGCGATATGACCGAAACCGTTCGTTGCTATAATTTCACCTTCGAGGTTGATGGCAAATATGCCCCGGCCTTTGCCGAGGCGTTGTATGAGCATTGCGATGCCCTGTCGCATTTCGAACGGCCGGGCGATCCGACCGCGCCCTGGAAGGTCGAAGGCTTTTCGGGCGATCATCTTGACAAGACCGCGGTTGAAACCGCCGTATCATTGATGGCGTCTGCGGTCGGTGCTGACGTGCCGGTGGTCGAATTTGGCACCTATGAGCCCAAAGACTGGGTCAGCGATAACCTGCGCAGCTTCAAGCCGATTTCGGTTGGCCGGTTCTATGTTCATGGCTCGCACTGGGAAGACGGTATTCCGGTGGCCAAAACCGGTTTGCAGGTTGATGCCGGTCTGGCATTCGGTTCTGGTGAACATCAGACGACCAAGGGGTGCCTTGCGGCAATCGACTGGATCGCCAAACATTCGTACCGTTACAACGCGCTTGATATGGGCTGCGGGTCCGGCATTCTGGGCATGGCGTGCGCCAAAACGTGGCGCTGCCCGGTGATGATGGCCGATATTGATGCCGCATCGGTGCGCGTTGCCCGTGAAAATGCCCGGATCAACAAGATCACCGATCTGGTCACCGCGATCCATTCCAACGGCTTTAGCGACGTGCGCATCCGCAATGCCGGTTATTACGACATCGTGTGTGCCAATATCCTTGCCCGCCCATTGCGCCATATGGCACGCGACCTGCGCGGTACGCTGGCCGAAGGTGGCTATGTGGTTCTGTCGGGGCTTCTGTCCCATCAGGAACAGTTTGTCCTGTCGGCCTATCGCGATGTCGGCCTGTCACTGGTCAAGCGTTTCCCGGTCGAGGAATGGACGACGCTGGTGGTTGGCTAAGCCACCAGCAACGCACTGACAAACCGGTAAATCCCGAACCCGCCAAGGATCACGATCAGCAATCCGACCGCGATCATGAGCGGTTTGCGCGGGATGATGCGGACAAGCACGGCGGCAAGCGGTGCGGCGGGTACGCCGCCGATCACCAGTGCCAGTGCCGCCATCCCGAAACTTTCCAGTCCGAAATGCCCGGCAAAGGTCACGGTGATCATCACTGTCACGAAAAATTCCGATGCCGCCGAGGTGCCCAGCATCCGGTGCGGTTCAGCATGGCCGCGATAGACCAGCGTGCTTGATACGATCGGTCCCCATCCGCCGCCGCCAACCGCATCAAGGAACCCGCCAACCAGACCAAGCGGGGCAAGCCCGCGCATCGCCGCAGGCGGTTGTACCTTGCGCACCGCCTTGGCAATGACCAGAACGCCCAGCGCGCTTAGGTAAAGGGCGACAAACGGCGCAAGATATTCGCCGATCCCTGATGACAGCAACGCGGCACCGGCAGCACCGCCGATGGAACCGGCAATCGCCAGTGTCCTGACCATTTTCCAGTCAACATTGCGTGCGAAATGATGTGATGTGCCGGAAACGGCGGTGGTGAAAACCTCGGCGGCGTGCACTGTGGCACTGGCTTGCGCCGGGGGCAGGCCGATGCTGATCAGAAGCGATGTCGATGTCAGGCCATAGGCCATGCCAAGCGCACCATCAACAAGCTGTGCGGCAAAGCCGATCAGAACGATCCACCAGAAAAAGTCGTCCATCTATGTGCGTTGCTCCAACAAGAACACAACGCCGGAATTGTATCGACAGGCCGCGTTTTTGATATCGGCAAATGCGCGGCTGGCAGAATGTCCGCCATGCATAAATGCCGCAAGACATTTGCTAACTCAGAAGGGGCGGCATCACCATTTTTTGCAGGGCAAGGCAATCGCACATGGTTTGATCGGCATAGCCTTCTGCTGCGGCAACAAGTCCTTCCGCATCGCGATCAAGCGCCCTGATCATGGTTTCCTCGAACCGGGTGGACCGGATGTCGCCGCGCGCATGCGCCAGTGCCAGCGCGGAGCCGCATGATCTGGCATATTGTTTAAGCGCCTTGCCCGGGTTCTTTGTGTCAAGACAGATATCCTCGGGATCAAGACCGACCCGTGCATGGTGGCGGGATCGCACCAGCCAGTGGTCATCGCGCCAGACGACTTCATCAAGCACAAGGTCGGGGCGGCGCTGCATGACCCGCTGGCAGTCGACCGAAAGATGCGCCGGGTTCAGGCGGTTATTCGGGCTGATATCGGGGAAATGGTGGATCGGGGCGGCTTCACGCTGTTGCTTGACCTCGACGATATGACATAGCGGCAAATCTTCCGGCCCGTCGACTTCATCGGGTCCGACCAGGAGATAAAAGCGGTTCATATTGACCGATCCGGTGCCCGCCCCGACGCGAAGAACGATATCAAGGATGCTGTCATCGACATAGGGACGGAAAACGCGTCTGATTTCCGACATGGTGGCCGCATCAAGACGCTTGTAACGTTCCGGAAGGTCGCGGAACCGCAATGTGCCATCGGTCAGTTCGACCGCCTTGCCAAGTGCGCTTTTGGTTTCAAACTTCTTGCCCCCTGCGGCGCGCTTCAACGCCTTGTCGCGCGCAGCTTCAAGGATATGGCCCTTGGAGAATTTCAAAACAGCACTGCGGCGGTGATCCGGGTCGGAAACGATCTTTTCCAGGGTCTTCCGGTAGCTTTTCAGAAACGCGTCCGCGGCCTTTTTCGCGTCCTTCTGGCTGGCAGCTTCAAGACCAGACAGATCATTCATTTCGTCACTGTCGTAATCGTCATTCGTTAGTCCGTCGGCATAGTCGCAGGCCAGAAACAGGCTGGTACAGAACCGTGCCAGATCCCAGCTTGCCAGCCCGAAACAGGCATCGTCGAAATCATTGGGGCAGAAAATTACATCGTCGCCATGTGACCCATCTTCGGTCAGAAGCCCGAAATTCACCAGATGGCAATCGCCCATGATGGCGGTAATCAGCCGTTTGTCCGTCAGACTTTCGGGCAGGACGATACGACCGGATTTCAGGTCGCCATAAAACATCTGGGCGGCACCCCGCAGGAACCGGAACGGATTGGCAGCCATTTTCTGATGTTTGGCAAGCTTGGTCCTTGCACGCGGGGTGCGGCCATCGACACGTTTGAGTTCACGTGCAATCAGATTGTTTCGGCTGGCGCTGACGATGCTCATCTCGGCTTCCTTTCCGCTCAATGCAGGGTGCAGAGTGCCGGACAGGATCACCGCAGTCAAATCCTGCCGCGGATCATGTTATCGCCCGCCAGCCACGTCAATCAGTGCCCCGGTGACATAGGACGCATCATCTGAGAGCAGCCAGTAGATCAGATTGGCGACCTCGTTTGCCTTGCCTGCCCGTCCCAGCGGGCAGAACGGGCCAAGTTCGGCAACCCGTTCCGGTCGGCCGGCACTGCCGTGGATATCGGTATCAATAATGCCCGGCCGCACGGCATTGACACGTATGCCTCTGGGGCCAAGTTCCTTGGAAAGTCCGATCGTCAGGGTATCAATCGCGCCCTTGGACCCGGCATAATCAACATATTCGCCCGGTGATCCCAGTTTGGAGGCCATCGAGGATACATTGACGATTGAACCGCCCGCATGTGACAGGGTGCGTGCAGCTTCGCGGGCCACGATATAGGCCCCCAGCACATTGGTATCAAACACCGATTTCATCCGTTCGATGCTCATATCCGCCAGATCGCTTTTGGGGGCGACGATCCCGGCATTATTGACAACCGCATCGATTGTGCCGAACCGGTCAAGCGTTGCCTGAAACAGGTCCAAGACGTCCTGTTCGTATTTCACGTCGCATTTCTGGGCGAAAACATTGCCGGTTCGTCCGGCCCGTTCGCACAGCGCACAGGTTTCATCGGCACTTTCCTTGTTGCCGACATAGCTGATGGCGACGTTCCAGTCGTTTTGCGCACACAGAATGGCGGTGGCACGGCCAATGCCGCGTGATCCACCGGTGATCAGAACGGTTTTTGTCATGGATGTTTCCCCGAAAATCAACGTCGGGCGATACTATGGCGCGGCTTTTACGCTCGGGTCAAAAAGAAACCTGCAATTTGTACTACGACCTTAATTAGGCCGTTGCCGACCCTAATGGCATGATCAGCCTGATCGCGTGATCTGATAGACAAACATGGCACGGAAGTCGCCCCCATGCTTCGCCATCAATTTGTAAAGCGGCGTTAGGGGCCGAAGAACAGATTATAATTTCTTTTGTTTTGATGACCCTTACGTCTTTGCTTTGGGATAAACGGCTGCAAAGCAGAGCCAACGCATAGCGCAATTTTGCGATGCGTCCGGTTGCGGAAAGGATAATGATATCAAGGTTGTGGTGTCGCAGACTTGCATCGGGGGCTAGGATATACTTTCCGGCGTAATGGGCTGCATGTGTGGCAATGACGCCGGTGGCATGAGTTGTCTGGCCGTTGGCAGTGATCGTAAAAGCCGGTTGGTTTCCGCGCAATGTCGTGATCAATCCTTGCCAGACATAGGCACCCTTTCCGATCCATCGTTTGAGAAGAGGCGATATGTCTGCGACTGTTTGGGCATCTGCACCCACACCGGCCATCAGCATGAATGCCCGACCGTTTGCCATACCCGGAAATATATCCGCTTCAACACCATTCTGCACGTAGGCTGCAATAGCCTCGGTGCTAAAATCCATTCCGATTTCGATGGCCAGCACATTGGCAGTTCCCATCGGAATAATGCCAAGCGGCGGAATGTTCCGCCCGATTATGCGGGCATCGACCAAACCGTTCAGCACTTCGTTGATCGTACCATCACCACCGGCAACAAACAGTCGGGTTGTTGAAGGTATCCGGAACGCGATTTCGCGGGCGTGGCCAGGATGTTGCGTTTCAATCAGCGTGATATTGCCGGGGAGCCAGCTAAATATCTCTAACAGATGTTTGCGATTTGCTCTCCCGGCGCAGGGATTAAAAATTACTGTGACTTTGGGGATGGCAATGTTTGACACGACTGACGAATATGCCGAAATATCTGCAACTTTGTTCGTGTTATCGATCCGCATGGACAAGATCCTTGCCGTTTTCGCAGGATGCAAAAATATCGGACTTCTGATCGTAAATGCTCGTTTCAACCTGCATCAATCCAAGAACCGTTGAAAACAGATTATCTTGGGAATAGCTGTTTTCCTTGGAAATCGTATTGATACAGTCACGGTCAATATGCCGGGTGCTGGCAAAGGCAGCGGACATCCACGCCATCATCGGAATATGGGTTTGTTCTTCGGGGGCAAAGATATAAGGGGCACCGTGCAGGTATAACCCGCTTTCGCCGAGAGACTCCCCATGATCGGAAAGATACAGCAACGCCGGATTGTATGCGTCGTCGTATTCCGTCAGTTTTTCAATCATCTGTGATATCACGAAGTCGGTATAGCGGATGGTATTGTCATAAGTGTTGACCAGTTCCTGCTGTGTACAGTTTTCAATGTCCTTGCGGGGGCAATCCGGGGTGAACTGGCGAAAGTTTTCAGGGTAACGTTCAAAATAGGTTGGCCCGTGACTGCCGATCAGATGCATGACAATCAGCTTGTCGCCTTTGCCCATATCCAGGATTTCTTGATCAATATTTTCAAGAAAAGCTTCGTCATGGCATGTGCCATTCTGACAAAGGTCGGGGAAATCATCCGTTGATATCTCGACGGTGGGAACGCGGTCGCAAACCCCTTTACAACCACCGTCGTTCTCCATCCAAAGGACCGGAATCCCAGCCTTGGCTATGACGTCGAGCAGGTTTTCACTATTGCGCGCGATACTTTCATCATAATTGGAACGCGACATTTGGGAGAACATGCAAGGTACGGAAATTGCAGTTGCAGTGCCACAGGATCGGACATTCTGAAACGCGATGACAGTGCCAAGTTTTTCGGTGAAGGGCGTCGTCGGTCGGTCATAGCCGTTTGCAGCCAGACTTGCCGCTCGCCCGGTTTCACCGATTACCAGAAACATCAGGGTCGGCTTATCCGTCTTCCGGATAAGGCGGGCGTCATTGCCAATTGTGCGAAACGGAATAGACCGGTCGCGATATACGCCTTTGACATAGCGAATTGTTCCGGTGATGTAGCTTATCGGGACAATTTCCTTACCGAGGATTTTGTTATTACGTCCGACGGATGCGTAATCCTTGAAATATCCGGCGGCTATTGTGCCGATACACAGGATGATAATTGCGGTCATTACGATCCGCTGGCCGATCCCGCGATAGAAAGACGTTGCATAGCGAACCGGCGTCAATACCAGCAGGATAGCAGGCAACAAGCCGGTCATGACAAACCAGAACACAGCCATTGGTGTCAGATAGGAAAAGGCTTCAGCAGCATTGGTTTCGGCAAAGTTCCGGATCATGTCACGATCAAACACGATGCCGTATCGAACCATGCCATAAGTAACTGGCGCGGATGTCAGAATCAGAACCGTAAAAAATGGTTTAAGAACCGGTTTGAAAGAGAACGGTATGAAAACAAGGATCAAGCCAAGGAAAATAACCAAGGGGGCTGTTGCGGCAAAAATTGGATCATAAGCATCAAGTGCGCCAAGGATGCTGTAAAAATCACCCAGGACAGTCCAGTTAAAGGCAACACAAAAATAAAGGGCCAACGCGAAAAGTACGGCGCGGTAGTCAACATGCTGTAAATCTGGCAGGCGTCGGAAAACTGGAAAATGCATTGGTTAACTGCCCTGAACAAGAGAGAAAGGCGAAACGGATTGCCGGAAAGATTAAGACGCTGGCCGAATCAGATGGTTGGCTGATCCGGTAAAAAATCTTCGCAGTGAAGGGTATTGGGAGATGATTTTGATCAGTTGACGTCATTACCGGCAGGTCGGCGTTTGCGACCCGACACCATTGCGCGCACCAGACTTTCCTGATGACGGATACTGGCCAGAACAACCCCGGCAACGTGCAGGCCAACTAGCACAAGCAGGCTATTGGCAAGAAATTCATGCATTTCCTCGACCCAGTCCGAACCCCAGAACATACTGGTGGTATAAAGCCAGCCGGTCAGAGCCGTACCCGTCATGAACAGCAAAAGCACAAGGATCATTGCAGCCCCGGCCGGGTTGTGCCCGATATAGCGTCTTTCCCGACCCTTCAGGATATCGGACAGATAAGCGACAACTTCTGTGGGACGGCGCAGGAACTGCGTGAAACGGGCGTAGCGGGGACCGATAAGCCCCCACAAAAGACGAAATGCGATCAGGGCAGCGGCGATATAACCACTGACCTCGTGCATGTCTTCCCATGTGTCGGCCGAAATCCACGCCACGGCAAAGCATGCCACAAGCCCCCAGTGAAATACTCGGACCAGTGGGTCCCACACTTTTACGGTAGCAACCATGATCAGTCCTTCCGTGGTTTAATCTGATCAAGGGTTTGAGGATCAAAATAGATTTCAACGCGCTTGCCATCCTGTGTAATGGCGTAAACCTCATAACAATTGTCTTCGGTTTTGATGTTCTTGATTTTCCAGCCTTCGGCCTCGAGCTTCTGCTGAAGAGTTTCACGTGGCTGCCATTGGTCCATCGGTGCCTTGCAGCGTTCCTCGTTTGCGGATGCGGCTATGGTTGATGCGACCAGAAGAGTTGCAAAGGCGGTCGCCAGCGTGGTTGCGTTTTTCATCGTGTGTCTCCGGGCGGGATGTGGAAAACTCGTCTGCAGGCAATCTGAAGGGCCAACCTGACAGCAACCTGAACACGCCGGAAAAATGCCTTCAGGCTGTTGTCAGGAAACTGCGGTAATCTGACTTATGGGGTTGTGTACCCACTGGATTTCGTGACGGAGAAGTGCATGAGGCTTTTGCTGATTGAAGACGAAGAAGCACTGGGCGCTGCACTTCGCGACCACTTGATTGCGGCCGGGCATGCGATTGACTGGGTGCAAACCGTTGGCGATGCATCCACCGCAATAATCGGTACGCCGTACGATATTTTACTGCTTGATCTCAATTTACCGGATGGGCATGGCATCGACATGTTGCGATCATTACGCAGGCGGGGTGATGCGACCCCTTGTATTATTCTGACGGCGCAGGATCAGATTACCGATAGGATTGACGGGCTTAATGCCGGGGCGGATGACTATCTGGTAAAGCCTTTTGACCTTGACGAAATGACAGCAAGACTGGCGGCGGTTGCACGGCGTTATTCGGGTAATCCCAATCCACTGATCCAGATTGGCGAACTCGAAATTGATCTGGCAGCAAGAAGCGTTTTCCGGGCGGGACAGACCGTTGATTTGACAGCGCGGGAATGGGCACTGCTTGATCAGTTTGTCCGCCGTCCCGGCGCAACCCTGTCCAAACGCCAGCTTGAAGACGCGCTTTATGAATTTGGTGCTGAAATTGAAAGCAACACGGTTGAGGTATATGTCAGCAGGCTGCGCAAAAAGATCGGTGGAACCCTGATCAGGACTTTGCGCGGCGTCGGTTATCGGCTTGAGGGGTAGGATGGCAGGTTTTTTCAGCAGCAGCCTGACTGCGCGGATTGTCGGGCGGGTGACACTTTGTGTCGTGACGCTATGGTTGGTCGCAGCGGGATTAGCAGCAGTAGTCATCGACGAAGAACTTGGCGAAGCCTTCGATAGTGGCTTGCAGGAAACAGCGCGACGTAATCTTCCGCTTGCAGTCGAATTCATCATGAACAGACCGAATGGCAGCGGGATGACCGAATTGCCCGCGTTGCTTGATCACCATCAGGACGACGGCAAAGACGACGGACCTGATGATAGCGGGGAATATCTTCTCTATCAGATGCGAAACGCTATGGGCGAGGTCCTGTTACAGACGCACGATGCGGGTCAGGTTGCCTTTGCTGCCCCGCTTGAGCCGGGATTTTGGCAGGACGAGATGTTTCGTTACTATACCGAGGCGGCCATTAGCGGCACGTTGTTCTTGCAGGTTGCCGAGCCATTGGCGCATCGGCGGGAGGCAACCTTTGAAAGTGCGGTGGCGGTTCTGTTGCCGGTAATTGTTCTGGTGCCTGCAATCATCGTGGCAATTTGGCTGAGTGTCCGTGCAGGTCTGGGGCCAGTTGCCCGCCTTCATGATGAAATTGATCTGCGCGGCAGTGGTAATCTTGACCCGATTGCGATCAAGCATATTCCTGTTGAGCTTGCCCGGATTGGCGGCGCGGTCAATACGCTTCTGGTGCGCTTGAAATCTGCATTGAATGCTGAACGTTCCTTTGCATCCAACAGCGCACATGAGTTGCGTACCCCGATTGCAAGTGCGTTGGCACAGACACAGCAATTGCTGTCAGAAATGGCACCGGATGACATTCACCGTGAACGGGCAAAAAGGGTCGAACAGTCGCTTGGACGTTTGCGGCGTTTATCGGAAAAACTATTGCAATGGTCGCGTGCCGAGGCTGGGATTGGTAAAAGTGATCAACACCATGATCTTGATGCGATTGTGGATATGGTGGTTGAAGATATCCGGCGCAGCAACCGGTTCGGGGATCGCATTGATGTGATGCGCAACGGGACCTCGCTGGTGGCGGCAATCGACCCGGATGCCTTTGGTATCTGTGTCGGCAATCTTCTTGAAAATGCATTGATGCATGGTGATGCCGATCAGGCGGTCTCTCTGCGCGTCGAAGGTCCGGATACATTGATTGTGGAGAATGCCGGGCGGACTGTACCCGACTATATTCTAGTCCGCCTGACTCATCGGTTTGAACGTCATGGCAAACATCCCGAAAGTTCGGGGCTGGGCTTGTCAATTGTTTCGGCGATCATTGAACAGGCTGGTGGGCAATTGGAACTTATCTCGCCACGCCCGTGCATGACGGACGGATTTATAGCTCGCTTGAAGCTACCTGGAAAAAGAAACGGCCCTGCCGTGGAGTAGCAGGGCCGTCTCAGAGGGAAAGACAAAAAAGACCGCAAGGATCGTGAACCTTCGATCCTGCGCTTCGTCCAATGGCATCAAAGACCTTCGCGGGCGGGATTGATCCCTATTCCCTGTCCGTTGCTTCCATCGAAAGGGTCTGACCCCGATGATGGCTTTCAGCATCGTCTGCCAGAAGGGCAGGGCCTGTATCAAGGCCGAGCGCGGCTCGTTCCGTAAGGGTGAGGCGCTCTAGACCGTCATAGGCCGTCTGGCGACGACGCGATTGAACAACGTTCTGGACAGTAATTGGAAAACGGATCACCGTTTTGGTCTCCTGCAAATTGACGTCCCGACGGGCCATCTTTTTGTCACGCGCCTGTAATAGATTAAACATCTCTTAATTTGTATTGCGAAGCTTGCAGGGCTTTCATACCCATCATGCATGTGGTGGTATAGGCGTGACGCCGGTGTAGTTTGCCGGTCGTCCGATTGGCGTGTCCTGCCACGTTTTCTGGCATTCCATCTTGCAAGTGATCGGCGAAAACCCTTAGATAGCTTTGGTCGGATGCTGCCCCACGCACAGAAACGAGGATTTTGATGACCCTTCCCGGCGATACCCAACTTGCTGCCATGCTTGAACGTGACGGCGTTAACAAGGACGTCACTGCCATTGTCGATCTGATTGACGGTGTGATTGCCAGTGCCAATGGCGATACGCGAACCGACTGGTTTGATCTGGTCGGTGGCAAGCTTGGCGATGATCTGAAATCGGCCCTGCTGGCATTGCGTGATGAACGCAAATCGGAATTTCTGTATGCCAAGGATGGCTATGATGCCGCGGCCCGGATCGAAGCGCTTCGCAAATATCTTGCCGCCAAGGGTGTCGATGGTTTCGTCGTGCCGCGATCAGATGAACATCAGGGTGAATATGTTCCGGCCTGTGCCGAACGCCTGGCGTGGCTGACCGGCTTTACCGGGTCGGCCGGGGCGGCGGTGGTGCTTGCCGACAAGGCCGCCGTGTTTGTTGATGGTCGTTACACCATTCAGGTCCGTCAGCAGGTCAACCGCGACATCTACGAATATCGTCATCTGGTCGATGAACCGGTTGTCGGCTGGATTCACGACAATCTTAAATCGGGACAGAAGCTGGCCTATGACCCGCATCTGCATACTGTCCAGCAGGCCGAACATCTGCGTGGTGCGTGCGAGGGTGTTGGTGCCGAACTGGTCGCAATCGAGCCCAATCCGATTGATGTTCTCTGGCATAAACAGCCCGCCATGCCGGTTGCGCCTGTACGCCCGCATCTTCTGGAACATGCCGGCAAATCAAACGCGGAAAAACGCAAACAGATTGCCGAAATGCTCGAAAAACTGGAATGCGACAGTGCGGTGATTTCAGCCCCTGACAGCATTGCGTGGCTTTTGAATATCCGCGGTGGCGATGTACCCCATATTCCGCTGCCGCTGGGATATGCCATCATCAATGGTGATGCATCGGTTGATCTGTTTATGGATGAACGCAAATTTCCGGCTGAAACCGTCAAATGGCTTGAAAACGACGCGACCATCCGCCAACCCGGCGAACTGGAAGAAGCCCTTGGTGCGTTGGGCAATCAGTCGGTCCGCCTGGACGAGGCAACCGCATCCGACTGGCTGCGCATGAAGCTTTCCGATGCCGGTGCGACGATGCGGATCGGGCGTGATCCGGTGGCGTTGCCCAAGGCCTGCAAGAATGAGGTCGAACTTGAAGGATCGCGCAAGGCACATAAGCGCGACGGCGAAAAGATCATTCGTTATTTCGCATGGCTTGAAGAAGCCGCAGCCGATGGCAGCATTGACGAACGCATGGCGGCAGACAAACTTCTCGCACTTCGTGCCGAAGACCCGTTATTCCGCGATACCAGTTTCGAAACCATCCCGGGCAGCGGCCCGAACGGTGCGCTTTGCCATTATCGCAATACCCCCGAAACCAATCGGAAATTGTCACCGGGCGAAATTTTCCTGATCGATAGTGGTGGGCAGTATCTGGACGGGACGACCGATATCACCCGTACAACCGTGATCGGGCAACCGACCCAGGAACATCGGGATCGTTTCACCCGTGTGCTGAAGGGGCATATCGCACTTGCGCGCGCGATTTTCCCGGTCGGTACCACCGGGCAGCAGCTTGATACCCTTGCCCGTGCGCCGCTTTGGGAAGCCGGGCTTGATTTCGACCATGGCACCGGGCATGGCGTAGGCAGTTACCTTGGCGTTCACGAAGGTCCGCAGCGGATTTCCAAGGCACCGAACAAGATCGCGCTTAAACCCGGCATGATCCTGTCGAACGAACCGGGTTTCTATAAGGAAGGCGAATATGGCATCCGGATTGAAAACCTGATTGCGGTTGTCGAAGTCGATGGCCCGCTCGGGGCGGATCGCCCGATGCTGGGCTTTGAAACGCTGACCTTCTCGCCGATCGAACGCAAACTGATTGATCCGGAACTGATGACCAAGGATGAATTGCAGTGGCTGAATGATTACCACGCACAGGTCTATGCCATGTATGCCGACGATCTTGACGAAGATCTTCTTGAATGGCTGCAAAAGGCAACCGCACCGATCAAGAAACGCGTGGCGTAAGTTCGGTCTTCAGGCAAGGCGCATTACAAAACCGTCCCGACATATCGGGGCGGTTTTTTCATGTTAACACGCCTGACAGCGCGGTCTTTTTGCCTTATGAATAAAACATTGGATCGATTCAATTGCGGGCATGACCCCAAAAGAAAATAGGCAGGAGGAATAAATGGCGTCAGTGGAAGAAGGCTGGAATGCCAATCCCGCACGTTACGACAATGCAACCTATAACCGGTCGGGCAAAAGCGGCCTGATGCTGCCGCAGATCACGCTGGGCCTTTGGCAGAATTTTGGCGGTGTTGACGTTTTTGAAACGCAGCGCGCGATGATTCGGCGCGCCTTTGATCGTGGTGTCATCCATTTCGATCTTGCCAACAACTATGGCCCACCCCCCGGATCGGCCGAGGAAAACTTTGGCAAGGTGCTGGCAAAGGACCTTAAATCCCATCGCGACGAACTGGTGATTTCGACCAAGGCGGGTTACCGCATGTGGCCGGGGCCGTACGGCGAATGGGGTTCGCGCAAATATCTGATTTCAAGTCTGGATCAAAGCCTGTCGCGGATGGGGCTTGATTATGTTGATATCTTTTATTCGCACCGTGTTGATCCGAACACGCCGCTTGTCGAAACCATGGGCGCACTCGATCAGATCGTGCGTTCGGGCAAGGCGCTTTATGTCGGCATTTCGTCCTATTCCGCCGAAATGACCCGCAAGGCGCAGGCTATTCTGGCCGATCTGGGCACGCCCTGCGTCATTCATCAGCCATCCTATTCGATGCTGAACCGCTGGGTCGAAACCGAAGGGCTGCTTGATACCCTGTCCGAGCTTGGCATTGGCTGCATTGCGTTTTCGCCGCTTGCGCAGGGGCTTCTGACCAACAAATACCTGAATGGTGTGCCGGAAAATTCCCGTGCCGCCCTTGAAGGATCGTTCCAGTCCGGCATGCTGTCCGAAGACAACCTGAACCGTGTGCGCGCCCTGAACGAAATCGCCAAACGCCGTGGTCAGACACTGGCACAGATGGCGATTGCATGGGTGCTGCGTCGCCCGGAAATCACATCCGCCCTGATTGGGGCGCGTCATGTCGAACAGCTTGATAACAGCCTTGATGCCCTGAACAACCTTGAATTCAGTGCCGAGGAACTGGCTGAAATCGACAAATACGCGACCGATGGTGGCCTGAACCTGTGGCAGAAATCATCTGATTCCGAAGCCCCGGTCTGATCGCCTCAAAGCCCTTACAGCAAACCCCGGTACGTTTGTCGTGCCGGGGTTTTGTTTTTCAGTTATCAGCCATCGGCATGGTGCCGGCCAGATCGCGCAATGTATCGAGCACGGCCTTGGCCCCGGTACTGAGCGGGCGATCCTGAAGCCACGACAACATTACCTTGCGCGATAGCTGCGGATTAACGATCCGCCGCGCCTTGAGCCGTCCGGTGGATAATTCCATCACAAGCGAGCTTCGCGGCAAAACCGTATGGCCCAGATCGCGATGCACCAGATCGACCAGAACCCGCAACGCATCGGCTTCGACCACCGGGGTAAGGGGGCGACCGGCACGGAATGCTGCTTCCTGCATCTTGGCGCGCAACCCGTGTTTTGGCGTTGGCATGATAAGCGGTAGGGCCAATACATCTTCATAGGCAATTTCGGTTTCGCCTTCGCCGACGCGCGACGGATGGGAAATCAGAAACAGGTCCTCTCGCCACAATGGTTCGGCATGCAGGCTGCGCGATATCATGCCGTCATGCAGGATGCCGATATCAAGGCGCCCTGATAGCAATCCTTCCTGCACATCACCTGTCAGATCCTCGGCAATCGAGATGTTCAGATCGGGATAGCGTTCGCGCAATGCTTCGACCAGTGCACCGGTGATGACGATCCCGGCACTGGGCGGCACCCCGACATGGACATGGCCGGTTACCTTGCTGCGTCGGGCTGACAGGTCTGCTTCGAGGCGCGCCAGATCACCCAGAATAACCCGTGCCCGTTCGGCCAGCATCTGACCGGCTTCGGTCAGTTTTACCCCGCGCCCGGTTCGCTCCAGCAGGCGGGTATCAAGTGCTTCTTCCAGTAGGTTAAGCTGCCGGCTAAGGGCTGGTTGCGACAGGTTAAGCCGGTCGGCCGCGCGCGACAGGCTGCCAAGTTCGGCAATGTGAACAAAGCTTCGAAGCTGTTTGATGTCCATTTATCTGCAATCCAAAAGGAATATGAACCGGCGGATGTTTTGTTAGATATAGCAAATCCTGATATCTGATAACATTTAATTCGAATTGAATAATGGCTATGCGCGGCAGATAGTTAAGGTCGAGAGAGACCGGAGACAATAATGACAAAACCATCCGCGCCAGCAGATGCCAAATCCGTGGCAAAGCCATCGGGTTCGGCCCTGACCCTTGTATTGCTGTCGACTGTGGCATTCGCAATGAAGGGGCTGTTGGCGAAATACGTTTATGCCACCGGCATGACGGTGGATGGTTTGCTGCTGTTGCGTTTTCTGATCGCGATGCCGTTTTTCTGGATCGGTGTTTATCTGTTTGGCAAACACCGGCTGGGCGAACGTACGATGAAGCCGGTCGATATTCTCTGGGGCGCGCTTTATGGCGGGCTGTTCTTTGCCGCTGCCCTGTTTGATTTTACCGCCGTGTCGGTGATTGATGTCACCGTCTCGCGGATCGTGCTTTTCACATTCCCGGCCATCGTCCTGATCCTTGAATGCCTGCATAAGTGGCGGCTTCCTCCCTTGCGCCAGTTTGTCTGCTTTGCTGTTACTTATGTCGGGTTGGTACTTGTTCTCGCCCCCAACGGGATCGGTGCCGTTTCAGATCAGCTTTGGCTGGGGGCGTCGCTCGCGTTTGCATCCGCCCTGACTTACGCCTGTTACCTTTATTTCGGGCAGCGGATGATTTCGGTCATTGGGTCGATGCATTTTGCGGCCCTGGTAAATACCATGGCCGGTATATCGATGATCCTCTATGAGCTGGTTGTGACCAAGCCGCTAAACCTGAATGTTGACGGGGTTTTGTGGACGGCGGGCATTTCGATCTTTTGCACCGTGATCCCGTTCTTCCTGCTTTATGAAGGCATCCGGCGGATCGGGGCGACGCAGGCCGCACTGATTTCGCTTTCGGGGCCTGCCATGACATTCTTTGCCGCGTGGTTGCTGTTAGGCGAGGTGCTGACGGCACCGCAGGCGCTTGGCTTTGCTGTGGTTATTGTCGGCGTCGCGTCGATCAAGAATGGCGTCACACTGGCCGGTCTTGGCCGGTTGCTGGCCCGGCCGTTCTTTTCGGCAACCGGTCGTGGTTCGGATGACGTCAACGCGGCAGATACCGAGCGCGGCCCGGCAGCGGATGCATCGGGCAAAGGTGCCTGATCGCGGCTCTTATTCGTCGCGTTGCCAGCGGCGGACTTCGGTTTGATGTTCCGGTAACCGTTCCCCGCGCCGCCACAGCAACGGGTCGATAAACTGCCCGGCCCATGCCCCGGCACGGCTTTGCCGCGCACTGTTTTCAACCGCACCATAAGGCGGCATTTCATCGGTCCGTGCCACGGCCATGCCGCGCGCAATCAGGCCCTGACCGATATCCTGACCATTGGCATTGCGACAGATCGCCATATTGCGGTGATAGCGGTTCTTGCCCTGCACCTTGCACGTGATCGGCCCGGCGGCGATAAGATTGGTAACGACCTGCCATGCATCCGCACCGCATGCCGTGGTTTGACCATTCACGATGCATCGCTGAAACCGCTCAAGCGCGTCCGCCCCCCAAAGATCAACGCGTTTGAAACCAAACTCCAGCGTGTCGCCATCAACGGCGCGCGCCTTGCCGACCAGTTCGTCAAAATCGGGGTCGGCATGGACAGGGGCATGTAACGTTGCGCAGATCGCAACGCTCAGACAGGCTGCACGGACGAAAGGTGCGGCAGGCATATGGGCCCCTGATGGTCAGTAAAGGTCGCTATATCGGATTTCGTCAAGCTGGGCGAAAACGATCTTCCATGTCTCGTCCTGTTTGAGCAGGGCAAAGGCATAATCGCAATCAAAGATCAGGTTGTTTTCCGAATTGCCGAACCGGAAGGACACAATTGCGCGCGATCCGCCGGGCAGGGCGGAATGCTGTTCTATCAGCATCGATTTCGCCATCGCCAGATCGGCATTTTTCAATTCATCAAAAAATGACTGATTGTATGTATGCAGATCCTCCACCGAGCCGATGGCATGCACCCCCATCAGGTCATTGATCAGGCACGGGAAGTGATAGAACGCATCAAGGGCGTCTGCTTCGAATTTAAGATGTGCATCGGCATAGCGGCGAAAAAAGCTGCCCAGGTCTTCCATCGGATACGTTTTCCTTCCGCTTTGCCCGTGCTGATCATTCTGCGATCAGATCAAGCCATCCTTGTTCATCCAAAACAGTAACACCTAATTCTTCTGCTTTCTTTAATTTGGAGCCCGCACCCGGTCCTGCAACCAGAAAATCTGTTTTCGCCGAAACGGAACCGGCAACTTTGGCGCCAAGGCTTTCGGCCTTGACCTTGGCCTCGTTGCGCGAAAACAGTTCCAGCTTGCCGGTAAAGACAACCGTTTTGCCGCTAACGGGGCTGTCTGTAACCTGCGGGGCTTCGACATTTTCGATGGTCAGAACGGCCTGAAGGTCATCAAGAACATCTCGGTTATGTTCTTCGGCCATGAATTCAATCAGGTCATGGGCCACACTGGGGCCGATCTGGTCGATATTGATCAGATCGCGCAACGCATCACTATCGGGCGTTCCGGCATCATTCATGGCCGTGCGCCATTCCGCGATCGATCCGTAATGCCGGGCCAGAAGCTTTGCGGTGGCCTGTCCTATCTGGCGGATGCCAAGTGCGTAGATAAAGCGGTCCAGCGGCACCGTGCGCCGTTCATTGATGCTGGCAAACAGTTTTTCGGCCGATTTATCGCCCCAGCCTTCAAGCTTGCGAAGGGCATCACCGTGCTTTTCCTCGATCCGGAAAATATCGGCAGGTGACCGGACCCAGCCAAGGTCAAAGAACGCCTCGATATGTTTGCCACCCATGCCTTCGATGTCGAACGCATTGCGCGACACAAAATGCTTAAGACGTTCGACCGCCTGCGCAGGGCAGATCAACCCGCCGCTGCACCGTGTGACGGCTTCGCCTTCTTCGCGGATGGCGTGGCTGCCGCATTTAGGGCAGGTTTCCGGGAAGTGATAGGGGACGGCATCATCGGGGCGTTCATCGACAATAACCTCGACCACCTGCGGGATGACATCGCCAGCACGCTGGATAACGACAAGGTCATTGACCTGCACACCCAGCCGTTCGATTTCATCGCGGTTATGAAGGGTCGCGTTGGATACCACAACACCGCCCACCGTCACGGGTTCAAGTCGCGCAACCGGGGTCAATGCGCCGGTACGGCCAACCTGGATATCAATCGCCTTGACACGGGTGCGGGCCTGTTCCGCCGGGAATTTATGGGCAATCGCCCAGCGTGGTGACCGGCTGACAAAGCCAAGCCGCAACTGCAATTCGAAGTCGTTGACCTTATAGACAATGCCGTCAATATCGTAATCAAGTTCGGCGCGCTGATTGCCGAGTTCCTCGTAGAAGGCCATGATCTCGTCGGTATTGTGCAAAAGCGTCGTGTGGGGATTGGTCACAAAGCCCCAGCCTTTGATCTTGCTGATGAAATCCCAATGCGTCTGGGCAAGGCTTTCAGAAAGTTCCCCAAAGCTATAGGCAAAGAAACGAAGCGGACGTTTGGCGCTGATGGTCGGGTCAAGCTGGCGAAGTGACCCGGCGGCGGCATTGCGCGGATTGGCAAATGTTTTGCCACCGGTTTGTGCCTGCGTTTCATTCAGCTTCTGGAAGGCCGAACGCGCCATGTAAACCTCGCCACGGATTTCAACGACATCGGTCGGCGCATCTTCGGGCAGGATTTTGGGGATATCGGTAATATGGGCGACATTGGCGGTCACGTCCTCGCCCTCTGTCCCGTCGCCACGCGTTGCCGCACTGACCAGTTCACGGTTTTCATAGCGCAGCGATAGTGACAAACCATCGATCTTGGGTTCGCCAACGATTTCGACCGGGCTATGTGCTGTCAGGTTCAGGAAACGGCGAATACGGGCCAGAAAATCAACAATGTCCTCGCGCGAGAAAGCGTTGGCAAGCGACAGCATCGGACGCGCATGCTTGATTTTGGCAAAACCATCGGCCGGTGCGGCACCAACTTCCTGTGTCGGGCTGTTTTTCTTGAGCGTCGGATAGCGCGCCTCAAGCTCGATCAGGCGATTGAACAGTGCATCGTATTCCGCATCGGGAACCAGCGGTTCGTCATTGATATAATACGCCTCGTTAAAGCCGCGAATACGGTCGGAAATTTCGGCATGCTGCAAGCCTGCCTCGGTCCGGGTTTCGGGCATATCGGGGACAATGGACGAGGTTGACCCTTGTTCGGCGCTCATATTTCTTTTTATCCGTATTTAAGGGGCTGGAACGGGCAGGGGGATGAACCCGTGCAAACGTTCTAGCGGGGTTGGTCTAACAGGCTGTCGGCCGCAGCACGGGCTTCGGCGGTGATCGAATGACCGGCCAGCATCCGCGCGATTTCCTCGCGCCGTGCACCATCGACCAGCTCGTTCACACGCGTCACCATGCTGCCGTCATTTTCGCTTTTGGCAATGTTGAAATGGGTGCGTCCACGCGCGGCGACCTGCGGGCTGTGCGTAATCACAAGGATCTGGCGTTCCTCGGCCAGCAAATGCAACCGTTCGCCAATCGCGGCGGCTGTTGCACCGCCAACACCGCTGTCGACTTCGTCAAACACAAGGCTTGGCACCGCGGAAACGCGTGCCAGAACCACCTTGAGTGCCAGCAGGAAGCGGGAAAGCTCGCCCCCGGATGCGATTTTGTTCAGAGGTCCGGCCGGACTGCCGGGGTTGGTGGCGACCATGAACTGAATGCGGTCGATCCCGTCGATGCCCCATTCGTTTTCTTCCAGCTCGGCAATGTCGGTGACAAAGCGCGCCTTTTCCATACGAAGCGGCGGCAGTTCGGCATTGATCGCGGTATCAAGCGTTTCGGCGGCGGCTTTGCGCGCACCGTGAAGCTTTTGTGCGGCATCAATAAAGGCCGCGCGGTGTTCGGCGACCGCAGCCGTCAGGCGCGACAGTTCCTTTTCACCGAATTCAAGCTGATCGATCTGGCTGCGGTAATCCTTCATCAGGCCATTCAGCCCATCGACCGGCACATTGTATTTGCGGGCCGCCGCGCGCAGCGCAAAAAGCCGTTCCTCGACATTTTCCTGCTGTCCGGTATCGACATTCAGATCGGCAAGGGTAACCGATATCGCACGCGATGCTTCTTCAAGCTCGATCGCGGCCCGGTCCAGTGCCTCGATAATCGGTTCGAACCGGCCTTCGGCCTTTTGCAATTCGCGTTCAAGATGGCGCTGCGCACTGCGAAGCGCACTTTCAGCACCTTTGCCCCGCGAAAGTTCGCTTTCGGCATCGTTAAGGGCCGCGACAAGCTTTTCCCCATGCATCAGGAACTGGCGTTCCTCGGCAAGGCGTTCTTCCTCGCCTTCCTCGGGGCCAAGCTTTTCAAGCTCGTCAACCGCATGGCGCAGCCATTCTTCTTCTTCGCGCGCCTTGTTGATCCGGCTGGTGGCCGCAGTCAGTTCCTTTTGCGTATCGCGCCAGGCACGCCACTGATCCCGGACCGCAAGGGCAAGACTGCCAAGATTTCCGTGGGCATCAAGGGTCGCACGATGGGTGGTCGGGTCCAGCAAACCGTGCTGATCAAACTGGCCCTGAATTTCGACGCAGTAATTGCCGACATCGCGCAAAAGCCCGACCGAAACCGACTGATCATTGACATAGGCGCGTGACCGCCCGTCCGAGGTGACAACACGACGCACCACGAGCTCGTCGTCTTCAACCTCGATATCCTGTTCGGCAAGAAGCCCGTAAACCGGATGACCGGCGGGCAGGGTGAAGGTTGCGGTGACGCTGCATTTATCCGTGCCATGGCGGACAAGGCCGCTGTCGGCGCGCGCCCCCAATGCCAGACCCAATGAATCAAGAAGGATCGATTTCCCCGCACCGGTTTCCCCGGTAAGCACACTAAGCCCGTCGCGGAAATCAAGGTCCAGCTTGTCGATCAGAACAACATTTCGGATGCTAAGCCGTCGAAGCATTGCGGGATACTGACATTGTTAAAACAGGTGCGATGGTGCCGGTCAGGCGACGTCGCGACAAGCAGAGTGCCCAATCGCAGCGCGCCTTGCAAGCTTTGGCAGAGCGCAAAATTCACCACATCCCTGTGTTCCGCAGGAAAGAGCGAAAAATGTTGAAAAACAACTGACAAGAAATCGGTGTTCTTGGTGTGTTCTCGTGCGAAAAACAGTTCGACGCGACGAGAATCAGAACCAGTCACCAAGTGCGGTGGTGGTCGAATGCCACCAGCTTTCGCTTTCGCGCGTGTTCAGGCCATCACCCACCAGAAGATCGTAAGAATCCTCATACCACGGGCTGCCGGGGAAGTTATGGCCCAGTACCGATGCGGTACGTTTGGCTTCGCCATCAAGACCAAGTGCCAGATAGCTTTCGGTCAGGCGGGCCAGTGCCTCGGGCACGTGGGTGGTGGTCTGGTATTTATCGAGAACCGATTTGAACCGGTTGATTGCCGCCAGATATTCGCCGCGATCCTGATAATAGCGGCCAACACTCATTTCCTTGCCGGCAAGGTGGTCAACCGTCAGGTCCTTTTTCAGTTTCGCATCGCGTGCATACTGGCTGTCGGGGAAACGGCGGATCACGTCATCAAGCGAATCCATCGCATGCTGGGTCATCTGCTGATCGCGGCCAACGTCGGAAATCTGTTCGTAATAGGACAGTGCCTTGAGGTAGTAGGCGTATGGCACATCCGGGTTGGCCGGGTGCAGCGATATGAAGCGATCGATTGCGGTGATCGCATCGTCATATTTGTTGTCCTGATAATAGGCATAGGCCGACATCAGGGTCGCCTTGGTTGCCCAGACCGAATAGGGGTGCTGACGTTCGACTTCGTCAAATGCCTCGGCGGCTTTCTGGTATTCCTTGGCATCCAGAAGGTCCTGTGCGCCGTTGTAAAGCTCGGAAACCGGGCGTTCGACATATTCCGGTTTGTCGTCGCTGGAGCAGGCCGCAAGAAGCAGGGCCAGACCACAAGCAGCAATAACATTCTTGGCGGAAGCCTTACGAAGCACTGTGACGTTTCCTTAAGCTTTGTGACGCATTCAGGTGGAAATTTGCCGGACTATATCATGCCGGTATGGGCATAGGGCAAGTAGTTGTGTGCCCTTTGCCGGTACTTTTCTGGTGCCCTGACGAAATTGCAATTAGCACCGTGCAAACTGTGGTTGTGAAACACAATAAAAAAAGCGGCCCCGAAGGACCGCCTTTATAGATAAGACCTGTTCACAGGATCGGCTCAAGCCGTTGCAAGAACGGGCGTTTCAACCACATGAAGGGCAGATTTGCGCATCGGTGCAACACGCCATGCGCTTGCATCGGCAAACAGCGCCTTCAAAAGCAGGTTGTTGACATGGTGGCCGGACTTGTACGCCGTGACCTTGCCCTGCAATTGCTTGCCGGCGGTGTAAAGATCGCCAAGGGCATCAAGAATCTTGTGGCGGACGAACTCGTCATCATAACGAAGACCTTCCTCGTTCATGACTTCGTCACCCGAAAGCACGACCGCATTGTCAAGCGAACCGCCGCGTGCCAGGCCCATCGACCGCATGGCTTCGACTTCGTGAAGGAAGCCAAAAGTACGGGCGCGTGCAATATTGGCAACAAACACGCCATCATCGAATTTCACCGACATGCGCTGGTTGTTGATTGCCTTGCTGGCGAAGTCGATTTCGAAATCGACTTCAAAGCCATGACCCGGTTCGATCCGTGCGGTGCAGCCCTTATATTCGACTTCCACCGGTTTCAGGACCTCGATCACCTGACGCGGTGCGTCCTGTTCTTCGATCCCGACGCAATCGATCAGGAAGTTGAACGGTGCGGAACTGCCATCCATGACCGGCACTTCGTCGGCATCGATATCGATCAGAACGTTGTCGATGCGGCTACCGGCAAGGGCTGCCATCAGATGTTCGATCGTGCCAATTTTGATCCCGGCATCGCGGTCGCCAAGGCAGGTGCAAAGCTGGGTATCGATCACGCCATCGTAACGTGCCGGAAACAGTGGCTGGCCATCCAGATCCACGCGGCGGAATACGATACCGTGATTTTCAGGTGCAGGGTGCAGGGTAATGCGGATTTTATGACCTGAATGCAGCCCGACACCGGCACAGCCGATCGATGCTTTAAGGGTGCGCTGGCGTACAATATCCTGATCGGATATGTCCGAAGACGTAAAGGCCGCGCTGAGGTCTGTAATCTTATTCACGGGAACCCCCAGAAGAGTCAGGTCAGTAAGTTATTCATCAAATGCGCTATGTCTGGCGCATCGGGGTGTTAACCCCATTTCTTAGTGTCAGACCCTACAGATACTGTGACAAGAGGACAAATCACTCTTTGTTACGCTTTGTAAGCGACTTAACTTATTGAAAAATATAAAATTAATTTCGAAAAACCGGAAAAATACAATTTCGGATTACAATGTTCCGAGGGTTTCACTTGCAGGTTCCGCATTTAAAAAAAGGGGAAGGCCAAAGCCTTCCCCTTTTTCGCGCGGAGAATGTCGTCAGTTGGCCTGACGACGCAGGAAGGCAGGGATTTCCAGAAGGTCGTCAGACGCATTCGACGTCTTGACGCGGGAAGCTGGATCCGCCTTCAAGGAGTGGTTTGCGGTCTCGCCAAGCGACATTTCGGTCTGACGTGGTGCCGGAGCCTGCGGCTGCGGATGTGCCTGACGCGGTGCTGCGTGGTGAGACTGTTCCCCATGATCGTCGTGTCCACCCTTGTTTTTGCCAAACAGGGTCCGCAGGCCAAAGCGCGGCGGGGTTGCGTTCTGGGCATCTGCTGCTTCGAACACATCCGGGCTGTGGTTTTGTTCTGCATCGCTCGGGCGGGCCGGACGCGGCGGAATAAAGGCCATGTCACCGTTTTCTTTCGGCTTTTCGGCCGGGGTGAAATGCTGTGCCGGACGCGAAACCGGCTTCGGCTTCAGAACGGTCTGGCCCAGTTCGATTGAACCGGTATCGGACGCCGGCTGATTGCTCAGTTCCGGCTGCTGTGCGCTGCCGGTTGCGGCAAAACGTTCGGCCGGAATTTCGTCAATCGATGCACCGCCCTGATAACCGTCATGTGCGCTGGCAACGGCGGCTTCCGGGGCGCTGGCGACGGCTGCGGCCGCCCCGTGCTGGCCAAAGGACGGGGTTGCCGGTTTTGCTGCCTGCTCGACCGGTTTGACCGGGGCGACCGAAACGGTGGTCGGCTGCGGGCGACGGACTTCCTCGGCATCAATGCCCGTGGCAACCACGGAAACGCGAAGCGCGCCTTCGATGGTCGGATCGAACGTCGAACCAAAGATGATGTTGGCTTCCGAAGCAACTTCCTCGCGAATACGGTTCGCGGCTTCGTCGACTTCGTAAAGGGCCATATCCATGCCGCCGGTGATGTTGATGAGGACTGCACGTGCGCCCTTCATCGAAGCATCTTCCAGAAGCGGATTTGCAATGGCGGCCTCGGCGGCCTCAAGGGCACGTTTCTCGCCGGTGGCTTCGCCAGTACCCATCATGGCTTTGCCCATTTCGCTCATGACAGTGCGAATGTCGGCAAAGTCAAGGTTCACAAGGCCCGGAACCATCATAAGGTCGGTAATCGAACGCACGCCATTGCGCAGAACGTCATCCGCCATCTGGAAGGCATCTGCGAATGTGGTTTTTTCATTCGCGACCCGGAACAGATTCTGGTTCGGAATAATGATCAGCGTATCAACATATTGCTGAAGCTGCTCGATCCCCTGTTCGGCGGTGCGCATGCGGCGCGTGCCTTCGAAATGGAACGGTTTGGTAACGACACCAACCGTCAGAATGCCTGCTTCCTTGGCAGCACGTGCAATGACCGGGGCCGCACCGGTACCGGTACCGCCGCCCATGCCCGCGGTGATGAACACCATGTGGCTGCCTTCAAGCTGGGCCTGAATGTCTTCGATGGATTCTTCTGCGGCTGCACTGCCCGCATCGGGACGTGCACCGGCACCCAGGCCTTGGGTGATTTTACGGCCAAGCTGCATTTTGCGTGCGGCTTTGCTCTGGCTCAGGGCCTGTGAGTCCGTGTTGGCAACAACAAAATCACAACCTTCAAGTTCGGATGCGATCATGTTGTTAACAGCATTGCCACCGGCGCCACCGACGCCAATAACCGTAATCTTCGGTTTCAGGTTTTCTTCCGTTTCAGGAACGGAAAAATTGATCGTGCTCATTGTTTGCTCTTCCTCTCCGCGCTTTAGAGCTCAAGATCGGCGCAGCCTTCCCTTTGCCACGCTACGTCTCAGGTGTCCCCCGGACATTAGACCTTGGCATTCGTTTTAGCGGGCAAAGAGTTATTGCCGTGTTAATAACAATGGAAGATTTCGAAAAATTATCGCGTTTTTTGCGTTAAATAATTTTCGTGTCGCGCAAAAGGCGCATCGCAAACCGTCCGGTTTCGGATATCGGCCGCGAAAATATCCGGGTTTCAGAAGTTTTCCTTGAACCACGCGCCAAGCCGGCCCCAGCGCCCGCCCGATTGGCGGATCTGGTTCATGGCTTCGCTCAGCGGGTCGTTCTGCTGCTGCAGGGCGCGCAACAACAAACCCGCACAGGCCGAAAATGCCGGTCCCGCGGTTGCTTCGGCAAGGCCCGACACACCGTGTGGGGTGGCAATGGTTGCGGGACGTTCAAACATCTGGCTTGCCAGATCGGCAATCGCGTTAAGCTGGCTGGCACCGCCCGTCAGAACGATGGAACGGCCACCAATCTGCGACAGGCCATGTTCGTCAAGCTGATCACGGATCAACTCAAACGTTTCTTCGAGCCTGGGCTTGATGATGTTGATCAGCATCGAACGCGGTACATGATTGACGTTGTTTTCGTCTTCGTCGCCGATCACGGGCACCGCCAGGATTTCCTGATCATCAGATGGTGATGTCAGCGCACTGCCATGCAATGTTTTCATGCGTTCGGCATGATTAAGCGATGTATTGAGCCCATAGGCGATATCACGTGTCACATGCGCCCCGCCAACCGGCACCGTCGCGGTATAGATCACCTGACCACCGTGGAAGACGGCAACGCTTGTGGTTCCGGCCCCCATATCGATCACGGTCGCGCCAAGATCGCGCTGATCAGCAGTCAGGGCCGACAGGCCGGATGCCAGCGGTGTGACTACCGTTTCCTCGATCCCCAGATGGCAACGGCCCAGAAGGGTTTCCAGATTGCGAAGCGGGGCGGTCTGGGTGCGGACAAAATGCAGATCAAGCCCGACCACGGAACCGTACATGCCGCGCGGATCGCGAAGCCCCGTCGCCGCATCCACCCGGAAGCCCAGCGGCACGGTATGGATCAGCTCGTCACCTGCCTGGCGCAGGACGGCTTCTTTCTGATCGTTCAGTTTGCGGATTTCAAGATTGCCGATCGGACGTGAGCCCAGCGGCAATTCAACCGTGTGGGTTTCGGATTCAGGGCTGCCGCCCGACAGATTGACGATGACGGAATCAATTGTGTGGCCCGCCATTTTCTCGGCCGCATTCACCGCCGCAAGGACGACTTCCTGCGCAGCGTCAAGATTGGCAATTGATCCACTTTGCAGCCCTTTGGACATATTATGCCCGATACCGATGACTTTCGGGGCTTCGCCCTTTTCACGACGGGCAATAAAGCAACAGACCTTGGACGTGCCGATGTCCAAGGCCGCGATCAAGCCTGATCTGGTTTTGCTGCGTGCCAATTGAATGCTCTGAACTTTTTAATAAATTGATCTGTCTTTTCCTGACGGACCTTACGCCGGTTTTCGCCCATAAGCTGTTGCAAATTGGTTAAGGCAGGGTGGAGTCTTCTGCATTCTTGTTTTTGGCAGCATATCGAGGGCTGTTTTGCGATGCAAAAACATGCGCCGATCAACCACAGGTTTTCTGCCTGCTGACGGCTTTGCTGTACTGCAACGTTACAGGAGCCGCTTGACTCCCAACTGTAACGTTGCAGTAATCAACTGCCGAATTAAAAAACCAACAGGGAGGAAACAGCATGTTTCTTGGCAAAATGACACGTGCCGGGATCGGTATGATCGCGGCACTCGGGCTTTCGACCAGCATCGCATCGGCGCAGGAAAGTGTGGAAGTCCTGCATTGGTGGACGTCGGGCGGCGAGGCAAAGGCGCTTCAGGTTCTAAAAAAGGACCTCGAAGATCAGGGTGTTTCATGGAATGACATGCCCGTCGCTGGTGGCGGTGGCGAGCAGGCGATGACTGTGCTTCGCGCCCGTGTCACATCGGGGAACGCCCCAACCGCCGTGCAGATGCTGGGCTTTGATATCAAGGACTGGGCGGGCGAAGGTGTTCTGGCCAATCTTGATGAACTGGCCGCCGAGGAAGGCTGGGAAGATGTTGTTCCCGAGGCCCTTAAAGGGTTTTCGAAATATGACGGTCACTGGATCGCAGCCCCGGTCAACGTCCATTCAACCAACTGGGTCTGGGCCAACAAGGCGATTTTTGACGAGCTTGGCCTGAAACAACCGACCAACTGGGACGAACTGATTGCGGCGCTTGATAAAATCAAGGAGGCCGGTTACACCGCGGTCGCGCATGGCGGGCAGGCATGGCAGGATGCCACCATCTTTGATGCGGTTGTCATGGCAACCGGGGGACCGGATTTCTATCAGGCATCCATGATCGATACCGATCCGGATGCACTGGGTTCGGATACGATGAAAACCGTGTTTGACCGGATGGCGAAACTGCGGACCTATGTTGATGACAATTTCTCGGGCCGCGACTGGAACCTTGCGACCGCGATGGTGATCAACAAGGAAGCCGGTGTGCAGTTCATGGGTGACTGGGCCAAGGGCGAGTTTCTTAATGCCGGCAAAGTTCCTGATACCGATTTCCTGTGCTTCCGTTTCCCCGGAACCCAGGATGCGGTGACGTTCAACTCCGACCAGTTCGTCATGTTCCAGGTTGGCGAGGATCGCCGGGATGCACAGTTGAAACTGGCTTCTGCCGTCATGTCGCCAAGCTTCCAGTCGGCATTTAACGTGGTCAAGGGTTCCGTCCCGGCGCGCACCGATGTGCCCAATGACGATTTTGATGCGTGTGGCAAAAAAGGCATGGCCGAGCTGGCGGCTGCCAATGAAAAAGGCACACTGTTCGGGTCGATGGCGCATGGCCATTCGGTTCCGGCCGGGGTCAAAAACGCAATGTATGACGTGATTACCGCGCATTTTAACGGCGAATATGACAGCGCAACCGCTGTCGAGGAGCTGGTTAACGCGGTTGAGTCCGCCCAATAAGACCGGAATGAAACCGACGGCCGGATAACATTCCGGCCGTCGGATAAAGTGCGGAGAATCACTCATGCAACCATCCTTGCCCGGCAAGGCACAGGCAACCCTGCGGGAGGTTCTGCCCCGTCTGGTGCTGAGCCCCAGCCTGTTTCTGATCCTTTTATTCGTTTACGGATTTATCATTTACACCGGTTATCTGTCGCTGACCGACAGCCGGATGCTGCCGTCCTATGAACTGGAAGGGCTTGGCAATTATGCCAATCTGTGGGGGCAGCGGAACTGGCTGATTGCCCTGCAAAACCTTGCAATTTTCGGCATTCTTTACATTGCTATCTGTTCGGTGCTGGGGCTGGTTCTGGCGATCCTGCTGGATCAGAAAATTCGCGGCGAAGGCATTTTGCGCCCGATCTATCTGTATCCGATGGCGCTGTCCTTCATCGTCACCGGCACGGCATGGAAATGGTTTCTTGATCCGGGGCTTGGTCTTGAAAACACCATGCATCTTTGGGGATGGGAAAGCTTTACCTTCAACTGGATCAAGGATCGCGACATGGCGATCTATACCGTGGTGATTGCCGCAGTCTGGCAATCGTCGGGCTTTGTCATGGCGATGTTTCTGGCGGGTTTGCGCGGGATCGACAGTGAAATCCTCAAAGCCGCCCAGATGGATGGTGCGAGCCGCTGGAGCCTTTATACCCGTATCGTCATTCCGCAATTGCGCCCGGTGTTCCTGTCGGCCTTTGTGGTTCTGGCCCATCTGGCGATCAAGGCCTATGACCTGGTCATTGCGTTGACCAACGGTGGGCCGGGCCGGGCCACCGAGTTGCCCGCGACGTTTATGTATTCCTATACCTTTACCCGCAATCAGATGGGGGTCGGCGCATCATCGGCGGTGATCATGCTGGCGATGATTGCCTCGATCATTGTGCCCTATCTTTATTCCGAACTTCGGGAGCGCCGCTAATGTCCCGTTCAACGCAACCCTCGTTTGGCACAGGAAAGCTTTTGCGTGCGGCGCTTTATGCGGTCCTGATCCTGTTTGCGGTTTATTACCTGCTGCCGCTGTTTGTCATGCTGGTGAATTCGGTCAAGACGCTTGATGAAATCCGCGGCGGCAACATGATGTCGTTTCCCGAGATGTTCACCTTCGAGCCGTGGCTGACCGCGTGGTCCAAAGCCCAGATCGGGGTCGAGCCGACCGGATTAAGCCCGTATTTCATCAACAGCATCATGATGGTGGTGCCCGCCGTGGCGATTTCGACAGCCCTTGGGGCGCTGAATGGGTATGTCCTGACCAAATGGCGGTTTCCGGGGGACAAGATCATTTTCGGGCTGATGCTGTTTGCCTGCTTCATCCCGTTTCAGATTGTCCTGATCCCGATGGCGCGTGTGCTGGGCATGATTGGTCTGGCGGGCACGACCGGCGGGCTGGTTCTGGTGCATGTGGTTTACGGGCTTGGCTTTACCACGCTGTTTTTCCGCAATTATTACGCGGCATTCCCGGACGAGCTGATCAAGGCGGCAAAGATGGACGGGGCCGGGTTCTGGCGGACTTTTACCCGTATTCTTCTGCCCAGTTCGGGGCCGATCATTGTGGTGACCGTGATCTGGCAATTTACCAATATCTGGAATGATTTCCTGTTCGGGGCGTCATTTGCCGATTTTGATTCAATGCCGATGACGGTTGCGCTCAACAACCTCGTTTCGTCCTCGACCGGGGTCAAGGAATACAATGTGCACTTTGCCGGTGCGGTCCTTGCCGCCCTTCCGACACTGATCGTTTACATCGTTTCCGGGCGCTATTTCGTGCGCGGATTGATGGCCGGTGCGGTCAAGGGTTAGCTCATAAAAAAAGACTTACAGGGAAGTTATCATGTCCTTTCTGCAAATCGACAAGGTGTGCAAAAGTTTTGGCCCGATCAATGTGCTGCGTGACATTACGCTTGATGTTGAAGAAGGCGGTTTTCTGGTGCTTGTCGGGCCGTCGGGCTGTGGCAAATCGACCTTGCTCAATACCATTGCGGGGCTGGAAAAGCTGACGACCGGGGAAATCCGTATTGCGGGCAATGTCATTGATGACCTGCCGCCGTCGGAGCGCAATATCGCGATGGTGTTTCAAAGCTATGCGCTTTATCCCAACATGAATGTCGGGCAGAATATCGCATTCGGCCTTGAAATGCGCGGCATGCCAAAGGATGAACGCGACGCCAAGGTCGCCGAGGTCGCAAAAACGCTTCAGATTGAACATCTTCTGGATCGCAAGCCCGGCCAGCTTTCGGGCGGGCAGCGCCAGCGCGTTGCGATGGGCCGCGCACTTGTGCGCAATCCGCAGCTTTTCCTGTTTGATGAACCGCTATCAAACCTTGATGCCAAGCTGCGCGTGGATATGCGCACCGAAATCAAACGCATGCATCAGACATTCGGCACAACGATTGTTTATGTCACCCACGACCAGATCGAAGCCATGACGCTGGGCACGCGCATTGCGGTCCTGAAGGACGGTATTGTCCAGCAATACGGCACCCCGGCTGAGATTTACAACGATCCGGCCAACCTGTTTGTCGCCGATTTCATGGGGTCGCCCGCGATGAACCTGATCCCGGCGACGGTGCGGGGCAATGCGGTTGAAATGGCACGTGCGGGCGAAGAGCCGCTGATGCTTGAATTTCAACAACTGCCCGCGGATGTCCGGGCGCGGGACGGGCAGGAAGTTATTGTCGGCATCCGGCCCGAGGCGATAACCGATGCCGATAACCGGGCACTGGTGCGCGATGGGCAGCAGGCGGTCAGTGCATCGTGCAGGATTGATGTGGTTGAACCGGCCGGGGCGGATATTTTTGCCATCACGTCGCTGGGCGGCAAGGAGGTGGTGACCCGCCTGCATCAGGACTGGAACGGGCAGGCCAACAGCCATGCCGAACTGGTGTTCAACCTTGAAAAAGTTGTGTTTTTTGACCCCGAAAGCGGCGTAAGACTGCGCTAGAAATACCCCACGGAGGCTTTGACAACTGTCCGATCACGATCTTGCCGGGAAGGCCGGGCGCCCCGCCGCCCCATCCCGGCCGACCCTTAAAACCATTGCGGAAATGACCGGTCTTGGTGTGACGACGGTGTCGCGCGCGCTTAAGGATGCGCATGATATTAGTGCCAAAACCAAGCTGCGCGTGCGCAAGGTGGCGGACGCCATCGGTTATCATCCGGACCGGGCCGGGGTGCGTTTGCGGACCGGAAAAACCAATGTTATCAGCCTGATCCTTGATCAGACCGACAAGGTGCCGGAATTTGCCAGACGGCTGATTGTCGGCATTTCCGATGTCATCCGTGGCACGCCCTATCACCTTGTCGTCACACCACAATCACGTACCGATGACCCGATGGACCCGGTGCGCTATGTGCTGAATACCCGTGCTGCCGACGGGGTGATCATCACCCATATCAGGCCGGATGACGAGAGGGTTCAGGCGCTATCCCAAAGCGGGCTGCCGTTTGTGGCCCATGGGCGGTGCCTTTCGGCACCCGATCATGCCTACCATGATTTTGATAACCGGGCGTTTTGCGAGATGGCGGCAAGGCGCCTGATTGCGCGGGGGCGCAGGCGGCTGGCGCTGCTTTCGCCGCCGTCGGAATTTTCATATTATCAGGAAACCCTGGCCGGGCTTGCGGCGGTGGCGGAGGCAGAAAATGTGCCTTTTCAGGTGCTTGGCGGGATTGACCTTGATAGCAGTAGCGAGGTTTTGCGTCAGGCCGGCATGGCATTGCGCCATCAGGATTATGTGCCCGACGGGGTGATTTGCGGCAGCGAGCTGTGCGCGATGGCGCTGATTGACGGGATGATCCAGTCGGGGATGAATGTCGGGCGGGACATTGATGTGATCGCCAAGGAAACGTCGGATTTGCTGAACTTTACCCGGCCCCGGATCGATAGCCTGCGTGAGGATCTGATCGTTGCGGGGCAGCAATTGGCGACTCATTTGCTCGACGTGATCGAGGGGCGGGAGGATGCAAATCTGCAATCGCTAAGCGCGCCGATCCCGGTCTGGCGCAACGATATTTAAGCAGCCGGTTACCCGGATTTATTATTCACTTAAAATGAAAAATAAGATCTATTATTCATTTTTGGTTGTTGATCGCTTTTCGGGCGTGAATCATCGGCCCGGCGAAGCGTGAAAATAGCGTTTTTATTTGTATGAGGAATTGATTTTCAAAACCGGCATTTCAGGCAGTTTTTGAGCCTCGGTCTGCCAGATAAATCACGGAAATCCGCCATTAATGTTATTTGTATGAGGATTGTTTCGGGCGTTTTGCGTGCGAGGGCCGCGGAGCTCGGCCGCATTGTCTTTTTTGGCGGGTTGAGGCGTTGTTGGTGGCCCGAGGTCAGGCGGACAAAGATGGGGCGAACGGGCAGGGGGGGACAAGTGCGTTTTGCGCACTTATGAAAGCAGTTTAACGTGGTCGTATGCGGATGGTCTGCATCTTTGCCCGAGATAGATCGTGGCAGCGAGTGCGGGCAAGTTTATCGATGTATCTTGCCCGCCCCGGTGATCCGCGCGGCGATAGGGGCGCGCGGCCAGATATGTATGCCGTCAGCCGAAATCCAGTTGTACTTTCATGGATTGGTTGCGATCCGAGGCAAGGTCAAAGGCGGTTTTGGCATCCCGGAAGGGCAGGACCGAACTGATGATCGGTGAAACGTCAATGACCTTGCGGTCAATCAGTTCTGCGGCCTGGGCAAATTCCGCATCAAAGCGGAAGCTTCCGATCATTCTGACTTCTTTGGTGACGGCGAGACTGAGCGGGAGTTCGCCATTGCCACCAAGGCCGACCGTGATGATGGTGCCGCCCGGTTTGACCGCATCGAATGCATTGGCAAGCGCCTGCGGGCTGCCGGAGCATTCAAAGACCACATCCTGCGTGCCCTTGTTCATGCCGAGCGTTTTGAAGGCATCGGCATTCCGGGCAACATCGATGCAGCTATTGGCACCTGCCTGTGATGCAACATCCAGGGCGGCCTTTGACAGATCGGTCGCGGTAATCCAGTGCGCCCCGGAATGGGCGGCGGCCAGAATGGTCAGGCAGCCGATGGGACCGCAACCGGAAACGAGGACCTTTTTCCCCGACAGTGCCCCGGCCTGACGCACCGCATGAAGGCAGACGGCCAAGGGTTCGCTGCAGGCGGCGTGTTCCATATTGATATCGGGGGACAGTTTCACCAACTGTTCGGCGGGCAGGTTGATCTGTTGGCGGAACAGGCCCTGTTGATGGGGAAAGCGCATTGCGCTGCCAAAGAAGCGCATGTCGGTGCATTGGTTGCGCATGTTCGCGCGGCAATACTGGCATTGGTTGCATGGCATGGAGGGGTTGACCGCGACCCTGTCATTAACGGCAAGGCCGGTCACGTTTTGACCAACGGCAATGATCGTTCCGGCGACTTCATGCCCGAGAACCATCGGTTCGCGGATTTTAACCGTGCCAAAACCGCCGTTATGATAGTAGTGCAGGTCCGAGCCGCAAATGCCGCCCTTGTCGATCTGAACGGTTATCGTGCCCGGTTCCGGTGCGCCGGGCTGGTCGATCTGATCGACACGCAGGTCGTGGGGTGAATGTATGACAACAGAGTACATGTAAGATCACCTTAAAGAACGGAAATCATGCCGCCATCGGCATAGATGATCTGACCGTTCACATAGTTGGACGCATCCGAGCAGAGATAAATCGCCGTGCCGATCAGCTCGTCAGGCCGGCCCCAGCGCCGTGCGGGGGTGCGTGCCTTGACCCAGGCGTCAAATTCCGGATTGGATGTCAGCGCCGCGTTCATGTCGGTGAGCATGTAGCCCGGACCAATCGCGTTAGCCTGAAGGCCGTGTTCGCCCCATTCGGCTGCCATCGCCTTGGTCAGCATTTTGATGCCGCCCTTGGCGACGGTGTAGGGGGCGACGGTGGCACGTGCGAGTTCGCTTGTCAGCGATCCGATATTGACGATTTTGCCATGCCCGCGTTTGACCATGCGTTTGGCGGCTTCGCGGCCAATCATGAAGGCCGATGTCAGATTGGTATCAATCACGCGCTGCCAGTCGGCAGTGTCGAGTTCCAGCATGGGTTTGCGGAACTGGATACCGGCGTTATTGATCAATATGTCGATCTGCATACCGGCGGCATCAAAGCGGTCAAAGGCGGCTCTGATTGCGGCTTCGTCGGTGACGTCAAACAGGGACATATCGACTTTCATACCGGCATCAGACATTTCCTTGCAGGCCTGCGACAGGCGTTCGGAATTGGTGCCGTTCAGGATGACGGTGGCCCCGGCCGCAGCCAGACCTTCGGCAAAGGCGCGACCAAGACCGCGGGAAGAGCCGGTTATGAGGGCTGTTTTACCGGCGAGCGAGAAAAGTTCGAGAGACATGTTTCCTCCAACGGGCTTTTATTTTCAGGCTTTGCTTTCGCGGACGGTCAGGTCGCTGCGATCAAAGAAGGTTTTCTGCAATTCGACACCAAGGCCGGGGCCTTCCATCGGATAGACATAACCGTTTTCGATTTTCGGAACGGCGGTGACCAGTTCATTGTACCAACCCTTGTAGAAGGCGCGGACACTTTCCTGGATGAGGGTGTTTGGCTGACTGAACGACATGTGAATGGCAGCGGCAAAACCAACCGGGCCGATGCAGTCATGCGGGGCAAACGGGCGATGCCATGTTTCCGCCAGAGCGGCGATTTTCTTGCCTTCGGTAAGGCCACCGGTCCAGCACAGGTCCACCATGACCACATGGGTTGCATCGCGGTCGAGCATGTCCTTGTAGGGCCAGCGTGATCCCAGTGTTTCACTGGCACAGGTCCAGACATCGGTGGATGCGGCAAATTCTGCCAAAGCCTGCGGCGAGTTCATGCGGATCGGGTCTTCGTACCAGGTCGGGCTGAACTGTTCGAGTTCGCGGGCGATCTTCTTGGCGGTCGGCAGGTTCCATTGGGAATGGAATTCCACCATGATTTCCATTCTGTCGCCCACGGCCTTGCGGATTTCTTCGAAAGGACGGATCGCCTTTTTCATCTGTTCGGTGGTGATGTACTGGCCGCGCGTTTCGGCCGCCATCGGATCAAATGGCCAGATTTTCATGGCGGTGATGCCGGATTCCAGAAGGTTTTCGGCCAGTTGGGCCGGGCGGTTCATGAAACCGTCCAGATCCTCGTAGGGGCCTTCCGGTTCGCCAAGGTTCCAGTTCGATACGGGTTTGATATTGTTGGTGCGGACATAGCGATATCCGGCACAGGTGTTGTAAATCCGGATTTTATCCCAGCACAAACCGCCCAGCATCTGATGGACGGGCTGGTCGCAGACCTTGCCAAAGATGTCCCAAAGGGCGATGTCGATGGCGGATGCGGCACGATATTCCGCGCCCGTCGATGACTGTGCCATCGGCAGGTTGACCATTTCCTTGTGCAGGGCTTCGATGTGAAGGGGGTTCTGCCCGATCAGGCGTCCTGCCAGTGTATCGTGAATGTGTGCTTCGACCGCACCGGCACCATAGAAGGTTTCGCCAAGGCCGGTAATGCCCGCATCCGTTTCGACATGGACCCACAGGACATTGGCAAATTCGTCTACGCGGTAGGTTTTGATTGCTGTGATCTTCATTTTCTTATCCGAATTCAGATTAATTGAGTATTTCCGGGAGCCATAGCGCGATGGACGGGAAGGTGAGCATCAGCGCCAGGAAGGCGATCTGAATGAGCATGAAAGGCCAGAGAGACGCGAAAATCGTCTGAAGGGTGATTTCCGGCGGGGCGACGCTTTTGAGATAGAAAGCGGCCGGGCCAAAAGGCGGTGAGAGGAAAGCCACCTGCATGGTCAGCGAGAAAAGCACCCCGAACCATACCGGGTCATAGCCAAGCTGGGTGACGATGGGCACAAAGATCGGAATGGTCAGAAGCAGGATGCCAATCCAGTCCATGAACAGCCCAAGGACGATGAAGATCGCCATCATCAGCATGATCGTGACGACAGGTGCGATATCCAGACCGGTGATCATGCCGGTGACAAAGCGCTGGCCGCCCGAAAGATTGTAAATGGCAATCAGCGATGCCGCGCCAAACGTCACCCACAGGATAATCCCGCAGGATTGCAGGGTGCGTGTCAGGGCCTGCCACAGCATGGTTATGTTCAGTTCGGATCGCAGGGCGATAATGAGGATGGAGACGCCAACCGCGATGCCCGCGGCCTCGGTAATGGAGGTCACCCCGCCGTAGATGCAGCCGAAAACAATGCCGATCAGAACAAGCAGTGGCAGAACGCCGCGTAAGAAATCCTGTTTTGTGAAGGGCTCGGTCTTTTCCGGTGCCTTTGGGGTCAGGGCCGGATTAAGCGTGCAGCGAATATAGATATAGGCGAAATACGCAAAGGCGAGCGCGAAGCCCGGTACGAAGGACGCCAGAAAGAGCTTTTGCACCGAGACATCGGCGGTCAGCCCGTAAATGATCAGGACAATCGAGGGCGGCACCATTGTGCCGAGTGACCCGCCCGCGCAGATGATCCCGATGGAGAGTTTCCGGTCATATTGCAGGCGCATCATCTGTGGCAGGGCAATCAGACCAAGCAGAACGATTTCGCCGCCAATGATGCCGCTTATGGCGGCCATGAAAACGGAAATGATCAGGGTTACGGTCGCAACGCCGCCCTTCAGATTCCCGAAAACCTTGAACAGGGCATCGTATAGATCCTGTGCCAGCCGGGAGCGTTCCAGCAGGGTTGCCATCAGAATGAAAAGCGGCACGGATAACAGCGAATATTCGGTCGCAAGCCCGTAAACCGTTTTATGGGCAAGTGCGATGACCGCCGGACCGAATTTAAGATAGCTGACAAGGACGGCAAGCGACCCGGCGGCGAAAGCCAGCGGAACACCCAGCGCCATCAGGGCAAAGACGCCACCGACGAGGATAATGGAAATGAGTTCAATCGACACGGTTGTCCTCCGTGACTGATTCTGCGGTGTCGGCGGGGATGCCACGGAACCTTTTGACGCAGTTGATGATTGCGTAAAGCGCCATCAAACCGGTTGTCAGAACAATGAGCGGCTTGACCGTTGCTGGGATCGGCGGGTTCCATGCCGTGCCAAACGGTTCCCAATTCATCAGGGATTGCCACGAGCTGGGCGCGCCGAACCATGCAATGCCCAGACAGAATGTCAGGCAGCAGGCCAGCGTGATGAGATCGAATATGCGCTGAAGCCATGCGGGGCTTGCGTCATAGAGGACGGTAATTCTGAGATGCTGGTCTCTTTGCATGGCATAGAGGCCCGCGGCCAGAAACAGGATTGCCGAGAGCCACAAGGCCAGTTCATTGGCCCAGATTGTCGGGGTTCTGAATATGTAGCGTGCGATGACTTCGTAAAAAGTCACCCCGACAATGACCAAAAGAAGTAGGGAAAATAGTGCGACGACGAATTGAAAGCTGCGCACGCGTTTCGGGGTTGCCTGCATCGCGGACCTCCAGAAAAGCCCCCGGGGGAAACCCCCGAGGATCAGAATGACGGACTTGCTGGTTAGTCGAGGATGCCGTTTTTCTTCATGTAGGCGATATGCGCGTCATAGGCCGCCTTGGCTTCGGGGCTACGCGTTGCCCAGTCGGCCCACACGTCCTGTGCCGCCTTGCGGAATGCCAGACGGTCTTCGCTGCTCCAGTCTTCGAGGGTGACGCCGGCCTCGGTCAGTTCCTTGGCGGCTTCCTGATCAAGCTTGTTTGATTCTGCGATGACTTCCGGGGCAATCGTTGCGATGGCGTCCTGCATTGCCTTTTGCTGGGCCTCGTTCAGCGCATTCCATTTTTCGAGATTAATGGCGATATGTTCGATCGGCATGGAATGGAAGCCGGGATAGGTTGCGTATTTGGCGATGTCATAGAGGCCGAGTTTCTTGTTCACGGCGAGCGTGGAGGCATCCGCCCCCGAAACCGTGCCGGTGGACATGGCGGTAAACACCTCGCCAAACGGCATCACAACCGGGCCAGCGCCAAGTTTCTGGAAAATTTCGGATTCCATGCCCGGAGGCGAGCGGAATTTCCAGCCCTTAAGATCATTGATCCCGGCAAGCGGGGTGGTTGAGCTTAGCGATTCGGGGGTTGCGATGAAGACACCGACAAGATGCATGTTGAATTTGTGATACAGCTCGTTTGCGAGGTCGAGACCGCCATCCTTGTACCAGCCAAGAAGCTGTTCCGGGGTGCTGTATCCGCCCATGATGTCGCCATAGAACTGGAAGGCAGGGTTTTTGCCGGTGATATAGCCCGCACCGGTTGCGTCACCGTCAATGATGCCCATGCTGGATGCTTCGAAGGCTTCGTTCGAGTTCACGACCGATGAACTGGTGTGCATTTCGACCTGCACCGTGCCGTCGGAATATTCTTTGACAAGATCGGCAAACCGCAACAGTGCCTTGCCCTGCAATGAGGAGGCGTTGTGATGGGTCTGGAATTGCAGCGGGGTCGGGTCGGCCGCGAAGGCCTGTGAGGTGGTGAAAGTCAGAAAGCCGGTGGCGGCCAGAGCGGTTAATGTTTTTGTTAGTTTTTTCATGTCGTTGGTTCCTCCCTTATGTGACATGTTGTGATATTTCACGAAACATCAGTAACATGTATCAAGCGGGAACTTCAACAGGTTTTACTTTTCCATCCATGGGAATGTGTATATATGGTATTGAATAAAAACAAATATATTGTGACTTTTTATGAAATTACAGAGAGAAATAATGGCGTCGAAACAGAAAGATAAGGTCATTTCGGGCGATTCTTCCGAGCCGGGAAAAGCAGGATCGGGCGGGGGCAAAAACCTGAACGAGCTTGCCTATAACAAGCTTGAAGAACTTATCGTGACCTGTGAATTGAAGCCGGGCAGTTATCTGCGCATACAGGATTTGCAAACCGCAACCGGTATCAGCCGCACGCCGGTTCATCAGGCGGTCACGCGCCTGTCAGCCGATACCCTTATGATCATTCAGCCCCGCCAGGGCATCCAGATTGCGCCGATTGATCTGACGCGCACCCATTTGCTGTTGCGGCTGCGCCGCGATATGGAAAGGTTTGTTGTGTCGCTGGCGAGTGCGCGGGCGAGTACGTCGCACAGAAGTCAGATGCGCCATCTGATCGGGCTTTTGACCACGCATCGCGACAAGATGACGATTGTCGAGTTCAACGAATTCGATCGCCGGATTGATCAGATGATGCTGGCGGCCTGCGGCGAGCCGTTTCTTGAATATACGCTGCGTCCCCTGCACACGATTTTCCGTCGTCTGGGGTGGATTTATCATACGCAGACGGTTGATGGGGTGTCGCTTGACGTGACCATCGACAGCCATCTGGATGTGCTGAATGCGGTTGTCGAGGGGGAAAAGGATGCGGCACTGGTTGCGTCGGACAAGCTGATCGAGTTTGTGGATGCGATGTTCCCGGTCCTTGAAAACAGTATCGCGCCGAGCATTTTTGACGTGACGCAGGACTTTGATCCATTTTGAGATAAAGGGCCGAAGGGCCAGTAGGATTTTGCGATTTTCCTATTGAAATTTTGTGAAATATCAGAAAATATCAAGGCGAAAAAAATAATAACCATTTGTGGGAGGATTTCGTGAAGGTCGTGTTCCATGGGGCGAATGCCTCGACTTTTCATCCCGGTTTTGCCGAATTGCTTGATGCGGCACATGAGCTTGTTCTGTTGCCCGATCATCTTGGTAGTGAGCTTGACCGCGAAGCCTATGCCACGGCGGATGTCATTATCGGCATCAGGTTTGATGACAGTTTTCCAACGCCGCGTAACCTGAAACTTTATCAGGTGCCGGGTGCGGGCTATGACGGCATCCGAGTTTCGGACCTGCCGGTGGATGCCGATCTTTGCAATTGCTTCGGGCATGAGATCGCGATTGCGGAATATGCGATGTGTGCGTTGCTGTCCCGTCATGTTCCGCTTGCGGATGCGGACGCGCGTTTGCGCAAAGGGGACTGGAAATACTGGGCGGGTGGCCCGTCCGGCATGAGAACGGAGCTTGGCAGTACCACAATCGGTATTCTGGGTTACGGGCATATCGGCAAGGCGATTGCCCAACGCGCCAAGGCGTTTGGCATGAATGTACATGTTGCCAACCGTTCCCGCCCCGAGGACCAGAGCCAGATCGATGCGTTTCATGCGATTGATGATTTCAGGGAAATGCTGGCGCATGTGGATGTTGTCGTGAATACGCTGCCGCTGGCGGCGAACACGACCGGCCTTGTCGATGGCAAGGCGTTTGCCAGCATGAAGCCGACTGCGGTTTTCATGAATGTCGGCCGCGGTGGCGTGGTTGATGAAGAGGCGCTGTTTGGTGCGTTAAAAGACGGCCTGATCGAACATGCCTTTATTGATACATGGTACCAGTATCCGAGCGGACTGGACGCGGTGCCCCATCCCTCGCGCCTGCCGTTTCATGAACTCGGCAATATTACAATGACACCCCACATGTCGGGCTGGACGCATGGCACGATTGAACGGCGCAGAAATGTCATGGCAGATAACGTCAACCGTATCCGTCAGGGATTGGCACCGGTCAATCGGATTGCAAAATAACGCAATTTGACCTCATCTCCCACCGGCCGGACGGTTGATTTTCGACCGACCGGCTATCCCCGGAGCAGAAGCCGCCCTTTTGCTCCGGGTCTTTTTTGAGAAAACGGCACGCGGCCCTAGGCCGCGTTACCCTTCTTTGGCGGGTTGCGGCGTTGCTCAGCCGCGCCTGGTGTCAGGCGCACGAAGGTGCGATCAGGCAGGCGCAGATCGACGATCAGGACGTCGCGTGACAGGATGTGGTGTTCCTGATCAAGCTGATCGAGGCGGGCCCAGGCCTTGTCCATGTTTTCCTCGGGCAGGCGGATGAACATGCCGTTGGAAAGCTGGATGTTCCAGCGGCGGTTGCCGATGCGCTGTGCGCCGCTGACCATGTCAAACAGGCGCGGGATGGATTTGAGCGTGGTCAGCATTTCGCTGGCATGTTCGGGGGCGTCCGCGCCGACCACGACCGGCAGGTCGAGATAATCACCCAGTTCATAATCCTGAAGCTGCGCCCCGTCGGCATCGATCACGGTATGACCATGATCGGTTTGCCAGAGGGCAACCGGCTGGCGTTCGGAGATCGAGACGATCAGGGTGTTGGGCAGGCGGCGTTCGACAATCGCATCGCGGACCCAGGAAAGCTGTTCGATGCGTTCGCGCGCGGCATCGACATCAAAGGTGACAATCGGGGTGCCGGGCTTCTGGCCGATGGCGGCAAGAAGGGCTTCGGGGTCGGTTTTTTCACGCCCCCGGACTTCGATGTTTTTCACCGTCATGCCAAATTCGGCGGAAAGGCGGATCGCCTCCACCTCGGCGACCGCATACCATTTTTCGGCCTTGCCGGTGTACCAAAGCGCAAAGGGCCCGGCGATCAGAAGGGCCGTGAGGCTCGACCACCAGAAAACACGCACCAGTTTTTTCAGGTTGGCGCCAACACTGTGCTGCTGTTCAAGCTTCTCGCGGCGTTCGCGGGCCTGTTCTTCAAGGGTGCTGGGCGGGGTGCTATACATGGTAGCCATTTCCAGAGACTTTATGCACAAGTGTGAGCATCAGCGTTCGCATGAGGCATCCTCGACCATCCAGGCGACAATGTCGGCGAAGCTTAGACCGTCATGACGGGCGGCATCGGGGACAAGCGATGTCGGGGTCATGCCGGGCTGGGTGTTGATTTCAAGGATCGCAACGCGGTCTTCAGTCGGGTCATAGCGGAAATCGGCGCGCGCAATCCCGCGGCAGCCAAGCGCGCGATAGGCCTTTTCGGCGCAATCCTGAATTTTGGCGCGAAGGTCGCCGGGGATATCGGCCGGGATGATATGCTCGGAGCCGCCCGCGACATATTTTGATTCAAAATCATAAAAGGCGTGATTGCCGGTCAGGATTTCGATGATTTCCATCGCCTTGCCATCCTTGACCGCCACGGTCATTTCGCGGCCGGGAATGAATTCTTCCTGCATCACGCCATCGCCATGCGTCCATTCGCGCGCCAGCATGTTCTGTTCTTCCTCGGCCGTCAGGATAATCTCCACCCCGACGGATGATCCCTCGTTATTGGGTTTCAGGACATAGGGTGGCGGCAGGGCATTACCCGCGGCAATTTCATCGCGCGACACCCAGACGTGACGGGCGCAGGGAATGTCATATTCCATGAACATTGCCTTGGCCGACATTTTATCCATGGCGATGGAGGATGCGCGCACACCGGAATGGGTATAGGGAATGCCCATGATTTCAAGCAACCCCTGCACGCAGCCATCCTCGCCCCAGCGGCCATGCAGGGCGTTGAACACGACATCGGGTTTGGGATCAATCGCGGCAAGCTGGGCGGCCAGATCGCGACCGGCATCAATTTCGGTGACGCGATAGCCCTTTTCACGCAGCGCCTTGATGCATTCCGTGCCCGAGGACAGGGAAACGGGGCGTTCTGCGGACCAGCCGCCATAAATGACGGCGACATGCTTGCTCATGCGTCTTTTCCTATGATCGAGTGTCCCAGTCGGTCGCCGATGCGCCGGATTTCCCAGCGCAGATCGACGCCACTATGTTTTTTCACGCGCTCGCGCACGGTTTCGCCGAGTTCTTCGAGATCAAAGGCGGTGGCGTTGCCCAGATTGATCATGAAATTGCAGTGTTGCGGCGACATCTGCGCCCCGCCAATCGTCAGCCCCCGGCACCCGGCGGCATCAATGACTTCCCACGCGCTATCGGGCAGGGGATTGGCGAAGGTCGATCCGCCGGTGCGCGATTTGATCGGCTGTGATCCGGCACGGGCTTCCTGAATTTCATCCATGCGTTTGGTGATCTCGGCCGGGTCGCCCGGCTTGCCACGCAGGATGGCGGATGTGAAAATCCAGTCTTCGGGCAGGCCACAATGCCGGTACGTCATATCCATCGCCTTGGCGGTGACGGTATGAAGGTCGCCATTGCCGTCAATCGCATTGGCGCTGATCAGAACATCCTTGATTTCCGTGCCATAGGCCCCGGCATTCATGCGAAGCGCGCCGCCAATCGTGCCCGGAATGCCAGATAGAAACTCAAGCCCGGCAATCCCGGCATCGCGCGCGATTTGCGCAACGTTCAGGTCAAGCGCACCGGCCCCGGCATGAATTTCACCGTCCTTGATGATGGCATCGGTAAAGGGCCGACCCAGACGGACGACGACCCCACGAATGCCGCCATCACGGACCAGAAGGTTCGAGCCAACCCCGATCACGGTGATCGGAATTTCGGCCGGGCGGTTTTTGATGAAATCGGCGAGATCCATTTCATCGGCCGGGCGGAACATCACATCGGCCGGGCCGCCGACCTGAAACCAGGTGACCTTGGACAATTGTGCGCCTTCGCGCAGCTTGCCGCGCACCTTTGGCAGGCGATCAATAAGCGGTGTGTGATGTCCCGGCGTGCTCATGACAAACTCGTCAAATCCGTTGCAGGTTTCGGTTCAGGCTCAGTTCTTAAGCGCTTCAAGCTGGGCTGGCAGGGCGTTGGCCCATGCGCTGATCGATCCGGCACCCAGGCAGACGACCAGATCGCCCGGTTTGGCTTCCTTGGCGATCATGCTTGCCAGGGCTTCGGGGCCTTCAAGAGAGGCAACATGGCGGTGGCCGCGATTGCGAAGCCCTTCGACCAGTGCATCGCGGTTTGTCCCTTCGATCGGGCTTTCGCCAGCTTCGTAAACGTCGGCGACGATCACGCTGTCGGCGTCGTTAAAGCAGGTGCAGAATTCCTCGAACAGGTCATGCAGGCGTGAATAGCGGTGCGGCTGAACGACGGCAATCACGTTGTTTTCGGTTGCCTTGCGGGCGGCCTTCAGCACCGCCTTGATTTCGACCGGGTGGTGACCGTAATCATCAATGATGGTGACACCATCAACCTCGCCGGTTTTGGTAAAGCGGCGTTTGACGCCGGTGAAACCGTCAAAGGCAGAGACGATTTTATCGTCAGGAATGCCAAGTTCGAGTGCGACCGTGATCGCGGCCAGCGAGTTTGACACGTTATGATCGCCAACCATCGGCAGGCGGACATCCTTGATCACGCGTTCTGCGCTATCGACCCGTTCGCGAATGACGACGTCAAAGGTGCTTTGGCCGATTTCGGTACGGACATTGACGGCACGGACATCGGCCTGCGGGGAGAAGCCAAAGGTAAAGATGCGACGATCCGTGACCTTGCCGATCAGGGCCTGGACTTCGGGATGGTCGATGCACAGAACCGCAAAGCCATAGAACGGGATGTTCTGAACGAAGTTCTTGAAGGCATCGCGGAGTTGATCAAAGTTTTTCCAGTGATCAAGATGTTCCGGGTCGATATTGGTCACGACCGAAATGGTCGAGGGGACCTTGACGAATGTGCCGTCACTTTCATCGGCCTCGACCACCATCCAGTCACCATCGCCAAGGCGCGCATTGGTGCCATAGGAATTGATGATGCCGCCATTGATCACGGTCGGGTCAAGCCCGGCGGCATCAAGCATGGTGGCAACCAGCGAGGTCGTGGTGGTTTTGCCATGCGTGCCGCCAACCGCAATCGCGGCCTTGAGGCGCATCAGTTCGGCCAGCATTTCGGAGCGTCGTACCACCGGGATCATATCAGCACGTGCGGCGACGACTTCGGGGTTATCAGGCTTCACGGCGGTGGAGATGACCACCACCTTGGCGTCTTCGACATTGGCGGCCTGATGGCCGACGAAAACCCTGATCCCCAGATCGCGCAGGCGCTGCACATTGGCATTGTCGGAAATATCCGACCCCTGCACCGTGTAGCCAAGGTTGTGCAGGATTTCGGCAATGCCGGACATGCCGATGCCACCAATACCGACAAAATGGATGGTGCCGATGTTGAGCGGCAGGGTGTTCATGGAGTGTCTCCTCATACCTTCTGGGGGTCTTTCTTTGTCATGTTATCATTATCGGGGCTGCCGGCCGGGTTCAGCCCCAGCAGATCCAGCACCATGTCGGCCAGCCGCTCGGCGGCATTGGGGCGACCGGTTGCCTTGGCAGCCTTGGCAGCGCGGGTGAGTGCGGCCGGGTTTTGCAGAAGCTTGGTCAAACGTTCGCTTAAAATCTCAACCGTGAAACGGTCTTGTGGCAATAGCCACGCGCCACCGGCTTCTTCGACCTGCTGGGCGTTGAAACGCTGGTGATCGTCAATCGCACTGGGCAGCGGCACCAGAAGGGCCGGACGACCGGCTGCGGTGAGTTCGGCGACGGTCGAGGCACCAGAGCGCGCAATCACCAGATGGCAGTCGCGCAGGCGTTCGGGAATATCGTCAATGAAGGACGCCAGCGTCACATCAATGCCCGATCCCTCATAGGTTTTGCGCACAGCCTCAATGTCTTCCTCGCGGGCCTGCTGGGTCACGATCAGGCGGTTGCGCAAATCACGCGGCAGGGCGACCAGTGCGGCGGGCAGAATTTCGGACAGGACGTGCGCGCCCTGCGACCCGCCGGTAATCAGCAGGCGCACCGGGCCCTCGGATGTCGGGGCGTCATATTCGGTGCTGGCGAGGGCGGCGACTTCGTGGCGGATCGGGTTGCCGGTCCAGATGACCTTGGCCGCGTCATTGGGCGCGATCAGTTTGACCGTCGGGAAGGATGTCGCGATGCGGTGTGCCGCCCCCGCAACCATCCGGTTGGCCCGGCCCAGAACCGCGTTCTGTTCATGAATGGCAAAGGGAATGCCAAGCCACTTGGCCGACAGGGTGGCGGGGATGGAGGCATAACCGCCAAAGCCGATGACCGCGGCGGGACGGGATTTTTTCAAAAGCGCGCGCGCCTTCATCGTGCCAAGGCCAAGGCGAAGGGCACCGGTCAGACGGCCCTTGATGCCCTTTCCGGCAATGCCGCCAGCGGGCAGGATGATGGTTTCAACCCCTTCGACCCCCTCGGTATAGCGCGAGGCGCGGGCATCGGTGAAAAACAGCACGTGGGCGCCGCGCCGGACAAGCGCGCGCGCCAGTGCAACCGCCGGAAACATATGGCCGCCGGTGCCGCCCGATGTCAGGGCGATCACCTGTCCTGCCAACGGGTGTTCCATCGGGGAAACTTCAATATTCTGGATGTCGGTCATCAGATCCACATATGCAACGACGGTTTGCCCCTATCAGAACCCGAGAAAGGTTAACATCCCTTCAAGCGCGGGTGTTTGTAGGGGAGGATTTTGTCGTTTTTTTGGGGTGGATTGGTGCGTTTTGAAGTTTTGGCAGATGGGGGATCTGGTTTGGGCTGGATAATGGCGATGTTTCTTGATGGTAACATTATTTTTGAATAGTAACATTTATTGTGATAGGGTTTAATATCGATGTTAATATGAGTGTCTGAAATGGTCGGGAAGCTGCAGGTTCTTAATAAAGTTACAGAATATCTATCAAGGACGCTGCATGCTCAAACCTCTGGTGTGTTTGAGGAAATCAGCGGGATTCCGCTAGGAATCTCTCACGGATATATAACTGCCAGATACCAAATTTTGGGAAATGATTGCGTATTTCTTATAGAGAAGCCTGATAGTTCTAAAACTCCATCTGCGATTGCGGTAGATGCTGCAAAAGTAGAAGTGATAACCGGACATCTTGCTGTATTTGTGACTGAGCAAATGAGTTCGTATTGGCGCGAACAATTTATTTCCAAGGGCACAGCCTTTATACAACCGGGTCAGCAGTGTTATATCCCGCAGCTTGCTATTGATCTTCGGGAGCATTTCCGCAAGAGACTAAATCGTAGCTTGGAAGATAAATTCTCTCCCATTACCCAGCTTGTATTGTTTTACCTGCTACTGCATGGCGAGGGGGCGATATCTCCTACGGCTTCCCGCTTGGCAGAGTTGCTTGATTATTCTCCAATGTCGATTGGGCGCGCTTATCAGGAGCTTGGTGCGCGTAGTATTTGCGATATTCGCAAGGAAGGACGAGAGAAGAGGCTTGGTTTCGCGTCATCGAAAGCGGAAATAATAGAGCGTTCAAGGCAATTCATGATCTCGCCTGTGCGCAAGTCCCTGTACCTTGAAAAATATCGCGAAGTAATTCCGACTTTGCATGTCGCCGGAGAGTCGGCTCTTGCAGAACGTACAATGTTGTCTGCGCCATCAATCCCTGTAAGGGCGATTGCCCCGGATCGTTGGAAACGAGGTCGTGCACATGAAGTTTGGCGCGAGGCCGTTGATCCGGAAGGTGCCATTATTATTGTGGAAATTTGGCATTACGATCCCACGCTATTATCAACCGATTCAGTAGTAGATTCGCTTTCATTATATGCTCAATTTAACCGATCCGATGATCCGCGTTTAGAAGGTGCGGCAGAAGAGCTTTTAGAGAAAATGTCATGGTAAAATTACTGGACGAAATGGTCGTGGGGCTTGAGCGCTTTGCCGAGCATTTTAAAGATTATCAGGATCGTTTTGTCATCATTGGGGGAACCGCTTGCAAGGTCATTCTCGAAGAGAATGCAATTGAGACACGCGGAACCAAGGATATAGACATTGTTCTCTGCCTGAATACCTCGGATAACATTGATGCCGGTTTTGCCAAGGTTCTTCTCGATTTCATCGAGGAAGGGAAATACTCTTCACGTACTCGTAATGACGGTGTGCAAGAATATTATCGTTTCGAAAAACCTGAGCAGCACGGGTATCCGGTTATGCTTGAATTCTTCTCGGGGAAGCCGGGAAGTTTTCCTCTGAAGGATGATCAAATTAAATGCCGGTTGGTGGTTGAAGAGGATATGATGTCCCTTTCAGCCATCCTATTGGATGATGATTACTACAGGGCTTTGATCGAAAATAAGACCATTATTCGAGGCTTGCCTTTTTTGAATGAAGAGTTGCTGATCCCGTTTAAAGCTCGGGCTCATGTTGATCTTTCTCGTAAGAAAGCTGCTGGGGATGCTAATGCTAAATCCAGTGATATTAATAAACATCGGGCAGATATCATTCGTTTGCTTGCTCTGATTTCACCCGACAAGAGACTTAAAATGGCGGACAGCCTGCGGCGAGACGTCGGCTTGTTTATTAACAAGCTTTATAATGAAAAGTTTCGAGTTGAGGGTGTTGTTGCAGGCTTCACTCTTGACATGGTTGTAGAGGTGTTGGGTCGCGTCTATCAGGTTGGCCGAGACGAGTTTCCTTACTTAGAGGAATAACTGTCAGGCTGAAGTGATATGCTTAATTAGTCCAGAGAAGCCAATTCTTTATTGTCTGTACCCTCACGGAATAGCTTGATTTTCCGCTTCATTTTGAGTCCTGAGTTTCAGACCAACTCAATCTTATACAGCACGGAATCAACCCGTTTTGCCAGCCGGTTATACAGGCGTTGGGCGCCGTCGCGATCATCGTTGAGATTCTTCCGATTTTATTTACAACACCATCAGAGAAAGACTATAAATTCTGTACTAAGGCTTTGAGGTTCGCGGGTGTAAGTCTTCCCTCATTGTCCAAAGAAATTGAACAAGCTCACCCTTGTGGTGGGCTTTTTTTATGCCTGTTTGGAAAGGAAACGCCGCACCTTTTGGTGCGGCGTTGTCGGGGGGGGGGGATGGTTGCCGGGTTATGGGGCGACCTTGATCGCGATTTTACCCCGGAGGCCGTTATCGGGGTTTTCCAGCCGGGCGTGGGCAAGCGGGATGTCTGCGAGTGAATAGACGGCACCGACATGCGGGCGAAGCTGACCGCGTTCGATCAGGGTGCTTAGCTCGTCAAGTTTGCCCCGGTTCTGGCGGGTGAACACGAAGTGGTAGCTGGCATTTTTGCCCCAGGCTTCGATCAGGTTCTGCGGCTGTGCGATATCGACAATCGAGACGACACGGCCAAGCTGGGCCAGTGCATCGGCACTTTTGGCGAGTGTATTGCCGCCGATGGTATCAAAGATGACATCCACCCCGTTGCCATCGGTTTCGCGCAGGATGGCATCGACATAATCTTCCTTTGTGTAGTCGATGAGGACGTCGGCACCGAGGCTTTGGGCAAATTCGAAGTTATCTTCGCGCACGGTGGTGAAGACCTTGGCACCTATGGCTTTCGCGACCTGGATTGCCACATGGCCGACACCGCCGGCACCGCCGTGGATCAGGATGCTTTCACCGACCCGAAGGCCCGCACGCACCACCAGTGCCTCCCACGCCGTGCCGCCGACCAGCGTCAGGCTGGCGGCTTCGAGGTGGCTGAGCGAGGCCGGTTTTTTGCCGATAATTTTTTCCGAAGCGACATGGTATTCGGCGTAGCTTCCGTCCCCGTCAAAAATCTGCGGGGTGTACCAGACTTCATCGCCGGGGACGAAGCTGGTGACGCCGGGGCCGACGCTTTCGACGACGCCGGAAACGTCATGCCCGGTAATGGCGGGCAGGGGTACGTAATCGGGATAGTCGCCGCGCCGGACCTGATAATCCAGCGGGTTGATGGAGGTTGCGTGGACACGGACAAGGACCTGTCCGGCCTGCGGGACGGGCTTGGCGACGTCCTGAAGTTCAAAGGCTTCCGGGCCGCCAAAGGATTTGAGGATCTGAGCTTTCATTGTCTGGACTTTCATTTTACTGCCTTATTTCGGCAAAAAGGGATATCGCAATTTCTCGATATATTCGGGCAAAAAAACTACAGTTCTTTTCCGATGGCATCGGCAAGAGCGCGGATGGTTGCTTCGTTCCGCTTGTAGTAGGTCCACTGACCGATGCGTCTGACTTCCACCAGACCCACCCGTTGCAGCGTCGCAAGGTAATCGGACACCGTCGATTGCGACAGTCCGACACCTTCCTGAATACTGCTGACGCAAACTCCAACCGTATCGACGTCGCCTTCATCCTGCGGAGGAAAGTTCTTCGCAGGCTCTTTCAAGCCTTTGAGGATTTCAAGGCGGGTCCGGTTCGAGAGGGCTTTGAATATTTCGAGCATTTCCATGATGTGAAATATATCGGGATTTTCCGATATGTCAATATGCGGAATCAACCGGGCAGCTATGCGCTGTCGGGCTGGCTGTGTTGGGGCATCAGCAGGTCGCGAGATGGACTCCCGCTTTCGCGGGAGTGACGGTGGTTTTGTTTTGTGGGGTGTGTTGGGCCGGTTGCTTATTCGCCCGGGCGTTTGCGGGTCAGGGCCAGAACGAAGCCCATGCCGATCGCGATGCCAATGGTGGCGGAGCCGCCATAGGAGATGAAGGGCAGGGTCATGCCTTTTGGCGGGACGAGTTGCAGGGTGGAGGCCATGTTGATCACGGCCTGCAAACCGAACTGGACCAGAATGCCGGTGACCGCCAGCACGACAAACAGGTTGCGTTCGCCCATCAGGCGCGAGAGGCCGCGCATGATGACGAAGCTGAAGACGCCAACCACCAGCACGCAGAACAGAAGGCCGAATTCTTCGCCCGCGACGGCAAAGATGAAGTCGGAATGGGCGTCGGGCAGGTAGTTCTTTACCGATCCCTCGCCGGGGCCCTGACCCATCAGGCCGCCATTCATGAAGGCTTCCATCGAGCGGTCGATCTGATAGTTGTCGCCCGATGCCGGATCCAGGAAGCGGTCCACACGCGACTGCACGTGCGGCAGCACCAGATAGGCGCCAACCGCCAGGCCGACCACGCCAAGGCCGAGGCCAAAGACCAGCACCATCGGCAGGCCCGCGAGGAAAATCTGGGTTGACCAGATGGCGGTGACCACGACGGTCTGGCCAAAGTCGGGCTGGATCATCAGAAGGATGATGCAGGTCGCAAGCAGCATGCAGGAGACGATATAGCCCGGGAAGTTCGGGTTAAGCCGACCTTCGGAAAACATCCAGGCCACCACAACCGCAAAGCAGGGCTTGAGGAATTCGGACGGTTGCAGGGTGATCCCGGCCAGATGAATCCAGCGGACAGCACCCTTGATCTCGGAACCCACGAACGGGGTGATGATCAGAAGGCAGATCACGCCCAGAAACATGATCGAGGCCAGACGCCGCACCCATTTGATCGAGAGCAGCGAAATGCCAAAGGCGCAGATGGCGGCAAGGCCGAGAAACACGAACTGCCGACGGACGAAATGGAAGCTGTCGACATTAATGCGGTCCGCCACCGGCGGGCTTGCCGACATGACCAGCAGCGCGCCAATCCCCATCAGCAGGATGACGGCGGCCAGCATCCAGCGATCCACCGTCCACCACCAGATGCCAAGTACCGAGGTATCGGCCCGCGAAAAGGCGATGTTGTTGTTGGTGCTGTTGCCAAACAGGGTTTTCATGGTTTCTCCTGCCCGGCATGTGCCAGCGCGTTAAACAGGTCGCGGAAGGCATCGCCGCGGGCTTCGAAACTTTTGAACTGATCGAACGATGCGCAGGCCGGCGAGAGCAGCACGACCGGCATATCGACCGCGCGTGATGCGATGCCTTCCCTGGCGTCAAGGAAGGCTGCCGCGGTGGCGCGATCAAGGGTTTCGCATTTCTGCCATGGCAGGTCATCGCCCAGCGTTTCGGCAAAGGCATCGGCAGCCGAGCCGATCAGATAGGCCTTTTTGATCTGCGGATAAAATGCCTGAAGGCCGTCAATGCCGCCTTCCTTGGGCTTGCCGCCCAAAATCCAGTAGATATCGCGATAGGCCGACAGGGCCTTGGCGGTGGCTTCGGCATTGGTGGCCTTGCTGTCATTCACAAAGGTCACACCATCGGCCATGCCCAGCCGTTCCTGCCGGTGGGCGAGGCCGGGGAAGCTCATGATGCCTTCGATGATTTTTGATGCCACAACCCCGCGTGCCCGGCAAAGGGCATAGGCGAATGCGATGTTTTGCCAGTTATGGACGCCGGGCATATGGGCGACCGTGACCAGATCCATGATCCGGGCCTGTGCACCCGACAGATCATCGATCAGCCAGCCATTTTCAACGTAAATGCCATGCGGGGCGGGTTTATGGACTGATACCTCGATCACGCGGCGACCGCCTTCGCGGGCGAGTTCGACCGCCATGCGCGCGCAGGGATCATCATCGACCGAAATCACCGCCCATTTCGGGCCCTTGTTGCGCGCAAAGACGCGGCGTTTGGCACCGATATAGCCATCCATGCCGCCGTGACGATCCAGATGATCGGGCGTGATGTTGAGCAGGCCGCAGGCATCGAAGCTGGCGTCATGAAGCAGTTCAAGCTGATAGGACGAGAGTTCCAGCACGAAGCAGTCATCAGGACCGGCGGGATCAAAGCCCAGCGCCGGATTGCCAAGATTGCCGCCCGCCTGAGTCTTGATCCCGGCGTTCGACAGGATATGGGCGGTAAGGGCGGTTGTGGTCGATTTGCCGTTGGTGCCGGTAATCGCGATGCTGGGCACGTCGGGAAGGGCGGTGCAGAGCAGTTCGACATCGCAGATGATCGGCTTGCCAGCGCGCCGGGCCTTTTCGGCCGCAGGATGCGGTGTCGGGAAGGTGGACGGGATGCCGGGGCTGATGACCAGCATGTCGGGTTCGGTCCAGTCACATTCCGCGAGATTGATCGGGGCGAGGCCGAAGGCCTCTAGCTGGCCGCGGCTTTCAGCGTTGTCATCCCATGCCCAGACGATGGCACCGCCATTGACCAGTGCCTTGACACTGGCCAGTCCGGATTTGCCCAGACCCAGAACCGCGATGGTTTTGCCGCGCAGATGTGACAGGTCGATCAAGGCGGGATGTCCTTAGTTTAACGGAGTTTAAGCGTTGCCAGCCCGACAAGGGCCAGAATGACGGCAATGATCCAGAACCGGATAACGATGGTCGGTTCCTGCCAGCCCTTTTTTTCGAAATGGTGATGCAGCGGCGCCATGCGAAACACGCGCTTGCCGGTCATTTTGAACGATCCGACCTGAATGATCACCGACAGCGTTTCAAGGACAAACAGACCGCCAATGATGGCAAGGACCAGTTCGTGTTTGGTGACAACCGAAACGGCACCCAGCGCACCACCCAAAGCAAGCGACCCGGTATCGCCCATGAACACCATGGCAGGCGGGGCGTTATACCACAGGAAGCCAAGACCAGCCCCGACAAGGGCACCCAGGAAGATGGTCAGTTCGCCCGATCCGGCGACATAATGGACCTGCAGATATTCGGCGAACTGGATGTTGCCGATCAGATAGGTGATCAGCGCGAAGCTGGCCGCCGCAATCATGACCGGCACGATGGCAAGGCCATCAAGGCCATCGGTCAGGTTGACCGCGTTGGACGCGCCGACCATGACAAACATGGCAAAGGGCACAAAGAACCAGCCGAGATCAAGCAGGAAGTTCTTGAAAAACGGGAAGGCAAGGGCGGTTGACAGCGGATCGGCGGTGTTGGTGGAAATCCACCATGCAGCCGCCGCGGCAATCGAAAACTGGCCGAGCAGCTTGAGTTTGCCCGGCAGGCCCTTGGTATTGCGTTTGGAGACTTTCAGGAAATCATCAAGGAAGCCCAGGAACCCGTAACCGATGGTCACCAGCAGCACCGCCCAGACATAGGCATTGGACAAATCCGCCCACAAAAGGGTGCCGATGGAGGTGCACAGCAACAGCAAAAGGCCGCCCATGGTTGGCGTGCCCTTTTTGGTCAGAAGGTGGCTTTCGGGGCCGTCATCGCGGATCGGCTGGCCTTCGCTTTGTTTGGAGCGCAGCCAGTTGATCAGGGACGGGCCAAGCACAAAGGCCAGAATAAGCGATGTGATAATCGCGCCGCCGGTCCGGAACGTGATGTAACGGAACAGGTTGAAGATCGGAAACTGGTCGGCCAGCGGATAAAGCAGATTATAGAGCATCGCCCCGGGGGTTCCTTCTGCGTCTTAACTTTTGGATGCAGCGCCAGATGCGCCATCCGGTGATTTTAAGGCCGAGACAATTTTCGAAACGTAAATGCCAAGCGATCCTTTGACCAAAACCACGTCATCCGCCTGCAAATCGGCCTTTATCGGGTCAATTGCGTCTTCGGCGGCGTCAAAATGGCCGGCATGGAGTTCGCCCGGCAGGGTTTCCGCAAGGTTGGCCATCAGCGGGCCGACCGTATAAACACGTTCGATGCCAAGGGCAACCAGTGGCTGATGCAGGTCCGCATGCAGTTTTTGCGCACCATCGCCCAGTTCGCGCATATCGCCCAGAACCGCGATCCTGCGCCCCGATCCTTCGGGTTTGCTTTGGGCCAGCACGCTCAGCCCCGCCATCATCGAGGTCGGGTTGGCGTTATAGGCATCGTCAATCAGGGTATAGGTGCCATCAGCCCCGTTGGGCAGCGGCAGAATATGGGTTTCACCGCGCCCGGCAGGCGGGGTGAAATCGGCCAGATCCTGTGCGGCGCGCAGCACATCGCCGCCAATCGCATCAACACAGGCCAGAACCGCAAGCGAGTTCAGAACCCAGTGTTCGCCGGGGCAGCCGATGAAATATTCGATGTCACGGCCGCCGATGCGCGCACGCACGGCAGAACCATTGGTGACAATGTTGGCTTCGAACAGGCGGTAATCGGCCATGGCATCGGTGCCAAAGCATTTGATATTCTTGATGCCGAGTTCCTTCGCGCGCCTGGCCAATGCAAAATAATGCAGGTTGTCGCGGTTGAGGATCACGGTGCCATCGGCATCAAGGCCATCAAAGATTTCAGCCTTGGCCTGTGCGATTTCGGCCTCGTCCCTGAAATATTCGGTATGCGCGCCGACGACGGTTGTGATCAGGGCGACCTTGGGGCGGACCATCTTGACCAGCGGGCTGATTTCGCCGGGATGGTTCATGCCGATTTCAAATACGCCATATTCGGCCGCCACCGGCAGGGTGGCGAGGCTCATGGGCACACCCCAATGGTTATTGAAGCTGGCGGGGCTGGCGTGGGTCAGGGCCTGTTCGTTCAGAACGTATTTGAGCGCCTCTTTGGTGCCGGTCTTGCCGACAGAGCCGGTGATCGCGATGATTTTCGCATCGGAGCGTTCGCGCCCGGCAAGGCCAAGGTGGACCATCGCATCAAGCGTATCATCGACCACAAGGGCCGGTGCGCCATTGCCAAGGGTTTTGGTGTCCGACACCATCGCCGCCGCACAGCCGTTATCAAGGGCGGTCTGGGCGAATTTGTGACCATCGAAATTGGGCCCCTTGAGCGCGATGAACAGATCGCCCTTGGCGGCCTTGCGGCTGTCAATCGATACGCCGGACGCCTGCCAGTTGCCGGTTGCCTTGCCCCCGGTGGCTTTTTCGGCGTCTTTTGCCGTCCATAAAACAGCCTTGGTCATTTTTGGGTTTCTTTCGTATCCGCATCCAGCACGATCTTTGGCGTCGTGGCTGGTTTTAAAATCAATCAGTTACCGCCCAGAAGGATGTTGCGCGCGACCGCGGCATCATCGAAAGGCAGAACCGTATCGCCGACAATTTGGCCTCTTTCATGGCCTTTTCCGGCAATAATAAGAATATCGTTGCGTTGCAAGATACCAATGCCGCGTTTGATCGCCTCGGCCCGGTCGCCGATTTCAACCGCACCTTCGCAGGCGGCCTTGATCGCGGCACGGATTTTGGCGGGGTCTTCGCTTCGGGGGTTGTCATCGGTGATGATGGCGATATCGGCGTTTTCCTTGACCACGCGACCCATTTCCGGGCGTTTGCCGGTGTCACGATCCCCACCTGCACCAAAGACGCAGATGATGCGGCCCTTGGCGTGCGGGCGGACGGCCTTGATCACGGTTTCAAGCGCATCAGGCGTGTGGGCGTAATCAACAAAGACCGGTGCGCCGAAGCTGGTTTTGCCAACCAGTTCCATGCGGCCCCGCACACCTTCAAGCTTTTCAAGGGCGGCAACCGCATCATCGACATCGGCACCCGACGCAATGACGATGCCAAGGGCGGCCAATGCGTTCATCACCTGGAAGGAGCCCATGAGGGGCAGATGCACGCCATATTCGCCTTTTTCGATGGCGAGCTTGAGCTTGGTGCCGGTGGCATCGGGCTTGGCTTCGAGCAGTTTGATATCATCGGCGGCAAGGCCATAGGACATTACCGAAATGCCGCGTCCCTCGCACATCGAGCGCAGGATTTTGAATTGCGGGACATCGGCATTGAGAACCGCCGTGCCGTTTTCGGCCAGAAGATCAGCAAACAGGCGGGCCTTGGCAGCGAAGTATTTTTCGAAATTGCCGTGATAATCAAGGTGATCACGGGTCAGGTTGGTAAAGGCGGCAACCGTGACTTTCACCCCGTCAAGGCGATGCTGGTCAAGCCCGTGCGAGGAGGCTTCCATCGCGACATGGGTGACACCGATTTCAGCCATTTCATTAAGGCTTTGATGCAGGGCGACCGGATCGGGGGTGGTGAGTGATCCGGGGATTTTCGCACCGGCGGCACGAATGCCGAGTGTGCCGATCGAGCCCGACATATTGCCAAGGATCGTCCAGAGCTGTTCGGTGAAAACGGCGGTGGAGGTTTTGCCGTTCGTACCGGTAATCGCCGCGATATTGGCCGGCTGTTTGCCATAGAAACGCGCGGCCAGTTGTGCGTAACGCTGGCGCGGGTTTTCCACCGGGATCAGCGGAACCGTCGCGGCGGCGGGTTTGGGGGTGCCTTCCTTTGCAAGGATGGCGGCTGCACCCAGCCGGATCGCATCATTGATGTATTTCGATCCGTCGGTTTTGGCACCAGACAGGGCGGCAAACAGATAGCCATCCTTCACGGTGCGTGAGTCTGCTGTCAGGCCCGTAATGTTCGGGTCCTGTCCGTCGGCATGTTTAAGTGCCGCTTGATCACCTGCCATGAGTTCAGAAAGACGCAAGTTTGCGCTCCCCCTTGCGAAGGTCGATATGCAGCGCTTGCTCAATCTCCGGCGCCTTCGCATTCGCCGGTTCAATGCCCAGAAGGGGAGCAATACGTGTCACAACCTTGCCGACTGCCGGGGCGGACACCCAACCGGCTGTGGCAAATCCATAGGTTTCTTTTGTGCCTTTGGGCTCGTCCAGCGTCACCAGAACCACATATTTCGGGTCCTGCATCGGGAAGGCGGCGACAAAGGTCGACATGCGGGCGTTCTTGACATAGCGCCCGTTCACGAGTTTTTCCGACGTCCCGGTTTTACCCCCAAGGAAGTAACCCGGAACTTCAGCCTTTTTGCCCGATCCATCGGTCACGACGAGGCGCATCAGGCGCCGCATCTTGTCCGAGGTTTGCCGGGAAATAACGCGTTCACCCGCCGGTGCGCCGTCCTGTTTGAGGATCGTTGCCGGACGCAAAATGCCGCCATTTGCAAGGGCGGAGATGCCGCTGACGACCTGAAGCGGTGTCACGGCAAGACCATGGCCAAAGGAAATGGTCATGGTGTTCACTTCGCGCCACGGATTGGGCACAAGCGGAGAGCCGACTTCGGGCAGCTCGATCTGTGGTGTGTCGAGGATGCCGAATTTCTTGAGATATTTGCGCTGGGTCTCGGTCCCGAAATCAAGGGCGATGCGGGCGGAACCAATGTTTGACGAATATTTGATGATCTCGGACACCGACAGCCAGCGGTTTTCGCCGCGATAGTCGCTAATCGCGAAGCGCCCGACGCGGATCGGCTGGGAGGCGTCATACATGCTGTCGAGATTGACGGTGCCGGTTTCAAGCGCAATCGCGGTGTTAAACAGCTTGAACACCGAGCCCATTTCATAAACGCCCAGCGTCGCGCGGTTAAAGCGCGCGTCAGCTGGTGCCTGACCGGGGCGGTGCGGATCAAAATCGGGCAGCGACATCATGCCCAGCACTTCGCCGGTATAGATATCCATGACCATGCCGGTCGCACCGACCGCGTCATAGGTCTTCATCGCGTTTTCGACTTCTTCCTCGAGCGCGTATTGAATGCGGGTATCAAGGGAGAGTTGCAGCGGACCGTTATTGATGCGCAGTTCGTTATCAAATTTGCGTTCCGCACCGGCGATGCCGTTATTGTCGATATCGGTGAAGCCCAGCACATGGGCAAACAGGCGGCCATGCGGATAGACGCGGCGTTCTTCGCGCTGGAAATTAAGCCCCGGTACGCCAAGCGAGTTAACCGCATATTGCTGTTCGGGTGTCAGGTTGCGACGGATCCAGACGAAAGCCTTTTGCGAGCTTAGATGACGGATCAGGGTGTCGCGATCCAGATCGGGCAGGACGGTCAGCAATTGATCGGCCGAGCCAACCGGGTCCTTGATTACGCGCGCATCGGCATAAAGCGAATTGGTTGGAAGATCGGTCGCAAGCAGCATGCCGTTGCGATCAACGATATCGGCACGTTCGGTTTTAAGTTCGCGGGTGTCCGATCCCGATGCCATTTCGGGTTCGTTGCCCTGACGCAGAACGGTGGCATCGACCAGACCGGCGGTGATCCAGACAAAGCCGACGGCAAACATCGCACCGGTAATGAAGATGCGGTTGCGCGCGGTTTCAATCGCGTGACGTTCGCGTTGATCAGGGCCCAGTTCCGGGCGGTCGCCGCGCAGCCAGTATGAGAAACGATAGAAGCTCATTCTCCGCCCTCCTGAACGCTGGCGAGCGACGGGGAATTGATGATCATGGCTTCGGCGGCTTCGTCCGGGGCCAGTTCATCGGGGCGCGCACGCGGTACCGGCAGGAAGGCCACGGCCTCGCCGAATTTATCAAGACGGTATTGATGCAGATCGGCATTTTCAGGCAGGTCATTGATGCTTGCCATCTGAAGCGGGGTGATCTGATCAAGCTTGAGATAGGTATTGGCGAGCGTTTCAACGCGCTGCGGACTGTTCAGGTAGCTCCATTCCGCGTCAAGGACGTGGATGGTTTCCTGTTCGTTGAGGATGTCCGACTGAATGACGGCATACTGTTTTTCAAGGCGTTCGACTTCGTGCGACACCCAATAGGTGCCCGCCCCGATAACGATGGTCAGAAACAGCCCGATAAAGGTCATGGCACGTGTCATTTGCGACCTCCTGTCATTGGGGGCTGTTCGTTACGGGCAACCGCACGCAGTTTGGCCGACCGCGCACGCGGATTGGCGCGCAGTTCGTCCTTTTGTGCGGTCACGGCCTTGCGCGTGATGGTGGTGAAGGTCGGGGTTGCGACCTCTGGCTCGCCCGGAAGGCGGCGCGACATTTTCGACGGATCGCCGGAGCGTTCCTTCATGAAGGTTTTGACACTGCGGTCTTCGAGCGAATGGAAGGTCACGATGACCAGACGGCCACCCGGTTTCAAAAGGTCTTCTGCCGCCTGCATGGCGCGTTCAAGTTCGCCGAGCTCGTCATTGACGTAAATGCGAAGCCCCTGGAAAGTGCGGGTGGCGGGATCAATGCCGTCCTTGGATTTGCGCACGACAGAGCGGACCGCACGGGCCAGTTGCAGGGTGGTTTCAAAGGGCGCCTCGGCGCGCATTTCAACGATCTTGTGCGCGACCTTGCGCGATGCGCGTTCCTCGCCATAACGATAGATGACATTGGCGATGTCTTCCTCGTCGGCGGTATTGACGAAATCGGCCGCGGTCGGGCCGGACATCGACATGCGCATATCCAGCGGCCCGTCTTCGCGGAAGGAAAATCCGCGGTCGGCCTGATCAAGCTGCATGGAAGATACGCCGATATCAAGAACGATGCCGTCAACCTGATCAACGCCAGCGGCGGGCAGAAGGGTGCCCATATCGCCAAAGCAGCCTTCGACCATGTGGAAGCGATTGGCATAATCGGCTTCCATCGCCCTGCCGGTGGCAACGGCGGTCGGGTCACGGTCAATGGCGTAAAGTTCGCAGTCCGCATGATCGAGAATGGCGCGGGAATATCCACCCGCGCCAAAAGTTCCGTCCACCATGATCTCGCCGGTCCCGGGGGACAGGGCATCGAGAACTTCGCGCAACAGCACCGGCTTGTGCGGGCCATCGCCTGTGGCGAAGCTGAGGTCATGGATGCTCATTACGCGCTCCCCCCATCATCTGGTCCCTCTTCATCCGGGGCGGTTTCGCCGGTCGGGCCAGCGGGGCGGCTGCCCGGCGCGAAATCGGATGCCGGTTTCAGTTTGAGGGTCGATCCGCGATTGAAGGTGCGGGTGCGGCTTGCGTCCTGCAGCGGTTTGAAGATTTCCGGGTTCCAGATGCGGAAGGTGCGGCCACGGCCAACAAAGGCGACCTGATCTTCGATGCGGGCGAATTCGATCAGTTCCGGGGGCAGAATGATGCGGCCTTCGCCGTCAAACGGCAGCATGTGGGATGCGCCAAGAATGGTATCGGCAAGGTCGTCGGCCTCGTCCGAGAACATCGCCAGTTCGTCAATCGACGCGGCGATGCGGTCCATGTGGCTTTCGCCACAGCCTTCAAGGGCGGCTTCCTTGTGGGATTGATACAGATAGATGCCAGCGAAGGTTTCGCGTTCCAGGGTCGCACGGAACCGCTTGGGCACGGAGACGCGCCCTTTTCGGTCCAGCTTGTGAATGTGCGTTCCTGTGAACAGCACTTCGCCATTCCCCTGATCAAAAACCCATTTCGAACCGCCAGAGAATGATCAGTTTCCGCGTCGAAATGGATATGCCCCGCATGACACCGTAAATGTGCCTAGTTATGGGGTATCATGGGTTTTGATGGGGGTCAATGGGAATTGATGGGATCAAATAGGGTAATAATGTGGTTTCCTGCGGCTTTGGGGCATATCGGAATGGGGGGCAAATGGGCCAAAAGTAACCGTTTTCCGGGTGATTTTCGGCTCTTGCCCATCAAAACCCACACGCGTCCCCATGCCCGCCCATGCAAATCCATTCGCAGACCATTTTTGTCCTGCATGGGATGTGACGGGATGATGGAGAGACATTTCACGCAACATGGCGATGATCCGGTTTGGGACCGATCCCAGCTTCGGGGATTGGCATTTGATCGTTAATCGGTTTTGATGGGGCAATGTTGCCCGCGATCCGGTCCGTGCTGATATGCTATGATGGTGATCCTGATGCGGGGCAGCCTCAGGACAGGCGAAGGGAACGAGTGTTGCGGAAAAAAGCTGCCATATTGTTAATGATTTGTGCCCTGGTGGCAGTTTTTGGCATTCGGACGCCGGTGCATGCCCAAAGCCTTCAGATGGACAAGGGCAGTGCGACGATTTCGCCCGAGGTCACGTCGCCGGAAATGCGCCAGTTATTGCCCCTGATCATGCAGCAATTGCAGAACAATCCGCAATTGATGGGGCAGTTCGGGCTTGGCGGGCTTGGTGCGCTGAACGGGTTGGGCGGGCTTGAGGATGGCGAGGGCGTGCCGACGGGCCCCGGCACCAACGGCACGGGTGCGGCGGCCATCCCCGGACTTGAGGATGCGATTGCCAAGGCGCTGGCAAAGCAGAATGCGGCGAGCGCAGCGGCAACCGGCATTCCCGAACAGGTGACAATGTATCGGCAGCAATATCATCCGATCGATATGGATCATGACGGGCGGATCAGTGCGGACGAGGCCGCGTCCTATGCGAGCTGGATGTTCCGGCGGCGTGATATCAATGGCGACAGTGTTCTGGTGGGACGTGAATTTGCCGCGGTCGAGGCATTGCCGGGCACGGCGGAGGCCAACCGGCAGCGGCTGCGGACCGAAAGCCGGCGGCTGGAATTGCTGTTTGGCGGGGTTGATGCCAATTCTGACAAAATGATCAGCAAGGATGAGTTCCTTACCTATGCCAAGACGCAGTTTGATGAAAAGCGCGGGAACGATCCGGACATTGATCCGTTTGAGTTTCAGACGGTTTTACCGTTTCAATAGCGGGGATGCCGCGCCCCGGTGGCGTTTAACCGATTTGTCATGGCTTGGCGCGTGACAAAACATGCCCGCCGGGCATATGACATGAAACGCACAAGCCCCAAATAGACCGGTATCGGGCAGGTATCTGGTAATATCCAGTAATCTGGCGCGGATGGAGAGTGACCATGGACAGCAACGAGTTTTTTGCCCCGGCCCGGACCCCGTCGGACGATACGGCGGCACCGGCGGACGATGCTGCTCCGGTCGGCGGTGACGCCGTTGAGGGCGAAATCAGTGCTGCGGAAAGTGTGGCAAAGCCGCCAAAGGCGGAACGCACGCCGGTCTGGATTGACCTTTTGAACCCGTCCGATGACGAAATACACGAGATCGAAAAGCGGTTTGCCATCGAGGTGCCGACGCGCGAGGAAATGCAGGAGATCGAGCTTTCATCGCGGTTGTATGACGAAGACGGCGCGCTTTTCATGACGGTATCGGTGCTAAACAAGGCCAATAGTGACGAGCCGGAAACCACCGCGATCACCTTTATCCTGGTCAAGAAAACCCTGATTACCCTGCGTTATGCCGACCCGGTGCCGTTCAAGACTTTTATCCGGCGGGTCAATCGCAGCCCGTCGCTGGCGTCGAGCGCCGAGGCGGTTCTGTTCGGGTTGCTGGAGCAGATTGTTGACCGGCTGGCCGATATCATGGAACAGGCGGCCGCCGACCTTGAAGGGTTATCAAACATCGTTTTCGCCAATCCCGATGACCCGGCCCATGATCAGGATCACCGGGCGGTTCTGCGCCGCATCGGGCGGGCCGGGAACCTTTCGGGCAAGGCCAAGGACAGCTTGCTGAACCTGCATCGGCTGGGGCTGTTTCTGTCGACGCAGACGCGGCTTAAAAAGGATGCCAAGACGCGGCTTAAAACCATTTCCCGCGATATCGTGTCGATCACCGAACATGCCAATTTCATCGCGAACAAGGTGACGTTCCTGCTCGATGCGACGCTGGGCATGATCAATCTGGAACAGAACAACATCATCAAGATTTTCTCGGTCGCGGCAGCGGCATTTCTGCCGCCGACCCTGATCGCCAGCATTTATGGCATGAACTTTGAGGTCATGCCGGAACTTGATTGGCAGTTTGGTTATCCGCTGGCGATTGGGTTGATGGTGTTATCCGCTGTTCTTCCGCTTTGGTATTTCAGGCGGAAGGGGTGGCTTTAGGTGATGGCCTTGAACCGTTCGCGGTAGTCGCTGGGTGCTACGCCCAGATGTTTGACGAAGCAGCGGCGCATGCGTTCGTCATCGCCAAAGCCACAATTGATTGCGATTTGGCTTATGCGTTTGTCGGTTTGTTCAAGGGCGGTTCTGGCGGCTTCGAGGCGCATCAGTTCGACCGCGCGTGCCGGGCTCAGGCCGGTGGCGGATTTGTAGGTGCGCGAAAAGTTGCGCGGGCTCATGCCCGTCTGTTCGGCGAGGTCTTCGACCGAAAGGCGGGTTTGAAGGTTTTGCGCGATCCAGCCATGCAGATCATCAAAGCGCCCGGTACTGTCATTGGCCTGATGTTCAAGCGGCAGGCTGAATTGTGACTGGCCGCCGGGGCGGCGGATAAAGACGATCAGGCTGCGCGCAACGGCAAGGGCGGCGTCACGGCCATGATCCTGTTCGATCATTGCAACCGCCATATCAATCCCCGTCGTCACCCCGGCCGAGGTCCAGACCGGGCCATCGCGAACAAAGATCGGATCGGGGGCGACACGGCTTTGCGGGAACATGGCTTGCAGGCGGTCGCACCAGCGCCAGTGGGTGACACAGGCGCGATCATTGAGCATTCCGGCGGCACCCAGAATAAACGCCCCGATACAGACCGACCCGATGCGGGCAATTTTACCCCGGTATTTTTCAAGCCAGCCGATCAGATTGGCATCGCCCAGCGCATCAAGCATTTCATCGGACCCGGCGGCGATCAGGGTGTGGATTTTGCCCGGATCAAGATCGGCAAGGGCGACGGTATCAAGGGCGATACCGGTATCGGTCATAACCGGGCCGCCGTGGCTTGAGGCCAGAAGGGTGCGGTAAAGCGGAGTGCCATTTGCTGGATCGCGGGCTTCGTGAAAGGCCTGAAGCGGGCCTGTGACATCGAGCATCACGGTTTGCGGGGTGAGGATGAAAACGATGAGGCGGGGCGGATTTGGTAGCGGGGGCATCAAGGGGATTTGTCCTGAAATGAGGGGTGGTTGTCATTTATGCCATCTGGGGATCGGATAATCTAGGGCCAACAGACACATAAGCCGGAGAGATGGATAATGACCGAGATCGAAACCGAAACCGAAAACACCGCCCTGATCATGATCGACTGGCAGCAGGGCTTTGCCGACCTTGATTATTGGGGGCAGCGCAACAACCCGGATGCCGAGGCCAATGGCGCGAGGCTTCTGGCGCATTGGCGGGGAAAGGGCGCACCGGTCATTCACGTGCATCACGACTCAACCACGCCGACATCGCGGCTTTATCCCGATCATCCGGGCCATGCATTCATTGATTTTGCGACGCCAACGGATGACGAGGCGGTTTATGGCAAGCAGGTCAATTCGGCCTTTATCGGGACGGCGCTTGAGGCCGATTTGCGGGCACGCGGGATTTCAAAGGTCGTTCTATGCGGGATATCGACCGATCATTGCGTGAATACCACGACGCGGATGGCGGCGAACCTTGGCTTTGAGGTCACGATTGTCAGCGATGCGTGTTTTGCGTTTGAGCGGAGGCTACCCGACGGGCGGGTTTTTCCGGCCGATCTTGTGCATGATGTGGCGCTGGCGAGCCTGAATGGCGAGTTTGCCAAGGTTTGCACGACAGATCAGGTGATCGGGGGGAAATGCGATTGACTTGCGTTTCACGGTGACGCAGTTTCCCCATCTGATTCCCGCAAAAGGTGCGCCCCATGACAAAAATCGACACCCATGAAAAGCTGCGCGAGATTTATGGAATGCCAATGGAATTGGCGGTTTCAAAGGCGCTGCCGAAACTTGATCCGCATTGTCGGCATTTCATCGAACTGGCGCCCTTTGCGGTGATTTCATCAGCCGATGCCAAGGGCAATGGCGATGTCAGCCCGCGTGGCGACGGACCGGGCTTTATCAAGGTGCTTGATGACAACACGCTTCTGATGCCGGATCGTCCGGGCAATAACCGTGTCGATACGTTATCGAACATTGTGGAAAATCCGAAAGTCGGGATGCTGTTTTTCGTGCCCGGTTTCAACGATACGCTGCGCGTAAATGGCACGGCGGAAATCCATAATGATCCGGAATTGCTGGCGCATTTTGCCGATACGCCAAAACCGCCAATCACGGTGATCAGGATCCGGGTCGAGGAAGCGTTCCTGCATTGTGCGAAATCGCTGATGCGATCCAAGCTTTGGAGCATCGAGAGCCAGGTGGACCGCAAGGTGATGCCGACCCTTGGCAAGATCATCAAGGATCAGACGGCGGGGAATTTTGACGTCGGCACGCAGGAAGATGCCGACAAGTATTTCGCGCAATCCATCGCGGAACGCGGATAAGGCGGATCGCGCGATTACGCATTTGACGGCGGGGCAGGTCCCCGCCGATCTGTTATCGGCATCAGAAAAAGAAATAACCAGATGGCCTGTAAGCCGGGTTCTGTCCATGCGGCGAACCGCACTGGATGGCCATTCATCTGGGACGCCCGTCGCCGGACGCCTCCTGCAACCAACCCGAATGGTGGCGCGGAAACCCGCCTGCCGACAATGCCGAAGCATCCGGCCGACCATTCCTATTAGGTTTTGCTCCCGGTGGGGTTTACCATGCGTCCCGCATTGCTGAAGGACCGGTGCGCTCTTACCGCACCCTTTCACCCTTTCCTGATGGCTTGCGCGATCAGGTGGTTTGCTTTCTGTGGCACTTTCCCTAGGGTCGCCCCCGCCAGCCGTTAACTGGCACCGTATTTCCATGGAGCCCGGACTTTCCTCCCCCGTTCCGAAGAACAGGGGCGGCCATCCGGCCATCTGGTGGGCGTGATGTAGGTGACATTGACCCCGTCGTCAAGAAAAAGCAGTGGCTACAGGGGCTTATACGATCGTTATTTTAACCATGTGAAAAATGCATGGAAGCCCGGAAAACTGCGGGTTTGCCTTATCCCTCGTAAGGGGGTATGTCCTGTTTCCGGTTTCATATGGATGATGCCGGATTTTCATTTGAAGGATTGGCCATGGGTGCGGCGCTTCGGGTTTTGAGCGCGATACTATTCTTTTGTTCTGTGCCGTTGGTAGCGCAGGCAAAAGACGTGCGCCTGTGCTATGACGAATGGACGCCCTATGCCTATGACGATCAGGGCGTTGCCCGCGGGCTTGCGGTGGATATGGCGACCCGTTTTCTGGAAGATGCCGGGCATTCGGTGACGTTCGTGCAGATGCCGCTTGCACGGTGCCATTTTTCAATCCGCTATGGGGCGGTGGATGGTTTGCTGCTGGATGATCTGTCGATGGCGGATCAAACCGGGCTTGTGACATCGGCCGAGTCCCTTGTCAGCCGGGTGACGGTGGCGATTGTGCGGTCAAGCTTTACGGTTGCGACCTATGACGGGCCGGAAAGCCTTGATAACACCAACTGGCTTAAAGTCATCGGGCAGCCTTATCCCGAGGAAATCCTTGCCAATGACACCATGCATCCGGTGGAAGTCGCCGAATATGCCAAGGGTTACGAGATGCTGAAACGGCATTATGTCGATGTGCTGTTTACTGATCTTGCCTGCCTGCGGTTCAGTGGCGGGGATCAGAAAAGCCTGATGGAGTTCAAGGTATTGCGTCCGGCGGTCGAGACGGCCAAGCGGTATATGAGCCTGCGGCCCGAACTGGCATCGGTCATCAATGATTTTGACCGGGAAATGGCGCACGGACTGGTGAACGGGGTGGTGGATGATATCTATCGCCGGCATCTTGGTTTCAGCCGGGTCGGCTTTGCGCGCTATGTCGGATTGTCGGACGTGCCGATTGCCAATCCGGGCGGGCTGATTGCCCAGTAGACGGACGATCTATCGCCCGGCTTTCGCCAGCAGGACGCGCAAGATCGCAGCACATTCACCATCGAGCTTTCCCGAAATATCGGACGGTCGCCAGTGGCGCTGAAAGGCGATGCGGCGTTTAAGCGCATCGTTTGGCCCGTATCCCAGCCGATCCAGCATCGCGTCAAATTCGGTTTCGGTGCAGGCGTTATCATCCTTCGTTGGTTCCGCGCTCGCCCATAATCCGATGCCGTTGGCGGCAAGCCGATCCCACGGGAAAAGCTCGCCCGGGTCTTCCTTGCGGTCGGGGGCCATGTCGGAATGGGCGATGATGCGATCAGGCCTGATATCATGACGGGTCAGGATATCGCGACATAGCTCGATGACGGCATCAATCTGAATATCGGGAAAGGCGCGATAGCCAAATTCATGGCCGGGATTGACGATTTCAATGCCGATGGAACTGGAATTCACATCGTCGCATTCCTGCCACTGACCACGCCCGGCATGCCAGGCGCGTTTATCCTCGTCGACCAATTGGAAAATGGTGCCGTCTTCCTCGATCAGATAGTGGCTGGAGACCGAGGCCGCCGGATCGCACAGACGATCCAGCGCGGCCGCACCGCTTTGCATGCCGGTATAATGCAGGACGAGGATATCGACCTTGCGGTCCCCCTTGGCATCACCGGGCCGGTCGCCGCAATTGGGCGAGGGGTGGGCGATGATGCGGTTCTTGAGGTTGTCGTTTCCGGCAGACATTGTGGGCATTGCGGGTCAGTCCATTCCCTGTTCCTGTTGCTGCGGCGGTTTGCGCAGCATGATCACGCCGACCCCGGCCAGAACCGTCAGGCCGCCGATAATTTTAAGGGTGCTGATCGGTTCGTTAAAGACAATGAACGATCCGGCGACGCTGATCACCGGGGCCAGCAATGACCACGGCACCACCACATTCACATCCTGCGTTTTCAGAAGATGATACCAGAAGCCATAGGCCACGATGGACGACATCACGACGGTGAACGTCGTGTTGGCCCATGCGACCCAGCTTGCATCAAAGATCGCATCAACAGCCGTGGGTTCCAGCACAAGCGAGAGGATCAGCAATTGCGGGGCGGCCATCAGCGCCATCCAGCCATTGAGCTGGAAGGTATCGATATTGCCGAGTTTCTTGATCATGACATTGGCAACCGCCCACATGAAGGCGGCAAACACCACCAGCAACAGGGGCAATTGCAGGTCGGTCATGGTCGGGTCCCAGAACATGATCATCACCCCGGCAAAGGCCAGCGTCATGCCCGAAAGCCGTTTCCAGCCCAGCCGGTCATTGAAGAAATAGGTCGCGAGCATCGAGGAAAATGGCACGCCAAGCAGAATGATGATCGCGACCGGCCCGGCATCAAGCATCGACAGTGCAAAGAACAGCACCCCGAAATGACCGGTGCCAAAGACGACCGACAGAATGGCGAGACGGCCAAAGCGCCCCGATGGCATTTTGGTGAAGGGCAGCAGCAGGACAGCAACCGCACCAAAGCGGATTGCGGTCAGCATCAGGGGCGGGATTTCGCCGACCGCGCCTTTGACGGTCAGCATATTGACGCCCCAGATCACGGCAACGGACAGGGCCATCAGAACGGCTTTGAGGGGCATGGCACGGGCTTTCGGCAAAGCGCATCGGCGCTGGTGGCGCGTTTGCGGGTTTATCGGTATGCCCCTTCATCGGATGGAAAGGGAAACCCGACAAGTGAATTGTTTTCAGCTGTCGGGTAAATTGTGACCGATCCGAATAGTGCCGTAAAGCATTGGTTACCAAGAGTTAAGCTTGGCCCTTACCGTGTCCATGTCATGGTATTTTCCCGATGTGATGTCATCCTGCCCGCGGCGGATATTTTCCAGCACGTAAAGCCGGTACATGATGTCATTCATACTGGCATCATCGGGTAGCCTGGAAATCGCGTCGATTGCATCCTGTTTTACCGTGCCGCGCATGGCTATTCCCCGTAATGTTCGATCAGAAGATTACGGTTTGAACCCAAAGGGTGCAAGGGATGCGAGCCTGCCTTTGGCGGCGGTCCCAGGCTTATGGCAGCCCGAGTTCCTCGCGGAGCATTTCGAGTTCGAGCCAGCGTTCTTCGCCGGCTTCGAGTTCGGCCCGCGCAGCGGCCATGCGGTCGACCTTTTTCTGGAAGGCATCCGGGTCTTTGGTGAACAGGCTGCCATCGGACAGGGCGGCTTCGATTTCGGCAATCTCGGCCTCAAGCTTGGCGATCTGGCCGGGCAGATTGTCGTATTCGCGCTGGTCCTTATAGCTCATCTTGCCGGTCGGCTTGGGCTTTGCTGCCGGGGCGGGGGCGGATTTTTTGCCGCCTTTGCCCGATGTGCTGCCAAGCTTTTCCTCGGCCACGGCGGGGGCGGCGGACAGTTTGCGTTGCGCGACATAGTCGGAATAACCACCGGGATATTCGGTGGCGATGCCGTTGCCTTCCATCACGATGGACGAGGTTACGACGCGATCAAGGAAGTCACGATCATGACTGACGAGAAGCAGGGTACCTTCGTAATCGGCCAGCATTTCCTGCAACAGATCAAGCGTATCCATATCAAGATCGTTGGTCGGTTCGTCCATGATCAGAAGGTTGGTCGGCTTGGCAAGCTGTTTGGCGAGAAGCAAACGGTTGCGCTCCCCACCCGACAGGGCACCGACGGGGCTTCTGGCCTGTTTTTCATCAAACAGGAAATCGCGCAGATAGCTTACGACATGGCGGGGATTGCCGCGCACCATGACCTGATCACCGCCGATATCGCACAGCGTATCCCACAGGGTCATGGTGTCATCAAGGGCAGCGCGCTTCTGATCGAAATAGCTGGCATTCAGGTTGGTGCCGATCTTGATCGTGCCGCTATCGGGTTCAAGCTGTCCGGTCAGCATTTTAAGAAGGGTTGTCTTGCCAGCCCCGTTCGGGCCGATAATGCCGACCTTGTCGCCACGCAGGATACGGGTCGAGAAACCCGAGATGATCGTGCGGTCGCCAAAGGATTTGGTGATGTCGGTCGCCTCGATCACGACCTTGCCCGAGGTGCTTCCGGCGTCAGCCGCGAGTGACACATTGCCGATGCGTTCGATCTGCTGCGATCTGGTTTCGCGCATATCATAAAGGCGGCGCAGACGGCCCTGATTGCGTTTGCGGCGGGCCGAGATGCCCTGCACGGACCAGACGGTTTCCTGGGCGATCAGCTTGTCGAGCTTGGCGCGTTCCTCGGCTTCCTTGCGGAAGATTTCCTCGGACCATTCTTCGAATTTCGAGAAGTTCTGATCGGTGCGGTGCATGACGCCGCGATCAAGCCACAGAATGCCGGTTGAAATCGCGTTCAGGAAGGCGCGGTCGTGCGAGATGGCGACAACCGCCCCGCGGAAGTTTTTGATCTCGCCCTCGAGCCATTCGATGGTCGGCAGGTCAAGATGGTTGGTCGGCTCGTCGAGCAGAAGGACCTGCGGATCGGCGATCAGGGCGCGCGCAATTGCCGCGCGGCGGCCTTCACCACCCGAGAGTTTGGTCGGGTCGGCCTGCGGATCGATATTGACCGAGTCCAGCAGCATATAGACGCGATAGGCGTAATCGATTTCGTGTTCGTCCAGAGCCGAGAGCACATAATCCTCGACCGTGGCGAAACCATCGAATTTCGGTTCCTGATTGAGATAGGCGACCTTGCATCCCGGCTGAACGAAACGTTCGCCGCCATCGGCCTCGATTTCACCGGCGATGATTTTAAGCAGGGTCGATTTCCCGCCGCCATTGCGCCCGACAAGGCACAGGCGATCCCGTTCGCCGATGGCAAAGGAGACATCGGAAAACAGATCGTTGCCGCCAAAGGTCAGACGGATATCGTTTATATTGATCAGCGGTGGCGCCATGGAAAAACCGATAAGCTTGAGGTCACAAAAATGTGCCCCCTGCAAACCGCAAATCGCGGCATCTTGCAAGGGAAATCATTGCATGCAGGGCAGACGTGCGTGGCAAATTAGCGAATGCCGCGTTCCTTGCGGATCTGATCCCATGCGGCATTGATACGGGCCATCTTGTCGTTTGCCTGTTCGATGAATTCGGGCGGCATGCCCTTGGCCATCAGGGTATCGGGATGGTTTTCGCGTGACAGTTTGCGATGGGCGGCCTTGAGGTCATCGTCGCTGGCATCGCGGCCAAGGCCAAGCTGTTCATAGGGATCGGGGCCGCCGGGGCTGGTGTAGGCGTGATGCACGCGATCAAAATCAACATCGGCAAAACCGAATATGGTTGCGACCTTGTGCAGGTAATCCTTTTCGGCGGGATGCAGGGCACCATCGGCCATGGCGATCTGATAGAGCGCTTCGAGGATGCCTTCGAGCAAAGCACGTTCACCACGGAACAGAAGGGCGATCTGCTGGGCGTAGGGTTCAAAACCGTCCGATGATTTGCGTGCCATGTCAAACAGGCGGCCGACATTCTTTTCCTCGCCGGGCGGGATATGAAACACGCGCTTGAAGGCGTTGATTTCATCACGCGATACCACGCCATCGACCTTGGCCATCTTGGCCGACAGGACGACAACAGCGGTGGCAAAGGCGACCTGACGCGCATCCTGCCCGCCGGGGAAGCTGCCCTGTGTACTGCCGCTATAGCCGCCAATGCGGGCGGTGCGGATATTGTGCTTGATCCTGTCGACGACATGACCGGCGGCAGCCCCCAGAATGGCGCCAAGCGGCCCGCCAAGGGCAAAGCCCGCAGTGCCGCCAATGATTTTACCCCAGATGCTCATGCTTTTGATCAGGCTCTTGGTTGCGAAAAGGACATTCGTTCATCGCCGTATCGGTCAGATGCCGACAGACAAAGCGCATTAGATAGTACGGGTGGCCGACGATACTAGTCCTTAAGTCTATGAAACAGGCTTTTTCGGATATTTATCTGGAATATTACGTTTTCCGTAACAATCTTTAGCTCAAGGTTGAATTAACAAAGTTGAATGAACAAAGATAAAGACTGCATCGGGGGAAACGATGAAATTTCTGTCACGAATGAAGCTGGTCTACCAGATTTCACTGGTCGGGCTGGTGGCGCTTGTTCTTTTTGTTTTTGTCGCGGGTGTTTTGTTTGTCAGCGACCAGCAAAGAAAATCGGCGGAGCACGAAGCCGCCAACGCAATTTCCGATCAGCTTCTGGTGGATCGGGTGTTTCGCGAATTCCTGAATGCAAGGCGGCGCGAGAAGGATTTCCTTTTGCGTCTGGATGAACAGTTCGTGACCGATCATGCGACAACGGTTGCGGCGGTTCGCAGCGGTCTGGAAACCCTTGCCAATGACCCGCAACTGGTGGAATTCCGCGACAATGTCAATCTGATCACCACAGCATTCAACAATTATGCGGCGGCATTTGAAAAAGCCGTCGCCCTGCAACGTGATATCGGGCTGGATGGTGAAAGCGGGCTTTTGGGCAGCCTGCATACGGCCGCACGGAACATCGAAAATGCGTTGGCCGAAGTTGCCAAATTCGAGGCGATGCTGGGGCTGAGCCAGACCAAAGACATGTCGATGATCATGTTGATGATGCGCAGCCTTGAAAAGGATTTCCTTACACATCCCGATCCCGAAATCATCACACAGATGGATAACCGGCTGGCCGACTTCCTGAAGGCATTAAATGCCGCAACCAGCATCAAGGACGACAAGAAGGCATCGATGTCGGATTTGATGAAATCCTATGTCGATGATTTCAAAACCCTGTCGGCGACGATGCTGCAACGTGAAGAGGCGCTTGCGGAACTCAGCACGCATTACAGCAGTGCCGAACCGGTTCTTGAACAGCTTGGTGCCGACATCGGGGCCAATGTGGCACGCATCCAGAAAGAAGCCGAACAGATCGCGCAATCCGCCCTGATGATGACCATCGGGATTTTCGTGGTTGGTGCGGTGTTGCTGGTGGTGTTTTCGATCATCCTGTCACGCGCCATTGTGCATGCGATTGGCGGTCTGACCGGCAAAATGACACGGCTTGCCGGGAACGATTTTGATGTCGATCTGGGCGAGGTCGACCGCAAGGATGAAATCGGCGAAATGGCGCGTGCGGTTCTGGTGTTTCGTGAAAACGGGGTAGAACGCCAGAAACTGGAAGCCGATCAGCGCGCCGCCGAAGAAGCCCAGCGCAAGCGGTTTGAAACGCAGGAAAGCTATATCCGCGAATTTGATACCGAGGTCGTCACAATGATGACGGCGGTTGGCAGCGCGGTCGAGCAATTGCATACGGTGTCCGAGGTCCTTCGCAACAGCGCCAATACCGCAACCGAACAATCCAGCGCGGTTTCCGCCGGGACCGAGGAAGCATCGTCAAACGTGCAGCTTGTCGCGACGGCGGCGACCGAGCTTTCGGCATCGATCCATGAAATCGCCGGTCAGGTAACCGAAACATCAAGCATGGCCCAATCGGCCAGTGAGCGGGCGCAAAGCACGAATGAGGAAATCCAGGGCCTGAATGACGCGGCCCTGCGGATTGGCGAGGTGATCGGGCTGATTAACGATATTGCCGGGCAGACCAACCTTCTGGCGTTGAACGCGACCATCGAGGCGGCGCGCGCAGGCGATGCGGGCAAGGGGTTTGCGGTGGTCGCAAGCGAGGTCAAGAATCTTGCCAATCAGACCGCGCGTGCGACCGAGGATATTTCAGCCCAGATCAACGGCATTCAGCAGGCAACGCGTTCGGCGGTGGATGCGATTGATGAAATCGTTCGCATGATCACCGATATCAGCGAACGGGCATCGGCGGTGGCCGCCGCGGTCGAGCAGCAGACGGTTGCAACCAGCGAAATATCGCAGAATGTCGAACAGGCCGCCGCGGCCACCAGCGAGATTTCGGCCGCCATGCAGGGCGTATCGGGCGCGGTATCCGATACCAATGCGGCGGCAGGCGATGTGCGGGGGTCGGCGGAAAATCTGGGTGATCAAAGCGGCGGATTGCGCCGCCAGATCGATACCTTCCTGCAAAGGATGCGGTCTCTTTGATGAGGCATGTCGCTTTATTTCAAGGCAGCCTAGGTCCCCCTGGCTGCCTTTTTTTCATTATCGGCCCATCGTTATTGTCATAAAACTGTAGCAAACATGGCGATGAAAATCCCCCGGTGCAGCCCAAGATAGCAAAAAAGAACAATTTGGAACGTCCGGTCAAAATTCTCGTGCAATACTATACTAAAGGATGTATATGTATACCTAAGTGTAGTTTTCGGGGTTTATGCTTAGCCTCGTTGGGAGATACGTTATGAGCTTTTTGTCTCGCATGAAGCTGATCTATCAGATTTCGCTGATAGGGTTAGCTGCGCTTTCTATTTTTGCGATCGTTGCCGTGGTTCTGTTTGTGGCGGACAATCAGCGGCAGACCGCCGAAGCGCAGGCAGAGCAGGCGCTTGAGGACCGGTTGGTTGTTGACGGGATCGCGCGCGAATTTCTGAATGCGCGGCGACGCGAGAAGGATTTCCTGTTGCGGCTGGATGAAAAATACGTCGCCGCCCATGCCGAAACCGTTGCAACCGTTCAAAGCGGCCTGAAAGCACTGGCCGCAGACCCGGCGCTTGACCGGTTTGACAGCGAAATTGCGATGATCGAAACGTCATTTGACAATTATGCCGCCGAATTTCGCACCATTGCCAATCTGCAACGCGAAATCGGGCTGAACGAGGAAAGCGGTCTTTTGGGAAGCCTGCGCGGATCGGTTCATAATGTTGAAGAAGCGCTTGCGAAGTACGAGGCCGACAAGCTGACGATCATCATGTTGATGATGCGCCGTCACGAGAAGGATTTTCTGGCGCGGATCGATCCGAGATATGTCGAACGTATTGATGCCCGTCTGGCGGAATTTGGCCCGGCACTGGCGGCGGCGGACAGTATCCCGGCAGATGAAAAGCAGAAGATCACCGATCTGATGAAATCCTATGTCGCGGATTTCAAGGCGCTGGCGGCGGGCATTCTTCAGCGCGAGGAAGAACTGGGCAAGCTGAGTGACTATTACGCCGAAGCCGAGCCGGTTCTGGAACAGCTTAGTGCCGATATTTCGGCCATCGCAACCGCAATGAAGGCCGAGGCCGAGGCGATTTCGCGCCGCAGCCTGATCACGACGGTGGTGATGTTTGTGGTGGGGGCACTGGCGTTGCTGGTGCTGTCGATCTTGCTATCGAAGGCGATTGTGCGGGCGATTACCGGACTGACCGGCAAAATGACGCGGCTTGCCGATAACGATTTTGATGTCGAGATCAATGAAGTCAATCGGGCGGATGAAATCGGCACGATGGGGCGGGCGGTTCTGGTGTTTCGGGAAAACGGGATCGAGCGGGTCAAGCTTGAAGCGGCCCAGCGCGAGGCGGACGAGCGCCGGCGCAAACGTATGGAAACGCAGGAACAGTATATCCGCGAATTTGATCAGGCGGTGGTTTCGGTCATGGCCGAGGTCGGTGTTGCGGTCGAACAGCTTCATCAGGTGTCAAATGTCCTTCGGCGCAGTGCCGATACGGCGGCAAGCCAGTCGATGGCGGTGTCATCGGGGACCGAGGAAGCATCATCAAACGTGCAGCTTGTCGCGACGGCCGCGACCGAGCTTGCGGCATCAATCAACGAGATTTCCGGGCAGGTCAGCGAAACATCGAACATGGCGCAATCGGCAACCGAACGTGCGCGCCATACCAATGAAAACATTCAGGGGCTTAATGATGCGGCGCTCAAGATCGGGGAAGTCATCGGCCTGATCAGCGATATCGCCGGGCAGACCAACCTTCTGGCGCTTAATGCCACCATCGAGGCCGCCCGTGCAGGCGATGCCGGCAAGGGGTTTGCGGTTGTGGCAAGCGAGGTCAAGAACCTTGCCAACCAGACCGCGAAGGCCACCGATGAAATCACCAGCCAGATCAATGGTATCCAGCAGGCGACGGGATTGGCCGTCGAGGCGATTGACGAGATCGTCCGGATGATTTCCGATATCAGCGAACGGGCGGCTGCGGTTGCCGCCGCGGTCGAACAGCAGACGGTTGCGACCAGCGAGATTTCGCAGAATGTCGAACAGGCCGCCGCCGGGACCGAGGAAATATCAGCCGCCATGCAGGGCGTGTCGGCGGCGGTGGCGGAAACCAATGTTGCCGCCAATGACGTGCATGGTTCGGCCGATAATCTTGGCACCCAAAGCGGCAATTTGCGGGGCCAGATTGACGGGTTCCTGGAGCGGATGCGATCACTTTGATAACGAAATGTCGGCAATGATATGTAGCCTGGGCTTGTCCAGGCTGCTTTTTTTGCGATAAAATCCCGACAAAGCGTATAAGTGAATGCCACAAAGCGCATCGCGAAAGTTAACAACGGGATTTCAGGAACGCCGCATGACCGACAAACCACGTATTGTATCATCATCGCATCTTGTATCGGAACGTGCCGCCGAGCTCTCCGAGCTTGAATTTGCCCTGATCCTGTCGGGCAATGCGTTTAACCGCTGGATGGTGCGGTGCATGCGGGCCGCAGGCATGCCCGATGTTTCGGTGCTTGATATCCTTGTTCTGCATAACGTCAATTCACGCGAACGGGAAAAGAGCCTGTCGGAGGTCTGTTTCGTTCTGAATGTCGAAGACAGCCATCTGGTCAATTACTCGCTTAAGAAACTGCGCAAGCTGGGGCTGGTTGACGGGATCAAGCGCGGCAAGGAAGTGCATTATTCGACGACCAAGGAAGGCCGCGAAATGTGCCAGAAATACCGTGACGTCCGCGAGGCCTGCCTGATCGAGACGTTCCAGCGGCTGGGTGTCAATCACGAGGAAGTCGGCGATGTGGCCAAGACGCTGCGCGCGATTTCGGGCGTTTATGATCAGGCATCGCGTGCGGCGAGTGCGATGTGATTAACTTCCAGAGTTTCTGAAGAGCAGATAAAAGGCAGCGCGATGGTTATCGGGGCTGCCTTTTTCATGTCTGGGTTAGGGTTGGGGCAGAAGGGTTCGGTTATGGGTCGGGGACATGATGATTTCGTTAAAGCAGATCCGTGCCGGGGCCGCGACGACATAGGTGACCATGTCGGCCAGATCGTCGGGCTTTAGCATCAGGGCGCGTTCGTCTTCTTTTATCGGGACGGGGCGCTGGTCAAGGATCGGGGTGGCGACTTCGCCGGGGCTGATGCAGCAGCAGCGGATATTGTTGTGCATTTCTTCCTGATTGATGCTGTGCGACAGGTCGACAACGCCGCGTTTGGACGCGACATAGGCCGGGCCCGCGACGGGGAATTCATGCTTTGCCGCCCAGGATGCAATATTGATGATCAGCCCGTCCTTTTGCGCGCGCATGAGGGGCAGGGTCGCGCAAACCGTGTTGGCGACACCATTGAGATTGACCGCGACGATGCGGTGCCAGTCGGCGATATCAAGGTCGCGCCAGTGCCGTTTGGGGCTGTTCATGCCGGCACAATTGATCAGGACATTGATTTTGCCCATGGACGCCTGAATGTTGCGGGCGGCATCCGTGACCTGATCGCTGTTGCTGATATCAAGCGGGTGGATTTCGACCTTTCCGCCATCTGAGGTGATTTCGTTTGCCACCTTCTGAAGGGCTTCTTCGCGCCGGGCAGACAGGGCGACCTGTGCGCCCGCCGCGGCAAGCGATTTTGCAATGGCCTCGCCAATGCCGCTACCGGCACCGGTGATCCAGACCGATTTCCCCGAAAGATCCTGCACGGGCTTTCTCCTTGTTTGTTATTTGCCGGGACACTAGCACACGGCCATAAATCGAGGAATATCATATTGGTGGGGCGTTCTGATCGGCGTTCGGGTGGGGCAATGCCGATAAAATATCCTGCGTAGTTTCCCGCATTATGCATATCAGCCATGAAATAACATTGACAATTTATCAGTAAAATGTGACCGTTCTGTTGGGAGGCTACTTCGGAGTCACGAGATGCGCGCGAAAATGCATGTCGGCCTCATCACACACAGGGAGACTTGACTGATGCTTAAAAAGGCACTTTCCACCGTTGCAGTTGCCGCGATGACCATGTCGGCCGGTTTTGCCATGGCAGCCGAAAAATGGGATATGGCGACCCCGTATCCGGATGCGACATTCCATACCCAGAACATCATCGAATTTGCCAAGGACGTGAAAGAAGCGACCGGCGGTGAACTTGAAATCACGGTTCATTCCGGTGGTTCGCTGTTCAAACACCCGGACATCAAACGTTCGGTGCAGCGCGGTCTGGTTCCGGCCGGTGAAACCCTGATTTCGCTTCTGGCGAACGAAGACCCGGTTTACGGCGTTGACGCGATCCCGTTCCTTGCGACCAGCTATGACGAAGCCAAAAAGCTTTGGGAAGCATCGCGCCCGGCGGTTGAGGAAAAGCTGGCGGCTGATGGCCTGAAGGTTCTTTATGCCGTCGCATGGCCGGCACAGGGCCTTTATACCGCAAAGCCGGTCAATACGGTTGAAGACCTCAAAGGTCTTAAATTCCGTGCCTATAATGCCGCGACCTCGAAACTGGCTGATCTGACCGGCATGGTCGGCACCCAGGTTGAAGTTCCGGAAATCCCGACCGCCTTTGCGACCGGCATTGTCGAAGCGATGATGACCTCGCCCTCGACCGGTGCGAATTCCAAGGCATGGGACTTTGTCGAAAACTTCTATGACGTTCAGGCATGGCTTCCGAAAAACATGGTGATCGTCAATGCCAAGTCGTTTGACGGTCTGTCGCCGGAAGTTCAGAAAGCCGTCATGGACGCAGCCGCCAAAGCCGAAACGCGTGGCTGGGAAATGAGCATGGCCGAAACCGATGCGCAGAAAAAGGTTCTTGCCGATAACGGCATGAATGTTGCCGCACCGAGTGACGAACTGAAAGCCGGTCTTGCCAAGGTTGGCGAACAGATGGTTGCCGATTGGCAGGCCGAAGCCGGTGATACCGGGGCTGCCATCATCGACGCCTTCAAGAAGTAAGCGCGAAACCACGTTTCCCGATCCGGGTGAAAATGCCCGGATCGGGACGCCCCGCCGAAATTCATGATATGACTGTCCGTATTGTCAGCCACCACTGGGAAATCCCGCGGGCGGAAAGGGGACTGCTGTGCGCAGATCATTAGATTATTTGTTCAAATTCAGTGCGGGGTTAGCAGCCATTTTTCTGGTTGCCATCGCATTGCTGATCCTGGCGTCGTCGCTGGGCCGGTTCTTTGGAATTGCCGTGCATGATGCCAATGAACTTGCCGGTTTCTCGCTTGCGGCGGGGACGTTCCTGGCACTTGGTCCGGCACTTCGGGCGGGCACCCACATCCGGGTTCTGATCGTGTTGTCCCATCTTAAGGGCGGTGTGCGCCGGGTGGTTGAGACCATAACGCTGGCGCTGGCCAGTTTCCTTGGCGGGTATTTCGCCTACTGGATGGCAGTTTTGGCGCAGGAAAGTTTTTCGTATGGCGATACGTCGCCCGGTGTTCTGGCCTTTCCGCTCTGGATTCCGCAGGCCGCCATGGCGCTTGGACTGGCTGTTTTTACCATCGCCATGCTTGAGGCATTGTTCGACGTGGCACGCGGTCAGCAGCCCGGCTTTGCCACGCGCGAAACCAGCGAACTGACGGAATAGGGGGACGGTCATGGGTGTACTTGAAATCGGCCTGATCCTTATGGGGATCATGTTCCTGTTCCTTGGGGCGGGGCTTTGGGTGGCATTGTCGCTGTTTGCGGTTGGTGTCATCGGACTTGAGTTTTTTACCAGTGCGCAGACCGGACCGATCATTGCGACGACCGCGTGGTCGGGACTTGCAAGCTGGTCGCTGGCGCCGCTGCCGCTGTTTATCTGGATGGGTGAAATCCTGTTCCGGTCGCGGCTGTCCGAGGATATGTTTACCGGGCTTGCGCCGTGGTTAAACAAGCTTCCGGGGCGGTTGCTGCATGTCAATATTCTGGGCTGCGGGATTTTCGCCGCTGTATCAGGTTCGTCGGCGGCGACCGCAGCCACGATTGGCCGGATGTCGATCCCGGAACTGCGCAAGCAGGGTTATGCCGACAAGCTGATCCTTGGCACGCTTGCCGGGTCGGGGACGCTTGGGCTTCTGATCCCGCCGTCGATCATTCTGATTGTTTACGGTGTTTCGGCCGAGCTTTCGATTGCGCGCCTGTTTATTGCCGGCATCCTGCCCGGTGCGATGCTGATCATCCTGTTCATGGGCTTTGTCATGATCTGGGCGACGATCAACAAGGACAAGATGCCGCCTGCCGGGCCGGTTTACAGTTTTGTCGAGAAAATCCGGGCGTCCGGTCGCCTGATCCCGGTGATCGCGCTGATTGCTGCGGTGATCGGGTCGATCTATGGCGGGATTGCTACCCCGACGGAGGCCGCGGCCTTTGGTGTCGTTGGTGCGCTGATCCTGTCTGCGATCAGCGGGTCGCTGAACTGGGCAAGCTTTATCGACGGCCTGATGGGGGCGACGCGCACATCGTGCATGATCGGTTTCATCCTGGCCGGGGCGGCGGTGTTGACCGTCACCATGGGCTTTACCGGCATTCCGCGCGAACTTGCGGCATGGATCGCGGAAATGAACCTTTCGCCCTATGCGCTTCTCGCGGCACTGACGGTGTTCTTTATCGTGCTGGGCTGCTTCCTTGACGGGATTTCGGTGGTGGTTCTGACCACGTCGGTGATCCTGCCGATGGTGCAGGCCGCCGGGATCGATCTTTTGTGGTTTGGCATCTATGTGGTGCTGGTGGTCGAAATGTCGCAGATCACCCCGCCGGTCGGTTTCAACCTTTTCGTTCTGCAAGGGCTGACAGGCAAAAACCTGTTTTCCATTGCGCTGGCTTCCCTGCCGTTCTTCTTCCTGCTGTTGCTGGCGGTTTTGCTGATTACGGTCTTCCCCGAAATCGCCACCTGGCTTCCGCAGAAAATGAACGGCTGACCCGCGCCGTTTAACGGTCGGCGCATTCGCAAGATTTGTTTGAATACGATGCTGAAGGAGTAAGCATCATGGCTTCGCACACCCAAAATTCGCCCGCTTCGCAAACCACTGATCAGACGACGGGGCAGCCGAAATGGCAGTTCTGGATCGACCGTGGCGGTACCTTTACCGATATCGTCGCGCGCAAGCCCGATGGCAGCCTTCTGACGCACAAGCTGCTGTCGGAAAACCCGGAACGTTATGCCGATGCTGCCATTCAGGGCATTCGCGAATTGCTTGACGTTCCGGCGGGCGAGAAAATTCCGGCCGAGAAAATCGAAGCCGTCAAGATGGGCACCACGGTTGCGACCAATGCCCTGCTTGAACGCAAAGGGGATCGCACGGTTCTGGTGACCACGACCGGTTTCCGCGATGCGCTGCGCATTGCCTATCAGAACCGCCCGAAGCTGTTTGATCGCAATATCAGGCTGCCGGAAATGCTTTATGAGCGCGTGATCGAGGCCGATGGCCGCTTTGACGCGCAGGGCGAGGAACTGACCGCGCTTGATCGCGAGAACCTGCGTAAAGACTTGCAGGCCGCCTTTGATGACGGCATCCGGGCATGCGCCATCGTGTTCATGCATGGTTATCGTTATACCGCACACGAAAATGCCGCGGCCGAAATCGCGCGTGAGATCGGCTTTACCCAGGTTTCGGTCAGCAATCAGGTCAGCCCGTTGATGAAACTGGTGTCGCGCGGCGATACCACGGTTGTTGATGCCTATCTGTCGCCGATCCTGCGCCGTTATGTTGATCAGGTTGCAGGCGAGCTTGGCGGTGTGAAGCTGATGTTCATGCAGTCCAATGGCGGGTTGACCGATGCCGCGAAGTTCCAGGGCAAGGATGCGATATTGTCCGGTCCGGCGGGCGGTGTTGTCGGCATGGTGCGGACGGCCGAAATGGATGGCTTTAATCAGGTCATCGGTTTTGATATGGGCGGCACATCGACCGACGTTTCGCATTATGACGGCGAATATGAACGCGATTTCGAAACCCAGGTTGCCGGTGTGCGCATGCGCGCCCCGATGATGAAAATCCATACGGTTGCGGCCGGTGGCGGGTCGATCCTGCATTTCGATGGTGCGCGTTTCCGTGTCGGCCCGGACAGTGCCGGTGCCAATCCCGGACCGGCGGCCTATCGCCGTGGCGGGCCGCTTGCAGTGACCGATATCAATGTCATGCTGGGCAAGGTTCAGCCGGACTTCTTCCCGAATGTGTTTGGCCCCGAAGGCAACGAGCCGCTTGACGCGGATGCGGTCAAGGCGGGCTTTGCCGATATGGCGCTTAAGATCAAGGACGCCACCGGTCAGGTCCGCACGCCTGAAGAAGTCGCCGAAGGGTTCCTGCGCATCGCGGTTGAAAACATGGCGAACGCGATCAAGCAGATTTCGGTTCAGCGCGGCTATGACGTGACCGATTATATCCTGCAATGCTTTGGCGGGGCCGGTGGGCAGCATGCCTGTCAGGTGGCTGATACGCTGGGCATGACACGCGTGTTTGTCCATCCGTTTGCCGGTGTTCTGTCGGCCTATGGCATGGGGCTTGCCGATATTCGCGCGATGCGCGAACAGGCGGTTGAGGCGAAGCTTGAAACCGCTGCCCTTGCGGGGCTTGATGAAAGCCTTGAGGCATTGGCCGCCGAAGCACGTGGCGAGCTGCACGAGCAGGGCATTACCGATGCCAAGATCAGCATGCTTAAAAAGCTGCATCTGCGTTATGACGGCACGGATAACCCGTTGATCGTTGATTTCGGCGATGTCGCCTCGATCAAGGCGCAGTTCGAGGAACAGCACAAGCAGCGTTACGGCTTTGTCATGGACGAAAAGCCGTTGGTGGTCGAAGCCGTCGCGGTCGAGGCGATTGGCGAAACACAAGGGTTGCCCGATGCCGAAGCCGAGGTTTCCAAGGATGGCGTCAAACCCGATCCACTTGCCACCCGCAAGGTCGTGTTTGATGGCAAATCACAGGAAACGCCGTTCTATAAACGCGAAGATCTGAAACCGGGTGCCACCGTGCGCGGCCCGGCGGTGATTGTCGAGCCGGTCGGGACCACCGTTCTTGATCCGGGCTGGGAAGCCAAGGTCAATGGCCGGGATCACCTTGTGCTGACCCGTGTTGTGCCGTTGAAACGGTCGGAAGCGATTGGCACGCAGGCCGATCCGGTGATGCTGGAAGTGTTCAACAACCTGTTCATGAATATTGCCGAACAGATGGGGGTCACACTTGCCAACACCTCATATTCGGTCAACATCAAGGAACGGCTTGATTTCTCGTGCGCGCTGTTTGATCAGGAAGGTCTTCTGATTGCCAACGCACCGCATATGCCCGTCCACCTTGGATCGATGGGTGAGTCTGTTCGGGCCGTCATGGAAAACAATGCCGGGAAAATGAAATCCGGCGATGTTTACATGCTGAACGATCCTTATAACGGCGGTACGCACCTGCCCGATATCACGCTGATCACGCCGGTCTTTGGCGATGATGGCAAGGAAATCCTGTTCTATGTCGCATCGCGTGGCCACCATGCCGATGTTGGCGGGATCACCCCGGGCTCGATGGCGCCAAATTCCCGTATTCTTGAGGAAGAAGGCGTTCTGATCGACAATTTCAAACTGGTTGATCAGGGTAAATTCGATGAAGCTGGCCTGACCGCCCTTCTGGAAGGGGCGAAATATCCGGCTCGTAACCCGTATCAGAACATCGCCGATCTGCGCGCCCAGATTGCCGCCAATGAAAAAGGCGTGCAGGAATTGCGCAAGATGGTCGATCACTTCGGGCTTGATGTTGTGCATGCCTATATGGGCCATGTGCAGGACAATGCCGAGGAAAGTGTTCGCCGTGTGATTGACGTGCTTAAAGACGGCGAGTTTTCCTATGAAATGGATAACGGGGCAGTGGTGAAAGCCAAGGTCACGATCCATAAGGAAACCCGTTCGGCGACGGTTGATTTCACCGGTACGTCCGATCAGCTTGATAACAACTTCAACGCCCCATCGGCGGTAACAAGGGCGGCAGTTCTTTATGTCTTCAGAACGCTTGTTGATGATGACATTCCGCTGAATGCCGGGTGCCTGAAGCCGGTCAATCTGATCGTGCCGGAAGGATCGATGCTCAACCCGCGTTATCCGGCCGCCGTGGTCGCCGGGAACGTTGAAACATCGCAGCATGTCACCGATACGCTGTATGCCGCCCTTGGCGTGATGTCGGGTGCGCAGGGCACGATGAACAACTTCACCTGGGGCAATGATACGCACCAGTATTACGAAACCATCTGTGGCGGGACCGGTGCGGGCCCGGATTATGACGGCACGTCGGGTGTGCATTCGCACATGACGAATTCGCGTCTGACCGACCCGGAAGTCCTTGAATGGCGCTTCCCGGTTCTGCTGGAAAGCTTTGGCATCCGCAAAGGGTCCGGCGGGGCAGGCAAACACAAGGGCGGGGACGGCACGGTGCGCCGGGTTCGGTTCCTTGAGGAAATGACCGCATCGATCCTGTCGAACCACCGTCGCGTGCCGGTTCAGGCCGTTGGCGGCGGGGAGCCGGGCAAGCTTGGCCGCAATGCGATCGAACGCACCAACGGCACGGTCGAGGAACTCAAGGGCACCGACGGTGCCACCATGTATCCCGGTGATGTCTTCATCATCGAGACGCCGGGTGGCGGCGGTTACGGCAAAGCCTGATCACAATACTCAGAGCCGGCAGAACATCCGGGAACACCCGCCCCTCATTACGGGGTGTTCCCGACAGGGTGTTACCTGTCAGACTTGCAGCCGCCGGGAAACCGGCGGCTTTTTTATGAATTCCAGACATTGGCATTGAGATGCCGGATTAAATGAACAATGATTGGAAATCCGGACGATCCGCAATCGGGTGCCGGACCATCAAATAGCCCCCGCAATATTGGATGGGATAGATCACTGTGAAATTTCTGATTTTGAATCAGCGTTATGCTGTTCTGGCTGGCGTGACGCTTTTGACGGTTGCCTCGTTGATCTGTGCGGCCTTGGTCGATGTCTGGTTCTGGCTGCCGGTGGTGATCTTCGGCGGGTTGATGGTGGTGGGCTGGTTTGATCTGCGCCAGACCCGGCATTCGATCCTGCGCAACTATCCGGTCAGTGGTCATATCCGGTTTATCCTTGAAAGTTTTCGCCCGGAAATCCGGCAATATATGATCGAAAGCGATCAGGACGAGGTGCCGTTCAGCCGCCAGTCGCGCGGGCTTGTCTATCAGCGTGCCAAGGGGGTCGAGGACAAGCGTCCGTTTGGCACCATCGAGGAAGTGTATAGTTCCGGCTATGCGTGGCTGACCCATTCGGTTGCGCCGACCAGCATCACCGATATCGATTTTCGGGTTCGGGTCGGCGGGGCGGCATGCAAGCAGCCCTATGACGCCAGCCTTTATAATATTTCGGCGATGAGCTTTGGCTCGTTATCGGGCAATGCGATTCTGGCGCTGAACAAGGGGGCGAAAAAGGGTGGTTTTGCCCATGACACGGGCGAAGGCAGCATCAGCCGCTATCACCGTGAAGGCGGCGGGGATCTGATTTATCAGGTGGCGTCGGGCTATTTCGGATGCCGCAATGATGATGGCACTTTTTCCGAGGAACGCTTCGCCGAAACCGCATCCAACCCGCAGGTCAAAATGATCGAGGTGAAGCTGAGCCAAGGCGCCAAGCCCGGCCATGGCGGCATGTTGCCCGCGGCCAAGATCACCCCGGAAATTTCCGAGGCACGTGGCATCCCAATGGGGATTGATTGCATATCCCCCGCCGCGCACAGCACGTTTTCCACCCCCGTCGGCCTGATGGAATTCATTGCCAGGCTGCGTGATCTTTCGGGGGGCAAGCCGGTCGGGTTCAAGCTGTGCATCGGGCATCGGCGCGAGTTTATGTGCATCGTCAAGGCGATGCTGAAAACCGGCATTCTGCCCGATTTCATCGTGGTCGATGGCAAGGAAGGCGGCACGGGTGCAGCCCCGGTTGAATTTGCCAACCGGGTCGGCATGCCGATGCGCGAGGGGCTGACATTTGTGCATAATGCCCTTCGGGGGGCGGGTGTGCGTGATCAGATCAAGATCGGGGCGGCGGGCAAGATCGTTACGGCGTTTGATATCGCGCAGACATTGGCGCTGGGGGCGGACTGGTGCAATGCGGCGCGGGGGTTCATGTTTGCGCTGGGCTGCATTCAGGCGCAGTCATGCCACACCAACCATTGCCCGGTCGGCATTGCAACGCAGGACCCGCTGCGCCAGCGGGCCCTTAATGTGGGTGATAAAAGCGACCGGGTGGCGCGGTTCCACCATAATACCATGCATGCGCTGGCCGAGATTACCGGGGCGGCGGGCCTGACCGATCCGCGCAATTTCATGCCCTATCACTTCATGGTGCGCCAGAAGGACAACGAGTTTCTGGATGGCAACGAAGCCTATCCCTACCTGCCAGAAGGGTTCCTTGTGTCCGGCGGGCCGGAGATCGAGGGGCTTCATGACTGGTATTCGCGCTGGGACCGAGCATCGGCGGAAACCTTTGCCCCGTCCGAAATTCCATTCGGGCCGTTCAAGCGGCACAAGAATGTCGTGACCGAGAAGGCGGCACAGTAGCGGCGTAGCGGGCCGAAAAGCAGGAGGCACCCCATGGCGGTCAAACGCATCGTTGCGAACTTTGCCGTCGATGATATCGCGAAGATCAGGGCGTTTTACGAGGATATCCTTGGCCTTGACTGCGTGATGGATCACGGCTGGATCGTGACCTTTGCCGCCGAAAGGCAGAATGTCATGCCGCAGGTCAGCTTCGCGACCGAGGGTGGTTCCGGCACTCCGGTGCCCGATCTTTCGATAGAGGTCGATGACCTTGAAGAGGTTCTGGCGCGCGTCAAGGAAGCCGGGACCGGCATCGAATATGGCCCGGCGGTCGAGCCGTGGGGTGTTAAGCGGTTTTATGTTCGCGACCCGGCGGGCAGGCTTTTGAATATCCTGTGTCACGAGTGAGGGGGAGAGCGAGGTGCCAGCCCTTATCGGGGGGAGTTTTTCTCGTTTCGGCGGCTTTGCCTTTTCTTTGCGTCTTCGAATAATCAATGCGGAAGTTGCGGTTGCTGTTGTCTCGTGGTTGCGGCTAAGGAACCGACCCCAAAGCCCAGCAACCATCCAACGAGACTTAGCAGCGCAAAGATGATGTGGATCAGCACATCTATGCCTTTGCCGATCTGCAAGATTGCAGGTTTGTTGTTTTGAAGCAGAACAACACCAATCAGGACAAAGAGCATGATGCCGATTTCGTTGGAGGCGTTAGCCTGTGTGCCGAAATAGGCCAGTGCACCCATTGAGGCCGCGGCGGCAACCGTACCGACCTGACTTGCTATGAAGCTTGCCTTGTCGGCGATGGTTTGGGTTTTTTGCCATTCAACCCGCAAGGAACCATGCGCAAACCAACCTGCGATCCAGAGAACAAACTGCGTCGCCATGCCAGCGATGTTTATATAAAGTTCGGAATGGTTGTCCTGTTCACCGACAGCCGTTGCGTGCCAGGTCAGAAATGCGACGGCGATGGCAATCGCGCCTTCGAGGCTAAGTGCGCTGCTGACCAGAAGCAGCCGAAGCATCAGAAACACATATTTGACGAAATCAGTGCATGACAGGCCATAACCGGGATCGGTGATATCTACTTCGTTGGTTGCGATGTCGATATTTGGTCCGCCGATATGCACATGCCGGGCATAGGCATAGAAGGTTGCCTTGATAAGCGACAGAACCTTTGGTCCGGTCGTCATGTCAGGGAACCTCAGATCGTATCCGGCCCCAACAGTTGCAGGCAGATCGGCAATCATATCCTTGAGGATATTAAGCAAATCGGTGCCGGGATTGTTGCCCGTCAGACCAAAGCCATTGGTGTTGTTATCGCGCTGCCATTTCGCGATGGCCTTTATCAGGACTTCGGTGTCGGAAATGACGACGTCTGTTCGTTCAACATATGGCATTGCGATCTCCCGGAGAAACAGATGGGTATTGTGCCCTTGGTCAACGGAACTGCGCGGCAAAACCCGCGAGCCACGCCTCGAAACTGCTGGTGTCAACGGCCAGAAGGTCTTCTTTGGATCTGATGATTGTTTTGGGTGGCGGAAGGTAGTTTTGGCCATTTGCAAACAATATCGAGTTGGCGAGGTTTCGCATGGACGTCAAAAGTGTCTGATCGAGTTCGGACTGGACTTTGTCGGTTGCAAAAAGGGCCTTTTGTTCGACAAGAGCCTTGTTGTTTATGAAAGTCTGCCTTTCGCGTTGGAGGCTTGAGAAGAGCTGTTCCAGCGCGTTAAGAGACAGTTCAACCGCCGAGGTGGCCTGTGCCAGCGTCTTTGCGGCCTGTTCGGGGGAGGGCAATGCTTTGCCGTGGGTGGCTGCGGATGCGTTGTCGAGTTCCGTCATCTGTGTCGACAGGCTGGCAAGGTTGCTGTCGACACGCTTCTGCATCTCTGAAGTGAACAATTTCGTGGCAGAGCTTTTATAGTTGCCAACGATTGTCTGGAATGAGGTCGTCAGGTTCGGCATGCCCGCGCATCCATGAAAAAGATGGGTTTTCCCCCAGACGCGGACAATGCCAAATTGTGAAAACAGGATAGAGAGCGTCGCAGTATTTTTGCGGGCTATTGATAGCGGTTCGGTAAAACGGTCTGTGCTTTGTGCCGCAAGACGGGGGCATCAAGCCGCCCGCTGCATCTCCACGGTCGGGATGTCGCGGCCCGGGATCGGGCCGGTGACTAGGAAGCCGAATTTGCGGTAGAACGCCTTGGCGCGTTCGTTGTGCGCCACGACCGAAAGCCTGACGGTTGCGTGCGGTTTGCGTTCGGCCAGCGCATCGAGGGCGGCGATCATCAATGCCTTGCCCGCGCCCAGCCCATGTGCGGCCGGGTCGACCATGATCCAGTCGATTTCGGGATTGTCATGAATGACAATGACATAGCCCAGCAGGTCATCGCCCTGTGTCGTGACGATGACGCTGTGATTGTCGCTTGCAAGCGCGTTTTCAAACACGCCGGTCGACATATCGACATAGCGGGCAACGGTTGCGGTGGCCGCATCGCCCATGCCTTCGATGAAATAGGTTGAATCGGTTGCGCGCTTGGTCAGGTCGCGGATGAAGGGAAGGTCGTTGGCAGTGCCTTTGCGGATCTGCATTCTGGCGCTCGTTGTCTTTTTCTTGTTGGGTATCGGATCGCCGGGGCGATCAGGGCGTCATATGTTTTTCGGGGGCGTCATAGCATCGACCTGACCGGATGTCACTTCCTGCTTTGGTGTGTTTTGAGAATATAGCACACGTTTTAATGGTGGATTGCCTTATATCACCGCGTAAAAGCAGGGGCAGGCAGCCAGACAGCCCGGGGGAAGACAGGCGGGCCGCCGTGCTATCGTTTGCGGTTTTTGTCGCGATACATTTCCTGATCGGCCATATCCATCATGGTTTCGAGGCTTTCCGTGACCGGTTCGAAAAACACAGCCGCCCCGGCACTTATTTTCGGGGTTTCGTGGATCGGCTTTTTCGAGGCGGCCACGGTCAGTTTGACCGCCAGAAGCGCATTGCGGATACGGGTGATGATGGTGGTCAGATCGCCGCGATTGCGCACATAGCCCAGAATGGCAAATTCATCGCCGCCGATCCGCCCGCAGATATCAACCTCGCGAATGCTGGCGGTGATGGCGGCCCCGACGGCCTTGAGTGCCGCATCCCCCGCGGCATGGCCGTAATCATCGTTCCAGTGTTTCATGTCATCAAGATCGATGAAGATCAGGCCGATATGGTGGTGATAGCGTTTGGCGATGCGGATTTTCTGCTGGGCCAGCATTTCAAACCCGGCGCGGTTGTTAAGCCCGGTCAACTGATCGGACAGCGAGATGCTGCGCATGATCTGGAACTGTTCATAGAGCCGAAGGTCGGCTTCGATCAGATCGCGGATGGTTTCGATCAGTTTTTGCAGCGTGTCGGAATATCGCGTCGGTTCACGGTCAAACACGCAGATCGTGCCAAATATCGTGCCGTTCGACCATGTGACCGGCACCCCGAAATAGGAACAGAAACCGTCTTCGGTCAGTTCCGGGTTGTCGGCCCATTCGGGTTTGCCGCGCGCGTCCGGTTCATAGAAGGTGTCGCTTTGTGCGATGACCTGCCGGCAGAAAATATTGGTATCAAGCCCGGTGATCGAGGTTTTGCACCCGGCATAGGGATTGGTGTCGTTCTGGCTGGTGACGACGGACCGGTAACCGATCCGGTCATTATATTCGACCACGAAACCGGCGGTCGCACCCAGAAGTTCGGTCATCAGATCGACCGCACGCTGCCACTTTTCGAGTGACGGCGCGATGGCCTCGTCATCGACAAGCCAGTCGCGGGTCTTGAACTGCACCATATCCTGACGTTCCCGGTCACTCCATTTCCCTGATGGTGCCGGTCTTTGTGCGCCAAGTGACGTGACCAGACGTTTCAGGGGGCCGTTCTTTTCATATTTGTCCGTTCCGTGCGGAGAACAAGCTGTCATGACTGTCATTTATCCCCAAAAGCCCCTGAGGGCGCAGGACGAGGATCGCCGCCAGAAGCCCGAAAACCGCCACATCGCGATAGGCCCCGCCGAAATATCCCGACCATAATGTTTCGGTCAAACCGATCATTAACCCGCCCAGCCACGCCCCGCGCATCCGTCCTATTCCCCCAAGGATGGCGGCAGTCAGTGCCTTGAACCCGAAAAGCGTACCACTGTGAAAATTAATGACACCATAACGAAGGGCCAACATTGCACCGGTTAATCCGCATAAAAATCCTGCCAGAACAAAGGATTGGGATTCAGTGCGCGAAAGAGACACTCCGCAAAGGGCCGCCCCCAGACGATCCTGGCTTATGGCACGCCAGTTCCGGCCAAAGGCGGTTTTGCCCATGATCCAGACCAGAATGCCCGCAACCATAACCGCCCCGCCAATGGCGAGCATATCGAACCCGTGCAGGCGCACGACGAAATGATCGCCGCGCAGAAGCGGTACGGAAAACTGCCAGATCGGCGGCAGGTTGAAATTGCGTGCCGATATGACAATCCGGATAAATTCCTGAATGACCAGAACACAGCCAAGGGAAGCGACAATCATCGCCCGCCCGCCGGCCGCACGGCGGCCCAGCGGGCCAAAGACATTGCGCCATGTCAGGTGGCTTAACCCCGATCCGACAAAGGCCGCCATCGCGACCGATCCCACCACCATCACCGGGATCAGCCAGCCGACCATACCTGATATCCACAGGCTTGTGATGATGGTGCCAAGGGCGGCCGTCATCACCACCTCGCCAAAGGCAAGATTGATACGCCCGATCAGGCCATAGATCAGGGTAAAGGACAGGGCCAGCAGCCCGTAAATCGCGCCGCGCGCCAAACCGCTTAGCACCAGTTGGGTGGCATAGGCCGACGGCAGGCCGATATCGGGCACATCGGCGCGCAGGCCGTGGCTTTCGGGATCGATATAGTTTTCAAGTGCGGTGCGCCCGACCCGGTCAATCCAGAACCGTTTGAGCAGGGCCATATGCGCGTCCGACACCGGGCCAAGGCGGGTTGTTTCAATCGCATAAAGGTTGGTTGGCGTGTTGGGTTTGGTCGCGTCTTCGAAATGGCAGGTGATGGCGTGCGTTTCGGTCGAGGGCAGGGGGATTTCACCCGGTTCGAGCAACTGGTAACGCAGGGTGATCTGATTGCCGTCAGAGGTCTCGTCAAACCGGGTGACAAGGCGGATCTGTTTGTCTTCATCCTCTATCCCCGGCAGGGCGAGGCGGCAGATATTGAACTGATAGGGATCGCGCGGCGCGCAGGAAGACAGGATTGCGGCCAGAAGTGGCAGCAGCCAGAAAACGCGATGAAAATGCCTTGACCCTGATCTGGTGTTCACCGGTTGCTCCGGCTTGCCCTTGATCACCTCATCCTCGTGCGATTTTGGTGTTTTTACAAGTGCTTGGTGTTGTTGCGATGACAGCAGACGAAATTTCGCCCCTTTTGGTTGCGATCAGGGGGTGGTCGTGCTGAACTTGATCAATGACGATGGATTTAACCAAAGCCCGAAGATGGAGACGCCCAAATGGCAGACGTGATCGACTACAAAATCCATGGCGAGGAAATGCAGCTTGTCGAGATCGAACTTGATCCGGGCGAGGGCGTGCGGGCCGAAGCTGGTGCCATGATGTATATGTCGGACGGCATTGCCATGCAGACCGGCACGGGCGGCGGGATTTTTTCCGGGTTCAAACGGATGCTGACCGGCGAGGGGTTCTTTATCACCAGTTTCGTGCATGAAGGATCGGGCAAGGGGCATGTCGCCTTTGCCGCGCCCTATCCGGGCAAGGTGGTGCCGATGAATTTGCCGGAACTGGGCGGCGAGATCATTTGTCAGAAGGATGCGTTTTTGTGCGCGGCATCGGGCATTGATATCGATATCGCATTCTCCAAAAAACTCGGTGCCGGTTTGTTTGGCGGCGAGGGCTTTATCCTGCAGCGGTTGCGCGGTGACGGGCTGGCGTTTGTGCATGCGGGTGGCACGATCATCCGCAAGGATTTGCAGGCAGGTCAGACATTGCGTGTGGATACCGGGACACTTGTGGCGATGACGCCATCGGTTGATTATTCGATCAAATTCATTGGCGGCTTTACCAATGCGCTGTTTGGTGGCGAGGGGCTTTTTGTTACGACCCTTGAAGGGCCGGGGACCGTCTGGTTGCAGACATTGCCATTTGCGCGGCTGGCGGACCGGATTGCCGCGGCCCTGCCGCAGGATCGCAACAAGGGTTAGGGACCGGGCAGAAGCCCGGCTTGAGGATCGCGGCCGTCAGGACGCGATGGCCGGGGTTTTGTCTGTTTCGGGTTCGGGGTTTTGCGCGACCAGATCGCGGGCCCAGCCGAGAAACGCATTGATCTGTTCCTGCCGGTGGGTGTTTGACCGGCAGGACAGGACATATCCGCGGTCCGATCCCAGTGTCACATCGCCAAGGGTGACGAGCTGCCCGGTTTTCAGGTGCTGCTGCAAGAGGGCGGTCCAGCCAAGGGCCACCCCCTGTCCGGACAGGGTGGCCGAAAGGACGAGCAGATAGGTGTTGAACCGGTGGCCGTAAAGCCGCCCGGTTTCCCGAACCCCGGCGGTGCGCAGCCAGCTTTCCCAGTTGAACCAGCGATGATCGATTTCATCATCCAGATGGATCAGTGGATAATGCCGCAGGTCGGCGATGTTTTTCGGATGACCACGGGCCTCAAGGAACGCCGGGCTACAGACCGGGGTGACCTGTTCGGGGATCAGCATCACGTCTTCGGGGTGGCAGTTCCCGAACGAGATTTCGATATCGATATTCTGATCGGCGGCGAAATGCCCGGTCTGGTTGGTGACGACATTGACCTCGATATCGGGGTGGCGGGCAATGAATTCCGGCAGATGCGGCATCAGGATAAAGGACGCAAAGGCGAAATCGGTGCCGACACTGAGCCGGGCTGACCGTCTGGTTTTGATCCGTTCCACCGTGCGGTCGATCTGACCGAATGCCACCGAAATGCAATCAAACAGTTCCTGCCCGGCGCGAGTTAGCGACACACCGCGATGCTTGCGGCGAAAGAGCGGTTGGCCAAGCTGTTCCTCAAGGGCGGTGATCTGGTGGCTGACGGCGGGCTGGCCCACACCCAGTTCGCGCGCGGCGGCGGTGAAGCTGGCGCGGCGGGCGGCGGCTTCGAATGCGATCAGGGCATGCGGCGACGGGATGTGATGAAATTTCATCACATGAATTATATTGATACCAATGATCGATGCAAGCGGCCTTCACAACCCCCGGATAAACATGAAACATATGGTTTCCAGTTATTTTCGCATCCGGCCGGTTTGCGAAAGACATCATGTTGGTGAATAGCAAAAGGGGGTTAGCGGTGCCGAAGGCCTCAAAACCGATGAATATTCTGTTTGTCATGGCCGACCAGTTGGCCGCGCGGTGTCTGCCGGTTTATGGTCATGAGGTGGTCAAAACGCCCAATATTGATGCGCTGTGCGAAAATGCGGTGGTCTTTGATTCCGCCTATACCAACAGCCCGCTTTGCGCGCCGTCGCGCTTTTGCCTGATGACCGGGCAATTGCCCGGCCGGATCGAGGCCTATGACAATGCATCCGATCTGCCGTCCGATATTCCGACGGTGGCGCATTACCTGCGCCGTGCCGGATACCGCACTGCCCTCTCGGGCAAGATGCATTTTTGCGGTGCCGATCAGCTTCACGGTTATGAGGACCGCCTGACATCGGATATCTATCCCGCCGATTACGGCTGGTATTGCGACTGGGACAATTTCGAAGACCGGCCAAGCTGGTATCACAATATGGGGTCGGTCACGCAGGCAGGGCCGGTTTACCGTTCCAACCAGCTTGATTTCGATGACGAAACCGCGTTCGAGGCGAAGCGTTACCTTTATGATGTCGCGCGCCAGAAAAAACACGATGATCGCCCGTTTTTCCTGACGGTGTCATTTACCCATCCGCATGATCCCTATAATGCGCGGCCGGAATTCTGGGACCTTTATGACAGGGTGGAAATCGATCCGGTGCGGGTCAAGATCGACGATGCGGAACTTGATCCGCATTCACGGCGTTTGCGTCATGTCTATAATCTTGATGAACAGCCGGTTACCGATGACGAAATCCTTCAGGCGCGCCGTGCCTATTATGCGTCGATCAGTTATGTCGACAGTCTGGTCGGATCGCTGATGCAGACCCTTCGTGAAACCGGCATGGACGACAATACCCTGATCGTGTTTAGCGGTGATCACGGCGACATGCTGGGCGAACGCGGCATGTGGTACAAAATGTCGTGGTTTGAACCGAGCGCCCGGGTGCCGATGTTCTTTGCCTTTCCGGGGGCAAAGGGGCAGAAACGCGTTTCGCAGTCGGTATCGCTGATCGATATCCTGCCGACATTGCGCGAGCTTGCCGGGGATGATGCGGCGGGGACGCTGGCCGGGCCGATTGATGGCCGAAGCCTTGTGCCGCACATGCAGGGGACCGGTGGCCATGACGAGGTGATTGGCGAATATTGCGGCGAGGGGGCGTTGTCCCCGATCATCATGATCCGGCGCGGGGCTTATAAATACATCGCATCGGGGATTGATCCCGATATGCTTTATGACCTTGAAAGCGATCCCGATGAAGTGCACGACCTGATCAATGATCCGGCACATGGCGAAATCCGCGATGCGTTTCGTGCCGAACTTGCGGAAAACTGGGATCTGGATGCGTTCCGCGAACGCGTCATCCACAGCCAGAAACGCCGCAAGCTGGTTTATGAAGCCCTGACACAAGGGCGGGTTACACCGTGGGATCATCAGCCAAAACGCGATAGTTCGACCATGTATATGCGCAATCATCTTGATCTTGATGATGTTGAACTTGACGCGCGTCTGACGGTTCCGGCGGCAGGGGAATGAACGGCCGGAACAGCAATTAACCAATCAGAAGGAGGCAAAAAATGAAAAAAACAGGACTTTTGGGGATGATGGCGATCGGTGTTGCACTGGCCGGGTTTGGCCAGACGACGCCTGCAAATGCAGCAGATGCCGCCTGCGATACCGTGGTGTTTTCCGACCCGCAATGGACCGACATCACATCGACCAATGCGCTGACCGGTGTGGTGCTTGAAGCCTTGGGCTATCAGCAGAAAGTCGAAACCATTTCCGTGCCGGTGACCTTTGAAATGCTGGGTGCCGGGGAAGTCGACGTGTTTCAGGGCAACTGGATGCCCGCCCAGCAGAAATTTGTCGATGCGGCCAATGAAAAGGGTGGCATTGAAAATCTTGGCGTGAACCTGAAGGGGGCGAAATTCACGCTTGCGGTGCCGGAATATGTTGCCGCGGCGGGGATCAAGAGCTTTGCCGATCTTGGCGCGCATGGTGAAGAGTTCGATCACAAGATTTACGGGATCGAGCCGGGCGCACCGGCCAACCAGCTGATCCAGAAAATGATCGATTCCGGTGATTTCGGTCTTGAGGGCTGGGAACTTGTCGAAAGCAGCGAACAGGCGATGCTGGCACAGGCCAAGCGCCTTGAACGCGGTGAAGACTGGATCGTGTTCCTGGCATGGGCACCGCATCCGATGAACAATCAGTTCGACCTGACCTATCTTGAAGGCGGGGATGATTATTTCGGCCCGAATTACGGCGGGGCGGATGTCTATACGCTGGTGCGCGCTGACTTTGCCAAGGCCTGCCCGAATGTCGGCAAGCTGCTTGATAATGTCAGCTTCACCCTTGATATGGAAAACACCATGATGGGGATGATCATCAATGATGGCATGGCGCCCAATGATGCCGCGACCAAGCTTCTGAAAGAAGATCCGTCGGTTCTTGATGCGTGGCTTGAAGGCGTTACCACCAAGGATGGTGGCGACGGACTGGCCGCGGTCAAGGATGCACTTGGCGTCTGAGACAGGCGGACATCGTAACCGGATTTGTAAAACCGCCCGTCATCTCACGGGCGGTTTTTTGCATTTCGCGGCAAAAGGTAATACCAATTTGGGATGTATCGGATTAGGCTGGGGGCCAAATTTTTGACCTGCCAGTCATGCGCCCCGTTTGATACCGCCTGATACTGTGTGATCCCGGCAGGCAGCCACCAAAGACCAAGAGGAACGTCATGTCCCATCGCCAATATGACCGCATTGAAACCCCCGAAAGCCTGATCGCGAGCTTGCGCGATATGCTGGGGGATCGCCTGTCGACCGCCGCCGCCGTTCTTGAACAGCATGGCAAGGATGAAAGCTGGCACGCGGCATCCCCGCCCGATGCGGTGGTTTTTGCCACCTCGACCGAGGAAGTCGCAAAGGTCGTCACACTTTGCGCCGAACATAACGTGCCGATCGTGCCGTTTGGCACCGGATCGTCGCTTGAGGGGCATGTGGCGGCATTGCGCGGCGGGATCTGTATTGATCTTTCGCGGATGGATGCGATCCTTGAGGTCAATAACGAGGACCTTGATTGCCGGGTTCAGGCCGGGGTGACGCGCGAACAGCTTAATGATCATCTGCGCGATACCGGTCTGTTTTTCCCGATTGATCCGGGGGCGAATGCCTCCATCGGCGGGATGACGGCAACGCGTGCATCGGGCACCAACGCGGTGCGTTATGGCACCATGCGCGACAATGTGCTGAACCTGACCGTGGTCACACCGGATGGCAAGATCATCAAGACCGCCAACCGGGCGCGCAAATCATCGGCGGGTTATGACCTGACACGCCTGTTTGTTGGGTCCGAAGGTACGCTTGGCGTGATTACCGAAATCGGGTTGAAGCTGTATGGCATCCCCGAAGCGATGTCGGCAGCGGTCTGTGCGTTTCCAAGTGTTGATGCGGCGGTCGATACCGTGATCCTGACCATTCAGGCCGGTATTCCGGTGGCGCGCATCGAGTTTCTGGACGAGATGCAAATCCGGGCGATCAACAATTATTCCAAGACCGACCATAAAGAAGCCCCGACCCTGTTTTTCGAATTCCACGGCACAGACGCCGGTGTGAAGGAACAGGCGGAGTTTGTTCAGTCGGTGGCCGAAGAATTTGGTGCCGAGGAATTCCAGTGGGCGACCCGTCAGGAAGACCGCAACAAATTGTGGGCGGCACGCCACAAGGCGTATTACGCGTCGCTGCAGCTTGAACCGGGCAAGGCGGGTATGCCGACGGATGTTTGCGTGCCGATTTCAAAACTGGCCGAGGCGATCCGCGAAACACGGGCCGATTGCGATGCCAGCCCGCTGACCTGCACGATTGTCGGCCATGTGGGTGATGGCAATTTCCATACCCTGATCCTGCTGGACCCCGAAGATCCGGCACAGATGGCCGAAGCCAAACGCCTGCATGATCGCATGGTCGAACGCGCGTTGAAACTTGGCGGGACATGTACCGGCGAACATGGAATCGGTTATGGCAAGCTTGATTTCATGGAAGCCGAACATGGCCCCGATACGATTGCCCTGATGCGCGCGATCAAAGGCGCCATTGATCCCAAAGGGTTGATGAACCCGGGCAAGCTTATTCCGGGTCTTTGAGATCGTCCGATCTGTTAGAGAAATGCAAAACGGGGCCCAAGTGGCCCCGTTTTTTGTTTGATCGTACCGGATCAGAACCGGAAGGAGACGGACAGGGAGCCGAATTGATCCCCCTTGTCCTGACCTTCAAATTCGGCGGTGCGATAGACGTGGGTGTAGGTGAAGCGCGCCTGTCCGACGATGATGGCGAAACCGATTTGCAGATCGCCGACCAGCGGTTCCTTGTCGATGGAATTGCTGTCCTTGAAGGTGTTGCCATCAAGGGTGATGTCACGCAGCACCCAGCGACCCGCAGCCCCGGCGAACAGATAGCCGCTGATGGGGACGCCTTCGGTGTCGGGGGCGAAGAAGTCCGATCCCGGAAGGCTTGGGCGGATGCGCGGCGGGCCGTAATCCGCCGGCAGGTCAAAGCCCAGCCGGAACATGGTCCCAAGTTCGGCATTGGTGTAGGCGTTGCCCAGCATGAAACCGGCATGCGGGGTGGCGTCATATTCAAGGCCCAGCACATCGCCTTCGAACCAGCTTCGGTATTTGCGTTCATAGGCCAGGTTTACAATCGGTTCGTTGCGGATCTGGTTGTCCCAGCCCCGGGGTTCCGGGCTGTCGATCATTTTATGAACGACTTTCTGGGTGTTGTCGGCGAAGGATGCCGGGCCGACAACGCCAAGGGTCAGTTCAAGCGTATCAATGCGCGAATAGTCGCTGTCGCCTTCGCGCTGCAGGCCGGTATCGGACAGAAGCCCGACACTGCCATAAAGCAACCCGGCCCACGGGCGGTCATCGGGCTGGTTTTCGGCAATGGTGATGTCGTTTGGCGTAAACATGCTTTGCCCGACGGCGTAGCTTGTGCGGATGCGACCGTTCGATGCAAAAAACGGCACGGCCTTGGCCGCACTCAGCACCGGTTCGGGAGCGTTGTCTTCGGGGGAAACGAAGGCCAGCCGCACGCCATTGGTGTAATGTTGATCCTGATTGTTCTTGGTGAACAGATCGTTTTCAATCGACAGCGACACCCCCCATTTATCATCGGGGGTACGCATGGATTGCGGGCCCTTGGCGGTATCCTGCTGGGCGTGGGCGATATTGGCAATGGTCAGGGCACCAAGGACGGGCAGTGATGCCAGAAGGCGTGTCGAAGCGGTTGTGGACGATGTCATCGAATGCTCTGATCATTATTTGCGCGTAACTTCCGGACCATGAAATCAATCACGGTTCTGATCTTACGCAGTTTATGACGTTGCGGTGCACATAAAGCGAAAAGTCCCAGTTCGCGTGGGGCGAAATCATCGAGCAGGCTTATCAGGCTGCCATCCTTTAGCAAATCCTCGACAACCAGACGGGGTGTCAGCGTGATCCCGCAACCTTGCAGCAGGGCGTCACGCTTCGCAAGGCTGCTATTGACATAAAAGCGGCCTTTGACCTGAATGCTGCGTTCATGTTCACCATCGGAGAAGGTCCAGAAACCCGGACGACTGTCATTGGTGTAAACAAAGCAGTTGTGGTTCAACAGATCCTCGGGTCTGGTCAGTGGAGGGGATTTGGCAATATAGGCGGGGCTTGCGCACAAGACTCTGGAATAGCCGCATAATCGCCGGGCAATAAGGCTTGAATTGGGCAGAGATTCACTGACCCGAAGGGCGATATCAAAGCCTGCGTCTACCAGATCGACGACCTTGTCATTCAGTTCAAGTTCGATGGTCAGTTCGGGATAGGCATCGATCATTTCGGCAATCATCGGGGACAGTTGCCGGATGCCAAACGACATGGGGGCGGCGATACGCACCCGGCCACGCGGACCTTCATTCAGGTCACGCACGGTTTCATCGGCATCGGCCATTTCATCGAGGATGCCGGTAATCCGGCCAAGATAGGTTTCACCTGCTTCGGTCAGGCTCATGCGGCGCGTCGTGCGGGCGATCAACTGCACGCCAAGCTGATCTTCAAGCGCGTTGATATGCTTGGTTATCGAGCCCGGCGTCATGTTGAGTTCCCGGGCCGCGGCGGCAAATGTGCCGCGTTCGGCGATTTTGCGAAAACATTCCAGTGCGCGCAGACGGTCCATTCATAACCCCGTGAATTGATCAAATAATTTCCATATTGGAAATAAACTACGATCAAATACCGGCAAGATCGACTGATAATGTTGTGCTAGTTTGAACAAAATTGAAATTGCCCGCGCGCCCCACATATCTGCGCCGGCCGGAGGAAGGATCAAGATCATGAGCGCCACCTGGCTCAAACCTGTTTTATTGCTGATTGGTTCCGGAACGATGGGCGGCAGTTCCATCCTGCTTGCCAAAGTCGGTGTGCAGGAGGGTATTCCGGCACTGTCCTATCTGTTCTGGCAATGCCTTGGGGCCGGAGTGGTTCTGGGCATACTGTCGATTGGCCGGGGCGGTTTGCCGCCCCTGCGTGCGACCTATATCCGTTATTATTTTCTGGCCGGTCTGGTCAGCCTGGCTTTACCGATGGGGCTTGGCTATTTCATGGTGCCCTATATCGGGGCATCGATGGCCGGGGTCTTTACCGCATTGCCGCCATTGATGACCTATCTGATTTCGATGGGGATCGGGATTGAAACCGCGCAATTCAAACGCCTGATGGGGTTGATGGTCGGTTTCTGTGGTGTGCTGTTTTTATATGTGCCGCAGATCAGTGCGCCCGATAGCACCATTCTGGTTTATCTGCTGGTCGCGGCCCTAATCCCGGTAAGTCTGGCGATTGGCAATGTGTACCGGACGGTGGCATGGCCCAAGGGGGCGTCGCCCCTGACACTGGCATCGGGGATGATGCTGGCCAGTGCGATCCTGTGTCTTGTGTTTGAAACCGGTCGTGATCAGTTGCATGTGCCCGATTTCGGCAATGGCATGGCGTGGCTGATCATCGGGGTTCAGATGGCGGTCGCCAGCATGATGTATATCTGCCATTTCGAATTGCAGCGCGTGGCAGGCCCGGTTTTCCTGAGCCAGATCGGCTATGTCATGGCCCTGACCAGTCTTGCCGGTGGGACGTTGCTTCTGGGGGAAACACTGCGCCCGGAACTGATCGTGACGCTTGGTTGTGTGGTGGCGGGTACGTTCCTTGTGCGCCCGGCACGGCCAGCGGATCGGCGGGCATCGGCGACCAGTTAATCCGACCCGACAACATAAAACGCCGCCCATTTATCAATGGCGGCGTTTTGTTTGATGGTGAAGGTCAGGCGTTGTGGGCCAGTTACGGCACCACGCGCCGCAGGCGGCGGGCTTCGGCCTTTTCGGTATCGATCAGGCCGCGATAGGCATGCCAGCTTGAATAACCCAGAAGCGGCATCATGATCGCAAGACCCAGCAGGAAAACCACCATGCCGCACGCTGCCATGACGGCAATCATCGCGGCCCAGCCGGTCAGGACCCGCCAGTTTTTGCGGAATGCCGCAACGCTTGTGATCAATGCGGTAATCACATCAACATCGCGATCCACCAGAAGCGGGATTGATACCACCGTGATGGCAAACACCATCATCGCCAGCACCCCGCCAAGGATGGTGCCGGTAATCAGAAACGTGATGGCATCGCGCGAGAAAAAGGTTTCCCAGATCAGCACATCAAGGGACGGCACCGATCCGTTGTAAAATAGCGCGAATAACAGCATCGCGATGCGCGTCCATGCCAGGAAGAACAGCATCAGAATGACGCCAATCACGCCAAGCTGCCCGGGATTGCGCCGGAAGCCATTCAGGCTGTGCCACAGGGTGACATTTTCGCCCATTTCAAGGCGGCGGCTGGTTTCATAAAGGCCGACCGCGATGACCGGGGCTAGAAGCATGAAGCCAGCACCCAGCGGCAGGGTCAGATAGGGCTGACCCGATTGAAAGAGACTAAGCAGAATAAGGTAACCGGCAATAACGCAAAGCCCGCCATAGGCAAGGCCGATGGCCGGGGTGCGTTTGAAATCGCGCCAGCCTGCTTCAAGCCATTTGCCCGACTGGTCACTGGTGACTTCGCGGATCGCAATGCCTTGCGGAAGTCCGCTGACGGGACCCGTTGATTGTTCAATTGTCGTTTCGGACATCTGCATCCTCCCTGCACCTTATTGACAAAGGTGGCCGATACACAGACTCAAAATCCTGAAAGCTTGTTCTTTTTTGTTGATGATATCACTTCGAAAAACAATTGCCAGTGTTGGCTGTGTTGAATGTCATTAGATTTTCATATGAGTATTTACCGGTGGTTTTCCATAGGCCACGGCTTGATAGCAGGCGGTTTTGGTCACAAATACATATGTGAACCGGCAAAAGGGAAAAATCCGTACCGGATAAGCACGTAAACGGCATCATCAACCAACTTGTTGCCATTTTCTGTTGCGACGAGCGGTATGAGCCATATGCTGCTGGAATCAAATCATAACATTGCACTCTGCCGAGCCGTCGGTTTCCAGAGTGCCGAGCAAAAAGCGGAGCCGGACTGTTGAAAAAGATCCTTGCCGTGATTGGTGCCGTTCTGGTCGTGATCATCGCCGCCCTGTTGATCATTCCATCCCTGATCGACTGGAACGGTTACAAGCCACAAATCACCCAGGCAGTGCGTGAAGCAACCGGCCGCAATCTTGATATTCGCGGCGATCTTTCAATGTCTGTCCTGCCGTTCCCGGCTCTTTCGGTCGAGCAGGTGACACTCAGCAACCTGCCCGGCGCGCAGGACCCCGACATGGTATCGGTCGAGGAAGTCCGCGTTTCGGTGGCCCTGATGCCGCTTCTGACCGGCAATGTGCAGGTCACCGAAATCAGCCTGATCGATCCGGTGATTTCCATCGAGACGTTCGAGGATGGCAGCAACAATCTGGTATTTGATCCGGCACAGGCCACCCCAAGCGGCCCGGATGCCGGCACGATCACGACACCGCCATCCGCAACCCCGTCACCATCACCGGCACCCGAAGGCGATGCGGCAACACCCGAAGCGCAGCCGGGGGGCAGTGATGCCGGTTCATCCGATTTTGCCAGCACGATCCAGATTGACCGTCTTGAAATCGAAAATGCCACGATCCTGTATCACACGCCGGGCAGCACGGAGCGGATCGAGGGGCTGACCCTTGGCGTGTCGGCCGATAGCCTGAATGGCCCGGCCGAGGGCGAAGGTTATGTTTTCTATCGCGGGATTCCGCTGACATTTAATTTCAATGTCGGTCAGGTCAGCCAGACCGGACCGTTCCCGGTTGGCATGCAGATCGGCATCGACAAGGTTGATGGTGGCATCAATGTCAGCGGTCAGGTTGATCTTTCGGCGGAATATCCGGGCTTTAACGGCCAGATTGACGGCAAGTTCGATGATCTGCGTGAAGCCGCCCTTAGGATTGCTGGTGAGGGTGCCGATATCCCCGATATCGCGGCGAAGCCTTTCAATCTGGGCGGGCAGGTTGCGGCTAATGCCAAATCGGTTACGGTCAATGACCTGACGATCCGGTTTGGCGAAACCCGTGGATCGGGCGCGATTGCGATTGATCAGGATCCGAAAATGAAGGCCGATGTGGCGCTTCGTTTCAATCAGCTTGATCTCGATTCAATCCTTGTCCTGACCCATATGGGCGATGGTGCCGCCCCGGCAGGCGGTACGGACACGGGCACAGATGGCAATGGCGATGCCGCCCCGGCGAATGGCGGGAATGCAACAGGTGGCCAGTCGATCCCGTCGCAGGGTGGCAAAAAATCGGGTGCGGCCAATGGGCCGATGATCCCGGCCGATCTGACCGCGTCGATTGATTTTGAGGTTGAAACCCTGATCTATAACCAGACGCCGGTGCATAATGCGCGGATCAATGCCGCGATTGCCAATAGCAAGGTGACGCTGAACGAAGTTTCGGCGGGGCTTCCGGGCGGAACCGATTTCTCCGTCTTTGGCAGCATTTCGGGCGAGGGTCCGAAACCGAGTGCGGCCCTGTCCTATGAGGTGGCATCGGAAAATATTCGGGCGGTGGCGCGCTGGCTTGGGGCGGATGTCGATGGCATCCGTGCCGACCGTCTGCGCCGTTTCTCGTTGACCGGCGGGATCAAGGGAACACCCGACAAGCTTGATATTTCCGATCTGGATATGCGGATCGACGATACGGCCATTCGCGGGGCCATCGTCGCCAATCTGAGCGGCGAGGGATTGCCTGCCCTTGGCATCGGTCTGAAACTGGACCGGATCAATCTGGATCAGTATATCAGCGCGGCCCCGACGGACGCCAATGGTGATGCGGCGTCAGGTGCGACGGCGAGTGATCCGGCTGCGTCCGGTTCCGGCACGGCGTTGGGTGGTTCGGACAGTGCAGCCCCGTCTTCGGGACCGGCGGCGGGCGGCGATGCCATGGTCAAAACCATCAAGGATGCGTTGGCACCACTTGACGGGATTGCGGCCAATTATCGGCTGGCGGCGGATGAAATCATTTCATCGGGTGTGTCGATCAAGGGTATTTCCATTGATGGCAGCCTGACCGGTTCGCAGATCAAGCTGAATAATTTTGCGGTGGCGGATGCGGTCGGTCTGTCGGCAAGTGCCAGCGGGGTTTTCCGTGGCGATATTGCCGTTCCGGCATTCGAGGGGCTTAAGCTTAAGGTCACGGCCAAAACGCTGGAGCCAGTGGCGAAGCTGACGGGTATTACGCTTCCGGCACCGGCAAGCGAATATAAAAGTATTCAGGCCAATGTCGGGCTGAATGGTCCGGTGACCGGCCCGAACCTTGATCTTGATGTGTCCAACCCGTTGATGCAGGTGGCATTGAATGGGGTGTTGCAGGACCTGTTTGGCGCGACACCAGGCATTGACGGCAAACTTGCGATGCAGGCATCGAGCCTGAACCGTGTATTGCCGTTGGTGGCACCGACTTATGAACCGTCGGGCAATCTGGGGCGTCTGGTTCTGGATAGTACGGTCAAGGGCAATGCCAAGAATGTTGCGCTTGATATCGCGAAGTTCGGCATCGGTCCGTTTGAAACCAAGGGTGATGTCGATTTTGATGCCAGCGGCGAACAACCGAAACTTTCTGTTGCCCTTTCGGGCGGGACGCTGAATGTCGATCCGTTCGTGCCGGCCGCCAAACGCGCCGGTCTGATGCCGGAAGGCGGCAGTGGTCCGCGCCGTGCGGCATTCAATATGCCAACAGGCATGAAAGTCACGACGGTCGATGCCCGCGATGGCACGCCGTGGGATGACACGGTGATTGATGTATCGGCCCTGCGTTCGATTGATGCCGATGTTTCGCTGGCACTTGATCAGCTTGATTTCGATACCTACAGCCTTGTGAAGCCGGACCTTCAGGCGACGCTTGTGACCGGGCTTCTGACCATCGAGAAATTCACCGGCCTTCTGGGTGACGGGGATCTTTCGATTGATGGCACGTTTGATGCGCGCAATTCCGATACGCCGAAACTGGCGCTTAAAGGCAGCCTTGACAGCGCGGATATCGAAAAACTGGCCCCGATCCGGGTTGCCAATGACACGGTGATTGGCGGGGCGGCGACCAAGTTTGATGTGACCGCATCGGGCAATACATCGCGCAAGCTGGTCAGTGCGTTGAACGGGACGGCGAACCTTGTTCTCAATAATGTCCGGTTCAGCAATGCCGACAAGCGGTCGGAAGATCCGAAGCTGAACATTCAGGCATTGTTGCAGCAGGGACCGCAGGCGATGGTGGTTGAAGGGGTCGGTAACAACGATCTGGTTCAGAGCCTTGAAGCCGATATCGCCATCACCAACGGGATTGCCAAAACCACCCGTGTCGAAGCGGTATCGCGCGTGGGAACGGCGGACGCCGATGCGACCCTTGATCTGCCGAAATGGCAGATGGACACCCAGGCAGATTTCGATTTTTCCAAGAAAATCGAAGAATTGCCGCCATTCAGCGTTTACGCCAAGGGCAATATCAGCAACCCGGCAATTACCGGGCGCATGGACAAGGTTGCGATCAAGGTTCTGGATAATATCCTTGATAAGGCACTGGGCGGGAGTGGTTCATCCGATAGCGGGTCCTCAGGTTCGGGAAGTTCGGGCAAGGACGCGGCAAAGGATGTCCTGAAAGGGCTTTTGAACCAGTTCGGTCGGTGATTTTCTGACACGGCCCTAAACGACGAAACGGCCCTGCAATGCGGGGCCGTTTTGCTTTTGACGGGGGGCTTTGGGACATGGCTGTCATAAAAAGGCAAAAAAACCTTAACAAACCGGGTTTGCTTCGACATGATCCGCGCGTCGATTCCCTTTTTAGTAACGGTTGATCATGGTCGCAAAGAAAACCGCTCTGGATAAGGATCTCAAATGGCAGCGCCGCATGGATGCGGGTGTCGGTGAGACTGCTTCCCTGAGTGCGAAGCTCGGACTTGCGCTTGTCTTTCTTTTGGCGTGCAGCGCCTTTGTCGCCTTTCATATGGGTGGCTTGCCGCAAAGTGGATTCCTGATCGCCGCCGCGGTGATTGGCGGTTACATGGCGCTGAATATCGGCGCCAATGACGTGGCCAACAATGTGGGACCGGCGGTTGGTTCAAAGGCGCTGACCATGGTTGGCGCCCTTTTGATTGCAGCCGTGTTTGAAGCCGCCGGTGCGATTATCGCCGGTGGCGATGTTGTCGGCACGATCAAGAACGGCATTATCGACCCGACGCAGATGCCCGATGCGCAGACCTTTGTCTGGGCGATGATGGCGGCCCTTCTGGCAGCCGCCCTTTGGCTTAACCTTGCCACGTGGCTTGGTGCGCCGGTTTCGACCACCCATTCCATCGTCGGTGGGGTGATGGGGGCCGGTATGGCAGCCGTCGGCATTGGCGCGGTCAATTGGCCGACCATGGGCACGATTGCGGCAAGCTGGGTGATTTCGCCGGTTCTGGGCGGGGTGATTGCCGCCGGGTTCCTTGCCTTTATCAAGTTCAGAATTCTTTATACCGACAACCGTGTCGAGGCGGCCCGCAAATGGGTGCCGATCCTGGTCGGTGTGATGGTGTCGGCCTTTACCATGTATCTGATGATGAAGGGGATATCGAAGGTCTGGAAAACCGAGACCTGGCAGGTTGTTCTGATCGGCATTGGTGCGTTTTTCGTGACCCTTTTCCCGGTGCGCAAGGCGGTCCTGCGGGCATCGCGCAGCATGACCGGGCGGCGCAAGGAAATCGCATCGCTGTTTCGTATTCCGCTGATTGTGTCGGCAGCCCTTTTGTCATTCGCGCATGGGTCAAACGATGTGGCAAATGCCATCGGTCCGTTGGCCGCCATCGTTTCGGGTGTTGATAGCGGTCAGATCGTGACATCGGCCCCGATCCCGATCTGGGTGATGGTGATTGGTGCGATTGGTATTTCGGCGGGTCTGATCCTTTTCGGGCCGAAACTGATCAAGACGGTCGGATCGAAAATCACCAAGCTTGATCCGATCCGGGCCTATACCGTGGCTCTGTCGGCGGCATTGACGGTGATTGTGGCATCCGCCCTTGGCCTTCCGGTCAGTTCGACGCATATCGCGGTTGGGGCGGTGTTTGGCGTCGGGTTCCTGCGTGAAACGCTGAGCCATCGTCGCCGGGTCGATAATGCGCCGATGCTGGTTGGCGAAGATACCGAAACCGACGAACAGAAACAGCATATCGAAGCCCTGCGCCAGCTTGACCCGGCACAGGCCGAAAAGGCCGAGAAGAAACTGCGCAAGCGGTTGCTGGTGCGGCGGCGTTATGCGGTGACGATTGCGACCGCCTGGGTGATCACGGTTCCGGCCGGGGCGTTCCTTGGCGCGTTGCTGTTTTTCACCATTCGCGGGATCATGCTTTAATTCCGACGGAATTAAGCGCAGAATTGAAGTTTCGCGGCACGGTGCTCCTCCTTTTCCCCGGGGCAGCTTGCAGCGATCTGCAGCGGCGGTCAGGCTTTGGTCTGGCCGCCGTTTTTCCTTGACCCTGTGCGGTGGCAAGCGTAATTACCGAAAACATAATTTGAATCAAACCCGTGCCGAATCGTCGCCCAATCAAAGTGGGCCGCGAGATTTCCTATGCGTGCATTCTGCTTTTGGTCAGGATTTTGGTTAAGGAAAAACGATGAAAGCCATCATTATTGGCGTTCTGGCAATGGCCGTGACGGTTGTTGCATCGAACATTCTGGTTGAATATCCGCTGCCGGGCGTTTTGGCCGACTGGCTGACTTATGGCGCGTTTACCTATCCGGTGGCGTTTCTGGTTACCGATCTGACGAACCGCGCACGCGGGGCCAAGGCCGCACGCGTGGTCGTTCTGGCAGGCTTTGCGATTGCGGTTGTGTTGTCTTTGATCGTGGCGGACACGCGCATTGCCATTGCATCGGGCACGGCGTTTCTGATTGCGCAGATGCTCGACATTACGGTGTTTGACAAGCTGCGCCGGGCGACCTGGTGGAAAGCACCGCTGATATCATCGGGGATCGGGTCGGCTGTCGATACGGCCTTGTTCTTTTCCATCGCGTTCGTCGGTACCGGGCTTCCGTGGCACACATGGGCGATGGGCGATTTCGCGGCCAAGGTGATCATGGCGCTGACCTGTCTGGCACCGTTCCGTTTGCTGATGACGGTGGTGACCCCGCGTATGAAAGCGGCCCCTGCCCAAAGCTGATGGCGGGTTGATGCCAGGTGGATGCAGGGCTGATATTCCGACGCGATGCCTTGAGGTTTTGCAAAGAGGGGCGGTATAAAACGCCCCTCTGATTTTTTCTGATAATTGCAGGTTTTGTTTTTCCGATGAAAGTCGATCTGTTCGATTTCGATCTGCCGCGTGAGTGCATTGCCGAACATCCGGCCAATCCGCGTGACAGTGCCCGTATGCTTGATCTGACGGGCGGGGAAACGCATGACCGCATCGTTCGCGAACTGCCCGATATCCTGCAGCCCGGTGATCTTCTAATTTCCAATGATACCCGCGTGATCCCGGCCCGCCTTTTTGGCAAGCGCGGGGATGCAGGCATTGAAGTGACCCTGCACAAGCAGGAAGGTCTTGCACAATGGCGCGCCTTTGCCAAACCGGCCAAGAAGCTGCGCGTTGGCGAAACCTTCAGGGTCGCCGATGATTTCGAAGCCGAGGTCATGGAAAAGAAAGACGGCGGCGAGGTGTTGCTGCGGTTTAACGTTGCCGGGGCCGATCTGATTGCCGCCCTTGAAAAATATGGCGTGATGCCGTTGCCGCCCTATATCCGGCGCGACAAGGGCGGGGATGATCAGGACAGATCGGATTATCAGACGATTTTCGCCCAGCATGACGGTGCGGTGGCCGCCCCGACGGCGGGTTTGCATTTTACCCCGGAATTGCTGGCAGCGATTGATGCGCGCGGTATTGAGCGCCGCACGATCACGCTTCATGTCGGGGCGGGCACGTTTTTGCCGGTCAAGGTCGATGATACCGACGATCATAAGATGCATGCCGAATGGGGCAGCATATCGCCGGAGATCGCCAACCTGATCAACGAAACACGCGCCAGGGGCGGGCGGGTGATTGCGGTGGGGACGACGTCGCTTCGGCTGCTTGAAAGTGCGGCGCGCGAAGACGGGGTGGTTGAACCGTTCGAGAACGAAACCGACATCTTTATCACGCCGGGCTATAAATTCCGGGCGGTTGATATGCTGCTGACCAACTTCCATCTGCCGCGATCAACACTTTTCATGCTGGTATCGGCCTTTGCCGGGTTTGATCGCATGAAGGCGGCATATGGCCACGCGATTGAACACAAGTACCGTTTCTATTCCTATGGCGATTGCAGCCTGCTTGAATGCGCCAGCAAGATTGAAAAAGCTGATGACTGAATTCCGTTATGAACTTCTGGCGACCGACGGCAAGGCCCGTCTTGGCCGCATTCATACCGCCCACGGCGTGATCGATACCCCGGCCTTCATGCCGGTCGGCACGGCTGCGACGGTCAAGGGCATGCTGCCGGAAAATGTCGCCGATACCGGCGCGCAAATCCTGCTTGGCAATACATACCATTTGATGCTGCGCCCCGGTGCGGAGCGCATTGCACGCCTTGGCGGTTTGCACAAATTCATGAATTGGGACAAGCCGATCCTGACCGATAGCGGCGGGTATCAGGTGATGTCACTGTCCAAACTGCGCAAGATTACCGAAGATGGTGTTACGTTCAAAAGCCATATCGACGGGCGCAAATTTGCGCTGTCGCCGGAACGGTCGATGGAAATCCAGCATCTGCTGGGATCGACCATCACCATGGCGTTTGACGAATGCACCCCGTTCCCGGCGACCGAGCAGCAGGCCGCAGATTCCATGCGCATGTCGATGCGTTGGGCAAAACGGTCCAAGGATGCGTTTGTCGAACGTGACGGCTATGCGCTTTATGGCATTCAGCAGGGCAGTGTTTTTGAGAACCTGCGGCGCGAAAGTTCCGAAAAACTGGCCGAGCTTGACCTTCCGGGCCATTCGGTGGGCGGTCTTGCGGTTGGCGAGGGCCAGCAGATCATGTTCGATACGCTTGATTTCTGTGTCGATATGCTGCCGGCCAACAAGCCCCGTTACCTGATGGGGGTTGGCAAGCCATCGGACCTTGTCGGTGCGGTGATGCGAGGGATTGACCAGTTTGATTGCGTTTTGCCGACCCGGTCGGGTCGCAATGCGCAGGCCTTTACCCATCGTGGGACGCTGAACCTTAAAAACGGTCGTCATCGCGATGATGACCGTCCGCTTGACGATCAGTGCAATTGCCCGGCCTGCACGAAATATTCGCGCGCCTATCTGCATCACCTGATCAAGGCAGGCGAGATTTTGGGGGCGGTTCTGCTGACGTGGCATAACCTTGCCTATTATCAGGATCTGATGCGCGGCATGCGCGACGCCATTGCCCAGCGCCGCATGGAACAGTTCGCCCGTGATTTTTACGCCGGGCAGGAAGGCGGGGACATTGATCCCGTGCCGATCATCGAGGATTAATCACATGGCCGATCAAACCATTTACGACAACCTGACCATGCTGGGCGGTACCACCGAACAGCCCGCCAGCCCGGATGAAGCAGTCCTTGAACGGGTGCAGAACCCGCAGGCAGGAACGGATTACTGTGTTCGGTTTGTCGCACCGGAATTCACATCGCTTTGCCCGATCACCGGTCAGCCGGATTTTGCCCATCTGGTGATTGATTATGTGCCGGGAGACTGGCTGGTGGAAAGCAAGTCGCTGAAGCTGTTTCTGACGTCGTTTCGCAATCATGGCTCGTTCCACGAGGATTGCACGGTCAAGGTCGGCAAACGGATTGCCGATATGATTGATCCGAAATGGCTGCGCATTGGTGGCTACTGGTATCCGCGCGGCGGCATTCCGATTGACGTGTTTTACCAGACCGGCCCGGCACCCGAAGGGGTGTGGATCCCCGATCAGGGGGTGGCGCCCTATCGCGGGCGTGGCTAGTAGCTAGCCCCACCGGAGCTGGTGTAAATTCAAAGGCTGCGATCGGGAAACCGGTGGCAGCCTTTTGTTTTGGGGCATTACCGGTATGTATAGTTATTAACAATGCGAATTATTCTCATTGTTTTGTGTTATGGTTCTTGCTAATACACGGGCGGAACAGGGGAACCTGTATCATTTGGCAACGGCATGTTTGGGCAAGACCATGGCGCGCAACAGCGCATCGGTTCTGATCGCAAGCTTTCAGGAAAATTACGAACAGCTTTTCCGGTTTCTGACCCGAAAGCTGGGCGGGGATCATGAACGCGCAGCCGATGTCGTGCAGGATACCTATGTGCGGCTTGCCGATACACCCGATCAGGGGGACGTGATCGAAAATCCGCGTGCCTATGTCTATCGGGTTGCCGGGAACCTTGCGATTGACGGGATCAGGCGGGAAAAACGCATCACCGCCCATCACGACATGGACGAGGATACCGACGCGATCCACGATCCCAAACCCGGCCCAGAAAATATCATTCTGGATCGCGAACAGATTTTACTGCTTGATAAAGCATTGGAAAAACTGCCAGAAAAGCCACGAATGGCGTTGCTGATGTTTCGGGTTGATGGTTTGTCGCACAGTGAAATTGCCAGTCGCCTTGGTGTATCGAACAGCATGGTGGCGAAATATATTGTGCGCGCGCTGCAACATTGCCGCGACGAGCTTTTGCGCGAGGGCAAAAAATAATGACGGAAATCATTGTGGATTTGCCCCTGCCCAAACGTCTTAACAGTAAGGGCCCGATAGCCGGGGCCGGACAGAACCATTTTCGGGGTATCGGGTTTTGAAGACCGGGCATTCGGATCCGCAGTCAACAGACAGGCCAGTGGCGACTGATTTTGGCGATCAGGCGATCGAGTGGCTTGTGATGCTGCAATCAGGCGATGCCACGGCGCGCGATCATGCGGCCTTTGCCGACTGGTGCGCGCAAAGCCCGGATCATGCCCGTGCCGCGGCAGAGGCCCGAAGCCTTTTTGCCGCCGTCGGTCAAACCGAAGCCGCGCAGCAATGGCAGGAAAATCCCGATATCCGGCACGAGATCGGCAGTTTCCAGTCACCCGCGCCGGGGACCGCAACACCCCGCAGGCAACTTACGCTACAACCGGCACAAAGCAGGGTATCCGGCCCCCGGCCCGGACGCCTTGTCATTGCCGGGGCAATGGTCTGTGCCTTGATGTTGGCGGTGTTTGGTGGGGTGGAAGCAACCGGGCCCATCGCGCGCTGGACATCGGATTACAGTACCGCTATCGGGCAGCAGCGGGTGGTGATGCTTGCCGATGGGTCGGTTGCGCATATGAATACCGCATCAGCCTTTTCGGTTGATTTTTCCGGCCCGCGCCGCGAAATCCGCCTTGCAGCGGGCGAAGTGATTTTTGACGTGGCAAAGGATGTCGATCATCCGTTTGTCGTTTCCGCCAATGGTGGGGCGGCACGCGCGGTTGGCACGGTTTACGGGGTTCGGCTTGACGGTAACGCGGCGAATGTCACCGTGCGCGAAGGCATTGTCGAAGTCACCAGTGGTGATAGTGAACCGGTGCGGATCACCGTCGGGCAGCAGGTGCGTTATGATGGCAATGGCGGGCTGAAAAAGATCACGGATGCCGATCTCGCCGCCTATGGCAGCTGGCAGCGCGGCAAGCTGATTTTCAATCAGCGCACCCTTTCGGATGTGATGGAAGAACTGCAACGCTATCAGCCGGGGAAAATCGTTGTGGCGCGGGATGCGTTGCGCGGGCTTAAGGTTACGGGGGTGTTTGAAACCGCCGACCTTGATGCGATTTTCGCCTCCATCGAACAGACGACGTCGGCGCGTGTCACCCGGTTGCCGCTCCTGACCGTCATCTATTGATCTTCTGCGGGCGGCCAAATCCCCGGTTTTTTGGCCTTTTTCCTGTCTCTATCCGGCTTCGGAAAATTTTTGAATTTTTTACTGCAAATCACGTTAGCCGGTTTCGTCTCAGAAATAACAGCGAATGATTTCGGTTCTTAATTTCATTCGCATTGGGGTTTCTGACGAAAAGGCTTATGGAATGAATACAAACGTTTGTGTGGTCCGGCAAAAGGTGCTGATGGGCTGGAAACGCCGTCTTGTGGTAACCACGGTGATTTCCGGCATCACGGCCATCGCACCGTTTTATGCGATGGCCGCCGATATTGCGCCATCGCGGGACAATGCCGAAATCGCACAGGCGAGCGTGATTGATTTCAGCATCCCGGCACAGGACCTTGACCGGGCCCTGACCAGCCTTGCCGATCAGGCCGGTGTGCGTCTGTTCTTTCCGTCCGGCGGAATTTCCGGGGTTCAGGCATCCGCTGTTCAGGGGGAAATGACGGTTGATCAGGCACTGGGGCAGCTTCTGAGTGGCACGGGTTACACCTGGCGCTTTACCGAGGATAACACGGTCACGATTGAACAGATTGCCGCCAGTGGTGAAACGGTTCTTGATCCTGTCCGGGTCGAAGCCAATGCGGTCACCGAAACCGCCGATGGCCCGGTGGACGGGTATGTCGCGACCCAGTCGCGTGCAGCAACCAAAACCGGAACGCCGATCCTTGAAACACCGCAAAGCATTAGCGTGGTGACCAAGGAGCAGATGGAAGATCAGGGATCGCAGACTGTGATGCAGGCGATGCGCTATACGCCCGGTGCCTTTACCGGACAGGTCGGTGCATCAAACCGGTACGATTATATTATCCTGCGTGGTCTGGTGGATCGCAGCATCGATAATATCTATCTCGATGGCCTGAAAACCATGAGCGATGATTCGACCTATAGCTCGATGCAGATCGATCCCTATTTCGTCGAACGTGCCGATGTGGTCAAAGGCCCGGCATCGGTTCTCTATGGTCGCAGTTCGCCCGGTGGTCTGGTGGCATTATCAAGCAAGAAGCCGCAATTCGAACAGCAGGGCGAAGTCGAACTTTCCTATGGCAGCCGTAATCAGCGCGGGGTCGGTTTTGATTTCACCGGTCCGCTGGACGAGGCGGGCAAGCTTGCCTATCGCGTTGTCGGCAAGGCAGATGCATCCGACACCCAGTTCGAAGGCACCGAAGAAGAACGTTATGCCATTGCCCCGTCACTGACAGCCAATATCAGCGATGATACACGCCTGACACTGTCGGGTTATTTCCAGAAAGACCCGGAAGGTGGCACGCATAATGGGCTTCCGTCCGAAGGCACGCTTTTCCTGCGTAACGGCCAGTATATCTCAAACACTTTCTTTGACGGTGATCCGGCATTGGAAAGTTTCGAGCGCACCCAGAATATGGTTGGTTACGAGTTTGAACACGATTTTGACGATACATGGACGGTGCGTCAGAATTTCCGTTTCCTTGATGCCGATGTGCATCTTGATCAGATCTATCAGACGGGCTGGAGCGGCACCTCAAACGAATTGACCCGTACCTATGGCGGTGGGGATGAAAGCCTTCGGGCCTTTACGGTGGATAACCAGGCCGAAGCCAATTTTGCCACGGGCGACATCGATCACACGGTTCTGATGGGCTTTGACTATCAGGATCGTAAAAGTGAAAACGAATGGCTGTTTACCGGGGCATCGAACATCAATGCATTCAATCCGGTCTATGGTAGCCCCGGGGTTGCTTTGGGAACAATCACCAACAGCAACAGCCGGTCCCTTGAACAGGCCGGGCTTTATGCCGAGGATCAGCTGGCCTATGAAAACTGGCGTTTCTCGCTGGGACTACGGCAGGATTGGCTGGAAACCAGCAACCTGAACCGTTTGACCAATGTTGAACAGGGCGAAGACCGCAGCAAGCTGACCAAACGCGGTGGTGTGCTTTATCTGTTTGATAACGGCATCGCGCCCTATTTCAATTATTCGGAATCCTTCAATCCCAGCCTGTCGAGTGACGCATCCGGCAAACCGCTGGAACCGACCGAAGGCACGCAGTATGAAGTCGGCATAAAGTTCCAGCCTGAAGGCAGCAGAACGATGCTGAGTGCTGCGGCATTCCATATCGAACAGGAAAACGTTGCGGTTTATAACAATCTGACGACGGCATGGGAGCCGGTTGGAACGATTGAATCCCAAGGCATTGAGCTTGAGGCGCGGACCGAACTGACCGACAATCTCAGCGTGCTGGCCGGTTACACTTATACCGACGCGTCGTTTGATGCGCCGGGTTCGGTCAAGGATGGCAATCGCCCGCAGCAGGTGCCGGAACATATGGTGTCGCTTTGGGGGCATTACCGCTTTGATCAGGGGGCGCTTGACGGGCTCGGTATCGGGGCGGGTATCCGCTATGTCGGTGAAACTGCCGCGAACGAGGCGAACACCCTTATGGTTCCGGACTACACACTGGTTGATGTCGTGCTGAACTATGATCTAGCACAGGTTGGCATGAACAATGCCGATTTCCGGCTGAACGTGAACAACCTGATGGATGAGGAATATGTCGCATCCTGCCTGATCACGCAGTGGTCGGATAACTGCTATTATGGCGAGGAACGCACAATTCTGGCGACGTTACGCTATCGCTTCTGATTTCGCCCAGTGTCGATTTAAAGGCCGCAGCCATATGCTGCGGCCTTTTGCGTTTCGGTGACAAACCTATATAAGGCAGCACAGAGAGAGAAAACGACCCAGATGTTTTGCCATGACGGTTTGTGCTGCGATAACCCTTGAAAGCCTTCAGACCAAAGCCCGTGAAATCGGCTTTGATGTCTGTGGCGTGGCGCGCCCGCAGATTGACGAACGCAATCAGGCGCGGCTCGATGAATTTGTCGCCGCCGCCGAATATGGCACCATGGACTGGATGAACGACCCGGAACGGCTGCCGCGTCGTCGCGACCCGAAAATGCTGTGGCCGGATGTCAAATCCGTCATTGTTCTGGGTTCCAACTATGGCCCGGCGGAAAATCCCTTAACCCTTCTGGATCATCCGGACCGGGCGATGATTTCGGTCTATGCCAGAAATCGCGATTATCACGATCTGATCAAGAAACGCCTGAAACAGCTTGCGCGCTGGATGATAGAAACGGCGCAGAAATCCGGGGCAGGTGGCGAACAGGTCAAGGTATTTGTCGATACCGCACCGGTGCTGGAAAAACCGCTGGGGCAGTCGGCCGGGATTGGCTGGCAGGGGAAACATACCAATCTTGTTTCGCGCGACTATGGCAGCTGGCTGTTTCTGGGCGAGGTTTTCACGACCCTTGAATTTGATCTGGCAGCGCCTGAAATCGATCATTGCGGGTCCTGTTCAAAATGCCTTTCGGCCTGTCCGACCGATGCGTTTCCCGGCCCCTACAAACTGGATGCGCGCAAATGCATTTCGTATCTGACGATCGAGCATGACGGCTTGATCCCGCCCCAGTTTCGAAGGGCGATGGGGAACCGGATTTATGGCTGCGACGATTGTCTGGCGGTGTGTCCGTGGAACAAGTTTGCCAGCCGGACGCAGGAAATGGCCTTTATCCCGCGCGCCGAACTGACAGCGCCAAGGCTTGCCGATTTCCTTGATCTTGATGACGAGACATTTCGCAGTTTCTTTACCGGATCGCCGATCAAGCGGATCGGGCGGGCAAAGTTCCTGCGCAATGTCCTGACGGCGGTGGGCAATAGCGGGGCGGTCAATCTTGTTCCGCGTGTCGAAAGCCTTTTGACCGATGAAAGCCCGCTTGTGCGCGGATCTGCCGTCTGGGCGCTGTCGCAATTGATGGATGACAGCGGGTTTGACACCCTGCGATCCCGTCATGAACGCATGGAAAGCGATCCGGCGGTGTTGGCGGAATGGGCGCGTTCGGCATCCTTCTAGGCGTCCTGACCTTAATCGAACGGCACCGTTTCATAGTGATAGCGCACATTGCCCGACGGATCGGTCAGCACGATACCGAACATCGGCTTTAACGGGGCGCGTTCAACCAGTTCTTCTTCCTTTTCATGACGCATGTCGAGAGGTTCGCCCTTCTGGCTGCTGCCACCGACATTGAACGGAATACCCTGCCAGATGCCGTTGCCGGGACGGTGGAGGTGGCCAAGGAAGATATGTCTGATCTGCGGATTGTCCTTGAGGATGGCGGCCAGTTCGGCGTCCGCATCCATCCGGATCGAATCAAGGAACGGCAGGCCCATATCAAGCGGCGGGTGATGCATGAACAGAAAGGTCGGCAGATCGCGATGGCTGGCAAGTTCGCGTTTCAGCCAGTCGAGCCGGGCGTCGCACAATGTACCGTGATGGGCATCGGGCACGATGGTATCAAGCATCACAAACCGCAACCCGCCAAAGCTGTGCGCGTGATTGATAAAGCCGTTTTCATCGCGCGGCACATCGGGGAAGGCGGCCAGCATCGGTTCGCGGATATCGTGGTTGCCCGGGATCATGATAAACGGCATGGCAAGGGTCGCGAACAGTTCGACCGCATGGTCATATTGTTCGGGGCGGCCATGATGGGTGATGTCGCCGGTAATCACGCAGATCGCGGCATCGGCATGATATTCGTTGATTTCGGCAATGACGGCACGCAGCGTTTCACCAGAATGCGGCGGACGCGAAAGATCATCATGGGCCAGCAGATGCGTATCTGAAAGATGTATGAATTTCATAGGGATGCCTTATCATGATCGGGTGACGCCACCGGCATGATGATCGAGTTGCCGAGGATTGGGAAGATATACAGGCCGATGAGCAGCGACGTTCGCAAAAGATCTGTGACAATTGCCGGACACCGGACGAGTTTCTCGCTTGAAGATGCGTTCTGGTCCGAACTTCAGGGCATCGCCACACGGCGCGACATGGCCATTGCCGAACTGGTGGCCGAGGTTGACGAAGGCCGCGACGGCAACCTTTCAAGTGCCCTGCGGTTATATGTGCTGGCGGATTTGCAGGGGCGGCTGAATTCGTCAGACGGTGCAGGATCATCCGAAACAGGGGATATGGAGAATGAGTGAACCGGTACGGGTTGCCGTGACGGGTGCCAATGGCTTTGTCGGGCAGGCGGTTTGCAAGGCGCTGTTGGCGAAGGGATACAGGGTACGCGCATTGTTGCGCCGCGCGGATGCCTTGGCGCGGCCTGTCGATGGTGTGGCAATCGATAGCCGGGTTGTTGGCGATATCAATGCGACAACCGATTGGAAAGATCATCTGAAAGATGTGCAGGCGGTTATTCATCTGGCCGCGCGCGTGCATGTCATGAATGACCAGTCCGATGATCCGCTGGCGGCATTTCGCGCGGTCAATGTTGACGGGACGGCGGGCCTTGCACGGGCGGCACATGGACAGGGTGTTAAGCGGCTGATTTTCATGAGTTCGATCAAGGTGAACGGCGAGGCGACGACAAACCGGGCCTTTGATGAAAGCAGTCCGGCGGCACCGGAAGACCCGTATGGGCAGTCCAAGGCCGAGGCGGAACAGATGCTGCGCGACATTGCTGCGCAAACCGGTCTGGAAGTCACCATTTTGCGGCCGCCTTTGGTGTATGGGCCAAATGTCGGGGCGAATTTTGCGGCACTGACGAAGCTGGTCCGTCGGGGAATGCCGTTGCCCTTGGGCGCGATCGACAATCACCGTTCCCTTGTGCATGTCGATAATCTGGCGGATGCCTGTGTGACGGCGGTGGCACATGCCGGGGCGGCAAATCAGACCTTCCTTGTTTCGGACGGGGTTGATCATTCGATTGGCCAGATGATCCGCCTGCTGGCAGAGGGAATGGGAAAAAAACCGGTTTTGCTGCCGGTACCCGAAGGGGTTCTGGCCCTGCTGGGGCGTATCACCGGCAAAAGCGCGCAGGTTTCGCGTTTGACGGGCTCGTTGCAAATCGACAGTCGCGCCATTCGCCGAACGCTGGACTGGCAGCCGCCTGTGGATGCGCATGAAGGATTGCGCAGCACCGGCGCGTGGTTTGGCAAACAGGGAAGCTAGATCTTCATAAGGGGGGGAGCCTTATGTGCGGATTGGCGGGGGCGACGGGGAGTGCTGAGCGTCAGCGCGTTCTGGCAGCGCTGCATGCGCTTTCCCATCGAGGACCTGATGATGAAGGGTGCTGGTCTGATCGGGCGGGTGCTGTAACGCTTGGCGTGCGTCGGCTGATCACAACCGATCCGGGGATGGCGGCAAACCAGCCCCTGATTTCGTCCGATGGCCGGTTTGTGTTGGCGTTTAATGGTTATGTCGCGGGGCATCGGCGGCTGATTTCTGGACTGCGTGACCAAGGACAGCAGGTTGAATGCGACAGTGATGCCGCGCTGGTTCTGGCGGTTCTTGGCAATGCCCTACGTGATGATGCTGATGCTGCCAAAGCACTTGCCGATCTTTCCGGGCAGTATGCCTTTGCGCTTTGGGATTGCGCATTGCGCCAGCTTTGGCTTGGGCGTGATCCGGTCGGGATAAAGCCGCTTTATTTTTCCGAATATGGCAGCGGGAACGTGGCGTTTGCGTCCGAGGTCGCAGCCCTGCGTTGCATCGTACCGGCCATGCCGGACCAGAATGTTTTTCCGCATTATCTTGCCCATCTGTTTGTGCCTGCACCGGCGACCGGCTTTGCCGATATCCGGCAGTTAAGGCCGGGGGAACTGATCTGCTGGCAGGATGGCAAGATTGATAGCCGGATGATCCGGCCAGCCACTTGCCACCGATCTGACGGCGAAGACGCAGTTGCCGATCTGCGCCGGGCCATTCGCCAGTCGGTGGCGGATGCGATGGATGCGGACCGTAATGTTGGCATGCTTTTGTCCGGTGGAATGGATAGTGGTGCGATTGCCGCGATGGCCTGTGATGTCGCGCGTGAACGCGGGCAAAAGCCGCCGCCGGGATTTGTCATGCAATTTGACAATGCCGAGATGGATGAAACACCACGGGCGGGGCAGTTGGCAAAGCATCTGGGCATGGAGTTGCACATTGTTGCGGCACCTGACAGACCAGAGGAAATTCTGGCGCATTTGAATGATGGTCTTAGGGGGTTTGGGTCGCCTTTTGGCAATCCATCGGTTGTTTTGGCGCAGGCGCTTGGTTCGGAGGTGTCAAGGCATGTGCCGATCTGCCTGGCCGGGGATGGAGGGGATGAGCTGTTTGGCGGTTATCCGCGCTATCGGGCGGCGGGGATGTTACGATACTGGCATCATGTACCGGACGTTATCCGCAGTCTGATCGCCGGACGTATTGCCGATGTCTTGCCACGCGGAATGACCAGATTTGTTCGGGGTGGGCAGGGGCGTTCGGCAGGCGCGTTTGATCACTGGAATGATCGTTGCGCGTTGGTCGAACTTGGTGCGCGGTTATCGGTGCCCGCGGATTTGCCCGGCGATTTGTGCGACCGGATGATGGCGTTTGACCGCCGGGTGACATTGCCGGGCAATCAGCTTGCCATGTCGGATAGATGCGGCATGGCGTACGGGCTGGAATACCGGGTGCCGTTGCTTGGTCATGAGGTGATGGCAATTGCCGGGCGTGTTTCGCCACGGGAGCATCTGCGTGGCGGGGCGAAGTCGCTGTTGCGTGCGGCCATTGCGCCGATGATGCCGGATGGTTACCTGAGCGCAGCTAAAGTCGGGTTCAATCCGCCAGTATCGGACTGGCTGGCAAAACTTGGTGGCCTTTTGTGGGGGCGCGAGGCCCGGATTATCGAGATGCTGTTTGCCGATCTGCCAATAATGGATCGCACGCGGCAGGATTACTGGCGCAGGGCAACACGGCATGGCGCGCAGGATATGGCGCTTGGCCTTTGGGCGTTACTCGTCTGGCGGATTTGGCAGACGCATCTTGCAACGGATCGCAGGGCAGAGATCAAGTATGCAAAAGGCAGCGTGGATGGATCGATAAAGGCGGCTGTTCAAGCAGAAACGTTGCCCGAGGCAGCGATATGAAAATCGTGCATTTGATTTGGGCTTGGGCTTCGGCTTGGGGCTCAGTCCTTAATGCTGCCTCTGCCTTAAGCTTAACCTCGGCCTCTGTAAGAGGTGTGGCCGGGGTGGCGAGTGTCGTCGTGAAGGCAGGTTATTGGGTTCTTTGCGGACTGCCCCAGCCGCGTGAACGGCGATAAAGGTTAAGTGCTGTCAGGGCCGTCGGTGCGAGTTGCACGACCTGGCGTGACAGGGCGAGAATGCGGCCTTCGTCGATATCGTTTTCTTCAAAGAAATTCTGCGTCGTTTCGCAAAGGTCGGAAAGCTGGCGCAGGCCAAAGGTGCCCGACGTGCTTTTAAGCACATGGACCTCGTCGCGCACGGTTGCGAGATCGTCGCTTGAAAGGGCGTTATCGATCTTGACCAGACGGGTCTGGGTTTCATTGATGAAAAGATCAATGCCGCAAGACGCCCCTTCGTCCCCGGCATCGGCATAAAGCTGTTCCAGCGTGCGGATATCAAGAACCGGGCTTGCAGGCGGGTCAAGCCGTTCCGGGCGGCTGAGGCGCGCGCCTTTGGAACGCAGCACGGGCGGCGGTGACAGTCGCGCGGTTGGCGTCGCACCGTCCGGGGATCGGCTGATGAGGTCGCGAATTGTATCAAGAAGCTTGGTCCGCTGGATCGGCTTGTTGATGAATTCGTCCACGCCGGACTGACGCGCAATCACGTTCCAGTCGCGCGACTGGTGGGCGGAAAGGGCGATGATCGGGGTCTGGGCGACCGGGCCCTGCATGTGACGGATGCGGCGCGTTGTATGCAGGCCATCCATATCGGGCATTTCGACATCCATCAGGATCAGATCAGCAGTAACCCCACGGCGCAGCATGTTCAGAACCGTCTGGCCGTTGGTGGCCTCGACAATACCATATCCTTCGGCCTGCAGGATGCGTCGTGCGACCATCCGGTTGCTTTCGCTGTCATCGGCGATGATGACGGTACCGATTTTGGAATCATTGGCCGATGCTGGCAGCTCAATCGGGTGGGTGAGCTTTGCCTGCGGTTTGACAAAGCAGACGGAAATCATTCCGCCATCGGCAAGCTCGGTCTCGGAAAACAGCAGGTCTTCTTCGGCGACGCCGGTAATCAGCTGTTCCCATGCGGGGTTCGCATAGATAATTCGTTCATTACTGTCAAAAAGGGCGATGCCCGCAGTTGTCTGCGCCAGTGCATCGATCAGCTGATTATTCATTGGCCACCTTATCGATTCGGTGCCCAGTCCCGTATCGCGGGTATAGTTTTGTATCTTTATATGAAACGGGAACGTTTCATCCGCGAAGCCGGTATTGTTACATTTTTTTCTTATAAGTCCATGTTTTTTACCATTCCCGGCACGCAATACCGTTTTATCGATGAAACAGTTCTCGAAACAAATGTTTCATGAAAATATCAATATGAAACATTTGTTGTAAAATCCGCGCTGCTGTGGCGTAGTTTTTCGATCAATTGACCACAGGAACGCAGGAAAATGGGTGTTTACACCGATTTGCGCGAAAAGCTGATTTCGGACTATGCAATGCTGAGCCCGCAGATGCAGAAGGCGGCGCGCCATATCCTTGATCATCCCAATGATGTTGCCCTGCGATCGATGCGCGCGCTTGCGCGGGCGGCCAATGTCCCGCCCAGCACGGTCACGCGCCTGATGGCGGCCATCGGGGTCGATACCTGGCAGCAGTTCCGTGACAGTTACCAGAACCGGTTGCTTGACCTGCCGGCAAGTTACGCGCACCGGGCCCGCGCGCTGCAAAACAGCGAAGCCGATATCCATCGTGATACGCATCTGCTTGAAGACATCGCGCAGGCCGAGATTGCCAATATCGGTCAGGCATTCGGCCCGGAAATGTGTGAACGCATGAAGGACGCCTGCGAACATATCGCGCGCGCCCGTCAGGTTTTTGTTGTCGGACGCGGGGCGGCGTATCCGGCGGCCTATCAGTTTGCCTATGCCTATCGTCTGTTTAACGACAATGTCGTTCTGGTGGATGGGCGTTCGGGCGCATTTGGCGATCAGTTGCGGGGCATTGGCCGGCGCGACATCCTGATTGCGGTGGGGGCACGGCCCTATATCCGCGATACGGTGCGCGCGGTCGAGTTTGCGCGCAATCAGCATTGCCCGGTGATTGCGGTCTGCGATTCAGATGTGGCGCCGATTGCAATGGATGCGGTGACCAAGCTGGTCGTGTCCGACAGATCGCCGTCCTTCTTTCAAAGTTTTACCGCCAGTGTTTCGGTCATGCAGGCGCTTGTGGCGCTTCTGGTCGCGCGCGGCGGGCAAAAGGCACTGCAACGGATTGCCGCGGCAGAAGAACAACTTGCGGCTTTTGACACCTATTATGACGAAGCCGACCCCACACGGAATTCCAGATCATGACACAGCCCCACAGCAAGCCCGAAACCTATGTCCTCCATCGCAGCAGTGTCGCGACCCCGCCGCGCGCGGTGCGGGGCGAAGGCATTTATATCTTTGATCAGAACGGCAAAAGTTATCTTGATGCCTGCGGGGGGGCTGCGGTTTCGTGCCTTGGCCATTCCGATCCGGCGGTGCGTGCCGCCATGCATGCCCAGATTGATCAGATCGCCTATGCGCATTCGGGCTTTTTCTCGTCCGATGCGATGGAAGAACTGGCTGAAGACCTTGTCACTCATGCCCCCGAAGGCATTGCCAAGGCATATTTCGTTTCGGGCGGGTCCGAGGCAACCGAGGCCGCCCTTAAAATGGCGCGGCAGTATTTTCTGGAAATCGGGCAGCCGGACCGGAAATACGTGATTGCGCGTCGCCAGTCCTATCACGGTAATACGCTGGGCGCGCTTTCGGTTGGCGGCAATATGTGGCGTCGCAAACAGTTCGAGCCACTGCTGATCACCGCAAGCCATATCGCACCCTGTTATCAGTATCGCGACCAGTTGCCGGGCGAAAGTGACGAGGCATATGGTTTACGGGTTGCCAACGAACTTGAAACCGCGATCCTTGAACTGGGGGCAGATAGCGTTGCCGCCTTTGTCGCCGAACCGGTTGTCGGCGCGACATCGGGTGCGGTTGCACCAGTGCCGGGATACTTCAAACGCATCCGCGAGATTTGCGATCAGTATGGTGTATTGCTGATCCTGGACGAGGTCATGTGCGGCATGGGGCGAACCGGCACCCTGCATGCGATTGAACAGGAAGGTGTTGCCGGCGATTTGCAGACCATCGCCAAGGGACTTGGTGCGGGATATCAACCGATTGGTGCCATTCTGGTGTCCAAGAAGATTGATGATGCGATTGCCAATGGATCGGGTTTCTTCCAGCACGGCCATACCTATCAGGGGCATGCAACCGCCTGTGCGGCGGCACTTGCAACCCAGCGGACCATTCGCGAACGCGACCTTCTGGCCAATGTCGTCAAGCAGGGCGAATTGCTGGCCGATGGGCTGCGCGAACGGTTCGGGCAGCACCCGTTTGTCGGCGACATTCGGGGTCGGGGACTGTTCCGCGGTGTTGAACTTGTCGCGGATCGCGAAACCAAGGACCCGTTTGATCCGTCGCGCAAGATCAACGCCAAAATCAAGAAGGCGGCCTTTGCCCGCGGATTGATGGCATATCCGATGGGCGGCACGATTGATGGCGTGCGGGGCGACCATGTGCTGTTTGCACCGCCCTTTATCGTGACCGAGGATGATGTTGCGAAGATTGTCGATCTGTTTGAATTGGCGATAAATGATGTCTTTGCCGCCGAGGGACTTTCGTAATGTCGTATGGCGATACCCCGTTTCTGATTGCATCGGCCCCCAATGGTGCCCGCAAGACCAAGGCCGATCTGCCCAATATTCCGATAACCCCGGCCGAACTGGCCAAGGAAGCCGCCAACTGCAAGGCCGCCGGGGCGGCAATGATGCATCTGCATGTGCGCGATGACGATCAGAAGCACAGCATTGATGTGGGGCGTTATCGTGAAATGCTGACCGAGGTCAGGGCCAGTGTCGGGGATGACATGCTGCTTCAGGTCACGAGCGAGGCGGTCGGCATGTATAGCGCGCAGGACCAGATGGCGATGATTCGCGGGCTTGTGCCCGAGGCCGTTTCAATCGCGGTTCGCGAAATTGCGCCGGAAAATGCCGAACTGAACGAACTGCGCGATTTCTTTGCCTTCATGCGCGAGGCAAATATCCTGCCGCAATTCATCCTGTATGCACCAGAGGACGTGACCCGGTTCAACCAGCTTGTCCATGATGGCGTCATTCCCGGTGAAAAGCTGCCGGTTCTTTATGTTCTGGGCCGTTACACCACCGGACAGGTGTCCGATCCCAAAGACCTCTTGCCGTATCTTGGGGTGTCGCCCTTTGTGTCGGAATGGATGTTGTGCGCGTTCGGGGCGCATGAAAATGCCTGTGCGCTGACGGCTGCCGGATTGGGTGGGCATGCGCGTATTGGGTTCGAAAATAATCATCTTTTGGTTGACCGTTCCCGTGCGGTCGATAATGCTGCTTTGATCGTTCAGGCGCGCGAAGGTGCGCATCTCATGGGTCGTAGTGTTGCGACCGGCGATCAGGCGCGAAAGATCATGCAACCGCAGTGGTAACCTGCGGCACGCCAATGAAAACAGACTGGTTACTTTTGTAAAAGTATCAGGGGGTTTCGGGGTTATAGGGTTTCAATTCTTGGGGCTCGTCATTATAATCCCATCGCCGAAACATCTGATTTATCTGATGTTTCCATGTTTTTCTGCTGTATCTTAACGGTACGGTTGAAAACTCTATAACAGGGTGTAAAGGGAGCTAATCCTGATGAAGAAACTTATCGCTGTAGCGGGTGCCATTGCCACCTTGGCTGGTGCGTCGCTGTTCGCCGGACAGGCATCGGCACAGGAAAACCGTTTTATCACCATCGGTACCGGTGGCGTGACGGGCGTTTACTATCCGACCGGTGGCGCGATCTGCCGTCTGGTCAACAAAGACCGTAAAGAGCACGGCATTCGCTGCTCGGTCGAGTCTACCGGTGGTTCGTCCTACAACATCAACACCATCCGTTCGGGCGAGCTGGATCTGGGCGTTGCCCAGTCTGATATCCAGTACTATGCCCTTCATGGTGAAAAAGCATTCAAGGAAGTCGGCCCGTTCGAAGACCTTCGTGCCGTCTTCTCGATCCATCCGGAGCCGTTCACCGTTGTTGCCCGTGCAGATGCCGGCATCAAAACCTTTGATGACCTCAAAGGCAAACGTGTCAATATCGGTAACCCGGGTTCGGGTCAGCGCGACACCATGGACATCGTGATGAATGCCAAGGGCTGGACCCTTGACGATTTCGCACTGGCATCCGAACTGAAGCCGGCCGAACAGTCCCAGGCACTTTGCGATAACAAGATCGACGCGATGATCTATACCGTCGGTCACCCGTCCGGTTCGATCCAGGAAGCCACCACTGCCTGTGATTCGGTTCTGGTTGAAGTTGCCGGTCCGGAAATCGAGAAACTGGTTGCCGACAACCCGTATTACCGTGTGGCCACCATTCCGGGCGGCATGTATCGCGGTAACCCGGACGACGTTCAGACCTTCGGTGTCGGCGCGACCTTCGTGTCCTCGACCGCAACCGATGCAGACATCGTTTACAACGTTGTCAAAGCAGTCTTTGAAAACTTCGACGACTTCAAAAAGCTGCACCCGGCATTTGAAAACCTCGTCAAAGAAGAAATGGTCAAAGACGGCCTTTCGGCACCGCTGCATGACGGCGCTGTCAAATACTACAAAGAAGCTGGCCTGATGTAAGACGGGCTGAAACGGGGGGCACGGCGTGCCTCCCGTTTCATTTTTCTTGCGCCCCCGAGGGCATCATAAAATTCTGTCAAAGTGGCACACAATGATGTGCCGAAATGCTCCGTGGGCGACCGGGTAAGTGTCGACGGAGGTTTTTTGTTTCTGGGCTATCGTTTGGGCCGCCCGAAACAGAAACCGCGTTCAGACCGGGAGTTTGCAATGACCGACGATAAAAGCGCGACACAGGGTCCATCGGACCAGGATCTTCAGGATCTTATCGCGGAAAATGATACCGGCGCGCGTCAGCCTACCGGCATGACAGCACGCATTTTGCTGTATGTCGCCGTGGCATGGTCGCTGTTCCAGCTTTGGCTGGCATCACCATTGCCCTACATTTTCAGTTTTGGTGTTTTCAACTCGACCGAAGCACGGTCGATCCATCTGGCATTCGCCGTGTTCCTGGCGTTTCTGGCCTATCCGGCCTTCAAGAATTCGCCGCGAAGCTATATCCCGGTTCTTGACTGGGTATTGGCCGCCGCCGGGGCGTTCTGTGCCCTTTATATCTATATTTTCTATCGCGAGCTGTCGTCGCGTCCGGGCTTGCCGATTACGCAGGACCTTGTGGTGGCCGGTGCCGGTCTGGTGCTGTTGCTTGAAGCAACGCGGCGTGCGCTTGGCCCGCCCCTCATGATTGTGGCGATGGTGTTCCTTGCCTATGTTTTCTTTGGCAATGCGCCGTGGGTACCCGATGTTTTGCAGTGGGCCGGGGCGAGTTTCTCCAAGGCGATGTCGCATCAATGGATCACGACCGAGGGCGTGTTCGGGATTGCGCTTGGCGTTTCGACCAGCTTCGTGTTCCTGTTTGTGCTGTTTGGCTCGTTGCTTGATAAAGCCGGGGCAGGCAACTATTTCATCAAGGTGGCGTTTGCCGCCCTTGGTCACATGCGCGGCGGCCCGGCAAAGGCAGCCGTTCTGGCATCGGCAATGACCGGGCTTATTTCCGGTTCATCGATTGCCAACGTGGTGACGACCGGGACCTTTACCATTCCGCTTATGAAACGCGTCGGTTTTTCTGGCGAGAAGGCCGGTGCGGTGGAAGTCGCATCATCGGTCAATGGTCAGATCATGCCACCGGTCATGGGGGCTGCGGCCTTTTTGATGGTGGAATATGTCGGCATTCCCTATCCGGAAGTCATCAAGCATGCCTTCCTGCCGGCGACGATTTCCTATATCGCGCTGATCTATATCGTCCATCTCGAGGCGCTTAAGGCCAATATGAAGGGCCTGCCGAAACGTCAGACATCGACCGTGCAGCAAGTGCTGATCCGTTCGCTTCTGTTCGTGCTGTCGCTGGTTATTCTTGCGGGTGTGATTTACTACGCGATCAATTTCCAGAAACAGATATTCGGTAACGCGGTGGGCTGGATTGTCGCGGTCGAATGTGCTGCGATCTATTTTGCCGGTCTTTATTATGCGGCGAAATATCCCGATCTTGAACTGGATGATCCCAATAAACCGGTGCTGGAGCTTCCAGCACTGGGCGAAACCGCCAAGTCCGGTCTGCATTATCTGCTGCCGGTCGTGGTGCTGGTCTGGTTCCTGATGATTGAACTGAAATCACCCGGATTGTCGGCCTTCTGGGCGACTGTTCTGATGCTGTTCATCATGCTGACCCAGCGTCCGGTCAAGGCGTTCTTCCGCAAGCAGCCGGATTATATGGCAAGCGTGAAGGAAGGCATTGCCGATGTGATTGACGGTTTTGCCACCGGTGCACGCAACATGATCGGGATCGGCGTTGCGACCGCGGCTGCCGGTATCATCGTGGGCACGGTGTCGCTGACCGGGATCGGTCAGGTGATGGTTGAATTCGTGGAACTGATTTCGGGCGGCAATCTGATGCTGATCCTGATCTTTACCGCGATCATCAGTCTGATCCTTGGCATGGGGCTGCCGACGACGGCGAACTATATCGTCGTGTCGAGCTTGATGGCGCCCGTGATTGTCGAACTTGGGGCTGCGAACGGTCTGATCGTGCCGCTGATTGCGGTGCATCTGTTCGTGTTCTATTTCGGCATCATGGCCGATGTGACGCCGCCGGTCGGTCTGGCATCCTTTGCCGCGGCTGCGGTTTCAGGGGCCGATCCGATGAAGACGGGCTTCGTCGCATTCTTTTACAGCATGCGGACCGCGGCCCTGCCGTTCCTGTTCCTGTTCAACACCCAGCTTCTGATGATCGGGCTTGATCATCCGCTTGATGTGGTGATGGTGATTGTCGTTTCGACCATTGCAATGCTGGTATTTGCCGCAGGGACGATGGGGTATTTCTTCACCCGGTCAAAACTGTGGGAAAGTGCGGCACTTCTGCTGATTGCCTTTACCCTGTTCCGTCCGGGTTTCTGGCTTGATCTGCTGGAGCCGCCCTATGAAAACCTGCCCGCAACCGAGATTGTTGAAAAGGCGGCCGATATGCCCGCCAATACCAGCATTCTTCTGGATGTCGAGGGCATTAACCTGGAAGGCGATGAAGTCACCAAATCGGTGATGTTGCCATTGGGGCCGGAAGCATCGGGTGAAGATCGTCTTTACAATGCGGGCATTGCGGTTCGCACCGAAGACGGCAAGGTCTTTATCGATGATCTGGTGTTTGGTGGCCCGGCCGAGAAAGCGGGACTTGATTTCGACTTTGAAATCACCGCAATCAAGATCGAAGCCGACCGTATGCCCAAAGAGGTGTTCTTTATCCCGGCATTCATCGTGCTGGGCGGGATCATCGTGTTGCAACGCCGTCGCCGTCGTGCCGAAGCGGCCTAAGGAGGGCCAAGTCCATGTATAAGGATATTCTGGTTACAGTGGATCTTGATCATGACTCGTCATGGAAAAAAGCCATTCCGGTCGCCATCAAGCAAGCCCAGGCATTCAACGCGCGCCTTCATGTCCTGACCGTGGTTCCCACGGTCGGGATGTCGATGGTCGGGCAGTTCTTTCCGAAGGGGTACGAGAAAAAGGTTCTCGATGCCTATAACGAAAGGCTGCATCAGTTCGTGTCCGAACATATTCCGTCCGACCTCAAGGTCCAGCATATCGTGGGCCAGGGAACGGTTTATGAAGTGATCCTGAAAATGGCGAAAAAGACCAATTGCGATCTGATCGTCATCGGGGCGCATCGCCCGGAATTGAAGGATTACCTTTTGGGACCGAACGCCGCGCGCGTTGTCCGTCATGCCGATTGTTCGGTGATGGTTGTTCGCGACTGATTGCGATCAACCCTGTCAGACAGATAAAAAAAGGGGCAGTGCGGATCGCACTGCCCCATTTGCATGTCGAGATACCGGATCGGTTATTTGGCAGCGCAGGGATTTGCTGCACACGGATTTGCCGCACAAGGATTGGAAGCTGCGCACGGGTTGGCAGCACACGGGCTGCAAGGATTGACAACCTTTTTCGCAGCACAGGGATTTGCGGCACATGGGTTGGCAGCACACGGATTTGCCGCACATGGATTGGCAGTACAGGTCGCGACTTCTGCGGTCGGGGTCGGAAGGGGGGCTGCCTGTGCCATCGGGGCTGCCATTGCAAGGCCGGCGCCAACGGCAATCGCGGGGATCAGAGCCGTCTGGGAGAAGATGCTGGATTTTTTGGACATGGATTGCCTCACTGATTAAGCGTTCATTTCGATACGATTGCCCGGACGCTTGAATGTTTGTCGTCCGACGGAGGCCAATATGCGCCAAATCGATTGGCCCGAAACGTCACATGGTTTCACTGTTGTGTGAGAGAACCGTGTGAGAGAAGCGGTCAAAAGATGCTTCGGGTTGAACGGGCTGCGTGCAATTTATGTTTCATTTTTTATGCTTTGGTATCAAAACGATTGAAAAACCGATAGATTTTCCACATTTAAGAAATCAGGGATGCAGGTAGCGGAGCATGGCGCGCGGTTGAATAAACCGTGAGAACAGCCGTCACGGAGACCGGAACAGACAATGAAAAAACAATGCAGTCACATGTTCGGGGGGCTTTTTGCAGCCGTTCTGGCAGCAATATCGTTGCCCGTTTCGGGATTGGCGCAGTCCGCGGACGTACCCATGCCCGATGTGGCGGAAATTCCGGCCGGTTGGTTCTTTCAGGGGTCGGACGGGGTCGAGCGGCAATATGCCTATCAGATCGACGAACAGGTCTATGGCCATGATGTCAGCCGTCGCAATCGCTGGTACGATGTGGAAGTCGATAAATGGCGTATCTATCTGCCCGACTATTTCATCATGAAAACAGCGGTCACCAATGACCAGTATGCCGCCTTTATCCGCGATACGGGGCGTGATGCGCCGGATATCAGCGAAGAGGATTGGGAAAGTCTTGGACTGATTTACGGATACGATGCGACACGCCCGTTTGCATGGAAAAACGGCGAGCCGCCAAAGGGCAAGGGAAACCATCCGGTTGTTCTGGTGTCATGGCGCGATGCGCAGGATTATGCCAGATGGCTGAGCGAAAAGACCGGCATGAAATGGCGGCTGCCCGAAGAGATTTACTGGGAAAAGGCGGTTCGTGGCCCGGATGGCATTTTTTATCCGTGGGGCAATATCTATGATCCGTTGCAGTTAAACAGTGCCGATCGCGGCCCGTTTGATACCGTGCCGGTCGGGCAGTTTGAACCGGGCCCCTATGGATTGTATGACGGGGCAGGGCAGGTGTTTGAATGGACCGCCACCAGTTCTCAGGCCGGATACCGCATTGTTAAGGGCGGATCCTGGGATGACCGTGGCTGCGGTGTCTGTCGCCCGGCAGCGCGTCATGGCAGACCGGAACATATGCAGCATATCCTGATCGGTTTCCGGTTGATGTACGAATAGCTGCCAGCCGCTAAGCATGCTTGCACATTGCGACAGAATCACTAATTCTTGAACGGGATTAATTGGCCGTCATGGTCAGGGACGGGTTATTTCTGCCGTTGCGGATAGGGTTCTCATCGCAAGGTTACTGGTGTTGGAATGACCGAGATTGCAATTGACTGGACATCGCTTCCGACAGGACGGCTTGAACGGATGTTGGCCGCGGGGCGCGATGTTATGGAATGCCACCGGGTTTTGACGGTGACGGGCGATAATATTGTCGGCGAACTGATCAAGACGGGTGGCACATTTTACGAATGGTCGCATTATCCCGAAGGGGATGTCTATGACCGTAATTCGCACGCCCAGTTCTATTATCATGCCCACCCCAAGGACGAGCAGCGAGACTGGAACGAGCATGGACATTTCCATACGTTCCTGCGCCCGCGCGGCATGCCTGCCGGGTCCAAACCGTTACCGATCGAAGGATTTGACTATCCCGAAGGTCCGAATGACGCGCTTTCGCATCTGGTTGCGGTATCGATGGATGAATACGGTTTTGCCCAACGCCTGTTTACCACTAACCGCTGGGTCACCGGCGAGGTCTGGTATGATGGTGAAACCGTGGTCAATATGCTGGAAAACTTCATCATTGATCATGCGCAGCCCTCCTGGCCGGTCAACCGCTGGATATCGGGGATCATCTTTTTGTACCGGCCGCAGATCGAACAGCTGATCCGGCTGCGCGATGTGGCGATCCGTGAATGGCATGAAAAATATCCTGATCGCGACGTTTACGAAGATCGTGATCTGGAAGTGACATCGACCATCGATATCCGGGTCGAGGAACAGATCCGCGCGATTACCGAGGAACTCGGTCGGCGCCGCGCCGCGGCGTAATATCGTTCCGACAAATGAAAACGGCCAATGCGGATGCACTGGCCGTTTTTTATTCCGGTACCGGATATCTAAAGGGCTTAGTGCGCTTTCAGATATTCGATGACATCGGCAATTTCGTCTTCTTTTTTCAGCTTGAAGGTCATCTTCGAACGTTCCTTGGAGCCCGCGATTTCGCTGAGCTTTTCGGACGGGTCCTGAAGGTAGTCGACGAGGAAGGCTTCATCGATGGTGAAACCTTTGTCGCAAGCTGCCTGATAGCCCTTGCCGTATTTGTAATCGGCGACATGGCCACATTGTGCGCCGAATGAACCGGCCAGCGACGGGCCGACCTTGTTCTGGCCGGGTTCCACGCTGTGGCAGGCAGCGCATTTCTTGAATACCTTTTCACCGTTTGCAGCATCACCGGCCATTGCCGGTGCCATGCCGAGCACGGCCATTGTGGCGGCAATGGTAAGTGTTTTGGTCAATTTCATATTGCGGGCCTCTCTTGGTCTGCAGTGATAGGGTCCCCACTGCATTCTGTCGTTGGTTGGTTCCCAAGTGAACCGAAAAACACAAACAGGAGCAAAAATTCGCTTTTCGTTAAAAAAGATGGGCTTACTGTTGAGTTTCCCGAATTCGACACGACATTTACCACATGCAGGAACTGAATAATTTGCGTTTAGTCAATCGGCCCTACGGTGTATAAAGATATACGAATGGTTGGCAGCCGATTGCTTAGCGTGCCGGGAGAGCTCCATTGCCGCGTATAACCAAAGAAGATCTTAACAACCTGATCCAGGACCCTTCCGGGAAGAATCGTGCCGAAACGGCCGACAAGATCAGCCGTGAATTTTCTGCCGAAAGCCTGAGCGACAGCGAACGTGTCCTTGCCGAAGACATCTTTCGCCTGATGGTGCGCGATGCCGAGGTGCGCGTGCGCAAGGCATTGGCCAAGAACCTGAAACAGACCCCGCTGGTGCCCCATGATGTTGCCGCGACTTTGGCGCGCGACGTGGATGACGTGGCCCTGCCGATCCTGAAATTTTCCGAAGTCCTGAATGATGACGATCTGGTCGACATCATCGGTGACAATACCGACAGCGTTGAAAAGCAGCGTGCCATCGCATCGCGCCCGCATGTGTCGGAAATCGTTTCGGCGACTCTTGTTGATATCGGCCACGAAGACGTCATGGTCGATCTGATTTCAAATGACGGTGCGCAGATCAGCGAACGGTCATTGCAAAAGGTTGTCGACGAGTTCGGCGAGAATGAACGCATCCAGAAACCGATGATCGAACGCAACCATCTGCCGATCACGATTGCCGAACGGCTGGTGACGCTGGTGTCGGACCGGATGCGATCGGAACTGATTGCGCGCGGCCATATCCCCGAGGGGATTGTCAACGCGGTCATGACCCAGTCGCAGGAAAGTGCGACCATCGGGCTTCTGGGCGATGGCGCGGAAGAACGCGATGTCGAATTGCTGGTCGAACATCTTCATACCAACAATCGTCTGACCAGCGGATTGATCCTGCGTGCGCTTTGCATGGGGGATGTTGCCTTTTTCGAGGCCGCCCTGGCGCGGCGTGCCGGGGTATCGCTGATCAATACCCGCATTCTGATCCACGACAGCGGCCCGTTCGGGCTTGAAGCGATCTATAACAAGGCCGAAATGCCTGCCCATTTCTTCCCGGGGGTCCGGGCGGCGGTGGAAGTGGCGCGTGAAACCGACCTGGATGGCGGGGAACGCGACCGGGAACGGTATTCACGCCGGATGATTGAACGGGTTCTGACCCAGTATGGTGATCTTGGTGTCGAATTCGATTCAGACGATGTCGATTATCTGATGGGCCGCATGCTGCAATTGCCAAGCGAGCGGAACCTGCCGCAGCAATAGACCAGCATCCCGTTGGATATTAAGGATTACAGCCGCCCTTTCGGGGCGGTTTTTCTTTGTGCCGCAGGTGGCGGAAACAAAAAAGGCGCCGTTTGCACGGCGCCTTTGATGTGTCAGGGGCATGCCCCTATTCAAGCAGGGTATTGGGCATCCAAAGTGCCAGTTCCGGGAAATACATCACCAGCAACAGCCCGATCACCTGCAGGATCACAAAGGGAATGATGCCCTTGTAAATCTGCTGGATGGAAATCGATTTTGGCGCGACGCCCTTGAGATAGAACAGGGCAAACCCGAATGGCGGTGTCAGGAAGCTGGTTTGCAGGTTCACCGCAACCATGACGGCAAACCATGTCAGAACCTGTGTTTCGGTTGGCCCGACCCCCGCAACGGAAAGATGGTCACCGAAATCAAGCTGGGCAATGACCGGTGCGAAGATTGGCAAAACGATCAGGGTGATTTCCACCCAGTCGAAGAAGAAGCCAAGCACAAAGACAATCAGCATCAGCAGGAACAGAACGCCCCATGCCCCAAGGCCCGCACTGTCAACCAGATCAATGACCAGATCATCCCCGCCCAGTGACCGGAACACATAGGAGAAGACCGTCGCACCGGCAAACAGGAAGAACAGCATCGCCCCGGTCAGGGCCGATCGTTCACAGACGTCTTTAAGCACATCCCATTTCAGACGGCCCTTGACCAGTGCCAGGAAAGTGGCACCAAGCGCGCCAACACCTGCGGCCTCGGTCGGGGTGGCAAAACCGGCAAAGATCGAGCCGAGAACCAGCACAATCAGGAAAACCGGCGGGATGAAGCTGCGCAGCATCATGCGCACCATGTCGGTGCCATGCACGGCTTCGGCGTCGGGCAGCGGCGGGGCAAGATGGGGCTGGAGCTGGCAGCGGACAAAGATGTAAATGGTATAGAGCGATGCCAGCAGAAGCCCCGGAATGATGGCCGCCAGAAACAGGTTGCCAACAGAAACCGACATCAGGTCAGACATCAGAACCAGCATGATGCTTGGCGGGATCAGAATGCCGAGCGTGCCCGATGCCGCAATCGTCCCGGTCGCAAGCGACGGATCGTAATTGCGGCGCATCATGACCGGCAGGGCCAGCAGGGTCATCATCACGACCGACGCACCGATAATGCCGGTGGTGGCGGCCATGATCGTGCCCATCAGCGTAACCGACAGCGCCAGACCGCCGGGAACCTTGCGCATCAGCACGTTAAGACATTCAAGCAGGTCTTCGGCAACACCGCTTTTTTCCAGCATCGTGCCCATATAGATGAACATCGGCACGGCAACCATCACCATGTTTTCGGCGATGCCACCCCAGATGCGCGATACGATGTTGAAGAATTCAACGAATGAAAAGACGTCATAGGCCATGCCAAGGAAGCCAAAGGCGATCCCGATGCCCGAAATGACAAAAGCGACCGGCAGCCCCGAAAAGACCAGAATGCCCAACGAGGCAAACATGATCAGCGGAAACCAGTCTTCGATATAGAAGTTTTCCATTTGGAATTATCCCCGTTCCGCGATCAGTCTTCGAGCTTGGCGGCAGCGTCGCCAAGATCAGCATGATGTGTGCCGACGTAATAACCGGCGCGATTGCGCAGGTTGCTTGGTCCGAACACAAAGACATAGCATTTCAGGAAGACCGAAAGACCGGCCATGGCGAGAAGGCCGAAGCCGACGGGGATGGTTGATTTGATGATCCAGCGATGCGTAAGGCCGGTGGTTGCGGCCGAAACTTCGTGGGTTTCGTAAGAGCGAAGAACAAAATCAAAACCGAAATAAAGCACCAGCGCGCAAAACGGCAGAATGCAGATGATCGCCCCGATCATTTCGATGATGGCGCGTGTGCGCGGACGCAGATTGTCACGGATGAGTTCGATACGGACATGCGCATCGCGGATATAGGCAAAACCGAAACACAGCATAAACAGGCCGGTATGGAGATGCCATTCCAGTTCCTGCAATTTGATGGATCCCTGGCCGCCAAATTTGCGCTGGATCACGTCATACATGATCGTCAGCATCAGCGGAACTGCGAGCAGGGCAGCCCATTTCCCGATACGGGAAACAAGGGCATCAATGCCGTCACTCAGTTTTAGTAGCGCTTCCATTAAAAAGCCTCCCGGGTCTTTTCTTGATCGCGGTCAAGGCCGGGGCCGTCTGGCACCCGGCCTTGCCGAGACTTCTCTTATGATCTAGTACCCTGGGTACCAGACACCGGAAAAATCACTTCAGATATCCGATATCTTTCCAGATTTTGTAATTCTCGCGGAAAGACTGGAGGCTATCGTAAGCTTCCTTGAAGGCGGCATCTTCTGCGGAAAGTTCAGTGGCGACCTCTTCCCATGCCCCACGCATTGCATCGAGCATTTCCGGGGACCAGGTTTTGATGTTCACACCTTTTTCCTTAAGTTCCTTAAGGGCTGCGAACTGGATGGCTTCACCTTCAGCAAAACCATAGGCCAGGTTGTCGTTACAAACCGCTTCGATCTGGGCCTGCTGGGTCTTGTCGAGCCCATCCCACTTTTCCTTGTTCATCATCAGATCGAACAGGGTGGATTGCTGATGCCAGCCCGGGAAGTAATAGTATTTGGCAACCTGATGGAAGCCGAGTTTCAGGTCGATGGCCGGCATCGAGAATTCGGTCGCATCAATCGTGCCGAGTTCAAGGGCGGGATAGATATCGCCACCTGCCAGAAGCTGGGTCGAGACACCAAGCTTTTCCATGACTTTCGCGCCAAGGCCAAAGAAGCGCATTTTCAGACCTTTAAGGTCTTCAACCGTGTTGATTTCCTTGGAGAACCAGCCCGAAGCTTCCGGTGCGATCAGGCCGCAGAACAGCGACTTGATGCCATGTTCGGCATAAAGCTTGTCAAAGATTTCCTGACCGCCGCCAAATTTGACCCATGCCAGATATTCACCAGCCTGCGGACCGAACGGAACGGCACCGAAAAGCTGCAATGCCGGAACCTTGCCCGCCCAGTAACCCGGGGTGGAGAAGGCCGCATCGATGGAACCGGTTGAAACCGCATCAAATACTTCAAGTGCCGGAACAAGCGCGCCCGGCTCATAGAATTTAATCTGAATGTTGCCGCCGGAAACTTCGTCGATTTTTTCATCAACGCGTTTGCCGAGCGTGCCAAGCTGGGTCAGGCTGCCCGGATAGGTCGAACCCATTTTCCAGCGAACACGGTCCGCTGCATCCGCATCAGGTGCAACCGTCGTCAAAGCAGCCGCTGCAAGGACGGCCACACAGGTTGCAGACTTCAAAATATTAGCAAATTTCATTCGTAGCTTCCTCCCTAAGAAGTCCGAAATTGGTATTACCACGTTGGGTCGAGTACCGCCTTTTGCTTTTATTATTACAGGCGGAATCTTCCCGTTCCTTGTGTTGCAGGGCGAAGCTTAAGCGTATTTGGCAAGTATGAGCAAGTTTGTTTCGCCCGCCGCGCAAGAAAATATCTTCGCGAACGCACAAAAATGACTTGATTTCGCTCAAAAAACCGGAATTTCCGCATGGAAATGCGTATTTATACGGGGTTCAGTATGTTGCATATCTCTCATTTAAAGTTGTTATAGCAAAAAGGCCCGCCAACCCGCGCGATGGTTGCGAATCGGTTGGTCGAATGACTGTTTTCCGATTGCCTGCATATGGTCATGCCGGGGGTAGCGGGCAGTGATGCCAGCAAAGAAAGTACCGTGAAGGCGTGACGGAAAGTTTTGCATCCGCGAACGGTAATGCAACCCTGTTGCGGCGCAGTGCCGATGACTGATCTGCTGGCAAAGTCAGATCGCCCGATGACTTTTCATCAGATCATGCAGCAGGGAGATTTGAGGACGGAAAACCGACCGGAAATGAAAACGGGAAGCCTTTGAAAAAGACTTCCCGACTGATGGTCGGAGCGAGAGGATTCGAACCTCCGACCCCTGCCTCCCGAAGACAGTGCTCTACCAGGCTGAGCTACGCTCCGTCAGTGGGCGGTTATTTAGCCCGTCTTCTGGGCTGGATCAAGCATAAACCGGTCGATAGACGCGAAAAACTTTACTGTTTCGCGACAGATGATTTCACGGTTGCGTGGTCTGGGGATCAATCGCTTTGCGGGTGAATTTGGCGCGGTTTGTGCCAATACGCAAAAGGCCCCGAAACGAAAACCGTTTCAGGGCCTTTGAATGATGGTCGGAGCGAGAGGATTCGAACCTCCGACCCCTGCCTCCCGAAGACAGTGCTCTACCAGGCTGAGCTACGCTCCGTCATTCTGCGAAGCCGGGTGATAATCCCAAATACGGACCGACGCAAGGGTTTTTTGCGCCAATCCGCCGGGACCCCGGCATGCGATATCAGTATGGGCGTGAAATACAGAACTCGACCGCCTCGATCATCGCATCCTTGATCGCGCCATCGTCAAAGCGCGTCAGGGTGTCGATGGCAAGCTGGCCAAATTCACGCGCACGGTCCATCGATGCGCTAAGCGCGTCATATTTGCGGATCAGTTCCTGTGCGCGATCAAGATCGCCATCCTGGAATTCCTGATCTTCCATGCAACGCCGCCAGAAGGCCTTTTCCTCGTCATCGCCCTTGGCATAGGAAATGATGACCGGCAGGGTGACCTTGCCGTCACGGAAATCATCGCCAACGGTTTTGCCAAGCGTCGCCTGATGGGCGGAATAATCCAGAACATCGTCGATCAGCTGGAAGGCGGTGCCAAGATAGATGCCATAAAGACGAAGGGCTTCTTCATCCTCGGCCGAACGATTGGCAATCACTGCACCGATCTGCGACGCTGCCCCGAACAGGGCGGCGGTTTTGGCGGTGATGACTTCAAGATAGGCTTCTTCGCTGGTCGCCATGTCATTGGCGGTCGAAAGCTGCAAAACCTCGCCCTCGGCAATGACGGCGGACGCCTTTGCCAGGATATCAAGAACCTTGAGCGAGCCGTTTTTGACCATCACGACAAAGGCACGTGCAAACAGGAAATCCCCGACCAGAACGCTTGCTTCGTTACCAAACAGGGCATTGGCCGATGCCTGGCCACGGCGCAGCAGGCTTTCATCAACAACATCATCATGCAGAAGCGTTGCGGTGTGGATAAACTCGACACAGGCCGCAAGATCAACCGCAGATGTCCCGCCCTGATAGCCACAAAGCTGGGCGGATGCCAGTGTCAGCATCGGGCGCATACGCTTGCCACCGGCGGCAACCAGATGGCTTGCCAATTGCGGGATCAGCGCAACTTCGCTGTGCATGTTGTCGATGATGACCTGATTGACGCGCTTCATGTCGGCATCGACAAGGCGTATCAGGGAGTCAAGGCTGGGTTCGGTCGTCTGCTGCGTTGCGATATTGGTCACGCTGTAATCCGAAACAATTTCTCGCGTATTGACCCCGACCACCGGGACGGGTAACGCTGATTTCAGTGGGCGGCCTCAACATAGAGATGCCGGGTGGTGACGGTCAAGTGGACAAATGGTTGCCAGCCAAGCAACAATAGCCACCTTGGTGACAGTTTTACCCGAATATGTGCGGTCGGACACATATATATGGATAGCATAATCACACAATAACCAACCGGGGCGCATAAATCGCATGATCGAGCTATTTCGCAGCAACGACCCGATCGAGCTCAGCTGGGCGCAATCGGTTCTCGCCGACGAAGGCATCGCCAGCCATATTTTTGATTACCATGCCAGCATTCTCGAAGGATCCATCGGCGCCCTTCCAAGGCGTTTGATGGTTGATCCCCAGGAAGAAAGCCGGGCCAAATACATCCTTGATATTGCCAGACGTGAACTTGATGCGCATAACGCACGACATGATCCCGATGCCGAGGAAGTTCAGGACTGAAAATCGGTCCGGGCCTAGCAAGGCTTTGGGATTGGCAAGGTTGCAGGAATTACGACATTTATGACCCGACCCGATAGCGCATTTCATGTTCCCGATTTTGCGGAAGAACGCATCAGCCATGATTTTCTGCTGGGCGGTTCGGTGACGTTAAAGCAGCCGGTGGATGGATATCGGGCGGCGGTCGATGCTGTTTTGCTGGCCGCGTCCGTGTCGATCAGTTCCAGACGGGATCAGAAAATACTTGATGTCGGGGCGGCTGTCGGATCGGCCGGGTTATGCGTGGCCCGCCGTCTGCCGGATGCCGATGTGACCGGGGTGGAGCTTCAGGACGATCTCTATGCGCTGTTTTGCCGCAACATTGTCGAAAATGATCTGGTTGGCCGGGTAACGCCGGTTCATGGCGATATCAATGACCGGTCCTTGCCGCTGGTGGCCGAAAGTTTTGATCAGGTGATTTCAAACCCGCCCTATTATGCCGGGGGAACACGCCCCGCCAATGAAAGCCGGGCGCGGGCGCATCAGGAAGGCACCGCCGATCTGAAGGACTGGATCAATTTCTGCCTTCGGATGGTACGCCAGAAGGGCCGGATCACCATCGTGCATCGGGCGGATCATCTCGACCGGATCATCGGGCTTTTGCATGGCCGGGCGGGCGACATGACCATTTACCCGATCTGGAGCAAGGCCAGTGCCGATGCGCCGTTACGTGTGATTGTTTCGGCGCGGAAGGGCGTTTCCTCGCCGGTTACCCTGCGACGCGGGATTGTTCTGCATGACGAGGCCGGGGTTTATCTGCCGGAATGTGATGCGCTTTTGCGCGCACCATCTGCATTGCCCGGTTTCTAAATCGGGCTTGGTTTAATATAAGGGCACTATAAAGTGTGTCGTGGGTCCGCTCCGGCGCAGAAACCTTGATGCTTTGGGAAATGCCATGCTGAGTTTATCGAAAATCCTTTTTACCGCACTGATCGTTGTGGTGGTATGGCAGGGCTTTAAACTGTTTACCCGCAAGAATCAGGTTTCTGGGCAGGAGCAGCCAAAACAGACCGGGCATGACAAAAAAGCCAAACAGCAGAAACAGGAAGCTGTGGCGCACGATCTTGAAAAATGCCCGAAATGCGGTGTCTATCACGCCGAAGGCAGCGCGCATGTTTGCGAAGTCTGAGTTGCGCGCACTGCATATTTTCATTTGCTGATTTCTTCGACTTTCGCCCAACAGGCCGTGATTTCGCTTGGAAAAACGGGTTGTTGCACGGATGTTGTATGCTGCAACGCGGTATGAGATTCGCCACGGCGTCATAAAAAGCGCTAAATTCAGGCCCACTCAGGGCTTTTGCGTTCTTGACCCCGACGGGGTGGGGCGGTAGCTTGCCGCTCTAAATTTACCGATAACTTAATAGTGAGTTCGCGCAATGGCGCTCGACGGGTCGCAACGTCCCCCTTCATTCCAGGAAATCATTCTTCGACTTCAAAGCTATTGGGCCGATCAGGGTTGTGTCATCCTGCAGCCCTATGACCTTGAAGTCGGTGCCGGTACCTTCCACACCGCAACCACGTTGCGCGCGCTGGGCCCGGAAAGCTGGAATGCGGCCTATGTGCAGCCGTCCCGTCGCCCGACCGATGGTCGTTACGGGGAAAACCCGAACCGTTTGCAGCACTATTACCAGTTCCAGGTCCTGATGAAGCCGTCACCGGCCAATTCGCAGGAACTTTACCTTGGCTCGCTGGCGCATCTGGGCATTGACCCGATGGCGCACGATATCCGTTTCGTCGAAGACGACTGGGAAAGCCCGACTTTGGGCGCGTGGGGCCTTGGCTGGGAAGTCTGGCTGGACGGGATGGAAGTCACCCAGTTCACCTATTTCCAGCAGGTTGGCGGTTTTGAATGTGACCCGGTCCCGGTCGAGCTGACCTATGGTCTGGAACGTCTGGCGATGTATATCCAGGGCGTCGAAAACGTCTATGACCTTGATTATAACGGCAATGGCGTCAGCTACGGCGATGTGTTTCTTCAGAATGAAAAGGAACAGTCGACCTATAACTTCGAAGTCGCCAATACCGATATGCTGTTCCAGCATTTCAAGGACGCGCAGGCCGAATGTGCGGTCAATATCGAACGCGGCCTTGCCCTGCCTGCCTATGAGCAGGCAATGAAAGCCAGCCATATCTTCAACCTCCTCGATGCGCGGGGCGTGATTTCGGTCACCGAACGTGCGGCCTATATCGGCCGTGTCCGCGACATGTCGAAATCCTGCTGCGAAGCGTGGCTTCGTTCGCGCGGGCATTTGAAAGAGGAGGCATAAGTCATGGCCGAATTGCTGCTTGAACTGTTTTCGGAAGAAATTCCGGCCCGCATGCAGGCGCGTGCTTCCGAGGATCTGACCAAACTGGTCACCGATGGCCTGAAGGCCGCCGACCTTGGTTTTGATAATGTCGAGGCACTGGTAACACCGCGTCGCCTGACCCTGATCATCAATGGTCTGCCTGATAAACAGCCGGACCTTCGCGAAGAACGCCGTGGCCCGCGTGCCGATGCCCCGGAAAAGGCGATTGCCGGTTTCCTTGCCGGCAATGGTGTGACGCTGGAACAATGTGAAAAGCGCGAAACGCCGAAGGGTGTTTTCCTGTTCGCGATTGTCGAACAGAAGGGCCGCGACAGTGCGGATGTCATCAAGGACATCATCGAAGACGCCATGGCAAAACTGCCCTGGCCGAAATCGATGCGCTGGGCCGATCAGAAAGTCCGCTGGGTGCGTCAGCTTGACCGGATTCTGTGCCTGTTTGACGGCAAGGTGATCCCGGCATCCTTTGGCCCGGTAACGGCAAGCAACATCACAAGCGGCCACCGGTTCCTGGCACCGGCCACCTTTAGCGTTGCCAATGCTGCCGAATACAAGGCGAAGCTTGCCTTTGCCAAGGTCATGCTGGACCGCGAAGAACGCAAGAAGGTCATTCTGGACGGTGCGCGCAAGCTTGCGGCATCAGAAGGTTTCACGCTTCTGGAAGATAACGGGCTGCTTGAGGAAGTCTGCGGTCTGGTTGAATGGCCAGTACCGGTCATGGGCAAGGTCGATGACCAGTTCATGGATATCCCGCGCGAGGTTCTGGAAACCTCGATGCGTGAACATCAGAAATATTTCGTCGTCGAAGACAGCAATGGCAAACTGGCTGCGCGCTTCATCACCATTTCGAACATGGTGACGCTGGATGCCAACGCGCAGATCATTGCCGGGAACGAGCGCGTTTTGCGCGCACGCCTGCATGATGCGAAATTCTTCTGGGATCAGGATCGGAAAGTGACGCTCGAAGCGCGTCTGCCGAAACTTGATAACATCGTGTTCCATGCCAAGCTTGGCTCGCTGGCGGAACGTGTTTTGCGTCTGCGCGGACTGGCACGCGAACTTTCAGCCGACATTCCGGGCTGCGATATCAAACTTGCCGATCGGGCGGCGGAAATTGCCAAGGCCGATCTGGTGTCGAACATGGTGTTCGAATTTACCGAACTTCAGGGACTGATGGGGAAATACTACGCCGAGAATGACGGCGAAGCCCCCGAAGTCGCCAACGCCATTGCGCAGCATTATGCACCGGCCGGTCCGTCGGATATGTGTCCGACCGCGCCTGTTTCGGTGGCTGTTGCCTTGGCCGAGAAGCTCGATACCCTTGCCGGGTTCTTTACCATCGATGAAAAGCCGACCGGTTCAAAAGACCCGTTCGCGCTGCGTCGTGCGGCACTGGGTGTCATCCGGCTGGTTCTGGAAAACGGTTTGCGCGTACCGCTGCGTCGTGCATTTGCCTTTGCCGTGTCCCAATATCCGGCCTCCATTCGTCGTGACGAGGCGGTTGACGAACTTCTGGCATTCTTTGCCGACCGCCTGAAAGTCCATCTGCGTGAACAGGGTGTGCGCCATGATCTGGTGTCTGCCGTGTTTGCCCTGGATGGCGAGGACGATCTTGTCCGCCTTCTGGCCCGTGTTGATGCGCTTGCCGATTTTGTGTCGGGTGAAAGCGGCGTCAACCTTATGGCCGGGTACAAGCGCGCGTCCAATATCCTGCGTATCGAAGAGAAGAAGGATGAAAAATCCTATGATGCGGATGTGTCCGCCGATCTTCTGACGCAGGACGAGGAACGCAAGCTGTATGAGGCGCTCATCAATGTCCGGCATAAGGCTTTGCCGCTTCTGCGGGCCGAGAATTATGCCGAGGCTATGGCCGAATTCGCGCATCTGCGCGGACCGGTCGATGCATTCTTCGAAGGGGTCACGGTAAATAGTGACAAGGCAGAAGAACGTGCCAACCGGCTTAAACTGCTGGCGCAAATTCGCACTGCCTTGCATGACATTGCCGATTTCTCGAAGATCGAGTCATAAATAGGGTCAGGGACCCCGGATTTGCCGGATCGCCTTGACCAGATGAGGAAAAGGCAAGATGACCAAATGGGTTTACGGCTTCGGTGGCGGTAGCGCCGAAGGACGTTCCGATATGCGCGAGCTTTTGGGCGGTAAAGGTGCCAACCTTGCCGAGATGAGCAATCTCGGCCTTCCGGTCCCGCCCGGCTTTACCATCACGACCGAAGTCTGCACGGCGTTTTATGATAATGACCGTGCCTATCCCGACGGTCTTGAAGCCGAAGTCGAAAAGTCGCTTGCTGCTGTCGAGGCCCTGGTCGGTCGTAAATTCGGCAATCCCAAGGACCCGTTGCTGGTGTCGGTCCGTTCCGGCGCACGTGCCTCGATGCCGGGCATGATGGACACGGTTCTCAATCTGGGCCTGAATGACGAAACGGTTGAAGGTTTGGCGGCGGTCTCTGGTGACCGCCGTTTTGCGTATGACAGCTATCGCCGTTTCATTCAGATGTATGGCGATGTCGTTCTTGGCGTCGATCACTACCATTTCGAGGAAATCCTTGAAATCCACAAGGAAGACAAGGGCTATGTCCTTGATACCGAAATGGGTGCCGATGACTGGCAGGCGGTGGTTCAGGGCTTTAAGAAAAAGGTCGATGCCGAACTCGGGCGTCCCTTCCCGCAGGACCCGCGCGAACAGCTTTGGGGCGCGATTGGCGCGGTTTTCGGAAGCTGGATGAATGCGCGCGCCAACACATACCGTCGCCTGCACAACATCCCGGCAAGCTGGGGCACGGCGGTCAACGTTCAGGCCATGGTCTTTGGCAATATGGGCGATGATTGTGCGACCGGTGTCTGCTTCTCGCGCAATCCGTCGACCGGCGAAGACCGTTTCTACGGCGAATATCTGATCAATGCGCAGGGCGAGGATGTTGTGGCGGGGATTCGTACCCCGGCACCGCTGACCAAAATCGAACGTGAAGAGTCCGGTTCCGACCTTTTGTCGATGGAAGAAGCCATGCCCGGCGTCTTTGGCGAGCTTTGCGATATCCGCGACAGGCTTGAAGCCCATTATCGCGACATGCAGGACATGGAATTCACCGTCGAGTCCGGCAAGCTTTACATGCTCCAGACCCGTGCGGGCAAACGCACGGCCAAGGCCGCCCTTCGGATCGCGGTTGAAATGTGTCAGGCCAATGTGATCTCGCGCGAAGACGCTCTTCGCCGTGTTGACCCGGCACAGCTTGACCAGTTGCTGCACCCGACACTTGATCCTGATGCGGACCGCAAGGTAATCGGCATGGGGCTTCCGGCATCGCCCGGTGCGGCATCCGGGCAGATTGTCTTCTCCGCCGAAGTCGCCGAGGACTGGGTGCATAATCGCGGTCAGAAGGTCATTCTGGTGCGCATCGAAACCAGCCCCGAAGACATTGCCGGGATGCATGCTGCCGAAGGCATTCTGACATCGCGCGGTGGCATGACCAGCCACGCGGCCGTGGTGGCGCGCGGTATGGGGACGCCGTGCGTGTGCGGTGCCGGTCAGGTCAAGATTGACTATGCCAACAAGACCATGATGTCGGGCGGTGTGACCCTGAAAGAGGGGGATGTCATCACCCTTGACGGTGCGACTGGCGAGGTCATGCTGGGCGAGGTGGCAACGCTTAAGCCCGACCTTTCGGGTGATTTTTCCCAGTTGATGGAATGGGCGGATGGTGTGCGCCGTCTTAAGGTCCGTACCAACGCCGAAACACCCGATGACGCGGCAACCGCCCGTGGCTTTGGCGCCGAGGGGATCGGCCTTTGCCGGACCGAACATATGTTCTTTGATCCGGCACGCATCATTTCCATGCGCGAAATGATCCTGGCCGATACGGAAAAAGGCCGTCGTGCGGCACTTGATAAACTTCTGCCCTATCAGCGCCAGGACTTTATTGACCTGTTCCGGATCATGAAGGGCCTGCCGGTCACGATCCGTCTGCTGGATCCGCCATTGCATGAATTCCTGCCGCATGGTGACAACGAAATTGCCGAGGTCGCCAATGCGGCGGGTGTGGCAGAGGTCGTCGTGCGTCGCCGGTTGCTGGAACTGTCAGAGGCCAACCCGATGCTGGGGCATCGCGGGTGCCGTCTTGGCATCAGCTATCCGGAAATCTATGAAATGCAGGCGCGTGCGATATTTGAAGCCGCGATCGAGGTTTCAAAGGATGGTGGCGATCCGGTCATTCCGGAAATCATGATCCCGCTGATTGTCGGCAAGAAAGAGCTCGAAATACTCAAGGCCGCGATCATCAAGGTTGCAGGCGAGGTCGAAACCGAAAAATCGGCCAAGCTCGAATTCCTTGTCGGCACGATGATCGAATTGCCGCGTGCGGCACTTAAGGCTGGTGAAATCGCCGAAGAAGCCGAGTTTTTCAGCTTCGGGACCAACGATCTGACCCAGACGACCTTTGGTCTTTCGCGTGATGACGCGTCCCGGTTCCTGGATACCTATATTTCCAAGGATATCTTTGCCGGTGATCCGTTCGTATCGCTCGATCAGGAAGGGGTCGGTGAACTGGTCAGCATTGCCGCGGAACGTGGCCGTAAAACGCGTTCTGACATCAAGCTTGGCATCTGCGGCGAACATGGCGGTGATCCGGCATCCATCGCGTTCTGCGAGGCGCAGGGGCTTGATTACGTGTCCTGTTCGCCCTATCGCGTACCGATTGCCCGTCTTGCCGCCGCACAGGCTGCGCTCAAGAAATAAGGCTGCTGATAAGCCGCACCGATAAAGCAAACGGCGGCAGAATTTCTGCCGCCGTTTATCTTTGATGAAATTATCCGTTGGCGGATCAGGCCGCCGTTTCCGGCAACTTGACCCAGTCGGGGATCTTGACCGAAATTTTGGCGTCCCCCGCCGTCAGCTCGGCATCATCGCCGATCCGTTCCAGCCGGATCAGGGCAAGGCCCGCATTGCCATGGATGCTGCGGATGGTGCCGGCTTCCTTGTCGCCATTCATGATCAGGGTGCCGATTTCCGGGGCCGGGCCGGTGATCGTGATCGGCAGCAGGCGTTTGCGCACCAGCCCGCGATATTTGGTGCGTGCGGTCAGTTCCTGCCCCATATAGCAGCCCTTTTTGAAATCAACGCCGCCCAGTTCCTCGAACCCGTTTTCAAGCAGGATGGCGCGGTCGATTTCCATTTCCTCGCTGCCATTGGGCAGGCCAAGCAGCACGCGATGCTGATGATAGGTGCTTTCATCGCTTTCAGTCGCACCGATGGCCGCCATCTGCGCTAGTTCGTTTTTGGGCAGTAACACGCGCGCCCCCATCGCACACAGGCGTGGATCAACGGCCCTGATCCCGTCGGCAAACGGTGCGGTGGCACCGGGCGTATCGGGTAGGTCAAGTGCGCTCAGGGCACCATCGCCGAAAACGGCGACAACGTCATAGCTTTCGGTGACATCGGTCAGTTCCGCCTTGGCGCGCAATTTATACATGCGCAGCTTTTTGAACAGCTCGGCCGCACGCGCACCGTCTTCGCCACGTTCGCATTCAATCAGAAGGCTGTCTTCGTCCTGCTGATAGACAAAAAAATCAAACAGGAATTTGCCCTGCGGCGTCAGAAGCGCGCCATAGCCGGAATGATCAGCCGTGATTTTTTCGATATTGTTCGACACCAGCCCCTGAAGGAAGCTGGCGCGATCAGGCCCGCTGACCCGGATAACGGCCCGGTCAGGCAGGGGGGCGTATAAAGTCTCACTCATAATTCTTATGGCTCCGGTTTATCGGAATTGTTGGCCGAAATGTGGGGCAATGACCGGGATTTGGCAAGGGGTGGTTTGGCAAAGGCAAAAGCAACCCACCACAAGAAAAGCCTTCATAAATTGCGCGGGAACCGATAGAACGCAATGTATGAAAATATTGATGCTCGACCGTTCCATCGGCTTTGATCCCAAGGATCGTGAAGCCCGCCCGCTGGGATCGCGCCAACGCGGATTTATCGCGCTGGCCGAGGCCCTTGTTGCCCGTGGCCACAAGGTTGAAACCCGCCGGAATGGTGGCATCGACCTTGATCATCATGGCGTTGCCTGGCGACAGCTTGACAGTGCCATGCCGCCCTTTGGTGGCGACCCGGTGGATCGGGTTCTGGTGTGGCGCGATGCGGAATTGCTGCGTCATCCCTCAATCCCCGAAGGAAGCGATTGCTGGCTTTGGTTTGATGGCATGGCATCCGATCTGAATGCGGATAAGGCGCGTCTGGCGTTGCTTGAAACCGGCGCACAGGTGATCTTCCCCCATGAAGATCAGGGCAAGGCGTTTGATGGCGATACCGCCAAACGCCCGATTGTGATCGCACCGGGGGCGTGCCCGGCCTTTGCCATGGCGTCAAACATGCATTGGGCGTTCGAGAGCCGCGAAGATCTTGCCGTGACGGTCGCCAACAGCAAAACCGGCATTGCCCAGATCATTCGCATCTGGTCGGCTTATGTCGCGCCCAAGGTACCCGGTGCCATTCTGGAAATCTATGCTGCCGACCTGTTCTCGGCGATGGCGGGCGAAAATGACGATGTTTCCGAAGAACTCGTCGATATGGTGCGTGATAACATCGACAAGGGTGTCCGCGTCTGCCATCCGATGCCCGAGGCCGACATGGCCGAACGTATCGCAACCGCGCGGGCGTTTCTGCATCACGGCAAATACGGCAATGATCAGGTCGGGCAATGGATTTACGATGCGCTGGCCGCGGCAACACCGGTTGTGTCCTATGGCGGCATTGCCAAGGCGCGGGTTGAAAATGGCAAGACCGGCTATATCGTTCCCGATGAAACCGCCTATGGCAATCTGGTGATGCAGTTGCTGGCCGACCGGCAGATTTTTGCCAGCCAGTCCGAAGCGGCCCGCAACAGCCGCCGTGAATGGCTTAATGTCGCTGGCGAGCTGGAGAAACTTTAAACCGTGCGGTTACTGTTCATCACCTCGAACCGGCTGGGCGATGCCGTTCTTTCGACATCGGTGCTGCGCCACTATGTCGAAACCTATCCCGGCATCAAGGTAACGGTTGCCTGCGGCCCTGTCGCCGCCCCGATTTTTGAAGCGGTGCCGGGGCTTGAACGCCTCATCGAAATGCCAAAGCAGAAACGCGGCGGGCATTGGTGGAAGCTCTGGAAATCGGTCGCATTTCGCTGGTGGGACATTATTGTAGACCTGCGTGGCAGTGCGACGGCTTATGTGTTGCCGGGCTGGAAGCGGGTTGTTCTTAAAGGCAACGATGACAGCGTCCACCGGGTAGAGCAGCTTGCACGTCTGATCGGTGTTGATCGTCCTCTAAATCCCAAAATCTGGCTTGATCCGATACATGTGAAACGGGCTCAGGAAATTCTTTCCTCTTTTGCCGGGCGGCCGCTTCTTGTGGTTGGCCCGACGGCAAACTGGGGAGGAAAGATGTGGCCGATTGATCGTTTTCAGGACCTTGTCGGGCGGCTGACATCTATAACGGGTCCTTTGCCGAATGCGCATGTTTTGCTTGTTGGGGCGCCTTCTGAAATCGAAAAGGCGCAGGAACTGATTTCATCCATTGCGGATGATCGCAGAACTGTTGTTTTTGGAACCGAGCATTTATTGACCGTGCAAGCCTGTCTGGAGAAGGCAGATCTTTATATCGGTAATGATTCCGGCTTGATGCATATGGCGGCGGCTTCCGGTTCTCCCACCGTGGGGCTTTTTGGTCCATCCCGACCGGAAAACTATGCGCCATATGGTAATAAGACAGCTTATGTCTGCACGGATCGCAATTATGATCAGATTTTGGCTGACGGTGTCGACTGGAAATCTCAGAAGTCTTTGATGACGGACCTGTCTGTTGACAAAGTTTTTGAATTTTCATGTAAGTTTTTAAAATAAATTATCGGTTTGTTTAAGCGGGGAAGCATGCGGATCGCCATCGTTTCAGGTTCCGACAAAAACTATTTTCCTTTGTTGATCGAAATGGTGCATTCGGTCAGGCAATTCTCTGTCGACCGAAATATCGACATCTGCGTGATGGATGCGGGTTTGGCTGAATCCCAGAGGGAAGAACTGTCACCGCTGGTGAACCAGCTCGTTATCCCCGATTGGCCCGAAGGCATTTCGGAAGAAAAATCAAAGGGCAAGGAATACCTCAAGGCGTGTATTTGCCGCCCCTTCATCCCCGAGATATTCCCCGGATATGACGTATATCTGTGGATGGATTGTGATACCTGGGTTCAGGACTGGTCATCTGTAGAGATGTTCATTCGATCCGCGGCGAAAGGCGACCGTCTGGCGATCACGAACGGAGCGGATCGATCCTATCCAAAGCCGATCCGTATTTCGTGGCTTGGAAGATGGCCCCGAAAAATAGGCAGCTTCTATAACGCCAATGGCAAAAAGGCGTTTGGCTGGGCGACGGCCAAGAAAATGATTCCCCATTATGTGCTGTCTGCGGCGACATTCGCGATTGCGGCAAAGGCACCACACTGGAAACGCTGGCAGGAAGTTATTGTTGAAGCTGCCATGAAGGGAAAGATGTTTCCGGCCGAACAGTTATCTTTGGGAAAGATCATTCACATTGAAGGATATAAGGCCGAATACCTGCCTGCCTATGCAATGTGGCAATGCCAGCACAAGCCATTCTGGGATGCAGAGAATGCGGTTTTTGTCGAGCCCAACGAACCGCATACGACTATCGGAATAATGCACCTGTCAGGTGTGGACGATATTCGGGCCGACAGAAACGTGAAAACAGAGATCGAAACGACCGGTGGGGACACCGTGTCGGTCAATTATCGTTATCCATCGTTTGCAGGTGAGAAGCTAAGTATTGCCAAGCCTCAAAGAGTTTGAGCGCAGGGGCTTCAGGCCCTGACGAACAGGTCGTACGGGATTTCTTTGGTCAACCGGGAACAAATCACACGCTGGCGCATTTGCTGTGCATGTGACTTTTGTTCCAACTGTACCCGGACCAGACCAATGATCCGTGCTGATAATATGACAATGTTGTTTGTTTTGTTGTTTGCCATCGCGATTGCATGGCTTCAGGTGTCGGTAGAGGATCAGCGGGCCAGGGCCATGCTTGTGCCGGTTCCCGACTATGGAAGCGGTCTTGAAGTCTATGCCATACGGCATAATCCGTCGCAGGCAGCCTCTTGCGGCAGCATGTGTGGGGCGTTTGATCTGACCAAGGCCGCCGGGTTTGAAAGTGGCTATATGCAGGCCAGCTTGCCGGAAAGCACTGCGCGTCGCTGACATTTTCCCTGCAAGCTGTCAGAATGGTTGCGTAACGGGTCATTTTCCGGAGTATCCCATGGCCAAGGCATCCGTCTGGGCGATCATCCCCAATCTTTTACGCAGCCTGTTTCGGCCCGATGTGCCGATACGCAGCAAGATTTTGCTGGTGATGGGGATTGTCTATCTGGTCAGTCCGATTGATCTTTTGCCCGATGTGATTGCCGGGGTCGGCTGGATCGACGATCTGGTTATTGTGCCCTTGCTCGGCTGGTTGTCCTATCGCAGTCTGCCGCCATCCATAAAGGAAGGCATGGCAACCGATAGTCCCGACAGTGCCAATAATCCTGCAACCTCGCGCAAATGGCTTTATCTGGTGGTTCTGATCGTTGTTCTGATTGGTATCGGACTGCTGACAGGGCCCGATGAATCCTTCCTGAAAAATCCATCCGGCGGCTAAGAGCAAAGCACTACCTTTGCGTCTTTGACAGCCTTTGCCATCGAGCCTTAATCTTCTTTCCCGATCACGTAACGAAAAACGGGGAAGCAACCATGAAAAAGGCGTTCCGCGGGCTGGTTTTAACCCAGCAGGATAAAACGGTTCAGGCCGGTTTTCAGGATATCGCGATTGAAGACCTGCCCGAGGGCGAGGTTCTTGTCCGGGTTGACTGGTCGACCCTGAATTACAAGGACGGCATGATCCTGAATGGGCTTGGCCGTCTTGTCCGGCAATATCCGCATGTGCCTGGCGTTGATTTTGCCGGCGAAGTGATTTCATCGGATGATCCGCGTTATGCACCCGGCGATCAGGTCATCCTGACCGGATGGCGGGTCGGCGAAGCACATTGGGGCGGATATGCCCAATATGCCCGCGTTAACGCGGATTGGCTGGTGCCAATGCCAGATGGACTTGATGGTGCGCACGCCATGGCCATCGGTACCGCAGGCTTTACATCCATGCTGGCGGTCATGGCACTGGAAGAGCAGGGGCTGTCCCCCAATCAGGATGGTGAAGTCCTTGTTACCGGGGCTGCTGGTGGTGTCGGGTCGGTTGCGGTCAGCATTTTGGCAAATCTTGGCTATCGCGTTGCCGCGTCGACTGGCCGGGTTGACACACATGATTATCTGCGCGGACTTGGTGCAATGTCGATTATTGAGCGCGCGGCGTTAACGGATGCCAGCAAACCATTGCTGAGCGAACGCTGGCTTGGCGCGATTGACAGTGTCGGAAGCACGACACTGGCCCATGTTTTATCTGAAATGAAGTATCATGGTGTCGTTGCCGCCTGCGGGCTGGCAGGCGGGTCGGACTTGCCTGCAACGGTTATTCCGTTTCTGCTGCGCGGGGTCCGGTTGATCGGCATTGATTCCGTGATGTGCCCGTATGAAAAGCGCGTCACAGCCTGGAAACGTCTGGCGCAGGAGTTGCCGATGGCGCAACTCGATGCCGTGACGACAAAGGTGGGGCTTCGCGATATCCTGCCCTGGGGCGAAAAAATCCTCAAAGGGCAGGTCAGGGGGCGGTTGCTGATTGATGTGCAGGATTGCTAGTCGGCGCAAATAAATGCAGAATCCGACTGAACCCGGCCGTTGACGATGATGTGTTGGCGGTGCTTGCCAAAGTACTGAAATGAATGGGCCGCGCCTTATGACCGAAAACCGGTTTCGTATCCTTCTGGTCGAAGATAATCCCGGCGATGCCTTTCTTGTGAAGACATTGCTGGAGGAAACCGGTGAACGGTTCGAAATCGAACATCGATCCGACCTCGCCTCGGCCATGGCGTTGCTGAATGATGTGTCGCCGGACGGGGCGTTTGATGTTGTTCTGCTCGACCTGACCTTGCCGGATTCATCGGGGGTCGAAACCATTCGCCGCATTCGAAGTTGTGCCAACAGTGCCCCGGTCGTTGTTCTGACCGGGCATAAGGACGAAGAACTGGCGTTTGAAGCCCTTCAGCACGGCGCAGAAGATTACCTGACCAAGGAATTCCCTGACGGCCGAACCATTCGGCGGTCAATCCGTTATGCGATTGAACGTTCACGTGCCGAACAGGCGCTAAAGGAAAGCGAGGAACGGTATCGCAAGCTGGTGGAGCTTGCGCCCGAACTGATTTCCGTGCTGAGCGGAGAAGAAATCGCCTATATCAATCAGCAGGGTGTTTCCATTCTGCACGGTAGCGACAGTTCGGAACTGGTTGGACGCAGCTTTATGGAAATGGTCCATCCCGATAGCCGCGAAATCATGGGGGAATATATTGCGCGCTATGCCGGTGGTTATACCGGGCGGGCGGATTTTGTTATCATGTGCCGTCGGGGCGACGGGGAGAATGTGGAGCTTGAGGTTTCTGCCATTGCCTTCACCCATGAAGGGGCTCCGGCGATGCTGATGCTTGCCGAGGATGTGACGGAAAAGCGCAAGATCGAAAGACAACTGGTTCAGACATCCAAGCTTGCGACACTTGGTGAAATGGCCGCATCCGTGGCACATGAAATGAACCAGCCGCTTAACGTTATCCGGATGGCGGCCGATACCTGCGCGCTGCAATATGAACTTGAAAAGGTTCAACCCTCGTTCCAGCGAGAGCGATTGTCCCTGATCAGCGGTCAGACCCGGCGCATGGCCGAAATTATTCGACATTTGCAGATTTACAGTCGCCCGGACGAAGATGATTTCGAGCTTTTCGATCCGATGCGCGCGGTTACCCGTGCCGTTGACATGGTGGAACATGATTGCCGACTGGCGGGGATTGTCGTCGATGTTGTTCCTGCTGCGGAAAACTGTCAGGTCCTTGGTCGTCAGGTGCAACTGGAACAGGTTCTGGTCAATATGCTGACCAATGCCCGCGATGCGATCACGGAAAATGGCGATGATGCCGGTGGGATCGGTGGGTTGATTCGTTTGACCGCGATGCTGGATGCGGATCAGGAAGTGCTGCGGATTGCGATAAATGATAATGGCGGCGGGGTCCCGGAAGACGCCATCGGTCTTATTTTCCACCCGTTTTTCACGACCAAGGATGTTGGCAAGGGAACCGGGCTTGGGCTTTCGGTCAGCTATGGCATTGTCGAGGGAATGGGCGGACATATTGATGTTCGCAACGAAGGTGATGGCGCCTGTTTCGAAATCGTATTGCCGGCAGTTCATATCGGTGAAAATGCCGGCAACGACGTTGACGATCCTGATGATGCGCCGTTGCTGCCACAGCAGGAAAGGCTTCCTGAAACCCGATCCCGCAATTTGCGCATCATGGTTGTCGATGACGAAATTGACGCGATGGAAATTATCGCGGCCTATCTGGAAGCACAGGGCTTTTCGGTTTCCGCGGCAAGTGATGGCGAGGATGCCCTGGCACTGGCCGGTGTGGTCCAGCCCGATATTCTCATTACCGATATCCGAATGCCACAGATGGATGGAAACAGTCTGGTTCGTGCCCTTCGGGAACGCAATCCTGCCTTGCCGGTCATCGTTATGACCGGCCATCCCGGAGACGCCGATCGCCCGGTCGAGGACGGGGACGACGCGCCGGTGATGGTGATGTCAAAGCCGCTTGATCTGAAAGAGCTTCTGGCCACGCTTGACGAAATTTCCGAAGTCGTGGCCGGTTAAAACAAAACCCGGCCACTGGCCGGGTTCTGGAAGCTTCAGGATATGTCGGAAGATCAAGCTTCCCAGCCAAGCTGCATGGCAATTTTCACGGCCTGCGTGCGGTTGGCTGCACCGAGCTTTTTGAAAATACCGGTCAGGTGAACCTTGACCGTGATTTCGCGCACAGTAAGCTGCTTGGCGATTTCCTTGTTCGACAGACCTTTGGTCAGCAGTGCGAGAACTTCGCGTTCACGATTGGTAAGCTGACGCAGGGGATTGTCCGGTGCCAGACCATCCAGATCAATCTCACCCGGGCGGCTATTGCTGCCATCATCTTCGAGCAATGCTGACGGAATGTATTTCTCGCCCGACAGGATCAGGCGAAGCGCATTGATCAGCGATTTGCCAGACAGCGTTTTGGGCAGATAACCCGACGCGCCATGTTCAAGTGCATTGAGCACATCACTGCGTTTGACCGAGCCCGACAGGATGACAACCGGAATTTCCGGATGCTTCTGGCGCATCACGGTTAACCCCGAAAGGCCGTTCATGCCCGGCATGTTGAGATCAAGGATCGTCAGTTCGACCGGCGTGTCGCCATCAACGATGGAAAGTGCCTCGGCAAAATCCTTTGCCTGGGCAATTTCGACTTCCGGGGCTGCCGTTTTCAGAAAGGATGTGATCCCGTCTCTGACGAGGTCGTGGTCGTCCGCTAGCAGGATGTTCATGTTATTGTGCCGTACCCGTTTTTAGCCGTCTCCCGCAAAAGGCGGTACCGGTATCGCGCTCCGAACCCAAGTGATACGGAATCGCGCAAAGTTGTCATCTTCCAAATTTCGCGTCCCCCCGGACGCGAGCGCAGCATTAAATAATTCTGATGTCCTGTCAAACTGCAGGATGGATTTCAGGGGGTGATGCTATCCGTGAGGATAGTATTTGTCAGGAAATGATAAAATGTTTATCGCGTGTTGCATAGTGAAACCGGCTGAATTTTGAAGTCTCTTGCTTTAGAGATCAGGCATAAATCGAAAAAATGTCGTTCGCGTCGTTTTTTGGTTGTCCATAGCCGGGGATCGGATTTTGTTCATCGCTACTGGTTGTTGCACGATGCAGGCTTGCCTGCCGGAAGGCGGCCATGTCAGCCCCTGATGGAGCATTCGGGGCAAGGGCTGCATTCTGAAGCGTTGCCAAGGCGCGTTCCTTGTCTTCTGCGCTACCCGAAATGTTTACCGAGACATCAACGTGCCCGCCAATGGCGTATGCCTTCCCGTCCGGCCCGATCTGATATTCATATTGCGGGGCAGAGCCATATTGCCCGGCCGCTGCGGCATGAGCTTTCTCTTCCTGCTTCACGGCAGAATCACGCGCCTGCAATCGTGCAATATCGGCTTTTTCGGCTGCATTCAGATCAGCAGGGTTTTTTGATCCCGCATTGCTGCTTTCGGCCTGCTGATCACTTGCTTCAAGGGCCTCGCGATATTCACTTCGGCTCACACCATTCGCAACGGCTTGGGCTTCGGTCAGGGTTCTGGGATCAACGATGCGTGTGCGAACTCCGCTACCCGCCGCTTCGCCACCAATGCCATAAGGTCCATTTGACAGACCGGCTTCCTGGCCCCGCCTGACTTCGATCGCGTCATATTCGGCCAAAACGCTGCCATCAGCGGTTTGTGCAATCTCCCTGACATTCAGGACGATGCCCAATCCGCCGCTGGCCGGGTTGGTTATGGCTTGACCGGTCGTAATCATCGGATCGAAACGGTTTTCCATGGTGATGCGAACTCGATACTTAAGGATAGCAGGAAAATTACCGGGAGTCTCGTCCGGTGTCTCTGAGGTCGCCTGTGATGTCTGAGCCGAAGCATGCTGTCTTGCACGGCAAAGCCTGTCCTGTTACAGGAATGCCTGTGCTTTTATTGCGCCGATATTCTATGGCAGCAACCTTCCAAGACAGGAAAACTGATCGTGATGTCCGACTTTGTCATTCCCGCGAATGAAAAGGTTCTGGTAACCGGGGCTGCCGGTTTTATCGGATCGCATCTTTGCCAGAAACTGCTGGATCAGGGCAGTACGGTGGTCGGTCTGGATAACGTCAACGATTACTATGACGTGTCGCTTAAAGAAGCGCGTCTTGGACGGCTTGAAGGGCGCAACGGCTTCAGGTTTGTCCGCATGAACCTCGAAGATCGCGACGGCATTGCTGATCTGTTCGCAACCGAAAAGCCGACCTATGTCGTTAACCTCGCGGCTCAGGCTGGCGTTCGCTATTCGCTTGAAAACCCGCATGCCTATATTGATGCCAACCTGGTTGGTTTTACCAATATCCTTGAAGGTTGCCGCCATAACGGTGTGAAGCATCTGGTCTATGCCTCAAGCAGTTCGGTTTACGGCATGAACACCGAAATGCCGTTTTCGGTGCATCACAATGTCGATCACCCGATCAGTCTTTATGCCGCATCGAAAAAAGCCAACGAACTGATGGCTCATACCTATAGCCATCTTTACCGCTTGCCGACCACGGGCCTGCGTTTCTTTACGGTGTATGGCCCATGGGGGCGTCCGGATATGGCGCTGTTCCTGTTTACCAAAGCCATTCTGGAAGGCCGCCCGATTGACGTCTTCAACGAAGGTAAAATGCGCCGCGATTTCACCTATATTGATGACATCGTCGAAGGTGTTTACCGCTGTATTTCAACCATCGCGGCCCCAAATCTCGACTGGAACCCGGCCAAACCGGACCCGGCAACCAGTTCAGCCCCGTATCGGGTGTTCAATATCGGTAACAACAGCCCGGTCGAACTGATGCATATGATCGGAACGCTCGAAAAGGCACTTGGCAAGACCGCCGAGAAAAACATGCTGCCGATGCAGGCGGGCGATGTTCCGGCGACCTATGCCGATGTTGACGCCCTGACCGATGCCGTCGGTTTCAAGCCGGAAACCTCGATTGAAACCGGCATCGGTCGTTTCGTCGAATGGTACAGGTCCTTTTACGGATAACGCACTCGGTCCGCTCAGGCCTGCTGTTCCTTTTCCATCAGGCCAAGAAGATAGCTATGCATCTCGGTGATGTTGCTTTGCTGCTGGCGATAGCGTTCTTCCGCCGCTGCAAGCTGTGATCGTGCCTCTTGCAGGTTGGCTTGATATCCCTGGTCTACATCGTGATCAGGATACCAGCGTTCTGAAAATTCACGCCGTGTCGGCGCATTCTGGTCGTCATAGCGCGAAACATCGATGCTGGAATAGTCGCGCGATATGGCATCGGCGATGTAATCAACACGCGCCTGGCCTCTCAAACCCAGCTTGTCTGCCTGATCGCTATATGTCCGCAGATGGCTGCCTCTATCGTGCGTTACCATTCCCCCGTTTTCATACAGGTATCCCAGAATCTGATCACCGTTGGAAAACACGGCCCGGACGTCCGATTGACTGTCCGGATGATGTTTTTCCAGATAATCAACATGCCTTTGCGCACTTTCGCGGAAAATGTCGACAGAGTCACGAAGCCCCGGAATGATGGTTTTCTGACCTTCAAGCCATTTGTCGAAATCCGGTATCATGGCTTCATATTGATCCGCCGAAATTTCCTGTGCGACACCACCGTCTTCGGTCTGGATGGTTTTGGGCGTATATCCGTCCTCGCGCATGGCGGCGATGCGTTCGCGCATCGGGGCATAGGCTTTCTCGTAATATTGTTCGAGATAAGGGCGCATTTCCGGATCGGAATACATTTCCTCACTAAAGGTCGGATGCGACCCGTTTGAAGATTGCGTCGAAGACGCATAGGCCGCGTTTGCCGAGCTGGCGCTATATGTGTTTGTCAGGATGTTCATGATGCATTCCCCATGGCAATTGAGGAAACAATCCAAGCAATTAATATGCCGGGATTTACACGCAAAAGTTGCCATTCGAAGAGGGGGATCGGATCAATTGCTATGCAAAAGATAGTCTTCCGCATCAAAGGAATAGGCAGAAATTGCATCTTGGACGGCAAAAAGCGCCATCGCGCAGTCAATGTGCGCGTCGCTCGAACCTGGCAGGAATGTTTGGCTGAGAATGGTGCTGCTGGGGAGATTTGAACTCCCGGCCTCTCCCTTACCAAGGGAGTGCTCTACCCCTGAGCTACAGCAGCCCTTGAAAAGGCTGATCGTCGGGCAATGGTGCTGCTGGGGAGATTTGAACTCCCGGCCTCTCCCTTACCAAGGGAGTGCTCTACCCCTGAGCTACAGCAGCATCGAGCCCTTGCGGTGCGGGCGGGTTATAGGCCACTGGCTGGCAATTGGTCAAGCCCGAATTATGCGAAGATTTTTGATCTTGCGCGGATGGTGCAATTTTGTTGGTCAAGGCTGCATTCTGCCTCGGAATATTCTATAAAAGCCGGACCTTTGGAACCAGAAACGTATTGGCAAGATGACAGCACAGCAAAGCAAGCAATATCCCGCGACCAATGAAGAGCGCAAAAAGCGCGAGGCCGAAGCCCTGCGTGCCAATCTGGCGCGCCGAAAGCAGCAGCAGCGTTCGCGCAAGACGGTGGATCAAAATACCGATGCCGACGAACAGGGCAGCACTTCGGACGGTTCGGACAAGGATTAGTCCACATCCCACCGGTTTCGCAGCCCCGGTTCAAGAAAAATGCCAATTTGGCCCGGTTGCCCGCATCGCCCGGTTGATCTTGTGTGCCCCGCGCGGGTAAAACCAATGGCACAATGCCAATTTGCACAACAGGGGTGGCGATATGTCGGTAAGACCGGATCACTGGATACGCCAGATGGCGCAGGAAAAAGGCATGATCGAACCGTTTGTCGACGGTTTCAAGCGCGATGGTGTCATTTCCTATGGGGTCAGTTCCTATGGCTATGACGCCCGTGTTGCCGACGAATTCAAGATTTTCACCAATGTCGACTCGGCCATTGTCGATCCCAAGGAATTTTCTGATAACGGGTTCGTAAATCGCCAGACCGATGTCTGCGTGATCCCGCCCAACAGTTTCGCGCTGGCGCGCACGGTCGAATATTTTCGCATTCCGCGCGACACCCTGGTGATCTGCCTTGGCAAATCGACCTATGCCCGGTGCGGCATCATCGTCAATGTCACACCGCTGGAACCGGAATGGGAAGGGCACGTGACCCTTGAATTTTCCAATACCACGCCGCTTCCGGCCCGCATTTACGCCAATGAAGGGGCCTGCCAGTTCATTTTCCTGAAAGCCGAAAGCGAATGCGATACCTCCTATGCGGATCGCGCAGGAAAATATATGGGCCAAAAAGGTGTCACGCTGCCGCGCCTGTGATAAAGGCAATGCCATAAAGGTGGCATCGCCAAAGACACGAGTAACCACCATGCCGCAACCGGCATGGTCATACGAGGATTGAATGGACAAGATCAAGATTTCCGGCGGCCGCCGGTTGCAGGGCAAAATTGCAATTGGCGGTGCCAAGAACGCGGCCCTTCCGTTGATGGCAGCAGCCCTTCTGACCGATGAAACGCTGACCCTTTCCAACCTGCCGCATCTGGCCGATATCACATCGATGGCCAATCTGCTGGCGCAGCATGGTGTCGCGTTGCATCTGAACGGCCATGCGCCCAATGGCGGGCATACCGGTCGCGTTCTGGAAATGACCGCCAAGGAAATCGCATCGACAACCGCACCCTATGATCTGGTCCGCAAAATGCGGGCATCGGTTCTGGTGCTGGGGCCGCTGGTCGCACGTTGCGGTGTGGCGCGTGTATCGCTGCCCGGTGGCTGTGCGATTGGCAACCGTCCGGTTGACCTGCATCTGAAGGCGCTTGAAGCCATGGGGGCTGAAATCCACCTGACCGAGGGCTATATCGAAGCCCGCGCCCCCGAAGGGCTTAAGGGCGGGCATGTCCTGTTCCCGCAGGTATCCGTTGGCGCGACCGAAAACGCCCTGATGGCGGCATCCCTTGCCGATGGTGTGGTGACAATCGCCAATGCCGCGCGCGAACCCGAAGTCACCGATCTGGCCCATTGCCTTGTCGCGATGGGCGCCGAGATCGAAGGTATCGGCACCGACACGCTCAAAGTCACCGGCAAGCCGCGCCTGCATGGGGCGGAATATTCCGTGGTGCCCGATCGTATCGAAACCGGGACCTATGCGATTGCCGCCGCTATTACGGGTGGCGAGATCGAGCTGGTCGGCACCAGGGCCGAACTGATCGAAAGCCTGATCGTATCCATGCGCAAGGCAGGCGTCGAGATCGAGGAAACCGGGGATGGCATGATCGTGCGCGGCAATCGCGCCGCCCTTAAGGGCGTTGATGTCATGACCGAACCCTATCCGGGCTTCCCGACCGATATGCAGGCGCAATTCATGGCGCTGATGGCGGTGGCCAATGGCGCATCCATGATCACCGAAACGATTTTTGAAAACCGTTTCATGCATGTTCCGGAACTGAGCCGCATGGGCGCTGATGTCAACGTGCATGGCCGATCCGCCATCGTACGCGGCAGTGCCAAGCTGTCGGGTGCCGAAGTCATGGCGACCGATCTTCGCGCATCGGTATCCATGGTACTTGCAGGCTTGGCAGCCGAGGGCGAGACGATTATTAACCGTGTCTATCATCTGGACCGCGGTTATGAACGGCTGGAAGAAAAACTTGGCGCCTGCGGGGCGCAGATCGAACGTGTCCGTGTTCCTGCATAATTATAATTGCGGTAACCACCTGCCAGATGGCCGGGACGACAGACAAACGCGTAAGGCGACTGATTGATGAGTGACGAAAAGCTGGTGCTGGCCCTGCCAAAGGGGCGCATTCTAGACGAGGTAATGCCGCTGGTGCGCGCGGCCGGTATCGAACCGGAAGCCGCCTTTGACGATCCGAAATCCCGGGCCCTGCGTTTCGCCACCAATCATCCGCATATCGATATCATCCGTGTGCGCAGCTTCGACGTCGCCACCTTCGTTGCCTTTGGGGCGGCCCATATCGGGGTCTGCGGCAATGATGTCCTGATGGAATTCGATTATTCCGAAATTTATGCACCGCTTGATCTCGATATCGGCCATTGCCGCCTTGCCGTGGCCGAACCCGAAGAAATGATCGATGGCGATGATCCGTCGCGCTGGTCGCATGTTCGTGTCGCGACCAAATACCCGAATGTCACCCGCAATCATTTTGCCGCCCGCGGTGTGCAGGCCGAATGCATCAAGCTGAACGGGGCGATGGAACTGGCACCAACCCTTGGCCTGTGCCGTCGTATCGTTGACCTTGTGTCGACCGGCAACACGCTAAAGGCCAACGGGCTTCGCGAAATCGAACATATTGCCGATGTCACCTCGCGCCTGATCGTCAACCGGGCCGCACTTAAAACCCGTCCGACCGATGTTCAGCCCTGGATCGACCGTTTCTCCGAGGTGCGCAATGCCGATTAAACTCTCGATCACGGATGCCGATTTCGAAGACGGTTTTGTCAAACTGCTTGGCATGAAGCGGGAATCGGATGCCGATGTGGATGTTGCGGTTGCCAATATCATTGCCGATGTCCGCAAACGCGGCGATATCGCAGTGTGTGATTACACCAACAAGTTTGACCGCCTGAATATTGATGCCGCTGGCATGGTTGTGACCCGGGAAGAAGTCGATGCCGCCGTCGCCGCAATCGATGCGGATCTTCTGAAATCGCTTGAACTGGCCGCTGAACGCATTCGTTCCTACCATGATCGGCAAATGCCGTCTGATGAACGTTATACCGATGCAACCGGGGTCGAACTCGGCTGGCGCTGGCGTCCGGTATCGGCGGCCGGTCTTTATGTGCCCGGCGGGCTGGCATCCTATCCGTCATCCGTGCTGATGAATGCCATCCCGGCCAAGGTTGCCGGTGTCGAACGTCTGGTGATGGTCGTGCCGACCCCGGACAATAAAATGAACCCGCTGGTTCTGGCCGCGGCCCGGATTGCCGGTGTTGATGAAATTTACCGTATCGGCGGGGCGCAGGCGATTGCCGCCCTTGCCTATGGCACGGAAACCATCAAACCGGTCGACAAGATCGTTGGTCCGGGCAATGCCTTTGTCGCCGCCGCAAAGCGCCGCGTTTTCGGGCAGGTCGGGATTGACATGATTGCCGGCCCGTCGGAAATCCTTGTGGTTGCCGATGGCAGCAATGATCCAAGCTGGGTCGCGGCTGATCTGCTGTCGCAGGCCGAACATGATCCGGTCGCACAGTCGATCCTGATTACCGATGATGCGGATTTTGCCGATCGCGTGCAGGAAGCCATTGATGCGCATCTTGAAAAACTGCCGCGTGCCGAAATCGCCGGGGCAAGCTGGCGCGACTTTGGTGCAATTGTATTGGTCGAAAATCTGACGCAGGCTCCGGCCTTGGTTGACCGGATTGCACCGGAACATCTTGAACTGGCTGTCGATGACCCGGACGCACTTGCCGAAGACATTCATCATGCCGGTGCCATTTTCCTTGGCCGTTACACGCCCGAGGCGATTGGCGATTATGTTGCCGGACCAAACCATGTTCTGCCAACCGCCCGTTCGGCGCGTTTCTCGTCGGGTCTGGGTGTGCTTGATTTCATCAAGCGGTCGTCATTGATCAAATGCACGCCTGAAAGTCTGGCCAAAATCGGCCCGGCGGCGATTGCACTGGCCGAAAGCGAAGGTTTGCAGGCACACGGACTTTCTGTGGCGATCCGGTCCAACCGCATGTAAGCTGTTGCAGTGCAGCGCCGAGGGATCGCAGGGAGACTAAGATGGCAGAAATTGCAGACAACCAATGCATTGCCGGTATCTATCTCGACGAGAAATACAAGGTGCGTCGCCGCCCCGAGGTCGAGCATGAGCAGGCGGTGGCCATCTATGACCTTCTGGAAGACAACCATTTCGAACCGAAAGGCGGCTTCGAAGGTCCGTATTCGGTTCACATGCGCATCGAGGACAACCGCATCTATATGGATGTGCGCGGCGATGACGATACCGAAAACCTGACCACCATTGTCGTGCCGTTAACGCCGTTCCGCCGGATCGTGAAGGATTACTTCATGATCTGCGAAAGCTATTATGATGCGATCAAAAAGGCGACGGCATCCCAGATCGAAACCATCGATATGGCGCGCCGCGGCCTGCATAACGAAGGATCGGAACAGCTTCGTGAACTGCTGTCGGAAAAGGTGACGATTGATGAAAACACCGCGCGTCGCCTGTTTACCCTGATCTGCGTCCTTCATATCCGGGGTTAAGGCACGGTGGCAGAAGAACTTCCCGGTTCGGTTCTTTTTGCCTGTAGCTTCAACGCTGTAAGATCCGTGATGGCGGCTGCAATCATGCGTCATTATCACGGAACAAAGGTCTATGTTGAAAGCTGCGGCTTGCGCGCCGGTGATCTTGATGGCTTTGCCGTCGCGGTCATGGAAGAAATCGGGCTGGACATCTCGACCTATAAATCCAAAACCTTTGACGAACTTGAAGACGGGTTTTTCGATCTGATCATTACCCTGTCACCCGAAGCCCAGCACAGGGCGGTCGAAATGACCCGCACCATGGCGTGCGATGTCGAATTCTGGAATACCTTCGATGCCACAATTGTCGAAGGTTCGCGCGAAGTCCGCCTCGAAGCCTACCGTCAGGTCCGCGACCAGATCAAAAAGCGCATTCTTGAACGGTTCCCGGTTGGCCCTGCACCCAAGGTTTAACCGGATGCCCCGTCCGGGCCGTCAATCAATGCGTCAAACGCATCCCCGTCCAGCACATGAATGCGTTCATCATGGGCATGCCGCATCCCGATGCGGGCATAGAAACGCTGCCCGATGATGTTTTCGGCATCGACCGACAGGCGGATATAGTGCCCGCCTTGTGAACGGGCCCGTTCGGCAACCTTTGCGATCAGGTGCCGGGCAAAACCGCCGCCGCGATATTCCGGGGCGACAAACAGGTCCTGAATGTAAATCCCGGCCTTGCCGCGAAATGTCGAATAGCTCGGAAAATAAAGGCACAGCCCAACCGGTACGTCACCGTCATGTGCGATCAACGCCTCGAACGCGGGGCGGTGGCCAAACCCGTCACGCGCCAGGTCTTCGGGTTTGCTTTTGAACTTGTCCTCGCACCCGGTCGCACGCGCAATTTCAAACAGCATGGCATGGATATCGTCAACATCCTGCGCGGTGGCGATCCTGATATGGGGCGGGGCGACGGGATAGGGATGTTTGGCAGTCATGGTCATGCGGTCCTTCATGTGGCGGCTCTAGGTCCTGACCCTAAACCATAAAGGCGATAGACCACGCGCAACAACATGATTTCCCGGCAAAGGTTTGCGATGTTCGGTGGTCATGCGCACGGCATGCCCGAAATGCAGTGCTGGGCCGCTTTGTGCCTTGTGTGAAAGGGCTTGACCTTTTGGCGCGTTCGGAGCAGTTTGCGGGCCACCGGTAATTGATATTGCAATACGAAAGCTAGGAGTCTCATGGCTAAAGAAGACGTTATCGAGTTTCAGGGCACTGTTGTCGAACTTCTGCCCAATGCGATGTTTCGCGTGAAGCTGGACAATGATCACGAAATTCTTGCTCATACCTCGGGCAAGATGCGCAAGAACCGTATTCGTGTTCTTGCTGGTGACCGCGTCAGCGTCGAAATGACGCCTTATGACCTGACCAAGGGTCGTATTACCTTCCGTTTCAAGTAATCCGGAACCTGTAATACCGCAAAAATTGACGTTGCCGGGCGCGCAGTTTAGGTTTGCGCGCATGGTTGCGTTTTGCTGTGTCTACAACCCTTCTGGTTTGGCTTTGGATGTCTGTGGGGAGCCGCGACTTGTCGAAACTGATTTTGGCCTCTGCATCGCCGCGGCGTCTTGAGCTGCTGGCGCAGATCGGAATTGTGCCGGATCAGGTTGTCCCTGCCGATATCGACGAAACCCCGCATGACGACGAAAGTCCGCGTCGGCTGGCACTCCGCCTGGCCGAGGAAAAGGCGCGTGCGGTCGCCAACGATCATGCGGGCGGCTTTGTTCTTGCCGCCGATACGGTTGTCGCCTGTGGCCGTCGCGCACTTGGCAAGGCATCCGATACGGCAGAGGCGCGTAAATTCCTGACATTGCTGTCTGGCCGTCGTCATCGTGTTTATGGTGGCCTGTGCGTGATTGCGCCCGATGGCACCACCCGCGCCCGCGTGATCGAAACACAGGTGATTTTCCGCCGTCTTGGCGAAGACGATCTTGCGCGCTACCTGTCCCATGACGAATGGCAGGGCAAGGCTGGCGCCTATGCCATTCAGGGATATGCCGCAACCTTCGTTAAAAGCATCACCGGGTCCTATTCCAATGTTGTTGGCCTGTCGCTGTGCGAGGTTGATAGCATGCTGCGCGGTCTTGGCTTCCGGCAGGGGGCGTGATCATGGTGGCTGGCGGAACAGAAACGGACCGCCTGCTGATTGATGCCGTCGCATGCGAACGGCGCATTGCCCTGATAGGCAATGACCGGTTGTCGCGTCTGTGGATTGATCGTGGTGGCCCGGCGCGCTTTGACATTCATCTGGGCCGTGTTTCCAAAATTCTTCCCGAAATGGCGGCGGCCATGGTCGCCCTTGATGGCGTTGCCGATGGCTTGCTGCCGTTTGATCGTGTGGATGGCCCGCTTCACGAAGGCCAGTGGGTCATCGTGCAGATTTCCCGCCTCGGGTTCGAGGATAAGGGCCCGAAACTGACCGGGCGCATCGCGATCGAGGGGCTCGGTATGATCCTGCGTCCGAACGAGCAAAAAGGCGGCGGATTAATAGAACTCCCCCGCAGGCTCAAGGACGAAGACCGCCGTGCATCATTGTCGGCCCTGTGCAAGGGACTTGTCGCGCGCGAGGAAAGCATCACGCTGCGCAGTCTGGCAATCGATTGGGATGACGCTGCCCTGACGGGCGAGCTTAAGCAGCTTCGCGCCGTCTGGACGCAGGCCCGAAACGCTCTGGCATCGCCGGTAAAACCGGTTCTGGTGTTCAAGGCATTATCGGATGCCGATCAGTTGATCGAACGCCATGTGATGGCGGGCGGCGAGTGCATTGTTGATGGTACCGACGAGTTTGTCCGTCTGCGCGGCCTGTTACGCGCACGTGGTTTCGATGACGCGCATCTGGTGCGTCATGACGGTGCGCGCCTGCTGTTTGATGATCAGGATATCGAAGACGACATCGCAACCGCGCTGCAACCGCGTGTGCCGCTTCCGGGTGGTGGCTGGATTGCGGTCGAACAGACGACGGCACTGTGCGCGATTGATGTGAATGCGGGCGGATCGGATGCCGACCATGATCAGGCACGGCGTGCCGAACAGGTCAATCTACGTGCGGCGTCTGAAATCGTCCGGCAATTGCAATTGCGCAATATCGGCGGTCTGGTGGTGATCGATCCGCTTCGCATGGCGGGCAAGGCATCGCGCGACCGGTTCGAAACCGCCCTTCGCAATGCCTTTGGCCCGGAAATGAGCGGTGCCGTCCAGTTTGGCGGCTTCACACGGCTGGGCCTGTTTGAACTGACCCGGCAGCGCGGCGGTATTGCCCTTGCCGAACTGATGCAGGCATCGCGGCCCGATCCCGTGCCAACGCGGACGGCGGCATTGAATGCCATTCTGCGTTCCGTGACTCGTGATTTGCGGGCCGGGCAGGCGGGGCGTTATCGGCTTCATGTCGCCCCGGAAATGATTGATACCCTTGCGCCGGGGACCACTGGGCAACAAATTCTTGAACGTGCGATGGGGATGGCGCCGGAACTGGCCGCCGATGAAACCCTGTCACGCGCAGACTACAGGCTGGAGAAACTCTGAAATGGTTGAAAAAAACACAGTTAAAACAGCAGGCTCGGGCTGTGCCATGTGCGGCAAGCCGGTGGTGGAAAAATACAAGCCGTTCTGTTCGAAACGCTGTGCCGATCTCGACCTTGGCAAATGGCTGAACGAAAGCTATGCCGTCCCGGTGACCGAGCCGCCGGAGTATCTTGAAGACCTTGAAGATGAAGAAGATTTTCACGCATAAAAAAAATGCGATTTGAGGCTGGACAAGCCCCAAAGGAGTTTGTATAACCCCGCTCGTTCCGCAGGGAACGCTCCGGAAACGGAGACGCCTACAGAATGCCCGGGTAGCTCAGTTGGTAGAGCAGTGGACTGAAAATCCGCGTGTCGGTGGTTCGAATCCGCCCCCGGGCACCATCTTTAGGTAGCCCAAAATGACCCGGCCATTGGCCGGGTTTTTTGTGCCTGAAATTCCAGTCAAATTGAATTTTATCCATCCACACTTTCGCAATGGTTGCGGTTGGTTGCCGTGCCCGACATAATCGCGATCAGGCAGGATGAAATCGGATTGCGCAAAGGAAGAACCCGATGGACCGACGGACACGCATTGCAACGATGATGATTGTCTCGGGACTGATGTCCACAGCCGTCCTTCTTCCCGTTGCCGAGGCTTGCACGCGGGCCGTCTATCACGGGGCGGATAATGATGTGATCACCGCGCGCTCCATGGACTGGAAATCCGATATTGCCACCAATCTGTGGATTTTCCCGCGGGGTATGGAACGGGGCGGGGAAGTCGGGCCAAATTCCGTCAAATGGGTCTCCAGATACGGCAGCGTCATCGCCAGCGCCTATGACATCGCAACGACCGATGGTCTGAACGAAGCCGGATTGTCGGCCAATGTGCTTTGGCTGGTCGAGTCCGAATATCCGCCCTATGACGGGACAAAGCCGGGGCTTTCGATTGCGGCCTGGGCGCAATATGTGCTCGATAATTTTGCGACGGTGTCTGATGCGGTTGCGGCACTTGCCAAGGAACCCTTTGTCGTCGTCACCGACCAGATGCCGGGCGAAAACCGGCTTGCGACCTTGCATCTCTCGATCTCGGATGCCACGGGCGACAGCGCGATTATCGAATATATCGACGGCAAACAGGTCATCCATCACGACCGCGATTATCAGGTCATGACAAACTCGCCCATTTTCGAACATCAGCTTGCGCAGAATGCCTATTGGAAGCAGGTCGGCGGAACCGTGATGCTGCCCGGCACCAACCGGTCTGCCGACCGGTTTGCCCGCGCCGCGTTCTATATCAACGCAATCCCCAGGGACGAGGACCCGGTCGTTGCCCTTGCCAGCGTGTTCAGCGTCATCCGCAATGTCTCGGTCCCGTTTGGCATTTCAACACCAAACGAACCCAACATTTCCTCCACCCGCTGGCGCACGGTCGCCGATCACAAGCGAATGCTGTATTTCTTTGAATCCGCCCTGACCCCGAACACCTTCTGGGTCGATCTCAAGAATATCGATTTCAGTGCGGAAACCGGCAGGGTGAAAAAGCTCGACCTCGGGCCGGATCAGCGCAATGTCTATGCCGGGGATGCCGCCCCGTCCTTCGAAGAAGAAAAACCGTTCAGGTTTCAGGGACTTGCCGACTGAGCACGCCTGCAATCATGGCCGAAAGTTTGGTGGGGCAGGTCACAGGAACCACGCACCGATGTCGCGCCGCATCCACTCCGCCTTCGGGCTTCCGACCCGCTCCGATCACTTCCGGCCATGCCGACACTTCCTGCCATCCCGGAAGCCCCCGACACATCACGGGCCTTCGCTATCCTCGCGAACAGTCGGCCCGCTGGCTCACTGCTCGTTCCGGTCGCCTCCGGCAATGACGGCACTTCCCCCAACCATCGGAAGCCTCGACACACCGCTGGCCTTTGCCATCCCCGACAGCAGACGGTCGACAGGCTGCCCACGATCTCGCTGCCCGGTCTGGCCACTTTCGGCGATGCCATGACCGCAAAGCCCGAACAAATCTCGGGCCTCCAGCAACCTTGCCGACGGACGGCCCACAGACGGTCCACGGGCTCGTTGCCCACTTCGATCACCTTCCGGCCACGGCGAAAACCTGCTTCCCCGGCGTCCAGACAAACCACGAGCTTCAGCCAACCTTGCCAGCAGGCGGCCCACCGGCTCGTTGCCTGCTCCGGCCACGGCGGCAACTTGCCATTCCGACGTCCAGACACACCTCGGGCATCTGCCATCTTCACCAACAGACGGTCTTCGGGCGTACTGCCCCCAACCTGTTCACCGCCGATGCGCCACAACCCGCTGCTGCCATCGCTGCCACTCTCCGGCAAATTCGGGGTCCTTTCCCCGACAAGACGCACCTCTCCCATCATGACATACAAGCATATTAAAAGCGTGTTAGAACTAACGCGGAATGCCGCCGTAATTGCTTCTCCATCCACCCATCATTATCCTGCGGATCGCCCCGCCATCCTGTCTGTGTCCTTGCCGGCTGCATCCTGATCACCTCTCTGATCCAGCCCCAAACGCAAAAACCCGCGAGGCACAAGGCCTTGCGGGTTTCGGTCCGGGTGCATTTCTCCCGTTGACTTTGTCTTTATGCCACAACAAAAAGAACAAATCAAGAACTTTTTTGAAAAACTTTATATGCCGTCAGAAAAGGGAGGGAATCGCAGGCAACGGCACCTTTTCACCCTCGACAAATTTGCGATTCGTCGACGGGATTCGACCATTCCTCATACTTTTTATGATCAAACGAACGTATCGCGACGGTTCAGGTTTCAAATGAAAACAACCGTGCGCGCAAGATATCAGCCGCAACTTTAATGCTTGAAAAGATATGGTTATGTCAGGAATGTTGCGGAAATTTTACATCCCGTTACCATGATGTCTGGCGGCTGGTTTCAAACTGCTGAAACACAATTCGGGCTATGACGTTATGGCAGACAGCGTGTTCTGCGCTGCAATAACAAGAACATCCGGGGGACCCTGATGGCCGAAAAGCAGATCGAGATCGAACTGAAACTCCGCATCGATCCGAAGCACGTATCGCGTTTGAAACAGGCACCCGTCCTGCGCGAGGTCAAGGAAGGCCGCCGCCTTCTGACCACCCATCTTGTATCCATCTATCACGACACGCCCAAACTTTCGCTTGCCCGCAAGGGACTGGCGCTGCGGGTCCGCAAAAAGGGCACCAAGGGGTGGGAGCAGACCGTCAAGGCATCGAACGGCATGCGCGAAGCACTGCCCGAACGTCATGAATGGAATGTCGAACTGCCCGACGGTGTTCTTGATCTGGATAAATTCACCGACGAAGACGTGGTCGGCTTGCTCGACAGGCATGTTAAAAAGAAGAAGATCGACCGGATTTTTGAAACCGACCTGAAACGCAGTGCCGTTGACCTGACCTATCGCGACGCGATCATGGAACTGGCAATCGATCAGGGCGTGGTGCGCACCGCGGAAAAGGAATCCCCCCTGTCCGAGGTGGAGCTGGAGCTGAAGGAAGGCCATCCTGCCGCCCTGTTTGACCTGGCACTTGAACTGCAACGCACCGTGCCCCTGTTCCTGAGCCTGCGGTCCAAGGCATCGCGCGGGCGGGCGCTTTATCTGAACGAGGTGCCGGGCTTTTACAAGGCGGCCCCCGGCGGGCTTGTTGCCGATATGTCGGCCGAAACCGCGTTTCGGGCGGTACTGGCGCAGGGGCTTCGCATGATCCTTGGGAACGAGGTCTGCGTGCGTGAAGACCTTCATATCGAAGGCTGTCATCAGATGCGGGTTGGCATGCGGCGACTTCGGGTTGCGTTCAACCTGTTCAAGAAAAACCTGCCGCAGGGAGAGGGCGTTCTGATCCGCCGCCTGCTGAAACATTGCACCAAGGCGCTTGATGGCCTGCGCGACTGGGATGTTTTCCTCAATGAAACCCTGCCGATGGTCGAGGAACGCTTTCCCGATCATCCGGGGATTACCGATTTGCGCAAGGCGGCAGCCAAACAGCGCGAAGCGGCCTTGGTGACCGCGCGCGAGATGCTTGAAAGTTTCGAGTATCAGCAACTCCTGCTGCTGCTTGGCGCATGGTCAAGCTATTCACGCTGGGCATCAGGGGCGGATGCCAGCCAGATGAAGGCAATGTCGGCCTCCGTGACCAAACTGGCCGAACCCTTGCTGAGCCGCGCCTATAAACGCCTGACCAAGCGTGGCAGCGATGTTGGCAAACTGACCATACCGCAACTTCATGCCCTGCGTCTGGATGTCAAACAGATGCGATATGGCAGCGATTTCTTTGGCGAGGTTTATGACGGGAAACCGGCAAAGAAGTTTCGCAAGGAACTGGCAACCCTTCAGGAAATCCTTGGCTGGCTGAATGATGTCGCGGTGGCCGAGGCGCGGCTAATGGCATTGAAACCGCAACTTTCCAAAGATGGTATGGTCGCCATTGGTCTGATTTCCGGCTGGTTCGGCGCACGCGCCGATCATCGCCTGCAGGGGCTTGATAAGGCATGGAAGAAATTCGAAAAGCAGAAGCTGTTCTGGAAGTAGACAGATTGGGGATCTGCATTGGGACTAATGTTGGTCTTGCATCATCTACTCCTTTTGCCGCTGATCCTGGCTTTGTCGACATGCGTGACCAGTAACGAGTTTCCGGCCGAAAGCGACGTTGTCTATCAGGAACAGTTCAATATCGCCGAAGCATCGGGAATGTCGGTGACCTCTGTTCGGGATTTGCCAAGGGACGGGTTTTTCGAAACGGCAGCCGCCCATTACAATTGGGAACTTGATGGCGGCAAGGGGCAGGTAAGAATAGCCTATTGGGCGACGGACGACATGCCATCCGGACTAAAGAAATTCATCCATACCCGTCTCGCATTTGAAGAACGATGGCGGCCTTTGGTTTCCGATTACACCATCGTTGGCAAACCCGGCCATCCAAACGGGGCAGAGGGCTTCGTTGCCTTTGGCAAAGACAAGGAGCAGAACCGTTGCGCGGTCGGAACCGCAATCCTCAAGCTTGATAATGCCAAAAGCAAAGGTTATCGGGACAGTTTTGTCGAAGCTGCAATCTGTTCGAGTGGCACCCTGCTGCCAAACACGATGGATAACCTGATCTGGTATTTGCGCAAGGCGCGGTAAGTGCAGCCTAAGCTACCGCGCGTTTCATATCCTGATAGGCCGCCAGCGCGCGTTCACGGCCTTCCTTGATCCCGATCAGGGGTTCGGGATAGGTCTGGCCCAAATCCACCCCGGCGGCTTTCAGGATCAAGGGGGATGCATCCCATGGTTTGTGGATATACTGGTCGGGCATGTCGGCAAGTTCCGGCACCCATTGCCGAACGTAACTTCCATTCGGGTCAAATTTCTCGCCTTGCAGGACCGGATTGAAAATCCGGAAATAGGGGGCGGCATCGGCACCACATCCCCCAATCCACTGCCATGAAAACGGATTGTTGGCCGGGCAGGCATCAACAAGCGTATCGTCAAACCACGCCAGTCCTTCGTGCCAGTGGATCAGAAGGTGTTTGACCAGTACCGATCCGACAATCATTCGCACCCGGTTATGCATATAGCCTGTATGCCAAAGTTCCCGCATCCCGGCATCGACAATCGGAAAACCGGTCTGCCCGCGTTGCCAGCGTTCAAGCGCCTTTGGATCATCGACCCATGGGAATTCTGTGAACTGGCCCTGAAGCGGCACGGATTTCAGATCCCTGGCGTGAAACAGCACATGATGGGCAAATTCCCGCCAGCCCAGTTCGGCCATGAATTTTGATGCGGTTTTGCCTTGGCCGAGATGGGCGTCGGCATAATGGTCTGCTGCGTGCCAGACCTGGCGCGGGCTGATCTCGCCAAAGCGCAGATGCGGCGAAAGTTCCGATGTCACCCGATGATCGGGCCGGTCGCGCAAGTCCGCATAATCAACCAACCGGTCATCGATGAAACCGTAAAGCTGATCCATCGCGCCCTGTTCGCCGGGTGTGAACCGGTCGGCAAAGCCCATGGCCCAGTCAAACGGCTTGGGCGACAGATCAAGCCCGGCAATATCCGTTTCATTGGCCAGGTTCAGATTACCAAGCGGGATCTTTTCGGGGGCTTTTTTCGGTTCTGCCGGGGGTGGCAGTTTCAAACACGCTCGCCAGAACGGGCTGAAAACCTTGAAGTCGGTCCCGGCACCGGTTTTGACTTCCCATGGCTCATACAGCAATTGGCCATTGAAGCTTTCGCATTCGATATCGTGATCGCGCATGGTCGACTTGATATCGGTATCGCGCGTGATGGATGCCTTGTCATAAAGCCGGTTCCAGAAAAGCGCGCCGATTTTGTGATCAGCCTGTAACTGATTGAAAACGTCCCGTGCGTCTGATTTGAAAATCCTCAGACAGGGGGATTTTCCCCCCGCAGCCTTGGCAAGGCTTTCATCAAGTCGTGCCAGACTTTTTTCCAGCCACCAGCGCGTCGCCCCGCCCAGTTGGGCATCAATCACCGGGTCAAGGATAAAGACCGGAAGCACGATGCCGTTATTTTGCTGTGCCCATTTTATGCTGGCATTCAATGCCGGGTTGTCGGCAAGACGCAGGTCATTGCGAAACCACATGATGGCAACCGGGGCGACAGAAGCAGAGGGCATCCGGGAACTCGTACCTTTGGGGGAGGGAGAGGGGCAAAAGGGTGAGAGAGCACATCGACTGTGACAGCATAGAGGGGATGCCGATGCGCTCTCTCTGGCTCGGGGTACATCATCATGTACGGCGGACCAGATTGATCAGTTCATCGAAACTTTGCGAAATGACATTCTTTTTCCATCCGGCAAATCCAAGCACCAGCCCTTGCGGCAGGGTGGCGCGATTTTCTTCTGATTTATCATGGTAATAGGATGAAAGGGCGCGGCAATCGAGCTGCGCATGAACCATCCGTTCCTGCACGTCCACATCATCCTTTGCGGTCAACAGTCTTGCGCAAAGATGAAGCCCCCCATCTGACGGCAGGACCTGCAAAATATCACTGGCACGTGTTTCGATCAGTTCGCGCAGATGTGCCCTTCGTTCCCCGTAACTCAGCCGCATCTTGCGGACATGACCGCCAAAGTGCCCCTCGGCGAAGAAGGCGGCCAATGCGGCCTGTGCGGTTGGGGCAGGCACACCATCGGCAAAGCCGCGCATCCCGCGAAATACCGGGATCAGGGCAGGCGGCAGAACCAGATAGCCAAGCCGGATACCGGGAAACAGGACGCGCGAAAACGTGCCGACATAAAGCACACGATTTTGCCGATCCAATCCCTGAAGGGACGATAACGGCGGTCCGTCATAGCGATAATCGCTGTCATAATCGTCTTCGACAATCCACGCATCATGGGCGTCTGCCCATTGCAAGAGGGCAAGACGACGGGCAAGCGACAATGTCGTGCCCAGCGGATAATTGCGTGATGGTGTGGTGACGACGATCCGGGCCGGTTCACCCCTGCCTAGCTGATCTACCTGCAATCCTTCGCCGTCCACCGGGATCGGCAGCAAGGTGGCACCACTGGCCGCCAGAACCCCGCGAATGCCTTCGTAACCCGGGTCCTCGGTCGCGATCACGTCACCCGGATCCACAAGGGCACGCGCAATCAGGTCCAGCGCCTGCTGCGCACCTGAAACAATCATCACCTGATCGGCATCGCATTTAACCCCGCGCGATTGCCGCAACCATTTGGCAACCTCGTCCCGTAATGAAGGCATTCCAAGCGGATCAACCGGGATGGTCAGGTCAAGTGCCGGTGCCCGCCAGCTTCGGCGCAACAACCGTGCCCACAGATCAAATGGAAAGGCATCAAGATCCGGTGTCGCCGGGTTAAACGGACGCGCCACGCGAAACCGGGGAAACCGTCGGTCATAGGCCAGCATGCGTGTGGCACTCTGGCTCAGGCGGACGGGGCGGGTCGCCTTGCGCACCGGGTCCAGTGCTTCGGGTGTGGCGGTGGCGGTCATTTCCCGGTCGGGCAGGCTGCTGGCAACGAAGCTTCCGGCACCGATCCGGGTTTCTAGATAGCCCTCGGATACCAGCAAATCGAAACTGGTCACCACCGTATTGCGCGAAACGCCAAGGCTTTTGGCCAGGTCACGACTGGCGGGCAGCTTCTCGCCCGGATGTAACCGCCTGTCCAGAATGGCCTGGCGGATGCCAAGATAAAGCCTGCGATAGGCGCTGTCTTCCTTCGCATTGTCGGCTTTGGCGGTATGGCTGGGATAAATCCAGGTGTAGTCGCTGCGCATATTGGCCAATCGGTGACGCATGATGTTGAAATTGGTTCTGTCAAAATTCTTATAACGGACCTGTGATAAAGTCCAATTCTGTCGATGATGACGTCAGCCCCTTGCGTCACCAGAAGCTACAGAGAACAAAGAAAATGTCAGATACCACCGCACTTCCGGCACAATACGAAGTCCATTCCGCAACCAAAGTGGTGCGTGGCCCCAAACGTGCCAGTTACGACCGAAAACTTGTGCATGGTATCATTGATGATGCCCTGATCTGTCATGTTGGCACCATCGTGAATGGTCGCCCGTCCATGATCCCGACGGCGCATTGGCGCGTGGGGGAACGGATTTATATCCATGGTGCATCGAAGAACCGCATTCTGGCGGCCATCGCCAATGGCGAGGAAGCCTGCCTGTGCATTACGCATCTGGACGGTCTGGTGATGGCGCGTTCGGCCTTTCATCACTCGGCCAATTACCGTTCGGTCGTGATTTACGGCAGGGGCGAAATCGTAACCGACCCGGAAGGCAAAATGGAACATTCCCGGCTGTTTGTCGAAAAGCTGTCCAAAGGCCGCTGGGACCAGATCCGTCATCCCAATGAACAGGAGCTCAAGGCCACCATGTTCCTTGGTTTTGACCTGAACGAGGTATCGGCCAAGGTCCGCACCGGTGATCCGGTCGATGACGAGGAAGATTATGGTCTGCCAGTCTGGGCCGGTGTTTTGCCCTGCGCCAATGTCTGGGGCGAGCCGGTGGCAGATACCCGACTTGATCCGGCCTATTCCGGACCGGTTGCCAAGGCACCGGAATAAAAAAAAGGCAGCCTGGATGGCTGCCTTTTTTAATCGGAATGGGGCGGGCTTAGCCTGCCAGCGCAACCGCGATTTTGGCACCAAGGGCCGCATTGTTGCGCACCAGCGCAATATTGGCTTCAAGGCTTTTGCCCTTGGTATGCTGGGTCACGCGTTCCAGAAGGAAGGGCGTGACTTCGCGACCATGGATGTTAAGGCCCTTGGCTTCGATCAGCGCACTGTCAATCGCATGTTCGATGGCATCAAGTTCCAATGCCTTGTCAGCCGGCGGCGGGTTGCCGATTACAGCCCCGCCTTCAAGACCAAATTCCCATTTCGATTTCAGGAATTCGGCAATCTCGGCCGGACTATCAAGGCGGATCGGGGCTTTCTGGCCGCTTTTGACGGTATAGAAAGCCGGGAATTCATCCGTGCCATATGAAATGACCGGCACACCCAGCGTTTCGAGATGTTCAAGTGTCATCGGAATATCAAGGATCGCCTTGGCTCCGGCGCAGACGACGGCAACACTGGTCTTGCCAAGTTCGGTCAAATCGGCGGAGATATCGAAACTCGCTGCCAGTTCGCGGTGAACCCCGCCAATCCCACCGGTGGCAAAGACCTTGATGCCGGCCTTTTCTGCCAGAATCATGGTTGCCGAAACGGTGGTCGCACCATCGCGTTTCTTGGCGATGCAGTATGGGATGTCCCGGCGCGAAAGTTTCAGAATGTCGGTACCCTTGGCAAAATATTCCAGTTCCGACGGTGACAGGCCGATTTTGCAACGCCCGCCGATCACCGCGATGGTGGCCGGGATTGCGCCATTATCGCACACATCCTGTTCAACCGCTTGCGCGGTTTCAAGGTTCTGCGGATAGGGCATCCCGTGCGAGATGATGGTGGATTCAAGGGCGACAACCGGCTTGCCAGCAGCAAGGGCTTCGGCGACTTCCGGGGCGATATCGATAAAGTCCGACATTCAAAATGCTCATGTTTGAGTTAAAGTTTTAAAGGTCAGGATTACGCGGATCGGCCTGTAAAATCCACCCCAAACACATCATGGCTGTTGTGTGCGGACAAACAAAAACGGCCGCCCCATCGGGACGGCCGTTTTGCAAAACAAAGCGTAAAGCTTAGTTCTTTTCTTTGTCGACGAGCTGGTTGGCAGCAATCCACGGCATCATCGCGCGCAGTTTGGTACCGACTTCTTCGATTTCGTGTTCGGCGTTCAGGCGACGGGTTGCCTTGAACATCGGCTGGCCGCAATGCATTTCCTGAACGAAGTCACGAACGAATTTGCCTTCCTGAATGTCGGCAAGAACTTCTTTCATGCGTTCTTTGACCGATGCGTCGATCACGCGCGGGCCAGTGACATAGTCGCCATATTCCGCAGTGTTCGAGATCGAGTAACGCATGTTGGCCATGCCGCCTTCATACATCAGGTCGACGATCAGTTTCACTTCGTGCAGGCATTCGAAATAGGCCATTTCCGGAGCATAACCAGCTTCGGTCAGGGTCTCAAAACCGTATTTGATCAACTGGGTCAGACCGCCGCAAAGAACAGCCTGTTCACCGAACAGGTCGGTTTCGCATTCTTCGCGGAAGGTGGTTTCGATCACGCCCGAACGTCCGCCACCGATTGCCGATGCGTAGGAAAGTGCGAGTTCAAGCGCGTTGCCCGAAGCGTTCTGTTCGATGGCAACAAGGCAGGGTACGCCGCCGCCACGTTTGTATTCGGAACGAACCGTGTGGCCCGGGCCTTTCGGTGCGATCATCATGACGTCAAGATCAGCGCGCGGCTCGATCAGGCCGAAATGGACGTTAAGGCCGTGTGCGAACAGAAGGGCGGCACCGTCTTTCAGGTTGTCGCGCAGTTCGTTGGCATAGATCGCAGCCTGGTGTTCATCCGGGGTCAGGATCATGACAACATCTGCCCAAGCCGCGGCTTCGGCCGGGGTCATGGTTTTCAGGCCGGCATTTTCAGCCTTTTTACGCGACGAAGAACCTTCACGAAGGCCGACAACAACGTCTTTAACACCGGAATCATGAAGGTTCAGCGCATGGGCATGGCCCTGCGAACCGTAACCAATGATGGCAACTTTTTTGGTCTTGATCAGATTAACATCTGCATCGCGGTCGTAATAAACACGCATCTTTCGATACCTCTGGACGTTGGACCACGCGATTTTTGTTTGCGTGGCGGATGGATCAAATTAGTTAAAGCGGGAATGCCAAGGCATCCCCGGCGAACTCACATCGTCAGCGTGCCGCGCGAAATTGCTGCGACACCCGTGCGCGAAGTTTCCGAAAGCCCCAACGGCTCCATCAATTTGATGAAGGCGTCGATTTTTTCCGGGCTTCCGATGATTTCGAAGACGAAGGAACTGTTGGTCGCATCGACTGCGCGTGCCTTGAAAATATCGGCAATACGCAGGGACTCGACGCGCTTTTCACCCGATGCAATCACCTTGACCAGGGCAAGTTCACGTTCAACGCACGGTCCGGCAAGGGTCAGATCGCTGACCTTGTGAACCGGCACCAGACGTGAAAGCTGTGCCTTGATCTGTTCGATCACCATGGGCGTGCCCGAGGTGACAACGGTGATGCGGGACTGGTGGGAACTGGCGTCAACCTCGGCCACGGTCAGGCTTTCGATGTTATAGCCACGGCCGGAAAACAGGCCGATGACACGGGCCAGAACGCCTGCTTCGTTATCCACCAGAACGGATATCGTGTGTTTCGAAATTTCGGTTTCTTTCACGGGTCTTGCTCCGCTAGGGCGCGGGCGGGCGCATTCAGTGTGCAGCCCGGCCCGGCCTTTGATTTTGGTTTTGATGATGTCTTGTCGCGAACGGGTTTCGCGGATCAGACCAGAACCATCCCTTCGTCGGAATCAATGGCTTCGTCACCGGTGGTTTCCGCACCAAGCAGCATTTCATTATGCGGCTTGCCCGACGGAATCATCGGATAGCAGTTTTCCTTGTCATCCACGGCAACGTCGAGGATCACCGGACCATCGATTTCAAGCATCCTGGTCAGGGCATCATCAAGATCGGCCGCGTTGTTACAGGTCATACCGGTAAAGCCGAATGCCTCGGACAGTTTGACGAAATCCGGAAGGGATTCGCTGTAACTTTCCGAATAGCGCGACCCGTGCAGAAGCTGCTGCCACTGGCGGACCATGCCCATGTAACGGTTGTTCAGGATGACGGTTTTCACCGGCAGGCGATACTGGGTCAGCGTCGCGCATTCCTGAATGTTCATCATGATCGATGCATCACCGGTAAAGCAGATCACGGTTGCATCCGGGTGGGCAACCTGGACCCCAAGGGCGGCGGGCATGCCATACCCCATGGTGCCAAGACCACCGGACGTCATCCATTCATGCGGATGTTCAAACCCGAAATGCTGGGCTGCCCACATCTGGTGCTGCCCGACATCGGTGGTGATGTAGGTCTTGCGATCACGCGTCAGCGCATGCAGGCGACGGATCACGTGCTGCGGCTTGATGATGTCCTTGGGTTGTTTGTAGGACAGGCAGTGTTTACCACGCCAGCCTTCAATCTCGTCCCACCAGCTATCAAGCGCCTTGGCTTCGATCTTGTGCTGTTTGGCTTTCCAGATTTTCATCATGTCTTCAAGGACATGACCGACATCGCCAACAATCCCGATATCAACCGGAACGTTCTTGTTGATCGAGCTTTGATCAATATCGATCTGGACTTTCTGTGAGCCCGGCGAGAAGAAATCTAGGTTGCCGGTCACGCGGTCATCAAAACGTGCACCAACCGCAATCATGACATCGCAATCATGCATCGCCATGTTGGCTTCGTAGGTGCCGTGCATGCCGAGCATGCCAAGATACTGTTTGTCCGATGCCGGATAGGCACCAAGGCCCATCAGGGTCAGCGTAATCGGAACACCGGTCAGGCGGGTGAATTCCGTCAGGACCTTGCAGGCCTGACTGCCGGAATTGATCACGCCACCACCGCAATACAGGATCGGCTTTTTCGCCGATGCCAGCAGTTCGAGCGCTTCCTCGATCTGGCGGCGGTCGCCTTTGACAACCGGGTTGTAGGTGCGGTGCTGAACCTGTGAAGGTTCAAGATACGGTGCCTTGGCGACCAGAATATCTTTCGGCAGGTCGATCACGACCGGACCCGGGCGGCCGCTTGACGCAACATGGAATGCTTCATGCATCGTGCGGGCAAGCTTCGCACTGTCCTTCACCAGGTAGTTATGCTTGGTGCAGGGGCGGGTGATGCCGGTGGTGTCGGCTTCCTGAAACGCATCATTGCCAATCAGGTGGGTCGGAACCTGCCCGGTAAGGCAGACGACGGGAATCGAATCCATCAACGCATCGGTGAGGCCGGTAACGGCATTCGTTGCACCCGGTCCGCTGGTTACCAGAACAACGCCGACTTTTCCGGTCGAACGTGCGTAACCTTCGGCGGCATGCACGGCAGCCTGTTCATGGCGTACTAGGATATGACGAATCCGGTTTTGTTTAAATATCTCGTCATATAGCGGTAGGACGGCGCCGCCGGGATAGCCGAACACGACTTCCACACCCTGATCGACCAGAGCCTGCAACACTACTTCCGAACCGCTTAAAATACGTTCTGCCATGATTTTCGAGCCTCTTCCTTAGCGACAACAACGTGCCGCGTGATAACCGCGTGGTTGATACATGATCCAATTACCCTTGAACTGGAGTTGAAAAATCCGCCGAAACGGCGGTTTTCCGCCATTTCGACGGCGGAAGGGCCAACCTATCGCCTCACTTTGGCGTGGTCAACAGAAATTGGTGAACATCATTACGCAATTTGTCTGCCAAACTTTCCGAATATTGCGCGTCGATGATCTCCTTGTCACTCATCTGATGTCGAAACCACGTTAATTGCCGCTTGGCATAACGCCGGGTTTCGCGCTGTGATTTCTCTTTTGCTGTCTCAAGATCAATCTGGCCGCCAAGGTAGGCTGCGATCTCGCGCACCCCGACGGCTTTCATCACAGGGGCCGTTTCCGGCAGGTTTTCGGCCAGAAGTCCGCGGACTTCCTCGATTGCTCCCTGCTCGATCATCAAATCGAAACGCCGGTTGCAGCGATCATAAAGGATGTCGCGCGGCGGCATGTAGCACAGCTTTTTGAAAACCATGCCTTCGGGTGGTCTCACCATCGGCTCGTGATGCCAGTCTGCAAGACCGCGCCCGGTTCCCGCCAGAACTTCGGCCGCACGGATCAGGCGCTGGGTGTTTGACGGATCAAGGGTGGCGGCCGTGTCAGGATCGCGTTTGGCAAAATCATTGAAAAACGCCTGGTGCCCGGCTTTTTCCAGATCAGCGGTGATCTGTTGGCGAATCCCGGCGGGAATATCGGGGATCGGGGCGATCCCCTCGGTCAGGGCATTCAGATACATGCCCGTCCCCCCGGTAACGATCGGAAGCTTGCGCTTTGCATGGCATTCTGCAATTTCCGCGATCGCCATGTCGCGCCATTTCCCGGCCGAACATGCCTCGCGCCCGGACAACACGCCATAAAGCCGATGCGGCGCGCGAGCGGTCTCGTTGTCATCAGGGCGCGCACTTAACACACGTAGTTCCTTATAAACCTGCATGCTGTCGGCATTGATCACCACGCCGTCAAACGCCTCCGCCAGATCAAGCGCCAACGCGGACTTACCGCTGGCGGTTGGTCCGGCAACGATCAGGACGGGTTGGAAGGGGGCTGTGGTCTGGGCCGACATCGGAAAGGCACTTTCAATCATTCAATTTATCGTGGTCGACCAGTTTATGGGCTTCGATCGGCAAGGCATAGATATTAGCGTCATCATTGCGGGACAAAAACTGCGTAGAGGGGCGGCTTTGATAAAACGGCTCTTGTCTTTGCCGGTCGCAATACGGATAAAGAGCGCAATATTATTAATCTTTCGCCATGCCAAGGAGTCTGCAATCCATGGATCTGGTCCTGACCCTGATCGCTGCCCCCAATTCGAACGCGCTAGGTGACGATATTGTCGCGCGTGCCAAAACAGTTCTGGCCGGGGCCGGGGCGCGTGTCGGGGATGTTTCGTGGCTGGCGACGCGCGAGGCATGCGATATCGGCTTTGCCGGGCTGAGCCTTGATATTGCCGATACGGCGTTACGTGATGCCGGTCTTGGTGTTGATGCCGTGACCCAGACTGCCAAAACGCGTCGCAAGAAATTGCTGATTGCCGATATGGATAGCACTATGGTGACGGGGGAGACCCTTGATGAACTTGCTGCCTTTGCCGGGGTCAAGGACCATGTCGCCGCGATTACGGCACGCGCGATGAATGGCGAACTTGATTTCGAGGCTGCCCTTGATGAACGCGTCGGGCTGCTTGATGGCATGTCGACCGATATGCTGGCCGAAGCCTGGAAAGAAATTGAATATACCGGCGGGGCGAAAACCCTAGTTGCGACCATGAAGGCCAATGGTGCCTTTGCCGCCCTTGTGTCGGGTGGGTTTGATTATTTTACCGGTGCGGTGCGCCGCGAACTTGGTTTTGATTTTGATCAGGCCAATGTTCTGATCACCCAGGACGGCAAGCTGACCGGGAAGGTACAAAAACCGGTTCTGGACCGTCAGGCCAAGGTCGATGCGCTTGAAAAACTGTCGGCAGAGCAGGGAATTGGGGTTGAGGATGCCATTGCGGTTGGCGATGGTGCCAATGATCTGCAGATGATCTCGCTTGCCGGGACAGGTGTGGCTTTTCATGCCAAGCCCGCAGTTCAGGAACAGGCGCGCATCTGCATTAATCATGGTGATCTGACAGCACTGCTTTATCTGCAGGGCTATGCCAAATCCGATTTTGTGATCTGATCCAGGCAGTCAGAAAAACGCGTAGCAAAAAGGGCGACCCGCAAGGGCCGCCCTTTTTTGATCATCGTAGAGTAAAACCCGAAGGCCTTATTCTTCCTTGTTCAGGGTCAGGCCGAAGTAACGCGGGCCTGCCGAGGTTTCAATCAGCATCAGGATGGTGCGTTTATCATCATCAAGTGCCTTTTTAACCGCATCGGCTACTTCTTCGACGGTCGAAACCGAGCTGTGCGATGCCTCGATAATAATGTCGCCCGGGCGGACACCTTTTTCTGCGGCATAGCTGTCACCATTCACATCGGTCACGATGACACCTTCGGTGCCTTCGGCGAGGTTATAGCGGCGGCGCAGTTCATCATCGACATTGGCGACCTTGAGGCCAAGTGCCTTGATTTCAGCTTCGGCAATGGCGGCAGGCGACTGTTCTTCACCCGGTTCTGCCGCGGTTGCGACGGTTTCTTCTTCAAGTTCGCCGAGTTCGACCTGAACGGTTTTCTTTTCACCGTCACGCCAGATCACCACATCGACATCCTTGCCGATTTTGGTTTCGGCAACGATCCGCGGCAGGCGACGCATGCTTTCGACTTCCTTGCCATCGAACGACAGGATGACGTCACCCTGTTTGATGCCGGCGGCTTTTGCAGGGCCGTCTTCGGATACACCGGCAACCATTGCACCGGTTGATTCATCAAGGCCGACCGAGTCCGCGATATCGTCGGTCACGGTCTGGATGTGAACGCCAAGCCAGCCACGGCGGGTCCGGCCATATTCCTTGAGCTGTTCGACAACCGACTGTGCAATTGCCGAGGGAATGGCAAAACCGATCCCGACCGAACCACCGGACGGCGAATAGATCGCGCTGTTGATCCCGATGACGTCGCCATCAAGGTTGAACAGCGGTCCGCCGGAGTTCCCGCGGTTGATGGAGGCATCGGTCTGGATGAAATCGTCATACGGACCCTGATTGATGTCACGATTACGTGCCGAAATGATCCCGGCGGTCACCGTGCCGCCAAGGCCGAACGGGTTACCGATCGCCATCGCCCAATCGCCGATGCGGGAATGATCTGAATCCCCCCATTTAACGAAAGGCAGGTCTTCTGTCGGTTCGACTTTCAGAAGTGCGACATCCGTTTTCGGGTCGCGACCGATCAGTTTCGCCGGAAGCGTATCGCCATCATGCAGGCGCACCGTGATTTCGTCGGCACCGTCAATCACATGGTTGTTGGTCACGATGTAACCGTCAGCCGAGATGATAAAGCCCGAACCCAGTGCGGTCGCACGGCGCTGCTGGGGAGTCTGGCCCTGGCCTTGTCCACCACCTTGTCCGTTGCGATCCATGAAGTCCTTGAAAAGATCTTCAAACGGCGAGCCGGGGGGGAACTGGAAGTCCGGACCCTGGCGTTCGGCCACCATCTGACTGGTCGAGATATTTACCACACTGGGCAGAAGCTTTTCGGCCAAGTCTGCGAAACTTTCAGGAGCGGGGCGAGCGTTCGCAATCTGCGAGACGCTGGTCACGCCAAGAAGAACAATCACCAGCGCAGCCGTAAATTTGCTTCGCGCCGGGTTGTATAATGCTTTTAGCATGTGTCTGATCCTGTTCGTTGCCGCGTTCACGGTATTGAATTTTTGCAGCACGCGATGCTGTTCTTTTGGATAGTTCATGCACCGCTTAACTAGCCAAGTTAGCGCCGAGTTTGTCAGAAATTTGGCAAGCCTGAGAAAAATCAAGGAAGAGCCCGGGTTTTTCTGTGTTTGCACACCGGAAGGCGCAAATATGCGCGAAATGGCCCCGAACTTTATCTTCAAAGCCAGACCCGCACGCCCCAGATCGCGGCGATGGCGACGACTGCGGCAACAAGGCCGCCGATCCGTAATTGGGATTCGGGGATTTCCTGCACCAGTTCCATCACACGTTTGGCGCCGCCCGGGAACAGCGAATAAAACATTCCCTCCAGCGCGATGGCCAGGAGAACAGCTGTAACGAGTTCCTTCATGGGCGTGGACGTTCCGGCGTTTCTATGAACCTGAGTGCGATATAACTATCAACAGGACATTATTTTCAAACAAAAAAGGGCGACCGGCACACTATGCCGGTCGCCCTAGTGCTTTGTCCAGCACCCGTTTGTCTAGCGCGTTGCGCCAGGCGACGAGTTGTTAAAGTACTGGAAGAATTCGGAATCCGGTGAAATCACCATGGTCGAACCATCTGAAAGTGCCTCACGATAGGCTTCCAGCGAACGATAGAACTCGAAGAAACCGGCATCCTTGCCATAGGCTTCACCAAGAACGATGTTCCGCTGACCGTCACCTTCACCGCGCAGAACTTCTGCCTGACGGCGGGCTTCGGCCAGAATGCCGACGCGTTCACGATCTGCTTCTGCCTGAATTTTCGCTTTGAGCTCTTCACCCTCGGCGCGAAGCTGTGCGGCTTCGGCGATACGCGAAGAACGCATACGGTTATACACCGCCTGCGACGTTTCCTGCGGAAGATCTGTACGACCGATACGAACATCGATCAGCTCGACGCCGAATTCCTTTGCCGGCTCGATCAGGGTTGCCTGGATTTTCTCCATGATCTGCGACCGGTTATCCGACAGAAGCGACACAAGCGGAGCCTGTGCAAGTTCGCCACGAATAACCGAGTTCAGACGCTGACCAAACAGCTGAACAAAGTTCGCCGAGTTGGTTGCACGCTGACGGAACTGCAGCGGGTCAACGATTCTCCAACGGGCAAAGCTGTCAACATTGACACGCTTCTGGTCCGACAGAAGAACCTGCTGAACCGGCGGATCAAGTTCAAGAATGCGGCGCTCGTAATATTCCACATTCTGAATCGGCAGCTTGAAATGCAGGCCCGGTTCGGAAACCGCATGGACCGGATTACCGAACTGAAGCACCAGCGCCTGCTGGTCCTGACGAACGGTAAACATGCACATGGATGCAACGACGGCACCAATAACGACAACGACGCCGGCAGCAATAAGTTTAGGACTAGCCATTAGTTATTGCCTCCTGCATTCGCGCGTTTCTGGATTTCAGGCAACGGCAGATAGGGAACAACGCCGTTTGCACCTTCACCGTTCTGATCAAGAATGACCTTGTTGGAGTTCTTGAGAACATCCTGCATGGTTTCAAGATACAGACGACGTGTGGTGACATCTTTCGCGGTCAGATAGGAATTATAAACCGAGATAAAGCGTTCTGCTTCACCCTGGGCATTTTTTACAACCTGATCTTTGTATGCACGAGCTTCGAGAACAAGACGTTCTGCTTCACCTTTTGCACGCGGGATGATGTCGTTGCGATAGGCCAGTGCTTCGTTCTGTGAACGGTCACGGTCCTGACGGGCACGCTGTACGTCGTTGAACGCATCGATAACGTCACGCGGCGGGTCAACTTTCTGCATTTTCACTTCTGCAATGAAAATACCCGAAGCATAGCCGTCCATGATCGATTGCAGCAGGGTGCGTGTCTGTTCTTCAACGCGGACACGACCGACCGTCAGGGCTTCTTCCAGATTGGTTTTGCCGATGACTTCGCGGATCGCACTTTCGGCTGCAAGCTTGATGGTGTTTTCCGGATCGCGAACATTAAACAGATAGGCACCGGCATCGCTGATGCGCCACTGAACGACATAATCAATGTCGATAATGTTCTGATCACCGGTCAGCATCAGGCTTTCTTCCGGGACATCGCGCGCGCCGCCAGTGCCGGTACCGTTACCACGATAACCGATCTCGATCTGGTTGGTGCGTTCGACGTTCGGCTTGATCACTTCGCCAATCGGGGCGGGCAGGAAATAATTCAGACCCGGACCGGTTGTACCAACCCATTTGCCAAACAGAAGTGTCACACCCTGTTCGCCCGGCTGGACGCGATAGAAACCGGTCAAAAGCCACAACCCGATTATGGCGATACCAATCAGGACAAAGCCTTTGTAACCGCCACCACCGGGGAACAGCCGCTTGAGGCGTTCCTGGCTTTTGCGAATCATTTCATCAAAATCGGGGGGCGTGTTACCACCGCCGCCACCGCCACCCTGGGGACGCTGTCCCCACGGATTGCGGCCGCCGCCATTGTTTCCGCCACCACCCCAGGGGCCGCCGCCCCCTTGTGAATTCCAAGGCATCGAGTGTCTTCCTCTTCTTGCCGTTCGGTGTTTATTTATGCTTACCGATCTTGGGACATGAGCCCATTAATGACATGCCTATTGCTTGCTTATCGTGGTCATCTGACCTATCTGCGCACCAAACTCCGTCTGAATCCTTTTATCCGGACGGCGTTGCATGTAATTAATGGGGCCACGCCCTAAGGCCTTATATGACAGCTTGCCCTGCAAAACAACGATACGCGCCTGCAAGTTCTGTGCGATCACGGACTTAAGCCAATTTTCGGAGACTGCAATATGACCTCGCCCAACCGGGAACGCATTACTGAAGCCCTTTCGACGGTTATCGATCCGGCTGACGGCAAGAGTATCGTCGAAAAGGGTATGGTTCAAGGTATTGATATCCATGACGAAACTGTCAATGTGATGATCGCGGTGGACCCGCAGCGCGGGGCGTCGCTTGAAGACCTTCGTCTTGCTGCCGAGCGTGCCGTTGCCGATGTGAACGGGGTCACAACGGCCCGTGTGGCCCTTACGGCAGAACGTCCGAAGGGGGCTTCTGCCCCGGCGCAAGGTGGTCATTCGCATCCCCATTCCCATGGCCATACACATGGGGCGCAAGGGCCCGCACCGCAAGCCGGACAACGCCCGCAGGGGGCATCGCAAAAGCCGCTTGAACTGCCAACCGTGCGTTCGATCATCACCGTTGCATCGGGCAAGGGCGGGGTTGGCAAATCGACGACCTCCGTCAATCTGGCGCTGTCGCTGGCGGCGAAGGGGTTGAAGGTCGGTCTGCTGGATGCCGATATTTATGGGCCGAGCCTGCCGCGCATGATGGGCCTTCGCGATGCCAAGCCAACCCATTCCGACAAGGAGGGCAAAATGGTGCCGCCATCGGCATTTGGCATCCGCATCATGTCGATCGGGTTCCTTGTCGATGAAGAACAGCCGGTGATCTGGCGTGGACCGATGGCGATGGGCGCGCTTGAGCAGCTGCTGCGCGACAGCGACTGGGGCGAGCTTGACGTTCTTGTCGTCGATATGCCGCCGGGTACAGGCGATATCCAGCTTTCGATGGCGCAGCGCGTTCCGGTCACCGGGGCGGTGATTGTTTCCACCCCGCAGGACATTGCCCTTTTGGATGCGCGCAAGGGGCTCAACATGTTCCGCAAGGTCAATGTTCCGGTGATGGGCCTGATCGAGAACATGAGCTATTATAAATGCCCGGAATGTGGCCATGTCGATCATGTCTTTGATCATGGTGGTGCCCGCAAGGCCGCCGACGAACTTGGCGTACCCTTCCTTGGCGAAATTCCGCTCGACCTTAAAATCCGCCTTGGCGCGGACGAAGGCAAACCGATCATCCATACCGATCCGGACGGCGAACATTCCAAGGCTTATGCTGCCATCGCCGACAAGATTGCTGCGGCAATTGATGAACGTGTAGGTCCGAAAACCGCACCGAAGAAAAGCCTGTTCCCCAAAATCAGCTTCCGCTAGGTCGCTCGCTTTCGATCAGTAATTGCTTGCACCCTGCAACACATCCTCGGTGATGCGTTGCAGGGTGCCGTTTTCGCGCAACTCTTCGATCGAACGATTGATTACGGTCATCATCGAAATGGCAGATGAGGCGCGGTTGAATACGATATAGGTCGTATTCTCACGCACGGGCTCCTCACCGCGGGTAATCTTCTCGTCTAGCTTCAACCGCTTGATCCATACATCGCCAGCCTCCTGAATGGCAATCAGGCTATCAACCCGGCCTAGCGACAGCATCTGAAAGTTCTGTTCATCTCCGGATGCTTCGGATGCGGTAAATACGCCGCGTTTGCGTGCGTCATCGATCTGATCCCCATAGCTCCATCCGCGAATGACGCCAACGGTCTGGCCGCGCAGATCTTCAATTTCGTCCGGTTTGGGGGCAATATCGCGGTGGTGATAAAGCATCAGCCGTTCAACATGGATCGGGTCGGAGAAGTAATATTTTTTCTGGCGTTCGAGATTCTTGTATATTCCGGCAACGCCGCCCTTGTTGGCATCGAGATTTTCAATCGCGCGTTTCCATGGTACCGCGACAATATCGACATCAATCCCGGCATGAAGAAAAATCGCCTGGATCATCGCAGGATAGATACCTGTTGCCTTATCCCCGGCACGATACATGAAGGGCGGGTTTGCCTCGTCGACATAAATGGTTTCGGCATGGCTTCTCGTCGCGGGCATCAAGGCCAGAACGGCCATGCCGACGACGAAAAGAGATGTGGCGAGGAACCTGGCCAAAAATGTCATTCTGTCCCCTGATGATGCTTCTGCTCCCACCACAAGACATGGGGGTTCAGGCGGCAGGCGACAAGGAATGCCGCGCGATTGTGCGATATTCAAAGGTCGCGATGCCAAGCACGCCTAGTGCTTGCAAGATGACAAAGCCATATCCGATGGCCGTCGGGGCACCAATCGGCAGGATCAGTATCGCGATGCTACCCAGAACCCAGCCGAGATTGCCCAGTATGATCAACCAGACAAGAGCCAGACTGGGATTGGGCTGCTTTGCTACGACAAACATCAAAACCGCGCAGGGAAACAGGATAAGCCCAGCAAACAAAAGCAGGTCGGTCGGCAGCCCAAAGAGGCTGGTAAGGGGCCCTGCGCCAAGGCACAGCAGCAAGCCAAAAGCAAAACAGGTTGCCGCATCAAACATCAAAACCGTTCTAAGCATTTTATGGGACGCTTTGACTGTCATCATATCGACCTTTCGATTGGTTGGGTTGTTTTGGTCTGCCAACCATGCCCAAGATCGGGAAGGGATACGATTACCTGACAGGTAATGTTTGCGGTTTTCGTTTGATGCTAGGATTGGGTTAACAACAAGACGGTGATCCGATGAACGAACTGAAACCCGACCCGTTTGGCACTGTGCTTAAGGTCTGGCGCAAACAGCGCCGCATGAGCCAGCTTGACCTTGCAAGCGAGGCGGAGATATCGTCCCGGCATCTGAGTTTCCTTGAAACCGGGCGGGCCAGACCCAGTCGCGACATGGTGTTGCATCTTTCCGAATGTCTGGATGTACCGCTGCGTGAACGCAATACGATGCTGATTGCCGGCGGATTTGCGCCGATTTATGCTGAACATGATTTTGGCACGGACCAATCGGCAGCCATCCGGATGGCGGTGGAAAGAATACTGACCGCACACGAACCTTATCCGGCACTGGCGTTGGACCGGCACTGGAACATGGTGGCGGCAAACCGGATCGTGCCCTTATTGCTTGGCGGGGTTGACCCGGAATTTCTCAAACCGCCGGTCAATATCTTGCGGCTGAGTCTGCATCCGAACGGGTTGGCTCCCCGGGTGGTCAATTATACAGAATGGCGTGATCATCTGCTGGACCGGATGCGCCGCCAGATTGCTGTGACGGCAGATGCGAAACTCCGCGGCCTTTATGACGAAGCCAGCCGTTACCGAGCCCCCGAGAAGGTGACGGAAATCGATATTGCTGACAGGGCAGGAGAACTGACCGGGCTTGTCGTGCCGCTGGTTTTGCAAAGTGATGCCGGTAAATTGCGCTTTGTCAGCACAACCACGGTCTTTGGTACCCCGGTCGAAGTCACATTGTCAGAACTTGCTATTGAAACTCTGTTACCAGCCGACGCCCAAACGGCGGCTATTTTGGGGGAACTGGCGGCAGGCTTGCCTTAAATTGAGCCGGACCGGGTCAAAACACAAAACCCCGCCGGATTTCTCTGGCGGGGTTTTGGTTTGTGGTTTGGGCGGTTTACTGAACGGCTTCTGCCATATAGGACGGCATCCAGCCTTCGTTCAGGTCGCGCAGCTCGGCAAGGGATACTTTGGCACCACCATCGATGGTAACCGCATCGCTACCGGCCTGACCGATGATGACCGCGGCGACGTTGGCGCTGCCCGCCGCGTTCAGGACCTTGTCCGGATCGCGGGTGGCGATCACGTAGCGGCCCTGATCCTCGCCAAACAGCCATGCGACTTCGCTGCCGGACTCAGGCAGGTGCAGATCGGCACCGATATTGCCCGCAAGGCACATCTCGGCAACCGCGACCAGAAGACCGCCATCGGCGATATCGTGGCAGGTACGGACCAGACCAAGCTCGATCAGTTCACGCACCAGCATACCGGCGCGTTTTTCCGCATTCAGATCGACCGGTGGCGGGGCGCCTTCTTCGCGGCCTTCGATGGTTTTGAGATACAGCGACTGGCCAAGTTCACCGGTCGCGGCACCAATCATGATCAGCGCACTGTCATCGCGTTTGATGCCGATGGTGGCATGATGACCCAGATCGGAAATCACCCCAACGCCACCGATTGCGGGCGTTGGCATAATGCCGACGCCATTGGTTTCGTTGTAAAGCGACACGTTGCCCGAAACGACCGGGAAGTCGAGCGCAATGCAAGCCTCGGCAATGCCCTGACAGGCACCAACGAACTGACCCATGATGCGCGGGCGTTCCGGGTTACCGAAGTTCATGTTATCCGTGATCGCAAGCGGCTTGGCACCGGTGGCAACCAGGTTGCGATATGCTTCGGCAACGGCCTGTTTGCCACCTTCGACCGGATCGGCCATGACATAGCGCGGGGTGCAATCTGTGGTGGCTGCAATGCCCTTGTTCGTGCCCGAAACGCGTACGACACCGGCATCACCCCCCGGACGGACAATCGTGTTGCCCATGACCAGATGGTCATACTGTTCCCAGATCCAGCGACGCGACGCGAGGTCCGGGGACGCAATCAGGGTTTTCAGCGCATCGATATGGCTGACCTTGCCCGAAATGCTTGCCGGATCGATACGATCCTGCTTCGGGGTCGGTTCCCATGGACGGTCGTATTCCGGCGATGCTTCGGCCAGCGGATCGATCGGAAGATCACCGGCAACCTCGCCATGCCATTTAAGAACCATGCGTTTGGTGTCGGTCAGGATACCGATGACGGCAAAGTCGAGTTCCCATTTGTCAAAGATCGCCTTGGCGGCGTCTTCGCAACCGGGTTTCAGGACCATCAGCATGCGTTCCTGCGATTCTGAAAGCATCAGTTCGTAGGGGGTCATGCCTTCTTCGCGCATCGGGACTTTATCAAGCCACAGTTCGACACCAACGCCGCCCTTGGACGCCATTTCGAACGAGGACGAGGTCAGACCGGCCGCACCCATATCCTGAATGGCGACGATCATGTCGGTTGCCATCAGTTCAAGGCAGGCTTCGAGCAGAAGCTTTTCGGTGAACGGATCGCCGACCTGAACGGTAGGACGTTTTTCATCGCTGTCATCATCAAACTCGGCCGAGGCCATGGTTGCGCCATGGATACCGTCACGGCCGGTTTTCGAACCGACATAGACAACCGGGTTTCCGATACCGGCTGCTGCGGAATAGAAGATGTTGTCGGCGTCGGCCAGACCCACGGTCATCGCATTGACCAGGATATTGCCGTTATACGATGCGTGGAAATTGGTTTCCCCACCGATGGTCGGCACACCCATGCAGTTGCCGTAACCGCCAATACCTTCGACGACACCGCTGAGCAGGTGGCGGGTTTTCGGATGATCCGGCTCGCCAAAGCGCAGTGCATTGAGGTTTGCGACCGGCCGGGCACCCATGGTGAAGACATCGCGCATAATGCCGCCAACGCCGGTTGCCGCACCCTGATAGGGTTCGATAAAGGAGGGGTGGTTGTGGCTTTCCATCTTGAAGACGGCGGCCTGCCCATCGCCAATGTCGATGACACCGGCATTTTCACCCGGTCCCTGAATGACCCAGTCAGCCTTGGTCGGAAGGGTTTTGAGCCATTTTTTCGATGATTTGTAAGAGCAATGCTCCGACCACATGACCGAGAAAATGCCAAGTTCGTTGATGTTGGGCTCACGGCCCATGATTTCGAGGACGAGTTTATACTCTTCCTCGTTCAGGCCGTGTTCCTTGACCAGTTCCGGCGTGATCGGGGTGTTGAAATCGTTAGCACTCACGATGCTGCCTCCACCAAGCTTTTGAACAGATTGCGGCCATCTGTGCCACCATGGAGCGGATCAATCGCATTTTCCGGGTGGGGCATCATGCCAAGGACGTTGCCCGCCTTGTTGATGATGCCGGCAATATTGCGCTGCGACCCGTTCAGGTTGGTTGCCGGATCAACGACACCATTGGCATCGCAATAGCGCAGAACAACGCGACCTTCGCCTTCGAGGCGGTCAAGCGTTTCGCTATCGGCAAAGAAGTTGCCGTCATGGTGGGCCACCGGATAATCGACAACCTCGCCGGTTTTGTACTGGTTGGTGAAGCGCGTATTGGTGTTTTCGATCTTCAGATGGGTGTTCTTACAGATGAATTTCAGGCTGGCATTGCGCATCAGCGCACCGGGCAGCAGGCCTGCTTCTGTCAGAATCTGGAAACCGTTACAGACGCCAAGGATGGTCACACCGGCCTTCGCGCGTTCGGCAACCGCACGCATGATCGGCGATTTGGCAGCCATGGCGCCGCAACGCAGATAGTCGCCATAGGAAAAACCGCCCGGAACCATAATGATGTCGGTTTTTGGCAGTTCGGTTTCGCCATGCCAAACCACGGTCGGTTTGGTGCCGGTGGCCTGTTCAAGGGCCGCAATGGCGTCATTCTCCCGGTTGATGCCGGGGAAGAGGATGACAGCGGATTTCATGAAATACCGTCTCTCGATTAATATCCGTTACTTGATCGCGATAGACAAAGGCCCTGCAACGGCAAAGCCCCGTCCGGGCAGTTAGGCCAGCTCGATGCTGTAATCTTCGATCACGGTATTGGCGAGAAGCTTCTCGCACATTTCCTTGACCTCGGCGCGTGCCTTTTCGACGTCGCTGCCATCCAGTTCGAGTTCGATGAACTTGCCCTGGCGGACATCGTTGACACCGGCAAAACCAAGACCCTGCAGGGCGTGGTGAACGGCTTTACCCTGCGGGTCAAGAACACCGTTCTTCAGGGTGACATGGACACGTGCTTTCACGAGAAGCTCCTTTGAGTGCGCACTCGCCATACGGCGATACTTGTTTGCAAACAATAATGTACCGGTTCCGACGGTTCCGGCGTCGATAAGAAAAGGCCGCGCAAGCGCGGCCTTGGGATTATTTGTCTTTGTTCAGCGATTCTATGTCCGCGGACTCAGGCAGGACACCGAGACGGCGCGCCACTTCCTGATAGGCTTCCTCGACCCCGCCAAGATCGCGGCGGAAGCGGTCCTTGTCCATCTTTTCGTTGGTCACGGCATCCCAGAGGCGGCAGTTGTCCGGGCTGAATTCATCGGCCAGAACCAGATGCATGAAATCGCCTTCCCAGACGCGTCCGAATTCAAGTTTGAAATCGACCAGCTTGATCCCGATGCCGCGCATCAGGCCGCAGAGGTAATCATTGACGCGAAGGGTCATGCCAACGATTTCCTCGAGCTCTTCGGCACTTGCCCAGCCAAGGGCAAGGATATGCTCGTCAGAAACCAGCGGATCACCAAGCGCGTCGTCTTTGTAATAAAATTCGACGATCGGGCGCGGCAGACGTTCGCCTTCTTCAAGGCCAAGACGTTTGGCCATCGAACCGGCGACAATATTGCGCACCACGACTTCGATTGGAACGATTTCGCATTTCTTGCAAAGCTGTTCGCGCATATTGATGCGGCGAATGAAATGCGTCGGGATGCCGATTTCCGCCAGACGGGTCATGACGAATTCGGTGATCATGTTGTTCAGGACGCCCTTGCCGGCAATGGTGCCGCGCTTCTGTGCGTTGAACGCCGTGGCATCGTCCTTGAAATACTGGATGATGGTTCCGGGTTCGGTACCTTCGTACAAAACCTTGGCTTTACCCTCGTAGATGGGCTGCTTTCTGGACATTGGCGGGATCTTTCACATCTTTGCTTGCGGGGAGTGTCCCCGAGCACCCTGAAAAACGCGCCCCCCGTATAGCAGTGCTGGCGCAGAAACTCAATTGCCGTGTAGGTCTATTTACGCAGACTTGATAATAGGATTTTGCAACCGTCGAACCTGCGGAAGGCTACGACGGAAAAGCCCCCTGAAAACCGGGCGTTACGGGGGTGAAACGGGCGGACTGCCTAAATCTCGACCGGGAGGAAGGGGACGCTGTCGGGCTGGCCGTTGGCAAACAGCCAGACAGGGCGGCGCGGCAGTTCGTTTTTCTGAGTCGGAATGGCGGGAAGCCCGATCAGGGACGAACAGATCGTCTCAAAGCCGATATTGCTGCGCACCAGCATGGCATCGGCACGAATGTCATGATGTGCCGGATCAGGTTCCATCATGCCGGTATCAGCCAGAAGGGCCTGCCATGCAAACCAGTCATCGGCTTCGGGGTTGGGCGGCGGGGCGCTGATGAAACGCGGAAGGTTGCGTTTGGTGCGTTCGCTGTTGGCTTTGTCATTCAGATCATGGGCGGTGATCATCGACAATCCCTCGGGGATGTCGGTGATTTCGATTTTGCCTTCGCCGCGATTGGCCAGCCAATAGGCATCCCGATTATCGGCAATCACCATGTTGAACGGGCGATATGCCGTGCCGTCAAGCTCGGCCAGTGCCTGGGCTGCGTCAATGGCGTCGGCATGATCAAGCGCTTCGAGGGGCAATTCACCGCGCGATCGTTTGTCATCGGCCGGACCCAGCGTGCCATAGCGATTAAGCACGGCGGCCACCACGCCATCCTCGTTGATGCCAAGCCACGTGCCGCCGGCGGTTTCATCCATTCCGGCGATAACATCAGGGCGGTCCTCCCAATGGCGGGCCGGGGCCTTCCACGGGCGGTTGTTCATTTCGTCGCGATTGGCGCCGATAATCACCGGCCATTCATGGTCGGGGCGGCGCAGAATGATAACTGTACACATGACCCAGATCAAAGCGACATGGATCGGCATTTGTCAAATTCAAAAGTATCGGGGCGGGCCGGTGACATGGTGTGATAGAGTCCATAGATAAAGGACGAGGGAAAACGTCCCGATCAAAAACAAACCGGATGGAGGAGCCAAAACATGTCCAATTTCACGGATCGTGAACGCGGTTTCGAGGCGAAATACAGCTTTGATCTGGAACAGAATTTCCGGATCGAAGCCCATCTTTACAAAATGCTGGCGACCTGGGCGGGCGATAAAATGGGAATGAGCGAGGCGGAAAGTCGTTCCTATGCGGCCAAAATCGTCGGCGATGTTGTCAGCAATCCGCAGGAAAACGGTATCATATCCGTGCTTCTGGCCGATTTCGGACGGCATAATATCGATATGACGGTCAGCGAGGTAAACCGCAAACTCGAAGAATTGCGCCCGCTTGCACGTGCCGAGCTGCTCGAGGAATAGTTGCTTTGCAGAAATAAGAAAAAGTTCGGATTTGCAAACCATTAGCCGGTTTCGTATTCTGTCCCTGGATCAAGAAAGATTTCTGGTTGCAGCCACGCGTTGTTTTGCTTGTTAATGTTCGGGCATGGTTGTGGGTCAGGTAGAGAAGGGCAAAGGCTTTGCGTATCCTGTTGGCAGACGATCACGATCTGGTTCGTGAAGCATTATCACTGCTGTTCCAGCAATATTTCGAAGGTTGTGAAGTGGTCGAGGCAGGCGCGCTTGACCCGGCACTGGAGCATATCGAGGCACAGAACGATTTCGATCTGGTGCTTCTGGATTTGCGGATGCCCGGCATGAACGGGCTTGAGGGGCTTAAACGCACTCTTGAAAAAGCAGCGAAAACAACTTCGGTTGTTTTGCTTTCGGGGGCCTATCGTAGCGAAGATGTGCGCCATGCCATTGAAAATGGCGCACAGGGCTTTATCCCCAAAACATTGCGCGGGCAGGCACTTGCCAATGCCATCCAACTGGTTCTGGCGGGCGAGAAATATCTGCCGTCCTCAATCCTGAACGATATGGGTGATGGTTTTGGCGGTGGTAGTGACGGCGAACCGCGCATGGCTGGCGGTTTTGGCAATGAAGGTGATTTCAGCCGCCTTACCCCGCGCGAACGCGAAGTTCTGGCGCTTCTGGCCGAAGGGCGTCCGAACAAGGATATTGCGCGTCACCTTGATCTGCGCGAAATCACGGTGAAATATCACCTGAAAAACATTTACCGCAAACTGCATGTGTCAAACCGGGCGCAGGCGGTAAAAATCGCACTGGAAGATATGGCGCGTACCGGAACGTTGTAGTATGCTTATCAAAGGCAGCGCTGTTTGACGCTCGAAACCCGGCTCGTGATTTCACGGGCCGTTTTCTTTGGCGGTTCGGGTTGCTCCCCTCGTAATGTCACCTGAAACGAGGAACTGAAATGACCACCCGTCTTGCCCTTGTTGGGGATTTCAACCCCGCCGTTACCGCCCATCAGGCCATCCCCAGAGCCATTGAAATCGCGGCTGCCGAAATCAGCATTTCCGTCGAATATGACTGGATCGCAACACCGCGTTTTGATGATGGGGCTGCGCCGATACTGTCTGGCTATGACGGGATGTGGTGTGTTCCGGCAAGTCCGTATCAAAGTCTTGAAGGTGCGCTTGCCGCGATCCGGTTTGTGCGCGAGAACGATATCGCGTTTTTTGGCACATGCGGCGGTTATCAGCATGCGGTTCTGGAATATGCACGCAATGTTCTGGGACTTGCCAATGCTGCGAATGCCGAAATTGATCCGGATGCGGAATTGCCGCTGATTGCGCCGCTGTCCTGTGCGCTGATTGATCAGGATGCCGGGATTGATCTGGCTGCGGGCAGTTTGATCCGTGCTCATTGCGGATCGGATCATCTGATTGAAACCTATCGGTGCAGTTATGGATTTAATCGTGATTATGCGGGGCTGCTGGCAGGGCAGGCGTTGCAGATTGGGGCATGGGATGCAGATGGCGATCCCCGTTCGGTGGAATTGCACAATCATCGTTTCTTTATCGGCACAGCCTTTCAGCCGGAACGATCCGCCCTGCGCGGTGAAAATCATCCGCTGATCACAGCCTTTATCAAAGCCGCATCGGCAAAATAATCCCATAAAAAAGCACCCCCGCGATCAGCACGGGGGTGCAGTCCTTGAGACGGAGAGTCTCAGGCACGTTCGGGCAGGTTGTGTGCCCGGACATTCGATGATGTTGTGTTTGTCGATGATGGCGGGGTTCTGCCCGACTGGATGATGAAAACACCCGACAGGATCATGGCGGTCGCAACGATATCGGTTGCGGAAACCGGTTCGCCCAAAATCAGACTGCCGGTCAGAAGGCCAATGACCGGCGGGATATAGGTGACCCCGGCGGTTTTGACCGCGCCCAGTTTCCCGATCAGAAAGTAATAGCACATATATGCAATGCCGGTGCCAAACATGCCAAGGCCGATGAATAGCCCGGTGGCAATTTTCCAGTTGGTGAAGATCGCATTCATGCCGGAAAAGTCGCAAATCAGCAGAAGCGTTAAAGCAGAAAGGCCAAGCTGATAGGTGCAAAGTGCAATTGGTGAAATGCCAAGGGGGCTCAGGAATTTGCGGACATAGACGAACGAAAGCCCGACACAGCCCGACCCGATGGCGACGTAAACCACACCCATCAGATCGATGCCCGACGTGCCACTTTCCCAAGGCTTGGCAATGATCAGGACACCGGCAAAGCCAAACAGCAATCCGCTGATTGAACGGATATTGACCGGTTCGCTGCGCAGGAAAATGGCCGCGGCGATAAAGGAAAACATCGGGATCACGCCGCTTAGCATTCCGGCAACGCTGGATGGCAGAAGGGCGATGCCCTTGGCAAAGGCGAGGTAATAAACGGTGGCCGCGAGAAGAGACATGACAATGAAATGGTGCACATAACGCAGATGCTGCCAATGCAGCACCTTGCGCGCCATCGCAAATGCCAGAACCGGCAGAAAGCCCATGATCACACGTACCGTCACCACCTGCATCGGCGATATCAGGCTGCTTGCCGTTTTGTTGAACAAAAAGGTCATGCCCCAGCACAGGGCAAGAAAGCCGAAAACGAGGTATGCGTTGTTCTTCATGGCCGGAGCTTTCGTGGGGATGATGTCATGATTGTAGGTTTGGCTGGAATGGCGTACAAATCATGTTATCTGGATCATGGGATAGAAAATCTGCATCATGAGTTCATATCCACCCCTGAATTCCTTGCGTGCATTCGAGGCTTCCATTCGACTGAATAGTTTTTCTCGTGCAGCGGAAGAACTGAACGTAACACCCGGTGCCGTCGGGCAGCAGATCAGAAAGCTTGAAGATTGGCTGGGTGTGGAATTGTTCGCCCGTTCGGTACGGCAGGTCAAACCAACCGCCGACGGGCTTGAATATGCCGCGCGCATATCGCCCGCCCTGCAGCAGATTAACGATGCCAGCCAGCATTTGCGCGGGCAGCGTGAACACATGGTGCGTGTGGTCATGCCGCCAAGCTTCGCCGCGAAATGGTTTTCCAAACGCATGGCGCGGTTTTTGATCGATTATCCGTCAACGTCACTTCACGTGGGCTCGTCAGTGCAATTCACGGATTTTGATCGCGATCCGGTCGACATCGCCGTGCGGTATTTTGACGGGAATGATGAAAAGCTTGAATCCGTCCTGATCTATCGCGGGCAGGCGGCGGCCTTCTGCTCGCCCGCCTATCGCGATCGGATGGGGTTTGAGCGCCCCGCCGATCTGGTACGTGCGACTTTGTTAAACGACATTCTGCATGACTGGTGGGAAGAATGGCTGGGCCAGTTTGCACGGATGAACCCGGGCGAGATTGCCGCAATCAAGCGCATTGAAATCGATCAGACATCTATGGCGATCGAGGCCGCGATCCACGGGCAGGGGGTTGTGATGGCCAACCCGTTACTGGCGGAGGAGGACGTGACGGAAGGCAAGCTGATCCATCTGTTTCCCGAACAGGTTCAGGTTGTTCCATTGGGATATTATCTGGTGCATCCGAAAAACCGGGAACTGCGCGGTCAGGTAAAGCTGTTTCGTGACTGGCTGCTGGGTGAGGCGCAGGAACTTTCCCTGTTGCAAAATACGTAAACAGAAAAGCCCCGGCCAATTGACCGGGGCTTTGATTTTAGTGTGCAGTGTTACCGTCAGTCAGCAAACACACGGGCGAAAATCGTGTCGACATGCTTGGTATGGTAACCAAGGTCAAACAGACTTTCGAGCGTTTCCATCGGGATCTTCGCGGTAACGTCTGCGTCGGTTTTCAGAAGCGACAGCAGATCGCCTTCGCGGTTCCAGACCTTCATCGCGTTACGCTGAACGATGCGATACGAATCTTCACGCGAAACGCCATGCTGCGTCAGCGTGAGGAGCACGCGCTGCGAGAAGACCAGACCACCCATCTGATTAAGGATTTCGTCCATCCGTTCCGGATAGACGACAAGGTTTTCAACCACATTGGTCAGGCGCATCAGCGCGAAGTCGAGAGTTACGGTCGCATCCGGGCCGATATTGCGTTCGACCGATGAATGCGAAATATCGCGTTCATGCCAAAGGGCAACGTTTTCCATCGCCGGGATCGCCATCGAACGGACAAGACGCGCAAGCCCGGTCAGGTTTTCGGTCAGAACCGGGTTGCGTTTGTGCGGCATTGCCGACGAACCCTTCTGCCCCTTCGAGAAGAATTCCTCGACTTCGCGGACTTCGGTGCGCTGTAGGTGGCGGATTTCAGTTGCCAGATGCTCGATGGAGGATGCGATAACACCAAGGGCTGCGAAATAGGCGGCATGACGGTCGCGCGGGATGACCTGGGTTGAAACCGGTTCGGGTTTCAGGCCAAGCTTGGCGGCAACATGTTCTTCGACCTGCGGGTCGATATTGGCGAATGTGCCGACAGCGCCGGAAATCGCACAGGTCGCGATCTCTTCGCGGGCGACCACCAGACGGTCGCGGTTGCGTTTAAACTCGGCATAGAAGGTTGCCAGTTTCAGGCCAAAGGTTACCGGCTCCGCGTGGATGCCGTGCGAACGCCCCATGCAGGCGATGTCCTTGGTTTCATAGGCGCGCTTTTTCAGCGCGGCCAGAAGCTTGTCCATGTCTTCAAGCAGGATGTCGGTTGCCTGAACAAGCTGAACGTTAAAGCAGGTATCGAGAACGTCGGAGCTGGTCATGCCCTGATGAACGAAACGGGCTTCCTCACCGACCTGTTCTGCCAGTTCCGTCAGGAAGGCGATCACGTCGTGTTTGACTTCGGCTTCGACAGCATCGATGCGGTCAATACGATCCTGGGTATAAGGCTTGTTGCCTTTTTCCCAGACCAGTTTGGCAGAGGCAGCCGGAATGACGCCCAGCTCGGCCAGTTTGTCGGCAGCGTGTGCCTCGATTTCAAACCAGATACGGAATTTGTTCGCCGGTTCCCAGATTGATGTCATCTGCGGACGGGAATAACGGGGGATCATGCAGTCGCCTCCGGGCAGGATGGTTGGGTGCCGGGTCATGACCAGATTGCGTGATCAGCGAAGTGCGATGCTGGTTCCGGCACGCTTTCAACGCGTCGGATAGTCCATATCGCTGCGATTGGCAACCCTGCATCGTAGGCTGTTTGCGTTCAGAGGCATCTTTGCCGGTGTTTTTGGGGCCGTTGCGCGGCGTTTCCGGATTTTCCTGCCGGACATTATTCACCGATTGCAGGCCATTTCCGATTGCGAATGTATTCAAGAAAGGCACGCATGGCCGCACTCGTATGGCGCCGGTTCGGATAATACAGATACCAACTCGGCAGCTTTTTCTTCCAATCGAAAAGCAATTCGACAAGTCTGCCCTGTTTGACATCTTTGCGGACGTAATCGTCAAACAGATGCGCGATGCCCGATCCTGCAAGGGCTGCCTGACGCTCCTGATGCGCCGAACTCAGCGTCAACCGGCCTTTCGGCGTGATTTCGACCTCATTCCCGTTGTTCGTGAATTTCCACGTCACCATGGTTCCGCCGGGAAAACGACGGCGAATACAATCATGCGCCAGAAGATCGTCCGGTGAACCGGGGCGCCCCCTCCTGCGCAGATAATCGGGGGAGGCCACAATTGCATATTGTAAGGCGGGACCCAGCGGCATCGCGATCATGTCCTGGGCAAGTTGATGTCCGAAACGCACACCGGCGTCGAAACCATGCTCGACAATATCGATGATTGCAGCCTCGCTGACGATTTCAACATTGATGTCGGGGTAAATTTCCATGAATTCAAAGGCCAGAGGGCACAGAACATGGTCGGCGGCCGGGCCCGGCGCATTGATCCGCACAGTACCGGATGGGTGTTCCCGAAGCTGGTTGAGATCGTCGATCGCTGTTCTGATGTCGTGAAGGGCAGGCCCAAGTCGCTCAAGAAGTCGTTCGCCTGCTTCGGTTGGCGAGACGCTGCGTGTCGTCCGGTTCAGCAACCGGATACCCAACGCTTCCTCAAGCACATTGACAGATTGGCTAATCGCAGAGGATGAGACACCCCTGTCGAGCGCGGCAGCTCTGAAGCCACCGCATCGCACAACGTCCTCAAATATCTCCAGGCTATCAAGGCGTAGCGATTTCATTGCAAAGCTCTGCTTAATAAGCTGATCCATTTTTGTTAGCTTATCTGTGCGCTCGATCTGTGTCATCCCTAGAAAAGGCATCGCCTACAGACGCCGTGCCGGACGACGCTGCAATCAAATACGACACCTGCAATCACAATTTGGACAGGATGATGAGTATGAGCGGAATTACATTGAATCGCAGAAAGATCATGCTGACAGCCGCATCGGCAGCAGCTGGACTGATCTTGCCAACCGGCGGTATGGCCTTTGCCCAGGCTGCTTCCGGCGCGTCGTCCCCGCTCCAAAACGGGAATGCGGGCGGAAATGTTGGCCATTACCGGTTTCGTGTCGGAGATGACATATCTGCAACCGTGTTGAGCGACGGGCTGATCGGTGGTCCACCCCGGATTTACGCCAGTAACGCGCCGGAGGCAGAATTGGAGGAAGTTCTCAGGCAAGCCTTTTTACCGACTGATCGCCTGACACTTAATCTCAATACGCTTCTTATCGAAACGAATAGCAGACGGATACTGCTTGAGGCGGGCGCCGGGCAGACGATGGGACCGCAGGGCGGTCGTCTGTTTGATAACTTGGCGGCAATCGGTTTGAGGCCTGAGGATATCGACATTGTGGTTGTTTCCCACACGCACCCGGATCATGTCGGAAATCTTCGGACAGCTGATGGTCGTAAGGCATTTCCACGCGCGACCGTTTTTGCGCCTCGTGCTGATTGGGATTTCTTTGTCGTCAACGATCCGGATCTTTCCTACATGCCGGTGCCCGAGGATTTCCGTCGTAATTTTGCCGCGGCCATCAAGCGGAGCGTCGAACCTGTTGCGAACGGGATCGAATTGTATGAACCCGGAGAAGAGATTATACCCGGTCTGATCACGCTTCCGGCATTGGGCCATACTCCTGGCATGGCGAACTTCCTCGTTCAATCAGGGAACGACCAGCTCCTGCTTACAGCCGACCTTGCTTATCATCCGATCGTTAATGTCGACCGATCATGGCTGCCGGGGCCGGATCGTGACAAGGAAGCGGCTCTTGCTTCTCGCCGGCGCATCTTTGACATGGCGGCAACTGACCGGCTTCTTGTTCTCGGTTTCCATTATCCGTTCCCGGGCCTTGGCCGAATGCTCAAGACGGATGTCGGCTATGCCTGGGTTCCTGCCTATTGGCAGTTTTGATCTTTCATCAATGGTGTAACATGCGCCAAACGCATTACTATCGCGGACCCTGTTTGGGGGCATAACGGCTTTATTACCGCTTTTTACCTGTGTGGAACTTGCCATCTGCTAAGATTATCTCAATCTCCTGATGGATATAGTTCGTAAAACGAACATTCCAGAACCAGCGCGGGCAAACCGTTCTGATCGCGAGTGGACACAGATAATGGCACGTATTTATGACCCGCATCGGGGATGATTTGAAAAATCCTCTGACTCGCACAGCCCGAGGCGCCGAGGCCGATGCGCGTTATCTTGCGCAGCTGGTGGATCTTGGTATTGCCCTGTCGGCAGAACAGGGTCGGGAGGAACTTCATCAGAAAATCCTGATGGCAGCCCGGCAGTTTACCAATGCCGATGGCGGGTCATTGTATCTGGTCAATAAGGATGAAACGGAACTTCAGTTTCGCATTCTGATGAACGATACGCTTGATACGTTTTTCGTGTCGGGCCGAGAACACGAGAAGCCGTTTCCACCCCTGCCGCTTTATGATGCGGACGGCAATCCCAATCACAAAAACATTGCAACCTATGTCGCGCTAAGCGGTGAAGCGATCAATATCGAGGATGCGTATTTCGCCGATGGGTTCGATTTTTCCGGCACGCGCGCCTTTGATGCCAAAACCGGTTATCGGTCTAAATCCTTCCTGACCGTACCGCTTAAAAATACGCGCGGCACTGTGATCGGCGTGTTGCAGCTGATTAATGCGCGCGACGATGCGGGCGATGTCATTGCCTTTGACCCGTTGATCGAACCGATCATCAATGCCCTGGCAAGCCAGGCGGCGGTCGCACTTGAAAACAGCCGCCTTTTGATGGCGCAGCGCGATCTGATGGAAAGTTTCGTACGCGTGCTGGGGCAGGCGATTGACGCCAAATCGCCCCATACCGCCCATCATTGCGAAAAGGTTCCGATCATTGCCCGCATGCTGGCCAAGGCGGCCGTCGATGAAAAGCAGGGCACTTTTTCCAATTTCTATCTGACCGATATGGAATGGTACGAGCTTGACCTTGCTGCGTGGCTTCATGACTGCGGCAAGATCACAACGCCCGATCATGTTGTCGAAAAGGCCACCAAACTTGAAACCATCCATAACCGCATTCACGAAATCCGCACCCGGTTCGAAGTCCTTAGGCGCGATGCTGAAATCGAGATGCTCAAGCGCAAGCTCGCGGGAGAGGATGCCCAAGTTTGCGATGATGATTTCAGTGCCCGGATCGCCGAACTTGAAAGCCAGTTTTCGATGGTTGCGCATAGCAACATTGGCGATGATGAGCTTGATAGTGATGCGGTCTTTGCCCTGCATGACATCGGCGGGCAGGAATGGGTGCGCTATTTTGATCGTACCATCGGGCTTTCATGGGCGGAAAATCAACGCCTGACCGAAGACGATCTTGCGCAATTCAGCCAGCCCGGTGTTGAAAAGCTTCTTGATGATCGTGCAGATCACGCATATCTCGGCTTTAACCGGGGTGAGCTTTATAACCTTTCGGTTCCGCGCGGCACCCTGACCTCCGAGGAACGAAAGGTTATCAATGACCATGTGGTGGTGACGCAGGAAATGCTGGCGCAATTACCTTATCCCAAGGAATTGCAGCGTATTCCCGCAATTGCAGGCAACCATCATGAAAAGATGGATGGTTCGGGCTATCCTAACGGTATGCTGGGCGAAGATATGGGCATCCTCGAAAAGGTGATGGTGATTGCCGATATATTCGAGGCCCTGACTGCGGTTGACCGTCCCTATAAACGGCCCAAAATGTTATCGGAATGCATCGCGATCCTGGCTGACATGCGCGACAAGGGGCAGATCGACAATGATCTGTTCGAATTGCTTCTGTCGTCGGGCGTTTACATCGAATACGGACGTAAATACCTGCAACCCGGACAGTGCGATGAAGTTGATATCACGCAGTTTTTGCGCAACTGAAAACGGACCGGACACGATGCATCCGGCCCGTCCCGTCATCAGGTCCGGTTGATTGAAACCCCGCCATCGGCAAGGAATGGCACGCCCGTCACAAAGCTTGCCGCGTCGGACGCCAGAAACAGGGCGGCCTGCGCCATTTCGGACGGTTTTGCCATACGTTTCAATGCATGCAGGCTGTTGACGAACTGCTCGACCTCCGGCCCGGCACCGGGTTTGTTGGTGATGCTGGCCGGGGTATCTGTTCCGCCGGGCAGAAGCGCATTGACCCGAATGCCCTGTGGTCCGTATTCGGCTGCCAGCGATTTCATCAATCCGATCATGCCCGCCTTGCTGGCGGCATAGGCGCCCATCCCGGGCATACCGACCGAATAGCCGACAAAGCTTGATGTCAGGATCAGCGAACCTGCACCATTGGCAAGCATCGCAGGCAATTGATATTTCGCCCCGAAAAATGCCGATGTCAGGTTGGTTTCGATCATTTCATGCCAGTCGTCGGTTGCCATATCGGGGATCGAAACAGACTCCCCGACCATCCCGGCATTATTGACCGCGATATCAAGCTTTCCGAAATGATCAAGGGCGGCCTCGACCAGTTGCCTTGATACATCTTCGCCCGTAAGACAGCCCGGCACTGAAATGGCCGTACCACCGGCATCACGGATATCGGCCATGATATCATCGAGCAATTCAGCACGTCTGGCATTCAGCACAAGTTTGGCACCCTGCCGGGCAAAAAGTTCGGCGATAGCGCGACCGATGCCGGAACTGGCCCCGGTGATGATTGCGGTTTTACCGTCCAGTGTGAACATGTTTCCATCTCCTGTGTCATGATAGGATGACCATCGTGGTGATAATGGCCCGATGGGGAGACGCTAGTTCGGGCAAGGCGGACGGGCACTCCGGTTATTGGCATTGAATTCGCGGAATTGACGGTTTTTCGTAGGTAGCGAATTTGAAAGCAAGGAACGGAGTGCGGCCCACGGGATGGACGATCAGAATGCCGGTCAAACGGATGCATCTGGCATCCTTGTGTTCTGATAAAGGAGCCATTCCATGTTGACGGAGACGAAATTGAGCAAGGCGATCCGCTGGATCAGTGACGAGGACAAGTGGCAGGCCGTGGCAAGTCGCGATGGTAAAGCTGATGGACAATTTTACTATTCGGTCGTAACCACCGGGGTTTATTGCCGACCATCCTGTGGTGCACGTCTGGCACGCCGGGAAAATGTCGCGTTCCATGCCAGTTGCGATGATGCCGAACAGGCGGGTTTCCGCCCGTGCAAACGGTGCCGTCCGAACACCGCATCGATTGCCGAACGCAATGCGGATGTCGTGGAAACGGCATGCGAAATCATCCGTAATGCCGAAGAAATGCCAAGTCTTGATGATCTGGCCACACAAGCCGGGATGAGCCGGTTTCACTTTCACCGGGTGTTTAAAGCGGTTACCGGTGTAACGCCAAAGGCCTATGCCGGCGCCCACCGGGCCGGTCGCGTGCGCGAGGAACTACGCAGCAGTAATACCGTGACCGAGGCAATCTATGACGCGGGTTACAATTCCAACAGCCGGTTTTATGAACGCGCATACAAGATGCTGGGCATGACGCCAAGCAGCTATCGCGCGGGGGGCAAGGGCGAGAAAATCCGGTTTGCGGTGGGGCAATGTGCGCTTGGCGCAATCCTTGGCGCGGCAAGCGCCAAGGGGATTTGCACGATCCTTCTGGGCGACGATCCCGATGCGCTGGTGCGCCAGTTGCAGGATGCCTTCCCCAAGGCGGATCTGATCGGCGGCGACCCGGCGTTCGAGGATTGGATGGCACAGATCATCGGTCTGGTCGAAGCCCCGCAGCTTGGCCACGACCTGCCGCTTGATATTCGCGGTACGGCCTTTCAGCAACGCGTCTGGCAGGCGCTTTCGGAAATTCCGGCTGGGACAAAGGCGAGTTATGCGGAAATCGCCGAAAAGATCGGATCGCCGCGTGCTACCCGTGCCGTTGCGCAGGCCTGTGGTGCCAACAGCATCGCGGTTGCCATTCCCTGCCACCGGGTGGTGCGCAAGGATGGCGATCTTTCGGGATATCGCTGGGGGGTGGAGCGCAAGAAAACCCTGCTGGATATTGAAAGCGGGGAGGCCGGGCAATGAACAAGATGACCCGTGACGGGATCGCATCGTTTGATTGGGAAAAGCATGCCCGCGAACTTGATGCCCATGGCTGTGCGATCCTTGAACACCTGATTGATCAGGACACATGCCGGGCATTGATCGCGCGTTATGACGAGCCGGAAACTTTTCGCAGCCATATCCATATGGCCCGGCACGGTTTCGGGCGCGGCGAATACAAATATTTCGCCTATCCCTTGCCCGATGTGATCGCGGGTTTGCGGCAGTCGCTTTATCCGCCACTGGCCGAAATTGCCAACCGCTGGAACCGGGCGATGGGAGTGGGGCGGCACTTTCCCGGCGATCACGCCCGGTTTGTTGCCCAATGCCATGACGTGGGGCAGACCCGCCCGACGCCGCTTTTGCTGCGTTATGGGGCAGGGGATTATAATTGCCTGCATCAGGATGTTTACGGCGATTGCGTGTTTCCTTTGCAGGTCGCGATCCTTCTAAGCGACCCGGAAACGGATTTTGAAGGCGGCGAATTTGTTCTGACCGAACAGCGCCCGCGTATGCAATCCCGCACCGAGGTCGTGCCGCTGATGCAAGGCGATGCCGTGATTTTCCCCGTCCACCATCGCCCTGTGGCGGGCACGCGCGGAACGTACCGGGTGAATATGCGACACGGTGTTTCCCGCCTGCGCGCCGGGTCACGGCATACGCTTGGCATCATTTTTCATGATGCCAAATAGAAAAATCGGGCCGTCGTGAGACGGCCCGGTCAAGTTGGGTGGTGCAAAGGGAGGTTGCCCTCCTACATCCGTTCGTGGAAATGGCAGGCGACCTGATGCTGATCGTTGATCATGTCAACGCTCGGCACATCGGTTGCACAGACATCTTTGGCAAACGGACATCTGGTACGGAACACGCAACCCGATGGCGGGTTGATCGGGCTGGGCAAATCACCGGTCAGCACGATGCGTTCCTTGGTGCGTTCGATTTCCGGGTCGGGGATAGGGACGGCAGAAATCAGCGCCTGCGTATAGGGGTGTTTGGGGGCGGCATAGATGCTGTCGCGGTCGGCAAGCTCCATAAGATTGCCCAGATACAGCACCAATATGCGGTGGCAGATATGACGTACGATCGAAAGATCGTGGCTGATGAAAATCAGTGACAGGTCAAATTCGCGCTGCAATTCCTGCAACAGATTAACGATCTGCGCCTGTATCGAGACATCAAGGGCTGAAACCGGTTCGTCGCAGATGATCAGTTTCGGTTCCAGGATCATCGCACGTGCAATGCCGATACGCTGGCACTGCCCGCCCGAAAATTCATGCGGATAGCGGTTGATCATCTGCGGCAAAAGCCCGACACGCGCCATCATGCGTTTGACGCGTGCCTTGATTTCGTCCTTACCCAGTTCCGGCTTATGGGTCACCAGCGGTTCGGCAATGATCTCGCCGATTGTCATACGCGGGTTCAGGCTGGCCAGCGGGTCCTGAAAAATGATCTGCAGGTCACGGCGCAGCGGTTGCATTTCGCGGTGTGGTGCCCCGACAATATCGCGACCCAGCCACACGACCTGCCCGTCGGTTGGCGGGATCAGTTGCAGGATCGCACGACCAAGGGTCGATTTGCCGCAACCGGACTCACCAACAATGCCAAGCGTCTCGCCGGGAAACAGGTCGAAATTGATCCCGTCGACGGCTTTCAGTTTACGCTCGGGACCGAAAAACCCTTTGCCCGGCAGGGAAAAGTGAACCTTGAGGTCACGCACGGACAGGATCGGGACGCTTTTCTTTTTACGGATCGCATTCATTGGCCGTCCTCCCGGAAGCAGGCACTGGCGCGACCGACGTCAAAGCCAAACAGGCCGGGGCGGGAAACACAGCATCGGTCCATCACATAGGCGCAACGTTCCTGATAGGCGCAGCCCTGTGGCAGGTTTTGCAGGTTGGGCGGTTGTCCGGGAATGGCAAACAGGTTTTCCTCGCTTGCGGTGTCGATGCGCGGCATCGATTTCAAAAGTCCCTCGGTATAGGGATGATGGCTGTCATAGAAAATGTCGCGCACCGTTCCGGTTTCGACAATCCGCCCGCCATACATCACCATCACCCGGTCACACAGGCCCGCGACCACGCCAAGATCATGGGTGATCATGACAATGGCTGTATTGAAATCCTTTTTAAGATCGCGCAACAGATCAAGGATCTGTGCCTGCACCGTCACATCAAGGGCGGTGGTTGGTTCATCGGCAATCAGGACCTCCGGATCGCACAGCAACGCCATGGCAATCATCACGCGCTGGCGCATGCCGCCGGAAAATTCGTGCGGATACATATGCACGCGCTGGGCCGCACCTGGAATACCGACACGATCTAGCATGTTGATCGCACGTTTAAGGGCATCGACCTCGGACATGCCGCGATGTTCCACCAGCACCTCGGTCATTTGTTTTGAGATTTTGAGGAACGGGTTAAGCGATGTCATCGGATCCTGAAAGATCATCGACATCGTGACACCGCGGATTTTGTTGAGCTGGCGCGACGGGATATTGAGAATATCCTTATCCTTGTAGCGCACGGTACCCGTGGCCTTGCCGTTCTTGGCGAGAAGTCCCATCACGGCAAGGAAAATCTGGGTTTTGCCCGATCCGGACTCGCCCACGACGCCAAGCGTTTCGCCCGGATCGATGTGGAAGTTGATGTCATTGACGGCCTCGACCTCGCCATCCGGGGTCTGGAAGCGGGCGCGAAGGTTTTCAACAGTCAAAATATGATTTGTCATTTGCCTATCTGTCCTTCGGGTCAAGGGCGTCGCGCAATCCGTCGCCGATGAAGTTGAAACAGAACAGCGTCAGTGCCAGGAAGATCGCCGGATAAATAAGCATCCAGGTCGCCGCTTCGATCACTTTCGCCCCTTCGGAAATCAGAACGCCCCAGCTTGTCAGCGGCTCCTGCACACCAAGGCCCAGGAACGACAGGAAGCTTTCGGTCAGGATCACCTGCGGAATGGTCAGTGTCATGTAAACAATGACCGGTCCCAGAACGTTGGGGATGATGTGGCGGAAAATGATCTTGAAGTTCGAAACACCTGTGGCATGGGCAGCTTCGATAAATTCGCGCCGCCGAAGCGACAGCGTCTGCCCGCGGACAATCCGTGCCATGGTCAGCCATTCAACCGCACCAAGAGCGACAAAGATCAGGAAGATGTTTCGGCCAAACACCACCATCAGCATGATCACAAAGAACATGAAGGGCAGGGAGTAAAGCACATCAACGAACCGCATCATGATGTTGTCGATACGCCCGCCGAAATAACCGGCAACCGCGCCATAGGTCACCCCGATCACAAGAGACACTGCCGTTGCCAGCAAGCCAACCGCAAGGGATACGCGCGCGCCATAAAGGATGCGGATGAAAATATCGCGACCATTACCATCTGTGCCAAGGATATGGCCGTTTTCCCAGTTCGGGCCTTCCTGAATATAGCCCCAGTCGATCTGGTCATAGGCAAACGGGCTGAGCAGCGGGGCGAAAATCGCCATCAGGGTAATGATCGCCAGAATGATCATCGAGCCGACGGCGGCCTTGTTGCGAAACAGTCGAATACGGGCGTCGCGCCACAGGCTGCGTCCCTCGATTTCTCCGGGGGCGCCTGCCGCCTGGAGCATCGCTGTTTTTTGATCCTTGTTCATCATTAGCGTGACTTCAGCTTGGGATCGAGCAGGCCATAAACCGTGTCGACCAGGAAATTCAGAAAGATGATCATCACCGCATAGACAATCACCACACCCATCACGAGCGGGTAGTCGCGGTTAAGCGCTGCCTTGACGAAATAGGTCCCGATGCCGGGCACGCCAAAGATGGTTTCGATGACCACAGAGCCGGTCATCACCGCCGCGGTTGCCGGGCCGAGATAGGACACAACCGGCAGAAGTGCGCCCTTGATCGCATGCCGGTTCACGACAAGCTTTTCGCGCAAACCTTTGGCCCGTGCGGTGCGGATGTAATTGGAATGCAGGACTTCGACCATCGAGCCGCGTGTCAGACGTGCGATATAGGCAATCTGCGGCAGGGCAAGGGCAATGATCGGTAAAATCTTGTATTCAATGCCGCCATCGCCCCATCCCGCGGTCGGCAGGATCGACAGATACAGACCAAACACAAGCGATAGAAGCGGTGCCATGACGAAGTTCGGAATGGCAATGCCAACCATGGCAACGCCCATCACGACAAAATCAACCGCGCTGTTTTGCCGGAGTGCCGCATAGGTGCCAAACCCGACCCCGAATATCAGGGCAAGGAAGATCGCCGACAGGCCAAGCTGCATCGAAGCAGGCGCCCCGGCCATGATCAGTTCGGCGACCGAGAAATCGCGAATTTTGATTGAGGGGCCGAAATCGCCGCGCAGGATTTTACCGATATAGATCGTGTATTGTTCGATCAGCGGCTTATCAAGGTCATAGGCGGCCTTGATGTTTTTTTCGATTTCCGGCGGCAGTGCACGTTCCTGATCGAACGGTCCGCCCGGTGCGATGCGCATCATGAAAAAGGCAACCGTAATCACGATGAACAGCGTCGGGATCGCGATCATCAGGCGCCGGATGGCGTAAGATAACATAATTCTCTCTCATCCCCATTGGGGGCCGGTGGAATGCCGCAGGCCCGTTAACCGGACCTGCGGCAAATGTCTCCGGCGTTTACTCTTTGATGTCGAGCCAGCGGGTCAGGTGGCGATCCGGGGCGTTATCGATCCAGCCTTCGATCTTTGGCGAAACGAGCTGTTTCGAGACATAATAGTAAATGGGGACGTAGGGCTGCGCTTCCATCATGATGGCTTCGGCCTGCTTCATCAGTTCGGCACGCTTTTTAAGGTCGCCTTCCTTTTCGGCTTCAAGCATCAGTTCGTTGAAACGCGGATTGTCGAATGCGGCATAGTTCAGCGGGCCGGTGCGTTCTTCGCCCAGGAATAGGAAGTTCTGTGCGTCGTTGTAATCAGCAATCCAGCCAGCGCGTGCCACTTCAAAATTACCGACTTTCAGGTCGGCATAGTGGATTTTGCCTTCGGTGTTAAACAGTTCGGCCTGAACGCCGATCTGCTTCCACATGTTCTGAACCGCAATCGCGATACGTTTGTGGTTTTCCGACGTGTTGTAACGAAGCGTGAATTTAAGGGGATTATCCGGACCGTAACCTGCTTCGGCCAGAAGCTTTTTGGCTTCTTCGAGTTTTTCGTTATAGGGCAGATCTTTCCACGAAATATAGGCCGGTTCGCCGTAGTTGCCGGTTCCCGGCGGGACAAAGGAATAAGCCGGAAGTTCGCCGGTTTTCAGGACGGAATCAGTGATGGCTTCGCGGTTGATCGCCATCGACAATGCCTTGCGCACGCGCGCATCCCTGAACATGTCCTTGTCGGTGCGGATCGCATAATAATAGATACCGGCATAAGGAACGATGCGCAGGCTATCGGCAAGATTATCGCGCAGCCAGGAAATCTGTTCGGATGCGATGTCGCGTGCAACGTCCAGTTCGCCGGCACGGAAACGGTTCTGCATCGCGGTGCGATCTTCGTGGGTGTAATAAATCACCTCGTCGATCGGCACATTGGCCGCGTCATAGAATTCCGGGTTCTTTTCAAGCTTGGTATGAACGTTCGGCAGCCATTCCGTCAGTTTGTATGGGCCGTTTACCACAATGTTTTCCGGCTTGACCCAATCCTTGCCAAATTTGGCAACCGCATGCTGCGGGATCGGGAAAGCGGTCTGGTGGGTCAGTTGGGCCAGAAAGTAGGGGGCAGGTGCGGTCAGTTTAACCTGCAGGGTTTTGTCATCCAGTGCGGTGGCGGCGATTTTCGCGCCTTCCTTGCCACTGTTAACAGCCTCGGCACCCTCGATGATATAAAGCAGGGACGCATATTCCGCCCCGGTCGACGGATCAAGCAGGCGGTTCCAGCCCGCGATGAAATCCTGTGCCGTGACCGGAACACCGTCCGACCAGTTATGGTCGCGAATTTTAAAGGTATAAGTCATGCCATCGTCGGAAACGGTCCAGCTTTCGGCTGCACCCGGGACCGGCTCGCCATTCGGGCCATAGGTCAGAAGACCCAGGAACATATCGTCCGAAATACGGCTGGTCTGAACCGTCGAGATATAATGCGGGTCCATCGATTGCGGTTCGCCGTCATTGCCGACACGCAGGATTTTTTCCGCCTGCGCATGTGTGGTCGACAGCATGGTCATGGACCCGGCAAGCAATGCCGTACCCAGCACAAACACCCGCGAGGAATTAAGCAATCCCTTCACGAGACCGTTTGCGGTCTTCGCGTGTTTTGACATGTGTAATGTCTCCCTCATCCATTTTGCTTTGTTGTCGACGTACTCCCTGAAAGTACGTACGCAAAAATACTGAGACTGACATGCGTAATCTGCAAGTCACGATTCCACAAACCTGAAACAATTGGTGGTTATTTGCGTGATATAGGTAATTTATTGATGGAATTTTGCGAAATTTGGATGGATTGCCAATGATTGTTCGGTGGCAGAGGGCTTCAACCAGAGCCTGCAAAACCGTTTCGTGCGTAACGTCATGCCTTGTGTCGCAGGCTGGACACTATATGCGTGAAATGTGAAATAGTTCACATTCAAAGGGTTGGCGGTGAAAACAACTGGTTACGAATCGGGCGATGGGAAAGGTTGCATATTTTTGCATCAAAACCACCGAGAATCAGTATCTTGGCGCGAAAATGAGTGGTTAATGTTTCCCGTTTTGGTGAAATCATGGACTTCCGGCAGGTATCTTGCCCGGGACGCCTCCCGGCGATATGCCATTTCAGTGTCGCACAATTTTTCGTTGTGAAATCGGTATTGTCGGGCTAGGCATTTTGCAACTTTGCCCTTCTTCTGTTCGGGTTTCGAAATCAGATAGTGCCGCCAAGCAGTCTTTCCTGATGCGGGAAACATTAAAGCCAGATGATGTGATGCCACCATGCTCGAAACACCCAGACTTTGTCTGTTGCTGATTGCGGTTGTCGGTTTGGTACAGGGGATGTTCCTGCTGCTGTTGCTGTATCAACAGGGGAAACGTGCCTTTTGTGCCAATCGCTGGTTATTTGTTTTCATCATCGCTGTATGTCTCAGCTTCGTTGAAGATCTGGCTGATGTGTTGCTGGAACCGTCGATAACCCTGTATCTGATCCCGGTGTTCCTGACGGCGACCTTTGTCCTAATGCCCGCAATATTTTTGTATTTCCGCGAAATCGCAGGGCATTCCGCAAGACGGCCCTTGTTGCATTTCGCGATCATCCTGCCGGTATTCGTGTCGTTGGTTGTTTCGGTTTTTCTGATTTTGCAAAATTTTCAGGACTTGATTGTTGGCGAGGGCGAGATCGAACTGGAACTTGAGGATCATTTTGTCCTGGGGATGATCCCTTTAACCGTGATTTTCGCGCTGTATCTGCAAGTCGTAATTTATATGGTGCGGACGTGGCGGGTTACCTATCGATATTTGCGTCAGGCCAGGGAACAGTTGGGGGCAGATGAAAAAGCCCTGCGGCGCTGGGTTCGCGAACTTCTGATCGGTATCAGCGTCATCTTTGTGATTTTTGCTGCGACCACCATACTCGAAATCTTTACAACGGAAAGTGACTGGTCGGTTGTGTTCGTCCAGGCTGGTTTTGTTCTGGTGTTTTTGCGTCTATGTCACCTGATTGCGGCCAACCCGGCTCTGTTCGTTCAGGCGGAATGGGATGGGGTGCAAGAGATAGAAATGGACAACAGCACTGGTGTCTTCTTTCCAACCGGGACGAAGCAAACCCGGTTTGCACCTCGCAACCTGGTAGATGCCGACGAAATCAGCAGAATTTGTAAACGACTTGACGATATAAAAGCTAAAAGCGATCTGCTTTTCGATCCGCTAGTCAGCCTGCCAAAGCTTGCGATCGCCGTGGGAGCGACACCCAATCAGCTTTCATTTGTCTTAAACCAGCATCTTTGCAAAAGCTTCTTTGACTTCATCAACGAAGCCCGGACGGACGAGGCATCCCGTTTGCTGGTCAATGAACCGGATCGCACGATCCTTGATATCGCGACCAGTGTGGGTTTCAATTCGAAATCGACCTTCAATCTTGCCTTCAAGAAAATCACCGGCAAAACACCCAGTGTTTACCGATCAGAAACCATGTCGCAGCGTAACACAGCACCATAGGGCTGTTTTCTGCTTTTCAGCGGGGGAGCGTGGGTATGATATCGCTGTTGTAACCTTTATCGTCGCAAGCGACGGACACATGAATGTTTGAAACACTTGATCTTCTTTTTCTGATCGTTTCGGTTCTTGGAACTGCACAGGCGATTTTCCTAATTGTCCTGCTGATGGATGAAGGGAAACGGGCATTTACGGCCAATCGATGGCTGATGGTATTCGGATTTTCTGTCGGCATGAGTTTTATCGATGATACGTTCGATCCGATGATCAGCCCGCTGACGAACCTGTATCTTGTTCCGGTTTTTGCGCCATTCTTTTTTGCCTTGATCCCGTCGATCTATCTGTATTTCCGGGAGATTTCCGGCGATCCGGCTCCACGACCATATCGGCATTTTTTGGTGCTGTTGCCGGTTACTGCGGCCATCGGGCTTATGGTCTACCTGAAACGTGCGCGTATGATCGCCAACAATGGTCATATTCGTGATGCCGGTTTGCAGATCGAGTTTTCGGCAACGGGGCTTGCCGATATGGTGTTGCTGGCCATCGTGATTCTGTTTTGTGTCCTATTTGCCGTTTACATGACGGGCATCTGGCGGTGTGCGCGACGTTATCTGCAACAGGCCGACTGGCAGCTTCAGGCCGATAGTGAACGGCTGCGCCGGTGGGTGACGGAACTTCTTGTCGGCATGACCGTGTTGTTTACTGTCTTTACCCTGACCAATCTGTTCGATCTGTTTGTGTCGCGGGCGGAGTGGCTGTCGCTTGGTGTCAAGGTGGGGTTTGTGCTTGTCTTTTTCCGGATGTGCCAGGTGATTGCGCAGAATCCTGCGCTTTTTGTGCAGCCGGAAACCGAAGGCGGCGTTTTTGACGATCTATCTGTGCCTCATGGTCCCGCACAAGAGTCTGATGACCAAGACGCCCCAATGTCGCGTGCAATTGTAGACGTTTCCAATATAGAACGCATTCGCACCAGGCTTGAAAGGATTGTCACAGATCGGAATATGATGCTTGATCCGCTTCTGACCATGCCGAAACTTGCCAATGCGGTCGGTGTGACACCCAACCAGCTTTCCTATGTTCTGAACCAGCATCTGGGCAAAAGCTTCTTTGATTTCGTCAACGAGGTTCGAACAAACGAGGCATCCCGCCTTCTGATCGAGGAGCCGGATCGCACGATCCTCGATATCGCAATCAGTGTCGGGTTCAATTCCAAATCCACCTTCAATCTGGCTTTCAAGAAAACTACCGGCAAAACGCCAAGTGTTTATCGATCGGAGAGCCTTTCGCAGTGTAGCACTGGTCAGTAGCCCGATATCCTGACTAGTCTTGGCCGGAATTCAGATATCCCTCCCGTATCACCGCAAATCACGGACGCATGAATGTTGGAACCGATTGACTTGTTGCTGTTGCTGATTTCGGCCCTCGGTGCGGCCCAGACCATTTTTCTGGTTGTTCTTCTGCGGGGCGAGGGCAGGCGCGCATTTCGGGCCAATCGCTGGCTGATGATATTCGCGGTGGCTGTGGGAATGAGCTTTGCGGATGACATTATCGATACAATGGTCAGTCCGCTTGTAAATCTGTATCTGGCCCCCGTCTTTACCCCTTTCTATTTTGCCTTCATCCCGGCTATCTATCTGTATTTTCTGGAAATATCGGGGAAACCTTCTGTCAGGCCCTCATGGCATTTTGCGGTTATGCTTCCTGTGTCGGTGGTGATGATGGGTGTGGTGTACTTGCTCGGTCCTGACACTTCTTTGTCTGGGGTGACCATCGAGGAAATCAATGTCGATCTGGATTTCCGGCTAGGTAAGATCTTCAATATGCTGCTGATTTTGCTGATAACGACATTCTGTCTTCAGTTTGCAAGTTACATGTTCCGTATTTGGCGTGTTGCGGTTCGGTATCTACAGGATGCCAGTCGGCAGCTTGAAGTGGATCGCAAAGGACTCCGGCGTTGGGTGCTGGAACTGCTTCTCGGGTTAAGTGTGATTTTTACCCTTTTCACGCTGATCAATCTTTTTGATACCATCGTTTCGCGCAGTGAATGGTTACAGCTCGGCGTGAAGGCGACCTTCGTTCTGGTGTTCTTCCGGATGTGTCACGTTATTGCAGTGAACCCGGCATTGTTCGTTCAGCCCGAACGTGACGAGGTTGAAAACACCCGTGAAAGTGACGAAGAAAGGCGCAGATCCGTTCTGGCGCGCAAGGTCGATCCCAATCATGTCAGCCGGATACGGGCAAAACTGGATCGTATCGTCGCCGCACGCGAATTGATGTTCGATCCGCTTCTGACTATGCCGAAACTTGCCAATGCGGTTGGCGTGACACCCAACCAGCTTTCCTATGTCCTGAACCAGCATCTAGGCAAAAGCTTCTTTGATTTCGTCAATGAGGTCCGAACAAACGAGGCATCCCGCCTTCTGATCGAGGAGCCGGATCGCACGATCCTCGATATCGCAATCAGTGTCGGGTTTAATTCGAAATCAACTTTCAATCTGGCTTTCAAGAAAATCACCGGCAAAACGCCCAGTGCGTACCGGGATGAGAAAATATTAAATACAAACACTTAGCGCGTACGAATGTGCATTCGTACCTTTGGGGTGTGTAAATCAGGTTCGAGGATACAGAGCCGGACGCCATGCACTGGGCGGATCGGCATAGTCGGATCACCAAAACTGATACAAGGGTGATCGGACAAAATGAGTTTTTATAGAGTTTCGAATCTGGTCGGGAACGGTTTGATCCTGTTGGGGACCGGATTATGCGCAAGCGCGCTTCTGCTTTTTATCGGCACCTCGGCCAATGCGCAGCAAGGTACAAGGGACATCCTGCGCGAAGAGGTCAATCCCAAACAGGACGAAGCCGATCCGTGGCTTGGCGGCGTCTGGCAGTTCGGGGCATATGGCCAGGTTGAGAGCAATCCTTATCGCGGTGCGGACAGCGTCGATTTAGATCCTTTGCCGCTTTTGGCCTATGATGCGGATCGGCTGCATATCGGGACCGATGGGATATCTGTCACCGCATGGCAAAACGAGTTTGCCAGTCTTGACGTGCTTGGTGCACTTCGCATGGAGCCGTTTGAAAATGGCGATAGTGACTATCTGCGCGGTATGAATGAACGCGACATGGCCTATGAAGCCGGGATCGGTTTCACCAGCCGCCTGTGGCGGGGGGAGGTTGGAGCCTATTACCTGACCGATCTGAATGACGCCCATGACGGTCATGAACTGGACCTCACCTATACCATCCCGATGGATTTGCAGAATGTAACATTCGACTGGGGTGGCGGGGTACGCTGGCAAAGCGATAAGCTGGCAAACTACCATGTCGGTGTCAGCGGCTCCGAAGTCAGAAGTGACCGGGCCGCCTATGATGCGGATGCTGCCTTCATCCCACATCTTGACGTTTCTGTGACCTATCCGATTACCGAAAGTATCGTTCTGCTTGGAACCGGTGGGGTGGAATTGCTGCCTGACAGCTATACCGACAGTCCGTTGATTGATGATGACTATGTTTACAGCATCGGTCTGGGCCTGGTTTACAACTTCTGACCTTTGGGTTCAGGCACCGGTCTCCTGCCCCCCAAATTCAGGCGGCCGGTTTCTGGCGGGTCGGTCATGTCCAGTGGGCCGACCCGCCTTTTCTGTGCTGTTTTCAATCGGACAGCAGGCATGGAAGCCAAGCTATATGGCTTTCATCTTCCCACATAGGCCGCCAACTCGTCCGGAGTTCCTTTGGGAAAAGCATCCCTTAGAAAGTCTAGGAACGCCGAGACGCGCGCGCTTAGCAATCGGCGTGACGGATAGAGCGCCCATAAGGTGATTTCCGGGCCGTCCACATCGCCCCAATGCACCAGCGTACCATCGGCAAGATCTTGACTCACAAGCGACACCGGAAGTCGTCCCGCGCCAACTCCTTTGCGTACGGCGTCCCGAACCATGACGAGCGATGAGAGGCTCAGGACCGGATTGACCGCGATCTTTGACTGGCTGGTTGATGTTTTCATATTCCAGCTTTCGTTTTGGCGGACTTGCCCCCGTACAACAGCCGGGACATAGGAGTCATCCATCGGTGGCGTCAGGCCCGGGTTAGCAACGATCACCAGTCGGTCACGCAGGAACACACGACCGACAAGGCTTTCATCAGGTTCCGGGTTGACCCTTATTACCAGATCATAGGCTTCCTCAATCATATCGACCGGGCGATCTTCGGTCGTGATCTCAAGCCGGACCTTCGGATATTTGAGGGCGAAGTCCGCAGCCAGTTTCCCCATCGCAGTCTGCGAAAACAGTAAAGGCGCACTGATTCGAAGTTTCCCCCTCGGTTCGCGTCCGCCAGAGGCAATTGCCGCAGTCGTCTCGTCGAGTTCAGTGAACAACTGGCTCGTCCGCTCGAACAGCGCCCTTCCTTCTTCGGTCAGTTTGATAAGTCGGGCACTGCGTTCGAACAAACGCAGCTCAAGGCTTGCCTCCAGCTCTGCCACGCGGCGTGACAGTGTCGCTTTTGGGCGGCCTGTGGCGCGCGACGCTTTCCCAAACCCACCGTGTCGGGCGACCAGATTGAAGTCGGCAAGGGCAAGAAGGTCCATGTGTTCCGCCAATGAGACAGTTTGTCTAAATATAACGTCTATTGCCATGAATGTGGATCATTAAATTGGGGGCAGTCAAATTGCTCAACCAAGGAGAAAAACCATGACCATTCTGGTAACCGGCGCGACCGGCAATGTCGGAAGCAATGTTGTCGAACAACTTGTGAAACGCGGTGCCGATGTGCGTGCATTGGTCCGTGACCCGTCCAAGGCCAGTTTCCCGAACGACGTGGAAGTCGTTCAGGGCGATATGCTTGATGTCGATTTACTGCGGCGCGCCCTTTCCGGCGTCTCGACCCTCTTTCTGCTGAACGGGGTTGTTGCCGACGAATACACGCAGGCGCTGATTACGCTTAACCTTGCCCGCGAGGCCGGGATCGAGCGGATCGTATATCTGTCGGTGATCCACAGCGATATCTATGTCAACGTGCCGCATTTCGCGGGCAAGTTCGGTGTTGAGCGGATGATCGAACAAATGGGTCTTGGTGCCACCATTTTGCGCCCGGCCTATTACATGGATAACGAAATTACAATCAGGGACGTTGTCACCAACTTTGGCATCTATCCGATGCCGATTGGTGAAAAGGGACTTGCAATGATTGATGCACGTGACGTCGGCGAAATTGCTGCGCTCGAACTGATCCGCCGTGAGCAAGCGGCAACACCGCTGCCGATCAATCGCATCAACCTTGTTGGCCCGGATACGCTGACCGGCAAGGATGCGGCCACGATTTGGGGCGATGTCCTTGGCCGCACGATCACCTTTCCCGGCAACGATACTGCTGGGTTTGAACAGAACCTGCGTCAGTTCATGCCAGGCTGGATGGCCTTTGATATGCGTCTGATGGCGGAGCGGTTCCTGAGCGATGGCATGCTTCCGGATGCCGGTGACGTTGACCGGTTGACATCGATGCTTGGCCGTCCGCTGCGCTCCTATCGTGACTATGTCGCGCAGATCGTTGACTGATCGCCCTCATTCCAACCCGACCGAAAAAAGGATCATCGACATGATATATTCGACCGCGACCGTCCCGGTTAACCCGCAAGGTCAACCCAGACTGACACGCGAACAGGTCTGGAAGGGCCTTGAGCTGAAAGCTCGTGATGCGCGACAATTTCTTCCGGCTGGCCTCTGTACCCGTTGCGATGTCACAGAGGAAAGCTCAACACATTTCGTCCGCGATGCTACGATCGGCGGTGCCGACCTGCGCGAGATCATTACGCTGGAGCCCGGACGTAAGGTCACCTTCTTTCAGGCAACCGGCCCGCGGGAGGGGGCGATCATCAACGAACTGTTCGAAGATGAAGCGGGCGACCTTCAGCTCAAATTCTACTGCTACCTCGGACTGCGCGACAAGGAACCTAACGGCTCGGAAGAACAGGCAGAGCAAGCACAGTTCGATAGCAATAACGGCTACAAAGCAGCCCTGATGTCTACATTGAAGCGGACTCGTGAAATGGTTGCTGAAGGAAGGATTTGACCTCGGTCGTCTTCATTGTTCGAGACAATTGAAAATTCAGAGACAGATATCTGGTCGGCTGTTCTCAATGGCTGACCAGATTTTCCGTTTTAGCCAACTGTTTCTGGCTAGTTCTGTTCGCTTTACGGCGGCGCTGCACTTTTATTCCAAACGCACGATCTCATATCGTGCTGGATCATGTGGCTAAATCAGGCCAAGGGTCTTAAACGAATTATATCCGGCCTGGCTAATGATGATGTGATCGTGGATGATGATTTCCATCGCCTTTGCCGCCTCGACAATTTTGCGGGTCATGTCGATATCGCCGCGCGATGGCGTAGCGTCGCCGCTGGGATGGTTGTGAACCAGAATGATCGCACTGGCATGCAGTTCCAGCGCGCGCTTGATCACTTCACGTGGATAAACCGGGGTGTGGTCGACCGTGCCAGTCTGATGACATTCATCAGCAATCAACCGGTTCTTGCGATCCAGAAACAGCAAATGCAGTTCTTCGGTCTTGCGATGGCCCAGCCGCACCCTGCAGTAATCGATCAGCTGTTCCCAACTGGCGAGTACCGGCAATTCCATGGCGCGTTCGCGTGCCAGATACTGCGCGCTGGCTTCGGCGACCTTGATCGCGGCAATTCCGGCCTCGCCAAGGCCTTTGGCCTTTTGCAAATCCTCGGGCCGGGCGGCAAGAACATTGGCAAAGCTGCCAAACTGCGCAATCAGCGATTTTGCCAGCGGTTTGACATCACCGCGCGGCATCGCCATGCATAGCAGAAGTTCCAGCAATTCATACTCGGCAAGCGCATTTGCCCCGCCTTTAAGGAACCGTTCGCGCAGGCGTTGGCGGTGACCGTGATAGTGAGGTTTGGGGGGCTTTGCGTCTGTTGGGGATGCCGGTAACTGGCCGCTTTGTCCGACCGGGACGGCATCGCGCGTCTGATCGAAAAAGACCTGTGCGCCGTCATCAATCTGAGCATCAATCGGCGTGTCAGGACGGGAAGCAGCTTTGCGATCTTCTGTTTCGCTCAAATCCGCTTCCCCCTCGTTCGCGGCCTTATTCGGCGGCTGCACTGATATCGTATGGTGGTTTTTCAAGCCCGGCGGGCGAACGGGTAAAGATTTCAAACCCGTCATCGGTGACGCCAAGCGAATGTTCGAACTGTGCGGACAGTTTGCGGTCCCGCGTTACAGCTGTCCAGCCATCAGGCAGGATTTTGCAGGTATAGGTACCCTGATTGATCATCGGCTCTATGGTGAAAATCATGCCGGGTTCCAGAACCAGTCCTTCGCCCGGGCGGCCATAATGCAGGACATTTGGCGCATCGTGGAAAACCTGACCCAGCCCGTGACCGCAGAAATCACGCACAACCGAAAAACGTTCGCTTTCGGCATAGCTCTGGATCGCATAACCGATATCGCCAAGGGTCGCCCCCGGCTTGACGGCATTGATGCCGCGCCACAATGCTTCATAGGTCACATCGACAAGGCGCTGTGCCATCACCTTGGGCGTGCCTGCGATATACATGCGCGATGTATCGCCATACCAGCCATCAAGAATGACGGTGACATCGATATTCATGATGTCGCCATTCATCAGTTTCTTGTCGCCGGGAATCCCGTGACAGACAACATGATTGATCGAGGTGCAAATCGATTTCGGAAAACCGCGATATCCAAGGCAGGCCGAAACCGCATTATGGTCGCGAATATATTCATCGCACAATTGGTCAAGCCTGCCGGTCGTTTCGCCCGGGACAACGAAAGGTGTAATGTAATCGAGCACTTCCGCAGCCAGCCGTCCGGCGGCGCGCATCCCCTCGAATGCTTCGGGTCCGTGCAGTTTTACTTTTCCGTTCGCCACCCGAAATCTCCTTGGTTCGGCAGTAAATTCAATGGTCGCTGTATCGCAACATAGTTCAATGACATAATCGGACAGGGCGAAATTGGCAAGGATGCCGTCACTTTGTGCTGATGTCGCGGATTGGAAGTACGGTGTTTACGGTGACCGACGGTGTCTTGACATCAATCACGCAGTCATAGGCAATCGCTTCTACCCCGGCTTTGGTTGCTGCTTTAAATCGCTTCGCGTAATACGGATCGATATCGGATGCCAGGGCAAACTGATCACAATCATCACGCTGGATCAGATAGAACATCACGGCACGGTGCCCCTCTGCGACCATGTCGGCCATTTCATCGAGATGCTTTGCCCCACGCGCAGTCACCGCATCGGGAAATTCGGCCAGTCCCGGCACGGCATCATCGCGTTTCAGGTGAACGTTCTTGACCTCGACATAGCAAAGCCCTTTGACCGGATCGGACAGCAGAATATCGATACGGGAGTTTTTGCCGTATTTGACTTCGCGTTTCAGCGTCTCATACCCGGCCAGTTCGGGCACCTTGCCCGCCAGTATCGCTTCTTCGACGATTGCGTTGGGATGGGCAGTATTGATGCCAACCATCGCACCGCGAACCCGGCACAGTTCCCAACTGTATTTCAGTTTGCGTTTCGGATTGTCTGATTGCGATAGCCAGACATCAATCCCGGCTTCCTTCAATCCGATCATCCCGCCGGGATTGGCGCAGTGGGCGGTGATCATGTCGCCATTTTCAAGCTCGATATCGGCCAGAAACCGTTTGTAACGTTTGATCAGCTTGCCCTGAATCAGGGGAGAAGGAAGGAGCATGTCAAATTCCGGTAACTGTTTGTTTTTGATCGGTTAAATCAAAATTTGTGACTAATTGCTTCTGGCTGGATCGGGCTTGTCTGGCACGTCACCCAGAAAATCGACAAGGCTGACCTGACCGGTACCACGACGCAGCGGTTTTGGCTGGCTTTCGTCCGGGGCCCATGCGGTAAGGTAGATCACCTGAAATTTGGCATGAACGCGGCCATCCGGGCGACCGTGACGTTCGTGATAAATTGCCGCCGCACGGGCCAATGTGCTGCGTTTGGTGAATTTTTTGGACCGGATGGCGACAAGGTTGCTTTCCCCCATCCCCGAAAGATCGCGCATCAGTTTCAGCGCATCAGGGTAATCAATGGTGATATCGTCGCTATCGACCACCGGCAGGGCAAAGCCGCTGCGCTGTAACAGCGCCCCGGCATCGCGAACATCGACAAAGGGCGACACGCGGGGCGACACGCCGCCTTCTTCTTCGGCCTCGGCGGTCATCAGCGCCTCGCGCAGGTCGCGCAGCGTATCGCCGCCCAGAAGGCATGCCAGAAATAGACCATCGGGTTTAAGCGCGCGCCTTGCCTGAAGCAGCATACCGGGCAGGTCATTGACCCAGTGCAGCGACAGGTTCGAAAGGATCAGATCAAGCGATCCATCGCCAAACGGCAGGAATTCTTCATCGGCAACGAATGTAGTGCGCTCATTGCGCATTTTGGCTGACTGCGCATAACCATATGAAATGTCACATTGATGCAGGGTTTCGATCCCGCCACGTGCACCGATGATCTGGCCAAGCTCGCCATTGTGACAGCCAAGATCAACCGCCAGCGGGAATTTGCGCGTGGTGTCGTCTAGCCGGTCGGCAAGGCGTTCGGCTGTTTCAGCAAACAGGAAATTGAACTCGCTGGCGCGCTTTGCCGCGCGGTCGCGGCGCAGTTTCAGGATGTGGCGATCAAAAACGGTGATCGGATCGGCCATGGGGCGGGAAGCTCCGTCAAAAGTCGTTTTAAAAGTTACGACCTAGATAGAACGTCGCGCCCGCCCTTGCAATCCAAGACCGGATCAAAGCGCCAGAACGAGTGGCTCATTGCTGTCATCTTCCACAGCCGCGGGCACGGCACAGCAAATAAGTGCCTCGTCCGCGGCGGTCTTGGCCGATGGCCGGGTTTTATAGGTCACGTTTCCTTGCAGGATTTTGGTCCGGCATGTGCCGCAATTCCCACCCCGGCAGCTTGCCTCTGGCGCCAATCCGGCATCTTCGGCCAGTTCCAGCAGGGTTTTGCCATCACCCGGCTTCCAGATTGTGCTTTGGCCCGAGCTTGAAAAATCGACCTTAGTTTCCGTGCTGCTTGCCGGTGCCAGTTCCGGCAAATCGGGTTGGCTGTCGTGTCTGCGTTGCAGCGATGCGGGGCCAAATGCCTCGGCATGGATGCGGGTATCGGTAATGTTAAGGCCGCGCAAACCATCATATATCGCCTGCATGAAAGGTGGCGGACCGCACAGATAGAAATCGAAATCGTCAAACGGCAGCAGGGAGCGCAGCAAATTCATGTCGATATGCCCGGATGCCTCGTAATCCCTGCGTGGTTCGGCATCAGTCGGATCGGCAAGGACGCGGACAAGGCGAATGCTGCCTTGGGCTGCTTTGACCAGTTCGACCAGCTCGTCATCAAACGCCCGGTCTTCAAGGGTGCGCGCGGCGTAAAACAGCCATGTCGGCCGGAAGCCGCGGGTGCGGAGCCCTTCATAGACGATGTGGCGCAGCATCGAGATCATCGGCGTAATTCCGATGCCGCCCGCAATCAGAACTGCCGAGCGTTTGACATGGGCGTCGATCGAAAAATCACCAGCAGGCGCGCGGGCTTCGATCACATCGCCCTCGGCGAGATGGTCATGCAAATGGCTTGAAACCAAGCCTTCGCGCTTCACACTGATGCGATAGCGATTGTCCGCCGGGCCGCTTGAAAGCGTATAGGTGCGGATCAGCGGTTTGTCATGGCCGGGCACCGTGACCCGGATCGGCAGGTGCTGTCCGGCTTTGTGCGGCAGGGTTCCAGTCCCGTCGAGTGGTTCAAGGTGGAAGGATTTGATTATTCTGTTTTCCTTCACAATCCGCGCGATTTTGAAATTTTTCCAAATAATCGCATTTTTCATCGACGCGATCTTGCGTTCCGCCGTTTCCCAGTCGCCGGTCAGAAGGCTGTTGGGCGATGCCCCGTCGATTTGATCGCGCCAGCGGATCGGAAGGGCGGCCTTGCGCAACACGACCTTGCGCGGGAAAACCCGCCACAAACGCTCCGCACCCTGAAAGGCGGCAATTTCCGGGCCGTCGATGATAACGTCGGCATCGCCGGTGATTTGCAGGACATCGCCATTGGCGAAATCGGTAAAAACAAGGCCTGCCTTGGGATTTGCGATGATATTACCCAGCGTATTGAAAAACAGGTTTCCGGCAAAATCGGGAATGGTCAGGCTGCCATCGGCATCGATGCGGACAAATCCGGGTTTGCCTCCACGATGTGAAACATCAACCTCGCGCTTTTCGCCCGGACGATCGACATAGGTTGCGACAAAGAAGGTGTCGGCCGCGGCAATCATCGCGCGCGCCTGATCATTCAACGTGCTTTCCAAATCCGCCCGCGAACCGGTTTGAGGCGAAAGTGGATTGCGGGTGAACTCGAAATCACGCAACTGAATATATTGCGGGCAGTTGCCATAGCTGTGCCCGACCCGGATTGCGAAACCGCTATCAGATAAACGCGCGATCGTGCCATTCAGACGGTTGCGGCGTCTTGTGTGCAGTTCAATCCCGATCATGCCAATTGCTTTGCCATCATCCATCCCGGCATCGGCCGGATCAGCCGGATCACGCGGGATATTGACCGCAAGCTGATAGGGATCGGGCGAATGCAGAAAACCGGGATGGTTGGCGCGAAGGGTTGCCCAGACGTCGCCATTGTCATCGACCGCGCCAAACACGGCAAAGGGGAGTTGCGGGTAAAACTGGCGATGCTGTTCGATCAGGTGGTCGCGCAGAACACGTTTGCCAACCTCGGCCATGCGGGCATCGACCCCGACCAGCTTCTGCATGTGAATTTCACCTTCGTGCCACGGGCTGTTGGTGTTCGTGCCAGAAGGGGTAAATTGCAGGGGGGCAGACGACATCAAGGGCGTGCTCATGGCAGTTTCCTTTACGACACAAAGAGGGGGACGGGCCGGTCCGGGGAGAGGGGGCGCCGAGTTGGTGCAGGGGGCAAGTACGGTGAAAGACGGACCATTAGACTGACTTGCGCAGGCCGGCAGAAGTCTGTTCGAACGGCACGAAACCGGATAGGGCTTCGACCCGTTTGAGCCAGGCGCGCACATTGCCATAGGGGGCAAGGTCAACATTGCCCTCAGGCGCATTGGCGATATAGCTGTAAAGCGCGACATCGGCGAGGGTCGGGCGGTCCAGTTCGAGCCAGTCTTTGCCGGAAAGCGCGGCCTCAATATGGGCCAGAATGGCATGCGCGCGTGCAATGACCTCGTCGGCATTGAACGGGGCATTAAAAACCGTGACCAGACGTGCAGCACAGACGCCATAGGCAATCTGGCCTGCCGCGATCGAAAGCCATTTCTGGACCTTGGCGGCACTTTCGGCATCTTCGGGCAACCAGTCGGTCGCACCGTATTTCTTGGCAACATAGGTCATGATGGCGATGGAATCGGCAATCACCACGTCGCCGTCTTCAAGTACGGGAACCTGACCCAGCGGGTTCAGTTTCAGGAATTTCGACGATTTATGGGCACCGTTGGGCAGATCTACAACCACGACGTCGTGGTCAACGCCCATAAGGCTTAGAAACAGGTGGGCACGATGGGCATGGCCCGAGAGGGGGAAATAATGCAGCTTCATTGTTCCAAGTCCTTCTTCAAATACAAGGTCGATGCGATGCCAATTACCATGACTGTTTCCTTAGTTTTATGGAATATGGTTTTCCGGGAATTCATTATTCCGTAAAATGGAATTATGTGTTGGCAGTGCAGGAAAAGCACCATGGATCGATTTCAGGCGATGAGAATTTTTGTGCGCGTTGTCGAGGCGCAAAGCTTTGCTGCGGCTGCACGGGAGTTGGGATCAAGCCCGCCCGCCGTCACACGTGCAGTCGCGTTCCTGGAGGAAATCACCGGTGCCCGGCTTTTGACACGGACAACACGGTCCGTCACCCTGACCGAGCCGGGGGCAAATTATTATGATGACTGCAAGCGATTGCTTGCTGATTTGGAAGAAGCGGAGGCTGCTGCAGGCGGTGCCTATGCCCGGCCCAGCGGCACATTGACCATCACGGCTCCGGTTCTGTTCGGGCAGATGTATATATTTCCGGTGATGACCGAATTTCTCGATTTGTATCCTGAAGTACGCGGTCGGGTGCTGTTGTTTGACCGCATTGTCAATATTGTCGAGGAAGGCATCGATCTTGCCATTCGTATCGGGCATATGGCCGATACATCGATGAGTGCGATCAAGGTCGGGACGGTACGGCGTATCATTTGCGGATCACCCGATTATTTTGCACGGTGTGGCAGGCCGCAGGGGCCCGCGGATATCGGGGCGCACAGGGTTGTTGCGTCAACCGGATCATCGGCGCCGCTGGATTGGCAGTTTGGTGGAGATCAGAACATCCGTCTTTCGGTAAATGCACGACTGCAAACCAATTCGATTGAAGCGGCCCGCAAGGCGGCGATTGACGGATGGGGATTGGTTCGGATGCTGTCCTATCAGGCGGTACCCTTTATCGAGAATGGTTCGCTTGAGGTGGTTTTGTCTGATTATGAACCTGAACCACTGCCGATCCATATCGTCCATCCCGAAGGCCGTCATGCCCCGGCCAAGGTCCGGGCCTTTATCGATCTGGCGGTGGATCGCCTGCGTTCGGATAGGCGAATCAATTAGCGCATCGTTTCAACCATCACGCGTGATAGGATCGGGCGCGGTATTATCGGGGATGTGACGTCAGGCAAGGATCAGGGTTTGGGGATTTTACCAGCACGGGTTGGTCGCATTTTCGGCAATGTGATGCAGATCGGTTTGCGTACCGTTTTACCGCCGCGTTGTGGCGGATGCGGTACGGTTACCGATACGGTGCATGCGGTTTGTGCCGATTGCTGGGCCGGGCTTCGGTTTATTTCCGATCCGCTTTGTGCGTGTTGCGGGTATCCGTTCGAAATTGCCGGTGATGATGGTGGCAACGACGATGCGGGCGATGGCACCCTGTGCGGTGAATGTTTACGAAAAAGCCCGGCGTTTGATGCTGCGCGGGCGGCACTGGTTTACGATGGTGGCAGCCGCGATTACCTGCTGCGGTTCAAGCATGGGGACCGCACCGATCTGACGCCGCTTTTAAGTCGGTGGCTGTTGCTGGCGGGGCGGGATTTCTGGGGTGATGCGGATCTGATAATTCCCGTACCACTACATCGGACCCGGCTTTTGATGCGTCGATATAACCAGTCCGGGTTGCTGGCAGCATCCCTGTCGCGGCAAACAGGGATTGCGTGGCATGGCACGGTACTCCGGCGGTTGAGAAAAACACGCAGTCTGGGTGGCTTGGGGGCATCGTCGCGCAAGCGTGAAGTTGGCGGTGCCTTTGGGGTGGATGACAGGATTGCTGCACGGATCGGGCTGGCCGGTGCGCGTGTGGTTTTGATTGATGATGTGCTGACAACCGGGGCGACCGCCAATGCCTGTGCGCGGATTCTAAAGCGTGCCGGAGCCATGCAAGTGCGCCTGATCACGGTTGCACGGGTGGTGCGATGACGCCCTGCGAAATATCTGTTATAGAACGGTCATCCAACAAGATTTGCCGGTCGTAGCCCGGTGCCGGGGTGCAAAAACATGCGCTGTCGCACGGGTCGCGGCCTGATGAAAAGGAACATGATTAGATGGCAAAAGTTGAAGTTTACGCCACCGAATGGTGCCCCTATTGCAAGCGTGCCCGCAAGCTTCTGGAAGAAAAGGGTGCCAAATACGAACTGATTGATGTGATGATGGAACCGCGTCGCAAAAAGGAAATGATGGATCGTGCGAGTGGCCGTCATACCGTGCCGCAGATTTTCATCAATGACGAACATATCGGCGGCTGCGACGAACTTATGGCGCTGAACGCCAAGGGCGGTCTGGACAGCAAGCTGTCGGCATAAGTTAGGGATTTCCAAAACGGGTGGCAACGATTGTTGCCACCCGTTTATTTTTTGATATCGGATGCCGTTTCAAGCGTTTTGCGGAATTCCGAAAATGCCGGGGTATCAAAACCCGGACGGCAGGCCAGAAAGGTATCAACCGTCATCAGGGGATGTTCCCTGACCGGGCCAAGATGACGCATAAGATCAACGACACTGCGTGGCATGATGCTGATGCATGATCCGGCAGCGGTGCAGGCAAACATCGCGTGATAAGATCCGACTTCCTGAACCGCGAAATGTTCCCTGATGGATCCGAACCCGGTAAGCCATTCTTCGGCCAGCGTACGATAGGTGCAACCCGGTGCGAAGGCCGCCAGTGACTTTGGCTGGATGTCGCTGGCACTAAGAATATCGGGATGCCCGGGTGGGAGAAGCAATACCAGTTCTTCGCGAAACAGGGCGCGGGTATCAAGCGTTCCGGGTTCCAGCCACCATTCCCCCGACGGTATCGCAATCAGTGCGCAATCAATGCGGCGGGCCAGAAGGCCATCGACAAGCTGTCGGGTGGGTGCAGTTGATAGTTCAATCGTGACGTCGGGGAATGCCTTGTTATAGGCAGCGAGCGGAACGGGAAGGCGGCTGGCGACGGTGCTTTCCATCGAACCGACACGCAGGGTTCCGGCCGGGGCCGAGGGATTGACCACCTGGCGTGCTTCGTCGGCAAGGTTTAGGATGCGGTCGGCATATTCCAGAAAGGTTTCGCCTTCCTGTGTCAGGATCATGCGTTTTTTATCGCGTTGAAACAGGGCGACACCGATTTCCGTTTCAAGCTGCTGAACGCGGGTGGTGACATTGGATGGCACCCGGCCAAGCAGTTCGGCGGCACGGGTAATGCTCTGTTCTTTGGCAACGGTACGAAAAACCGCCAGCGACGCAAGATCCATCATAATTCTCCTAGGCGGAATTTACTTGAATTTATATTCTTTATTTAAGAATATATGTCAATCTTAATTCTGAAATTGTGAGGAATGTTTACCTCTACACGGGCAGGGCATTCGGGAGGACTGAAATGCTGGACAAGCTTGGTATGACATTACCGGTTGTGCAGGCCCCGATGGCCGGGGTTTCCACCCCGGCACTTGCGGCGGCGGTTTCGAATGCCGGTGGTCTGGGGTCGATTGGTGTCGGCGCAAGTGACGCGACGGCGGCGCGTAAGATGATCGAAGAACTTCGCGCCCGGACGGATCGCGCCTTTAACGTCAATGTTTTTGTCCATGAAACACCAAAGCCGGACCCGGTTTGTGAGGCTGCATGGCTTCATGCCTTAAGGCCGCATTTTACCGAATTCGGCGGAACGCCGCCGTCAGGTTTATGCACCATCTATAAAAGCTTTGTCGAAGATCAGGATATGCTGGCGCTTTTGATCGAGATGAAACCGGTTGTGGTCAGTTTACATTTCGGATTGCCGTCGGCAGATGTGATTGCGGTGCTAAAGCAGGCCGGAATTATACTGTTTGCAACTGCGACCAGTCTGGACGAAGCCCGTAAGATCGAGGCTGCTGGTATTGATGTGGTCGTTGCCCAAGGCATTGAGGCCGGTGGTCACCGCGGTATTTTTGACCCGGATGCGCATGATGATTGTTTGAGTACTGTCGCACTGACCCGTTTGCTGGTGCGTGAATGCAAGCTGCCGGTTATTGCCGCAGGCGGTATTATGGATGGGGCGGGAATTGCCGCCGCCCTTGATCTTGGTGCTGTGAGTGCCCAATTGGGTACGGCCTTTGTCGCGTGTCCGGAATCCTCGGCCGATGAGGGATATCGCCGTGCGCTGATGGGGGAAGGGGCATATCATACGCAACTGACATCGTTGATTTCCGGCCGTCCGGCACGCGCGATTGCAAACCGCTTTACGGCGCTGAAAGATACGTTGGATGCGGCAGTTCCATCCTATCCGATTGCCTATGACGCGGGAAAAGCATTGAACGCTGCTGCCAAGGCCAAAGATGAGGACGGCTTTGGCGCGCAGTGGGCCGGGCAAGGCGCGCCACTGGCACGTGCGATGCCCGCAGCGGAGCTTGTTACGACCCTGATGCGAGAATTTGAGGCGGCCCGTCGGAGCTGAAACGAGCCGTTTGTCTTAACCTCTGTCTGAGTGATGGTGAAAAGCATGCAGGTCAACGCATGCTTTTCACATTTGGAAACCTAGGCTACGTGGCCGGCTTTATTCGGTTTTCACCGGATTGTTGTCGACGACCTCGCGATAGGCTGCGAGATCAAGAAAAGCTTCGGCTTCGATAACCAGACCTTCCTGCATTTTGAATATCCAGACGAACTGGTTTTCATAAGACGTTCCGGTGGTGGTGGTGGCGCTACTGTCGAAGCGAATAATCACCATATCGTTGTCGGCCCAGATCGCATGAACAACAGGTTTGATCGGTGTTACAAGTCTACTGACAAGTGGCGTTGCAGCCTGTTCCACAAAATCCTGACGATTGGTGTAAGTGCCAGCAACAGGGTCAGAGCCATGGATCGTCCAGACAACATCATCGGCAAGAATTTGCCCGAACACGCTTTCGCCAGCCACCCATGCGTCGAAGGCACGGCGAACGATATCCCGGTTGTTTTCCTGCTGTTCAAGCGAGGCTGCGTTTGCTGTTGCGGTTTGAGATGCCGATGCCGGACTGGTTAAAAGTATCGGCAAAACGATAGTGAAAAAGCCAGTACCAAACCGGATCGGGGACGGTATGTATCGGGTCAAAACGGATGTACGTTTCATTGGTTGTTCTCCTGTCGGTGCATGATCATGCCGCCGTGATGTAGAATGCCATTGATAAATTCGCCGTCGGCTGTGAAACCGGAATCATCCCAGTATTCGATCCGGTTGCCTTCGATCTCGTAACGGCCGGTATAGGCGTTTTCGCGATTGCCACGTGCTTCTGCGTACCGCCCGTCGGGCCTGAGTTCCTATCGGACATGATTGTCTGCGGTAACCCACATGCCGATATAGGGTGAAGGCTGTATTTCGCTCATGCCAGATTGTTCCTCTGTCTGTTGGAAATAGGGGGCAATTTCAGCTTCGGTGACGATCCGGGCCGAGTTGTGCTCATGACGAATGACCCAGCGATTGCCATCGCATTGCCAACCGAGTTGGGAACGATCCCGGATCGCGGTAACCGCGCCATCCCGTGCTTCGAGCCGGGCGACAAATTCAAGTGTCGTTGAGGCGACGCTATTGCCAATGATGGCGTCCGGGCCATCCGATATTGCGTGGTGGGCGGAGCGCATATTGTTAAACGGCCCCTCCCACATGGCGCCGTAGTCAATTGCATGTCTGGCGGTCTTGCCGTCCGGTGCAAGGTCGTCATAAAAAACACCGGGACCTTCGAGGTCGTAATAGCGGGCGAGTTTTTCGGCAAAGACAAAAGCCGGATCACCCGGGGTACGTTCCCAGCCATCCAAAATCCACGTTTCATGAAGCATTACAGGGCCGTTTTGCCCGTCTGCCGGGCAGGATTGTGCCGTTTCAGATTGACCGAAGGCCGTGGTGCTGATGGCAGAACATAAAAGCGAAAAAACGAGTATGCGGGGGTTCATAGTGAGCTCCTGCTTTTTTCGATTGGTGCTGCGGGTGGTGTGCGATCAAGTGCCACCACGTCCTGTGCTCGCTAACGGTACTCACTATCTTTGTTCAGAATAACCCGCCAATGACTCGACATACTGGTTAGTATGATTTACCAATCAGTATGGACCTTAATCTTCTGACGATGTTTGCCGCGGTTGCGGATACCGGAAATTTTCGTGCGGCAGCCGACAGGCTGGGCGTAACACGTTCTGCTGTCAGTCAGGGGATCCGGCGGCTTGAAGAAACCATCGGGCAACCGCTGTTTCAGCGAACGACGCGCAGCGTGCGACTTACCGAAGAAGGTGAACGGTTTCTGGAAACGGTCCATTCACCGCTTCTGGAAATTGGAGCGGCGCTGGAAACTGCACGGAGTGCATCGGGAATGCCGCACGGGCTTTTGCGGGTTGCGGTCACATCTATTGCCGAGCGGTTTCTGTCAGGGCCTCTTGTTGCCGAATTTGCCATTGCTTATCCGGGAATTACACTTGATGTGACAGTCACCGACGAGGAGTTCGATATTGTTGCCGCAGGGTTCGATGCGGGCGTGCGCCTTGGCGAGGTGATTGAGCAGGATATGGTCGCGGTACCGCTTACGGGCGAGCAGCGGCAGGTCGCAGTGGCAACGCCACGCTATTTTGAGCGGCACGGAATTCCGCAGCATCCGCGCGACTTGGCAGGGCATCGCTGTATCGGTTGGCGCCCGTCACCTGAAACTGCGCCGTATCGATGGGAATTCGAACGTGACGGGCAGGAGTTCGATGTGGCGGTCGAGCCGCAGGTTACGACAAACGACATGCTTTTGATGATCCGCACTGCCCTTGCGGATGGCGGTATCACATTCGGGATCGAGGAAACCTTTGCGCCCTATATCCGGCGTGGCGAGCTTGTAACTGTTCTTGATGATTGGCTGGCGCCCTTTGCGGGGTTTTATCTTTACTTTCCCGGACGCAGGTCGGTTACGCCAAAGCTTCGCGCATTGATCGAGCATGTTCGCAAGTTCCGGATGCGAGTGCCGCCACTTTAGACATAATGGTGCACCCGTTGCCGAAAACAGGCATTGCAGATTAGCCAAAGGTATCTTCCATTTCCTTGCGGAAGCGGATGGCGGGATCAGTGAGGTCGAAATCGACGTCGTCCCATGTAACGACCTGATCGGTGGCAATTTTGTGTTTGAGTGTCAGGTGGTGGGCAAGGCCGATGGGAAGGGCATTGTTGGCCTTTGACATGCGGGCTGGCATCAGTTTTCCATAGACCGTGTAACCGCCTTCCCCGTCGAGCTTTTCACCGACGCGAAGGTCGCGTTTGGCAAAGGCAACCGCGTCGCCTGACCATGCGCGCGGTGCGCCCGTCGCCTCGTGTCGCAGGGCGGCAGAGGCGACCGAAATGCCCAGTTCCAGACCGATCAGGTGATAGGGTTTATACATCGCGGAATACTGCCCGGTCGGGTCGGTCAGAAGACCATATTCCGAGAAGCAGCGTTTGACATAGTCGCTGGGGGCTTCAAACGTGACATAAACACCCCAGCGCAGATCACGAAAGACCGGGCGTGTATCACGTTCAAGGCTTGAAACCACCTCGACCGTTCCCTTGCGATCCAGCAGGCCGCCGGTTTCCCGTGGCGAGAGCAAGCGGGGCAGATCATCGACCCCGCAGGCCGGGAACCGAAGGCCGACATCCTGTGGCACCAGATCGCAGGCATTGGCAACAGCGGCCATTTCGATGGCGGATTTGGTGCCATCAAGGAAGCTGTTGAAAATTTGGGGGTTCATGCCACCTGCCTTTGCCTGTTCATGTGTCAGGCCATAATGGGTCCAGACATCGTCGGGCGTGACATGGTGATAGGCGGGCAGATATTTGGTACCCTTGCCGGCACAGATGACATCAAGGCCAACCGCACGCGCCCAATCGACCATTTCCGAAATCAGGGCGGGCTGATCACCATAGGCCATGGAATAGACAAGCCCGGCTTGTTCGGCCTTGCGGGCCAATAATGGCCCGGCAAGAACGTCAGCCTCGACATTGACCATGACAAGGTGGCGGCCATGTTCGATGGCCTTCAGGCCATAGCGGATACCGGCTGCGGGGCTGCCGGTGGCATCAATGACGACTTCAAGGCCATTGGCTTCGATCAGGGCGTCGGCATTCTCGGTGATCCAGGTCGTACCGTTTTTAAGCGCATTGTCCGGATCGGTTGCCTGATAGCGTTCCTTCGGCCAGCCGACACGATCAAGGGCTTCTTTGGCGCGCGTGGCGCTAAGATCTGCCACCCCCAGAACGTGATAGCCCGGATGGTGTCCGGCCTGGCTTAAAAACATCGAGCCGAACTTGCCGGCACCGATAATACCGACGCGAACGGGGTTTCCGTCCGCGGCACGTTTTCGCAGTTTTGCATCAAGGTTCATTTGAAATACTCCGTCACCGGGCGATCAGGCCGCGGAACTTTTGGCAGCAGGCTGTTTGGCGACCAGTTCGTCAAGGCAATCATCGGCAAGCGGCGTGATCGGGGTAAAGTCGCGATGCGCGATCCACGGTTTGCGATTAAACGCCCGGATATGGTTCGAAACCGCGCACAGGCTAAGATAAACAATGGTGCGGTCAAACGGGCTGATATTGGGCGGGCTGGCATGAACCAGATTGCCATGGAACATCACAACCGATCCGGCGGGACCAATCGGGGCCTCGCAGCCGCCCTCGGCGGCAAGCTTTGTCACCGTTTCGCGATCAAGTGTCCAAAGCGGATAGGATGTGGTTTCAAGGTCGTGGCCGGCCTTGAGCACACCTGCCTTATGGCTTTTGGGGATGAACAAGAGTGGGCCGTTGGCCGGAGTGACGTCTTCAAGGAACAGGGCGATGTTGAACGCGCGCGGTTCGGGCATTTCATCGTCGCGCTGCCAGGTGCCGTAATCCTGATGCCATTGCCAGACGGCGCCATCAAAGGCGGCCTTGGCGTTGATTTTGTACTGGTGCATGTAAACCTGTTCTTCTAGGAACTGTTCAACAGGTTCGATCAGGCGGGGATGGGCACCAAGGCGGCGATGGGCTTCGTTATAGGTGTGTGCGGCAAAGGCGGTCCGGGCAACACCGGATGTTTCGCGCCAGACTTCTTCACGGTCGGATGCATAAATCTGGCGGGCTTCGGACAGAAGAAGGGCGGCTTCTTCACGTGAAAAAAGTTCCGGCAGAAAGACAAAGCCCTGTTCGCGAAATTCGGCAAGTGCCGTTTCGTTGAGTTTCATGACGTTTACCTCCGCGTCGCATATTTTTGTTTTTTGTTATGCGACCTGTGCCCGGCCGGATCTTTATGCCGGGCGGTTTATAATGTGGTCTTTGCGGTATCCTTCATATGCGTGATCAGGCGGTTTGCGGCATTGCGCGTATGTGCGATTGCCAACTGCTGGGCTGCCGCACCATCGCCAACGCAGATTGCGTCGGCGATGGCTTGATGTTCGGTCCATACGGGATCGGGACCGGTTCCGGTTTGCAGATCGGCATGCATGACACGCCGGACCTGCAACCAGATTGCGGCTGATGCCTCGGGCAACAGGGGGTTGCCCGACAGGCGATAGATCGTTTGATGAAACGCGACGTCGGCTGCAACAAGGTCTGCGGTGGAATTGCTGCCCAGAGCGTGGTGTCCCTGTTTGATGGCAGCCCGCAGTGCCGATTTCCGTTCGTCTTCCGGGGATTTTGACGCCAGCCGGGCGGCAAGCCCGTCAAACGCTTCGCGCAAGTCATAAACGTGCTCGACCAGTTTGGCATCGACCGGGGCAACGCGATATCCACGCCGCCCCATCGGTACGACCAGCCCGTCACGACGCAGCAACCCCAGAGCTTGCAACACTGGTTGCCGCGAGACATTGAGCTCCTCGGCCAAGGCTTCCTGACGCAAAGGCATTCCGGGAGGGAGAGCACCGGAACACAAGGCATCGACCAAGCGATCATGCACTTCGTCAGTCAGACTTTTACGACCGGAAAGAGGTTCCATCTTCGATCCTTCTTCTACATGCGGAATACTGTATACACTAATTTTAACCATTGGAAGATCAAATCGGTAAAAAATGACTCTGTGGTTGTGCGCGTACCTTAAAACACTGTTTTGGTCGGCCGGTAGCCCAATTGTGTATTGTCGGCGGTGTGATGGCGTTCCATGATCATCGCAGAACAACGATAGGGAGACGATGTCATGGCCCGTTTTGTTACTGCCTGTGTTCAGGTAAATGCGCGTGACAATATGAGCGACAACCTTGCGCGGGCGGCGACCTATGCACGCGATGCCCATGCGGCGGGGGCGACGCTGATTGCGTTTCCGGAAAATGTTTCGATGATGTCGTTTGGCGGGGAAAAGGTCAGGACGGCGGCCTTTGACGAGGCGGATCACCCAGCCCTGACATTTTTCCGCGATCTGGCGGAAGAATTGAAATCGACCCTGATTGTTGGATCTTTGCATGTGAAGGTACCGGGCGAAGACCGGGTGGCCAATCGTTGTTTTGTGATTGGCCCGGACGGGGCGGTGATCACGTCTTATGACAAGATCCATATGTTCGATGTTGATCTGGCGGGTGGGGAAAGTTACCGCGAAAGCAAAACATTCCGCCCGGGTGATCAGGCGCGGCTTGCCAAAACCGATATCGGGGATATCGGCATCGCGATTTGCTATGACGTGCGGTTCCCTCAGCTTTTCCGTGATTATGCCAAGGCCGGGGCGAAAATCCTGTCGATCCCGGCGGCGTTTACACGTACGACCGGGCAGGCGCACTGGCATAATCTGTTGCGGTCACGCGCGATTGAAAATGGTTGTTATGTGATTGCGGCCGCACAGTGCGGCGATCACCCGGGCAACCGGCAGACCTTCGGTCATTCGCTGATTATCGATCCGTGGGGAGAGATCCTTGCCGATGCGGGGACCGATCCCGGCTTTATCACCGCCGAGATCGATCTGGATCGGGTGGAAGATATTCGGCGAATGGTGCCGTCGCTTCATAATGACCGGGCATACAAGCCTTGCTGATCTAAGCAGCATTTCGCAGGTGGTTAGCTATAGCTAACCACCTCGAACTCGATGCCGTTTTCGTCATGGAAGTAAAACCGGCGGCCGGGTTCATAATCGGCATGACTGTGGGTTTTCAGACCACTGGCGAGGATTTTCTTTTCAGTCGCGTCAAGGTCGTCAACCACAATGGCGACATGGTTCATCCCGCCCAGAGTGCGATACGAATTTTCATCCGAACTTACCGGCGTTCCGCCGGAATAGACGGCAACATAGCTTGTATCACTGCCGACGTGATAGGTGATGCCGTTATCCTTTGACGGCCCGTTCCAGCGCACATGCCAGCCAAACCAGTCACATAATTGTGTGGCCGTTTTGGCCGGATCAGCGACGGTGAAATTCACATGTTCCAGAAACGCGGTGCTCATGGAATATTCCTTTTTGTTTTTCCTCAACTATCTTCTGTGTAATTCCTTAACTTAAGTTTAGGTCAAGAAGAAAATTCGCAACCGATTGGGATGCTGAGCCCCGTGGTCACGCAGTTTCACGAAACAGTGTCGCAACGTCATTTTGCCTTTCGCACATGCTCTTTCAATATCGGCTTATCAAAACAGCAAATGGAGTATTTGGGTAATGCTGAAGCGTCTGTTAATGGCGACGTCCCTGATCATGGCAGCTTCGGGTGCGGCTTTCGCCGGGGAGCAATATGTTGATGAAACAGGCTTTGCGATCAGCGGGTATGATCCGGTGGCCTATTTCGATCTGAAGCAGGCGGAGCCGGGGGGCGCGCAGCCCCGGGCCGTGCCGGGACGATCTGATATCACCGCCGAGTATAACGGGGCGACATGGGCGTTTGCATCCGAAGAGCATCGTGACATGTTCACCGCCAATCCGGAAAAATACGCGCCGAAATATGACGGGCATTGTGCCTATGGCGTGGCACAGGGCGGCAAGGTCCCTGCCAATCCGAACCTGTGGCGGATTGTTGACGGAGCGCTTTATCTGAATATCACACCGACGGTGGTTGGTTTCTGGAATAGCGATATCAGCGGCAATATCAACAAGTCCGAAGGCAACTGGACCTCGCTTGAGGCCAAGGGGGCTTCGGACAAAAGCTGGAAGGCAATTGCGGACAATAACGGCACGTACGCAGGCACTGCACCGATCAGATAAGCTGTTCAGGTAAGGTAACGTGACCGGAAAATGAAAACCGGCCCCAAGCGGGGCCGGTTTGACGATGATCGGGTATGACCAGGATCAGCTTGCGATTTCGCCGCCACCCTGTTTGGTGATGGCAACCACCGACGGACGCGGCGGAACGCCGTCCTGGAAGTCCGGCCAGCGGGTGCTTGGTTCGTCATAGGTTGAACCGTCTGCAGGGTGCTGAACCGCGACAAACAGGGTCGTGCCATCCGGGGTGAATTCCGGACCGCACATTTCGGCACCTTCCGGGCAGGCGAAGAAGAATTTGGTCAGTGCGCGACCGGCACCTTCCACATCTGCGGCATGCATGCCATCTGGAATATCCGAGCTTGGCGCACCATCGGTGGAAATCCACAGGCGGCCTTTATGGTCAATCGCAAGGTTATCCGGGCAGGATACCCAGCTTTCAGCCCCTGGATGGTAAACTGCACGGTCATCGGCATTCGCCGGGTTACCACCAAGCAGGAAGATGTCCCATTTGAAGGTATCGGCGGTGTGGTCCGCATCCTTGCCCATGCCGCCCGGAGGGGTGAGTTCAAGAACATGACCATGGATGTTCGAGGCGCGCGGATTGACGATGTTCGGCTCTTTGCGCTTCGAGTTGTTGGTCAGCATGACGTAAACCTTGCCGTTAACCGGGTTTGGTTCGACGTCTTCGGGGCGGTCCATCTGGGTTGCACCCAGAAGGTCGGCTGCGCGACGGGTTTCAATCAGGATATCGGCCTGACTGTTGAAATCATTTTCGGCGGTCAGCGGGCCATCACCGTGGACCAGAGGCATCCAGTTAACCGTGCCATCCTCGTTGAATTTGGCGACATAAAGCGTGCCGTCTTCAAGGATGTCCATGTTCGCCGCACGGTCGTTCGGATTGTATTTTTTCGACGCGACGAATTTATAAAGGTAATCGAAGCGCTGATCGTCGCCGGAATAGGCAACCACAGAGTTATCCTTATTCAGGAAAACGGTGGCACCTTCGTGCTTGAAGCGGCCAAGGGCCGTGCGCTTTTTCGGGGTCGAGGTCGGATCATAGGGATCAATTTCGACCATCCAGCCAAATTTGTTCGGCTCGTTCGGTTCTTTTTCAACGTTGAAGCGGTCGAAATGTTTGACCCAAGAATACCAGCTGTCCGGCTCGATACCGAGGCGCTTGTAGTTGCGTTCTTCGCTGGTTTTGGCGATGTCACCACCGAAATAGCCGTTGAAGTTTTCTTCAGCGATCAGGATGGTGCCCCAAGGGGTTTTGCCACCTGCACAGTTGTTCAACGTGCCGATGACGCGTGTGCCGGTCTGGTCGGTGCTGGTTTTCAGGCGGTCATGGCCTGCTGCCGGGCCGGTGATGACCATTTCGGTATCAAGGGCAGAAATACGGCGTGCATAATCTGAACCGTCAATGACCTGCCATTTGCCGTCTGTCTTTTTGACTTCGACGATAGAATGGCCGTGGGCGGCAATTTCATGCAGGGCCTGTTCCTGCGATGCGCCCATGGCGTCCTTAAGGCCCGGCCACATCAGTTCGGCATTGGTGTATTCATGGCTGACACACAGAAGGCCGTGTTCGGAATTGTCTGATCCGACCGGAAGCGGCATATAGCCGATATAGTCGCAGTTATAGCCGAACTGCTTGTTCTGCGCGGTGGCATCGACGGCACCCGGAACGAATGCCGGGGCATCAGCGACGACCTTGTCACCGTAACGGATCAGGATGTCGGCATCGTATCCTTCGGCAACGGCATGGGTTTTTGCGATCTTCTGCGGGATCGATTTGAAGGTCAGGGTCGAGGCGTCCTGCGCGCGGGCCATGCCCGAGGTTGCGATACCAGCGCCAGCGACGGCCGAAGTTGCCATCAGGCCCTTGAAAAAGCCGCGACGGGAAAGGCGAGCATTGATCAGGTCTGCGACACGCGGATTGTTTGTCGGGTTCGACGGAATGTCATCGCGATCCTCGACGATTTCAAATTGTTCGTTCATGGTTTTCTCTCTCTGCCAAATGCTAAAACTAGCGCCGAGGAAGATGCCAGAAACAAACCGTTTGAATTGTGACACTTGTGTTTATTTTTTATCGGTATTCCAGTGTGTTACAGAATTGTTTCGGTCCGTTTTGGCGATGGTTTGCGGGTCGACAGGAATTGCTTCACGGCAAAGGGAACCGTTGCGCCGGATTTGTATTGCGGCCCCTGTTCGAATGCGTTGATTTCCCAACCTGAAAAAGCGTTTGGCAGTTCATTTGGGCGCAGAAGGAATTCCGGCGATTGTGGGCGGCCAAATGCTTCGTTCCCGATCATGAAGGTTTCATAAAGCAGGGTGCCGCCGGGTGTGATCGCCTTGTGAAGGTATTCAAACAGCGGACGATGAAGGTAATTGACAACCACCACCAGATCAAATTGCCGGTCGCCAAGCGGCCAATGACCGGATTCAAGATCGGCTTCGATCCAGTCAATCCCGATATTGTGACCGGTCTGCGTATCCGACAGGTCACGATCAAGGGCCGTAACCTGCCATCCGTGATCGGCCAGCCAGAAACTGTGACGACCCTTGCCACAAGCAAGATCAAGTGCGGTTCCGCCGCTCGGAGGGCAATAACGGGTAATCCAGTCAGATGGCATTAATGATGACATTTTCATAAATCTTGGTTATTGAAAGAGCCGCCCGAAACTGGCGTTTCGGGCAAGGTGTCGCTATATCCTTGATATTAAAACACCTTGCAATTGTTACGGTTGGCTTGAACAAAACAACACCATGATCCTCTTTCAGCTTAAATGCGAACATGATCACGAATTTGAAGGCTGGTTCAAAGACGGTGCCACATATGACACTCAGGCTGCCAGCGGTGAATTGTCATGCCCTGTTTGCGGGACCGGAAATGTCGGCAAGGCATTGATGGCACCCCGTCTTCGGACGTCACGCCAGAAAGAAGAAGCCGCTGAAAAGACGCGCCAGGTCGACATGGCCGAAGCAACCCGCGTTGCAATGGCCGAAATCCGGAAGCAGGTTGAGGCAAATTGCGAGCATGTTGGCACCAAGTTTGCCGAGGAAGCTCGCAAGATCCATTACGGCGAAACCGAAAAACGCGGCATTTATGGCGAGGCGTCGTTAAAGGAAACCGCTGAACTGATTGATGAAGGTATCGATGTTCACGCGCTGCCATGGCTTGATGAGAGCAAGAAGAATTGACCGTTCTGGTCAAATTCCCCTGACGACCTGATTTTTCGAAGCTGTGTGCGATGCAGATGCGTTGCAACCATCAGCAGACAGTTTTTGTACGTATGCAAAATTTGATGCATGGCTTGGTTGAAATGCGGGGCAATATTACCACCTCTCAAGAACCTATTCAAAAGTGGGTGTTTTGCGCATCCGAAAATGTTCTATGAAATAATTTTGACAGAAAAGTGAAGCTAAACATGGAACATCAGGGTTATATCGGATGTTATATCATTGGATAAGTATCGGGTGTGGCTTTTGGTCTTTCTTGGGGTTTAGGGGATGGCAGCGGTTTTTCGGGTACCGACGGATTTTATTCCCTGTTGCGTTGGCGCGGTTTGCGTGGCGGGGATTGTTTTTGCCGCTTCGTTATTCGGGATTCTGACCCGCCCGGACGGGATGCTTGCAGTTTTGTGGCCTGCCAATGCTCTTCTGACCGCGGCCTTTGTCCGTGGGCGAGCGATGAACACGCCTTTGGGCTGGTGCGCTGCGTTCATCGCTTATATGGCCGCCGACCTTCTGACCGGAAATGATATCTACACCGCGATCTGGCTAACCGGGGCCAATCTGGCCGGTGTTGCGGTCGGGGTTCTTCTGTTGCGCAGGCTGTCAGTCGAGGATCGCAATCTTCGCCGTCCGCAATCAGTTCAGTATCTTTGCCTGACTGGGGCAGGGGCGGCATTGGCTGCGGCGATGGCCGGGATACTTATCGCGGTACTGGTTTTCAATCAGGACCCGGTAACCGCGTTCCTGTTCTGGTTCAGCACCGAATTTGCGAATTACGTCGTTATCCTGCCATTTGCCCTGACGGTGGCGCGCTGGTCGGATTTTTCCGCGATGATCACGGGCTTTTTTCGGCATTTTGTCGTGAATGTCGAGAGCCTGAAAATCTGTGCACCGGCCATTTCCGTCCTGGTCAGTCTGGTTCTGGTAAAGGTTATCGGCGGGCCGGGATCAATCGTGTTTCCGGTGCCTGCTTTGTTATGGTGTGCACTGGTTTATCGGTTGCAGATCACGACACTTTTCATATTGCTGGTATCGCATTGGTTGATGGTGGTTCTGGAGCTTGATTTTCTGTCGAATTTGCCGGTTGATAGCGATCCTTATTATGCAATCATGTCGACCCGGCTGGGGATTGCGTTGCTGTCGTTGGGCCCGCTGACTGTTGCCAGTATTGACACGGCACGCAGCGCGCTGGTTGATCGTCTGGATCACGCCGCAAACCATGATTTCCTGACCGGGTTACTGTCGCGTGGGGCTTTCATGAAATGTGGCAGTGAATTGATATCGCGTCTGTCGGGGGAAAAGGGACGCCTGACCATCATGGGGCTTGATGTCGATCACTTCAAACAAATCAACGATACCCATGGTCATGCGGCAGGAGACCGGGTGCTGGTGGAAGTGGCGAAAATTATTCGTGGCAATCTGCGCGGTGATGATTTGATTGCACGTCTTGGCGGCGAAGAGTTCGGATTGATCCTGCCGGGTGTTGCGCCGGCCGATGCGCTTGGGCTTGCGCAACGCATTCGCATTGCAATCGAGCAAACGACCGTTGGTGAAAGCGAAACCGGCAGTATTCATACCACAATCAGTATCGGTGTTGTTCATCATACTCTGGAGGAGCCGGTTAGCCTCGACCGGCTATTGCGTGATGCCGACAAAGCGATGTATGCCGCAAAGGCCGCAGGGCGAAATCGCGTTGTAGTGCATCAGCCACCGTCTTGAAGGCAATATACAATTACGCACCAGAAGGTTTTTGCGCGATCACCATGTAGTTGATATCAAGGTCGCGCGGGGCAACTGACCATTTGTCGTTGATCGGGTTATAGGCAACACCGGTAATATCTACGAGATCAAGACCGGCGCCACGCAGGAAGCCCGACATTTCGGACGGTTTGACAAATTTGCGCCAGTCATGGGTACCAGCAGGCAACCAGCGCAGGACATACTCAGCGCCGAATTTCGCCAGTGCCAGCGATTTGATCGTGCGGTTCAGGGTGGCGACAAACATCAATCCGCCAGGTTTGAGTAACGCCGCACAGGCCTGCATGAAGAATTGCGGATCGTCGACATGCTCAATGACTTCCATATTCAGCACGATATCGAACTGCTTGCCTTCATCGACCAGCATTTCCGGGGTGCAGTTGCGATAATCAATGGCAAGGCCCGATTGGGCGGCATGAACTTTGGCGACTTCGATATTGTTTTCGGCCGCGTCGATTGACGTCATTTTGGCACCCATGCGCGCCAGCGGTTCGGACAGAAGACCGGCCCCGCAACCGATATCGATGATTTCGATATCTTTTAGAACGTCAAGCTGATTGGCGTCCCGCCCGAGATGGGCGGCGATATTGTCACGCAGAAGCTGCAAGCGGATCGGATTGAACTTGTGCAGCGGCTTCATCGCACCGTTCGGATCCCACCATTTTTCAGCCATTGCAGAAAAGCGTGCAATTTCCTCGGCATTGGCGGTGCGGCTGTTATTGGCGGATGCGTGCGACATGGACGGCTCCGAAGGCGTGACATTGATTTTGCTTTGCCTTGTTTACGCGGGCACGTCCGGCAAGGCAATAGTTTGCCGGATCGCTGGCGTGGATGACGGTTTTGCGGGCATGAGTGAAATCGGAATGTGCCTTGCGCCAATCGCATGTGTTATCAGGGTTTTCAGGTAAGGATTCGCAGGATGTTTCGCCATTTGCGTCCTTTGGGGCGCATCAGGAGCATCAAACCCGAATAAAAAATGAATCGATGCAATTTTCCCCTGCGTTGATGCTTGTTTCCGAAAGAGTAAGGCAGTATTGATAACGCCGCCCGGATCAGGGGGCGCGCCGCGTTGCAGGCCTGCGCCAATGGATCGAGGGCCGGATCACATGCCATCTTTTCGGAACGCCGATGGATGGCAAGCTTAGCGGGGATACTTCATGGCCCGTATTGTCATGAAATTCGGCGGCACATCGGTCGCCGATGTCGAAAAGATCAAGAACGTCGCCCGTCGGGTCAAAGCCGAGGTCGATGCCGGAAATCAGGTCGCGGTTGTTGTTTCGGCCATGTCGGGCAAGACCAACGAACTGGTAGGCTGGGCTGATGAAATTTCGCCAATGTATGATGCGCGCGAATATGACGTGATCGTATCGTCGGGCGAACAGGTTACAGTTGGCCTGATCGCGATGGCACTGCAAAGCATGGATGTGCCGGCACGTTCATGGCTTGGCTGGCAGATTCCGATCAAGACCGACGGGGCACATGCCAAGGCGCGTATCAAGGAAATCGATACCACCGAACTCGACAAGCGCATGAATGGTGGCGAGGTTGTGTGTGTTGCCGGCTTCCAGGGGATTGCCCCGGATAATCGCATTACCACGCTTGGCCGTGGCGGTTCCGATACTTCGGCGGTGGCTCTTGCCGCGGCCCTGAAGGCGGATCGTTGCGATATCTATACCGATGTTGACGGTGTCTATACGACCGACCCGCGTATCGTGCCCAAGGCGCGCAAGATCGAAAAAATTACCTACGAAGAAATGCTTGAACTGGCATCGCTTGGTGCGAAGGTCCTCCAGACCCGTTCAGTCGAGATGGCGATGAACCATCGCGTCCGGGTGCAGGTCCGTTCGACCTTTAGTGATGCAGAAGGAACACTTGTTGTAGACGAGGACGAAATCGTGGAACAGGAAGTCGTCAGCGGGATTGCCTATAGCCGTGATGAAGCCAAGATCACCTTGGTGAAAGTCGCAGACAAACCGGGAATCGCTGCTTCTATCTTCGGCCCGCTGGCCGAGGCCAATATCAATGTCGACATGATCGTGCAGAACGTCTCGGAAGACGGTAAAAGCACCGACATGACCTTTACCGTGCCGCGCGGCGAATTCAAACGTGCTTTGTCGGTAATTGAAGGTAATTCGGCCAAGATCGGCTACAAGGAATTGCTGAGCACATCGGATGTGACCAAAGTGTCGATCATCGGTGTCGGCATGCGTTCGCACGTTGGCGTTGCACGCAAGATGTTTGAAACGCTTGCGGAAAAAGGCATCAACATCCAGGTCATTTCGACCTCGGAAATCAAGGTTAGCGTTCTGATTGCCGAAGAATATACCGAACTGGCAGTTCGTGCGCTTCATACCGCTTATGGTCTTGATGCCGAGTAATTTGATAATGTGACTTCGTTGTGTACGATTAAGTCACTGTTAAATTGCGTCAATTATTACATACTAGCTGGAACTATCGGTTTCGGCCTTTATGATGAAATGGCAGGGAACCCCGGTTCCCTGCATTTCTGCTTTGGGGTACTGATGATATGAGCGATCCGAAATTCGATGCGGCACGCGCCCGTCTTGAAAAATTGTGGGCGGCGGGCAAGGAATTTCTGGGAACGGATTACGCCATTCTGGCGGGTGCAATGTCCTGGGTTTCCGAACGTCACCTTGTGGCGGCGGTTTCAAATGCCGGTGGCTTTGGCGTGATTGCCTGCGGGTCGATGACCCCGGATCTGCTGTCAGCCGAAATTGCCGGGACCAAGGCGCTAACCAAAAAGCCGTTCGGCGTGAACCTTATTACCATGCACCCGATGCTTGACGACCTGATCGAGGTTTGCCGCGAGCACGAGGTTGGCCACGTGGTTCTGGCCGGTGGTCTGCCGTCATCGGCATCGATCAAGAAAGCCAAGGAATTTGCCAAGGTTGTCTGTTTTGCACCGGCGCTGGTACTGGCTAAGAAACTGGTGCGATCGGGTGCGGATGCGCTGGTGATCGAAGGCAGCGAAGCCGGTGGGCATGTCGGCCCGGTTTCACTGACCGTTCTGGCACAGGAGATTCTTCCGGAAATCAAGGATGTGCCGATTTTCTGTGCCGGCGGTATCGGTCGTGGCGAAGCCATGACCGGATTGCTTGAACAGGGAGCTGCCGGGGTTCAGGTCGGGACGCGTCTTGTTTGTGCGACCGAATGCATTGCCCATCCGGATTTCAAAAAGGCCTTTATCCGTGCCAGCGCACGCGACGCGGTTACCACGGTGCAGCTTGACGAACGTTTCCCGGTCATTCCGGTGCGTGCGCTTGCCAACAAGGGAACTGACGAATTCCTTGATACCCAGCGCAAGGTGATTGCGAAATTCCGTGCCGGTGAGGTCGATCAGGGCGAAGCCCAGCTTGAGATCGAACATTTCTGGGCGGGGGCGCTTCGCCGGGCCGTTATTGATGGTGATGTCGAAAGCGGATCGGTTATGGCAGGACAGTCGGTTGGTATGGTAAAGAAAGAACAACCGGTAGCCGAAATTCTTGAAGAACTGGTCGAACAGGCCGTTCAGTCCCTCGTACGAAGAGACAATTAAACCCGATGAGCATGCCGTCCGCCGCAGTCACTGGTCCGCGACGCCTTTTAAAGCGCGTTCGCGACGTCATGGCTGGTCCGGGGACGGCAGAAGAACGTCTTGGGCAGATCGTGACCATCATTGCCGCCGATATGGTGGCAGAGGTGTGTTCGGTCTATGTGATGCGGGCAGGCGAGGTTCTGGAGCTTTTTGCGACCTGCGGTCTGGCCCCGGCGGCGGTCCACATGACCCGTCTTCGGGTTGGCGAGGGGATTGTGGGTTATGTGGCAGCACATGCGCGACCGCTTAATCTTAAAGATGCGCAAAGCCATCCGAATTTTGCCTATCGTCCGGAAACCGGCGAGGAAATCTATCATTCCATGATCGGTGTGCCGATCCTGCGCGGTGGCCGTATCATCGGTGTGCTTGCCGTGCAGAACCGGACCGAACGCCTTTATTCCGAGGACGAGCAGGAAGCGCTTGAAAACGTTGCCATGGTTTTGGCCGAAATGGTCGCCGGTGGCGAGCTGGTCAGCCGTGAAGAACTGATCCCGACTGACGGGATTGCGCTTTTGCCATTGCGTCTGGGCGGGGCGCGTCTGGCACCGGGGATTGGCAAGGGCATTGCGGTTCTGCATGAACCGCGCATCGTTATCGACCGGATGGTGTCGGACGACCCGGACGAAGAACTGACCCGGCTTCGCGATGCCATGCGCGGGCTTCAGGATCACCTCGACAAGATGCTTGAAGCCGTTGCGGGAATGGACAGCAATGGCGGCGATGATGATCCGGGTGATATCCTCGAAGCCTATAAAATGATTGCGCAGGATACCGGCTGGCTGAACCGCATTACCGAGGCGGTCCATACCGGCCTGACAGCCGAAGCCGCGGTTCAGAAGGTGCATGACGATACCCGTGCCCGCATGGCCCAGGTCAGCGATCCGTATTTGCGCGAACGCCTGCATGATCTTGAAGATCTGGCAAACCGACTGTTGCAGCATCTTTCGGGGCAGTATCAGTCCCCGGCCTTTGGCGAGTTGCCCGACGATATCATTCTGGTGGCGCGCAATATTGGCCCGGCGGAACTTCTGGATTACGATCACACGCGCTTGCGTGGCCTTGCCCTTGAAGAAGGATCGCACACCTCGCACGTGGCGATTGTTGCTCGTGCACTTGATATTCCAGTCCTGGGCGGGGTCAAGGGGGTTCTCGACAAGGTTGAAACCGGTGATCCGCTGATTGTCGATGCAGACAATGCGCAGTTGTTTGTCCGGCCAAGCGAGGACGTCCGTTCGGTTATCGACGGTGCGCTGAAAGCGCGGGCCGAACGCAAGGCGCTGTATGCGCAGATGCGCGATATGCCGGCCCGGACATGCGACGAGATCGATATTTCGCTTAACGTAAATGCGGGACTTCTGATTGATGTGCCCCATGTGATCGAAAGCGGTGCGGACGGGATCGGCCTTTATCGGACGGAAATTCCTTTCATGGTCAGATCGGCCATGCCAGATATTGGCGATCAGACCCGTTTATATACCCGTATTTTCGAACAGGCCGAAGGGCGCCCGGTTGTCTTTCGTACTCTTGATGTCGGGGGTGACAAATTGTTGCCCTATTGGGAGGATATGACAGAAGAGAACCCGGCGATGGGCTGGCGCTCGATCCGTATTACGCTGGATCGTCCTGCAGTGCTTGTTCATCAATTGCGCGCGTTGATCCGGGCTGCTCACGAGCGGGATCTGTATGTCATGTTCCCGATGATTGCCGAAGTCGCAGAATTCGATCAGGCAAAAGAGCTTCTGGATCAGCAGTTAAAGCGCGAAGCAGAACGCGGCTATGTACCGAACCGGGTCGAGGTTGGGGCGATGTTGGAAGTTCCGGCGCTGATATGGCAGGCACCGGCACTTTTGGATCGCGTCGACTTTCTGTCGGTCGGAACCAACGACCTGCTGCAGTTTATGTTCGCTGCCGACCGTGGGAACCCGCGGTTGGAGGGGCGTTATGACACACTTTCGCCAAGTGTGTTCGCATTTATGCGGCAACTTGTCACATTGTGTGACGAACGGAATGTCCGTCTGACCATCTGTGGCGAGATGGCCGGACGACCACTTGAAGCGATGGCCCTGATCGGATTGGGTATTCGCCGCCTGTCGATGGCACCTGCTGCGGTTGGTCCTGTAAAGGAGATGGTCCGAAGCATGAATGCGGCAAGCGTTGAGGGATATGTCCTGTCGATTATGGGAAGTTCGAGTAAATCGTTGCGATCGCGTCTTAAGGCTTTCGCAATAGATCACGGTGTAAAACTTTAAAAACAATCGCTTTTGGTGGGGATTCTGCTATTTTTATTGCTAGATCGTAACGTGGGGGTGCGGAGTTGGCGATCGGAAAGCGAAAGGAAGATCATTTGGACGAGCAATCCGGGGGGCGCTTGCGTTTCAGGCCGTTGCCTGGAAATGGGCCGTCAAATGACATCAAAATGGAAGCAGATAACGGCTATTCATCGGATCAGGCCGAAGTAGGGCGTCTTTTGCGCCACACCAGGAACAATCTTGGTCAGAGCGTCGAAGACGTTTGCCGTTTGCTGCGTATCCGCAAGATTTATATCGAGGCGATCGAGAACAGCGATTATTCGGTGTTGCCCGGTGGCCCGTATGGCTTGGGCTTTATCAAAGCCTATGCCGAACATCTCGGACTGGACGGGGCAGAAATCGTGCGGCGTTTCCGCGCGGAGAGCAACGCGCCCGCAGCCCGGACCGAACTTAGTTTCCCTAAACCTGTTCAGGAAAGCCGCGTCCCCGGTGGGGCGGTCCTTCTGATTGCGGCATTGCTTGGTATCGGCGCCTATGGTGGCTGGTACTATCTGTCGAGCCAGGGCAAAACCATCGCCGATCTGGTTGATCCGTTGCCCGAACGACTGGCAAGCTATACCTCAGGCGGCGAACAGGCCGTTCCGGAACGCAATCTGGAAAATGCGGCTGATGCCCGTGCGGCAGAAGTTGGACCTTCGGCCTCTGCTCCGACCGGGGAAACCGCCGAGACGGCAGAAGCACCGGCGGAGCCAGCCGATACCCCTGTGATTGCACAGCAGGAACCCGCAGCATCAACCGACACAGCCGAAACCGCAGCAGCCCCGCAAGTGGTTGAGACGCCGTCGGCCGAAGTTGCCGAAGCACCGGCAGAAGCCGCGGCACCGGTCGAAACACCGGCAGCCGCGCCAGAGGTTGCGGCCGAGGCGCCTGCACCTGCGTCCGAAACGGCAGCACAGACACCGGCAGCACCGGCAGCAGAAACTGCCGCCGTTCCGGCAGCGCCAGAAGTTGACGAAGTCGGCGGCGGACGTGTTTTCGGGGCGGTCAATGTTGACAGCCGTGTCACCATTGAGGCGGTTGAAACCAGCTGGGTGCGTATTCGCGAAGGCGATGGCAACATCCTGCTGACCCGGATGCTGAGCGCAGGCGACACGTATCGCGTTCCGAACAAGGACGGCCTGATGCTTGAAGTAGGCAATGCAGGCGCACTGACCTATAGCGTCGATGGCAAGGAAGCCCTGCCGGTCGGTGATTACGGTGCGGTGATCTCGGATTTCTCGCTTGATGTTGAAGCCCTTGAAGGTACGGCACCGGCGACGGCACAGTAAGGATGTCTGCCACCCTTGTGATGGCGTCACCCCTGATTTTCGAAAAAGCGGCCTGATATGGCCGCTTTTTTTATGACAGCTTTGCAAAATCTGACGGAAAAACCGTAAGGCAACGGTTTCTAATTAGCCCCTGATAAGCTATATAGTCGGCCAGAGACACAGATTTGCTTGGAACCGGAAATGAGCGTCCGCCCTTATCGAGATATTGAACGCCGCAAAAGCCGCAAAATCCGCGTTGGTAATGTGGAAGTTGGTGGAGACGCGCCGATCTCGGTGCAGTCGATGACGAACACCCTGACCACCGATGTTGCGGCAACCGTGGATCAGATTTTGCGCCTTGAAGAAGCAGGTGCCGATATTGTTCGTGTTTCCTGCCCGGATCGGGAATCGACCGCGGCGCTTAAAGACATCATCAAGCAGGTGCATGTCCCGATCGTTGCCGATATCCATTTCCATTACAAACGTGCGATCGAAGCCGCCGAAGCTGGTGCAGCGTGCCTGCGGATCAACCCGGGTAATATCGGATCGACAGAACGCGTGCGCGAGGTCGTAAAGGCGGCCAAGGACCACGGCTGTTCGATGCGTATCGGGGTTAATGCCGGGTCGCTCGAAAAGGAATTGCTGGAACGTTACGGCGAACCCTGCCCGGAGGCGATGGTCGAAAGCGCGCTGAACCACGCTAAAATCCTTGAAGATCAGGATTTCTACGAGTTCAAGATTTCGGTCAAGGCATCCGATGTGTTCCTTGCGGTTGCCGCCTATTACGGCCTGGCCGAAGCATGTGACTATCCGCTGCATCTGGGCATTACCGAGGCCGGTGGCCTGCGCGGCGGTACGGTGAAATCAGCAATTGGAATGGGCAATCTTCTGTGGGCCGGTATCGGCGATACGTTGCGCGTGTCGCTGTCAGCCGACCCGGTCGAGGAAATCCATGTCGGGTATGATATTCTGAAATCGCTTGGCCTTCGGACCCGCGGTGTGCAGATCATTTCCTGCCCGTCCTGCGCGCGTCAGGGGTTTAATGTGGTTGATACGGTGGCCGAGCTTGAAAAACGGTTGGCCCACATTTCAACCCCGATTTCGCTGTCGATCATTGGCTGCATCGTCAATGGCCCGGGCGAGGCCCGCGAAACCGATATCGGGCTTACCGGTGGTGGTGGTGGCAACCACAAAATGTATATCTCCGGCCGTCCCGATCACAATATCAGCACCGAAAAAATGGTCGACCATATCGTCGAACTGGTCGAGGAACGCGCGGCCAAGATCGAAGCCGAAGAAGCCGCAAAGTTGGCCGCGGCGGAATAGCTTAGCAGAATTGACGAATTTTGGCTTTCCGCCGTCCGGGCGGAAAGCTATTTTCATGTTCACATGAATTTGCGTTGATCGTTTTGGCGCAAATATCTGGAATTCAAGTTAGATCGGAGACCCAAAGTGGCATCGCTTCAACCCGTCCGTGGCACGCATGACCTTCTGCCTGAACAGAACCGTCTGCAGGATCATATCGCGCAGGTCGCGCGCGACATCGGCGAGTTGTATGGCTACCATCGTATGTCCACGCCGATCTTCGAATTTACCGAGGTCTTTGCCCGGACCCTTGGCGATACATCCGATGTCGTGACCAAGGAAATGTATACCTTCGAGGATCGCGGTGGCGAACAGATCACGCTGCGCCCCGAAGGAACGGCTGGCATTGCGCGTGCCTATATCTCGAACGGCATGCAGCAGATGTCCCCGGTCAAGGTTTCCTATTACGGGCCGATGTTCCGTTATGAACGCCCGCAGAAAGGCCGCCAGCGCCAGTTCCACCAGATCGGCGCGGAGCTTCTGGGCGTCGAGCAGGTCGCAGGTGATATCGAAATGATCGCCTATGGTGCGCATATCCTTAAGTCTCTTGGCCTGTGGGACAGCATCACGCTGGAGCTTAACACCCTCGGCGATCCGCAAAGCAGGGCAGCGTATCGCGACGTTCTTGTTGATTATTTCAAGGGACATTTCGACAAGCTGTCGGAAGACAGCCGGGCACGCCTCGAAAAGAACCCGCTGCGTATCCTTGATTCCAAGGATGAAGGAGACCGGGAACTGGTTGCAAATGCACCGTTATTTGCCGAATATCTGAACGAACACAGTCAGGAATTCTTCAAGTCGCTGACTGGCGGGCTTGGCGATATCGGTATCGGATATGAACTGAATCCGCGTCTGGTGCGTGGTCTGGATTATTATTGCCACACCTGTTTCGAGTTCACGACCAACACCCTTGGCGCACAGGGAACCGTGATGGCCGGTGGCCGTTATGATGGCCTGATTTCGACCATGGGTGGCCCGCAGACGGCCGGTGTTGGCTGGGCGGCTGGTGTTGAACGCCTGGCTCTGATGGTCGGCGAAGCCCCGGCCGGACTGCGTCCGATTGCATTGATCCCGATGGGGGATGCGGCCGAGGCACGATGCCGTACACTCGCACAGACATTGCGCGAAACCGGTATTGCGGTCGAGCTCGGCTATGCCGGGAACATGAAAAAACGCATGAAGCGCGCGGACAAGGCAAATGCCCGTCTCGCGGTTATCCTTGGCGATGACGAACTGGCAAAGGGCGTCGCCCAGCTTCGCGACCTTGACAGTGGTGAACAGCAGGAAATCGCGCTTGATCAGCTTGCGGGCGTAATCGGCAAAAGGTAAGTGCAGGGTGACAGACGCATTCCCGCGTGAAGAAGCCGGAGACTGGCCGCTGGATCGCCTGATGGTGATCGGGACCAATCATCGGCGCTCCAGCGAGGATACGCGTGATCGTCTGTTCATCGACGAGGCCCGCCTGCCTCAGTTCCTGTCGGCGATTTTGCAGGCTCGCTTGGGGCAGGCGATTGTGGTTTCGACCTGTAACCGTACCGAAATCCATTTGCTGGCGTCGGATGCGGAACGCGGCCGGGAACGGCTGATTGATCTTCTGGCCCTTTGGGCGGATATCGATCGCGACAGGCTGGCAAGCGAGCTTTACATCCGGTCCGGGCGCGACGCGTTGCGCCATGTTTTTGCGGTTGCGGCGTCTCTCGACAGTCTGGTGATCGGCGAACCCGAAGTATTCGGGCAGGTCAAGGATGCCCATCGGATCGCGCGGCATCACAAGCTTGTCGGGCGCGAGTTGGAACTGGTGTATCAGACGGCCTATGCCATTTCCAAAAAGGTCCGAAGCCAGACTGGCATCGGGCAGGGCGCGGTTTCGATTGCGGCGGCGGCACAATCCGTTGCACGCGACCTGCATGGCGATATTGCCAATTGCACGCTGCTTCTGGCCGGTGCGGGGGATATGGGTGAACTGATTGCCGCGTCCCTTGCCGAACGCGGCATGGGACGGGTGTTGGTCACCGACCGGTTGGCCGCCCGGGCACGTCTTGTCGCGCGCAGACTTGATTGCCATTGGTCTGAACTTGAAGACCTTGATCGTCTGCTGGCCGAGGCCGATATGGTCCTGACCGCTGGGGGATCGCGCCGCTATATCATTGACAAGGCACGCGCTCTGGATGCGATCAAGCGCCGACGTTATCGCCCGATCCTGATGATCGATACGGCGGTTCCCGGTGATATCGATCCGCAGGTCGACGAGATCGCCGAGGTGTTTTTCTATCGGCTGGACGATCTTGAAAAGATTGCCGCCGAGGGGCGCGGCGGGCGCGAGGAAAAGGCCGACGAGGCCTGGGCGCTGATTGAGGAAGAGGTCGAGCATTTCGTTCGCGTGCGGGCCGAACGTGCCGCCATCCCGGCGATGGCGGATTTAAGGGCGCATTTCGAAACCGTTCGCAACGATGCCTTGCGCGAAAGCCACGGCGATGCCGAAAAAGCGACCCGGCTTCTGATCAATCGGTTGTTGCATACGCCTACCCAAGCGCTTAAAGACCTTGCGGCAACCACCGACGGTGCCGGAACGGTCGAATGGATGAAAGCCCAAAAGCTTTTGACGCGTCTGTTCGCGTTGCAGTCCGGTTCGAATGCCAGCAAAGCCGAAGATAATGATGAAACCCCGAAGGAGGACAAAGAGTGAGTCTGGACCCCGGTAAACTTGATGGCGTTGTACGCCGGTTCGACGAACTCAAATCCCTGCTGTCGGGCGGGGCGACGGATGGTGACTCGTTTGCCAAACTGTCGCGCGAATATGCCGAACTTTCCCCGATTGTTGATGCGGTCGAGAAGGTAAAAAAGCTTCGTGCCGATCTGGAGGGCGCGCAGGAAATCCTTGACGATGCCGGGTCTGATCGCGACATGCGTGAAATGGCCGAAGCCGAGAAATATGAAATCCTCGACGAATTGCCCAAGGCCGAGCACGAAGTGAAGCTGATGCTTCTGCCCAAGGATGACGCGGACGAAAAGAACGCCATCCTTGAAATTCGCGCCGGTACCGGCGGCGAGGAAGCCGCACTTTTTGCCGCCGATCTGTATCGCATGTATCAGCGTTATGCGGAAAACCGTGGCTGGAAGTTCGAGCAGATGGACGCCAACGAAAATGACCTTGGCGGATACAAGGAAGTGATCGTCAACGTATCGGGTGCAGGTGTGTTCGCGCGCCTGAAATTCGAAAGTGGCGTGCACCGGGTTCAGCGTGTTCCTGTGACCGAGGGCGGCGGGCGTATTCATACGTCGGCGGCAACGGTCGCCGTTCTTCCCGAGGCAGAAGAAGTCGATATTCATATCGACCCGAAAGATTTGCGGATTGATACCTATCGTTCGCAAGGGGCCGGTGGCCAGCACGTTAACACCACGGACAGTGCGGTGCGTATTACCCACATTCCAACCGGCGTGGTCGCCGCGAGCCAGGAAGCAAAATCGCAGCACAAGAATAAGGAAAAGGCGATGAAGATGCTGCTTTCGCGCCTGTATGATCAGGAACGCGAAAGCAAGGACAGTGCACGTGCGGCCGATCGCAAATCACAGGTCGGTTCAGGTGATCGTTCGGAACGTATCCGGACCTATAACTTCCCGCAGGGACGTGTATCGGATCATCGCATCAACCTGACCCTTTATCGACTGGATGATTTCATCACCGGCGGGCCGTCGGTCGATGAAATGATTGATGCCCTGATTGCCGAAGATCAGGCGCAGAAACTGGCCGAGATCGAGAATTGATCCGATGACGGCAGACAATGCCAGCACGAAAGACAATGCGCTAACCCTTGGTGCTTTGATGGCCGAGGCGGTTGGCGCTCTGCGTGATGCCGGTATTGAAAATGCCCGAATGGACGCCCGTATTCTTTTGTCCGATGCCGCCGGTGTCGATGGCAGCCGGATTGCTGCGTGGCCGGAAGACGCGGTGGGGGCAGATGCCGTTGCAAAGTTCCGCGACATGGTTGCGCGTCGCCTGAGGTATGAGCCGGTATCGCGTATTCTGGGAGTGCGGGATTTCTGGCGGCATAGTTTCAGGCTTTCGCCCGAAACGCTTGACCCGCGACCGGACAGCGAGACGATTGTTGAGCTGGCGCTGGACTGGCTCGAAGATGCAGATGCACCAACGGTTCTTGATTTCGGAACGGGCACCGGGTGCCTTTTGCTGTCGATCATTGGCGATTTGCAAAATGCAAGCGGACTTGGCGTTGATATCAGCGAGGGCGCGGTTGCCTGCGCGCGCGAAAATGCCCAGCGTCTTGATTTTGCCGATCAGGTTGAGTTCCGTGTTTCTGACTGGGACAGTGCGATTACGGACGGGGAACGCCAGACCGGATTTGATCTGGTGGTGTCTAATCCGCCCTATATCACACAGGCCGATATGGAAACACTGTCGCCGGAAGTACGCGAATATGATCCGCGTCTGGCACTGACGGACGAAGGCGACGGACTTGGGGCGTATCGTATTCTGTCACAGGTGGCGTTTTCCCTCGTCAAACCGGCCGGGTTTGTGATTTTTGAAATCGGACAGGGACAGGAAGAAGACGTTGCCCGCCTTTTGGTTGAGGCCGGTTTTGTCGGTGTAGAATATCGCGAAGACCTAGGCGGGATCGTGCGCTGTGTTGCGGCCAAAAAGACCCGTTGCTCGGTCGGGCGCTGTGTGATCTGACCGATCTGCCACGTCATTGCAAAAAAAATACGGGCATTGAAAAAAACAGTTGGAATAAGGCGTCAAGCCATATAGGTTGTTTTTACGGGCCGGGTGCCCGACGCGCTATGAAAGCGCCGTGTTCCCCTGTAAACAGTAATGAATCTCCGTTCCCTTCAAGGTCTTCGGTGGGTTTGTCCTAGTGCCGTTTGACCGGTACTGTTTAGCGGGAAATATGTTTTTCAGACGGAGTGGTTCCGGGATTCCTAGATGAATCCGGATTTGTCCTTCAACACCAAAGACATGTTGATATGAGAAATAACAACAACAACAACAATAATAAGCGTCCGCGCGGACGGCAGCAGCCGAATAAACGTCCTGTAAATCCGAAATTTCAGACTTTTGACAGTAACGGTCCGGACGGGCGCGTTCGTGGAAACGCCCAGCAGGTTTACGAAAAATATGTTTCGCTGGCCAAGGATTGCACTGACGATCCGGTTCTTGCTGAAAACTATTACCAGCATGCGGAACACTATCATCGTATTTTGCAGGCCGCGATTGACTGGGAAAACCAGCGTCGCGAAGAGCGTGGCGACAATAATAACCCGCGCCCGCAGCGTAATGATCGCAACGACCGGAATGATCGGGGTAACAATCGCCCGAACCGTGACGAGCGTAGCGAAAACCAGAATGGCGATGACAGCAACGATAACTCTGTCAGCCAGGATGACGTTGCGGCATCGGCAGATAATACGTCGAATGATACTGGCAACAATTCGTCCGATGGCAATGACGTTGCCGCTTCTGCCGCTGCTTCTTCCGCAGACAGCAACGATGGCGATGCTGCACCGGTAAAGCGTGCACCGCGTGCGCGCCGTGCTGCACCGCGTGGTCGCCCACCAAAGGCGGCGTCCGAAGACAGCGACCAGCCGTCTTTGGATATAGGGCCAGCTGACAATGCTGATACTGACACATCGGCGGACAGTGAAGAAAAGAAACCGCGTAAAGCCGCTGCCGGAACAAGCCGCACACGCGGTCGTCATCCGACAGCCCGTCGTGGCCGCAGCCGTGCTGCCGGTCGTGAGGACGGCGAAGAAGGCTCAAGCGAAGATAAATCGGCGGAAACTGTTTCTGCCTGATCCTTTGCGTTGCCGCGATTACAACAGACCCCGCCGGAGAAATCCCGCGGGGTTTGTTGTTTTCTGTTTTTGAAAAACAGCGTTGCGACTGTTTTGTTTGCCGGACTGTCAACTGGACTTCTTGATGTGAAACTGCCCGTCCATAAATAGGTAATATGGTGCAACTTGCGATTTTAACTGATATCACTTGATGGTAACGGAGCCTGCTGGCGGGGCGGAAGGACTGAGAATGCAATGGGGTCACTTCGCCAAAAGACAGGTAAACATTCTTGGGGGTTGAATGATGGGAACAGGTTTGTTCCGGGTCGTCATGGTGCTGTTGTGGGCGCTTGGTGCGATGGTTGTCACTCTTGGTGTGTTTAACGGTGACTATGAACTGGCTTTACTGGGGGCTGTCTGTTTTATCATCCCAATGTTCCTGCCGCTGATTGTTATCGTCCTTAATCGTCTGCAATCGTCGCCGTCCAATAAAAAGCAATCCGTTTCGCCAATGCAGGCCGCACGAATGAAGGCCGAAGGCCAGTGGGCGAAGGCAGAAGACCTTGACGCTCGCAAGCTTCTTGATCCCAAGCCGTCAATCGTTCTCGGACGCTGGGGAACGGAGAAAAGGTTGATCGGCTCATCGGGACTGCGTCGGGTAATCACATTTTCCAGCAAACCCGAAGAATATTACCGCGCCTCGGCAGAGCCGAACGCTTTGCTGCATACTGGTGCGCTGTTTGTTTATGAACGTCATGGCAGCATTTATCGCGCCGTGCAGGATCGCCGCAAAAAGTTGGGGCAACGGGTTATTCTGATTGATCCGCATGGTCAGGCTGGGGCGGAAACCGATCAGTTCAATCCTTGCGATTTCATGCGCCAGCAGGGCGAAGGGCTGATTGCGGATGCCGGGCTAATTGCCGATACATTGCTGGCGCCGGTCTTTGTTCAGGAACTTGACGAACAGGAAACCCGTGCGGCACGTACTCTTTTGCAGGGATTCATCGTTTACACCATGCAAAAGAGCCTGAAAGAAAACAGAAGCCTTGCCGAGGTCCGGCGCAATCTGGTGATGCCGTCTCATCGGTTTTATAAAATCCTTGAGGAACTGATGGGAATCGAGTCTGCCGATGGCAGGATTTCCGATATTGCCCTGACCATTCTTGATATGACCGAGGACCAGCGTCTGTCGATTATCGAAGCATGTCGCATGGCAACAGCAGATTTCGACAATCCCGCGATTGCACGGGTTGTGGGCAACAGCACGTTTGGCATTGATGATCTGACCGGTCGGCCCGTATCGATTTTCATTGTTGGGCAGATGGGTGGGGAAACACCCGACACCCAGACTGCATTCAGCCGGGTGATGATTGGCGCCATGATGCAGCTTATTACCCGTCGCGACTGGAAAAGCGGGGATGCGGAGTTTCTGGTGCTGTTTGACGGGATCGAGGCGATTGGCCGCATGCCGTTGTTTGAACGTCTTTTGGGCGGCGGGCTTGGCGATGGCATGATCATCTGGCCCGGTTTTTCCGGTGTCAGTGGCCTGATGGATGTTTGCCTGAACTGGGAAAATGTTGTCGGGCGGGCGGATGCGATTTCGGTGCTCAGCCAGGATGGCGCTTTCAACCTCGACTGGGTTTCCGGACTGACAGCGATGTCGAAGTTTGACGATACCGGTGGCGGTGCAAGTGGTGACCGGCCGGTGCATTTGCGACCACAGGACAATCAGCCTATCCTGCGATCAACTGAAGTCGCGCGGTTCCCGGCCGAAGAACAGATACTGTTTCGCAAAGGTGTCCCGCCGATCCGGGCATACCGGATTGACTGGTATCATGACGAGATGTTTCAGGGAATGGCGGTTCACGCCCCGACTTTCAGCTAGCTGACGTCGGAGCGTGACAATCTTGCGTGTCAGTCTTTTATAACGGCAATTTCGTCGCCGGGCCGGATCTGGCCGGAATTGATCGGTTCGACATAAACACCCATGTAAAGGTGGTTCAGCCCCTTCCGCAGCATCAGGGGAACGTTGATATCAGACTCGGCTGTGCCGGGATTGACGCTGGTTGCCTTGCAGCGCGTGATCGGATGGATGACCCGGAAATCAACGCCGTTGATCTGAACGATCTGGCCCTCTTCCCATTTCAGTTCGGCCCACGGCTCAAGCCCGTCAATCAGCAGATTGCCACGAAACCGCATCGGATCGATTTCTTTCTGAACAATACGGTCGCCGAAATCGCGTACCGATGCCAGATTGATGACCGATATATAGGGTTCCTTCATGTCGCCAAAGCTGACATCGGGGACCGAATAGATTTTAGGTGTTCCGGCGGCGTCATTTTTCAGGAATGCCTTCAGGAAGTCCTCGACCACGGTGCGACCCATTTTGTCTTCAAGATTGCCTTTGCAGATTGCACGACCGTTCCGCAGGATCGACAACGTTGTTGTCGCGTCGTCATATTCGATGCCAAGTTCAGCGAGTTTCGGCGTGTTGACCAATTGCAGGAAATTGCTTTTGCGCGCCCATTCATGCACGCCGTCCTGTCCGACCGATGACTGGGTCGCGATGATAAAGCGACGGTCATCCTTCAGCATCTGATGAGCCGTGATGTCGGCAGCAGGCATTTCGATGCCGCTTAGCCCTTTGACCGGGTATCTTTTTATGGCTTTGAGTTCGATAGTCATGGCGTTTGATCCTGTGGGGCGCGGTTATCTGTCGGCAAACGGGGCGGGCCGACAGGCAGGCCAGAAAAATATGAATGGCGACGTTAATGCGTTGTTATCCCGAGGGCAAGACTTCCCGCCAGTTGGCAGACAACAGATTTGGCCAGAATGACAACGCCTTTCGCCGTAATCTTGAATGGTGCCAGAAAATGGTGCTGCGGTGCACAAATAATTCTTGCAACTTTTGTAGGGGTATCGTCTTGCAAAGACCGGGAACTGAGACATATCAAAGACGTCGGCAATAGAATGATTGATAATTTCTATTGTGGATAAAACCACTTAAGGTCGCGGATGCTTCCAAGAAGGTCCGCATGATACGATACTGTTGGCTCAAGGAGTGACAGGCATGGAATTCGAAAAGTTTACGGACCGGTCCAAAGGGTTCCTTCAGGCGGCGCAATCACTGGCGCTACGTGAAAACCATCAGCAATTTGTGCCGATCCATCTTCTGAAAGTGCTGCTTGACGATGAAGAAGGTCTGGCGGCAAATCTTATCAAGGCAGCGGGCGGAAAGCCCAAAACCGCACAGGATCGTTGTGCGCAGGAACTGGCAAAACTGCCCAAGGTTTCGGGCGGTAATGGCCAGATTTATCTATCATCCGAGTTTGCCCGCCTGATCGATCAGGCACAGGAAGTCGCCAAGAAAGCCGGTGACAGCTACGTCACAGCCGAACGGTTGCTTTTGACTATTGCGCTTGATCCAAAATCGGTGGCTGGCAAGGTTCTGGCCGATGCCGGTGTTACCGCACAGGCCCTTAACGGGGCGATCAACGACATCCGTAAGGGCCGCACGGCTGATAGTGCCAGTGCGGAAAGCCAGTATGATGCGCTTAAGAAATACGCGCGTGATCTGACGGCGGCGGCACGCGAGGGCAAGCTTGACCCTGTGATCGGCCGTGACGAAGAAATTCGGCGCGCGATTCAGGTTCTGTCGCGCCGGACAAAAAACAACCCGGTTCTGATCGGCGAGCCCGGCGTGGGTAAGACCGCCATTGCCGAAGGTCTGGCATTGCGCATCGTCAAGGGTGACGTGCCCGAAACGCTCAAGGACAAGAAACTTCTGTCGCTTGATCTTGGTGCGTTGATTGCCGGTGCCAAGTTCCGTGGCGAGTTCGAGGAACGTCTGAAAGCGGTGATGTCCGAGATCGAGGCCGAGGCGGGGCAGATCGTTCTGTTCATTGATGAATTGCACACGCTGGTCGGGGCCGGAAAGGCCGAGGGATCGATGGATGCCTCCAACCTTCTGAAACCGGCACTGGCGCGCGGCGAACTTCACTGCGTTGGGGCGACAACCCTGGACGAATATCGCCAGCATATTGAAAAGGACGCGGCACTTGCCCGTCGTTTCCAGCCGGTGTTTGTCTCCGAACCAAGCGTTTCAGACACGGTTTCGATCCTGCGCGGTATCAAGGAAAAGTACGAACTTCATCACGGTGTGCGTATTGCCGATAATGCGCTGGTTGCGGCGGCAACCCTGTCGAACCGATACATCACGGACCGTTTCCTGCCTGACAAGGCAATTGACCTTATGGATGAGTCGGCATCGCGTCTTCGGATGGAACTTGATTCCAAGCCCGAAGAAATCGACGAACTTGATCGCCGCATCATTCAGCTAAAGATCGAGCGCGAAGCCCTTAAAAAAGAGGAAGACCGGGCATCGAAAGATCGTCTGGGTCGTCTTGACAAGGAACTGGCCGAGCTTGAAGGAAAATCGGCGGAACTGACCGCGAAATGGGAAGCCCAAAAAAAGGAACTGGCGGCATCGACCCATATCAAGGAACAGCTTGATCAGGCACGCGGCGAACTTGAACGTGCGATGCGTGACGGGCGGCTCGACCGTGCGGGACAGCTTCAATATGAAGAAATCCCTGCACTGGAACGGTTGCTTGAAAAGGCCGAAGACGATCAGGCCGACGGCATGAAAGAAGAAGCGGTGACTGAAAAGCACATTGCTTCGGTCGTGTCGCGCTGGACGGGTATTCCGGTCGACAAGATGCTGGAAGGCGAACGTGAAAAGCTGCTGGGGATGGAAGACATCCTGCGCAAACGCGTCGTTGGTCAGGATGAAGCCGTTCGGTCGATCTCGAATGCGGTACGGCGTGCACGTGCCGGGTTGCAGGATCCGAACCGGCCGATGGGATCGTTCCTGTTCCTTGGTCCGACCGGTGTTGGTAAAACCGAATTGACCAAGGCGCTTGCGCAGTTCCTGTTTGATGATGAACAGGCCATGGTCCGCATTGATATGTCGGAATTCATGGAAAAGCATGCGGTGGCACGCCTGATCGGTGCGCCTCCGGGCTATGTCGGGTACGAGGAAGGCGGTTCGCTGACCGAGGCGGTGCGGCGTCGTCCCTATCAGGTGGTTCTGTTTGACGAGGTCGAAAAAGCCCACCCCGATGTGTTCAACGTTCTGTTGCAGGTCCTTGACGAAGGTCGTTTGACTGACGGGCAGGGACGTACGGTCGACTTCCGCAATACGCTGATTATCCTGACCTCGAACTTGGGGGCCGACATTCTGGCCAATCAGGAAGAAGGTCACGACAGCAGCGAATTGCGCAGTCAGGTCATGGAAGTCGTGCGGGCATCGTTCCGTCCGGAATTCCTGAATCGGCTGGATGAAGTCCTTCTGTTCCATCGTTTGAAACGTGCCCAGATGGACACGATTGTCGATATCCAGCTTGGTCGCCTTGAAAAGCTGCTGTTTGATCGCAAGATCACCCTGCAACTCGACGAGTTCGCCAAAAGCTGGCTGGCCGACAAGGGATATGATCCGGTCTATGGTGCGCGCCCGCTTAAACGTGTTGTTCAACGCTATCTGCAAAACCCGCTGGCGATGCAGATCCTTGAAGGAACGGTCAAGGATGGCGATACCATTCCGGTTTCGGCCGAAGGCGGTCAGTTGCTGCTGAATGGCAAGAAAGTCGAACTGGTCGACTGATCTAACAGCCTGAATTTGAAATGTTGCAAAACCCCGGTCATTGATCGGGGTTTTGTCTTTTCAAGGCCATGATCTGCTTGCAGGATGGTGAAAATATCAAAACCAAGGGGACATCCATGCGAGCACAGCCACCGAAATCCACCACCTTTACCCGCCTGATTGTATCAGCCTCTTTTTTGGCTCTGATCGCCGGAATATCGGTCGATGCGTCGGCGCAATCCTTTTTTGACAAGGCCAAGGAAGCACTAGGTAGCGTGACGGGGAACAACACGACCAGCAGCGGTTCGGGCGGCAGTTCGGCATCAATGGCGGGGCTTTCGGACGAAACGGTTTCCGATGCCCTGCGTCAGGCGCTTGATAAGGGGGTTGAGGTTGTCACCACCGATCTTGGCGTGACGGATGGCTTCAATGCTGACCCGGTGGCGCATATTCCGCTGCCTGATAGTGTCAAACATGCGCAATTGTTGCTAAGTGCCGCCGGGCTTGGCAGTTATGGCGAGGAAATTGAATTGCGAATGAACCGCGCCGCCGAACAGACGATGCGGGATGCCGGTGATATTTTGGCCGATGCCGTCAGCAGAATGACGTTGGAAGATGCCAAGGGCATTCTCGACGGGCCGGAAGACGCGGCGACAAAATATCTGTGCCGCGTGTCGGGTGGCGATATCGAAAACAGGTTAAGACCGGTGATTGGCGAAGCATTGGCAGATACCGGCGCGCTGCAGCTTTACGATCAAATGATGGGACAGTACGACACATTGCCGATGGTGCCTGACATCAAGGCATCACTTTCCGATCACGCGACCAACAAGGCGATGGATGGCCTGTTTTATTACATCGCAAAGCAGGAAGCCGATATCCGTAACGACCCGGCGCGCTGGACGACGGATGTTCTCAAAAAGGTCTTCTCGACCGTGAATTGAGCGGCTAGCTATAACGATCGGGAAGCTGTTGCCAGCGTTTGCGCATGGCATCGATTTTATCGTCAGGGACGCCGTGGATATTGCGAAACTGTCCATGGCATTCGATGATCTGTAGGGGCACGTCATGACGTTCTGCCATGTCGAGATAAGCCTGCATCTCCCAGATTTCGCTAAATGTGTTGGAAACAACAACGGCTTGTCCGGTGGATAGATAGGCATCGCATTCAGTTTCGCAGCGTGCATGGACGTCACGCAGTTTTCGACCGTCAAACCGGTAATCGCCGTTGCGGTCCACCATGAACTGATCGGCTTCGAGATGGATGGCGCCGGTCTTTTCGCAAATCATTGTGGCAAGTGTCGATTTCCCTGATCCGGGAAGGCCCCGGATCAGGGTTAATGTCGGTTTTGTCTGCGAATGGTTTGCCATTGGCCTGGCTTATTGGCCGCCGCGTTTGCGCTGATACAGGGTATCAAGCGCCTGACCGTAGGCCGCCTTGATCTTGTGGCGACGGATCTTCATGGATGGTGTCAGCATCTCGTTTTCAATCGAGAACGGACTTTCGGCGAAGGTAAAGCTTCGGACCTTTTCTATGGTCGAAAGGCGTCCGTTGACATGATCGACCGCAGCACGGATTTTTTTGCGGAATTCCTCGTTCTCGCCAAGGGTATCGATATTGTTTTCAATCCCGTTTTCCTTGGCAAATTCACGCATAAAATCGTCATCGGGCCAGAGAACAGCAACCAGATAGGGCTTGTCATCGCCGTAAACCATTGCTTGTGAAATCTCGGTTTCAAGGGTCAGGAGGCCCTCTATCCGCTGCGGCGAGATATTATCGCCACCGGAATTGACGATGATGTCCTTCTTGCGGTCGGTGATGACAAGGCTGCCTTCTTCGTCGAACTTGCCGATATCACCTGTATGAAGCCAGCCATCAATGATGGCGGCGGCGGTGACTTCGGGCAGGTTCCAGTACCCCTTCATCATGCTTTCGCCGCGCAGCAGGATTTCGCCGTCATCGGCGATTTTTGCCTCGGCTCCGACCATCGGAGGGCCAACCGAACGCAGTTTATTGTTTTCTGCCCGATTGCACGACACAACCGGGGCGAATTCGGTTTGGCCGTATCCCTGAAGAATGCGAATGCCGCATGAAACAAACAGGACGCCGAGTTCATAGTTCAGCGGGCCACCACCCGACACCATCGCCTTGATCCGGCCGCCGAAACGCTGGCGCAATTTACGGCGCAGCAGGATTTCGCAGATGAAATTCTGGAATTTCTCGATCAGGTTAAGCGGTTCTTTTTCATAGGTCTTGCGACCAAGCCTGAGTGTCAGGTTAAACAGCTTCTGTTTAAAGCCGCCTTCCTTTTCGACCATGCGGCTCATACGCTGATAGAGCATTTCATAAAGGCGCGGAACGGCCGTCATGATTGTCGGGCGCACTTCGGCCAAGTTTGCGGCAAGCTTATCAAGGCTTTCGGCGTAGTAAATCTGCGCGCCAATGCTCATCGGGAAATAAAGACCTGCCGTGTGTTCATAGGAATGCGACAGCGGGAGGAAGGACAAAAAGACTTCTTCGTCAATTCCGAGCGTTTCGATGATGTCAAATGCACCCATGCAGTTTGACAGGATCGCCCCGTGGCTGAGCATCACACCCTTGGGTGCCCCACCCGTACCCGATGTGTAAATCAGGCAGGCCAGTTGATCACGCGCAATTTCAGACACCCATGCATCGACGTCGTCTGTCAGTCCGCGACCTTGCGAAATCACATCTTCCCATCGGGTTATGGTGATATCGCCGACAAAGCTTTGGCCCCAGTCTTCCATCATGATGGCATGACGGCAACGCCCGCTATCAAGGGCTGCGTGCAGGAAGGGCTGGGCGAGTTTCTTGGTCGAGATAATGGCAATGCCCGCACCACTGTCTTCGATCGCGTGCAGGTGGTCGCGCTCGGTATTGGTGGTATAGGCCGGAACGGTCAGGGCGCCGACACACATGATCGCCAGATCGGCAATGCCCCATTCGGTGCGGTTTTCCGAAACCAGCAATACCCGGTCACCGGGGCGGACGCCAATTTTGTATAGCGACCGTGCCAGCGCGCGCACCTGATCGGCGGCGTCATTCCAACTTGTCGGGACAAAATCACCCGCTTCACCATCCTTGGTCCACAAGAATGGTGCATCCCCGTATTTTTCAGCCTGTTTGAAAAACATCGACGGCAAGTTCTGCCAATCGGCATAATCCTGCAAATTCGTCATGACGCTTCCTTGCCTTGTTGTCGTTTCTCTTGCCTTCATACAGTGATCTTGGCGTCACTGTTCAAGTCTGTCACCGCAAAGTGATCGCAAATGTCGGCGACGACTCTCAAAAGTCCGGACTTTCCATCACGGATATACCTGACCCCATTGTTTTAGTTATCAGGGATTGCTTCGTTACGCAGCCGGAAAATGATGTTTGAACGGTTCAAATGAGTACGACTTCACATCATCGGAAAAATTCATTGATATCCATCGATGTTAGCGATTTCACAAGGCGGGATCAAAACGCTATTGTTGATCTGTAATTCGCCCTGTTTGGTGTGTCTGTAAATGCAAAGCCGTGATCGGCACTGGCGCAGGTCGCCCGGCCATCATATATCGGGGCATGGATGTTTCGGGCTGTAATGCAAAAGGCCCGATTGCATAATCGACTGTCTGGAGGACAAATGAACGCGATCGACAAGAATTTGCCGACCTGGGATCTTACCGATCTCTATAACGATCCCAAAGACCCGGCCATCCGGCGCGATCTTGATGATGCCAAATCCCGCTCAGACGCCTTCCAGAAAACCTATCAGGGCAAGCTTGCCGGTCTTTCGGGTGATGAACTTGCCGCCGCGATTGCCGAATACGAAGCCGTTAGCGAAATCTGTGGCCGGATCGGATCGTTTGCGCAGTTGCTTTATGCAGGTGATAGCTCGGACGCCGCCATCGGGCAGTTCTATCAGTCCGTTCAGGAAGAAATGACCGGCATTTCCAGCCTGTCGCTGTTCTTCGGTCTTGAAATCAACCGGATCGAGGAAGATGTGCTTTCGGCGAAATATGACGAAAGTGCCGCCCTTCGCCGTTATCGCCCTTGGCTTGATGAAAACCGTGCCTTCCGCCCGCACCAGCTATCTGACGAGGTCGAACAGGTCCTGCATGAACGCCGTGTTGCCGGTTCAAGTGCATGGGTGCGTTTGTTCGATCAGACGATGGCCGATCTGCGTTTCCCGATGAATGGCGAAGAACTGACCATGTCGGATGTTGCCAATATACTGTCTTCGACCAAGGTCGCGGAACGCAAGGCAGCGGCAAAATCGATTGGCGATGTGCTGGGCAAAAATATCAAGCTTCTGGCCCATATCACCAATACGTTGGCAAAGGACAAGGAAATTGACGACCGGCTGCGTAAATTCGCAAGCCCCGTGTCGGCGCGCAACCTGTCCAACCAGGTCGAGGACGATGTTGTCGAAGCGCTTAATTCCGCAGTCGCCAGCAGCCACGCCGATTTGTCGCATCGCTATTACCGTCTCAAAGCCAAATGGTTTGGTGTTGATCAGCTTGATTACTGGGACCGCAATGCGCCGCTTCCCGATGATGATGATCGCCATATCGATTGGGATACCGCACGCAAAACCGTGCTTAAGGCATATGGTGAATTTTCGCCCGAGCTTGCCGAGGTTGGTCAGAAATTCTTTGATAACCCTTGGATTGATGTGCCGCCGCGTGCGGGTAAATCATCAGGCGCTTTTGCCCATCCGACCGTACCGTCGGCTCATCCGTACTTGCTGCTGAACTATCACGGCAAAACACGTGATGTGATGACGCTGGCGCATGAGCTTGGCCATGGTGTGCATCAGGTTCTTGCGGGCGAGCAGGGTTATTTCCTGTCTGATACTCCGCTGACACTTGCGGAAACCGCGTCCGTTTTCGGGGAAATGCTGACCTTCCAGTCGATGCTGCGTGCGGAAACCGATCCGAAGATGAAGCGCATCATGCTGGCCGGCAAGGTCGAGGATATGCTCAACACCGTCGTGCGTCAGATCGCGTTCTTCGAATTTGAAAAACGCGTCCATACCAAGCGCCGCGAAGGTGAGTTGACGGTTGATGAGATCTGCGAGATCTGGCTTGCCGTACAACATGAAAGTCTGGGTGATGCGATCCGCTACGAGGACGAATACAAATATTACTGGTCCTATATCCCGCACTTCATCCATTCGCCGTTCTATGTTTACGCCTATGCGTTTGGCGATTGCCTCGTGAATTCGCTGTATGACGTTTATGAAAATGCCGAAGACGGATTCCAGCAGAAATATTTCGACATGCTGAAAGCCGGTGGCACCAAGCGCCATCAGGAATTGTTGGCACCGTTCGGTCTTGATGCGTCCGACCCGGCTTTCTGGCAGCGTGGCCTTAACATGATCAAACGCATGATCGACGAGTTGGAGGAACTTTCCTGATATGAGCAATGACGACGATGATTATACCGCCCCAAACGAGGATAATCGATTTGGCGGGCGGGTTCGTCGTTATGCAAAGGTGGGGGCGTCGGCTGGGAAGTTGGCTGCACGCCTTGCCACGGGGAAAATGTTCGGCGGCGATATCGATCATGCGAAATATGCTGCCGAACTGACTTCGGCCTTGGGCGGCCTAAAAGGCCCATTGATGAAGGTTGCACAAATCCTGTCGACCATTCCCGATGCCTTGCCAAAGGAATATACCCAGGCCCTGGCAACGCTTCAGGCCGATGCGCCCAGTATGGGGTGGCTGTTTGTCAAACGCCGGATGCGGAGCGAACTCGGTGCTGGATGGCAGGAAAGATTTGGCGATTTCAGCCATGAAGCGGTTGCCGCGGCGTCGCTCGGCCAGGTTCATCGTGCGACGCTTGATGACGGCCGGACAGTCGCCTGCAAGCTTCAATATCCCGATATGTCGGCAACGGTCGAGGCCGACCTTAAACAGCTTCGCGCGGCCTTTGCGATCTATCGCCGGTATGACAGTGCAATTGATGCCGAAAACATTCAGCTGGAACTGACCGCGCGCCTGCGAGAGGAACTTGATTACGAACGCGAAGCCCGCAACATGCTGCTGTATCGCCATATGCTGGCCGATGAGGATTGCGTGCATGTGCCCGAACCCGTGTTAGACCTTACGACCAAGCGGCTTCTGACCATGACGTGGCAGACCGGGCAGAAATTTCAGAAATTCCTTGATAGCGATCCGTCGCAGGATGCGCGCAATCAGGTGGCGCTGAATATGTTCAGGGCCTGGTATGTACCGTTTTATCGTTATGGCGTGATCCATGGCGATCCGCATCTGGGCAATTATTCGCTGCGTGATGATCTTTCGGTCAACCTGCTTGATTTCGGTTGTATCCGTATCTTTCAGCCCGAATTCGTCAATGCGGTGATCACGCTTTACGAAGCATTACGCGACAAGGACGAGGAAAAGGCGGTTGCTGCCTATCAAAGCTGGGGCTTTGAAAATCCGTCACGTGAATTGATCGATGTTCTGAATATCTGGGCCGGGTTTGTATATGGCCCGATCCTTGATGATCGCGAACGCCGGATGGATGAAACCAATTCGGTGGCATACGGGGCCGAGGTCGCAGGCAGGGTCCATCGGGAATTGCGACGTGTTGGCGGGGTCAAACCGCCGCGCGAGTTTGTGTTGGTCGATCGTGCGGCCGTTGGTCTGGGCGCGGTGTTCCTGCGCCTTGATGCCCATCTGAACTGGTATCAGATATTCAACGATCTTGTCGGGGGCTTTGATGCGGGTGTCTTGACGCGCAATCAGGATGCCGCCCTTGGCGCTGTCGGGCTCGACCGTCCCGAAAACTGATCCGATTTCGCATTTTTGCGATTTAATTTTTCCGTGTAACGGCAAAAGAATCGGCGTGATCGCGTGCATCGTTGGCTGGAAATACCCAGTCAAAATGGTTTTCGGCGAGGGCTTTTTGCCGGCTTTTTCCAAAATTTTCCGGTTTCAATCATTGGGCACGCAGAAAAGTTTTTCCTTTCTCTGCTTGCGTTGGGGCGGGTTTGGTGGAAACCTGTGGCTGCGTTTGTCAATTAATATTCACTTACAACGTTGGCTGAAAATAGGGGAAACTGCTGTAAATCAACGGATTAATTCTATCTGTACGGGATAAGGACCTGTTACAGGATGGAAATAATATGTGTGATAATCCACACATGATGGTTTTGGTGAATTGTAAACCAAAATCAAGTTAAACTGTTTTTTTATAGGGTTTTCATGTTGTCGCGAACCGGAAGAAATCGCATCTTGCATCCAACGCAGACAAGGCAGGGCGTCATTGATTGTTTGTCCTGAGCACCAATGGCGGGTGGGACCTGACTTGTCGCCAAGGCTTTTTGCCTCGGAATGCGTGGTGGGAAAGTGGGCGGTTTCTTCTGTTAAAGCGGAAGAACCGCCTTTTTTCTTGCCGGGCAAGGGTAATCGTGGCCCGTCTGATGCAGATGCACCAGATGCGGATCGCGTCACATAAAAACAAAAATGCCGTGCTTATTCATAATGATAGGGAAGGAGGTTGAACGCGATGAAACTGGCCGTTCCAAAGGAAATATGGCCCGGGGAAAAGCGCGTTGCCGTTACGCCAGATACCGTCAAGAAACTGATCGGTCTGGGGTTTGACGTTGCAATCGAGGCTGGTGCCGGAACTGACGCCGCCATACCGGATGATCGCTTTGCCGATGCCGGTGCGACCATTGCCAAAACGATGAAAACCACCGTCAAGGATGCCGATGTCATCCTGAAGGTGCGCCCACCGGTTGTTGATGGAAAAACCGACGAGCTTGCCGCCTATAAAAAGGGGGCTGCCGTCATCGCCTTGCTTGATCCCTATGATCGCAAGGACCTGATTGAAAAAATGGCTGCGGCAGGGGTTTCGTCCTTTGCCATGGAACTGATGCCGCGTATTTCGCGTGCGCAATCAATGGACGTTCTGTCGTCGCAATCCAACCTGGCCGGGTATCGTGCCGTTCTGGATGCCGCCCATGAATTCGGGCGGATTTATCCGATGATGATGACGGCAGCCGGGACATTGCCGCCTGCACGTATCGTTGTTGTCGGGGCCGGTGTTGCCGGTCTTCAGGCGATTGCGACCGCCAAGCGCCTTGGCGCGGTGGTCTCCGCATTCGACGTGCGTCCGGCGGTGAAGGAACAGGTTCAGTCGCTTGGCGGGACTTTTATCGAGGTTGAAGACGACGCAGCCGACGGCGAAACCGCAGGCGGTTACGCCAAGGAAATGTCGGACGAATACAAGGCCAAACAGGCGGCCAAGCTTAAGGAAGTTCTGGCAAAGACCGACATCGTCATCACGACCGCATTGATCCCAGGCCGTCCGGCACCGGAAATCGTTACCGCCGATATGGTCGCGGGCATGAAGCCCGGTTCGGTCATCATCGATCTTGCTGCCGAACGCGGTGGCAACGTCGCGGGTGCGAAACTTGGTGAAACGGTTGTCACGGCCAATAGTGTGAAAATCATCGGTCCGGAAAACATCACCAGTTCCGTCGCAACCGATGCAACGGCGATGTATGCCAAGAACCTTCTGAATTTCATCACGCTGTCGGTCGACAAGGAAAAAAGCGCGCTGGCCTTCAATGCCGAAGACCAGATTATTGCCGAAACCATGCTGACCCGTGATGGCAAGGTTGTTCATCCGAAATTCGGTGGTGAGGAGGTCGCAAATGGCTGATCAATCCGTAACCCAAAATGCCGCCCAGAACGCTAACGAGCTGCGCGATGCAGCCCTTGGTCTGGCCGAAAAGGCCGCAAAACTTGCCGATAGTCTTGCCAATCAGGCGGGCGACATGGCGAGTTCGGCGACCACAGTTGTCCATACAAGCGGTGTCAGCCCGACGGTGCTTGGCCTGACGGTTTTCGTTCTGGCATGCTTTGTCGGCTATTACGTCGTGTGGAAAGTAACCCCGGCCCTTCATTCGCCGCTGATGGCGGTGACCAATGCCATTTCATCGGTGATCATTGTCGGTGCGCTTCTGGCGGCAGGCCCGATCGAGATGAACCTGTCCAAGGCGATGGGCTTCCTCGCCGTGGTGCTGGCGTCGGTCAACATCTTTGGCGGTTTCATCGTGGCACAGCGCATGCTGCACATGTTCAAGAAAAAGAAGTAGGGGGAACACACAATGTCGGAAAACCTGTCGGCTTTCCTGTATCTCGTGGCGTCCGTCTGCTTCATTTTGTCGCTGCGCGGTCTGTCTTCACCGGAAACGGCACGTAACGGGAATATCCTTGGCATGGTGGGGATGGCGATTGCCATTCTGACCACCCTGGCATCACCCGAAGTCGTGTCTTATACCACCATCATTGTCGGCATTCTGGTCGGCGGGGCCATTGGTACGGTCATCGCGCTCAAGATCAAGATGACGGCACTGCCGCAACTTGTTGCTGCCTTCCATTCGCTGGTCGGTCTGGCGGCTGTGTTTGTGGCGGGTGCGGCGCTTTATTCGCCGGGTGCCTATGGTCTTGGTACTGCAGGCAATATCGGTGCTGCCAGCCTGATTGAAATGGGCCTTGGCGTTGCCATTGGTGCCATTACCTTCACTGGCTCGCTTGTTGCCTTTGGCAAGTTGCAGGGGATTGTATCGGGTACGCCGGTACGCTTTACCGGACAGCATATGCTTAACCTTGCCATCGGAATTGGCATTGTGGTGTTTGGTGTCATCCTTGTTGCGACTGAAAGCCACACCGCGTTCTGGATTCTGGTCATTCTTGCTCTGGTTCTTGGTGTGACGCTGATCATTCCGATTGGCGGGGCGGATATGCCGGTCGTTGTTTCGATGCTGAACTCCTATTCGGGGTGGGCGGCATGCGGCATCGGCTTTACGCTTCAGAACAACGCCCTGATCATTACCGGTGCACTCGTTGGTGCTTCGGGTGCGATCCTGTCATACATCATGTGCAAGGGCATGAACCGCTCGATCTTCAACGTTATCTTTGGCGGCTTTGGCGCGGAAGCCGGTGCCGCAGCAGGCGGCGTTGATACCGGTGATCGGGCTGTCAAATCAGGCTCCAGCGATGATGCGGCCTTTATCATGAAGAACGCATCAAATGTGATCATCGTGCCGGGCTACGGCATGGCGGTGGCACAGGCTCAGCACGCGTTGCGCGAAATGGCTGATATCCTTAAAGCCGAAGGCGTTAATGTCCGCTATGCCATCCATCCGGTGGCAGGGCGTATGCCGGGGCACATGAACGTCCTTTTGGCAGAGGCAAGTGTGCCTTATGACGACGTGCTTGAAATGGAAGAAATCAACCGTGATTTCGGCACGGCGGATGTGGCCTTTGTGATTGGTGCCAACGATATCACCAACCCAGCGGCCAAAACCGACCCGTCATCGCCGATCTTCGGCATGCCGATCCTCGAGGTCGAAAAAGCCAAGACCGTTCTGTTCATCAAGCGTTCGATGTCGGCCGGTTATGCCGGTATCGAGAACGAGTTGTTCTTCAAGGACAACACGATGATGCTGTTCGGTGATGCCAAAAAGATGTGCGAAGAGATTGTGATGCATCTGGATAGCTGATTTGGCTTGTTGTTCGAATACGAGAAGGGCGGCCATTTGGTCGCCCTTTTTCTATGTGAAACGAAATACGAATTTTCGTGATCTTTTATTCAGAAATCATATCTCGAGGGCTGAGTGTTCCGACTTCTGAAAGTATCCGTTTTTACGATTGTGCTGTTGTCGCTGGCGGTGGTGGCATCGGTTTCGGTGATTTTCATCACCTATTTCCGGCTGACAGCCGAGGAGCCGGTGGCGCGGATTACGTTCGAGGAAGTCGGGGATCAGGAATACAACGCTTATCTGACATTACCGGGCAACGATATTCCCGGCAAATACGTGATTTATGGTGACCAATGGCGGATTGATGCGGAATTTGTGAAGATCAAGCCATGGGCCAATATTCTTGGTGTGGATTCCCGTTACAAGCTGGTGCGGCTGGAAGGTCGGTATCAGGACATCGAAGATCAGAACACCCGTCCGCATATGGCCTATGATCTCGGCGCGACCAAGGGGATTGATATTGGCAAGCTGGTGGCGGATTGGAATTTCCTGATTGATGCCGAATATGGCAGTTCGACTTTCACCGATATCGAGGTTGCCAATACCTATACGGTCTATAAAAGCCAGTTCGGGCTTTTGGTACGCGAAGACGCCGCACAGTCGGATGCGACCAGCAACGGCGCCGTCGATGGTCTGTTTAACTGGCTGTTCGGGTCGAAATAAAACCCGTCCGACGAATATCGGACGGGTTGTTTGTTTGGTCCCGGCTTTATTGTGCCGATTTGATCAAAGGATCATCGCTGCCACCCAAGCAAACAGAACCATGCCGAAATTGGCATGGATAAAGGTCGGGATCACGGAATCCTTTACATGATCATGTTGACCGTCGGCATTCAGGCCCGATGTCGCGCCCAATGTGATGGTTGATGCGGGCGAGCCAGCATCGCCAAGGGCAGCAGACGCCCCCAGAAGTGCGATGGTCGCCATGGGCGAGAAGCCAAGGGCCAGTGCGAGTGGGATATAGATCGGAGCCAGGATTGGCACGCTGGCGAAGCTGTCGCCAAAGCCGATGGTGATGAACAGGCCGACCAGAAGCATGATCAGCGCGCCAAGTGCCTTGTTATCGCCGATCAGTTCGGCACTTGCCTGCACCAGCGGGGCGATTTCGCCGGTGGCATCAAGCACCCCGGCAAAGCCCGACGCGATGGTGATGATCACGGCAATCTGGGCCATCATCCGCATGCCTTCGGTGAAGACATCATCCTGTGCCCGCCAGCGGAAAATACCCGCCGCGGCCAGAATGACAAAGCCGATCATCGCGCCGACCAGAAGGCTGTCAAACTGCAACTGGCAGATCAGCGCAACGGCAAGGGCCGCAACGGTTGCCAGCAGTTGAAGCGGATTGATCGACACGGGCTTTGCTGGATTGATATGGCGCTCGGCAGACGGGCCGGTCACATAATCGCGCGGTTTGCGATAGGTGATGAAAACCGCAACCAGCATCCCGGCAACAATCCCCATAACAGGCAGGAACATGGCCTTGGGCGCCATATCGGCCGTCATGGAAAGATCGTAGGCCGCGCCAACTTCGTTGACATTGGCCATCAGGATTTCATTGAGGTAAATCGCCCCAAAGCCAGTCGGCAGAAGCAGATAGGAAAAACTGATCGAACAGGCGAGGATACATGCAACGGCGCGACGATCAATCCGCAGACGGTTGAAGACCGCCAGAAGCGGCGGGATCATCACCGGGATAAAGGCGATGTGAACCGGCACCAGATTCTGCGAAATCAACGAACAGAAAATGAAGATCGTAAACAGGAACCATTTAAGGCCCTTTGACGTGCTTTGTGCATCGCTTCCGACACGCGCGGCGATCTTTTGGGCAAACAGATCAAGAATGCCCGAACGCGCAATCGCAACCGCAAAGGCGCCGATCATAACATAGGTCATGCCGACCTGTGCGCCGACCAGAAGGTTGTCATTAAGCGCACCAATGGCGGTGGTTGTGTCCATCCCGGCGTGCAATGCACCAAGCAAGGCGGCCGAGATAAGGGCGATCGGGACTGGCACGCGCAAAAGACACAGTGCAATCATGACAACGATGGTCAGCAGGACAGCATTGATGTGGTAATCGACCAGTGCGGCAATGCCATATATCGCGGCCATCACGGCGATGGCGGGCAGGACGCGGGTCAGTCGATAATATCCATTAAAATCAGATCCGGCGGGGGCGCTGCCGGTATCGGTTTGTGTGTTCACAGTCATGTCTCCCCGATTGACTGGTTGGTGGTGGCGCAAAGGTGTTTTGCGCATGGCGAGTGAAGACCTGCCGGGGAATTGTTTAAAACAATCCGATGCCAAGACAAAAAACTTAGCGGGAATGACAGCTATGCGATGGGGGGAGTGGGATTTGAAAAAGGGAGCCTAAAAAACCAAACCCGCCCGGATTGCTCCGAGGCGGGCTTGGCGCACGGGTCCGATTTTGGCAAGCCAAAACCGATCGTACAGTCACGTTCGAGGAACCCCGAAAGTGAAAAAGACTAGAAGCCTTCGCGCTCGACGCGCTTACGCTCCAGCTTGCGGGCACGACGGATTGCTTCCGCCCCTTCGCGAGCTTTCTTCTCCGACGGCTTTTCAAAGTGGCGACGGAGTTTCATCTCACGGAAAATGCCCTCGCGCTGCATCTTTTTCTTAAGCGCTTTCAGAGCCTGATCGACATTGTTGTCGCGAACGATTACCTGCACGGAAACCACGCTCCTTTCAAAAAAACAAAAACACCCGGCTGAGCATCATGCCCTCCGGTTGGTTGCACGGCCTGTATGACCGTGGGCTTTATATAGTGTAAAGCGGCGCAAAAGGAAAGAGGGAAGGGGTAATTCGCCTGTGGCGTTCATTGGGCGATAGGGTTGTGCCCACAATGTGATCCCGAAAGCTCGAGATCGGCTTTGTCTTCCCGATTTTATTCTATACCAAAAGTAACGGCATCATGTTGAAAAATATACCATTGGTGGTTGCGATGCGGGTATAGTGATCGGACACGAACAGTTCAAAGCCTTAAGGCAGGGGCGGGGTAGAGCAATGGAAAGCAGTTTGCGGGAGGCGGCAATTGCACATGCGCCGTTCTTTATTGCGGGACCGGGGCAGTCGGATGTGCTGTTCACGATTGTTATTTGGTCTGTCGTTCTGGCGGTGTTTGGCCTTGGCGCGCTTTATCTGAGTTTACATGCGCTGCCCGAAAGATTGGCCCATCACGCCAATCACACCCAGATACAGCTTATCAGTATCCTGACCCTTCTGGCGCTGTTTACCCATAACAACCTGTTCTGGCTGGCGGCCCTGGTGATTGCCGTGGTTCAGGTTCCCGATTTTTATACCCCGATCAATGCGATTGCCGACGCTGTGAAGGCAATGGCAAGGCAGAAGGGGGCAATGAGCGACTCGGACAAATCAGAACACGTTGCTGATGGCGATATCGCGACCGGTACCCCCAGCGTAAAAGAGCAGGAGGACCGTAAAGATGTTTGAACTGATGTTATGTTCCATTTTTACCGTCCTGCCTGATTACCTGATCCGGCGATATGTGCAGGGGAAACGTATCGGCAAGGAAATCACCCTGTTTTCGGTCTGGTACGAGCTGCGATACGGGATTGTCGGCTGTGCAATCCTGACGATTTCATTAATCACGCTGATTTTTTATTATCACCCGTCAAGTCACAACGTCGCGTCCTTTTATCGGACCCTGACCATTTTGCCGGAAAAGAACGGCCGGGTCGTGGAAATCTATGTCGATAACGATGATCAGGTAAAATCGGGTGATCCGTTATTCCGCCTTGATGACCGTACCGAAACCGAAGCGGCCGAAATCGCCCGGCAGCAGGTGCAGGAAATCCGTGCGCAGATGGCGGTAACGCAGGCCGATCTTGCGGTGGCGAACGGTAACCTTGAAGAAGCCCAAGGTGCCTATGAACAGGTACGCGAGGAATTGGCGGTCAAGGCCGATCTTCTGTCACGTGGTACCAATGCGGTTTCACGGCGGGAGGTCGAACGGCTTGAAGTGGCCTTAACCACCCGTCAGGGGGCGGTCAATGCGGCAAAGGCCAACGTCAATGCCGTGGAAACCAAAATGGAAACGCTGTTGCCGGCCCAGCTTGCCAGTGCGGAAGCATCCCTGCGTTCGGCCGAGGTTGCCCTTGGCAAAACCGTTGTCCGGGCGGGTGTCGATGGAGAGATACAGCAGTTTGCATTGCAGATTGGTGATGTGGTTAACCCATTACTGCGTCCAGCCGGTATCCTTATACCGGCCGAACCCGAGGAGGTCGTATTCCAGGCCGGGTTCCAGCAGGTTTCCGCACAGGTTGTCAAAGCTGGAATTCTTGCGGAAATGTCGTGTGCGTCGCTGCCGTTTGAAGTAATTCCGATGTTGGTAACCAGCGTGCAGCCGGTGATCGCCGCCGGTCAGTTCCGCCCGACAGACAGATTGCTTGATATCTCGGAACGGGCCGTGCCGGGCACATTCCTTGCCAAAATGATCCCGCTTTATCCTGAGCAGATCAAGGATGTGCCAAGGGGCAGCCAGTGCGTTGCCAATGCCTATACCAATACCCATGCGCAGCTTGAAAACCCGGAAATCGGTACGGGCGAATGGTTGTTCCTGCATATGGTTCAGACGGTTGGGATCGTGCATGCCTTGCTGCTGCGTATTCAGGCGCTGCTCTGGCCTGTACAGACGCTGGTTTTGTCGGCTCATTAGGTGACAGATCATGTGTAGGGGCTTTACAGCCATGCCGTTTTGGTTGGATATAGGGCCATGTCGATCCTTAAAATTGCCCGGATGGGCCACCCGGTTCTGCGCAGGGTCGCAGACCGGGTCGAGAACCCGCTTGATCCCGAAATCCAGCGTCTGATCGCGGATATGAAGGACACCATGAAGGATGCTGGAGGCGTTGGGCTTGCGGCGCCACAGGTGTTTCAGTCCAAGGCGATCATGGTTTTTTATGTCCCGGCCTTTCGCAAAAGCGATGATCCTGATGATGCGGAAGTACCGTTAAGCGTACTGATCAATCCGGAAATCGAGGCGATTGGCGATGAAATCGTTGATGGCTGGGAAGGATGTCTTTCCATTCCGGGGTTGCAGGGCGTGGTGCCGCGCTGGAACAAAATCCGGTATCGCGGGTTAAATGAGTATGGTGACGAAGTCGAAAGCATTGCCGGCGGGTTTCATGCGCGCGTCGTTCAGCACGAATATGATCATCTGATCGGGGTGATGTACCCTGAACGTATGGAAGACATGACGCTTCTGGGCTTTGCCGATGAATTGCGTGACAATCCGCCCGAAACGACCTTCAGACAGGCAGCATCATCTGGCGAAGGTTCGGATGAAAATGCCGATGAAGACAGCAAGGAGGCCTGAATGACCGTTTCCGAAAGCATGAACCGCCTGCGTACGCAGCGCGAGGCACTGGTCACAGCGGCACTTGAGCACGTGCCGTTCGACGGCTGGACGATGGCCGCCCTTCGTAGCGGCGCCGAAGACCTTGATCTTGCCACGGGTGAGGTTGACCGCCTGTTCCCCGGCGGTATTCGTCAGGCAATCATTACCTATGTCGAGATGACGGATCGCAAGATGGTCGAGGAACTCGACAAGCTTGATCTGCCATCGATGAAAATCCGTGAACGGATCGCGACTGCGGTCAAAACGCGTCTGTCGCTGGTGGAACACGAAAAAGATACGGTGCGCGCCGCTCTTTCCTATCTAACCCTGCCGCAAAACGTACCGCTTAGCCTTAAGTTGACGCATGGTACGGTCGACAAGATGTGGATTGCCGCCGGTGACACATCGACCGATCACAACTGGTACACCAAGCGGATGCTGCTTGCGGGGGTTTATGGTTCGACCCTTGCGTATTGGCTGGATGACAAATCCGAAGGCCATGCAGACAGCTGGGCTTTTCTGGATCGCCGGATCGGCAATGTCATGCAGATCCCGAAAATCACGGGAACGGTCAAAAAGGCCGGGAAATTTGCCGCGACACCATTCAAGCTTGGCGCGAAGCTGGCGAAGTGCATGCCGACGCCCGGTCGGGTCCGCCGCCAGTTCAGCGCATAGAACAGGACAGATTTCGGCCCATTGTTCAAACAAAACGCCGCCCCATGCAGGGCGGCGTTTTGCGTTGGATAACAGCGGTAACAGCGTGATTGCGTCTAGCGCATCAGGAAACTCAGAAGCGTTGTGTCGGGTTTGTTTGCCTGTTCCATTTCGGCAGCAAGATTGATGCTGAACGGTGCGCCAGTATTATTTGCCGGAGCCGCTTTGTCGTCGTGAAGGTCGGCCTCAATCACTTTTGGTTTGGCGGCCAGTGCAACCAGTTCATGTGGCAGATCGCCCATCCACATGCCTTTGCGGTTTTCCTTGGCATGGGTCTGATCGGACAAATAGGTCAGGCAGTTCGGGTTGCCATCGCAGCTGTTCATATCGACAATTGCCCAGCCGGCACGTAGCAGCAAACGGTTGATGTCGGTCTGCCCCATGCGGCATTCGGTCAGCATCGGGAACAGCTGGGAGTCTGAGACCTGCTGGCAGGCGACGGCATAGTTTTCGATGATGCGGTCAAGCGCCTGTGCTGCAGCCGCACCACATTGAAACTCGACACTGCCCGCCCGGCAGATCATGCCCGGTCGTGGGGCGCGAATGCCAAACAGTTCGACAATCATATTGCCAAACCGGAGCTGATCGCCCTGCAACACATCGGGGAAACCGGCGGCCCCCGGTGCGGCATGGGCGGCATTGTTTGCGCCATGGGCTGATGCAAAGCCGGTCATGATTGCAAGGATGAGAAGAAGTTTTTTCATCAGACTGTTACCCGAAAAGAATTTCCTGCCGGGATAACAGCAAGCGCGATGCCAGTTTGGCAGGAAGAAACTGCCTGCCAGGCGATGTGCCTGTGATGTAACGAAAAATGCCCCGAAACCGTTATGGGTCGGGGCATTCATTCAATTTGGTTCAGGGCTGGTATCAGGCCTCTTTGGGCAGGACCCAGGTGATATGACCCATCTTGCGTCCGGCTTTGGCTTCGGCCTTGCCGTAAAGGTGCAGCTTGGCATCTGGCTCGGCCAAAATTGCCTGCCAGTCATCAATGTCGTGGCCCAAAAGGTTTTTCATGCGCGCATTGGAGTGATGGGTCGGATTGCCCAAAGGCAGGCCGCACACAGCACGGATGAACTGTTCAAACTGGCTGGTGATGCAGGCATCAATCGTCCAGTGACCGGAATTGTGCGGACGCGGGGCAACTTCGTTTACCAGAACGTCGCCATCGGTGGTGACAAACATCTCGACCGCCAGCAACCCGACAAATTCCATCGCCTCGACCAGACGGGTGGCGATGTCTTCTGCCTTTTTGGCAAGATCGGCGGGAATCTTTGCCGGGGCAATCGTGACATCAAGAATGTGATTGGTATGCACATTTTCAACCGGGCAGAAGCAGGCGGTGTCCCCCTTGATCCCGCGCGCGACAATGACCGAGATTTCGCGTTCGAACGAGATGAAGCCTTCGAGGATGGCCTCGGCACCGTTCATTTCAGCCCATGCGTCGGCAAGGCTGGTTTCATCGGTGATTTTGACCTGACCCTTGCCGTCATACCCCATTTCGGTGGTTTTAAGCACGGCAGGACGGCCAAGTTTGGCAACGGCGGCTTCAAGATCGGCAAGCGAACGAACGGCGGCAAAAGGTGCCGTGCCGATACCGTTTTCGTTGCAGAAGGTCTTTTCACGCAGGCGGTTCTGCGACAGATGCAGACATTTCCAGCCCGGACGGACCGGCACCAGTTCGGATAGCAGTTTCACGCTGTCATGGGGCACATTTTCAAATTCAAACGTCACGACATCGACATCGGCAGCAAAGGCACGAAGCGCATCCAGATCGGTGTAATCAGCCACCGTTGCATTGGCACAGACCTGTTCGGTCGGGCTGTCGGTTCCGGGGCCGAAAACATGGACCCTATAGCCAAGCTCGGCCGCGCAAAGGGCGGCCATACGGCCAAGCTGGCCATTACCCATGATGCCAATCGTGCTGCCCGGTGCGATGATGCGTGTCGCGAAATCCTGCGTCATTTATTCCTCGAATTCCTTTTCATTCCCCAAGAGGGACGGGCATCGCTGATTTGGACGATGCCAAAGAAAAACGCGCCCATTCGGGCGCGCCTGATGCATTACGGTGCGGGATCAACCGGTTCTTCGGCGACCGCGTCAGTCTGCTGTGCGCGCCAGTCATCAAGACGCCCGGCCAGCGCATCATCCATCAGCGCCATGATCCCGGCGGCCATCAAGCCGGCATTTTTCGCCCCTGCGGAGCCAATTGCCAGTGTTCCGACCGGAACGCCGCCCGGCATCTGAACGATCGACAGAAGGCTATCAAGGCCTTTAAGCGTACGGCTTTGCACCGGAACACCCAGAACCGGAAGCGGCGTCATGGCCGCGGCCATACCCGGCAGGTGGGCGGCACCGCCTGCACCGGCGATAATCACCTTGAGGCCGCGCGACTTTGCGGTTTTGGCATAGTCATACAGGCGATCCGGGGTGCGATGGGCCGATACGATTTTGGTTTCGTAGGGGACTTGCAGCGCATCGAGGACATCTGCTGCATTTTTCATGGTTTCCCAGTCGGACTGGCTGCCCATGATAATGCCGATGACCGGGCGTTGATCGCTCATGCTGGCGGCTCCGTTTGTCGCGCGTTATCAGAAGGCCCGCATTATAGGCAGGAAGGGTGATCATGCAAGCCTGCCGGTCGCCTGATATGGCACTGTTTTCGGGATAATTTTGCGGGGCTTTTCCTGTCGTCGTCAGGTAGCCATAAGGGTAGGTATCTTATCCTTGCTTACAGTTGATAATTTAAGTGAAGTATAAGTATTTTGGGTTTATAGTTATTCATATCAATTTTTATCTCTGTGCAGGTAGCACGAGAGAGGGCAGACATGAAAGTCACGAGACCCGGTTCCGCCACGCCATCATCCATGGCGGCGGGCGATGGACGGTATCCATCCAATCCCTATGCCGCGTACACCTATGGCAGGCCGGTGCGTAAAAAAGGTGCGCCTGATCCCGATCAGCATCAGGTTGATATCGTTAATCGCGATATCCTGAGCGCAGAACCCCCGGTTCCGGCCAATATTCATGACATTGCGGATGTTCTTGGCATCCCCGATGCGCAGGTAACACCGGCTGTTGAAAAGGCGATTGCGCGATTAATGCAGCGGGTGAACGGGCTGACCGATAATCTTGCGGAACTGCAACGTCATCAGATTGAACTGACCCGGGCAGAGGGCCGTGACCCGTTCACCGGGGCGTTAAGCCGCAACAGTTTCATGCAGATTGTTGAAAACGAAATGGCACTGGTCGGATCGGACCGGACGACGCGGGCACTTATGCTGTGCGAGATTGCAAATCTTGATGATGTTTTGCAGCGTCATGGCCATGGCTGCAAGGAAGGGGTGTTTACCTTCCTGTACCGGACGATAACCGAATTCATCATGCCACCCCATCAGGTCGGTTATCTTGGCTGCAACGATTTTATCGCGCTGCTTTACAATATGGATGAACAGGATGCCTGGCAGCGTGGCGATGCCATCAGCCGGCGTTTGAAAAAGCATCCGTTTTTCTGGAACGGCAAATACATCACCATTATTCCGGTGTTTGGCATTTATCATGTCAAAGCGGGCGACACCGCTTACGAGGCACTGGTATCTGTGGATTATGCCCTGCGTGCCGAAAAGGAAATGAAATCGGCTCAGTTACAGCGGATTCCAAGCGGGCTTTGATGTGCCGGGTATGTCGCGATCCGGATGCAGGATTTGGTCTGTAACCCACGCTCGTTACCAACGGGCGCGCTGCCTTTCAGGCAATAATATCCGGGACCAACTGCGACTCGAGATAAAGAATCTCGTCCTTGAGTGCTAGTTTGCGCTTTTTCATGCGGCCCAGACGCAATTGATCGTGATGGGCCCCGTGGGCCAATTGTTCGATTGCGATATCGAGATCACGATGTTCCTCGCGCAGAAACAGCAGTCTTTTTTCAACCGCGATCTGATTGATTTCGTCCATTTTTGATCCAGCTTGGTTAGCGACGCGAAGAGCCTGTAATACTATCAGAATTCGGGTTGGCAACCCATATGATTTGTAATCGGCTTTATGATTTGGATCGGACAGGACGGAGGATACGGATGCGGATCGGAATTCTGACCAGCGGTGGCGATTGTGCGGGCCTGAATGCGGTTATTCTGGCGGTGGTGCGGCGCGCAGTGCTTGGTTATGGCTGGGACGTGGTTGGTATCCGGCAGGGCACACACGGTTTGATGCAGGACCCGCCGCAGGCCATTGATCTGAACGATTACGTCAATAATGACGGAATGCTGCGCCTTGGCGGTACGATTCTTGGCACCGTTAACAAGGGCGACCCGTTCCATTATCCGATGCCTGATGGAAGTTTTGCCGACCGTTCGGCCGAAGTCATCGCCGGGTATCACAAGCTTGGCCTGGATGCCCTGATCGGGGTTGGCGGGGATGGCAGCATGGCGATCCTGCATCGGTTGGCCGAAATGGGTGGTATCAATCTGGTGGGGATTCCCAAAACCATCGATAACGATCTGGCGCTGACGGAATATTCGGTGGGCTTTACCACGGCGGTCAATGTTGCGGTCGAGGCACTTGACCGGTTGCAGCCGACAGCCGCATCGCATGACCGTATCATGATTCTGGAAGTCATGGGGCGCGATGCCGGGCATATCGCGCTGTTCGCCGGGGTTGCCGGTGGGGCGGATGCGATCCTGATCCCGGAAATGGATTACGATCTTGAAGCGCTGACCGAGCATTGCCTGAACATTCGCAAGCGCGGGCGCAATCATGCGCTGGTGATCGTTGCCGAGGCGGTCAAGCGCGATGACGGGGCCGCGGTGACGCAAGGTGATGACGGCCAGAAAGTACGTTATGGCGGGATCGGGCACTGGCTCGCGGACGAATTGGGCGCACGAACCGGCTGGGAAACCCGTGTGACCGTGCTGGGCCATGTGCAGCGCGGCGGGATTCCATCGCCGCGCGACCGGGTGATTGCATCGGCCTTCGGGGTGCATGCGGTGGACCTGATTGCGCAGAAAAGTTTTGACCGTGTCGTCGCCTGGTCAAAACGCAAGGTGATCGACGTCGCAATGGCGGATGTGATTGTCGGCCCGCGGCTTGTCGATACCAATGGAACCATGGTATCGACCGCAAAGGGTCTTGGTGCCTATATCGGCCATCCGCCCGAAACGGTTCGCACGGCAAAAACGGTCTGATTAACAGGCCGCATTTACATAAAAACAGACAGGTTGGATATGAAGGCTGAGGAAGTCTGGACCTTTACGGTCGAGATGTATGGACGGGACGGCGTTGCGCCGTTGTGTCTTGAATTGCAGGAACGATGTGATCTGGATGTGAACATGCTTTTGTTCATGTTCTATCTTGGCCAGAAAGGGCAGGCACCGCATAGCATATCCGCCCTTGAAAATGCGGTACGGGACTGGCGTGAACAGGTGATTGTGCCGTTGCGCAATACCCGCCGCTTTTTGCGCAATGCCGATTGGGAAAGTGCGCAAAAACTGCGCGCCAAGGTCAAGAGTGACGAACTGAGCGCCGAACGGATTGAGCAGGAATTGCTGTGTGATGCGGTCGAAACCATTCCGGCCGGTGATCCGATGGCTCCGGCACGGGCTTATTTATCACCCACCCGTTTTGATCTGAGCCAGCCGGAATGCGATGCCGCACTGGAACAGCTTCGCGCCTGCATGCTGTTAAGCCCGAAGGCGCAATAGGGGGCCCTATTGCTTAATCCGTCTTGCGCGGTTTGCCGGTGACCGGGATGTGGTTTTCGGCGTCCGTATCGCCCCAGCGCGCCGTTTCCGGCAGGTCGATGTCAAACAGATCAAGGATCCGGCCGCAGCTTTGCGTGACCATTTCATCAAGCGATTGCGGGCGCGCATAGAAGGCGGGCACCGGCGGTGCGATGATTGCGCCGTTTTCGGTGGCCAGTGCCATATTGCGGATATGGCCGGCATGCAGGGGCGTTTCACGGGCCATCAGAACCAGACGGCGGCGTTCCTTGAGCATCACATCGGCGGCACGTGCGATCAGATTGTCTGCGACTCCGCTTGCCACCTCGGCCAGGGACTTCATCGAGCAGGGTGCGATGATCATGCCGCGTGTGCGGAACGAACCCGATGCAATCGATGCACCGATATCCGCATTGTCATGGATGACGTCTGCCATCTCTTTGATATCGCGGATTTTAAAATCGGTTTCATAGGCGATTGTGCGCTCTGCCGCCTTCGAAAGGATCAGGTGAGTTTCGATTGGCGAATTTTTCAGCAACTGTAAAAAACGGATGCCGTAAATCACTCCGGACGCGCCGGTTATGCCAATGATAAGTCGATCCTTTTGAGACATTTTATGTGTTATCCGGGTCACTATTTGAACGATTGCGTCGTCGAAAGACTGGAAATCATATTACAGAATTACTACCATCAAAGCGTGGGCAATGTCAGAACTGAGGAGTAGGCGAATGAGTGTTCAATCCCATGTCGAAGCTCTCACTGCCAAACATGCTGCACTTGAGCAGGAACTCCACCTCGAGCAGCGCCGCCCGGCGCCAGACAATTCCCGTGTCGCAGACATTAAACGCCGCAAGCTCGAAATCAAGGACGAGATAAGTCGAATAACCCATTAGCCGTCAAGAGGATGCTGGCAAAATCCGCACAGCGTGATGGTAAGGCTGTGCCGATTTCCTGAAAAATGCATCTCCTGACGACAGGATCAGTCCCTTCATTTTTTGCCGCCTCCGATTGTCGCCCACAACGAGAGGCGGCATTCTTGTAAGCACCTTTTGGCGTCCCGATCTGTATAGGACAGCATACGCGGAAAGATGTTTTCTGGATTGATTTCAGTCCGCAAAAATCCCGGTTTTCCGCCCTCTACCAATGTCTAAGGGGCGTTGGAAATTTAAATCGGTATTATGATGCCGAATTAAGGTCCGGTGTTTGATCCGGCCCTTGATACAGATCGGGCAGGCGATGTCACAACATTTGCGGATGATGATGTCGCGGTAACGCAGCACACAAGCCAGACGCGTATATTTGGGCAAAGATCCAGACGCGCGGGAGGAAGTTTCACAAATGACGGGTCGCTATCAGGAAATCTATGATCGTTCGATCACGGACAGGGAAGGTTTCTGGGCCGAGGCTGCGGAAAATCTGGTCTGGTACAGGAAATGGGACCGTGTGCTTGATGACAGTAACGCGCCGTTTTATCGCTGGTTCGAAGGCGGGATGGTCAATACCTGCTTTAACGCGCTGGATCGTCATATTGAAAATGGTCGCGGTGAACAGGCGGCCCTGATTTATGACAGCCCCGTCACCAATACGATCGAAACATTCACCTATAACCGGCTGCGCGATGAGGTTGCCCGTCTTGCCGGGGCCCTGCATGCCAAGGGGGTGACCAAGGGTGACCGGGTGATCATCTATATGCCGATGATCCCGCAGGCGGCGATGGCGATGCTGGCATGTGCGCGCATTGGTGCGATCCATTCGGTCGTGTTTGGTGGCTTTGCATCCAACGAGCTTGCGACCCGGATCAATGATGCAAAACCGAAACTGATCCTGAGTGCCAGTTGCGGTATCGAAGGATCACGCGTGATCGAATACAAGCCGCTTCTGGACCGGGCGATTGATCAGGCCAAGCACAAGGTCGAAACGGTCCTGATGTTCCAGCGTGCGCAATGTTCGGCCCTGCTGATTGACGGGCGTGATTTTGACTGGATGGCGGAATGCGCCAAGGCCGCCCCGGCCGATTGCGTGCCGGTGGCAGCGACCGACCCGCTTTATGTGCTTTATACATCCGGCACCACCGGCCAGCCCAAGGGGGTCGTGCGCGACAATGGCGGGCATATGGTGGCGCTTAACTGGTCGATGAAGAATATCTATGATGTCGAGGCCGGTGATGTGTATTGGGCGGCATCCGATGTCGGCTGGGTCGTCGGGCATTCCTATATCGTTTATGCGCCGCTTCTGGCCGGATGCACGACGGTGATGTATGAAGGCAAACCGGTTGGAACGCCGGATGCCGGGGCGTTCTGGCGGGTGATATCACAGCATCGGGTCAAGGTCCTGTTTACCGCACCGACCGCGTTCCGGGCGATCAAGCGCGATGATCCCAAGGCCGCGTTGATGGCCAATTATGATCTTTCGTGCCTGAAGGCGCTTTATCTTGCCGGGGAACGATCCGACCCCGATACGCTGCACTGGGCCGAAGACAGCCTTGGCGTGCCGGTGATCGACCATTGGTGGCAGACCGAAACCGGCTGGTCGATCTGTGCCAATCCGCGCGGCATTGAGATGCTGCCGATCAAATATGGATCGCCGACGGTTGCAGCCTGTGGCTGGGACGTGCAGGTGGTGGATGAAGGCGGCAAGCCGCTTGAACGCGGCAAGATCGGGGCGCTGGTGGCCAAGCTGCCCCTGCCGCCAGGAACATTGCCGACCCTTTGGCAGAATGATGACCGGTTCAAAGCGGCCTATCTTGAAGAATTCCCGGGCTATTACGCCACCGGGGATGCTGGTTTCATTGACGAGGACGGCTATGTCTATGTCATGTCGCGGACGGATGACATCATCAATGTCGCGGGGCATCGGCTGTCGACCGGGGCAATGGAAGAAGTGCTTTCGGGTCATCCCGATGTCGCCGAATGTGCGGTGATTGGGGTGCATGATGACCTTAAGGGGCAGTTGCCGCTTGGTTTCGTGGTCCTGAAATCCGGGGTGGATCGCCCGCATGAAGCGATCATCAAGGAAGTGGTTGCCATGGTCCGTGATCAGATCGGGCCGGTTGCGGCCTTCAAGCAGGCAACCATTGTGGATCGTCTGCCCAAAACCCGGTCGGGCAAGATCCTGCGCAAGACCATGCGATCCATTGCGGATGGTGAGACCTACAACACCCCGGCAACCATTGATGATCCGGGCATTCTGCCGGAAATTGCCGAGGCGCTGAAAGATATTGGTTACGCCAAATCGGCGTGATCCTGACGGGATGAAAACTCCCAATGCCCGGACAAGCACGGGTCAACTTGACCGCCCGCCGGATTTATCCAGCGGGCGGCTTTTATTGGGTTGGGGAATGGGTTCATAACATATTGAAAAACAAATCATTTTCTGGGGAGTGAGTTTTTATCGGAAGTTTTTTCGAGTTTTCGGAAAAATGTTCTTGATTTGTTCTTTTGTTTGTGTCATAAAGGCAAAGTCAACGGGACAAATGCACCCGGATCAAAAACCCGCAAAGCGTCATGCGCTTTTGCGGGTTTTTGCGTTTCGGGCCGGGAAGACAGGAAAGCGACGATGATTGTTGAGCGATATGACAGGCCGAGAGGGCGACGGCGACGTCGCCAAGGGGGCATCGATGGCGGTTGGAAAAATCATTACGGGGGACGTGTGTCCGGGCGGTGACGCCCGATAGCCTCGATAAGTTTCGGGGGGTATTTGCGAAAAACGGTTGGTAATCATGACGGGAGAAATGTGTCCTTCGGGCATGGGGACGTGCCGGAAGTGTGGGGGGGCGATTGAGGCAAGCCCGGCCTGGGCTGTGATGGCAATGGCGACGGTTGCGGCAGGGCCGAATTGCGACTGGATGAGATCGCCAGGGGCGACAGCTCCGTCGATGCCAGATGGCCAAGCCGCGAAATCGTCGGGCCGCCAGACCATGCGAACACCGGGCAGGGGATTTGCCCGTTGCCCGTCTTGCGTCTCGTCCGCCAAGCCCGGCCAGTCTGGCAAGGGCGGTATGGTGGGGCAGACCGTGGGAGCCGAGTAGGCCAGATCGGACCGGAGACGATGCGTCCGAAAAATTTGGCAAGAGCAGCATCGAAAGGCGGAACAGGCAGATCGACGAAGGCACGGATCAGACCGCCGGGGCATTCAGGCCAGATCGGATTGTCAGACCATTCGACTGCCCGGCGGATCGATCATCTTTGCGCAAGGCAGCGATAACTTGGTCATGGTCAGCACGCTTTGCGGAGAGTCCGGCATGGAGCCCGCTGTCGGACCTGCCGTGACGTTGGGCGATCGGGGGGCGATCAGGGGGCGAAAGTGCCAATCAGGATAGGTTGTCCGTCGGTTGTTCCGTTGCCCCGTTCAGGTTTGTTGGCCGGGGCATGGGGCAATCTGAGTGCCCGCGAATTTGATTTGCGGGTGGCTTTTACGAGGGATGCCTATCAGGCGATGGGGCCGGGCGGGTTTCGGAGCTTTGCGGTCGTAGGAGCAGGTAAAGCCACATGGCAGCCCCAAAGGCACAGGCCAGCAGGGCGATGGAAAGCCAGAGCGCGCCGGTGGGGCCCCAATGTGCGATGGCGCGTTCGTAGAGGCTGGGTGCCAGGGCGGAGAGGATAAAGCCCGGTACCAGTAATCGCCCGACCTGATGGCCGTATCGGGCATTGCCGAAGATCATCAGGGGAAGGGTTCCGCGTGTGATCGTAAGAACGCCGTTTGCAGCCCCGTAAAGCAGGGTGAAGGTCATGGCGGCAATCGCAAACTGATCCCCCCAGAAGGCAAGGACGAAGCAGAGCGGCAAAATGGCGGTGGCAAACAATGTCAGACTTGCCGGGGCGATGCGTTTGCCAAACAGGATTTCGGCGGCACGCGCCGCGGATTGTCCGATACCGCGCAGCGATGCGGCATTGATCGCGGCGGCGGTGGTTAAGCCAAGTCCGATCAGGATGGCGATCATGTGGGCCGACATTGCGGCATTCACGACATTGAGCAGGGTGACGATTACGGCATACAGAAAGCCGCACAGGCGTTGATGCGTTGCCAGTCCCTGATCATCGGTACTGTCGGCATCATCGGTCGGATTAGGGGTGGTTCCCGTTCCGGAAGGTGCGCCATGTCGGGCATCGGGGATGGCGGCATACATCGGGACGGTCAGAAGGGCGAAACCGGCATAGGCGACAAGGGCGATTGTGATGCCAAATTCCGACTGGATCAAATGACCGAGCGGCCAGAAGACGGTTGAGGCCAGGCCGCCAAAAAGCGTGATCTGCCCCATCGCCCGTCTGGCATCGCGCCCGCCAATCCGGGCGAGGGTTGCAAAGGCCGCATCATAAAGGGTGGCCCGCATGGCAAGCCCAAGGATGATCCAGCCGATGAAATGAAGCACCTGCTGATCGGCGAATGCAAGGATCAGACAGCCAAGGGCATTGAGGCATGACCCCAGCGTCATGATGATCCGCCCGCCGTGACGGTCGATCATCCTGCCGCAAAAGGGGGATATGACCGCCATGGTCAGAAGGCTTGCCGAAAAGCCCGCATAAACCACGCTGCTGGACCAGCCGTGATGTTGGGCGATCAGGGTGCCGAAATTGCCAATCAGATAATAGGCCGTGCCCCAACTGATGAGCTGCCCGAGCCCCAGTTTTATGACAAGTGCGCGGGTGATCATTTATCGGCCGGGCCGGGGATGAGCGGCTGATCGGAACCAAGCGGGCGTTGCATCAGAACCGAGTCCAGCCATGTGCCGAACTTGTAGCCGACATTGTGGAAGGTGCCGGTCATGTCGAAGCCGAATTTCCGATGCAGGGCAATGGATGCGTGGTTTTTGCTATCGCCGATGGCGGCAACCATCTGCCGCCACGGACCTGCTTCGCAGCGTTCCAGAAGGGCCGCCATCAGGGCCGCCCCGATCCCGTTCCCGATGCAATCGGGCGCGACATAGATCGAATTTTCCACCGTGTGGCGATAGGCCGAACGCGGGCGATAGAGACTGGCATAGCAATAGCCGACGATGACATCACCGCGCAGGGCGACCAGATAGGGCAGGCCATATCCACGGATGGCGTCAAAGCGACTGGTGATTTCGGTCTCAGACGGCGGGATTTCTTCGAACGAGGCGGTGCCGGTCAGAACGTGATGGCGATAAATCGCGGTGATGGTGGCAATGTCGGAAGGGTCGGCATCGCGGATGGCGAGATCGGACGTTTTGGCGGTGGCAGGCAGCGTATCGGTCGACATTGATCGGGATTCCATATCAGAGATTAACTGTATGACGTGACATTAGCCGGTCATCTGAAATAAGATAAGATTTGTATTCTTATGCAAATCATAAGGAATAGTTTTATATGCGTGGCCTTAACCTTGATCAGATGCATGCCTTTGCCGATGTCATCGAGCTTGGCAGTTTTTCTGCCGCCGCCGCACGGCAGAATTTAAGCCAGCCTGCGATCAGCCAGCAGATCCGCCAGCTTGAAGATCGTCTTGGCGTGCGGTTGATTGAGCGCGTCGGCAAACGCGCGATGCCAACACCGGCCGGGCAGGCATTGCTGGATCGGGTGGGCGAGATTGACGCATCCGTTCAGAACGCCCTGGATGCGGTGGCGGGATTTGCCAGTGGTACGGTCGGGCAGGTGCGCATCGGAACCGGTGCGACGGCCTGCATCTATTTCCTGCCAAAGGTTCTGGAACAGTTGCAGCGGCGTTTCCCGAAGCTGGAAATCATTGTTCGCACCGGCAATACCAGCGACGTTCTGAAATCGATTGAGGAAAACAGCCTTGATATCGGGCTGGTGACATTACCCGCCAGCGGGCGCAGTCTGGATATCGTGCCGGTTCTGACCGATCCGTTTGTCGCGATCTTTCCCGACGGGATGGATGTGCCCGATCTGGTCCGGCCGGCTGATCTGGCAGATATTCCATTGGTTCTGTATGAACGTGGTGGCCAGACACGCACCATTGTTGATGACTGGCTGCGTGCGGCAGGTGTTGCCGGGCATTCCATCATGGAACTGGGCAGTGTCGAGGCGATCAAGGAACTGGTCGGGGCCGGGTTGGGGGCAACGATTTTGCCCGCGATGGGCGCACGGCTGGGCCGTACACAGTTCCCGATCAAGACCCGCAAGCTTGCCCCGGACCTTGCGCGCCGTCTGGCGCTTGTGGTCCGGCGCGACAAGGTGATGGGAAGCGGGTTGCGCGAAGTCCGCAACGGGTTGATTGCGGCAGCGCGCGACTGGACGGGTGCCTAGTCTTCTTCGGGGACGAAGAAGGTCGGGAATTCGGCATTCGGTTCGGGGATATGCAGGGCAACCCCGTGTTTTTCGATCATCTGAATGATGGCATCGGGCGGTGGGCAATCGGTGAAGAAGGCGGTTACCTGTGTGACAGAGCCGCCACGCACCACGGCATTGCGGCCAAACTTGGTATGATCGGCCACCAGATAGGTCTGGCGCGAATTGGTCAGAATGGCGGAACGTGCACGGACTTCCTGTTCGTCAAAGTCGAGCAGACTGCCATCGGCATCAATGCCGCCAACACCGAAAATGCCGTAATCGACCTTGTAGCTGTTAAAGAATGCCTCGACCTCCGGCCCCAGCACATCGCGGTCGCGATTGCGCAACCGGCCGCCAATCAGGGTGACGTCAAAGCTGTCATTGGTGGCGGCGACATAGGCCACATTGAGATTGTTGGTGAAAATCCGCAAACCGCGATGCTGCAAAAGCGCACTTGCGACCAGTTCCGGCGTGGTGCCGATTGAAAAGAACAGCGATGCCCCATCGGGAATGGCGCGCGCGACCAGTGCCGCGATCTTGCGCTTTTCATTCACATGCAAAACCTTGCGCGCCCGATAGGCAATGTTTTCATGTTCAAGTGCCGGTTCAACCCCGCCATGGCGACGTCGCAGCAATCCTTCGTCGCAAAGGGCGTTTACATCGCGTCGGATGGTTTGCGGGGTTACCTGAAAACGTTCGGCAAGCTGTTCAATAGTCTTGAAACCGTCAGCGCGGACAAGTTCAACGATACTGGCCTGACGTTCAGTCGGACGTTTTTGCATGAGATGCTTCTTTGGCGATTGTTTTGCGGTTTTTGTTTAAGCGAATGTTATGGGGTGTTCATTTCAGGAATATTACCGTTTCACGGCATTCATATGAAACAAAACATATTCGCTTTTAGGTTGGTCACCAAAGAGAAAAGGCCGCCCGGTTGGGGCGGCCTTTGCATCGATCAGGAGCGGAACAGGTTTTCTGCTGCTTCCATGTAATCGGATGTTTTGGGTTCTTCTTTCTTGCGATCGTCCTTCTTGCCGGGATAATCCGGTTCCGGGTTGATCTGCAATTCTTCGGGCAGCGGATCTGGCTCGACATTCTTGACGACCTTTTCCGGGTTCTTGCTGCGCGCGATCACGACCTGTTTTTCAAGATCAAGTTCGATGCAAAGACCCATGGTCACCGGGTTGCGCGGCGTCAGGTTGGCCGAGTTCCAGTGCGTGCGATCGCGGATTTTGCCAATCGTGTCCTTGGTGGTGCCGATCAGTTTGCAAATCTGCGCATCCGAGAGTTCCGGATGGTGCTTGAGCAGCCACGCGATTGCATTCGGGCGATCCTGACGTTTGGAAACCGGGGTGTAACGAGCCCCTTTACCATGTGCGCGCGGACGCGGCAGATCGGACTTTGCCATTTTCAGCAATGCACGCGGATCGGCTTCGCAGCGGGCGATCTCGTCTTTGGTCAACTGACCATTGGCAACCGGATCAAGGCCGACAATCCCCTGATTGACATCGCCATCGGCGATGGCCTGAATTTCCAGTTCATGCAGCTCGGTAAAGGCTGCAATCTGCCGGAACGACAAGCCGGTATTGTCGATAAGCCATACGGCCGTTGCTTTGGGCATGAGGGGCTGAGCCATAATTCCTCCTGTTTACTCTTTCTCATCTGGAGACCGGCGATGGGATGAACCCCAAAAACGCGGGAATATTTGCCCCAGAATATAATCTGTTTTGGTGTTCCGGCAACGCTGCAAAGGCAACCCAAAGTGGGTGCCGCGCGTCGCTGGAACCGCCACAGCGCTCTTTTCGATCAATGTGCGGTTAAAAGCAACAATCTGTTGCAGGTTATCGAAAAGAATATTTCTTTTCGTCCCGCAATCAAAGGCCAGTTGCCGGGAAAGGGTGAAGCCGGTAGTGACCGAATATGCCTTCAACCCCGATCCGTAAACGATCAAGGCACTTCCAGTACCACTTTTCCAACATGTGCGCCACCCCGCAAAATGTCGTGTGCGGCCTGGGCTTCATTCATTGGCAGGGTTTGGTAAATGACCGGTTTGATCGTGCCGTTTTCAAATAGTGGCCAGACCTGCTGGCGAAGTTTGCCTGCGATTGCGCCCTTGTTGGCAACCGGCTGGGCGCGCAGGGTTGATCCCATCAGGGTCAGGCGTTTTAACAGAAGCGGGGTAAAGTTGGTTTCGGCCTTGGGCCCGTTCAGGAAGGCAATGATCAGAATCCTGCCTTCCATCGCAGCCGCCTTGAAATTGCGGCTGACATAATCGCCTGCGACCATATCAAGGATGACATCCGCCCCCTTGCCGTTGGTTGCGGTTTTTACCTCTTCAACGAAGTCCTGTGTTTTGTAGTTGATGGCGATGTCCGCGCCAAGGTCGAGGCAGGCCTGGCATTTTTCATCGGTGCCTGCGGTTGTGATCACGCGCGCGCCAAATGCCTTGGCAAGCTGGATCGTGGTGGTGCCGATCCCCGATGTGCCGCCATGGACAAGGAATGTTTCGCCCTGTTTCAGCCCGGCCTTGTCGAACACATTATGCCAGACGGTAAAGAAGGTTTCGGGAAGGGATGCTGCTTCTGTCATGGAAAGACCGGCCGGGACGGCCAAGCATTGCGCGGCGGGGACGGCGGCATATTGGGCATAGCCGCCGCCGGTGACCAGGGCACAGACGCGATCACCGATTTTCCATTGCGTGACATCGGGGGCGGTGGCGACAATTTCGCCCGAAAGCTCCAGCCCCGGGATTTCCGACGCGCCGGGGGGCGGCGGATACATCCCGGCCACCTGCATCAGATCGGGCCGGTTGACGCCGGCGGCATGAATGCGGACCAGAACCTCGCCCTTTGCGATTTCGGGCGTAGCCACCTTGCCAGCGGCAAGATACCGGTTGTCGCCGTCGATACGGATTTCGATTGCCTGCATGTCTTTGGCAAGGTCCGGGGCAAGGTCTGGCAAGGTCATGACAAAACTCCATGGCGAATGATAAATTCGGTCACTATGTAATAGCGGGAAAAACGCCAAGGGCAAAATGTCAAAGGAGGATGACTGTGGAAGAAGACGACCTGCAAAAACCTTTGGCCGCGATGTTCGGCCTGCCGCGGAACCTTGACGGAATGTCGATTGAAAACCTTGTCGATTATCGATCCGCCCTTGAACAGGAACTGGTGCGCGTCGATGCGGCGATGGAGCATCGCAATGGCGTGCGAGCCGGGGCCGAGGCGCTTTTCAAGAACTGACGGGACGGGTGCGCCAAAACATTAAACGGGAGGATGTATTTTTAAACCTCCGGTTAATTGAATATTAAACTTCCCGTCTTATATATGAGTAGTGGGCCAGAGCTTGGCCCCTTGTCGAACGTGATGTTTCGATGCCTCCCTGTTAAACTGAACCGCCCAAATTCAGGGCGGTTCTTTTTATGTTTTCGCCTTCTACGTACTGTTTATACGTATTTCGGTACGTATTAATACGTACTGTCATATTTCCGACATTAATTACCTTGACCCCTTGCCAACCGCTGGCTAGAGTTCGGCCACAAACAAGATCAAGAATAACAAAAAAGTCCGGCAAGTTTAGCAGGTTGAGGCAAGGCCGCCCTTTGGGGCGGTCTTTCTATTTCGGGGCAAATTCAGGGCAAATTCTGGCGGATGCTTGAAGCCCGGTCTCCGTTTCCCATATAAGCGGTATGGCAAATAAGGATCACCCGACCGAGATTGGGCACCCCTATCAAAGCAACTTCGCGATCGTTCCTTTTTCGCGAACCTATGACGAGGCTTTCACCCTGCTGGTGGAGGCGCGTAATTACCTTTCAGCAAACCGCACCGCATCGCGTCGTGGCCTTCACAACAGCGTCAAGATGAACCAGTTCATCGAGGAAATGCGCATGACCAGCCGCCTGATCCGGGCGATGGCATGGCTGCTGGCGGTGCGTGCGGTTGAAGAGGGCGAGATTGATTGGGAAGATGCCGTTGATCTTGATGATCTGATGGTTGATCTGCAAATCTGTGTTCGTGGCGATTGCGACGAAGAAACGGGATTCCCGCCAGTCCTTCTTGATCTTATGGAACGTGCCCATTCACTTTACATGCGTACCGCCCGCATGGAACTTCAGGTCGCCGCACGCTGTTCAGCCTGACCATGTTTGGCCGCTTTACGAGGGTAGGTAGGGGATGTTTGCCTGCGTGCGCGTGATAACGTCAGTCAGGCGCGCGAGGTGGCGGCAAAGACTTCTATCGGTTCGGCAAAGCCCTTCATCTGGCGTGTGCCTTTCGATGTGAAGGCCGCCCGGCTGCCGGCGTAGGTATCCTTGACGTTCTGTGATACCAGAATTTCATCACCACCGGCCTGTGCACAGACGCGTGCCGCAAGCTGCACCACGCTGCCAAACAGGTCGTTTTCTTCGGTAATGGCTTCGCCGGCATTGATGCCGATGCGGATCTGGAATTTCAATTCATCACGGCCGTTATGCTGGGCCATGTTGCGCTGAATCTCGATGGCGGCTTCGACGGAGCTTGCCGATGACGGGAACACGGCCATGATGCCGTCCCCCATATGCTTCACTTCCTTGCCGTAATTGTTGATCAGCGCGGTGCGCACGATCTGGTTATGGATATGCACCATCTGCTGTGCGCCGACATCGCCCAGTTGCTGCGTCATCTGGGTGGAATTGACGATATCGGTGAACATCAGCGCATGCAGCTTCTTGCCGCCAGCAGCAACGGGTGCGCCGGTCGGCTTTTCGGTCCAGGCTGCAATGGCGCGGGATACCGATGTGGTGATGCTGCGCTCGTCCTTCATATAGGCGTCCATCGAGCTTCTGCCCGCGCCATACATATCCTTGTATTTTGGCTCCAGAATGTAGCTGTCGACATTCTTGCAGAACGTGTCGGCCATGCTGCCGGTCGCACCCAGGGCGGAAATGCAGTCCTTCAGGACGCTGCGTCCCTGCCTTCCCTCGAGGGCGTTCTTTTCGCTACAGGCATCGCAGGCACCGGCAACGTAAAGATTGACGCCGAATTTATGATAGGCGTCCATGTTCGGAACCGTGCGCTTGATGGCTTCGATCGAACCGGCGATGAAGGATTTCATGACCTCGCGCGTGGCCTGAAGTGCGGGCGTCACGGCCATTGGCTGATCGGGGATGCCGTCATCGCGCTGTTCGGATGCGGATTTGGTATCGTCGGTTTCATCCGCGCCCGTATCAGGCGTTGCTTCATTTTCAGAACGCGCAGCCTCGGCCGCCATTTCGGCAAAGCCGCCTGAGAGGGATGGGCGGCCCGGTGATGCCGTCTTGCGCACGGCTTTGACCGGTTGCCGGGCGACGGGTTGCTGCACCGGTGCGGTGCGTGCCTTGCCCTTGAACCTGCGCGTGATGCTCATCAGCATCGGTGTCGCGCTGGCAAGGAAGCCGACAATGAAGGATATGAAATTGGCTTTGTCATAAAAGCCCTGACTGATCGAAACACCCATACGCGGCAGGTATTCAAGCCCGTGCGAGGCACCAAGCATTGCGGCCAGACCAATGGCAATCGCAATGCAAAAGGCAATCATCAGTTTCAGAACCACGCCAACCAGACTGGGGTTTTCATCCCGGGCCGCAGGCTTTGCCTTTGGGCGGATCGGTTTCGGGGCCGGGCTTGAAACCGGTTCGGGTTCGACCGCGGCCGGGGCGGGGGCACGAACGGGGGCCGGGCGCGCGGGGGCTGCCTGTGCCTTTTCCAAGGCACCGCTTTGCCGCGTTTCATAGATGACGTATTCGTCAGCCGCATTATTGGTGTGGTTATAGACTTCGCGAATGACCTTGACGGCGGAGACATGCGCCATCTTTTCAAGCGAGCGCGCTTCTTCCTCGGCCTGCTTTTTCTGCGCACCGGTAAAGTGGGCGTGAATCTGCCAACGCCCTGAGCGGTCTTTAACATAGACCTCATAGCTGACCTGGGTGCGCGCGATCACCTGGTTCATTCGATTAGCCCAGTCTTCCTGACACTAGGGGGACCCCTTCCCCGATACCGGCGCGGTATAGCGCCGGTTGAAGATTATGGCAAGAAAATGTCCGGATGACCATTAAATATGCCTAATGCCCCCGTATAGCTGGGTTGCACGTCATCCTGATTTTGCAGCCGGAAAAGAAAAACGCCCGCAGCATCGTAAAGACGCTAGCGGGCGCTGATCCCATAGATCGCCAGAAAGGCGAACTTTGCTTAGTTACCGATATTGAAACCGGCGAAGCGTTTTTTGAACTTCGCGAGCTGACCGCCGCTGTCGAGCAGACGATGAACACCAGTCCAAGCCGGATGGCTTTTCGGATCGATGTCAAGCTTCAGAACGTCGCCCGGATTGCCCCAGGTCGATTTGGTGGTGAAGCTGCTGCCGTCCGTCATCTGAACGGTGATTTCATGGTAATCGGGATGGATGTCTTTTTTCATCGCCTATCACTCCGGAATTTGAAGCGCGGTGTATAAGGTAAAAAATCGACCTATGCAACCCCTGTCTCCGGGAATTCTTGGATAAACCGGGATTAAGGGGCGCGACCGGCATTTTTGATCCCGGTTTATGGTGATATTGCACACTATTCGGGGCATTAATCCGCATCATCTGCATGATGCAGACTTGCGCGAGACTCTTTATATAGTATGGTGCGCCAGCATATAGAATTGTCGCCTTGCCAGGGGGCGTTTAGCCCCTTTTGACAGACGGAGTGTTGATCGTGGCCCTTGATGAAACCCGCTTCCATCAGCTTGCTGATGACACCATTGAAACCCTTTCGGATCATATTGATGACGAGATGGGGGACGATATTGATGTCGATCTGCAATCGGGAATCCTGACGATCGAGCTCGACTCGGGTGAACAGTTCATCATCAATAAACACGGCCCGAACCGTCAGATCTGGATGTCCTCGCCGGTCAGTGGTGCCAGCCACTATGATTTCGATGAAGACAATGAAAGCTGGACGTCTACCCGCGGCTCGACGACGCTGACCGATCAGCTTTCGGCTGATCTTGCAGTCAAGACGGGGCGGCGTCTTGATCTCGACTGATCGGGACCCGGAATTGGCAGGAAAAGCGTAAACTGGAAGGTTGCCGTGGCATTGAATCCCCGTACTTCACCCCGTCTTGCAGACAGGGACTCCAGTCGTAATTTCTCCGCTCTTCGCGCCATTATCCCCTTCGTTCGGCCCTATCGCTTGCAGGTGGCCGGTGCAATGGTCGCACTGGTGATTGCCTCTGGCACGGTTCTGGCGCTTGGCAGCGGGTTGCGCATGCTTGTCGATCGGGGATTTGCCGATGGCAATGCCGACCTTCTTGATCAGGCGCTTTTTGTTCTGTTTGCGGTCACCCTTCTGATGGCCGGGGCAAGCTATGCCCGATTCTTTCTGGTGTCGTGGATCGGGGAGCGCGTGGTTGCCGATATCCGTTCGGCGGTTTACGCCCATATCATCCGGCTTGATCCGGGTTTCTTTGAAGTTACCCGCACCGGTGAAGTCCTTTCGCGCCTGACGACCGATACGACCCTTTTGCAGGTCGTGATCGGATCAAGTGTGTCGATCGCGCTTCGCAATATCCTGATGTTTGTTGGTGGCCTGACCATGCTGGCGGTGACCAGCCCCAAGCTGACAGCGCTTGTTCTGCTCGTCGTGCCGCTGGTGGTTGTGCCGATCATCGGCTATGGGCGGCGGGTGCGCCGCCTCTCGCGCGAGGCACAGGATCGCATCGCCGATGTCAGTGCCTTTTCCGAAGAATCGCTCAATGCGTTGCGCACAGTACAGGCCTATACCCACGAAAAGATCGAAAGCGACAAGTTTGACGGCTTCGTCGAAGGGGCGTTCAAAACCGCGATTTCGCGTATTTCGGCGCGGGCGCTTCTGACCGCGGTCGTCATTGTCATGGTCTTTGGCGCGGTGGGCACGATCCTGTGGATCGGGGGGCATGACGTGCTCGATGGCACGATTTCGGCCGGCGATCTTTCCGCCTTTGTGTTTTATGCCATCGTGGTTGCGGGCTCGGTCGGCGCGATCAGCGAAGTGATCGGTGATCTGCAACGTGCCGCAGGGGCGGCCGAACGCCTGATGGGGCTGCTTGAAACCAAACCGGCCATTGCCGCACCGGCAAACCCGGTGCAGATGCCCGAAAAACATCTTGGCCATGTCAGTTTTGAAAACGTCACTTTCCATTATCCGGCGCGCCCGGATCGTTCGGCCCTGACCGGTTTTTCGCTGCAGGTCAGACCGGGGGAAACCGTGGCGCTTGTCGGCCCGTCGGGTGCTGGCAAAACGACGGTGTTCCAGCTGTTGCTGCGATTCTATGATCCGGCAAGCGGGGTTATCAAGGTTGACGATGTCGATATCCGCACCGCCGATCCGGTATCGGTCCGCGAACGGATCGGTCTTGTCGCCCAGGACCCGGTGATCTTTGCCGCCAATGCGTGGGAAAACATCCGTTATGGCCGCCCGGATGCGTCCGATGAAGATGTCCGGGCCGCCGCCGATGCCGCCCATGCGACCGAATTCCTTGATCGCCTGCCGGATGGTTTTGACAGCTTCCTTGGCGAAAAGGGTGTGCGTCTTTCGGGCGGGCAGCGGCAGCGCATCGCGATTGCGCGTGCGATCCTGCGTAATCCGTCGGTTCTGCTGCTGGATGAAGCCACCAGTGCGCTGGATGCCGAAAGCGAACAGGTGGTTCAGAAGGCGCTTGAAACCATCATGAAAACCCGCACCACGCTTGTGATCGCGCACCGTCTGGCAACCGTGCTGCATGCCGACCGGATCGCGGTGATTGATGATGGCAAGCTGATTGCGGTGGGGACCCATCAGGAGCTTCTGGAATCCAGCCCGCTATATAGCCGACTTGCCAAATTGCAGTTTGAACGGGATGCGGCCTAGGCGGAACAACCGGGTATGGATTAAAAACAAAGGGCGGTCCCATGAGGCCGCCCTTGTCACATTTCCAAGGGGGGATTAAAGCCGCCCCCTAAAACCCAAGTCGATCCGCCAGACTGTGCCATTTCATGATCGCGGGCAGGAACCATGGATGGCCGGTATAGAAGGGGCGGGTCTTGAAGGGGAATTCTTCAAAGATTGTGTAGCCTTCGGCCTGATCGAGCACCTTTTGCGCAATCTTGCGTCCGAAGTAATTCGCCCGTCCCACACCCGATCCGCAATAGCCCATGGCATAATGCATGCCATCCATTACCCCGATATGCGGAACATGATCGAACGTGTAGGCGATTTTGCCCGACCAGACGTAATCAAGTTTTGCGTTTGAGAGCTGTGGGAACAGGCGCGTCATGAAGTTTTGCAGGTATTTATGATATATCTGCGGGCAATCACCATAACCAAGCGACCGCCCGCCAAACAGGATGCGTTTGCCATCGGGGGAGGGGCGGTAATAGACCGACAGGCGTTCGGTGCTGCCGTGACAGCGCAGTTTGGGGGATACCGACCGGATGACGGATTCCGGCAATTCTTCGGTGGCGATCATCGCGGATCGGATCGGAATCAGGCGGCGTTTGAATTTACCAAACGGCCCGCCCGTATAGCCGTTGGTCGCGATGATGACATGATCGGCGGTGATTTTCTTGTCATCGGTGCTGATGATGAACTGGCTGTTGTTTTTGATCACCTGACGTACGGGACTGTGATCACACAGCAATGCCCCGTCGCGCTTTGCAATTTCACACAGGCCCTGAAAAAGCTTGGCCGGATGAACCGCACCATCGGTCGGATAAACCACGCCGCCATAATAGGCGTTTGATCCGACTTCCTCACCCTGTTGGGCGCGGCTGATTTCAATCGCGGGGAAGTCGACAATCTTGGCGATTTCGCTGGCCTGTTCGATCAGACCGGCATAGTGAGCGGGGTGACTGGCGCCGCGAAAACGGCCGCATATCTGAAGGTCGCAATCGATCTGTTCGTCGCGAATGAAATTCACCAGCCAGTTAAAGGCAGACAGACTTTCGCGGATCGTGGCGTGAACCTGTTCGCGGCCATATTGGCGTTCAAGGCCATTTTCCCCCAGCTTGCTGAAGCTTGGGCCAAGCATCCCACCATTGCGGCTGCTGGCACCGTTGCCGAACGCGTCGGCTTCGAAAACAACGACTTTCTGCCCCGCGCGGGCAAGGGTGATGGCGGCCGAGATGCCGGTATAGCCCCCGCCGATAATTACGGTATCGGCACGGTCGGGAAGATCGCGATGGTTGAGCGATGTTTCGGGTTTTTTCGGCGTGATGGCCGCCTGCCAATAAGGCGCATGGATATAGTTCGATGAATGTTTTGCCAACATCTCGATGTGTTCCGTTTCAGGGCGTGTATCGGGGATTAGGGGACTAGGACCTACAGAATGTGATTGAGGAACTCCCGCGTGCGATCCCATTGCGGATGCAAGAGGACTTGCTCAGGTGGGCCAACTTCAACAATTTCGCCGTCCTGCATGAACACCACGCGGTCCGCAACCTGACGGGCGAACTGCATTTCGTGGGTGACACACACCATGGTCATGCCGGTTTCAGCAAGCTTGACCATCACATCAAGCACCTCTTTGACCATTTCTGGATCAAGGGCGGATGTCGGTTCATCAAACAGCATGATTTTCGGATCCATCGCGAGTGACCGCGAAATCGCCACGCGCTGCTGCTGGCCGCCGGAGAGCTGCCCGGGGAAGCGATCCGCAAGATGCTCGATGCCAACACGTTCAAGCAATCCCATGGCGATATCACGGGCTTCGCTTTCGGTTTTCTTGCGCAACCATGTCAGGCCAAGCGTGCAATTCTGTAAAACCGTCAGATGGGGAAACAGATTAAAGTTCTGAAATACCATGCCCATGGTTTGATGAATGAACCGGTCGCTTTTCTGATCGCGGGCAAGTTCCTGCCCAAAGACGCAAATCCGGCCCTCCTGATATTCCTCCAGATGATTGAGGCAGCGGATCAAAGTGGACTTGCCGGAGCCAGAGGGGCCGCAGACAACCATGATCTCCTGCTCGCCAACGGTCAGGGAGACGTCACGCAATGCATGATAGGATCCAAACCATTTGTTCAGGTTATCGATTTCAATGGCCGGACGGGACAGTTTGCCTGCCGGTGCCTGAGGATCGGACAGAGTCATGAGCGATGCGCTTTCAGTCGTTTTTCAAGGTTCAGGCTGTATTGCGACATGCCGTAGCACATCACGAAGAACAGGATCGAAATCAGGGCAAGCGGCTCTGTATGAAGACCGATCCAGTTTTTGTCGTTGGAGATATTGCGCGCCATCAGCATGATATCGAACAGGCCGATGATCGAAACCAGGGTCGTGTCCTTGAGCATGCTGATAAAGGACGTCATGATGTTGGGGATCATCAGCCGCATCGCCTGTGGCAGAATGATCAGGCCCATGGTCAGCCAATATCCAAGCCCCAGTGTCTGGGCGGCTTCATATTGGCCGTCGGGAATAGCCTGCAGCCCGCCGCGAATATTTTCGGCCATATAGGCCCCGGCAAACAGGCAAACCGCAAACAGGACCTGCGAGAGTTTGTCGGGCTCGGCACCGCTTGGCAAAAAGATCGGCAAAAGGGTGACAGCCATGAACAGAACGGTAATCAGCGGCACCGCGCGTACCAGTTCGATCAGCATCATCGATAGCCAGTGAATGACTGGTAGTTTCGAGCGTCGCCCGAGTGCCAGCAGAATGCCAACCGGAATGGACATGGTAATCGCAAAGGACGCGATGATCAGTGTGAGGAACAATCCGCCCCAATGATCCACCGGAACCGGTTCCAGATGCACCTGCGCCAGTACGAGGCCGCAAAGGATTGACAGAACGGCCCAGACCAGCAGGAAGCCGTTCATATATTGCCCGCGACGTATCAGCCTTGACGTCAGCGGGGTCACCATTTCCGGCAGCGAAGATTGCCCGGCCGCACACAGCATCCAGTTCAGATAAAGCAGGATGAAGTAGCCCGCCGCCAGCGACGTAAAGACCATATGAATGATCCCGACATGTTGCCCGCAGGTGCCGCCAAGGAACATATAGGCCCCAAGAAACGGATACAGCGTGATCCAGCTGATCAGGATGGAATTGCGATAGGCAATGCGCCGGGTCATCAGGGGCAATAACCACAAAAGCCCCATGATGACACCGCCATTGACGCGCCATTGTTCTTCATCCGGATAACGCCCGTAAATCAGGCCGTTAAACCAGTCGATCACACCGGCCCAGCAGGCGCCATCCGGGCTGATATCCATGCATTCGCGCCGGGTGGCCGCATTCCACACCGCGTTGAAGACAGCCCAGTCCAGAAACGATTTCGCGACATAATAGATCAGCACGAGAACCGAGATGGTCAGCAGGCTGTTGCCGATGCTGTTAAAGCATTGCTTTTGAATGCGACGCAGCAGGTTTTGCTCGTTCGTGGCCGGAAGGCGTGGCGGGGTGGGAACGAAATGTTTGAGATCCTGTTCAGACATTGCTTACCTCGCCTTGATTTGCATATGGGCGTTATATTTGTTGAGCAGATACGAAATGATCAGACTGACCACGATGTAAAAGCCCATCACCATTGCAATGATCTCGATCGCGCGCCCAGTCTGGTTGACCGATGTCTGCATAAAGACCGACACCAGTTCGGGAAAGCCGATGGCAACGGCAAGCGACGAATCCTTGGTCGCGACCAGCCAGGAATTGGCAAGCGGGGGAATAATGGCGCGAACGGCCTGCGGAATCAGGATCAGGCGAAGCGTTTGAAACCGTGAAAAGCCGATGGTCGCGGCGGCTTCATGTTGTCCCTTGCTGATGGATTCCATGCCCGCACGCACGGTCTCGGCAATGGCGGCGGACCGGTAAACCGTCATTGCGATAAAGGCCGCGCCAAATGCCGAGGGCAAAAACATGCCGCCCTCGATATTGAAGCCCTGCAACGCCGGGACGGACCAGCGCAATGAACTGCCAACGATCAGGGCCATGCCACATAACACAATTCCCCAGAGGGCAAAGGCAATCCGATACGAACGGCTGACCGATCCGTTCTGGCGTTGCTGGCGACGTATGCCACGCAACAGGAACCAGAGGGTGCCAAGCAATATCAGGCTTCCGGCTGCTATCAGCCAACCGGACATATCGGTGACGGCGGATGGCATGTAAAAGCCGCGATTGTTCAAAAAGACCAGTCCGGCAAATCCGTAACCGCTGCGCGGTGGGGGTAGGGCGGAAAAGACGGTGGTGAACCAGAAAATAATCTGGATCAGCAGCGGGACATTGCGGACCACCTCGACATAACAGCGCGCCAGTTGCGATACCAGCGGGTTAGGGGACAGACGCAAAATGCCAACAATGGTGCCGAGAATGGTGCCAAAGACAATGACACAGAATGACAGGAACAGGGTGTTGACGATCCCGACCAGAAAGACCCGCCAATAGCTCATGCTCGGGTCATAGGCGATCAGGCTCCAGCTAATGTCAAAGCCGGCGGTCGTTTGCAGAAAGTCAAACCCGAAACTCAGACCGAGCCTGTCAAGGTTCTGCGCAGAATTTGAAAACAGATACAAAAGAGTTGCCAGCACAAGGCCAAGCGTTGCGGCCTGAATGACCACACCACGTGTTGAATCCTTGTTCAGGCAGGAAAAAATACTGTGCGCAATGCCGGGTTTTGGATGCGATGGCGAAACAAAGTTCATACCGGATAACCGTTGGAATGTGGGGCATTCAGGCAGGCTGGATCACCAGCCCGCCTGAACGTACGGAATTAACGGAATGACTTTGCATACATCAGGCCGCCATCCTGCCAAAGGGCATTGAGCGTACCTTCGCGGTCCAGACCGAGAATGCTGTCGGGGCCGACATTGCGTTCATAGATTTCGCCGTAATTGCCGACATTCTTGATGACCTGATAGGCCCAGTCCTGCGGCAATCCGAGGCCGACATGCAGATCGCCTTCGACCCCCAGAATACGACGGATGATCGGGCTTTCCGAATTGGCGCGCATGTCATCAACATTTTCCGAGGTGATACCGTATTCCTCGGCGGCAACCATCGCCTGGAAGGTCCATTTCACGACATTGGCCCATTCGCTGTCGTTCTGTTTGACCGCAAATGACAGGGCTTCCTTGGAAATGGTTTCGGGCAGAACAACGTAATCTGCCGGGTTCGGTGCGGCGGAACGCTGTGCTGCAAGGCCGGACTTGTCATTGGTCAGCGCGTCGCAGTTATCGTTAAAGAACGCAGTGTTGCGCACGGCCGAATCATCGAAAACAACCGTTTTCAGGTCCAGACCATGTGTCCGGCTGTAATCGGCAAGGTTCAGTTCGCTTGATGTGCCGGTCAGCACACAGACCGTCGCACCTTTAAGTTCTTTGACGGACGTGACACCAAGGTCTTTGCGGACCATGAAGCCCTGACCGTCATAGAAATAGGTATCAAGGAAGTCGAGGCCCTGGCTTACATCACGTGACAGCGTCCAGGTCATGCCTTTGGAAAGGATATCGCCCTTGCCGCTTTTGATCGTGGTAAAGCTTTGTGCCCACTGAACCGGCAGGAAGTTGACTTTGCCTGCATCTCCGAAAACGGCTGCGGCAACGCCACGGCACATATCGATGTCCATGCCCTGCCATTCACCTTCCTTGTTCAGGCTGTAAAAGCCGGGGAAGGAATTCCCGATCACACAGCTAACACTGCCGCGATCCTTGACGGTCTGAAGTGTCGATGTGCCTTCTTCAGCCTGACTGGCCGACGTCTGGACGAAAATCATGGCTGCGCTCACAGCCAGAGCCGAGGCAAATTTATTCATTATGCTTCCCTGATTAAGGTTCTCGTTGATGCTGTCTCTGCAAATCGGTTTTCCGTATCGCGGTCTTTCATGCTGCTGCATCAGACGCGATTTCCGGCCCCGCGCAAAAATCGTCGTGATCCTAGGATAAGAATAGAAATAATGGTATTGAATGTTTCTGATGGTTTGATAACTTTGAGTTATGATCTATGAATATCAAGCGCTTACGGATATTTCACGAGGTTTTTGTCACCGGAAGCATCACCCGCGCAGCCGAGCGAAGCTTCGTCAGCCAGCCCGCCGCCAGCAAGATGCTGGCGAATTTCGAGGCGGAAATCGGCTACAAGCTGTTTGTGCGGCATAACGGTAAACTCCTGCCGACCGATGAAGCGCACTTTCTGCATGATGAAGTTTATTCAATCCTGCAGGGGCTTAGTCATCTTGAAGACAGTCTGAAAGCGGCGCGCAATAATAAGGGTGGGCGTTTGCGGATCTGTTCCATCTTTGGCCCTGCCTATCGCTTTCTGCCTGAACTGATTGCCGATTACATGAAAAAGAATCCCGGTGTTCAGGTCAGCCTCCATCATGCCGGCTGTTCGGTAATCCGGCAGGGAGTGGCATCCGGGCAATATCAGATCGGGCTGGTGGATAAATCGGAAAGCTCGCTTAGTCATGAATCGGTTTCGATGGATTTGCCCTGCTTCTGTGCTGTCCCACTTGATCACCCTGCCGCACAGCTGGATGAAGTGACATTGGCAGATGCCGGAACATCCCCCTGGATCACGCTTGATTCAGAAAACGCCACCACGCGGGAATTGCGCAGGGCCTATGACGATGCCGGGATCGCGTTCAATCGTATCATCGAGGTGCATACGACGGTTCACGCCATGTCGTTTGTAAATCTCGGCATGGGTTTGACACTGGTTGATGCCCTGAATTGCCGCTATTTCAGCGATGCCTTTAATTTTCCCAACATCCGGTTGCTGCCGTTTCGTCCCCGCATTATGGAACCGCTGGAAATCATTACATCCAACGTGCGGCCGCTATCCGGGGTTGCTCGTGATTTCTATGACGGTCTTGTTCTTGAACTGGGTAAAATTCTGGCTGTTGAACAGGCACCAAAAGCATAAAGCCCGCCAAAGGGCGGGCTTGCGGGGGTTTCAGAAATGGCTGTTTACTCAGCGCTGGCAACCTTGCGGTTATGGAGGGAAAGCTCGGCATATTGTCCGCGGAGCCCTTCTGCCTTCGCCTGGAAGGTCTTGAGTTCGTCACCCTTCAGGGTCTTGCCGCTTGGCATCTTGACCTTGATCGGATTGACCTGTGTATTGTTTTTCAGGATTTCGAAGTGAAGGTGGGGTCCGGTTGAAGCACCTGTGGTGCCGACATATCCGATCACATCCCCTTGTTTGACCCGCGAACCCTGTTTGAGGCCCTTGGCGAAGCCCTTCATGTGGGCATAGGCAGTGTCGTATGAATCATTGTGGCGCAGACGGATATAGTTCCCGTACCCGCCATTGCGACCGATTTTGGCAACGGTACCGTTACCGGCCGCAAAAATCGGGGTCCCTGGCGGGGCGGCAAAGTCCACACCCTTGTGCATTTTGGTAAAGCCGAGAATCGGGTGCTTGCGCGCGCCAAAGCCCGATGACAGACGTGCACCGTTGATCGGGGTCCGCATCAGGGCACGACGATACGATTCGCCCTTCTGGTTATAGAAGTCGATATCGCCATTGCTGTCCTTGTAGGAATACAGACGGACATTGTTGCCGCTCAGCGTCATGCTGGCATAAACGACATCGCCATAGCGAACCCGTTCGCCCGACTCATTGCGCAGTTCTTCGAACATCACCTCGAAACTGTCACCCGGCTGGATGTCGCGCTGGAAGTCGACCTCATAGGAATAAAGCTCGATCAGTTCCATCAGCACCGAAAGCGGCATGCCGTTCTTTTCGGCGGCAAGGAACAGGCTCTGATCAATCACACCGGACGAAACATTGCGCACAGGGGTCAGTGCGACCTTGTCACTCGAGGCGGTAAAGCCGTCATCGGTACGGGAAACCAGAACAACGGTTTCGGGATCAGGCTGGAAACGCAGGGTATCAAAAAGGTCGCTGTCACCGTCGACATCGCTTGCGTAAACAAGGTCGAATTCCTGGCCGGCGCGCAGTTTGCGGGGATTGTAAACATCGCGCAGCGCTTCGATGGCGTTAAAGGCAACCGACCGTTCAAGGCCCGCTGCGGTTAAAGTTGCCATCAGGTTGGAACCTTTTTCGAGCACAACCGTTTCAAGACGGGGCTCGTTATCGGGCAGGTTGGCCGTTTCGGTCACACTGGATGGGGGAGAAGCGCTTAACTCGCTTTCAGCGGCATTGGCTGACAAAGCGGTATCCGAAGCGTTGGAGTAATGGTCAGAGAGGATGAAACCGGCAGTCCCCCCCAAGATTGCCATGATGGTGGCAATAGATACCAAGTCTCTTCCGGCCATTGCCGCAGAACTCCCCTAGAACTAATAATGCAGTGTGCCCAACGAGTTGCTCTTTGCGGCAACATCGGCACGAACCTTATACAAAAAAGACTCGTAAATGTGAAATGCCAATTCACCACTGGTTGGGCACCATCCCGTTAAGGCCATGATGCCGGGATATGGTTTACGAACCGTTGAAATGAATAAGGCAGGATCTTCACAAGAACGACGCTGATCTGAATGGCGAGAATGGCAAGAAAATGGCAGCGTGTTAACCATTTAAATTCACACCTTTTGTCGATGCGTATGATCGCGGGCCAAAATGTGTGCCGGTATCTGCGAATCACCATCCTGAATGCCGCGCTGCCGGGGCCGGACGGCATCCGGCGCATTCCGTGATTCGTACTCTTATATATATGTGTGCAAATCGCCAGTGACGGTCCGGTGTTTTGGCGCGGGCTTTTCGGGGCAAATCTGATTTCACGATGGCCCGTTATATATATGTGTTCGCAAAAGACGGCCGGGGTGGGGTGAAGGGCTGTGGATGTCCGTTTTGTGCTGTGCAAAATGGTGGCGCGGTGGTGCCAAGGGTGAAACGGCTGTTTTCTGCGGTTGGCTTAATCGGAGAAATGCAATTCCTAACCATATGGTCAAAATGATGCTGCGGCGCACTCAATCAGACAGTGATATGGCGGGCTGCGGCGGGAATTAAGGGAAAACCGGCTTTCCAACTTTTTGTATTTTTAGCGCATTTTTTTCCAAAAAAGGGTTTGACAGTTCCTTGGGTGCGGCCTATAACCCGCCTCCACCGACGGGGTGCGGCGCCAGCAAGACGGCGACGCGGACTTGGAGGTTGAGGGCTTCGGCTCTAGAGTTCTTTGACATTGTTGATCAGTAGGAAGGGATGCGCGGGCAGCGTTATGGCGCAAAAGTCTGTGCATCCTGGAGACGACGGACCGGTTTGGTTTAGGCCAGATTGGTTTGTGGTAA
>NZ_JAGHQQ010000011.1:0-577 GCF_017744215.1 Thalassospira sp. A3_1 | reverse complement strand
AGGCAGCCCCGCAGAAGTCTTCGCCGTCTCGTAAATGTCTGACAACATGAGCGCCTTCTCCACTTTGCGCCCGACCACCTCCCATGCCGCCTTGGTGAACTCCTCCTTGGTCATGGCCGAGATCATGTGCGGGGACGGAAACATCTCGAGGAAAGCCAGGAACCAGTCTGTGCGCGAACTGCGGTGGAAACGGTCAGCTTCCGGAAAATAGAGCGGCAGGTAATGGGTCAGGATGCGATGCCACAGCTCGGTCTTGGACCGCGACACCGCATCATGGGTTTTGGACAATTCCTGAATGTCGTTCGTCCCGGCCACCATCGGGTCCTGAAAGATCTGCACCGCACCGATCTGTAGCATGTGCAAAATGACCTGAGCATCCTTCGGATCGTTCTTGTCCCAGCTGTTGTGCAGCGCCTCCCGCGTCCGGGCCAAAGCGACTGAGGACACCAGCTTCAAGTCAAACCCGGCGACGCCCAAATGATACATCAGCACCCGATGATAGTTGCCAGTCGCTTCAAAGCCGATCCGGACGGGCAGGCCGTATTCTCGCAAGATCGCGATAAGCCGCATGAAATCT
>NZ_JAGHQQ010000010.1:0-720 GCF_017744215.1 Thalassospira sp. A3_1 | reverse complement strand
TTGGTGCACAACCGGACAAGATCGGGCGGTCGAACTGCTAGGCGATAGGCCCGATTATCAACTGCTGCGCACCATTCCCGGCATCGGGCCGATCAATGCGCTGACCATTCTGGCCGAGACAGGTGATCTGCGCCGGTTCCGCCATCACCGTCAGTTTCTGAAGTTCTGCGGCATGGATCTGGCCACCGTCCAGTCCGGCATGTTCCGCGGTCGGAGCAAGATATCGAAGTATGGCAATGCCCGTCTCCGACGCACGTTATGGCTGGCGGGTCAGACAGCGGTTCTGAAGAAGACCAACAGCTTTCGGGACAAATTCGAGCGTTACATCGCGCAAGATCGCCACAACCCGGATCTGCGCCGCAAGGCCTACACCGCCATCGCAGCCAAGATGGCGCGCACCATTCACGCCGTGATCCAATCCGGCGAACCCTATCGCCCCTTCTTCGAGGGGGTGAGCCCAGGCGGAAGGACCTCTCTCTCAAAGGGCCGTGGAGGCGCATAACGCGACCTCGTAGATAATGTTCGGGCCTTCCGCTTGGGATTTAGGATCTCGTCTTAAGGACGGTGAGGGCGGCAACCAAGCCGACCCTGTATTTGCTATGGAAGAGACCACTTCTTGACGGCGGAGCCCGCCTGGGCAACTATTCCAAAGGTATCCGGTCGCTCGGATGCCCCGTGATCTGACGTCTCAAACCGCGTCTTGTTCCCGAGCTAGGACGT